>CAVYCN010000001.1:0-20532 GCA_963767005.1 uncultured Actinomycetes bacterium
GTGCAGGAGAAAGAGCTGGTGGCGAGGGACAGAATTGAACTGTCGACACCATGATTTTCAGTCATGTGCTCTACCAACTGAGCTACCTCGCCACCGATGTGAGGGCTCCGTAGAGCGGCGTCTATCGTAAAGATGCGGGCGAGGGCGGTCAACCGCCAGGTCGCCGTGCCCGGGAGCGCTGGTCGGTCGGGAGCCGCTGGGGGCGCTGCACGCGCCGAACGTCGCCCTACGAGCGCTGGGCCGGAGGCGCCTCGTCGCCGTAGACGTCGATATCGCCCTCGGCCTGGATCTCGGCCGGGTTCTCCTCGGGCAGGGCCGCGTGGATCAGGTCCTTCTCGACGCCCGGCTCGACCAGACACAGGACGTAGTCGTCGGGCAGGATCTCGCCCGCCTGCGACGGCAGCAGCGCCTTGCCGTCGCGCAGGACGGCCGATAGGAGCGCGCCCGACGGCAGCTCGATCTCTTTGGCGCGGCGATGCACGAGCGGCGAGGTCTCCCCCACCTCGAGCTCGACGACCTCGATGTTCTCGCGCTTGAGCGTGAGCAGCGGCACGTACTTGTGGGCCGGCAGCTCGTGCATGATGAGTCGCAGCATGTTGGTCGCCGCGCAGATCGTGGCGTCGATGCCGAGCACGTCGAAGGTCGGCTGGTTGAAGGGGTTGTTGACGCGCGCCACGACCTTGGCCACCGCGTACTTCAGCCTGGCGATCTGCGAGATGATGATGTTGTCCTCGTCGTCGCCGGTCACGGCCACGACCAGGTCGGCGCGGGCGATGCCGGCCTTCTCGAGCACCCAGATCTCGGTGCCGTCGCCCAGCATCATGTTGTCGCCGAGCTCCTCGAGCAGCAGGTCGTAGCGGCTCTTGCGCTGCTCGATCACGATGACCTCGTGACCCAGGTGCAGCAGGCTGCGCGCGGTGTTGACCCCCACCTTGCCGCAGCCGACGATCACGATGAACATTGTTCCTCAGCCTCCTAGAGCCGGCACGAGCGCACGGCGTCGTGCAGCAGGTCCTGAGCGTCTTTTGTGGGGCAGACCGTGCGGATGCCGGTCTGCTCGAACAGCTCGGCGCGCAGCGGGTCGAACACGCGGGCGACGCAGCAGCGCACGCCGAAGTGGTTCTGGGCGATCTGCGCCGCGACGATGTTGGTGTTGTCGCCGTCGGTCGACGTGACGAAGGCATCGGCCTCGCCGACGTTCGCCTGCCGCAGGATCTCCCAGTCGATCGCCTGGCCGATGACGAACTGGCCGGTGTAGTCGTCGCCGAGCAGGGCGAGCGACTCGGGGCTCTCGTCGATCACACAGACGTCGTGGCCCTCGGCCACGAGCTGCAGGGCCAGGCTCGACCCGACCCGTCCGCATCCAGCGATCACGATGTACATGCCGTCACCTCACGAAGGGCGCCCTTGGCAGGGCGCCCCGGTTGTGGCGAGCCGCACCGGGCTCACCGCCATCTTCGCGCACGTCGTGCAGCATACCGCCAACGGCTTGCCGCCGGAAACGTCGCCGCCGGCGCTCAGAGGGGCTGGGGCGGCGGCGGCGGCGCGGTCGGCGCGTCGGGCTCTCAGGTCGAGTCGGCCTCACCGTCGCCGACCGCCTGATCCACGCGCCCGTCGCCGACCCCCGGGACGTCGACGTGCTCGTGCGACGGTCCCTCGGCGCCCCCCGCGCCCTGCTTGGCGTCCTCGGCGTAGACGCCCTCTTGCGGCACGAGGTTGATGAGCACCTCGCAGGGTGCGTGCTGGAGCACGTAGTCGATGGTGCGCCCGAAGGCGCGCTCGTTGAAGCGCCGGCGCCGCGTCGCCCCCAGGATGATCACCTCGGAGCGGCGCTCCTTGGCCTCGTCGACGATCGCCCGTCCGGCGGCCCGGGCGGTGACCACGATCGGCGTCATCGTCACCCCGAACTGGTCGGCGACCACGGCCGCCTGGTCGAGCACCGCCTTCGCCTTGTCGCGCTCCGCGGCCAAACGCGCGTCGAGGGGCAGGTTGAAGGGCACCTCGATCACGTAGAGGGCGTCGACCGCCGACTGTTTCTCGGTCGCGAGCTGGCAGGCCAGCACCATCATCTCGTCGGTGATGCGCGAGCCCACGATCGGCACGAGGAGCTGGTCGTAGTCGATGTCGGCCTGTACCGACTCGGGCAGCGGCACCGCCTTGACGGTCTGGGTGAGCGAGTAGCCCTTGCGTTTGCGGTAGACGACGTACATCACAAGGCCGGCGCCCATCCAGCTGAAGCCCACCGCGCGGCCGTCGGCGTGGGTGAGCACCACGACGACCCAGACCGACGCGGTGCCGAGCGCGCCGATCATGGCGGTCAGCGGCAGCGTGTACTTGCCGAAGGGGATGTTGAGCGGCAGACGCCAGGGCCGCTCGGCGTCGGGCTGCTTGATGCGCAAGGTGACCACGCAGACGTGGGCGACGGTGAACGAGATCATCGCGCCGAAGGCGTAGAGGTCGGCGAGCAGGCCGATCTTGCCGGGCACGATGAGCAGCGCCGCGATCGTCCCGAACAGCGTGATCGCCACGTAGGGCGTGAAGCGCGTCGGGTGCACCCTGCTGAGCAGCGCCGGCAACTGTTTGTGACCGGCCATCGAGTAGGCCAGACGCGAGGAGCCGATGATGCCCGCGTTGGTGGCGATGATCAGGATGGTGGCCGCAAGCAAGGCGATCCACGGACCCAGGATGTAGCGCAGCCAGTTGAGGTTCTTGGGGAGGTTCTGCACCAGTCCCTGCAGGGGGTCGGCCTCGTAGGCGGTGCCCAACTGGGTGCCCCAGAGCTTGGTGACCCACTGTCCGTCGGGCTGCCGGTAGATGGCGCCCGTGGCCTTGAGCTGCTTGCCCTTCACCGCCGGCGAGATCTCCAGTGTGATCGAGTCGACGGACACGTACACCGGCTGCGCGGGGTCGCTCCTGAGCACCCAGGGGCCCGTCTTGGGATCCTTGCCGGGCGCCGCCTGTACCGCGACCGGCTGGATGATCTTCGTCGCCGGATCGACCGGCAGCACGTTGTAGTGCACCGGCATGGCCGACAGGCCGACCATCGAGATCGCAAAGTACACGCCGAGCACGGCCAGCAGTACGAAGTTGACCGAGCGCGGCACGTCGCGACCCGGGTTGGCCGACTCCTCGGCCATGTTCGAGATCGTCTCGATGCCCGTGTATGCCACGGTGCCGATCGAGATGCCGTAGATGAACTGGTGCAGCGTCGGCGCCGTGCCGAAGTGGATCTGATCGATCAGCAGTCGCGGCGACAGGAACACGAACAGACCCACGATGGCGAGCAGCGTCTGGGTGGAGAGGTCGGCGATCGCCAGGATGATGTTGAGCCGCGCGGCCTCCTTGATGCCGACGACGTTGATGATGACGACGAAGGCGATGGTCGCGATGCCGCCGATCGAGTTGTACGGCCAGGTCTTGAGGATGGGCCAGAACGTGGCCAGGTAGTTGGGCACGAAGAACGCCGAGATGGCGATCGTGATGATGTAGTCGAGCATCAGCGCCCAGCCGGCGCCGAAGCTCACGAACTCGTTGAAGGTGTGGCGCGCGAAGCTCGACGACCCGCCCGCTTCGGGAAACATCGTGGTCGCCTCGGCATAGGACCAGGCCGTGGTCACGAACAGGAGGCCCGTGAGCATGAACACGACCGGAGTGAGCCCCAGAGCCGACAGCGCCACCACGCCGAGGGCGTAGTAGATCGACGAGCCGACGTTGCCGTAGGCCGTGCTGAACAGCGCCGGGACGCCCAGGACCTTGTGGAGGTGCCCCTCTCTCTTCTTGCGCCGCGCCACTACTCGCTCACCCCATGCCCCTCGACCACCGCCGCCGCTCGCTCACCTACGCGTAGATCCAGCGCAGGATCGCCCCCCCGAGCAGCACAACGCCGGCGAGGAACTGTACTGAGACAGGCCACAGCCCGCCCATCGCGCCCCTCACGAGGAGGGCCGCCGCGACGACCGCGAAGACCACCGCCAGGATCTGATGTGCTCTCTTCATACCGACGCCCCGCGGCGCACGCCGACGAGGCAGCTTCCTACGGTAGCACATCCCCGTCAAGAATCACGCCCTGGCTGATTGTCCCGCGATGATGCGGCGAGGCGGGCCGGAATGGCGCGGGGGCGGGCGGCCTTGCGGCCGCCCGCCCCCTCCCAGGCTGGCGCTACGTCGTCGCGCGCCTAGTGCACGTGCACCAGGAACGGGATCACGAGCAGGGCGACGATGTTGATGACCTTGATCATCGGGTTGATCGCCGGACCGGCAGTGTCCTTGTAGGGGTCGCCGACCGTGTCGCCGGTGACGGCCGCGGCGTGAGCGTCGGAGCCCTTGCCGCCGTACTCGCCGTCCTCGATCAGCTTCTTGGCGTTGTCCCAGGCGCCGCCGCCGCTCGTCATGGAGATCGCCAGGAACAGGCCGGTGATGATCGAGCCCATGAGCACGCCGCCCAGGACGAGGTAGGCCTTGTTCCAGAAGACCAGGGCGATGACGATCGGCGTGAGCACCGGTATCGCGGCCGGCAGCATCATCTCGCGGATCGCGGAGCGGGTGACGATGTCGACGGCCTTGCCGTACTCGGGCTTGCCGGTGCCCTCCATGATGCCCTTGATCTCGCGGAACTGGCGGCGCACCTCTTCGACCACCTTGCCGCCGGCGCGACCCACGGCCTGCATGCAGAGGCTCGCGAACAGGTACGGCAGCATGCCGCCGAGCAGCAGGCCGGCGAGCACCCACGGGTTGTTCACGCGGAACTCGTTCACGACGCCGGGGCCGAAGCCGACCTTCAGGTCGTTCGTGTAGGACACAAACAGGATGAGGGCGGCAAAGCCGGCCGAGCCGATCGCGTAGCCCTTGGTGATCGCCTTGGTCGTGTTGCCGACCGCGTCGAGCGGGTCGGTCGTGTTACGCACCTCTTCGGGCAGGTTCGCCATCTCGGCGATGCCGCCGGCGTTGTCGGTGATCGGCCCGTAGGCGTCGATCGCCACGATGATGCCGGTCATCGAGAGCATGGCCATGACGGCCACGGCGATGCCGTACAGGCCGCCGTTGACGCCGCCGGCAGTGAGGCCGCCGGCCGCCGCGAAGCTCGCCAGGATGCCCATGGCGATGACGATCACCGGCAGGGCAGTCGACTGCATCGACACGGCCAGGCCCTGGATGATGTTCGTGGCGTGGCCGGTGACGCTCGACTTGGCGATGCTCCTGACGGGGTTGTAGCGGGTCGCGGTGAAGTACTCGGTGATGACCACGATGAGGGCGGTCACGACGATGCCCGTGACCGCGCACAGGAACAGGCGGCCGACGCTCGGCACGCCCGCGTCGTGGTACTTGGCCGCGCCCAGCATCCACCTGGTGATCGGGTAGAAGACGACGATGGCGATGATGGCGGCCACACCCAGACCCTTGTACAGGGCGTTCATGATGCTCGGGTTGCTGCCGCCGCCGAGGCGCACGAAGAACGTGCCGATGACGCTCGCGATGATCGAGACGCCGCCCAGCACGAGCGGGTAGGTGATGACCGCCGAGCCGACGTGCGGCCAGAACAGGTAGGCCAGCAGCATGGCCGCCACGGCGGTCACGGCGTAGGTCTCGAACAGGTCGGCCGCCATGCCGGCGCAGTCGCCCACGTTGTCGCCGACGTTGTCGGCGATCACGGCCGGGTTGCGCGGGTCGTCCTCGGGGATGCCGGCCTCGACCTTGCCGACCAGGTCGGCGCCCACGTCGGCGGCCTTGGTGTAGATGCCGCCGCCCACGCGCGCGAACACGCTGATGAGGCTGCCGCCGAAGCCGAGCCCGATCAGGGCGCGCACCGCGTGGTCGGCCCACAGGTGACTGCCGATGAAGTAGTAGGTCGTGACGCCGAGCAGCGCCAGGCCGACCACCAGCAGACCGGTCACCGAGCCGCCCCGGAAGGCGACCGTGAGCGCCGGGCCGAGGCCCTTCTTGGCGGCCTCGGCGGTGCGCACGTTCACGCGCACGCTGACCATCATGCCGATGAAGCCGGCCGCCGCCGACAGGCAGGCGCCGACCACGAAGCCGGCCGCCGTCTCCCAGCCGAGGCCCCAGCCCTGCTTGGCGCCGAGCGCCAGGCCGATGATGACGAACACGACGAGGCCGACCATGGCGATCGTGCGGTACTGACGCCCGAGGTAAGCGCGCGCGCCCTCCTGCACGGCGCCCGAGACCTCGCGCATCTTCTCGTCGCCGGCCGGCAACGCGAGCAGCCAGCGGATCAGCAGCACGCCGTAGACCACGGCCACGACGCCGCAGACCACCGCGATCAGCACGGCGTTGTCAGAAACGAATGAACCCACCTCGCACGACTCCTTTCAGTCATTCGCCCCCCGCCAGCCCGAGTCGTGCCTGGCGGTGGGGCCCCTCCGGGCCGCGCGGCGAGAATCGCCGCGCGGCGTAGTCACCTCTGTCCTGGTGCGCGCCACCGGCGCAGGCGGCACGTACCTGCGGCAGCCGCAGGTGCGTGCCGCCTGCCCGCTAGCGCAGATACTTGCCGATCAGCAGATCGAGCTTCTCTTTGGTCGCCTCCGGGATCAGCTCGGCCGGCGTGTTGATCGCGTGCTCGACGGCGTGACGGCACTGGCAATCGGCCTGCAGGTCGAGAGCCGGCACCACGCGCCGCACGATGGCCTGCGCCGTCTCGACGTTGCGGCGCACGTTCGACAGCACCTGCTCGAGGGTCACGTCCTCCTCGCCTTCGTACCATACGTCGTAGTCGGTCACCAGGGCCATCGTGGCGTAGCAGATCTCGGCCTCGCGGGCCAGCTTGGCCTCCTGCAGGTTGGTCATGCCGATCACGTCGAAGCCGAGCGACCGGTAGACGCGCGACTCGGCCCGCGTCGAGAACTGCGGGCCCTCGATGCAGACGTAAGTGCCGCCCTCGTGCACCGTGGCGCCGATCTCGCCGGCCGCGGCGACGATCGCCCCGGACACGTGCGGGCAGAACGGGTCGGCAAAGCCCATGTGGACGACCACGCCCTCGCCGAAGAACGTGCTCGGACGTGCCTTGGTACGGTCGAAGAGCTGGTCGGGCACGACGATGTCGAGCGGCTTGAGCTCCTGGCGCAGGCTGCCGACGGCGCTCGCCGAGACGATCTGCTCCACGCCGAGGGCCTTCATCCCCCAGATGTTGGCCCGGTAGTTGACCTCGCCCGGCAGGATGCGGTGGCCGCGGGCGTGACGCGGCAGGAAGGCGGTGGGCACGCCGCCGAGGTCGCCCACGAAGAACGAGTCGCTGGGCGCGCCAAAGGGCGTCTCGAGCCTGACCTCGCGAGCGTCCGCGAGCAGCTCGTAAAAGCCGGAGCCGCCGATGACGCCCACCTTCGCCTGTGCCTGAGCGTTGCCCACCCTGCAACCTCCGTCCTTTCTGCCCTACCGGCCAGCGGGCAGTATACAAGGGCACCTGCGCGGGCGCGAGGGCAGGCCGCGCCGGCCCCGCTCAGGAGCAGTCGAGCGGGCTGTGCGCGCCTGACCGAGCGCGCCCCCGGCGGACGACAAGCGCCGCGCCCGATGATAGCCTTTTATACACGCGGGCCCGTCCGCCCGCCGCACCAGCAAGGCACGTGCGCCAGACCGGAGGAGTGAACGGTGCCCAAGAACAAGGTCGTGCCCATCGAAGAGGCGCTCTCGCACGTACGGAGCGGGATGAGCATCGCCGTCGGGGGCTTCATCGGTCAGGGTGACCCCCTCACCATCATCGACCACCTGAAGACGATGGACATCGGCGACCTGACCATCTACGAGAACGACGCCGGGTACCGTGAGCGCGGCACCGTCGAGCTCGTCAAGCAAGGCAAGGTCAAGAAGATCGTGGCGAGCCACATCGGCACGACCCCCGAGATCGGCAAGGCCATGAACGAGGGCCGTCTCGAGGTCGAAGCGACGCCGCAAGGCACGCTCGCCGAGATGATGCGCTGCGGCGGCGCCGGCCTCGGCGGCTTCCTCACGCCGACCGGCATCGGCACGATCGCGCAGGAGGGCAAGCAGGTCATCGAGCTCAACGGCCGCAAGTACATCCTGGTGCCCTCGGTGAAGTGCGACATCGCCATCGTGCGGGCTCACCGCGGCGACACCTGGGGCAACCTCATGTACCGCGGCACCTCGCGCAACTTCAACGTGCCGGCCGCCATGTGCGCCGACTACGTCATCGCCGAGGTCGAGAACCTCTACACCATCGGCGAGCTCGATCCCGAGGCGATCCACACGAGCGGCATCTTCGTCGACGCTGTCGTGCGCGCCAACGTCGAGTACTGCACGATCCGCGAGGAGGTCTTCAATGGCTAACGCGAAGCAGGTCATCGCCGCCCGCGCCGGCCAAGAGCTCCGGGACGGGCAGATCATCAACCTCGGCATCGGCCTCCCGACCCTGATCGCCAACTACGTGCCCGAGGGCGTCGACGTCGTCATCCAGACCGAGAACGGCGCCATCGGTGTCGGCCCCGCGCCCGAGCCCGGCTGCGAGGACCGCGACCGCGCCAACGCCGGCAACCAGCCCATCTCGCTGATCCCGGGCGGCAGCTACTTCGACTCTGCCACCTCCTTTGCCATGATTCGCGGCGGTCACGTCGACGCGACCTTCCTCGGCACCCTGCAGGTCGACGAGAAGGGCAACATCGCGAACTGGATCGTGCCCGGCAAGATGCTGGCCGGCATGGGCGGCGCCATGGACCTGATCACCGGCGCCAAGGTCGTCTACATCGTGAGCGAGCACTGCTCGAAGGACGGCTCCTCCAAGCTCATGAAGGAGTGCACGTTCCCGCTGACGGGCGCCGAAGAGGCCGACGTCATCATCACGGAGCGCGCTCTGCTGCGCAACTACCCGGAGCACGGCTGGGTGCTCGAGGAAGTCGCCTGCGGCTACTCGCTCGACGACATCGCGGCCTGCACCGACATGGCCTACGCGGTGGCCGACGACGTCAAGCTCGAGGCCTACGGCGCCGACGAGAGCTGAGGCGCCGGAGACGACGAGGCGGGCGGGGCGGGACCGCATGCGGTCCCGCCCCGCCCGCCTCGTTTCGATCGCGTCGGTGCCTAGACGAGCACGTTCTCGACGCGCGCGACGCCGGGCACCACGTTCTTGAGGTGACGCTCGACCCCGTGCGTGAGGGTCATCTGCGACATCGGACAGCCCGCGCAATGGCCCATGAGCCGCACCTGCACGACGCCGTCGTCGGTCACGTCGACGAGCTCGATGTCGCCACCGTCGGCCTGGAGGGCCGGGCGGATGTCGAGCAATGCCTTCTCGACCTCTTCCTTCATGTGATTCACCTCCCCGCCTGCGTGGTGGCGACTGCCTGGTCGCCGGTGTCTGCGCCATGCCGGCAGGTGGCCAGCGCCTCGAAATCCATGCGCTCGAGCTCGGCGGACAGCACGTCCTCGATGCGCTGCCAGAACGTATGGGTGCCGCAGGGCCCTGCGTCGCACGGCGCCGTGTGGCCGTCGCAGCGGTGCAGCTCGAGAGGTCCGTCGACTGCCTCGAAGACGTCGCGCACCGAGACCTCGGCCCGCGGCCGCGCGAGCGACACGCCGCCGCCGGTGCCGCGCCACGAGTGCAGCAGGCCGGCGCGTACCAGGCTCTGGATGACCTTGGCCAGATAGCCTTCGGGCAGCCCCTGGGCGGCCGCGATCTCGCGGGTCTGGACGACCGCCCCCGGCTCGCGCAGAGCGAGCTCGTAGACGGCGCGAACGGCGTAGTCGGCTTGTGTCGAGAGCTTCATGGGCCCATTGTGGACCAATCGGCCCTCTTTGTCCAGTTACAGTCGCGCGAGTCGCGAGTGCGAGGGGGTGATGGGTGCGTGGGCGCTGGCAGAAAGTTGTAAGTGCCCACAAAACGCCAACGACACCCGACCCACCACCCTTCCACCCTCGCAACCCGGCCCTGTACCCGCCACCATCCGGGTCATGACCAGCAGCTTCATCGAACGCGGACTGGCCGAGCCGCTCGGCGACCCTCTGGTGGCCGGCCTCGAAGACGCCCTCACGCTGGCCACCTACTCCTTCGCCCGGCCGCGCCGGCACGACGCGCTGCTGAGCGCACGCGGCGTGCCGGACTCGTGGGACGCCTGGCGCACCCAACCCGCCCTCTACGCCCTGCTCGATCGCATCGCCCGCGGCCGGGCCCGGCGACCCTCGAACCTGGCCGACCTCCTCGGGCTCTCACGCAGCACGGTCAGCCACGAGCTGCGGCGCCTCGAAGACCGCGGCCTCATCTACCGCCACGACTTCGCGGCGCCGCGCTGGCGCGGCAAGATCCGGCCGCTCTTCGCTCCCACCGTCCGGGGCTACAATGCCTTGCGCCAGCTGCGCGGTGTGCGGCGCAGCCTCGTCGCCCACGCGACGCGCGCGTGGCCGGACGCAGACAAGGTGGAACTCGCGCGTCTGCTCAGACGACTCGCTGCAGATTTCACGATGCCGCGGGGACCTGTCCCCCGCCAGACTTCACGACCCGCGCGACCGCGCCGGCCGGCGCCTTCCGACGACGACTGGTCGGCCTCTGACGACGACTGGGCTAAGAGAGACGGGCTGCGGACGACGACGGGGCGGGCTCAGACGACTCGGGGCCCTCAGACGACGACGATCTCGTCGGGCGCGCGCGTGAGGCACTCGGGGCTCTCACCGCCGACGACCCACGTGTTCTCGATGCCGATGGCGCCCAGACCCGGGAACACGAACTTGGGCTCGAGGGCGAACACCATACCCTGCTCGAGGATCTGGTCGTTGGGCGACAGCACCGGCAGCTCGTCGAGCTCGAGCCCCACGCCGTGTCCCACAAACCGCACCTGAGTCGGACCGTAGCCCATGAAGTGCGCCTCGAGCCCCTCGTTGCGGGCGACGGCGAGCGCGGCCTCGTACACGTCGCGGCAGGGCGTACCGCGGCGGGCGCAGGCGGCGGCCGCCGCCTGCGCCCGCCGCGCGCACTCGTACGCGCTCGTGAGCCGCCCCGGCAGCTCGCCGATCGAGAACATTCGGGTGAAGTCGGCCGTGTAGCCGTCGACCACCGGCACGAAGTCGAAGACGATGGGCTCGCCGCGACCGATCTCGCGGAAGCTCACCCCCTGCGCGACGGCCGGGCTCAGGCCCAGGCCGGCGAGCGGCGTGTCGAGATACGACGGCACCGCACCGCTCACCCCGGTCAGCAGCTGCCCGTAGAACATCTCGCCGTTGAAGGCACGCATGCGGATCACGCCCTGGTGGCCCAGGGCGCGCGCCTCGGCCTCGACCCGGCCGGCGAAGGCCGCCTCGGTCAGGCCCGCCTGCAGCAGTGCCGGGATGCGCGTGAACACCTCATCGGCCAGCGCTGCCGCCGTACGGATGCGCTCGACCTCCCAGGCCGACTTGACGGCGCGCCGACGCACAAGGGCGCCGCCGACGTCGACGAAGCGCGACCGCGGGAACTGGCCCTCGTACCGGCGGAACTGGGCGACCGGCAGCACGTCGAGCTCCATGCCGACGACCTCGGGCTCGACCCCGCAAGCCTCGGTCACGAGCTCCCCCAGGCGGCGCACGGTGGGCAGCTCCTCGATCCGCAACGGCGACTCCGCGCGGGCCCGCGCGACCGTCTTGCGGGTGAGCAGCACGGCCTCGCCGTCGACCGGCACGACGAGGTGCGACTGCTGGACTGTGCCGGTCAGGTAGTAGAGATCGGCGTTCTGCACGACGATGGCGACGTCGATCCCCTCGGTGCGCAACGTCTCGCGAAAGGCGGCCAGCCGCTGCTCGACCTCGTCGCCCGGAACGGTCACCGCGCGCGGTTCGACGAGGCCGGCGGCCACGGGACCGGCGAGCGATGCCGCGGGCCGAGTGACGGGCGGGGCGGCGGGCGAAGTGACGGGCGGGGCGGCTTCGCGCGAGCCTCTGGGCGGATCGCTCACGGCCAGGGGATGGAGGCCGCGAGCAGGCCCGCGTGCACCTTCCACACGGTGAGCGCGACCAGCACGAGGACGATGGCGAGGGTGGCGACCGTGTCGCCGACCGTGAACCGGCCCCCGGGGTGCTTGCGCCCGAGGAGCGTCAGAAACGCTACCAGGACGACGCCCGTGACGAAGCCGCCCAGGTGGCCCTGCCACGACAGGCTGCCGCCGCCCTGCGAGCGCGCCGAGGACACGTTGATGACGAGGTTGAGGACGAACCAGAAGACGAGCTGGCCGAAGATCGCCCGCGCCATGTAGTCGCGGTGGCGGTTGAGATACGCATACGCCATGAGGCCGCCGAACACGCCGGCGATGGCTCCCGAAGCACCGACCGTCGGCACCCCGGCCGACAGCAGTCCTCCGGTCGCGAACAGCAGCACGAACACCGACCCCGCGAAACCCGTCACGAAGTAGAGCGCGAGGAACTTGGCGCGACCCAGCAGGTTCTCGGTGAACTCGCCGAGGAACCAGAGGGCGAGCATGTTGAAGAAGATGTGTGCCAGGTCGAGGTGCAGGAACATCATGGTGAACATGCGCCAGTACTGATGATCGACGATGACGCTGTACGGCGTCATCGCCCCCATGCTGAACAGCGTGTTGCTGTTGCCGGAGCCGAAGATCGACAGGCTGCCCGCCCCGAGCGCGACTTCGACCAGGAACACGAGCACGTTGACGACGATCAGCGCCTTCGTGACGCTGATGCCGGCACTGCCGCCGTACACCGCGCCGCGGCCCCTGCTGCGATCCCAGCGGCTGCGCGTCTGCTGGCGGGTGACGACCCGCGGGCGGCCGCCGCCGGCGACGCTACGGCGCTGGTCGGCCATGCACTGCGGGCAGCGAAAGCCGACGGGCGCCGGCGTCATGCACTCGTGGCAGATCGGCCGGCCGCAGTTCGAGCAGTGCACGCCGGTCTCGCGGTCGGGGTGGCGATAGCAGTGCTCGACGTCGAGATCGTCGGGCATGTGGAGCTCGAAATCCTCGATGGGTGGCGTGGTGCTCATGAATGCGGCCGCCACTCTTGTGCCCGCGCCACGAGGTCGGCAATCCAGCCTTCGATGCGCACCGGCCGCATCGTGTCGCGCGCGACGACCGCGTGGCGTGTGGCGCCGCTTGCGATCAGCTCGGCGTCGCCGAGCGGCGCGTCGAGCGGCGTCGCGCCGTCGCCGACGCGCCGGACCTCGTAGCGAAAGCCGAACGAGGCGCGGCCGACGTGCTCGGTCCACATGGCGACGTCGAGCAGATCGTCGACGTGGGCGGGGCAGTGATAGGCGCAGGTCGCGCTCACCGCGGGCAGCACGACGCCGCGCTCCTCGACGGCGACGATCGGCCTGCCCACCGCGCGCAGCGCCTCGACGCGCGCGACCTCGAAGTAGACGAGGTAGTTCGCGTAGTAGACGACGCCGGCGGCGTCGGTCTCCTCGTAGCGTACGCGGATGCGGGTGTGGAACGGCCCCCCGGCCGGCGGCTCATGCATGGTCGCGAAGTCTAGCATAGCGCTGCGCGGCCGGCCCGACGGCGCGGCGCGGGTGGGCCGCTGAGGCCGAGCCAAAGACGCGGACGGGGCGGCTCCTTGCGGAGCCGCCCCGTCCGAGCGCTTGCGTGTGCCTGAAGGGTGTCTCAGAAGACCGTCTTGGCGACGTCGGTGAACACGCTGAAGGCGGCGTCCATGTCGCTGTCGGTGACCATGAGCGGCGGCAGGAAGCGCACGCAGTTGCCCATGCTGCCGGCGCCCATGAGGATGGTGTTGCGCTTGGCGGCCTCGGCGACGAACGCCTTGGCCGGGCCGGCGTCGGGCTCGCGAGTGCCCGGCTTGACGATCTCGATCGCCTGCATGACGCCCTTGCCGCGGATGTCGCCGATCTGCGGGTAGGTCTTCTGCAGGTCGCGGAAGAAGGCCTGCAGCTTGTCGCCCTGACGGGCGGCGTTGGCGAGCATGCCCTCCTCTTCGATCACCTGGAACGTGGCGAGGGCCGCGGCGCAGGCGACGATGTTGCCGCCGAAGGTGCCGCCCATGGAGCCCGGCGTGACCTTGTCCCAGATCTCCTTGCGGCTGACGATGGCGGCGAGCGGCAGACCGCTGGCGATGCCCTTGGCGATCGTCACGATGTCGGCGGTCACGCCGTAGTGCTCGTGGCAGAACCACTTGCCGGTGCGACCCATGCCGGCCTGGATCTCGTCGATCACGAGGTAGGCGCCGATCTCGTCGCAGATCTTGCGGAGCTCCTGCATGAACTCGGGCGTCGGCACGACGAAGCCGCCCTCGCCCTGCAGCGGCTCGACCACGATGCAGGCCACGTCCTCACCGTAGATCTCGGCGCGCAGGATGCGGCGCAGGTCGTCGATCGCGTAGGCGGTCGGGTCGGTGCCGGCCGGCGTGTGGTACGGGTCGCAGTAGCGCGCGTGGAACACGCACGGCACGAGCGGCTGCATGTGGCCGCGATAGTGATTGATCGAGTCGGTCATCGCCATGGCCAGGTGCGTGCGGCCGTGGAAGGCGTTCTGGAAGGCGATGACGCCGGGGCGCCGCAGCGTGCCTTTGGCGAGCTTGACGGCGTTCTCGACGGCCTCGGCGCCCGAGTTGGCGAAGAGCACCTGGTCGAAGTTGCCCGGCACGACTTCGCAGAGCTTTTCGGCGAGGTCGAGCATGGGCTGGTGGTAGTACATGTTCATCTGCGCGTGCAGCATCTTGCCGGCCTGGTCCTGCACGGCCTTGACGACCTTGGGATGGGCGTGGCCCGTGTTGGCCACCGCGATGCCCATGCAGAAATCGAGCCACTTGCTGCCGTCGGTGCCGTAGACCCAGGCGCCCTCGGCGTGGTCCACGGTGATCGGGGACGTGTGTCCCACGAAGAACGGGACTCTGGACTTCTTGTCTTCAGCGACCACCGTCATGAGAACCTCCACACCTGGATCGCTCCGTCGGTTTGGCCAAACCGGAGAGCCTTGCTAGCCTGATGGACAGCATCCCGAGGGCAGGCGCCACGGCGCCGTCACCCTCGTTCGGCCGCTATCTTACGCCCTCACCGCGGCCCGGGCAGCGCTCCGTCCGTGCCGCGCCGGGCGAAGCGCGTAGCGGCTGTTTGGACGCTCTGTCCAAGCGGCGCTCGCGGCCCTCCGGGAGCGCCGCCGACCGCCGGCCGCGCGGCTTGACAGCGCCGCGACCGCGAGATACGCTGTGAATCGCTTCACAACGTTACGTAACGCAACGACGTGACGGTGCGGCCGCCCATGAATGTCAGGGACGCCTGAGGGGAGCCATGGTCTCGCGCAAGACGATCGCCCGCATGAGCCTGTACCGGCGGCTGCTCATCTCGCTGCGCGACGCCGGCACCAGCCACGTCTTCTCCCACCAGCTCGCCAAGCTCGCCGGCCTCACCGCCGCTCAGGTGCGCCGCGACTTCATGGCGATCGGCTACTCCGGCAGTCCCACGCGCGGCTACGAGGTCGGCAAGTGCATCGAGAGCATCGGCGGCTTTCTCGACGGCCCGCGCCGCCAGGACGTCGCGCTCGTCGGCGCCGGCAAGCTGGGCCGCTCGATCCTCGCCCACTTCGCCGGGCGGCGCCCCAAGCTCGCCATCGTGGCCGCCTTCGACGACGACCCCGGCAAGACCGGCGAGCGCATCGAGGGCTGCCGCTGCTTTCCCGTCGACATCATGGAGTCGACCGTGCGCGACCTCGGCATCCAGATCGCCATCGTGACGACGCCGCCGGCCGCCGCCCAGAGCGTTACAGACGCGCTCGTGCGCGCCGGCGTGCGCAGCATCGTGAGCTTCGCCGCCACGCCGCTCCAGGTGCCCGAGGGCGTCTCGGTGATCGACATGGACATCACCGCCGCCCTCGAGACCGCCGCCTACGTCGCCCGCGAGACTCCGGTCGCCACGGCTGAGACCGAGGCCGAAGCCGAACGGGCCACCGCGCCGCTCATGCAGCGGCTCGACACCCTGCTCGCCGGCGGCGAGGTGAAGATCGACGAGCTCGCCCGCTGCGTCGGCGCCGAGATCTTGACGACCGACGCCTGCCCCGAGCGCGCCGTCGAGAAGATCTATGCCGGCGACCGCGTGAGCGACCTGCTGAACGAAGCCTCCGACCGCACCCTCCTGGTGACCAACCTCATGAGCCTGCAGATGATCCGCCTGGCCGAGCTCATGGACGTGCCCGGCATCTGCTTCGTGAATGGCGCCCGTCCCGAGCCCGAGATCGTCGCCAGGGCCGAGAGCACCGGCACGACGCTCATGGTCTCGCCGATCGGCGTGTTCGAGACCTGCGGTCTCATCTACCAGTCCCTGGCCGCGGTGCCGGCGGCCGCCTCGGCCGCGCACGACTGAGGGCGAGCGGGCGCATGGAGCACGTCGGCTACGACATCACGGGCGGCGACTACCGCGAGGCGGGCGCCGCCTCGCGCGCGATCAAGACCCACCTCAAGGCGATCGGCGCCCGCTCCGACGCCATCCGGCGTGCCATGATCGCCGCCTACGAAGCCGAGATGAACGTGGTGATCCACGCCCACAAGGGCCGCCTCGAAGCCCGCTTCGACGAGCGCCGCATCGACATCGACGTGATCGACGAAGGGCCCGGCATCGCCGACGTCGAGCGCGCTCTCACGCCGGGCTGGTCCACAGCCTCGCCCGAAGCCCGCGCGCTGGGCTTCGGCGCCGGTCTCGGCCTGCCCAACATCCGCCGCAACGCCGACACCTTCTCGCTCGAGACCGAGGTCGGCGCGGGCACCACCGTGCACTTCAGCGTGCAGCTCCAGCCCGAGGCGGTCACGGCACGGCCGGCGCTCTCGCTCGCCGTGAACGGCGAGCTCTGCCGCGACTGCCGCCGCTGCCTGACCGCCTGCCCGACCGGCGCCGTGCGCGTGCGCGACGGCGTGCCGACCGTGCTCGAGCACCTCTGCATCGACTGCACCTGCTGTATCGCCGTCTGCGAGTCGGGCGCGCTCGGCCTCGCCGCGACGGCGCCCGACGCGGAGCGGCTCGGCGCCGTCGCCCTCGCTGTGCCGCCGGCCTTCCTCGCCGGCTTCGGCGAGCGCATCCCCGCGACCCTCGTGTCCGACGCGCTCGCCGAAGCCGGCTTCGCCGCCGTCGCACCCGTCGACGGCTACGACGACGCCCTGCGCGCCGCGGTCGTCGCGCGCGCCGCCGGCGACGACGCCGCGCGCCCCGTGCTGTCGCCGGTCTGCCCCGCGGTCGTCGACCTGGTCGAGCTGCGCTTCCCGTCGCTCATCGCCCACCTCGCGCCCTACGCCTCGCCCTGGGAGGCCCTCGCCACCGCGACGAGCGCCGACACCGCCTATGTGATCTCCTGTCCGGCCCAGCGCAGCGCGCTCGCCGCGCGCGGCGTCGACGCGCCGCGGCGCACGCTCGAGCCGGCCTTGCTGCGCGACCTCGTGCTGGCCCGCCTCGCCGGCCGCCAGGGCGACGCGCCGGCCGCGATCGCGACGGCGCCGCCCGACGACGGCGTGCTGCGCGTCACCGGCATGCGCCACGTGCTGGCCGTGCTCGAACAGATCGAGGACGGCCTGCTCACCGAGCCGGTGGCGATCGAGCTCTACGTGTGCGACGGCGGCTGCTGGGGCTCGCCCCTGCTCGCCGACGACCCTTTCCTGTCGACGGCGCGGCGTGTGGCCGTGGCCGCCGCGGCGGCCACGGCCACCGCCGTCGCGCCGCTCACACCTTACGCCGCGCGCCCCGGCATCCGCCTCGACGCCGACATGGCCAAGGCCATCGCCAAGCTCGCCCGTCTCGACGCCGTGCGTCGTGCGCTGCCCGGCAAGGACTGCGCCGCCTGCGGCGCGCCCACCTGCGCGGCGCTCGCCGAGGACGTGGTGCTCGAACGGGCAGACGTTGCGCTGTGCCCCTACCGCTCGACCGACGGAGGCAACGACCGATGAACCTCGAGACGATCGCCAGAGAGCTCGACCTCACCGACCTCACCCCGCAGCTCGACGCCACTGCCGAGGTGAGCAACGGCTACGCCTCCGACCTGCTGTCGGACGTGCTCGCCAACGCTCCCGAGGGCGGCGTGCTCGTGACCCTGCAGGTGCACCTGAACGTGGTCGCCGTCGCCAGCCACGCCGAGCTTGCCGCCGTCATCTTCTCGTCGGGTCGCGAGCCCGACGCCGAGGTGATCGAGAAGGCCACGGCCGAGGACCTGCACCTCTACGCCACCCGCGCCGACACCTTCGAGGTCGTCGGCCGCCTCTACGCCGTGGGCGTGACCAGCGGGCGTGGCGCCTGAAGCCATGCGGACACTGCGCGCCGACTTGCACGTGCACACCGCGCTGTCGCCCTGCGGCGGCGACGAGATGTCGCCGCCGGCGATCGTCGACGCGGCCCTCGCGGCCGGCCTCGACATGATCGCCGTGTGCGACCACAACGCCGCCGGCAACGTGCGCGCCGTCGGCGAAGCCGCCGGCGCGCGCCTGGCCGTGATCGCCGGCATGGAGGTGACGACGGTCGAAGAGGCTCACGTGGTCGGCCTCTTCCCCACCGTGGCCGCCGCCGTGAACGCGGCCGACGAAGTGCGCGGCCTGCTGCCGCCGGTCGACGACGACTACACTCGTTTCTTCGGCGAGCAGTACCTGATGAGCGCCGACGGCAGGCTTTGCGGCGAGGAGCGTCACGCCCTCGCCCTGGCGACGCCGCTGCCGCTCGACGCCGTCGTCGAGCTCGTCAAGCGCTTCGGCGGGCTCGCTGTCGCGGCGCACGTCGACCGCCCGACCTTCGGTGTCGTCTCGCAGCTCGGCTTCTTTCCGTTCGACGCCGGCTTCGACGCGGTCGAGCTGTCGCGCCACGCGCCGCCCGGCTCGCCCGCGGCCCTCACCGGGGCCGGCTACGGCCTGCCGGTCGTGCGCTCGTCCGACAGCCACTACCTGGCCGACGTCGGCTGCGTCGCGACCGGTCTCGTGGCGCAGGAGCCGACCTTCGCCGAGCTCGCCCTCGCGGTGCACCATCGCGGCGGCAGGAGCGTCACCGATGCATGACCTGTCGCTCTACCTGCTCGAGATGATCGAGAACTCGCTGCGCGCCGGCGCCGGCGTCGTCACCGTGCACGTCGAGATCGCGCCCGCACGCGACGAGCTCGCCATCCTGGTCGAAGACGACGGACCCGGCCTCGACGTGACCCCCGACCAGGCCGCCGACCCGTTCTTCACGACCAAGTCCGGCAAGAAGACCGGCCTCGGCCTGCCGCTGTTCCGCGAGGCCGCCGAGGCCGCCGGCGGTCACCTCGCCATGCGCCGTTCGGCCGCGCTCGGCGGCGTCGCGATCGAGGCCGTCATGCGCCTCTCGCACGTCGACCGCCCGCCGCTCGGCGACGTCGTGCAGACCATGACCGTGATGGCCGCCACCAGCCCTCAGGCCGATCTGACCCTCAAGGTCGGCTCCGGGCCCGACTCGTGCACCCTGAGCGGCGCAGCGCTCGTCGCCGGCGGCGCCGGCGTCGAGCGCTGCGCCGCCATCCTGGCCGGCGCCGACGCGACGCCCGGCCTGACCACCCCCGACGCCGTGCCGGCGTCCGACCCGACGAACCAGCCAGCAGAGACTGTGGACGTGCGAACCAGAAGAAGGAGCGTGGGATGACTGAAGTCCTGCAACAGTGCGGTTGCGAGGAAGCGACCGAAGAGGAGCTGCTCGCTCGCTTGGACGAGGTGATCGCGGGCTACCGGGGCAAGCCCGGCGCCCTGATCCCCGTCCTGCAGCTCGCCCAGGGCATCTTCGGCTACTTGCCCGAGGTCGCCCTCAAGCACATCGCCCGCGAGCTCGGCAAGCCCTACAGCGAGGTGGCCGGCGTGGTCGGCTTCTACTCGTTCTTCTCGACCGTGCCGCGCGGCAAGCACGTCATCCGCGTCTGCCTGGGCACCGCATGCTACGTGCGCGGCGGCGTGAACGTGCTCGACGCGCTCAAGAAGGATCTCGGCATCGACGTCGGCGGCACCACCGACGACCGCCAGTTCTCGCTCGAGGTCGGGCGCTGCTTCGGCGCCTGCGGTCTCGCGCCCGTCATCATGATCGACGACGACGTGCACCACCGCGTCAAGCCGAAGCGCGTCGGCGCCATCCTCGAAGAGTACGCAGACGACGCCGCCGCGGCGGAAAGGAGCGCCTGAGGTCATGACCGAGAAGATCAGAAGCGCGGCCGACCTCAAGGCCCTCGCCGACCGGGCCAAGGCCTCGGTCGAGCTGCGCGACGGCACCAAGGACGTCCAGGTCACCGTGCATATGGGCACCTGCGGCATCGCCGCCGGCGCGCGCGGCGTCGCCGCCGCCTTCATGCGCGAGATGGCGGCCGCCGGCGTCGACAACGTCACGCTGCGTCAGTCCGGCTGCGCCGGCCTCTGCGAGCAGGAGCCGATGGTCACCGTGCGCGACGCGAGCGACACCCCCTACCGCTACGGCCTGCTCGACGACGACAAGGTCAAGAAGATCGTCGCCGAGCATCTCGTCGGCGGCGCGCCGGTCGACGCGTTGCTGATCAGGTCGTAGGAAGCTTCCGAGGAGTCAGGGAACCGATATGGAGCAGTTCAGAAGCCACGTCCTCGTGTGCACGGGCGGCGGTTGCATCGCCTCGGGGGCCCTCGCCGTCAGCGCCGCCTTCACCGAGGAGCTCAAGC
>CAVYCN010000002.1:0-689027 GCA_963767005.1 uncultured Actinomycetes bacterium
GCGTAACGACTTGAGCGCTGTCTCAACGAGGGACTCGGTGAAATTGTAGTATCGGTGAAGATGCCGATTACCCGCAGAAAGACGGAAAGACCCCGTGAACCTTTACTGCAGCTTGACATTGGAATCTGGTGCACGTTGCCCAGGATAGGTGGGAGGCTATGAAGCCGGGACTCTGGTCTCGGTGGAGCCAACCTTGGGATACCACCCTTCGTGTACTGGGTTTCTAACGCCCGGCCGTGATCCGGCGGGCAGACAGTGTCTGGTGGGCAGTTTGACTGGGGCGGTCGCCTCCCAAAATGTAACGGAGGCGCCCAAAGGTTCCCTCAGCACGATTGGAAACCGTGCGTAGAGTGTAAAGGCACAAGGGAGCTTGACTGCGAGACGGACATGTCGAGCAGGGACGAAAGTCGGGCTTAGTGATCCGGCCGTGGAGAGTGGAATCGCGGTCGCTCAACGGATAAAAGGTACTCCGGGGATAACAGGCTTATCCTCCCCAAGAGTCCACATCGACGGGAGGGTTTGGCACCTCGATGTCGGCTCATCGCATCCTGGGGGTGTAGTAGCTCCCAAGGGTTGGGCTGTTCGCCCATTAAAGCGGTACGTGAGCTGGGTTCAGAACGTCGTGAGACAGTTCGGTCCCTATCTTCTGTGGGCGCTGGACATTTGCGAGGGCTCGTCCCTAGTACGAGAGGACCGGGATGAACAGACCTCTGGTGTATCTGTTGTCGTGCCAACGGCATTGCAGGCTAGCTACGTCTGGAAGAGATAACCGCTGAAAGCATCTAAGCGGGAAGCTCGCCTCAAGATGAGATGTCCCACCACCTCGAGTGGGTAAGGCCCCAGGTAGACCACCTGGTTGATAGGCAGGATGTGTAAGCATGGCAACATGTTCAGCAGACCTGTACTAATTGGCCGAGGGCTTGATCTGATCACCCGCGCCGCTATGTAGCTTTCAGGTCCGTGTCGGCTACCGGCACCCAAGGTTTGCGGGCTCATGTGTAGCTCGCGCGACCTTTCCGGTGGCCATAGCGGAGGGGACACACCTCTTCCCATCCCGAACAGAGAAGTAAAGTCCTCCAGCGCCGATGGTACTTCGGGGGTGACCCCGCGGGAGAGTAGGACGCCGCCGGGATTCTTCACGAAGGGGGCGGGACGCGGCTGCAAGCCGCGTCCCGCCCCCTTCGTCGTTCCGGGCCGGGCTGCGCGCCGGCGTCGGCGCCGGCGCCAATCTTCCACAAACCTAGCCGTCACCCGCCTGCGGCGGCGACCTCCTGCGGTATGCTTGGCCGGCCGGGGGGCGACCGTCGCCTGCCGCGCGCCGTGCGGAAGTCGCGTGGCGCGCCGGGCGGCGCGGGCCTCGCCCGGCCGCGCGGGGCGCCAGGCCGACGTGGTGCTCGGCGCAGCGCGGGGGAGCGGCCCTGTCCCCCTCGACGCGCTCGTGGCAACTCCTGGACGGAAGGCGGACACGCGGTGGCCAAGGCCCGGATCACGTATCTGAGCGACGACGAGAAGCAGTTCATCCACGAGAAGACGTTGCAGGTCCTGGCCGAGGTCGGCGTGGCCTTCAACAGCCCCAAGGCGATCGAGCTCCTGGCTGCGGCCGGCGCTGAGGTCGACCGCGAGGCGCTCACGGCGAAGCTGACCTGGGACTTGATCGAGCCCGCCCTGGCGACCGTGCCGCGCCAGGTGCGCCTGGCCGGCCGCGACGCCGCCCACGACGTGATGCTGGGCGACGGCGGCTTTCTCTGCACGAGCGACGGCATGACCACGTACTGGTACGACGACCTGACCGGCAGGCGGCGACCGGGTACGAGCGACGACCTGGCGCAGATCACGCGGCTCTCCGACGCGATGCCCGAGCTCGACTACCTGTGGCCCACGATGCAGGCCGGCGACGCCGACGGCGAGCTCATGCCGCTCGTCATGCAGGCCGTGATGGTGCGTAACTCGGCCAAGCACGTTCAGGACGAGGTGCGCACGCCCGAGATGGTCGGCCCCATCCTCGAGATCTACGAGACCGCCTGTGGAGCGCCGCTCACCGAGCGCCCCTACTTCTCGGTCACGAACTGCACGATCGCCCCGCTGCAGCACGACCGCGACATGACCGAGGCCGGCCTGCTGCTCTGCAAGCGCGGCGTGCCGATCTTCGTGCTGCCCATGCCTCAGGTGGGCACGACGGGACCCGGCACCGTGCTGGCGGACTGCATCGTCAACATGGCCGAGCTGCTGTCGGGCATCGTGCTCTACCAGCTCGCCGAGCCGGGCTGCGCCACGATCTCGGGCGTCGGCGCCGGCGTCGCCGACATGCGTACCGGCGGCTACATCGCGGCCGGCCCCGAGATCGGTCTGATCAACATGATCTGCATCGAGATGAGCCGGTTCTACCGCCTGCCGACGCAGGCGACCGGCATGTCGTCCGACGCCAAGGCGCCCGACTTCCAGTGTGGCTCCGAGGGCGGCATGACCGCGCTCGTCGCCGCCCTGATCGGCGCCGACTCGCTGATCGCGGCGGGCGGCTTCGACGGGGTGCAGCAGTCGAGCCTGGCCAAGATCGTGCTCGACTGCGACCAGATCGGGGCGCTGCGGCGCTACCTGCGCGAGGACCCTGTCGACGAGGCCCACGCCCTGCTCGACGACATCCGCGAGGTCGGCATCGGCGGTCACTTCCTGGGGCGGCGCGCCACGCGGTCCTTCGCCCGCACCGAGGTGTGGCGGCCGGCCGTGTTCCAGCGTGGTACGTTCGAGGAGTTCGCGGGCACGTCGCTCGTGGCCAGCGCGGTCGAGCGGGCGCGTGCGGCGATCGCCGCCTACGAGCCGCCGGCGCTGCCCGACGACGCCGACCGTCACATCGACGAGGTGATCGCCGCCTACGCGGCGACCCTCGCCTGAGGGCGCCGCGCGACGGACGCGCGCCCGGAGCACCCGCCGACGGCAGCCGGGCACGGCGCCGGCCGGACGGCACCTGAGAAGAGAACGACCCAGGGGGGAGACGTGGCACGAGCGAGGGTCCGCTACCTGTCCGACGAGGACCGCCGGTTCATCCACGAGCAGACCATGCGCGTGCTCGAGGAGGTCGGCGTCGCCTACAACACCGAGAAGGCGATCGACCTGCTCGAGGCGGCGGGCGCGCCCGTCGAGCGTGAGACGTTGCGCGCCCGCGTGCCGCGCGAGCTCGTCGAGCGCTGTCTGGCTACGTTGCCGGACCGCATCCTGCTGGCCGGCCGCGACCCGCGGCACGACCGCTGGCTGGGCGACGACGACCCGATCGTCTTCTGCACCGACGGCACCGGCACGTACATGTACGACGACCTGACCGGCGAGCGCCACGAGGGCACCGCGGCCGACCTGCACACGGTCATGCGCCTGTTCGAGGGCCTCGACGAGATCGACATGAACTGGTGCTCGGTGTGCCCGCGCGACGTCGACCCCGTCACCCAGGGCCTGCGCATGGCGGCGATCGGCCTCACCGAGAGCGGCAAGCACCTGCAGGACGAGGTGCGCCACCCCGAGCAGGTGCCGGCCTACGTCGAGATGCTCGAGACCTTCGCCGGCGCCTCGCTGCACGAGCGCCCCATCTTCTCGGTCACGAGCTGCACCATCGCGCCGCTGCAGCACGACAAGGAGATGACCGAGGCCGGCATCGAGCTGGCCCGTGCCGGCGTGCCGATCTTCGTCATGCCGATGCCGCTCATGGGCACGACCGGGCCGATGAGCGTGCTCGGTTGCTGCATCGTCAACATGGCCGAGCTGCTCAGCGCGGTTGTGCTCTTCCAGCTCGCGGCGCCGGGCTCGGCGATCGTGTCGGCGATCGGCACGGCGGCCGCCGAGATGCGTAGCGGCTTGTACCTCTGCGGCGCACCCGAGGTCGCCCTGATCAACACGATCTGCATCGAGATGAGCCATCACTATGGGCTGCGCACCATGGGCAGCGGCGGCACGAGCGACGCCAAGGTGAGCAACCAGCAAGCCGGCGCCGAGGGCATGATGACGGCCCTGGCCGCGGCTCTCGCCGGCTCCGAGTGCATCCTCGCGTTCGGCCTGCTCGACGGCGCCCAGTCGGTGAGCCTCGCCAAGGCCGTGCTCGACTGCGACACCGTGGGAGCGGTCCGCCGGTTCGTGCGCGACGACCCGCTCGACGAGGCCCACGCCCTGTTCGACGACATCCGCGAGATCGGCATCGGCGGCCACTTCCTGGGCGCGCGCAGCACGCGCCGCCTGTTGCACGCCGGCGAGCTGTGGAGCCCCGCCGTCTGGCAGCGGGCGCCGTTCGAGAGCTACGCGGGGCGCTCGCTCGTGGCCGACGCGATGGAGCGGGTCCGCGAGATCGTCGCAACGCCGCAGGGCGTGCCGGTCGACGCCGCCGTGCTCGCCCGGGTCGAAGAGGTGATCGCCGCGTACCGGGCAGCCGCGGTCTGACGACGCGCCGTCGGGCGCGGCGCGATGCCCGCGCGGCGCGGGTGCGCTCCGGGGTATGCTTGCGGGCATGAGCGAGACGGCGGTGCTCGAGACGGGCGCCGGACGGGCCGGTGAGCTCGTCCTGCTGCGCCGCGGCGCCGAGCTGCAGGTTGTCTGCGACGGCGCCTTTCTGATCGCGAGCTGCAACGAGCGCTCCAGCCGGGCGCTCGTCGCGGCGGCGCGACCCTTTCTGCCGGCGCGCCCGCTCGATGTGCTGATCGGCGGTCTGGGCATGGGCTACGCGCTCGACGAGGCGCTCGACCTGCCGGCCCGCAGCGTCACGGTCGCCGAGTACGAGCCGCTCATCGTCGAGTGGTTCGCGACCTACATGCGTGAGCGGGCCGAGCGCGCCGAAGGCGACCCCCGCTCGCGCATCGTCGTCGCCGACGTGGCCGACCTGCTCGATGGACCGGCTCGCTACGACCTGATCGCCCTCGACACCGACAACGGCCCTGAGTGGCTGGTGCGCGCCGACAATGCCCCGCTCTACGGGGCCGACGGGCTGGCCCGGGCGGCGCGCGCCCTGCGGCCCGACGGCGTCGTCGTGTTCTGGTCGCCGGAACGCTACGCGAGCTTCGAGGACGCGCTCGCGGGAGCCTTCGCCGCCGTCGAGGCCGCGCCGGCCAGCGACGTGGTCGACGGGCGCACGATGGACTACACCATGTACGTCTGCCGGCGGCCGCGGTAGGGGGGCCGCGGCGTTGCGGGGGTTCGGGAGCGTGTGTAGGGTTGCCGGCAGACAGGCGCCGAAAGGGAGCGAGCCGTGCCACTGACCTGGGACCAGCCCGACGACATCGCCTTCGCGCTCATCGACGAGCACCCCGACGCCGATCCTCTCGACATCAACTTCGTGACGCTACACAAGTGGGTCTGCGCGCTGCCCGACTTCGGCGACGACCCCGACGCCGCGACCGAAGGCAAGCTCGAAGCCGTCGTCCTGGCCTGGCATGCCCAGCTCTGACGACATCCTCGGGCTGTTCCCGCTGCCGCTCGTCCTGCTGCCCGGCGAGGTCCTGCCGCTGCACATCTTCGAGGAGCGCTACAAGGCGCTGATCGGCGACTGCCGCGCGAGCGGAGCCGTCTTCGGCATCGTGTTCAGCGACGACGACAAGAACGCCGACAAGGGCTGCACGGCGGCCATCGACGAGGTGATCGACGAGCTCGACGACGGCCGCCTGAACATCCTCGTGTCGGGTCACGAGCGCTTCACGGTCACCGAGCTGATCAGGCCCGCCGACCCCGCGGCCGACTACCTGCGGGGCCGGGTCGAGGTCTTCGACGACCTCGAGTCGGCCGTCGCTTCGCAACAGCTCGCCGAGGACCTCGCCGAGAGCCTGTTCCGGCGCATGATCAGCCTCATGGGCGTCGACGAGCCGCGCGTGCCGCGCGGCGAGAGCCCGCTGTCGTTCCGTCTGGCGGCGGCCGTCGACTTCGGCCAGCCCCTCAAGCAGCGACTGCTCGAGTCGCGCTCCGAGGCCGAGCGCCTCGACCTGCTGGTCGCCGTGATGAAGGCGCTGATCCCCGGCCTCGAGCTACGTAAGCAGCGTGAGCAGGCGATCCGCGGCAACGGCAAGGGGTATTAGGCGCGCCGGCCCGGCCGCGGCGGCGCCGGCCCTGGCCCTGGCGTCGGCGCCCTACGGCACCAGCACGATCTTGCCGAAGTGACGCCCCGCCAGCATCTCATGAGCCTCTCGCGCGCGCGCGAGGGGCAGCACCTGGCCGACGACCGGCCGTAGCTCTCCCGCCTCGACCAGGCGGGCGACCTCGGTGAGGGTCTCGGCGACGCCGGCGCGACCGGCGTTGCTCGAGCTGCCGAACAGCAGCGCGGCGTCGCCGGCGATCGCCTTTCCGGTCGGGACCTCGACGGTCGGCCCCGGACCTGCGCCGATGCAGGCGATGCGGCCGCCGCGCACGATCATGTCGAGGTCGGCGGCCAGGTTGGCCGACGCGACGAGCTCGAGGATCACGGCGACGCCCTTGTCGGCGGTGAGGCGCCGGACCTCGGCGACGACGTCGGTCTCGTGGCGGTTGACGGTCTCGTCGGCGCCGAGCTCGCCGACACGACGCGCGTCGTCGTCGCTGCCGACCACGGCCAGCACGCGCGCGCCGCGGGCGTGGGCGAGCTGGACCGCGGCGCTGCCGACGCCGCCGGCGGCACCCTGCACGAGCACCGTCTCGCCTGCCTGCAGCCCGGCGCGGCGCACGAGGCCGTACCAGGCCGTCGAGAAGGCGAGGCCCAGGGCGGCAGCCTCCTCGAAGCTCAGGCCGGCCGGCTTGCGCACGGCCTGCACGGGGGCGATCAGGGCGTACTCGGCGTAGGTGCCCTCGCTGCCGATCCCGAGGCCGGTGAAGAAGACCTCGTCGCCGGGCGCCAGGTCGTGCACGTCGGCGCCGACGGCCTCGACCACGCCGGCGCCGTCGGAGCCCAGGATCTTGGGCGGCTGCCTGGGGGTGGGGAAGGCGTCGGTGCGCACCGCGGTGTCGATCGGGTTGACCGCGGCCGCCCGCAGGCGGACGAGTGCCTGAGCCGGGCCCGGCGACGGCGTCGCGACGTCCTCGTAGACGAGCACCTCGGGGCCGCCGTACTCGTGGATCCGCACCGCCTTCATGCCTGGCTCCCTCCGTCGTGGTCGGGCCGGGTCATTCCCGGCCCGCGACGATATCACGCTCAGCTTGCCTCGCGCTCGGCGCCCGGCCGGTGACGCAGCCGGGTCGCGACGCGCGCGCCGTACCAGGCGGCGAGAGCCACGATGCCGAGCAGGACGGCGTAGGGGATGACCGCGCCGAGGCCGATGACGATCGCTTCGAAGCCGCCGACGAGGTCGTGCCACGACGTCGACAGCGCCGCCGGGAAACCGTGGCGATGGGCGTGCCCGCCGGGCCGCGAGCGCTCGCCGATCGACACGGCGAGCGTGCCGTAGGTCACCTGCTCGCGCAGCGCCTTGAGCTCGCCGCTCAACTCCTCGACCTTGACCTGGGTCGCCTCGATGCGGGCCTGCACGGCGAGCGCCTGCGTGACGTCGGTGGCGCGCGCGAGGAAGCCGAGCAGACGGCGGTCGACGCTGCGCGCCTGGGCCAGGCGCGCGCTCAGGTCCACTGACTGCTGCGTGACGTCGGTGGCGCTCGTCTGCACGTCCTGCACGTAGCCGAGCGTGCCGAAACGCGCGATGGCCGCGTCGTATGCGTTCGCCGGCACGCGCACGGTCACGGTGGCGTAGGCGTTGGACCGGCCGCTTGCCGCCGACACCTGGCTGTCCAGGACGTAGCCGCCGTAGCCGGTCGTGAAGGCGACGACGCGGGCGGCCGCCTGCGGCACGTCGCCGCGCGCGACCAGCAGGGACATGGAGCCGGTGCGCACCAGGAACCGGTGCTCCGAGGCGGCGAGGTCGCTCAGGAGGGCCGACGACGACGCCGCGGCGCCGGCGGGCTCAGCGGCGCCGGCGGCAGCGCCCGTGGATGCCGGGGCGAAGGTGCCGGTGTGTGCGCTCGAGGTCGACGAGGAACCGCTGGACCCGCTGTCCGGCGACAGCGTGATGCCCGCCGCGGGCCCGTTCGACGGGCCGCTCGAACCGGCGACGACGAGGCGGTCGACGGCGGCGGCGGCGAGCAGCGCCGCCGCGACGATCGCGACGATCAGAATGCGGCGATGACCGAGGATCTGCGACATGGCGTTCGTCCCTTCGCTCGTGGCCTTGCGGGGCCGTTCTCTGGCGCAAGAGACGCGCCCGGGCCGCGCGGGGTTCGCGGCCGCCAGCTTGTGCCGCTAAAGCCGCCGCCCGGCGCAGGCGATACAGGTGACATGCTGCCGGTTTACAGTCACGAGGCCAGGACACACCGCTGGCCCTACGCCACGATCGCGCTGATCGGCGTGAACGTGCTGGCCTTCACCTTCGAACTCTCGGTCGGGCCCCGCTTCGTGCCGTTCCTGCAGGAGTGGGGCCTGGTGCCGGCGCGCGTGAACGCCGAGGTCACGCTCCACAACGTCCTCACGCTCGTGACCGCGATGTTCCTGCACGTCGGCTGGGTGCACCTGATCGGCAACATGTGGTTCCTGTTCGTCTTCGGCGACGCCGTCGAGGACGCGTTCGGCTGGCGCTGGTTTCTGGCCATCTACCTGCTGTCCGGCTTCTTCGCCAACATCGCCTTCATGGCCGCTACGGCGGGCTCATCGACGCCGGCGATCGGCGCGAGCGGCGCCGTGGCCGGCGTCATGGGCGCGAGCCTCCTGCTGTGGCCGACGGCGCGCCTCAAGATCTTCTCGCTCGCCCTGTATGTCTGGGTGTTCTACGTCTGCTACGAGGTCAGTCTCGCGATCGGCATACCGAGCATCGCGCTCGGCGGCTCGGTCCTGTTCGTGGTCTCCATGCTCGGCACGCTCGTCTGGTACGCGGTTTCGCGCCAGCGCCGCACCGGCCAGGGGTCCCTGCACACGCTCCTCGTCGCCGTGTCGCTGCCGGCTTGGGTGGTGCTCGGCCTGTTCTTCCTGACCAACCTCTGGAGCGGCGCCCTGTCGGTGGTGAGCCCCGCCTACGGGGGCGCGGTCGGCTGGTGGGCACACATCGGCGGCTTCGTCGCCGGCGCCGTGTTCGCGCGGCTGTTCCCGCGGCACCCGATCGTGCTCGAGCAGCACGCGCTGCTCCAGTAGACAGGGGCGGTCCGATGGCATCGACGAGACGGTCATGGCGCGGCTGCTGAGCTGCCCCCACTGCCGGGCCGAGTTCGCTTTCGACGAGTGGGCTCGCGGCGCGTCGTGCCCGGCCTGCGGCCTGCGCCTGAGCTTCCTCGAGCTGGGCAGAGTGGAGCGCGTAGCCGGCGACGAGGCAGCGCCGACGCCGGCGCCATCCGTCTCGCCCGCGCCGGCGCCGCCCATCTCGAGCGCGCCCGTCGCGCCGGTCTCGGCTGCGCCCGCCGCGGCTGCGCCCGCCGCGCCGGCCGTCGGCGGCGCATCGAGCGCGATCTGGTCGGCTCCCGCCGGACGGTCCGCCGCAGGGCCGCGCCGGTACGCCGTCGGCGGCAAGCCGCTGCACTGGACGGCGGGCTGGACGGTGGTCGCCGTGATCTGGGCGATCGCCGCGGTGGGCATGGTCGCCGTGCGGGTGTCGATAGGGCCGGTCACCGTGATGACGCCGGCCGAGACCGCGGCGATCGACACGGTGCGCCAGGTGAAGCTGCCGACCGGTGCTGACACCGAGACCGTGCTGCGCTACGCGGCCACGCACGACCTCACCCCCGAGGGACACGTCGCCACCATCCCGCCCGGCGGCACGCAGATGTGGTACGCCTTCGACCGGCCGTGGCAGCACCGTATCTACGTCTACACGACGCTGCCGGGCACGAGCATGATGGGCAGCGATGTGGTGCTGTCGTGGACGGTCACGGGCCACACGGCGACGGCCACGGCCGCCACCCGGACGGCGCTGACCAAGACGGCCCAGACCAGGGCGCACCCGCCGTCGCCGAACTCGGTGCCGGCCGTGCCCGGGATCATCCCTTCGATCCCGCCCGACCTGCAGTAGCCGGCCGGCCCCCGCCGCCGTAGTTGCCCGGGGCGGGGCGAGCGGTTAGGCTCCTAGGCAAGGGTTTGGAGCCGCCGGCAGCGGTCGCCGCGGCACCCGTACGACGCACCGCAGGGCTTGCCGTGACACGAGCGACCTTCCGACACCGAGATCCCCACACCGCAGCGACGGCCGTCGCCGGGCTTACGGGCCTGTGCCGGGACGCGCTGTGAGCGAGCGCGCGCCGCGTCGCACGTTCGCCCAGGGACTGCGCTGCCGCAGCCCGCTCATCCTGGTCGTCGCGCTGGGCCTCGCGGCGCTCGCCCTGGCAGGCGTGCAGGACGTGTTCACGAGCGGTGCGTTTGCCAGGGTGCGCGAGAGCCTGTGGCTGCGCCAGACGCGCGACGATTTCTTCCACGACACCTACGCCGTCGGCCGTCTGAAGCTGCATCACCCCGACGCGCTGCCGATCTACCTGCTCGGCGGCTCGGCGGCGCGCGAGTCGCTGATCTCCGAGGCGTCGTTCGCCGCGGTCGTGCACGAGAAGAGCGGCGTCACGGTCGAGCCCTCCATCCTCTGCAGTCAGAACCAGACCTTCGGCCAGAGCCTCGCCATCGTCGACAACCTGCCGCAGGGCCCCGGCGTCGTCGTGATCGCGGTCAACAACAACCGCTTCCGCTTCGCTCCCCGCGACGTGGCCGAGCAGGTCGACGGGAACCCGATGCTCCTCGCGTCGCCCACCCTCAGCCGGTTCGTGAAGGAGAACCCGCCGAGCGGCCTGCCGGGCGTGCGCCTGCCGGGCATCCTGCCGGGCATCATGCGCTACGTGGCCGACGCCGGGCAGGTGAAGCTCACGCGGCTGTTCAAGGGCCGCGCCGTCGCGGTGTCCTACAAGCCGCACTGGGTGACCGCGAGCAAGACCTGGTCGCTCGCCCGCAAGCGCAGGGGCGTGCAGCAGTGGATCAAGAGCTACGGCCCGGATTTCACCAGATACGTGTCGTACAACGCCCGCCTGCTCGACACCCTGGTGCGGCGCGCCCAGCAGCGCGGCTTCACGGTCGTGCTGCTCGAGGAGACCGAGAACACGGCCGTCGTTGGCCACTCGTTCGATCGCTTCAAGCAGGTGTATCGGCCGCTCGTGCGCGCGATCGCGACGCGCCAGAGCGTGCCGTACTTCGACCTGCAGGCGAAGCTCCGTCTGCCCGACTCCGACTTCTGGGACTACATCCACGCCGTCGAGCCGGGCCGCGTGGTCTGGCAGCAGGTGCTGGCCGCGGCGCTCGCGCCGACCCTCCGCACGGTTGCCGGACAGACCGCGAGTCTGCGTTCGGCGGGCCGGCAGGCCGCCTGAGCGCCGCGGCCTAGGCCTTGTCGTCGGGCGGCGCGAAGCCGCGGCGCAGCGTGTTCTCGGTGACCACGCGCGGCTCCATGAACTGCAGCAGGTAGTCGGGACCGCCGGCCTTCGAGCCGACGCCACTCATCTTGAAGCCGCCGAATGGCTGGCGCTCGACCATGGCGCCGGTGATGCCGCGGTTGATGTAGAGGTTACCGACGCGAAAGTCGTGGCGGACGCGGGCGATCGTGGCCGGGCTGCGCGAGACCAGGCCGCCGGTGAGCGCGTACGAGGTGCCGTTGGCGATCGCCAGGGCCTCGTCCAGGTCGCGGGCCGCCATGACGGCGAGCACCGGACCGAAGATCTCCTCCTGGGCGATGACCGCGCCGGGGTCGACCTCGGCGAAGACGTGCGGCCCCACATAGAAGCCGCGGTCGGGCCAGCCGCCGGCCGGCTCGGGGGTCGCCAGGGCGACGCGGGCCTCGCGGCGGCCCTGCTCGATGTAGCCCTCGATCGTCGCTCTGGCCGCGGCCGTGATCACCGGCCCCACGCGGGTCGCCGGGTCGTCGGGCGGGCCGACGGCCAGGCTGCGGGTCGCCTCGACCAGACGCTCGAGGAACTCGTCGTAGGCCGGTCGCAGCACGATCGCGCGCGAGCAGGCCGAGCACTTCTGGCCCTGGTAGCCGAAGGCCGAGGCGACCGTCTCGAGCACGGCGACGTCGAGGTCGGCGTCGGCGTCGACGATGATCGCGTTCTTGCCGCCGAGCTCGGCGATGACGCGCTTGAGCCAGGCCCGGCCCGGGTGCTCGACGGCCTGGGCCATGATGCGCAGGCCCACGGCGCGCGAGCCGGTGAAGGCGATCAGGTGCACGTCGGGATGGGTCACGAGCGCTTCGCCGATCTCGCGGCCCGGCCCGTTCAGCAGGTTCACGGTGCCGGCCGGCGCGCCGGCCGCGCGCAGGATGCGCGCGAGCTGCGCGCCGATCAGCGGCGTGGGGCCGGCCGGCTTGACGACGACGGTGTTGCCGGCCACCAGGGCGGCGCTCGTCATGCCGGTGAGGATGGCGAGCGGGAAGTTCCAGGGGGCGATCACGACCGCCACGCCGCGGGCTTCGTAGCTCAGGTGGTTGAGCTCGCCGGGCAGGTGGCCCAGGCGGCGCGGCTCGGCCAGGCGCAGCGCCTCGCGGCCGTAGTACTCGAGGAAGTCGATGGCCTCGGTCACGTCGCCGTCGGCCTCGCGGGCGGTCTTGCCGGCCTCGACCGTCTCGAGCGCGGCGAGCTCGGCGAGCTCGCCGCGCATGATCTCGGCCGCCCGGAACAGCACGGCGGCGCGCTGGCGGGCCGCCGCGTCGCGCCAGGCGGGGAAGGCGCGCGTGGCGGCGGCCACGGCGGCCTCGGCCTCGGCGACGCCGGCAACGTCGACCGTGCCGACCACCCGCGCCGGGCGGGCCGGGTCGATCGAGTCGAGCGTGGCGCTGCCGCCGCACGGCCGCCCGTCGATCAGCAGGGGTTCGTGCAGCGCTGGCCGCATAGTCGCGACGTGCAGGGCTTCCTGGGTGGCGCGGCGGCTCTCGGCGCGGGCGAAGTCGGCGTGCGGCATGTTGGCGAAGGGCGCCGGCGCGGCCGGGTCGGTGGGCGCCACGACCGGCAGGTGGGGCGCGGGCTCGTCGATCCGGGCCGAGGCCACCGGCGCGGCGACGAGGTCGTCGACGGCTGCCCCCTCGGCGAACGCGTCGCGCAGGAACGACTCGTTGGCCGTGTTCTCGAGCAGGCGCCGCACGAAGTAGGCCATGCCGGGGATGAGCTCGCCGACCGGGGCGTACTCGCGCAGCCGCAGACCGAGGGCGCGCACCGCGGCCTTGATGGGATCGCCCATGCCGTGCAGCATCTGGATCTCGAAACCGTCGTCGGGCACGCCGAGGTGACGAGCGGTGGCGATCGCCGCCGCCAGCGAGCGCACGTTGTGGCTGGCGAAGGCCGGCCGCACCACGTCGACGCTCTCGAGCATGAGCCGAGCGAGACGCTCGTAGGCGACGTCGGAGTCGGGCTTGTGCGTGTGGACCGGCGGCGGCCAGCCCTCCTGGCGGGCGAGCACCGTCTCGTAGTCCCAGTAGGCGCCCTTGACGAGGCGCACGGTGAGGTAGCGGCCGCGGGCGCGCCCCCAGTCGACCAGGGCCCGCAAGTCGTCGGGCGCGTCGCGCAGGTAGGCCTGGACGACGATGCCGGCCTGGTCGTAGGCGCGAAACTCCTCTTCGTCGAGCAGCTCGGTGAACACGGCGTAGGTGAGCTCGCGGAAGCGGAACTGCTCGAGGTCGAGGTTGACGAAGGCGCCACGCTCGATGGCCTTGCGCACGACGGGGCGCAGGGCGTCTTTGACCGCCGTAACCGAGCCGCGAAAGTCGAGCGGGTCGATCTGCGAGTACAGCGAGGTGATCTTGATCGAGACGTTCACGCGTGGCAGCTCGCCCCAGGCGGCGTGGTCGACGGCCGGCGCCACCGGCCAGGCGGCGGTCTCGGCAGTGAGGTCGTCGAGCAGGTCGAGGTAGCGGCGCTGGTAGGCGGCTGCCTCGCGGGTGCTGACCGAGGCCTCGCCGAGCACGTCGATGGTGAAGCCGAGGCCGCGGTCGCGCAGCGCCCGCAGGCCGGGTAGCGCGGAGCGCGCGTCGCTGCCCACGATGAAGCGCCGGGCGAAGGCCAGCATCTGCGAGCGCACCACGCGCGCGGCCGCCGGTCGCAGCGGCGACCGGCCGCCCGTCGTGGCGATCGCCAGACGCAGCGCCCGCGGCGCCTCGACGCCGGGCTGCAGGAAGTACTCGCGCAGGTGGGCGGCGATCTCGGCTCTGTCGCGCAGCGTGGGGAAGACGTCGACGAAGCGAAAGAGCTCGACCTTGAGCCGCTCGTCGGCCATGGCCCAGGCCATCATCTCGTCCTGCAGGCGGGCCTGCGACAGCGGCGCGTGGCGGTCGCGGTCGACGAGCGCGAACAGGCGCCGGGCCGTCGCCTGGATGTCGGCCTCGAGGCCGTCGACGTTCGCAGCGTCGCGCAACGTGTCGTCGCCGGTCGCCATGCGGTCCTCCTTCGCCGGAGGGATGGTCGGGGCCGATTCTACCAGCGACCGGGACGGCTCCGGACGGCGCCGCCTGCCGGGCTCCCGCGCCGTACGGTAGACTACCGACGCCGCTCCGCCCCCGCAAAGCGAAAGGTGCCGCCGTGGACGATGCCGACCACCCGACTGCCGCGGGCCTCGCCCTGCGCGAGTTCGCGATGGCCGACTACGCGGCCGTCGACGACCTGTGGCGGCGCTCCGACTTGTGGATGCGGCCCTCCGACCAGCCCGATCGCGTGGCACTCAAGCTGACGCGCGACCCCGACCTGTTCCTCGTGGCCGAGACCGGCGCGCGCCTCGTGGGTGTGGCGCTGGGCGGCTGGGACGGGCGGCGCGCCTACATCTACCATCTGGCGGTCGACCCCGACTGGCGGCGGCGGGGCGTGGCGAGCCGGCTCATGGACGAGCTCGAGGAGCGCTTCCGCGCCAGGGGGGCGCTCAAGGCCAAGCTGCAGATCGTGCAGGGCAACGACGCCTCGACGGCCTTCTTCGGCGCCCGTGGCTACCGGCTCGAGAGCGACTGTCAGCCCTGGGGCCGCGAGCTCGTGCCGGGCGGCGCGCCCGACGACTTCGAGCGCTGCTAGGGGAGAGGGGCGACCATGCATACCGCGATCGTCTACGACCCCCGCTACAGCGAGCACGACACCGGCGAGCACGTCGAGGCGCCCGACCGCGCCGCCGCGATCGTCGCCCACCTCGAGCAGACCGACCTGTGGTCGCGGCTCGAGCTGCTCGCGCCGCGGCCGGCCACGGTCGACGACCTGCTCACGGTGCACACCGCGGCCTACGTCGAGCAGGTGCGCGCCGCCGCCGCCGGCGGCGGCGCCTGGCTCGACCCCGACACCTTCGCCTCGCCGCGCAGCTTCGAGGTGGCGCTGCTCGCCGCCGGCGGGGCGCTCGAGGTGGCGGCCGCCTGGGAGCGCGGCCTGGTGTCTTTTGCCCTCGTGCGGCCGCCGGGCCATCACGCCATGCCCGACCACGCCATGGGCTTCTGCCTGTTCGACAACGTCGCGATCCTCGCTCGCCGCCTGCTGGCCGGCGGCCTCGAGCGGGTGCTGATCCTCGACTGGGACGTGCACCACGGCAACGGCACGCAGGCCGCCTTCTACGACGACCCCCACGTGCTGTTCGTCTCGCTGCACCAGTGGCCGTTCTTCCCCGGCACCGGCTGGTACTCCGAGACGGGCGCGGGCGCCGGCGAGGGTTTCACGGTGAACGTGCCGTTCCCGGCCGGCTCGACCGACGGCGACTACCTGCACGCCTGCGACGCCCTGATCGAGCCGATCGTCGCGCAGTTCGAGCCGCAGGCCGTGCTGGTGTCGGCCGGCCAGGACATCCACGTCGACGACACGCTCGGCTCGATGCGCGTCACCGAGGCCGGCTTTGCCGCGCTGGCGGCTCGCGCGGCGGCCATGGCCGCGCCGGCCGACGGGCGCCTCGGCCTGGTGCTCGAGGGCGGCTACAACAAGGTCGCCAGCGCGCACGCCGTCGCCGCCGTCCTGCGCGCCCTCGCCGACGGCGCAGCGGAGCCGGTCGGCCCGCCGTCGCCGCACGGCAAGATCGTGGTCGGCAAGGCGATCGACACCCAGCGCCGCTACTGGGAGCTGTAGGCGCGTTCTCTGCTCCGACGACGCCGAGCGGCCGCGCAGGGTGTAGCGGGCGGCCGTCGCTGCCGACACACGAAAGGAAAGGGCCATCGCCCCTAGCCCAGCGCGGGGTCGGTGTGCTACCATGGGCCCACCGGGGGGCCGGCTCTGCACGAGCCGGCTTTTGTCGTGTAGGAGGTTGGTAGGTTGCCGGTCGAAGAAGCGCTCGAGTGTCATGAGTGCGCTGCCATCTGCGAGAAGGTCGTCTATCCGGCCACCTGTCTCGCGTCGAGCTGTCGTTATCTGTACGCCTTCAAGGAGCGCGGCCGCACCTACTTCGGCTGCATCGAGAAGGTCTTCCGGCACGAGATCGAGCTCGAGCTGTTCCGTGAGCTCGAACGCACCAAGGGCGGCTTCGGCGTCGTCAAGATGGCGCGCCAGCCCCTGCAGCAGTGCGCCGTCGCCGTGCAGAGCTGCTACCAGTGCGCCGAAGTGCCGCTGTGTCGCAACATGTACTTCCGGCGCCGCGACCGTCGCGTCGTCGAGGCGGTCGAAGAGTAGGCGCGCCGCGCGGTCGCTCGCCGGTCCAGGCGCGCGACGTAGCCACGCCTGCCTGAGCGGCGACGACGTAGTCGATCGCCGGCACCGGGCGTCCGCTCCCGCCTGTCAGCGACCCGCGCCTGCGGGTATACTTGGCCATGCGATCCTCCGGGCATCTTCTGCCGGCCGTCGCGTTCCTTTCGTGGGGGCGAATCGGTTTCGACATGGAGTGACTCCGGTCGGAGCAGCAAGCCGAGGTCCGGTGGCCTCGTTAAACTGCCGGAACGAATCACCTGCCGAGAGCAATCTCGCACTGGCTGCCTAAACAGTAGCCACGTCGCCTCTGCCGAGCCTGCGGGCAGAGATGCGGCGCCGATAGCGGGCTAGGGACCGGCCGGTCCGCTCTGTCCGGCCGCGACCGAAGACGACCAGGGCTGGCGACCCAGATCCGGCCGACGCGGAGCTGGCGAGCGAGATGAAATGCGCCGGCTAAGCTTGTAGATACTCCGCCAGGGCCTTCGTGGACGCGGGTTCGAGTCCCGCCGCCTCCACCACCTGCCGCTACCTCCCGTAGACGGCGAGCGAGTTCGCGATCGCGAGCATCGTCTGCGTGGAGACGTTGCCGCTCACGTGGACGCAGTACCCCCTGCCGAGGCAGTCGACGAACGAGATGACGTAGAACGGCAGCAGGGTGTGGTCGGAGAACGAGCCTTCGCTGCCGTTCCCGATGGAGGGCTCCTGCAGCACGTAGGCTCGAAGCCCCTTCATGTGCCCGCCGTGCAGCGCGACGCGGCGCGGCAGCGGCGGCGTGGCGGGAACGGGGAATCCCCCATCCTTGCCGTTCAACTGGCAGACGTCGAGCTCGAACCACTCGAGGCCGCGGCGATAGAGCTGGTCGACCTCGGGCATGACGGAGAACTGCTGCAGCATCGAGCTGATGCCGGTGCGCGCGTCGGTCGAGACGCCGCTGAGAACGAATCCGGACGGCACCGACGAGGGCACGAGAGGGGCGAAGCCCGCTGCCGCTACGGCCTGCGGGAGGGTCACCGAGGTGACCGTGTTGCCGGGTGCGCTCACGACGCCGGACGGCGCCGGGTTCGGAACGCCGGACGGCAGCGTCGTGAACGTGCTCGCCGGCAGCTCGCCGTCGGTCTTCAGATCGGTGACGCGCAGACCGATCGTGTATGGGCTCGTCGCGTACGGGAAGCCCTTCACGGCGCTCGCCGGCCCCGGGGACGCATCGAGCACCGTGAGCACGATGAGCCCGCTCGCCTGGTCGACGGTGACCGTCTCGCGCAGGACCCTGTAGTAGTCGCTCTTCGGATACCAGAGGCGGCGGAGGTCGATCGTCGCCCGCCAGGCCGGGCGGCCCTCGTAGCGGCCGGTCTGTACCGTGAGGTCGGCCTGGCCGGCCACAGCGTCCTGCAGGAGCGCCGCCTCCGCCAGGTAGTCGCTGCAGAAGTACAGCAGGTCGTCTGGCCAGGGCCAGATGGAGTGCACCGGCCAGCGGTGGGCGCTGCCGTGGTCGGTCAGGTGGCCGGCGGCGTCCCAGGCCGCCCAGCGCGCGGCGAGCGTGCGGGCGTCGTATAGCGAGAGGTAGTGCGTCGGCTGCAGGACCGCCCAGACCCCGTGCGGGCGGTCCGACCGCACGACGGCCGGGCCCTGCAGGGTTTCGCCGGGCACGATCCCGACCTCGGCCGAGCGCTTGACCAGCGCGATCTCGTAGCGGCTGTCGCCGGCCGCGTCGGCGGCGAAGCTGCCGCGCCACTCGGCGCTGGCGGGGGCGTGGCCCGGGGCACGGACGGTGACCGTCTCGGCGAAGTCGCCCTGGATACTGGTGATGGCGCGCATGCCGTAGGCCAGGCGCGCGGCCATGAGCCGGGCGGCGTCGGCGGGCGCCGGCTTCCAGGCGGCTCGGCCGCCGGGCAGACCGACGAGCACGACCGCGACGCAGGCCGCGACGGCCGCGAGGCCGACCGCGAGCTGGAAGCGGCGGCGCGCCCACAGCGGCGGCCGCCGCAGGGTGGCGAGCGACGGGGCGACCGCGTCGCGCAGATGGTCCCAGTAGTCCGCCCCGTGCTCGATCTCCACGGCGTCGAGAAGGCGGCCGATCTGCTCGTCTGAGCGCGGGTCGTCGAGGTGCTCGTTCATGGCCGCTCCTCGAGTCGGGCTGCCGTGACGGCCCGGCGCAGCGCGGCCCGGCCCTTGAAGAGCCGCGAACCGATCGTGCCGGGGGGGACGCCGATGATCTGGGCGGCGAGGCGGTAGTCGAGACCCTCCTGGTCGACGAGCACGACTGCGACGCGCTGCTCCGGTGTGAGGCCGGCGAGCAGCCTCTCGACGACGTCGCGCGAGGCGAGCTCGTCGGCGGGATCGGGAGATGTGGCGACGGTCTCCGGGAGGTCATCGGACGCCACGATCACGAGGTCTCGCCGGCGGCGCAGCAGGTCGACGCAAGTGTGGTAGGTCGTGCGAGCCAGCCAGGCTCCGAGGGCATCGGGTGCGCGCAGCGTGGGCAGCGCGCGAGCCGCCTTGATCGCGACCTCCTGCAGGGCGTCGTCCATGAGGTCGCGGTCGCCGAGCAGCGACGAGGCGATCCGCCGCAGGCGGCGGTCGTGACGGCGCAGGATGGTGAGGAAGGCGTCGACGTCGCCGCGGCGTGCCGCGGCCAGGGTGCGAGGGTCGATCCGCACGCCGCGCCGCAGGTCTTCGGGGTCGTCGGCGTGCACCGCGCCTTCCTCGGCAGGGACATTCGCAAGCTCGACCCCATCGTGCACGGCACCCCCCGTATCGTGGTCGTCGGCCGGTCGGCCTCAGGCGGTGCCGGCCTCAGCGGTGCGCATCACAGGAGAAGACGCAGGCGGCCCGCCGGTTTCTTCACGCAGGCGCGGCGCGGCCACGGCCGGGAGGGGCAGACGAGCGGACGAGGAGCCGTGGTGCACGACCCTGCGCCTACGCTCGGGTCGCGCCGCGCCCGCGTGCGCGGGCCATGCGCACGAAGCGGTCGACGAGCTCGTCCATGGGGATGCCGGCGGCGGCCGCTTCTTTGGGGAACAGGCTCTGATCGGTCATGCCGGGGAACGTGTTCGTCTCCATGAGGTAGAGCTCGCCGGCCGGGTTGAGGATGAAGTCGGCGCGTGAGAGGTCGCGGCAGCCGCAGAGGCGGTGCGTGAGCACGGCGATATCCTGGGCGGCGCGCTGGCGGTCGGGCGCGATGTGCAGCGGCGGGCAGAGCTCCTGGGTGCGGCCGTTGTACTTGTTCTCGTAGTCGAACTCGCCGTCGGGCGGCGGGATGATCTCGATCACCGGCAGGGCTTCGTCGCCGAGCACGCCGACCGTGAGCTCGATGCCGGGGATCAGCTCCTCGAGCAGCATCGGCCCGTTGCGGGTGAGGGCGTCGAGCAGCGCCGCCCGATCGACCGCGGCAGGGTCGGTCGCGAGGAAGGTGTCGACCGACGAGCCGCCGTCGTTGGGCTTGAGCACGAACGGGGCCTTCGTGAGCCCCGAGCGCCACAGCGTGTCGCCATCGACCATCTCACCTCTGGGCAGCGGCACGCGGCCGGCCAGGTGCTGCTTGAAGCGCCATTTGTCCATGCAGAGCGCCGACGCGGCCGAGTCGGAGCCGACGAAGGGCACGCCGAGCCGTTCGAGCTCGGCCTGCAGCGTGCCGTCCTCGCCGCCCTTGCCGTGCAGCGCCGGCACGACGCAGTCGGCGGCACTGATCGCGGCCGCGTGGGGCGCGATGCCGTCGGCGTAGTCGAACGTCGTGACCTCGTGGCCGCGCCGGCGCAGCGCCCGCTCGATCGCGGCGGCCGAGCGAAAGCAGATCTCGCGCTCGCTCGACGTCCCACCGGTGAGAACGACGACGTTGCTCATGGCATCACCCTACCTGCCGTCGACAGCGTACGGGCTGAAGTTCTGGATGAGGGGGGCGTCCCCTGCGCAGTGACGGCGCGGCCGCGTAGCCCTCTCGCCGCCGGGCCGCGACGAGCGCACCGTCGCCTCGATGCCGGGCCATGACGACGCCGTCTCTGGGGCGCCGCCGCTTGCGAATGGTATCGTTGGCAGATCGTCACGATCCGAGGGGGAGGTCGCACGGGCATGGGCGGGCAGCGTACGGTGGGCATCAACGGCCTTGGCCGCATCGGGAAGCTCGCGCTCTGGTACGAGCTCGCGCACGACGACGTCGACCGCATCGTGGTGAACGTGGGCCGGCCGGTCGGCACGTCGCTCGACGCCGTCGTGCAGTACATCGCAAAGGACAGCACCTACGGGCCGCTGCATCGCTACCTGCACGGCCAGTCCGGCGTGCGCGACGTGCGCGTGGTCGACGAGGCGCGCGGCCTGCTCGCCGCCTACGGCAAGGAGATCGTCGTGCTGCGCGAGGCGCGCGACCCGGCGGCCATCCCGTGGCGCGAGCACGGCGTCGCGCTCGTCGTCGAGTGCACCGGGCGGTTCCGCGACCCGCAGGCCGAGGCCGACGCCGCCAGGGGCTCGCTGCGCGGCCACCTGACGGCCGGCGCCCGCGCCGTCGTCGTGAGCTCGCCGTTCAAGAACAGGCAGGAGGCGCCGCTGCCCGACGATGCCGCCATCCTCATCTCGGGCATCAACGACTGGCAGTTCGACCCGGCCAGGCACCGGCTCGTGTCGGCCGCGTCGTGCACGACGACCGCCCTCGCCCACATGATGCGCCCCCTGCTCGAGCGCGACCTCACGCGCAACATGCTCACCGCCGGCATGAGCACGGTGCACGCCGCGACCAACTCGCAGCCGGCGCTCGACGCCGTGCCCGGCGCCGGCGCCAAGGACCTGCGCAAGACGCGCGGCGCCCTGGGCAACGTCGTGCTCACCTCGACCAACGCCGCGGCCACGCTCGAGCAGGTCCTGCCCGAGATCGCCCGCGTCGGTTTCATGGCCGACTCGGTGCGCATCCCCACGGCGACCGTGAGCCTCATCATCCTGAACGTGACCTTCCAGAACGAGGCCCTGCCCGACGGCGGCGTGGTGGTCGAGCGCGAGGCGATCAATCAGATCTACCGCGAAGCGGCCGCGGGCGCGGGCCGTGGCCTCGTCGTGTTCAGCGACGAGCAGAACGTGTCGTGCGACATGGTCGGCGAGAACGCCGCCGTGGTGATCGAGGGCGTCGAGACGCACACGCGCACCGGCTTCATCGACCTGGTCGTGCCCGAGTGCGAGCCGGTCCAGGAGGGCGTGGCGGTCGCCGGCGGCGGGCCGGCCGCCGGCCGGCCCGCCGCCGGCGACGATCCCGTGCCGCACCGCACCGTGCGGGTGCCGCTCACTCACGTGAAGATCTTCGGCTGGTACGACAACGAGATGGGCAGCTACACGCAGCGGCTCGGCGAGCTCACCGCGATGGTCGCCCAGCGCATGTAGGCGCGCTCGCCCGCGTGGCGCCCGTGCGGGCCGCGCGGGGCTCGGGCTCAGGCAGGGAGTCGCGGCACGGCGTCAATCGCCCGCGCGGCCGGTATGACGAACGTCACGGCCGATCGATGACGTTCGGCACTGCCGGCCGCGCCTGGCCGCCGCTACACTGGTCGGCGAGGCGGATACCACCGCGGTGACAGCCAAGATGCCTCCGCGGGGTGACGACCGTGCGCGGCGTCGCCGGGTATCGTCCTTACTGATCGCACGACAATCACCGGGATGCGCCCGCCTTGGGGAGGCGGTGACGCGGCGACCCGGTCATCGAGGGAGGCCAAATCCATGGACGACGGTACGCAGCAGAGGCTCGAGGCGATCCCCGACGCCTGCGTCAGGCCGCCGGCCGCGGGCGCCGGCCTCGACGCCGTCGTCGCGGCGCGCGACCTCACGCGCCGCTACGGTTCGGGTGACGCCGCCGTCGACGCCCTGCGCGGCGTCTCCATCGACCTGCGGCGCGGCCGCTTCACCGCCATCATGGGACCTTCGGGCTCGGGCAAGTCGACCCTCATGCACGTCATGGCGGGGCTCGACGAGCCGACGAGCGGCGCCGTGTGGATCGACGGCGTCGAGATCACGGCGCTCAAGGAGCGCCAGCTCACCCAGTTGCGCCGCGACAAGATCGGCTTCATCTTCCAGACGTTCAACCTGCTGCCGATGCTCACCGCCCGGGAGAACCTGGTGCTGCCGCTCACGATCGCCGGCCGCAAATCAGAAGACGGCTGGCTCGACACCCTGGTCCGCGCGGTCGATCTCGAGGATCGCCTCGACCACCGCCCCTCGGAGCTGTCGGGCGGGCAGCAGCAGCGCGTGGCGATCGCCCGGGCGCTCATCAGCCGGCCGGTCGTGATCTTCGCCGACGAGCCCACCGGCAACCTCGACTCGCACACCGGCGACGAGGTCCTGCACCTGCTGCGGCGCTCCGCCGACGAGTTCGGCCAGACAATCGTCATGGTCACCCACGACGCCCGGGCCGCCACCGTCTCCGACCGCATCGTGTTCCTGCAGGACGGCCGCGTCGAGCTCGACTGCGGCCACATGAGCCGCGACGAGATCTATGACACGATCAAGTCGCTCGAGGCCACGTCGGAGCGCGGGGCAGGAGTGCAGTCATGATCCGCCTCGCGCTGCGCGACCTGTGGAGCCGCAAGCTGCGTACCGCCCTCACCATGCTGGCGATCGTCCTGGGCGTGGCGATGATCGCCGGCACGTACGTGATCACCGACCAGATCAACAACGGCTTCAAGACGATCTTCGAAAAGGCGGCCAAGGGCACCGACGTGAGCATCGCGCGCAAGTCGGCTTTCGGCGGCAACGACGTCTTCTCGGCGACCGGCGCGTTGCCGCAGTCGCTGCTCGCTCAGGTGCGGGCCGTGCCCGGCGTGGCGCAGGCCATCGGCACCGTCGGCGCGAGCGGCGCGGTCGTGATCGACGGCAAGACGGTGACGACCGGCGGCGCGCCGACGCTCGTCTTTTCGACCGAGCCGCCGCCCTTCAGCCAGAGCGTCTACGTGTCAGGGGCGCGACCGTCGCGCGACGGTACGGTCGGCGTCAACACCAAGCTGGCCGCCGACAAGCACCTGCACGTGGGCGATACGATCGGCCTCGCCACCGAGCACGGTGTGCAGCAGGTGACGATCGCCGGCATCTTCAACTTCGGCAACTCGGCCTCGATCGGCGGCGCCACGCTGGTCACGACCACCCAGGCCGACGCCCAGCGCTGGTACGACCTGACGGGCCGCTTCACCGGCATCGCGGTGGCGGCCGAGCCGGGTGTCACACCCGACACGCTCGCGGCGCGCCTGAAGAAGGCGCTGCCCGCCTACGCCGACGTCAAGACGTCGGCCCAGGCCGTGGCCGACGACACCAAGGCGATCAGCGACGCCATCGGCACCGTGCTGCGCACCATCCTGCTCGCCTTCGGCGGCGTCGCCGTGATCGTCGGCGCCTTCATCATCTTCAACGCCTTCTCGATCACCGTGGCCCAGCGCATCCGCGAGTTCGCCATGCTGCGCTCTCTCGGGGCGACGCGCCGCCAGGTGCTCGCCGGGGTGATCGGCGAGGCCGCGCTGCTCGGCCTCGTCGCCTCGCTCATCGGCATCGGAGCGGGCCTCGGCATCGCCAAGGGCATCAACGCCCTCTTCCACGCCGTCGGCGCCGACATCCCCACGTCGGGGATCGCGCTCGCGCCGCGCACCGTCGTCATCTCGCTGGTCGTCGGCATCGGCGTGGCGCTCGCCGCGGCGCTCGCGCCGGCGCTGCGCGCCACGCGCGTGCCGCCGGTGGCCGCGCTGCACGAGGGCGCGACGCTGCCACCGTCGCGGGTGAGCCGCTACAGCCCGTTCATCGCGCTCGCGACCGCCCTGCTCGGCGCAGTCGTGCTCGGCGCCGGCATGTTCCTGCACGGACCGGCCACGAGCCGGCTCGCCGAGATGGGGCTCGGCGCCGTGCTCATCTTCGTGGCCGTCGCCATGGTGGCCAAGTACGTCGTGCGCCCGCTGGCCGCCGTGCTCGGCTGGCCGGCGGCGAAGCTCGCCGGCAGCGCCGGCCGCCTGGCGCGCGAGAACGCGACACGCAATCCGGCGCGCACGGCCGCCACGGCCGCCGCGCTCATGATCGGTCTCGCCGTGGTCGTGTTCGTGGCCGTCTTCGCCCAGGGCTTCAAGACGTCGTTCGTGAGCGCCGTCGACCGCTCGGTCAAGGCCGCCGTCGTGGTCACCGATCAGAGCGGCGGTACATTCCCGGCGGCCGCGTTGCCCGCGGTACAGGCCGTGCCGGCGATCGACAAGGCCACGGCCATCACCTCGGCCGAGGTGCAGGTGAACGGCCACGGCACGGTCGGCATGGTGGGCATCGATCCGGTGACCTTCGCGCCGATGTGGCGTTTTCACTGGCTGAAGGGCGGCTCCGACGAGCTCGCCGGGCGACTCGCGACCGGCCAGGCGCTGGTCGAGGAACAGTTCGCCACCAAGTACGGCCTCGCGCCCGGCAAGAGCTTCGTCGCGCTCGGCCAGTCGGGAGCACGGGAGCGCCTCACCGTGGTCGGCGAGTACCGCGATCCGCAGCTGCTCACCGGCTTCACCGTGGCCGAGAGCTCGTACGACCGGCTCGTGCCGGCGAACCAACGCGATCCGGCCTTCATCATCGCGACGACGAGCGTGGCGCCGGCCATCGCCAAGGCCGCTGTGTCGAGCGCACTGAAGGCGTTCCCGACGGCCGAGATCCAGACCAAGTCGCAGTACACGGCCTCGCTCAGCAAGCAGGTCGACCAGCTCCTCCTGATGATCTACGCGCTGCTCGCGGTGAGCGTCATCATCTCGATCTTCGGCATCGTGAACACGCTCGTGCTGTCGGTCTACGAGCGCACCCGCGAGATCGGCATGCTGCGCGCCATCGGCACGACGCGGCGCCAGATGCGGCGCATCGTGCGCTATGAGAGCGTGATCACCTCGGTGATCGGCGGCATCCTCGGCACCGTGCTGGGCGTGCTCTTCGCCTACGTGGTCACGACCCGGCTCGCCTCGCAGGGCATCACCTTCTCGGTGCCCTGGGTCCAGCTCGTCGCGTTCCTGATCGTCGCCGCGGTCGTCGGGGTGGTCGCGGCCGTGCTGCCCGCGTACCGTGCTTCGCGAGTGAGTATCCTCGACGCGATCCACTACGAGTAGGATGACGCTGCAGACTGCAAGCGGCCGCCGGGGGCGGCCCATGGCTGAACGAGACGACACACACGAGGGGGGCGACGCCGCGCGCGACCGCGCCGCGGCGCGCGCGGCGCGACTGCGTACGCTCATGCGGGCGACGCGGCCGACGCTGTCGACCCCGCAGCCGGATCCGGCGCCGAGCCTGCTCGAGCTGAGCGAACGGCAGCGGCGCAGGACCACGCTCGTGGCCGGCGGCGTGCTCATCGCGGTCGGCGCCCTGACCTTCGTGCTGCTGCTCGGCGGCGTGTCGGCGTTCAGCCTGGCCATCTTCGTGCCGGGCGTGTTGCTGGTCGCCCTGGCGGTCGGCTGGCGACCGGTCTACGCCTTCTACCTGGCCGGCCTCGGCCTCGCAGGCTGGGGCGCCGGCGCGATCGTCGACCGGGCGATCGCCTCGCCCATGTTCCTGAGCGCCGTCGGTCTGGGCTGCGGTCTGGGCTGCGCCTGGCTGATCCGCCGTGTGCAGGCCGGGCGGGCCCACCTGTGGCCGCTGCTCTTCGGCGTCTTCTTCGCCGGCATCGGCGTGCTGGCCGGCTTCGATCACCCCCGCGAGGTGATCTGGCACGCCTGGCCGCTGCTGCTCGTCGCGGCGGGCCTCGCCTTCGTGCTGCGCGCCGTGCTGCCCCCGCGTCGTGGGGTCGGCCGCCCGCCCCGTCTGTAGCGCCGTCACGTCGGCCGGGCGTCCCCGCCTGGAGCGTCGTGGGGTCGGCCGGCCCGCGGCGCGTGGCCGGAGAGCCCCGACCGGAGCCTCGGCCGGAGCGCCTCGGTCTGCATCCTCTTGCAGCGCGAACGCAATTTGGCACGACGGGTTGCACGGGTCAGAGGCTGGAACCGAGCAACGCTCTGGTTCTTTTTGCGTCGGCGTGGCTGTCCCGATACGATAGCGGCTGCTGGTCCGTCGTCGATCCTCGGGGGAGTCCGTGAGCAAGTACGTCATCCTGGCCGTCTTCGTCGCCGTGCTCGTCGCGGTCGGCGTGTACTCGCGGCGTCGCACCAAGACCGTCGACGACTTCTTCATCGGCAGTCGCACGGTCGGCCCCTGGCTGTCGGCGTTCGCCTACGGCACGACCTACTTCAGCGCCGTCCTGTTCGTCGGCTACGCCGGCAAGATCGGCTTTGGCTTCGGGCTCTCGTCGCTCTGGATCGTGGTGGGCAACGCCTTCTTGGGCACGATGGTGGCCTGGTGGCTGCTCGCCGGCCGCACGCGCGTGATGACCGCCCGCCTGGGCGCCCTCACCATGCCCGAGTTCCTCGGCCGGCGCTACGGGTCGAAGGCCGTGAAGATCGTCGCGGCGCTGCTCATCTTCATCTTCCTCATCCCGTACTCGGCCTCGGTGTACACCGGCCTGGCCTACCTGTTCGAGAAGGTGTTCGGCATCGACTACACGACGGCGCTCTGGTCGATGGCCGTCCTGACGGCCGTCTACCTCGTCCTCGGCGGCTACCTCGCCGTGGCGCGCAACGACGCCATCCAGGGGATCGTCATGATCGTCGGCGTGATCGTCATGATCGCCTTCGTGCTACACGCGAAGGAGGTCGGCGGCCTCGCCCACGGCCTGCGCACCCTGCATCATATGGACCCGGCGCTCACCGCCGTCTGGCCCACCTGGCACATGCAGGGCAGCGGCTTCACCGCGTTTCTGGGGTCGCCCGGCGTCGAGCTGCTCGGCCTCGTGCTGCTCACCAGCCTCGGGGCCCTGGCGCACCCCAAGATGGTGCACAAGTTCTACGCCATGAAGGACGAGGGGGTCGTGCGCCGGGCAATCGTGATCTCGACCTTCTTCGCCTTTCTCATGACCCTGGGCGCCTACTTCACCGGCTCGCTCAGCCACCTGTTCCCGCAGGTCGCGCCGCTCGCCGCCACGAAGAACTTCGACGCGATCATGCCGACCGTGATCGACGTCGCGCTGCCCTCGACGCTCGTCGTGATCGTGCTGCTGCTCGTGCTGTCGGCGTCGATGTCGTGTCTCGCGTCGCTCGTCATGGTCTCGGCGTCGGTGATCAGCGTCGACTTCGTGCGCGACGAGATCAGGCCCGACATGTCGAAGGGCTCGGTCGTCACCCTCATGCGCGTGCTGGTCGTCGTCTTCATCCTGCTGTCGGTGCTCATGGCCCAGGCGCAGCTCACCATCATCATCACGATGATGGCGATCTCGTGGGGCGTGATCTCGGGGGCGTTCCTGGGGCCTTACATCTGGGGGCTGTTCTGGCGGCGCGTGGGACTGGCCTCGACCTGGGCCGGCTTCGCGGTCGGCGCCGGCGTCACTCTGCTCGTGGGTTGGCACTACAACTGGAACTCGGCCTACATGCCGGTCATCTCGAGCATCGCCATGGTGGGCTCGCTGGTCGTCGTGCCGGTGGTCGCGCTCTTCACCAAGCCGGCACCGGCCGAGTGCGTGGCGCGCGCCTTCGGTGACGGCGAGGCGGCGGTCGTCCTCGACACGCCGGCCGAGCCGGGGCTCGAGCCCGAGGCCGTGTAGGCCGGTGGCGGTCGCGCCGGTGGTGTCCCCGTCGCGCTTGCGTCGCGGGGGCGCCGCGGGTCGGGCGGCCACACGCCCGCGGGCGGCGACGCGCGTCGCCCGCTCCGGTACAGTGACGACGTGAGCACGGCGCCGTTCGAACAGGGTCCGATCCGGCCGCCGAGCGAGGCCTCGAGCCTGCTCGTGCGAGTCGTGCGCAACTGCGGCTGGAACCGCTGCCGGTTCTGCCCCGTGTACAAGGGCGCGCGGTTCTCGGTGCGGCCGCTCGACGAGGTGCTCGCCGACGTCGCCGCCATGCGGGCCGCGGCCGACGCGCTCGCCGGCGACCCGCTCGCGGCGCTGCGCGCCGGTGTCGTACCGCCCGAGGCCTGGCAGGTCGCGCTGTTCCTGCGGGCCGGGGCCCGCGCCGTCTTTCTGCAGGACGCCGATCCCTGCGCCGTGAAGGCCGAGAACCTCGCGCTCGTGATCGAACAGGTCCGCGCGGCGTTCCCGACGGTCGACCGGGTCACGACCTACGGCCGGGCGGCGACGCTCGCGCGGCGTCGCCCGGCCGACCTCGCCCGGCTCGCGGCCGCGGGCCTCACGCGCGTGCACGTCGGCATGGAGTCGGGCGCCGACGCGGTGCTCGCCCGCGCCGACAAGGGCTGCACCGCCGAGCAGCTCGTGACCGCCGGCTGCCAGCTTCTCGACGCCGGCATGGAGCTGTGCTTCTACGTCATGCCGGGTCTCGGCGGCCGCGACCTCGCCGGCGAGCACGTCCGCGGCACCGCGGACGTGCTGCGCGCGGTCGCGGCCGCCGCACCGGCGGAGCGCGCGCTGGTCGTGCGCCTGCGCACCACCGCGGTCGTGCCCGGCACGCCGCTCGCCTGCGACGAGGCCGAGGGCCGCTTCGCCCTGCCCGACGACGTCGAGGTCGCGGTCGAGCTGCGCGCCCTGCTCGAGCGGCTCGACGGCGTGCGCCTCGAGCTGCGCTCCGACCACGCGCTCAACCTGATGGCCGGCCTCGAGGGCTCGCTGCCGGCCGATCGTGAGCCTCTGATGGGGCTGCTCGACGAGTTCCTCGCGCTGCCGGCTGCTCGGCAGGCCGAGATCGCGCTGGCCGCGCGTCTCGGCGTGGTGGGGCGCCTGCGCGGGTCCGACGACCCGAGCCTGGCCGTCGCCGTCGACGAGGGACCGGCGGCAGGCGCCGACGAGGCGCGGGAGCGCCTCGAGGCGGCCAAGCGTCTGCGCTCGCGGTTCCTCTGACCGGGGCCGGGGCGTTCGCCCCGACGAGCGCCGGCGCTTCAGCGGCGCCCTCAGACCGCGACCGGCTCGCTCAGAAGGCGACCGGGCCGGTCAGGTATCGCTGGATGGTCGGGCCGACGGCCGCGGCCAGGCTCGCCACATCGGCCGAGGCCAGCGGCTCGACCTTGCCGACGTAGCGCATGAGGGCGAGGCCGATGAACTGCGAGCCGACCAGAGTGGCGCGCAGCTCGGCGTCGGGTTGGCCGAGGGCGCGGGCGAGCGGCGCGAAGACCTCTTTGACGAGAAACCGGCGCACGAGCTCGGCGGCCTGCTCGTTGCAGACGGCGGAACGCAGCACGGCCAGGAGGACCGGCCGGTTGGTCGGCTCCTCCCAGGCGCCCAGGAAGCGCAGCACCACCAGCTCGCCGATGTGCTCGCGGTCGGCGGCAAGGAGCTCGGGCACGAGCGTCGCCGGCGACATCGGCAGCCTGACGGCCGCATCGAAGAGGTGCTCCTTCGCGCCGAAGTAGTGGTGCACGAGGGCGGGGTCGACGGCGGCGCGCGCGGCGATGGCGCGGATCGTCGCGCCGTCGTAGCCGGCCGCCGCGAACTCGGCGCGCGCGGCGGCCAGGATCGCGTCACGGGCACCGCTCTCTCCGGGCCGTCGCCCGGTGTGGGCGGGCGCGGCCGGCCGGCTCCCCGCCGGCCGGCTCTTCGTCGCTTGGTCTTCGCCGTTCACGACGGCTCCTCGCTCGCGGCCTCGGCGCCGTCGTCGAGCTCCCGGCGCTCGGCCCTGCTCAGCTTCTCGTGGCCCTCGTGCTCGCCGAGCCGGCGGCCCGTGAGCAAGCCGGGCACCGCCGCGAGCAGGGCGGCCAGGGCGGCGACCAGGAAGGGCCACTGGAACGACTTCGCGATGTCGTCGCGGTAGATCGCGACGATACCGGCCGTAAGGCGCTGCTGGGCGAGCGCCGCCGGCGAGCCGGCGGGCGCCTGCGGCCCGAGTCCCGCGAGGTTGCTGCGCAGGGTCGATGCCGCGTCGCCGCCGCCCGACTTCGCGGCCGCGGCGGCGGTCGTCTCGAGCTGGTGGGCGATGCTCGCCCTGGCGGACGCCGGCACCTGCTGCTGGGCGTTCACGTAGCGCACGGCGTGGACCGTGGCCGTCTGCGCGTTCAGTGCCACGGTGTGCGAGAAGATCGCGACCAGCACGGCGACGCCGAGCGTGAAGCCCACCTGGCGCAGCGTGTTGAGCGAGCCCGAGCCGACGCCGCGGACCTGGGGCGGCAGCGAGGCCATCGAGGCGGCCGAGAGGGTGGGCATGGCGAAGCCCATGCCGCCGCCGATGAAGGCGATGCGCCACATGATCTGCGGCAGGGTGGAGGTGCCGGTGAGGCGCGACAGCAGGACGAGGCCCACGGCGAAGAGCGCGGCGCCCAGCACGGCCGGCACGCGCGGCCCGATGCGGTCGACCAGGCGCCCGGCGTTGGGCGCGATCACGAGGGCGATCAGCGGCATGACGGTGAGGGCGAGCGCGGCGCGCAGCTCAGAGTAGCCCAGCACGTCGACCATGAAGATCACGACCAGCAGGAACGTGCCGCCCATGGCGACGCCGATGAACATGATGGCGCTGTTGGCCGCCGTGAACGAGCGGATGCGCAGCAGCTCGAGCGGGAACATGGGGTGCTGAGTGCGACGCTCCCACCAGACGAACAGCGGATAGCAGGCGACGGCCGCGACGAACAGCGCGATCACGCCCGGCGAGCGCCAGCCCCAGGAGTTGCCCTGTACCAGGGCGAGGGTGAGCAGGAACAGGCCGCCGGCCGACACGAGGACACCGGGCACATCGATGCCGCCCTCGCTGTGGCCGCGGTGCACCCGGTGCGGGATCACGAGGGCGGCGAAGACTACGGCGGCCACGCCGATCGGCACGTTCACGAAGAAGATCCACTTCCAGCCGTGCGCGCCGCCGTAGGTCACGAGCAGACCGCCGAGCGTGGGTCCGACCGCCGCGGCGGCCGTGCCCAGGGCGCCCCACAGGCCGACGGCCATGCCCTGCTGGTGCTTGGGAAACGCGCCCAGCACGATGGCCAGCGACAGCGTGAGCAGGGCGGCGCCGCCCAGACCCTGTCCGGCGCGGAAGGCGATCAGCCAGCCGATGTTCGGCGAGAGGCCGCAGAGCAGCGAGAACGCGGTGAACGTGACGAGGCCGAAGATGAAGACGCGCTTCTGGCCGTAACGGTCGGAGATGCGGCCCATCGACAGGAAGAACGCGGCGAGCACGAGGCTGTAGGCGTTCAGCACCCAGGACACGCTGGTCACGTTGGTGCGCAGGTCCTTGATGATGGCCGGGATCGCGATATTGACGATCGTCACGTCGAGCAGCGCCATGAACATGCCGACCGACACGGCGACCAGGATCCACCACTTGCGGGGGTGACCGGTGTCGGCGCCCGCGGTCGGCACGGCGAACGCATCGGGGGTGGCGGGGGCAGGTGGTGCGGTCGAGCTCAAGCGGTCCTCCCTGGATCGTCTGTGTGTCGGTCGGTGAGGGGAGTGGCAGGTGATGCCGCGGGTCGGTCCGCGGGCGACGCGGTGACTGCCGCCGTGGAACCGTCGGCGCTCGCCGGCGCAGCCGCGCTCACGAGCTCCACGAAGGCCTCGTCGAAGCTGGCCGGTACAACCCTCAGATGGGCCGCGACGCGGCGCGCGTCGAGGGCCGCGGCCACGCGCTCCGCGTCGCCGCCCGCCACGCGAACGCGCCGGCCGGACAAGGCGGTCGGCAGGCCGGCGTCGTCGAGCGCGCGGAAGGCGTCGTCCCAGCGTTCGGCTTCGACCTCGACGGTGGTGGCGTCGCCGACGATGTCGGCGATCGTGCCGGCGGCGACCACGCGGCCGGCCGCCATGAGGACGAGACGGTCGCACTGCTCGGCCTCGTCCATGGCGTGCGTCGTGACGAGCACGCCGGCGCCGCCCGCGGCGGCACCCTGGATCGTCTCCCATAGGCGCGCCCGGGCGAGGGCCGCGACGCCCGACGTGGGTTCGTCGAGCACGAGCAGCTCGGGCCGGTGGGCGAGCGCGGCGGCGAAGGCGAGGCGGCGGCGCAGGCCGAGCGGCAGGTCGCGCACCAGCGCACCGCCGCGCGCGGCGAGCTCGGCATCGGGTGCGGCGGCGCACTCGTGCGCGGGCGCCGCCGGGTCGGCGAAGGCGCGGCGCGAGAAGGCCAGGTTCTCGTCGACCGTGAGGTCGTCCCACACGCCCAGGCTCTGGGGGACGTAGCCCAGGCGCAGGCGGCCGGCGCGCGAGGGCGGCGCACCGAACAGATCGACCGCGCCCGCGCTGGGCCGCAGCAGGCCGAGCAGGAGGCGGATCAGCGTCGTCTTGCCGGCGCCGTTGGCGCCGAGCAGGCCGACGGTCTCGCCGGGCCGCACGGTCAGGTCGACGCCGTCGACGGCGACGAAGTCACCGAACCGGCGCGTGACGCCGCGCGTGGCCGCGAGGGCCGTTTCGTCGCCGCGCGTCGGCAGAGGTGACGTCGGGGCGTGCGGCGCTGCAGCGGCGGTCGCGGCCGCCCCCTCGTTGGACGGTGAGCCGGCGCCGCCGCGCGCCAGAGCGGCGACGATGACGGCGTCGGTCAAGTCGGCGGTGACAGGGAGGGCGCCGGCCGGGGCGGCCGGCGCAGTCGCGGCGCGGTCGGGCGCGGCGGGGGGCAGCCAGAGGTGCAGGTGGCGGCCGCGGGGCCAGGCGGCCCAGCCGCCTGGCCCCGCGGCTGCCACCGTCTCGACGACGCGCCCCGGCAGTCGCGCGACGATCTCGTCGGGCGTGCCCGCGGCGAGCACGCGACCGTCGTCGAGCACGAGGACGGTCGCGGCTCGTTCGGCCTCGTCGAGGTAGGTGGTCGCCATGACGACGGCGGTGCCCGCGGCTGCGGCGCCGGCGATCAGCCGCCAGATGTCGGCGCGGCTCACGGGATCGACGCCGGTCGTGGGCTCGTCGAGCACCAGCAGCGCGGGATCGTGCACCGCGGCGAGGACGAAGGCGAGCTTCTGGCGCATGCCGCCCGACAGGTGCCCGGCGAGGCGGTCGCGGGCTGCGTCGAGACCGGCGCGGGCGAGCAGCGGCGCGGCCCGCGTCTCGAGCTGCGCGCCGAGCAGGCCGTAGGCGCCGGCGACGAAGTCGAGGTTCTCGGTCACGGTCAAGTCGTCGTAGGCCCCGGCGCCGGCCGACACGAAGCCGACGTCGCCGGCCGGCGGCCGCATGACGCGGCCGGCGGCGGGGGCGTGGAGACCGGCGAGCGTGCGCAGCAGGGTCGACTTGCCCGCGCCGTCGCCGCCGACCACGGCCGTCACCGCGCCGGCCGGAGCGTGCAGCGAGACGCCGGCGAGCGCGACACGGTGGCCGAACCGCACCTCGACGTGGCGCAGCCCCCAGGCGGGGTCTCCGGCGGTAGCCGGAGCCTCGGCTTGGGGCGCCGCCGGGCCGGCCCCGACCGTATCGATGGTCGGTCCGCCGCTCACGTCGTCGCGACCCCGCCGCCGGCCGCGGCCGGACCGGCGCCGGCCGGCGGCGCGGGCGGCGCGCCCGGCACGTCGCTGCCGAAGGCCGCGGCGCTCGCCGCCCGCCCGGCCGGTGCCAGGTCGCGCCGGAAGCGCAGCACCGAGAGGCCGAAGATAGCCAGGCCGAGCACGGCCAGCATGAGCAGCGGGAACCAGAGCGCGCTCGCCGGTTCGCCGCGCACCATGACGCCGCGGGCGATCTTCACGAAGTAGGTGAGCGGCAGCACGTAGGGGATCCAGCGCACGCCGGCGGCCATCGCGTAGATGGGAAAGAAGAGGCCCGACAGCAGGATCTGCGGCAGGAGCGTCATCATGGCGAGCTGGATCGCCTGCCCCTGCGTCTGCGAGATGGTCGAGATCAGCACGCCGACCCCGAGGGTGACGAACAGGAAGAGCGCCGCGCCCAGCGCGAAGGTGAGCACCGAGCCGCGGAACGGCACGCCGAACAGCGCCATGCCGACGAGCACGATCACGACCATGTCGATGGCCGCGATCACGAGGTAGGGCGCGATCTTGCCGACGAACACCTGCCAGGCCTTGAAGGGCATCACGGCGAGCTGCTCGAGGGTGCCGGCCTGGCGCTCGCGGACCACGCCGAGGGCGGTCGCGACGGTGCCGACGAAGACGAGGATGATGCCGCAGAGGCCCGGGATCATGATGACCGACGTCTTGAGCTCGGGGTTGAAGAGCACCTGGGGTGTCGGGAGCGTCACACCGCCGGCCGTCGTGCCGCTCACCGGCGTGCCGGCGGCCGTGCCTCCCACGACGCCGACGATGCCCGTGCTCCCCGACTCCGTGCCGCCGATCTTCGTGGCCTGGCCGCTCAGTGCGGCGGCGCTCGAAGCCTTCAGCTCGGTGAAGGCCGACACGGCGGCGCGCGCCGCGAACAGCTCGGTGCCGTCGATCAGGATGGCCGCTCGCCCGGTGGCGGATGCGGGCGTGACGATGGCGACGGTCGCGGTGCCGTCGCGCAGCGCCGCGCGCGCCTGCGCGAGGCCATCGCCCGGGCGCACCGCCAGCACGTCGAGCTGGCCCGGCAGGTGGGCGGCGACCGGCACGGCCAGCGGTCCGACGACGACGGTCGGCACGTTCTTCACGTCGAAACTCGCCGCGTAGCCGAACACGACGAGGAACAGGACGGGCAGCATGAACAGCAGGGCGACGGTGCGGCGGTCGCGGCGTAGCTGGCGGAACTCCTTGACGACGATCGCCCACACGGCCGGCCTCCAATTCCGCCGTCCTGACCGCCGCCGCGGCCGCACCCGGGCCCGGTGGCGAAGAACTCAACAGTTGGTGAATTCTACGCATGTTGAATTCTCTGTCAACCGTTCGCCACGGGGCTCCGACGCGCCCGCTGGGGGCCGCGGCGGCGGTGCCGCGGGACATCAAGTTCTGGCCCGCGCTTGTCGACTACCTACATAGGCGCGCGCGGGTGTGTGGGCAGACTGCTCCAGCCGGATGGACGCTGCGGATCGCGGGGCGATCGGCCGGCACTCGCGCGCGAAACGATCGACGCAGGGATGCCTTCATGGCAGGGAGCAGGCACGACGAGGAGACCGCCGAGCGGTTCCTCGTCGACGTCGAGCAGGACAAGCTGCGGGCGCAGGCCCTGCTGGCGCTCGTCGATGCCGCCCCCGGGGCCGTCGACGAGCTCGGCGCCGATCGCGCCCTGCCGCACATCTGCGCCCGCCTGCTGCGCGCCATGGACTGCACGACGGCGGTGCTCTCGCTCGTCGACTTCGGGCACGACACGCTCGAGTCGGTCGCCGGCTTCGACGTGAGCGGGGTCCGCACCGCGGTGCGCGGCTCGCGCCCGCTGGCCGACGAACCCCTCGCGGCGCGCGTCATCGCCAATCGCGAGCCGCTCTTCGCCACACCCGACCCCGGCGCCGAGCAGCACCTGCGCAAGGCGCCGGCGGCACCCCTCGAGGGCGGCTGGCTCGCGCTGCCGCTCGTCGTGCACGGCGAGAGCGTCGGCATGATCGAGCTGCTCGCGGGGCGGCGTGAGCGGCGCTACACGACGGCTGAGCTCGTGCTGGCCCAGGGCGTCTGTGTGACGATCGCCCAGGCCGTGATCGACTCGCAGCTCTTCGCCGGCTTCCGGCGCGCGCCGGCCGACGCGGCCGTAGCCGGTGGCGTCGTTGCCGGCGAGGCCGGTCCGCGCGCCGCCGAGCGCACGCTGGCCGACATCGCCCGGCGCCTGGCCGAGGGTCTCGAGGTCGAGCACTGCGACGTGCTGATCCGTCAAGAGACGTCGGGGGCCGTCAAGGCCGTCGCGCGCTACCGGACCGGCGACGGCGACCGGGACAGGAGCCTCGGCGACGACCAGATCTACGGTCTCGGCGACGTGGGCGCCCGTGCCCGCGCCGCCGCCGAGCGCCGCATCGCGACGGCCCACGACGACGACCTCGAGCTGCCGGCCGACGAGCGCGCCGAGATGATCGCCCGCGGTCAGCGCGCCGTCCTGTACGTGCCCATCGTCGCCGACGACGAGGTCGTCGGCTTTCTCTGCGCGATCGAGCGGCGTCACTCGCGGCGCTTCACCAAGGCCGACGAGACCTTCGCCGCGCGCCTGGCCGACGAGGCCGGCGTCGCGGTGCAGAGCGCCCGCATCATCGACAGCCTCGACTCGCAGAACCGCGAGCAGCGCCTGCTGCTCGAGACCGGGGCGGCGATCGCGTCGGCCGGCGACCTGCGGGCGACCCTGTCGACGATCACCGAGCGCCTCGTGCAGACCCTCGGCGTGGCCTGGTCGAACGTCTACGACTATCACGCCGACACGCAGGAGCTCGAGGTCATCGCCTACTACCAGGTGCCGAACCTGCCGGTCGACCCCGACTGGATCGGGCGGCGCTTCACGAGCAAGACGTGGCCCGACGGCCTCGCCGCCGTCGCCGCCAAGCGGCTGCAGACCCACTACTACGACTACTCGCGCCTGTCGTTCGAGGACTTCCAGTCGATGGTGGCCTGGGGCGAGAAGGCGACGCTGTCGGTCCCGCTGATCTACGGCGACGAGGTCTTCGGCGTGCTCGATGTGGCCGAGTCGCGCTACCCGCGACGCTTCACGGCCGACGAGGTCCGCCTCGCCGAGGCGATCGGCGCGCAGGCCGCCGTGGCCCTGCACAACGCCCGCGCGATCGACGAGGCCGAGCGGCGCAACGCCGACCTGGCGACCCTGCTCGGAGTGGCCGCCACGCTGAGCGCGGCCGACCGTGGGAGTGTGCCGTCGGCCGTCGCGCGCCACCTGCGCGAGGCCCTGGGCACGGCGACCGCCGAGGTCTACCAGTACGACGCGGCGCGGCGCGCCCTCGATCTGGTCGCCGCCGACGCCGCCGACGCGGCCGCGTCGCTCCTGCCCGAGACGTGGTCGGACCGCTACCGGCTGGCCGACGACCCCTTGCTCGGGCGCTGCATCGACGAACGTCGAGTGACGGCCGTACAGGCCGACGACCCCGGGTTGCCCGGGCCGACCGTGGCCGGTCTCGAGCGCCGCTGCGACGCCGGCGAGCTCTGGGTGCCGATGGTCTACCAGGACGAGGTCCTCGGCCTACTCACGGCCACCGAGACGTCGGCCGGCCGGTGCTTCACAAGCGACGAGCTGGAGCTCGCCGGGGGCATCGCCGCTCAGGGCGCGGCCGCGTTGCAGAACGTGCGCGCCTACGAACGCCTCGAACGCGAGCGCGCCGCCCTCGCCATCCTCAACCAGCGGCTGTCGGCCTTCGTCGAGCTGTCGGGCCAGATGCGCGGCCTGCTGTCTGAGGAGCGGCTGCTCGACCTGCTCGGCCGCGTGCTGCACGAGACCCTCGGCTTCAATCAGTGGGTGATCTACCTGCACGAGCCCGACCAGGAGCGCTTCGTCGTGGCCAAGTCGTTCGGCGGCACGCCCGAGATCGACGAGCACTACCAGCAGACGCCGATCCCGGCACGGGTGATCGCGGGTCTGCTCGACGGGGCGCGGACCATCTCGCAGTCGCACTTCGTCGACCACCTCCTCCACACCTGGACGGCCGAGGAGAACTACTACCTGCCCGGCGAGGAGCTCGTCGGGGAGCGGCCCGAGGGCGAGTGGAACCAGTTCGACTCGCTCTTCGTGCCGATGCTCGGCCAGAAGGGCCAGGTGATCGGCTACATCGAGGCGTACGACCCGATCGACCGCCAGCGTCCGACCGACGAGGTCGTGCGCCTGATCGAGGTGTTCGCCAGCAAGGCGGCCAGCAACATCGAGCTGCAGCGGGCCTACGGCGAGCTCGAGCAGCAGTCGCGCACCGACGGTCTCACCGCCCTCTACAACCACCGCTACTTCCAGGAGCGCCTGGCGTCGGAGATCGCCCGCGCGCAGCGCTTCGAGAAGCCGCTCGCCCTGCTCATGATCGACGTCGACAACTTCAAGGAGTTCAACGACGCCTTCGGCCACCCCCAGGGCGACCGTCTGCTCAAGTCGCTCGCCGACCTGCTCCTCGCCCAGACCCGGGCCCAGGTCGACGTGGTGGCGCGCTACGGCGGCGAGGAGTTCGTCGTGCTGCTGCTCGAGACAGCCCCCGGCGACGCCGCCGCGGCGGCCGAACGCCTGCAGGACCTGGTCGAGGGGCGCCGGCCGGCGGTGGCCGTCGCCGAGGCGATCCGCGAGGCGACCCAGGCGCAGATGTTCGACACCGCCGGCGGCAAGGCGGCCGGCGTCACGGTCAGCGTCGGCGTCGCCACGTTCCCCGATCACGCATCGACCGCCGACCAACTCGTCGCCAACGCCGACAAGGCGCTCTACCTGGCCAAGCGCCTGGGCAAGAACCGCACCTGCGTGTATCGTCAGTAGCCCGCCGGCCGTGGCGACCAGAGGAGCGCACGTGGAGCAGCTTGCCGTCGAGACCATCCTCGCCGAGCTTGCCGCGCAGGGTAGCGAAGCCGATCGCGCCGGCATGGCGCGCTACGGCATCCGGGTCGACGCGGCGGTCGGTGTCTCGGTGACCGTGCTGCGTCGCTTCGCCAAGCGGCTCGGGCGCGATCACGAGCTCGCCCTGGCCCTCTGGCGCTCCGGCGTGCACGAGGCCAGGCTGCTGGCCGCCTTCGTCGACGAGCCCGCCAGGGTCGACCCGGCGCAGATGGACCGCTGGGCGGCCGAGTTCGACTCGTGGGACGTCTGCGACGAGGTCACGACCGACCTGTTCGACCAGACCGCGTACGCCTGGGCCAAGGCGGCCGAGTGGGCGCGACGGCCCGAGGAGTTCGTCAAGCGGGCCGGCTTTGCCATGATGGCCGGCCTTGCCGTGCACGACAGGACCGCCGCCGACGACGCCTTCAGCGCGCTCTTCCCGCTCGTCGAGCGCGGCGCGTTCGACGAGCGCAACTTCGTGAAGAAGGCCGTGAGCTGGGCGCTGCGCAACATCGGCAAGCGCGACGCGGCGCTGCACGCGGCCGCGCTTTCGTGCGCGGAGCGCATCCGCGCCGCCGCCGACGAGCGCGCCGGCGGACCGCGCGGCGGCGACGCCGCCGCGCGCGCGGCGCGCTGGGTGGCAAACGACGTGACGCGCGAGCTGCGCTCGCCGAAGGTGCTCGCCCGGCTCGCGGGGAAGAGGGAGCGGGCGGGCAGGGGCTCGTCAGAGCCGCCGCCGCCCGCCGCCCCTTGACCGCGGGCGTAAGCTGAGAGCTGCAACGGGAGCGGCCCCGGCTCGTGGCCGGCGCGCTCCGCGTCCGGCAGCCCCCACTGAGACGGACGGCCGCATGTCCGACCAGACACCCGTGATGGTCCCGATCGAGCCGCGCTACCCGCGTCTGCTCGGCCTCATGCGCTGGTTCCAGCGCCACGCGGCGCTGACCGTCGCGGCGGCGGCGGCCCTGATGGCCGCCGTCTTCTTCTTCGACATGCACACCTCGTCGGGCTGGATCGCCGGCGGTTTCTACCTCATCCCGCTGGCGTTCATCGCGCTGACGCTGCGGCGCCGCACGATCGTCGTCGCCGGGATCGTGGCGGTGGCGCTCAGCATCCTCGTGATGGCGACCCAGCACACGTTCACGAGCCCGCAACACCTGGTCTATCTGTACCTGCTGATCGCCGCGAGCGGCGGTCTCGTGCTGCTGTCCGACCTGCTCGCCCAGCTCGACGAGGTCTCGAGCCGGGCCATGACGCGCGCCCGCCTGGCGCAGGCCGAGGCCGACGTCGTCAGCCAGTCGAGCGGGCGCCGCGAGCCGGGCGACCTCGTCGAGGGCGCGCTGCGGCGCATCGCCGCCGAGCTCGAGGCGAGCGTCGGCGTCGCCTTCTTCGTGCGCGACGGTCACTGGTGCGGCGAGGCCGCCCTGCGCCAGGGTGCGGCGCTTGCTCCGGACGCGCTGCGCTACCCGTACGACTCGCTCATGCTCCTGCGTCACGCTCTCGAGCAAGACGAGGTGCTCGCCGTGCCCGACGTGACCGCCTGGTTCGCGGAGCGCGGGCTCACGCCGGCGCCGTACGTGCGGACCCTCGAGCTCGCGAACGTGTTGATCGTGCCGCTGCGGGCGCTCGGTGTCGCCCTCGGCGCGATGGTCTTCAGCCGGCCGCCGGACACGCCGCCCTACACCGGGGAGCTGGTGCGCTTCGCCGGCAGCGTCGGCGGCCACGTGGCCGTCGCCGTCGAGAACGCCCGCCTCGTGGCCGAGCTCGACGCCAAGCAGCGCGGCCTGTCGCTCGTCGTCGAGTCGAGCCTCGACTTCGCCGCGAGCCTCGAGCCCCGCAAGGTGATCGAGTCCGTCGTCGAACGGCTGGTCGCCCTGCTCGAGGTGAGCGCCTGCGACATCCACGTGCTCGAGGCCGAGCGCGGCGCCGTGCGCACGGTGGTGAGCTACGAGCACGGCCACTTCGAGTTCGGCGACGTGATCGGCCGGCTGTGGTCGCTCGCCGAGTACCCCGTGACCGGGCGGGTCGTCGCCGAGGGACGCCCGGTGGTGGTGCTGTCGCCCGACGATCCCGGGCTCTCGGACAGCGAGCGCCGGCTGCTGGCGCGCAACGGCAAGGTCAGCCAGCTCGACGTGCCCCTGAAGGCGCGCGACCGCGTGGTCGGCGTGGTCGAGCTGTTCGACGACAAGCCGCACGACTACTCGCCCGAAGAGATCGAGCTCGTCGAGGCCATCTGCCAGTTCGCCGCCCTGGCCCTCGACAACGCCCACCTCTACGACTCCCAGCGCGAGATCGCCGGCCGCCTCGAGCGCCTCGCGACCCAGCTGCAGACCTTGCAGGCCGTCTCGCTCAGGCTGGCCCGCCTGCGCGACGAGCCCGCCGTGATGCGCGAGGTGCTCGAGTCGGGGGCCGACCTGCTCGCAGCCGACGTCGCCGCCTACGCGGTGCGCGACGGTGATGTGGTGGCGGTCAGGGCCTTCCACGACCGCGACGGCTTCTCGGCGCCCGACGCGGCCGCCGCCGAGAAGCTCGTCGCCGTGCTGCGCGAGGTCACGCCCGACCTCGGCGGGCTCGAGATCGGCGACGGCGTGGCCCAGCAGGCGATGGCCGATCGCGCCTTCGTGCGGGGGCGGGCGTTGATCGTGCCGGTCAGGCGACAGCGGTCCGACGCCCTCGCCGCGCTCGTCTTCGAGCGCTCCCGGGCGGACTCGTTCAGCGACGACGACGGTCGCCTCGCGACGACCATGGCGGCCCAGCTCGCGCTCACCCTGCGCAACGTGCGCGCCTTCCAGCGCGAGCACGAGATCGCCGAGACGTTCCAGCAGGCGTTGCTCGTGCAGCCGCCGCTGCTGGCCGGGGCCGAGATCGGCGTGCGCTACCAGGCGGCGACGCGCGCGGCCCGCGTCGGCGGCGACTTCTACGACATCCTGCAGCTCGCCCCCGGCCGCGTGCTGATCGCCGTGGGCGACGTCTGCGGCCGCGGGCTGCAGGCCGCGGTCGAGACCGCCCTGCTGCGCTACACGCTGCGCGCCTACGCTCAGGAGAGCTCCCCGGGCGAGGCCCTGTCGCGGCTGAACGCGGCGCTCATCGCCCAAGACCCTGAGATGCCCTTCGCCACCATCGTCCTGGCCCTGCTCGACGTGCGCCGTCGCACGCTCGACTACGCCGTCGCCGGCCACCCGCGGCCGCTCGTGCTGGTCGGCCGCCGCCGGCTCCCCATCCCCCAGACCGGGGGGTTCCCCGTCTGCATGTTCGAGGGCGAGGCCTACCCGACCAACCGCTGCGTGCTGCCCGAGGACGCGACCCTCGTCTTCTACACCGATGGGTTGACCGAGGCCCGCCGCGCCGGCCGCATGCTCGGCGAACGGGGTCTGCGCGAGACGATACGGCGTCACCTGGGCGAGCCGGCTCAGCAGCTCGCCGAGTCGCTCCTGGGCAGGGCGGCGCGCTTTGCCGGGGGCAGCGCCGACGACGACATGGCGGTCGTGGTCGTCAAGCTGCCCTGAGGCCTACATGCCGACGGCGCCCGGCGCCGGCCGCGCGGCCCGGCCGGTCTGCACGTAGCTCACGATGCCGGTGCGGTCGACGAAGCCGATCAGGCGGCCGTCCTGGACCACCGCCAGGTAGTCCGCGTCGCTCGTGGCGAGGCGGTGGAAGGCGGCGGCGGCCGGCTCGTCGGGGCCGATCGTCTCCAGACGGGCGTGGGGTGTCATGGCATCGCGCACCTGGTCGACACCCCACGCGCTCTCGTCGGTGCGCTGCAGGTCCGACAAGCAGATCATGCCGGCCAGGACGCCGGCGCCGTCGAGCACCGGCAGGCAGCGCGCGTTGAACGGGGCGAAGTACCCGTTGACGGCCTGACGCAGGGTGACATCTTCGGGGATGCCGGTCGGCGGCACGGTCATCACCCGGCCGACCGGCACGCCGGCCAGGCTACCCTCGGCGCGGCTCTGGCGCACGGCCATCTGCGAGGCCTGCACCACGAACCAGCCGATGAAGGCCAGCCAGACGACGCTGACGTAGGCGTCGAGGCCGGTGTGGAACCCGACGAGCGAGGCCAGGCCCAGGGCGATCATGCCGTAGCCGACGGCGAGGCCGGCACGCGCAGCCCAGCGGGTCGCTTTGACCGTGTCGCGGGTCAACCACCAGAGGCCGGCGTGCAGCACCTTGCTGCCGTCGAGCGGGAAGCCCGGCAGCATGTTGAAGACGGCGAGCGCCACGTTGATGAAGCCGAGGTACACGAGCATGGCCTCGGCCACGCTCGAGGCCGGCGCCACCCGGGCGCCGAGCACGCAGGCCACGCCGATGACGAGACTCGAGAGCGGGCCGACGCCGGCGAGGACCGCCTCGCGTCCAGGACTCGTCGCCTCGGACTCGATGGTCGAGACGCCGCCCAGCAGCCAGAGCGTGATGCCGCGCACCTCGATGCCCTGGGCGCGGGCCACGAACGAGTGAGCGAGCTCGTGCGCGAGCACCGACGCGAAGAACAGCAGTGAGCTCAGGACGGCGACCGTCCAGAGGGTCGCCGTCGACCATGGCTCATAGCGGAACGATGTCCCCACCGTCCAGGTCACGAGCACGAAGATCAACAGCCAGCTCGGCGACACGCTGATGTCGATGCCGAACAGGCGCGCTATCTTGAAGCCGGACCCCATGGTCCTCCTTGTTCGGGGCTCACCCCGGTTGTTCCCCCCGCGCCGACCGCCCGAACGACGGCCACGGGCAGGGGCCGGGCGGCGGTGCGGGCCGGCGGCGAGCTGCGGCCGCGGGACGCTCAGCCGCCGAGCTCGACGACCGTGTCGATGCCGTCGGCCACGGCCAGCACGCGGGCCCCGGGGCCGCGCACGCGGCGCGCCGCCGCGACGGCCTCGTCGATCGACTCAAAAGCGAGCAGGCCGCAGCCCTCGACGAGGTCGGGATCGCGCGCGCCGACAACGCCGACCCGGTACGTCGTCATGAGCTTGGCGACCATGTAGGCGCGCTGGCCGCCGGGGCCGAGCGGCTCGACGCAGCCGCGGGCGACCAGGTCCATCGGCCGCCTGGTCTCGGCCAGGAGCGCGCCGAAGTTGACCTCGCCGGGGCCGTCGCCGACGCCGAGCGGCAGCTCGGCGCAGAACGCGATCAGGCCGCCCGGCACGAGCACCGGCCGGGCCGACAGGCCGACATAGGTGGCGGCTCGCGAGGCCTGGTAGAGGCTGCGGTCCTTGGGCTCCGGCACGCCGGCGACCACCAGGTCGAACGGCGCGTCGTGGCGCCTCACCCAGGTGTCCCCGTGGTCGGCAACGAGGCGGCGCTGGGCGGCGGCGGGGTCGCCGGCGGCCACGCCGGCGACCCCGCCGCCGCCGTCCACGACGACGTTCAGCGCGAAGCGCAGGGCGGTGGCGGCGGCGATCTCGCGCAGCGCCTCCTGGAACGGGTTGCCGTCGAGCCGGCAGAGACGCACCTCGGGGCGGTCGAGGAACACGGGGTGGTGGGTCCAGGCGATCGTCTCGCGGCCGGCGCAGCCGACCGCCACCGCCTTCACGCCGCCTGAGAAGCCGGCGTAGAGGTGGGGCTCGACGATGCCGACCGCCACCACGAGGTCGGCGCCCGCGACCGCCTCTTCGATCACGATGGGGCCGCGGCCGGCGACCTCGCCCAGCGGCACGTTGCGCGGGCTCATGCCCTGGGCGTCGACCACACGCAGGCGCCGGGCGACGCCGGCGCCGACGAGGGTCTCGCGCTCGGCCGGGGTCGTCGTGCGGTGCAGCCCGCAGCCGATCACGACGCGGATGCGCTCGTCGCTCACCCCGGCCTGCGAGAGGCGCTCCAGCAGGGGCGGCAGGAGGGCCGCCACGGGGCAGCCACGGCTCGAGTCGGGCACCACGACGGCGACCTCGCGGGCGCCGGCGGCGAGGGCGGCGAGGGGTGGCGCCTGGATGGGCGCGTCGAGCGCCGCGGCCACCGCCGCCGGCAGGTCGCCGACCGCGGTCAGGAGCGCCGGTGGGTCGAAGGCGCAGGCCGCCGTCGCCGGCAGGCAGCGCCGGCCGGCCACCACCCAGGGGGCGCCGGCGAGGCCGTCCGCGCCGGGCGGCGGTGCGACGCTCATGGCTCCGCCCGGCGCTGGGGCGGGCAGACCCAGAAGGCGACGAGCGCGGCGATCGCGCCCAGGGGCGGGAAGATCACGGCCAGCAGGAAGCCCCAGACGACCCAGGCCAGACGCGAGCGGCCGGTGCGCCGGGCGGTGCGCTGGCCGACGTAGAGGCAGACCGGGAGCTGGGCGGCGAACAGGAGCTGGGTGGCCATGGTCGAGAGGTGCATGGCTACGTGTATCGCCGCAGCAGCCGGGCGACGAGGTCGCGCAGCGCGGCGACCGCCGGTTCGGGGGCGAGCGGCACGGCCGCGCCGGCGAAGTGCAGGAGCTCGTGGGTGAGCCAGCGCTCGTCGACGTAGGGTTGGGTCGCCAGGCAGGCGCCGCCCGGAACGGGTACCGCGGGCCCGCGCTCGGCCACGTAGCGTGCGACGTCGGGCGCGTACCAGACGAGCGCGCTGCGCGGCGCGTGGCGGGCTGCGCTGCGCACGCCCTCGCGGCGGTAGAGCTCGACCTCGACCTCGGGGCGCGGCGCGAAGCGCTCGCCGCGCAGCGCCGCCCGCTTGGTGGTGGCGATCCGGAAGGTGCGCGTGCCTTGCGAGCGCCGGCACCAGGCGACGTAGTACCACTCGCCCCGGGTGCGCACCAGCAGGTACGGCTCAACCGTCCGCGTCGTGGTCGTGCCGCTGCCCTCCGACCAGTACTCGATGTCGAGCAGACGGTGCTCGCCGACGGCCGCGCTCACCGCGTCGAGGATCGGCTCGGCGGTGGGCAGCCGCTCGCCGGCGGCGACCGACGACGGCGCCGCGTGACGGGCGCGGCGCAGCTTCTGCGCCGCGCTGCGCAGCGCGGCGCCGTGCTCGATCGGGAGCTGCCCGCCGAGCACCTCGACGGCCAGCAGCAGCGTGTCGACCTGTAGCGGCGACAGGCGGGCCGGCCGCGCGAACGCCGAGCTCGCCACGTCGCAGGTGACGACCAGGTCCGGCCCCTTGACCTCGGCCCACACGAGGGTGCCCTCGCCGCCGAAGTTGACGAGGTTGAGGAGCCGCACGTCGGCGCGCAGCTCGGCCGGCGTGGTGTCGAGCCGGGCGCAGAGCTCGGCGACGGGCACGGGCGTCTCGTCGGCGCCGCCGGCCGCCCGGCAGACGTCGTGCAAATAGGTGAGCAGCGTGGTCAGGCGGGTGAAGCGGTCGGCTTCGACCTGCCAGTCGTCGGCGCCGCCGGCCGGTGCCGAGTCGGCGCGGGGAGTGGGCGAGCTGGCGGGCTCGTCGAGCCCGGCGGCGGCGAGCAGCGCGGCGGCGCGGCCGGCCTCGAGCGGCGGCCGCTCGAGCCGCCCGGCCAGGCGGCCGAGCTGGGCGCGCAGCTCGGCGCGCAGCGCCGGCGGCTCGACGAGCTCGGCCGCCGCCCCCATCGAGAGCACCCACTCGATGAGCTGCTGAGCCGAGTCGTAGGCGGTCGAGAACAGGATGTCGGTCTCGTCGCCGGCGCCGCCCGTGCCCGCATCACCGCCGTCGCCGCCCGCCCCGGAGCCGTCACTGCCGCCCGTGCCGGCGTCGCGGCCACCCTCGCCGGCGTTCAGGCGCGCGTCGTCGCCGGCCGGCGCGATCGTGCCGCAGCGCGCGAAGTGGGCCTCGACCCACCAGGCCATGCCGGCCGCCACGCGCACGACGGCGTGGCCGACCGGCTCGCCGAGCTGCCAGGGCGGGCGGTCGAGGTAGCGGTCGATCGAGAAGTCGAGCGGCGCGCCGAAGTCGTGCGGCGCGCGCGTCGCGAAGGTCACGCGCGAGCGCAGGCGCGACAACCGGAAGGTGCGGATCGCCGTGCGCAAGTGGCAGAAGCCGACGAGGTACCACTCGTCGCCGACGAGCAGCAGGCCGTACGGGTCGACCGTGCGCTCGCGCTCCTCGTCGCGGCCGATCGAGTAGTAGAGGAAGGTCACCGTCTTGCCGGCGGCGACTGCCTGTTGCAGCTTGGGCAGGGCGCCGGCGGCGCGGCGCGCCTCGCGCTCGGGTAGCACGCTGATCGGTGTGGGGGCGGCCGGCGCGAGCAGCTCGGGCCGGCCGTGGGTCAGGCTGAGCAGGGCGAGGCGCAGCGGCTCGCTGTAGGCGAAGCGGTCCTCGAGCACGAACAGGCAGGCGGCGAGCGCCGAGAGCTCGGCCGGTGTGAGCTCGATGGCCGGCAGGTAGTAGGCCGACGCCGGCAGCGAGTAGAGCTCGGCCTCGCCACCCTCGCCGCCATCGGCGGCGATCGCGATGCCCAGGGCGGTGAGCTCGGCGCGGTCCTCGTAGAAGCGCCGCTTGAAGGCGTCGTCGCTCATGAGCGCATAGCCTTCGACGCGACGACGGATCTCGGCCGCGGTGGCGGGCCGCCCCGGGCGCGAGAGCAGGAAGGCGACGAGCGACAGCCGCCGGATCAGCTTGTCGGCGTCCTTCGAGAAGCCCTCCTCGCGGGGCGCGCCGCCCTGTCCGGGGCTCACGGCGCGGCGCCGAGGTCGAGGGCGAGCAGCGTGCGGTACTCGTCGGCGAAGCCACGCCTGGCATAGAAGCCGCTGAGACCGTGGCTGAGCTCGCCGTCGGGCGTGACGGTGACGAGCAGCGCCTGGCAGCCCCGCTGCCGGGACCAGCGGGTCACGGCGCCGATGAGGGCGCCGGCGATCCCGTGGCCGCGCGCGGCCGGCACCACATAGAGGTCCTCGAGCTCGGCCGAGCGGGTGTACTCGACCGAGGCGGTCCAGGCGGCGGTGGCGATGCCGACCGCCCGGCGGGCGCCGCCGTCCTCGCGAAAGGCAAGGACGGCGGCGCAGTGCACCGGGTCGGCCAGCATCTCGGCGAGGCCGCGGCGCTGGGCGTCGGGCGGCGTCGTGAAGCCCTCCTCGCTGAAGAAGCGGCGCAGGAGGTCGACTGCGACCTCGACGGTCGCCTCGCCGACCGGTTCGATGACGACATCGGTCGTCGTGACCTCCTTCGGCTGTCCGCCGCCGGCCCGCCGGCGCGTCCGGCGTCGCTAGACGGCCTGGCGCTCGGCCGCGGCGATGATCGCGTCGAACTCGCGGCCGAGGTCGTCGGGAAAGCCGATCGGCTCGGCCGCCAGGATCTCGCGCACCTTGTCCTGCGCCTTTTCGACCGTGCTCTTGCCGCCGGCCGCCTTCCAGGCCTCGTAGTTGCCCGTCTCGCCGAGCTTGGCCTGCCAGAGCTCGCGCACGTGCTTGCGGGTGTGCCCGTCGAACAGGTAGTTGCCGTTGAAGCCCATCTTGACGATAAGGTCGCGGGCGATCGTCTCGTCGGTCACCTCGACGCCGCGCAGCATGCGCTTGACCATGCCGAGGATCTCGTCGTCGACCACCATGTTCTCGAGGCACAGGATGCGCGAGCCGTCGAGCAGGCCGGTGCCGAACGTCACGTCGGCGCCGTTGGCGTAGGCCATGAACATGGCGAGCGCGTTCTCGTAGGCGCTCTGGATACCGGGCTCCTTGGCCGTGGTCGCACCGGCGCCGTACCAGGCCGGCACGCCGTAGAAGTCGGCCATGTGGCCCTGCACGGCGCGGATCAGGATGGCTTCGGGCGAGTTGCTCGCGTAGGCCCCGCTCCCCATGTACATCGCGGTCGGGCCGCCGCCGTGGATGACCGGCGCGCCCGGGCTGGCGAGCTGTACGAGCGTCGCGCCGCTCACGAACTCGGCGTTGTTCACGACGGCCGATCCAGCGATCGTGATGGGGCCGGTCGCGCCGAGGATCGGCATGGGGTAGAAGCTGATCGGGATACCGGCGTCGGCGAGGGTGAGGGCGAGGTCCATGCCGAAGCGCTCCTGGTGGAGCGGGCTCACCGTGCAGATGATGGCGGTGAAGGTCGGCCGCAGGCGCAGCTCGTCGCGGCCGCCGGCGAGGGCGACGCCCATCTCGATCAGGCTGCGCGCCTCCCAGTCCTCCTTGATAGAGACGACGATGCTGTGCTTGGCCGAGTTGCGCACGCAGGCGTCGAACTCGTGCAGCACGCGGCTCTGGATGGGGCAGTCCTGGGCCGAGACGACCGCGCTCGTCGCACTCACATTGTCGAGCGCCTGGACGACGCGGGCGCAGTTCTCGAGGTCTTCCTTGCGCGAGGGCCGTACCACGCCGGTGACCGGGTCGCGGTAGGACACGCCGCAGCCGTCGGACGAGATGTAGATGTGCTCGCCGTCGAGCGGCAGGTCGTACTCGGGCGTGCGGCCGCCCAGGGTGAACTCGTGCGGCACGCTGGCGAGCGCCCGCTCGACGACCGCGCCCGGGATCTTCGCGACCGAGGTCTCCCGGTCGACCGTGGCGCCGTGCTCCTCGAGCACGTCGAGCGCCCGCTGCGAGAAGAACATGACGCCGACGTTCTCGATCACGTCGAGCGTCGCCTCGTGGATCTGACGGATCTCGGCGGCGTCGAGGAGATCGAGCTTGACGCGCTTGCCGACATAGCAGCCGTCTGCGTAGGTCATGGTGGTCGGTCCTTTCGGCGTGAAGGGGTGCGCGACGGGAGCGCTCGCGGCCGCCAGGCCCGGGCTCCCGCGCGTCCGACGGGACGGATGGTCCTACGCGGCGGGGTGGTCGCGCGCCGCCGACTTGAGGCGAGTCCGCGTCAAGAGCGCTCCTTCAGCTGGTGCCGGCCGCCCCGCTCCCTTCGCGGGGAGCGCCAGAAAGGTGTCGCCGACTGCCCAGAGTCTACATCGCCGCGAGCCGTCACTGGGCCGCCGCGGCGATGATCGCGTCGAACTCGCGGCCGAGGCCGGCGGGAAACTCGGGCACCGGTGCGGCGAGCAGCTCCTCGACCCGGGCGTGGGCCACGTCGGCCGTGCCGCGCGCGCCGGCCGTCTTCCAGGCCTCGTAGGTGCCGGTCTCGCCCAGCCTGGCCTGCCAGAGCTCGCGCACGTGCTTGCGGGTGTGGGAATCGAACAGGTAGTCGCCCTTGAAGCCCATCCGGGCGATGAGGTCGACGGCCAGGTGCTCGCGGTCGACCGTCACGCCCTGCAGCAGGCGGCTCACCATGCCGAAGACCTCGTCGGCCACGACGAGTTCCTCGAGCGACATCTGCGTGACCGAGTCGAGCAGGCCGGCCCCGAACAGAAAATCGGCGCCGGCGAACAGCTCGAGCATGAGCCCGAGTGTGTTCTCGTAGGCCGCCTGCACGCCGGGCTCCTTGCCCTTCGTGCCGCCCCAGCCCAGGCCGGCGGGCATGCCGTAGAAGGCCGCCATCTGGCCCTGCACGGCGCGCAGCAGGAGCGCCTCGGGCACGTTGGCGAAGTAGGCTCCGGTGCGCATGAACAGGGCGGTCGGTCCGCCGGCGTGGATGAGCTTGGCGCCGGGGTGCGCGAGCTGGATCGCGGTGATGGCGCCCAGGATCTCGGCGTTGTTGACGACCGCGGTGCCGGCCGGCGTCACCGGCGCCGTCGCGCCCAGGATCGGCATGGGGTAGAGCATCATCGGGATGCCGGCCTCGGCGAGGGTGAAGGCGAGGTCCATGCCGAAGCGCTCCTGGTGCAGCGGGCTTACCGTGCACAGGATGACCGAGAAGGTGGGGCGCTCGTCGAGCTCGCGGGCGCCGCCGGCGACCGCCTCGGCCATGCGGATCAGGCTGCGCGCCTCCCAGTCCTCTTTGAGTGAGACGACGATGGTGTGCTTGGCCGACGAGCGCATGCAGGCGTCGAACTCGTGCAGCACGCGCGTCTCGACCGGGCTGTCCTGGGCCGACACGAGGGCCGACGTGGCTGAGATGTTGTCGAGCCCCTGCACCACGCGGGCCGCCGCCGCGACGTCGGCCTTGGTCGAGGGCCGCACCGAGCCGTCGTGCTCGCGCACGAACGTGGCGCAGCCGTCGGAGGTGATGTAGGCGTGCTCGCCGTCGAGCGGCAGGTCGTACTCGGGGGTGCGGCCGCCGAGCGTGAAGCGCCGCGGCAGGGTGGCCAGGGCCCGCTCGACCACCTCGGGCGGCAGCTTGGCGACCGTGGTCTCGTAGTCGACCTCGGCGCCGGCCTCGGCCAGCACGTCGAGGGCGCGCTTCGAGTAGTAGACGCAGCCGACCTCGTGCAGGATGTCGAGCGAGGTCTCGTGGATGCGGCGCACCTCGTCTGGCGAGACGATCTGGAGCGGCCGGCGCGAGCCGACGCGGCGGGTATCGGCGTGGGTCACGGGTTCTCCTTGCGGTCGGGACGGACGACGGCGCCGGCGCTTGCCGGCGTACGGGTGACGAAGCGGCGGGAGACGAACGGCGAGGTCACGGCGCGCACGAGGGCGTCGTAGTCGACGGCGAAGGCAACGGTGTCGCCCGGGCGCAGCTCGCGCGGCGTGACGAGCACGGCCACGTCGCTCGTCATGCCGGCGACCCAGGCCCCGTCGAGCAGCGGCCGCAGGCCACCGGGCTCGCAGTCGCGCCGGCCGAGGGCGATCAGCGTGTACCAGGCGTCGTGGTCGGGCAGCGCCGTGTCGGGGGTGTGGCCGAACGCGTCGCGGCCGGCGGGGCCGACCGGCGCCGGCGGCTTGCGCGACGACTCGAGCACGGTCGCGGTGAGCACGGGGTCGAAGCGTTCGAGGCCGGCGAGCGTCTCGCCCGAGACGAAATCGTAGCCGTAGAGGAGCCCGCCGCCGGCGCGCAGCTCGGTGCGAAACCGCGGCGTGAAGTCGTCGAGGCAGCTGAGGCAGACGGTCCCGCCGACGGACAGCAGCGGAGCGTCGAGGTCGGCGGCGTCGGCGACCGTGGCCAGGACGTCCTCGGCCGCGCGCAGCAGCGCGACGCTGGGGAGCTGGCCCGACAGGCAGGCGAAGTTCACGGCGATGCCGCCGAGGGCGGTGCCGGGCAGGCCGGCGAGGCGGCTCGCCGCCTCGCCGGCCTGCCCGGGCAGCACGCCCTCGCGGCGATCGCCGAGGTCGACGGTGAGCAGCAGCTCGATCGGCAGGCCTGGCGCGTGGCGGCCGAGCTCCTCGGCCGTGCCCGGGTCGCACAGCAGGATTCGTTCGGCGACCTGGGCCGCCGTCACGACGTCGTGGGGTCCGGGGGCGCGCAGCAGCGTGAGCGGCACGAGGGCGTGAGCGGCGAGCCGCACCAGCGCGGGCAGGCGCGAGTCGGCGAGGCCGGTGCAGCCGGCCTCGAGCATCGCCTGCCCGACGGCCGGCTCGCCGTCGACGGCCTTGGTCACGCCGACGAGCTCGATGCCGCGGGCGAGCAGGCGCGCGGCGAGGCTGCCCGTAGCGGCCGCGATGGCGTCGAGGTCGAAGGTCAGCTCAGGTTCCGTGGCGGTCCTGCGGTCGCGGAAACGCCGGCGGCGGCGCCGCCGGCGGGGACAGTATAATCGGACGGCGACGACGCCCCCAAATCGGGCCCAACGGTCTCGGCCGGACGGCACGTGCGGCACGACACGACGAGGCAGGTGACGAGCGAGATGACCCAGCCCGACGGCGACAGCTCCGCACGAGGTGCTCACCTCGCGCTCGACGGCGACCTCACCGAGCGGGACGGCCACCTCGTGCTCGACGGGGTCGACCTCGTCGAGCTCGCTCGCACCAACCCGACGCCGTTCTTCGTGTACTCGCCGCGGCGCATCCGCTGGAACGTGAGCAGCCTCGTGAACGCCTTCACCCGGCGTCACCTCGACACCGAGGTGTTCTTCGCCAGCAAGGCCTGCTCGAACCTCTGGTTCCTGGGCGAGGTGCGGCGTGCCGGCGTGAACGTCGAGGTGAACTCGGGCGGCGAGCTCTGGAAGGCGCAGCGTGCCGGCTTTGCCGGCCGCCAGATCGTGTTCAACGGCGTCGCCAAGACCCGCGACGAGATCGCCGCCGCGTTGCGCGCCGGCGTGCGCGGCTTGACCGTCGACTCGCTGTTCGAGCTCGAACGCATCGCCGAGGTCGCCGCCGAGCTCGGCCTTGCGGCGCCGGTCGACCTGCGCATCGACGTCGACGTGCCGACGCTCACACACCCCGGCCTCGTGACGGCCCACGGGGGCAAGGCCGGCATCGACTGGGACGACGCGCTCGACGCCTTCGCCTACGCGGCCGGCCACCGGGGGCTCGAGCCGCGCGGCCTCCACCTGCACATCGGCTCGCAGATCACGGCGGTCGAGCCCTACCGCACGGCGGTCGAGAAGGCGCTCGACCTGATCGACGCGGTCGAGGCGAGCGGCGTGCGGCTCGAGCGGCTCAACACGGGCGGCGGTTTTGCCGTGCCGTACCGTGACCGGCCGGTCTGCGAGCCGGTCGACTACTTCTGCGCGCCGCTCACGATCGACGACTACGCCGAGGCCGTCTGCGAGCCGGTGGAGCGTCGCCGGCCCGGCTTCAAGCTCCTGCTCGAGCCGGGCCGCTTCATCGCCGGCTCCACCGCGCTGCTCGTGACGACGGTCGAGAGCGCCAAGGTGAAGGGTCGCCGCGATGAGACCGGGCGGCGCGTCGGCGACGAGCGCTGGCTCACGATCGACGCCGGCTTCAACACGCTGCTCGAGCACACCAACTACCGCTGGTACTATCGCACGAGGGTGGCCAGCAGGGCGGGCGAGCCGGCCGACACGCCGTTCCGCCTGGCCGGGCCGCTGTGCGACGGTGGCGACGTGTTCGCCGGCGACGACGACACGCCGTACCGGCTCCTACCGGCCGCCACCGCGCCGGGCGACGTCGTCGTCTTCTTCGACGCGGGCGCCTACACCCTCGAGATGATGAACCCCTACAACGCCCGTCCGCAGGCGGCGGCGTTCGCCGTCGAGCGCGGGGCGGCGCGTCTCATCCGCCGGGCGGACAGCCTCGAGGACCTCGTCGCCCACGACGTGCCGCTCCGGCGCTCGGGCGCGGTCCGCGGCAAGCCGGGCGCGGCGCGTGGCAAGCGGGGTGCGAAGGCCTCGCCCCAGGTCGCCGACCCGGCCTGACCCGCCGCGCCGGCGTCGTGTGCCGGGCGCCTGACGAGCGCACCGGCCCGGCCATCTCCTTCACGAGGCGACGCTCGGCGACACTTGACTGTGCCGGGCGCGACTCGGTCAGACGGGCCGCGCGAGAACGCGCTCGGTGGTCGGTGCGACGGTGATCCGCAGGGCGACGTCGCAGTAGACCCGGGTGTTGGGCAGCGCGCGACGGTGGAGCTGCGCGGGCTGCGCGAACGTCGCGGCAGGCATGCTCACGTCGGCGCCGGCTCGCCGCCAGGCCGACACGAGCTCGTCTCGGCGCTCGCGCGAGGGCGCGAGCGCGATCAGGGACCGCCAGTTCGGACACGCGCCGACGCCGTCGGCACCCGCGCCGAGCACGGTGAGGCCGGCGGCCGTCAGACGCTCAGAGATCGCGGCCGCCAGATCGCGGCGACGGGCGACGACGTCGGCGAGCTCGGTCAGGGCGCGGGCACCGGCCGCGGCCGCCGCTTCGTCGATGCGATAACCGTTGACCATGCCGTCGGCGCAGTCGTGCGAGAAGCACTCGTCGTCGGTGGCGATCACGGTCGAGCGGAGCGCGGTCAGGTGACGCTCGAGCTGCTCGGAGGCGGTCGAGACGAGCCCTCCCGAGGAGGGGCCGTCGCCGAAGGCGAACACGGCCAGCGCACCAGCGCCACCCACCGAGCGACCGTCGACGGTCGCCCCGAGCGCGGCCCGGCAGTCCTCGATGAGCGTGACGCCGCGGTCGTCGGCGACGCGCTGCAGGCCGTCGGTGAGCGCCGGATAGCCGGCCTCGTGCACGGTGAGGACGGCGCGCGTGTCCGGCCCGACGAGGCGGTTGGCGTCGGCGGCTTCGAGGAACGGGCGGTCGGGCGCTTCGATGTCGGCGAAGACGGGCCGCCCCCCGGCAAGGATGACCAGGTTGGCGGTCGCCGCCGGCGAGACGGCGGGCAGGATGACCTCGCCGCCGTCGCTCGCGTCGACTGCGAGCAGGGCCAGGTGCAGGCCGGCCGAGCCGCCGGCGACGGGCACGACGCGACGCCCCAGGAAGGCCTCGGCGGCGTCCTGCAGCCGCATGGCCGCCTGTCCCTGGGTGAGCCAGCCCGACTTGAGGGCGCCGGCCGCGAGGTCGTCGGCGCCCGACTCGACGTCGTCGCCGGCCCGTCTGCGTGGGAACCGCACTACCTTGTCGTCGCCGGAGTCCACACTGACCGTCCCCTCGGAATGAGCCTGAAGTCCGCGCACGGACTGCGTACCCGTTCTCGCTGGAAACAAGGCGTACGACACCGTAGCCCTGGCGAGGCGTGATCGGCGGACGGCGGGGCCGGCCTTGAGGCCGGCCCCGCCGTCCGCACGCGGCGATCTTCAGATGACGATACTAGCGCGCGTGTGCACGAACCGATAGTGGGTGGATGAGGTGCCGAGCTTCCAGTAGACGTGGTAGTGGTCGGTGGTGTGGGCATCGACCACCCTCTGGCCGGCGCTGTTGGTGCCGACGAGCTCGGCGACGTGGTCCCAGGTGCCGTCGCCCGTCCAGTCGTAGTAGATGAAGTCGCCGGCGGAGAGGTCGGAGACGGTGGACACGACGTCGGTGTAGCGCAGGTTCCAGGCGCCTTGCTGGTTGGCCACCGCGATCCAGGCGTGGCTGTAGGTGTCGTTTCCGGGCGAGCTCGTGCCGGACTTGTCGTACCACCAGCCCGAGGAGTAGGTGTCGCCGAACTGTGGGTAGCCGCCGGCGTACATGACCTGGGAGCCGAAGTTGGCGCAGTCGCTGCTGAAGCTCACGTAGGTCGGGTTGTACGAGAGGGCGTAGCGGTCGGCGTAGGCCTTGGCCGCGCCGCGGTCGTAGCTGAGCTTGGCGACGTAGCCCGGCGCGGCGCCGGCGGGCGCCGCGCCCGCGGACGCGGTCGCCGGGGCCGTGGCGTACGGGGGCATGGCCACGGCGGCCGGCCGGACCGCGGCCGCGGCGGTCTTCTCGAGGCCGCGAGCGGCGCTGTCGACGACGGAGCGGGGAGCGCCGGCGGCCTGCAGGAGGCGCGGCGTGAGGTCGGAGGTGTAGCGGTCGGCGGCGACGAGCCAGCGGCCGGCGCGGCGGACGAGGATTACGACGTGATCGATGCCGTCGCCCTCGGTGTCGGTGCGACCGTCGGCCGCGGTCCAGGCGACGATCGTCACGGCGCGAGCGGCGACGACGGCCGTGCGGCCGTCGGCCGACAGCCGCACCCGGCCGACGGCGACGCGGCACGACACGCCGGTGACGCGGTGCCCGAGCTGAGCGGCCAGGCGCCGTCCGCCGCTCGCGAGCAGCAGTTCGCGAGCGGCGACCGGCGCGCCCGGCAGGCAGCGAGCGGCCAGGGCGTGACCGGCGGCCGGTGCGAGCAGGCAGCGGGCGCGCAGCCGCAGGTAGGCGGTCGCGGCGCCGGCCGGACCGCCGGTCGCGGCGGCGGGCTGCGTCGCCCGCGTCGCACAGCCGCCGCCTGCCCCGGCGGCAGCCACCGGGGCAGGCCCGGCGGCGACCGGCGCGGCCGCGAGCGGCAGCGCGAGCAGCGCGAGCAGCGCTGCGCGCGGTCGAGGGAGGTGGAGCATGGGGGACCCCCTTTCGGGTCGGGTTACGGGCTCGTGGTGACGGCTGTGATCAGCCAGTCCCCCGCGCTTCGCACCCTCCCCAGGGTGAAGAAGAGCGTCGTGCGGCCGCTCGGCAGCGGCGCGCCGCGTCGTGTGAACAGGCGCACGGTCGCGACGATCGTGATGGCGTCGGGGCCGGGCCCTCCCCGGACCCGAGCCGAGATGAGGTCGATATGGCGGATGCCGGCGAGCTCGCGGCACGGCCGGCAGCGCGGCCGGGCCAGCAGACGCCGGGCGTCGGCGAAGCGATGACGGTCGACGAAGCGCACCAGACGTGCCACCGTGCAGGCCGCGAGCAGGCGCGCGGCGATGGGCGTCGTGGCCGCCGGCGGGGGCGCCGGCGAGGCGCTGCCGGCGAGGGGTGACGGGGTCGCGGCCGGCGACCGCGACCCCGCCACCGTGACGCCGCCGGCGGGCGCCGGCGTGACGGGTGCCGTCCGACCGCAGGCCGCCCAGACCGCGACCACCGCGAGCGCGGCCGCCGCCACGGCGAGCCGGCGGGCGATGCGGGTGCGGTGGGAGCGCGACGTCATGGCCTGATGCTGCGCGGCGGCCGCCCCGGCCTCAAGGATGACGACAGCCACTCGGCGGTGACGTTGTCGTCGCGGCCGCCGGGCCGCCTGTGACACAATCGCCGGCGTGACCGGCGAGCCCCCCGACCTGCCCGATCTGCTCGGCGACCACCCGTCGCTCGGCCTCGTGCTGCGCCGCGACCTGGTGCGTGGCCTGCGCGCCGGCCTGGCGACCTTCTGGAGCCTGGCCAAGGCGATGATCCCGGCCTACGCCCTGGCGCTCGTCCTCGAGAAGCTCGGCGCGGTGCGCGCGATCGCCCACGTCGCCCAGCCGGTGATGTCGCTGGTCGGCCTGCCGGGCTCGGCGGCCGTGCCGCTCGTGCTGGGCTGGGTGCTCAACGTCTATGCCGCCGTCGGCGCCATGACGGCGCTCCACCTGGACGCGCGCCAGATCACGGTGCTCGCCCTGGCCGTGCTGATCGGCCACAACCTGCTGGTCGAGGGCGCCGTGCTGCGCCGCGCCGGCATGAGCGGCGTCGGCTTCGGCGTCCTGCGCGCGGTCAGCGGCCTCGCCGCCGCCGGCCTCGCCAACCTGCTCATGAAGGCGCTGTCGTGAGTGCGCTGCTGTCGGAGTTCCTGCGCGGCTCGTTCAGCCTGCTGTGGCGCGTCTTCGTCATCGTCGTGCCGATCATGGTCGTGCTCGAGCTCTTCGAGGGCTCGCGGCCCTTCCGCGTGGTCGTGCGACTCTGGGCGCGCGTCATGGCGCCGCTCGGCATGACCGACGAGATCGCCACCCCGACGCTGGTCGGCTTTCTGTTCGGCATCGCCTACGGCGGCGGCGTCATCATCCGCGAGACCGCCCGTCACAGCCTGCCGCGCCGGCAACTGTTCCTCATGAGCGTCTTCCTGAGCGAGGTGCACGCCATCTTCGAGGACTCGCTCGTGCTCATCGCCGTCGGCGCGTCGGCCGTGTGGGTGGTCGGCTTTCGCCTGGTCTGGGCCGCCGCGCTGACCGCGCTCCTGGGCGCGGGCGCGGCCGCCGTCGCGCGCCGCCGCGGCGGCGCGCGGCCGGACCGGCGCGAAGGCGAGCCGGGGAGCGAATGAAGCGCTTGCGACAGGGGTATTGTTGACAAGTCTTATCGGTTTCCGCTACCAATCAGATGACTGCGCGCACCGGGTCCGCCCGGGACCGCTGCCGCGGCAGGCGACGACGAGCGAGCGACGATGAACATCTCCGCCAAGAGCAAGTACGCGGTGCGCGCGCTGGTCGAGCTGGCCGAGCGTACGCAGGGCCAGCCCGGCCAGCTCGTCCGGCTCACCGACGTGGCCAAGGCGCGCAGCATCCCGCTGCAGTTCCTCGAGCAGCTCTTCGCCGGGCTGCGCCGGGCCGGCATCGTCAAGAGCCGGCGCGGCGCGAGCGGCGGCTTCGTGTTCGCGCGTCCGCCCGGCCAGGTCACGGTGCTCGACGTGGTCGAGACCCTCGACGGGCTCGTCTCGCCGGCGATCTGTACGCAGGGCGAGTGCGAGCGCATCGAGGAGTGTGGCGCGGCGGCGGTGTGGCTCGAGGCCAAGGAGGCGCTCGAGCAGGTGCTGCGTCAGACGACGATCGCCGACCTCGCCGAGCGCGAGCTCGCCCGCGCCCCCCACGAAGCCATGTACTACATCTGACAGCCAGCCGGAGGACCGTGTGAAGATCGCAGACGACATCACCCAGTTGATCGGCGCTACGCCGCTCGTGCACCTGCGCGCCCTCTCGGAGCGCAGCGGCGCCACCATCGTCGGCAAGCTCGAGTCGTTCAACCCGGGTGGCAGCGTCAAGGACCGCATCGGCCTGTCGATGATCGAGGCGGCCGAGCGCGCCGGCATGATCGCGCCGGGTCGCACGACGATCGTCGAGCCGACCAGCGGCAACGCCGGCATCGCCCTGGCCATGGTCACCGCCGCGCGCGGGTATCGCCTGATCATCACCATGCCGGAGACCTTCAGCGTCGAACGTCGTACGCTGCTACGCGCGTACGGTGCCAAGCTCGTGCTCACGCCCGGTCCCGAGGGCATGCGCGGCGCGATCGAGCGCGCCGCCGAGGTCGTCGCCGAGACGCCCGACAGCTTCATGCCGCAGCAGTTCGAGAACCCGGCCAACCCCGCGATCCACCACGACGCGACCGGCGACGAGATCTGGCGCGACACCGAGGGCGCCGTCGACGTCTTCGTGGCCGGCATCGGCACCGGCGGCACCATCACCGGCGTGGGTCGGCTCCTCAAGGAGCGCAAGCCCGCGGTCAGGGTCGTAGGGGTCGAACCCATCGAGTCGACCGTCCTGGCCGGAGGGCAGCCGGGGCCGCACCGCATCCAGGGTATCGGCGCCGGCTTCGTGCCCGCCGTGCTCGACACCGCGGTCTACGACGAGGTGCTCGCCGTGACCGGCGAGCAGGCGTTCGAGACGGCGCGCGCCCTGGCGGCCGGCGAGGGCCTCCTCGTCGGCATCTCTGCCGGCGCGAACGCGTTCGTCGCCGCCGAGGTCGGTGCCCGACCGGAGAACGCGGGCAAGCTCATCGTCACCATCCTGTGCGACACCGGCGAGCGCTACCTGTCGACCACCCTGTTCGCCGAGCAGAGCGCCTCGGCGATGATCGGCGGCTGATGGCCGACGCCGTGCACGAAGGCGCCGTGGGCGCCTCGCTGATCGCCGCCGTCGGCGCGCTGCTCGAGCCGCTCGAGCGGGCGCTGCGGCCGCTCGAGCACGTCTGCGTCGCCTTCTCCGGCGGCGTCGACTCGAGCGTCGTGCTGGCGGTCGCCGTGCGCGTGCTCGGAGCGTCGCGGGTGCTCGCCTTTACGGCCGTGTCCGAGACCTACCGCGACGACGAGCTCGTGGCGGCCCGCGCCCTCGCGGACTCGCTCGGCGTGCGTCACCTCACCTGGCAGACCCGCGAGCTCGACGACCCGCGCTTCGTGGCCAACACGCGCGATCGCTGCTACGCGTGCAAGGCGACGCTGCTCGAGGCCATGGAGCGGGCGGCGGCCGAGGCCGGTGCGACCGCCCTGGTCGACGGCGCCAACCGCGACGACCTGGGCGACGAGCGCCCCGGCATGCGGGCCGCCGCCGAGCGCGGCGTACGGCACCCGCTGATCGAGGCCGGGCTCGGCAAGGCGGCCGTGCGCACCCTCGCCCGTGCCCTCGACCTGCCGGTCTGGAGCAAGCCCGCCGAAGCCTGTCTGGCCTCGCGCGTCGCGTATGGCGAGGCCGTCACGGCCGACAAGCTGCGTCAGGTGGCGGCGGCCGAGGACGTGCTGCGCGAGCTCGGTCTGGGCCCTGAGCTGCGCGTCCGTCACCACGGCGACGTCGCCCGTGTCGAGGTGCCGGCCGAGCAGGTCGAGCGCGCCGCCGGCGCCGAGGTGCGGACGGCCGTCGACCGCCGCCTGCGGGCGCTCGGCTTCACGTACGTCGCCCTCGACCTGCAGGGCTTTCGCTCGGGCAGCATGAACGAAGCCCCACGACCCGAAAGGAGCGCCCCGTGAACCGCCCGCTCGCCACGATGGCCGATGCCGCCGAGGGCGCGTGGTGCGCCGTGCGGGGCGGCCGGCTGCGGCACTTCGTGGCGCGCATGCGCCGCGACGTGCAGGCCGTCAAGGAGCGCGATCCGGCGGCCACCAGTTCGTTCGAGATCGTCACCTCGTACTCGGGTCTGCACGCCCTCTGGCTGCACCGCGTCGCCCATCCTCTGTACCGCTGCGGTGTGCCGATCGTGCCGCGCTGGCTCTCGCAGTTCAACCGGTTCCTGACCGGCATCGAGATCCACCCCGGGGCGCAGGTCGGCGAGGGCTTCTTCATCGACCACGGCTCGGGTGTCGTGATCGGCGAGACCACCGAGATCGGCGACAACGTCACCCTCTACCAGGGCGTCACCCTCGGCGGCACAGGCAAGGAGCACGGCAAGCGCCACCCCACGCTCGGCGACAACATCGTGGTGGGCTCGGGAGCGAGCGTGCTCGGCTCGATCAGGATCGGCGACAACGCCAAGATCGGCTCGGGCAGCGTGGTCGTGCACGACGTGCCGGCCAACGCCACCGTGGTCGGCAACCCGGGTCACCCGGTGGTGGTCGACGGTCAGCGCGTCGGCATCCCCGACATCGACTACACCCACCTGCCCGACCCGGTGGCCGAGGCGCTCAAGTGCGTCGTCGATCGCATCATCGCCCTCGAGCAGGAGCTCGACGAGATCGACCCGGCGCGCAAGGATCGCCGCCGCTCGCGCATTGCCGTCAACCAGGCGACCCTCGACCGCCTGCTGCACTTCAGCGACGGGGCCGGGATCTAGCCGGCGCACCCGCCGCGCGCCGGCCGGGGGCCGTGGTGGGTATGCTACTATCGCCGCATCAGCAAGCAGAGGGAGAGTGACCTCGCCGTGAGCCACGTCCGACGTCTTGTCCTCGACGTCCTCAAACCCCACATGCCGACCATGCTCAACCTGGCCGACAAGCTCGGCGACCTCGAAGGCATCGCCGGCGTCGACATCACGCTCTTCGAGATCGACAACAAGGTCGAGAACATCAAGATTACCCTCGAGGGCAGCGACATCGACTACCAGGAGGTCGCCGAGGTCATCCAGGATTCCGGCGGCAGCATCCACTCCATCGACAAGGTGTCCACCGGCCGCCAGCTCATCGACGAGGCCGAGACACCTCAGGACGCCGGCGCCCGCTGGATGCGGTGACCGCCGCCTCGTCGCGTAGCAGGTGAGCCCCATGACGGCCTCCGGTCCGGCGGGCTGGCTGCGCCGCACGGTCGCCACCCTGCGCCACTACCACCACCTCGCCGAGGTGGGCGAGATCGCCCGCCGCTACTTCGCCATGAACGCCTTCGACGGCGTGCTCACGACGCTCGGCGTGCTGGTCGGCAGCTCCATCGCCCACGTGCGCTCGGCCCACCAGGTCATCGCCGTCGGGCTGGGCGCAGCCGTGGCGATGGGCGTCTCGGGCTTCTACGGCTCGTACCTGATCGAGCGCGCCGAGCGCGACCGCTCGTTGCGCGAGCTCGAGGACGTCACCCTCTCGAGCCTAGAGGACTCCGATATCGCGGCGGCCTCGACCTATGCCACCATCGTCATCGCTCTGGTCGACGGCGTGTCGCCCTTCCTCGCCGCGCTGCTCGTGCTGCTGCCGTTCCTCGGCGGCTTCATGGGCATCCACGCCGCCTACGTGACCGGCGTCGCGATCGCCTTCGTCGAGCTCTTCCTGCTCGGGCTGTTCCTGGGCCGCGTGTCGCGCCAGCGTCTCGTGTGGTCGGGCGTCAAGCTCGCCGTGGCCGGCGTGCTGTGCATCGCCCTGAGCGCCCTGCTCGACTACGGCCTGCGGTGAGCCGCCGATGAGCGGCACCGATCGCGAGGCGCGCGCGGCGCGCTCGGCCGTGGCCGAGGCGCTCCTGCGTGGCCTGAACGAGCCGCAGCGCGAGGCCGTCGAGCATTTCGAGGGGCCGCTCCTCATCCTGGCCGGCGCCGGCTCGGGCAAGACGCGCGTGCTCGCCCACCGTGTCGCCTACCTCATCAAGGTGCGCCGCGTGCGTCCCGACGAGGTACTCGCCATCACCTTCACGAACAAGGCGGCGGGCGAGATGCGCGAGCGCATCGGCGCCCTGGTCGGCCCGATGGTGCGCGTCATGTGGGTGTCGACCTTCCACTCCATGTGCGCCCGCATCCTGCGGCGCGAGGCCGAACGGCTCGGCTACCGGCCGGGCTTTTCGATCTACGACGCGGACGACGCCAAGCGCCTGGTCAAGCGCTGCCTGGCCGAGCTCGACCTCGACGACAAGCGCTTCACGCCCGACGCCGTGGCCCGGGTCATCTCCGACGCCAAGAACCGCCTGCAGGACCCGGTCGCCTTCCGCGAGCAGCTCGGCCGCGGCCATTTCAACCGCGCGACGGCCGATGTCTACGAGCTCTACGAGAAGAAGCTCGTGGAGATGAGCGCCATGGACTTCGACGACCTGCTCATGAAGATGGTGAACCTGCTCGAGATCTGTCCCGACCGCCTCGAACACTATCGCCGCACGTTCCGCTTCATCACGGTCGACGAGTATCAGGACACGAACCACGCTCAGTACCGCATCGCCAACCTTCTGGCCGGCGAGCGCGGCAACCTGGCGGTCGTCGGCGACGACGACCAGTCGATCTACTCGTGGCGCGGCGCCGACATCCGCAACATCCTCGAGTTCGAGCGCGACCACCCCGACGCCAAGGTGATCCGCCTCGAGCAGAACTACCGCTCGACGACGAGCATCCTCGACGTGGCCAACGCCGTGGTGTCGAACAACCGCCGGCGCAAGGGCAAGCGGCTGTGGACCGCGCGCGGCACCGGCCGGCCGGTGCGCGTGGCCGAGGTCGCCGACGAGCACGCCGAGGCGCGTTTCGTGGCAAGCGAGGTGCGCCGCGTGCTCGACGAGGGCGTCGGGGGCGAGGGGCAGGGCGACGCCCTGCCCCTCGCCCCGCGCGACATCGCCGTGCTCTACCGCACGAACGCCCAGTCGCGCGTGCTCGAGGAGGAGTTCGGGCGCTACGCGATCGCCTACCAGGTCATCGGCGGCACCCGCTTCTACGAGCGCGCCGAGGTGAAGGACGCGCTCGCCTACCTCGCCGTGGTCGCCAACCCGGCCGACGAGCAGCGGTTGCTGCGCATCGTGAACACGCCGCGCCGCGGCCTGGGCCAGACGACGATGGCGCGCCTGCAGAACGAGGCCCTGACGACGGGAGAGACCCTGTGGAGCGTGATCGAGCGCGCCGACGACGTGCCGGGGCTGACGGCGGCCGCGCAGGTCTCGCTCGCGTCGCTGCGCGCGCTGATCGACACCTGGCGCGCGCTCTCGCCGCAGCTCACCTCGGTGGCCGCCTTCGTGCGCCGCGTGCTCGACGAGAGCGGCTACTCGGCCATGCTCGCGGCTCAGAACACGCTCGAGGCCGAGGGTCGCGTCGAGAACCTCGAGGAGCTCGTCGGCGTGGCGGCCGAATACGACCAGCGCACCGAGGAGCGCACGCTCGACGGCTTTCTGCAGGAGATCTCGCTGTACTCCGACGTCGACGCCATGGCCGACACCAGCGAGCTCATCACCTTCATGACGCTGCACAACGCCAAGGGCCTCGAGTTTCCCGTCGTGTTCATCACCGGCATGGAGGAGGGGGTGTTCCCGCACCAGCGTGCGCTCGACGAGCAGAACCTCGAGGAGGAGCGCCGCCTGGCGTACGTCGGCATCACCCGCGCCATGGACCGGCTCTACCTGCTCCACGCGCGCGCCCGCACCCTGTGGGGCGGCAGCATGTACGGCCTGCCCTCGCGCTTTCTGACCGAGATCCCTGCCGACCTCGTCGAGGTCACTCGCGAGGCCGGGCCCGCCTACGGTGGCGGCTGGTCGGGCGGCGGCGCACGTCGCGGCCGGGAGCGGGGCGGCTGGAGCGACCGCGACGAGTGGCGTGAGCGCGACGACGAGGGCATCGCCGGTTCGGGACGGCGCATCACGGGCCTGGAGGACAGGTCGGCGGGCGCCGTGGTCGAGCAGTTCTTCGCGCCCGGCGACCGGGTGCTGCACGCCACGCTCGGCGAGGGCACCGTGACGGCCGCCGAGGAGAGCGGCATCATCGTGGTGCGCTTCGAGAACGACGGCTCGGAGCGTCGGCTGATGGCGACCATCGCGCCGCTGCGCAAGCTGCGCGCCTGACCGAGAGCCGCAGCCGCGCGGCGTTTCGGCGCGCGTCAGGGGCCGCTGCCGGCGTCGTAGACCAGCCAGCGTCCGCCGGCGTGCCGCAGGCACATGAAGACCAGGGTCTCGCCGTCGTTCCAAGCCGACACTGAGCTCGGCCGGATGTCGATCGTCATGGTGAACTCGAGCGTGGTGAGCGCCGGCGGCGCGGGGTCGACCTGACGCACGTACGACACGACGCGCGCGCGCTCGATGCCGAAATAGGCGGCGGCGCGGCCGCCGCGGACGGCGGCGGCGCAGGTGGAGTCGGACGTGACCACCGCGAGCAGCCCGGCGTAGCGGTGCTCGTCGATCAGCCGCCAGTAGCGCGTCGCCGCGCGCAGCGCACCGGCGGGGACGGGGCCCGACGTGACGACGGCGCCGGGCGCGGGCGCGGTGGCGCCGGCGCCGGGCGCGCCGGGCGACGTGACGCCCGGCGTGGGGGAGGCGACCACGAGGTTCGCCGGCGAGCCGCAGGCGGCGAGCCACGTGGCGGGGGCGCAGGCTGCGAGGGCGGCCGCCGCAACGACGGCCGCCGCGAGCGCGACGCTGGCGACGCCGGCGCCGCGTGCGCGGCGCCGGCGCGTAAGCACGGCGCCGCGGCCGCGGTACGGCGCCGGTGCTGGAGATGCCTTGCTCATGCGGTCCTCCCGGGGACGGTCGGGCGATGCGCCAAACCCCACCACAGCGGCCCCGCGCTGTACAGGATGACAATGTCCGGCCCGCGCGCTTGCTGCGCGTCCTGCGCCGCAGAATGTTCGATTGTGTTGGCCGCTGTGAGCGGAAAGCGTGCGGCGCTCGTCGTCGAGCTGGGAGACAAACGAAAATAAATGCACGATTGACCACACATTCGCGCAGGGCTACAATGTGGGTCGTCGAGCACGCTTGGCTGTCGGCCCCGTCGCGGTGAGCGCGGGACGATCGAAGCGCGCGAGCGGCGGACGCGAGTGGGATGTACTCGTACGACGCGGTTGCTTGCAGGATCTGTGCGAGCAGGATGTTCACGCGTCCGCCGAGCGCGATCGTCGCCCGGGACCACCCGGGACTGCGGCGCGCCGACGCGAAAGAGTCCGCGGCAAGACTCGTTCTCCCCCCGAACGAGCCGAGCCCCCCTCGGGCCGCGGATGTCACGAGGGCCGGGGCCGGAGGCGCACCAGCGCCGACCCCCCGGCCCTCGTCTTGTTCCACGATCCCAGCGCCGGCGCCCGGCCCGCGGCGTAGTAGAGTTGCGCTGCGCCCACCCCGGGCCACGCGCGTGGGCCACTCCGTCGCCCGCACGCCGCAAACGACCAGGAGGGTCCGTTCATGGCAGTCGAGGTCAGTCGCGACGGCGCCGTCGCCGTCGTCACGGTCGCTCGTCCCGAGGTGCTGAACGCGCTGAACTCGGCGACCAACGAGGAGCTGCTGCGCGTCGCCGGCGACCTCGGCCGCGACCACGAGGTCCGCGCCGTCGTTCTGACCGGCGCCGGCGACAAGGCCTTCGTGGCCGGCGCCGACATCAAGGAGTTCCGCGGCATGAGCCCCGAGGAGGCGCGCCAGTCGTCGTGGCTCGGGCGCCAGGCGATGGCCGCGATCGGGGCCGCCCCGCAGCCCTGGATCGCCGCCGTCAACGGCTTCGCCCTGGGCGGCGGCTGCGAGCTCGCCCTCGCCTGCGACATCCGCTTCGCCGCCGAGAACGCCCGCTTCGGGCAGCCCGAGGTCACCCTCGGCATCACGCCGGGCTGGGGCGGCACCCAGCGTCTGCCGCGCGAGGTCGGCAACGGCTGGGCCTCGTACCTGTGCCTGAGCGGCCGCCTGATCGACGCGGCTGAGGCGCTGCGCATCGGCCTCGTGCAGCGCGTGGTCGCGCGCGACGAGCTCATGCCGGCGGCGCTCGAGCTGGCCGCCGAGATCGCCGCGCGGCCGCCGCTCGCCGTGCGCTACATCAAGTCGCAGATCCACTACGCCCTGAGCGTCGACATCGAGGCCGGTCACGAGATCGAGCGCGACCTCTTCGCCCTGACGTTCGCCAGCGAGGATCGCGCCGAGGGCATGGACGCCTTCCTCGAGAAGCGCGCGCCGCGCGGGTTCGAAGGCCGTTAGGCCGTCGAGCGACTGCGTCGTCGCCGCTCGGTCAGGCGTCAGGTCGTCGTCGCTCAGTCAAACGTGACGGTGTCGCCGCTCAGGCGCCCGTCGCCCGCCGCAGGCGGCGCAGGACCTCGGCGATGCCGGGCGTCGCGGCGACCCAGACGTCGGCCTCGTCTCTCACCTGGGGCGGCGTCTCGTCGGTGAGGGCGGCGACGGCCAGGCCGCGGCGTCCCTCGCGCGCGCGCGCCCAGTCGTGCACGGCGCCGAAGCCGTGGCAGTCGGTCAGGTCGTCGCCGAGGAACAGCGCCACGCCGACCGGGCGGCCCGAGCTTTCGGTGCCCGCCAGGAGCGACAGCACGGCGGTGCCCTTGTCGACGGGCTCGGGCGGGCGCAGCTCCACGAGGCGGTGGCCGGTCGTTACCGCGAGACCGAGCTCGCGCGCCGGCGCGAGGATCCGCTCCTCGAGGACGGCGAGCGTGGCCGCGGGATCGGACGCGCGGCGATAGTGGAGGTCGAGCACCGGCCCCTTGTTCTCGACGACGAGGCCGAGGCGCGCGGCGTCGAGCTCGCCCAGGCGGCCGGCCATGAGCTGCACCGCGTCGACGTAGGGCTCGGCCGACGGGTCGCGCGCGATGGTGCCGTCGGCGGAGAGGACGTCGAAGCCGTGCAGGCCCACGTAGGCGGCCCCGTCGACGTCGACCATGGCGCGCGCCTGGCGTACGTCGCGCCCGGTGACGAAGGCGAGCAGCGCCAGTCGTGGCACGAGCGCGGCCAGCGTCGCGCGGAACGCCGCCGGCACCACGGCCGCGTAGGGATCGGCGACGATGGGGGAGACGGTGCCGTCGACGTCGCAGAAGAGGGCCGTCGCGCGTGGCGTGAGGGCGACGGCGTCGAGCGCGGCGGCGAGTGCCTCGCCGCCGCACAGGATCGCGCCGTCGCCCCCGCGCCGCGCGTCTCGGCCGCGGCGCGGGCCGTCGGCCTGCTGCGCGTCGCCGCCCCGCCCGTCCATGCATCCAGCCTACCCGAACCGGCGGCGCTCGTCGCGGGCGCCGCCCGTCACCGGGGTTTGTCTTGCCTTTCGGGCATGGAGTAAGGTTCTCGCGTTGGCGGCGATAGCCGGGGGAGGCATGGCGGACACGACAGGTTCGGACGCAAGCGGGTCGACGGCGCCGCGTGGCGCCGGGTCGGCCGACAACCTGCGGCAGGGCCAGGGGGCCGACCCCTATCTCAAGTCCATGCTCCTCGGCCTGATCGAGGACAGCTACCTGCACACCGGCAGCTTCACGCAGTTCGCCGCCGAGATCCTCCAGGTGATCGCCTACGCGGCGACCGTGCCGGTGGCCTTCACCGAGGGCTTCCTGCGGGCCTACCTGTCGATCGACCGCATCGAGGAGACCTCCGAGGGCCGCATCAAGATCGTCCCCAAGGCGGGCGCGAGCGAAGAGGACTGGATCAGGGACGTCGACGAGATCACCGCCCAGGTCGATCCGAGCGCCGTGTTCAACCCGGTCGTGCGGTCCAAGCTGACCGCGGTGCACGAGGCCTCGAGCAAGGTCATGAAGTACGACCTGAACACGCTGACGAGCATGGACGACGACCAGCTCATGGACGTGCTGCGCCAGATGCAGCACGAATCCGAGGAGCTCGAAAAGCAGGAGCCCGAGGCGGCCACGACCGACTCGTCGCGCGACTACATCAGGGCGCGGCTCGACACCATCCGTAGGAACGTCCGCGCCTTCCAGGCGCAGCAGCGCGCCAAGTCGGGCGCGGGCGACGGGCCCGGCGAGCCCGGCCCGGCGGACGCAGGCAAGGTCGGCGACGGGCCGGGCGCCGACGGCACACCCTCGTAGCGGTCGGGGCCGACGGGAGGGCACGCGCGCCCTCCGCCGCGGCCGACCGGGACAGGCGGGTGAGAGTGGAGAGGTTCTCCGACAGGCTGGCCGCGAGCATCCTGCGCCGGCGTAGCGTGGTCTGCGTCGGCATCGACCCCGACCTCGCGCGGCTGCCCGACGACCTGCGTGCCGCCTGGGCGGCCCGCGTCGGCGAGCTCGGCGAGGCGGGCGCGGCGGCGGCCTGCTGCGCCGACTTCGCGACCGGCCTGATCGACGCGGTCGCCGAGCTGGCCGCCTGCGTCAAGCCGCAGGCCGCTTTCTTCGAACAGTACGGGGCGCCCGGCTGGGAGGCCCTGCGCCGCGTCGTGGCCTGCGCCCACGAGCACGACCTGCCGGTCATCCTGGACGTGAAGCGCGCCGACATCGGCTCGACCTCGACCGCCTACGCGGCCGCCTGCTTCGGCGGGGCGCCGTCGCTGGCCGGCGCGCCGCTGCCCGGCCTCGACGCCGACGCCGTAACCGTCAATCCGTACCTCGGGGCCGACGGCCTCACGCCGTTCGTCGAGCGCTGTGACGAGGGTCGCGGAGTGTTCGTGCTGACGCGCACGAGCAACCCCGGCGGCGTCGAGCTGCAGGAGCGCGACTGCGAGGGGCGGCCGCTCTACCTGCGGGTGGCCGACATGATCGCCCGTCTCGGCGCCGCGCGGCTCGGCGCGCACGGGTACAGCGACGTCGGCGCGGTGGCCGGCGCCACCGCGCCGGAGCCGCTTGCCGCCGTGCGCGCGGCTTTGCCGCACGCCTTTCTGCTCGTCCCCGGGTTCGGGGCACAGGGCGCCGGGCCCGAAGCGCTGGCCGGCCTCGCGTCGGGCGAGGCGGCCGGTTTCGTGGTGAATGCGTCACGGTCGATCATCTACGCGTGGCGGGAGCGCGGCGGCGACTATCGCAGCGCCGCCGCCGCGGCGGCGGCCGAGATGCGTGACGCGATCGGGGGGCTCTGATGAACGACGAGACGAACGGACGGGACCGGCACGACCCCGAGGCGACGGGCCCGCTCTGGCCGCTGCCCGACGATCCCGCGGCCGACGACGACCGCACACGGCGGGCGCGCGGCGTTCCGTCCGCGGAGGAACTCACGGCGGTCGGCGCCGCTCGCGGTCGGGCGCCCGACGGCGCCGAGACGGTCGTGCTGTCGCAGCAATCGACTCGCCGCGCGACCGCCGAGCCCACGCGCGTGGCCGCCGACGGCGCTCGCGACTGGCTCGACGAGACTCGGATCGATGCGCCGCCGCCGGTGGCGCCCAGGCGGCGCGCCGGGCGCCCGCGGGCGCCGCGCCGCGGTCCGGCCTGGCCGCGCATCCTGGCGCCGGTCGTGCTCCTGGTCGCCGTGCTCGCCGTCGTCACGATCGGCGTGCACACCGGCATGCTCGGTCACAAGCCGGCGAGCAGCCCTTCGCCGACCACCGTCGCCACCCACAAGGCCGCGTCGAAGTACGTCTACTACCACGTGCGCAAGGGCGACACGGTCTCGACGATCGCCGCCAAGTACGGCATCTCCGTCGAGCGGCTCATGACCCTCAATCCCAAGGCCTCGACCACGATCGTCGTGGGCCAACGGCTGAAGGTGCCCAGGCTGCAGTGACCGGCTGACGGCGCGCCTCGCGCCGCGGTCTCACCCGTTTGAGCGGCCGCGCGCCCGCGGCCTTCACCCGCCCGAGCACGGCACGCACGGCCGGCACTGGCCGCGCGTCACGCCGTCACGCGACGCCTGCTCATCGGCGTCCCCGACGACCTCGTTTCCATCCGTTGCCGACCCGCCGCTGCGCGTGCATCGCGGCGGATCGACGTCGCGGTGGGGCTGGGGGCTCAAGAGTGGGGAGTAATGGCCGATAAGTATTGCAAAGTGGGGAATGGTGGGTTAGAGTGGCGGCCATGCAGCGCTCGGTGCTTCTGGGGGAGTTCGATTTCACGCTCGACGCGAAGAACCGCGTCGCCATCCCCGCACGCCTGCGGCCCGTCTTTGCCGAGGGCGTCTTTCTCACCCGTGGCTTCGATCGCTGTCTCGCCGCCTTTCCGCCCGAGGAGTGGGACCGTTTCGTCGCCGATCAGACAGGGGACCTGCCGGCGATGAGCGAGAAGGGCAGAGAGGTCCGGCGCTTCCTCTTCGCCGCCGCCACCTTCGACGAGCTCGACCGTCAGGGGCGCATCACCGTGCCGGGGAACCTGCTGGGGTTCGCCGGGATCTCGAAGGACGTGACGATCATCGGCATGCACGACCACCTTGAGATCTGGGAGCGCGGGGCGTGGGCGAAGTACCGCAAGCAGATGGAGGAGGGGGCCGATGCTGCCGCAGACCAACTTGCACGTCAGTGAGTATGAGATGGCGCTGGCTCACATACCGGTCCTGCTCGATGAGCTCGTGGACCTGCTCGAGCCGGCGCCCGGCGAGACCGCGATCGACGCCACCTTCGGCGCCGGCGGCCACGCTGCCGCCGTGGCGGCTCGCCTTGGCGCGGACGGCCTGCTGATCGCCTGCGACCGCGACCCGTCGGTCGCCGACTACGTCCGCGACGTCGCCGCCGAGGCTCCTTGCCGCACCGAGTTCTACCACGGCGACTTCGCCGACGTGCTGGCCGCGCGGCCCGACGCCTCGGCCGACATCGTGTATCTCGACCTCGGCGTGTCGTCGATGCAGCTCGACCGCCGCGAGCGCGGCTTCTCGTACGCCTGGGACGCGCCGCTCGACATGCGCATGGACCCCTCGCAGGGCGTGACCGCGCGCGACCTCGTGAACGAGCTCACCGTCCAGGAGCTCACCGACGTCTTCCGCCGCTACGGCGAGGAGCGCTACGCGGTCGAGATCGCGCGCCGCATCGACCGGCAGCGGGCCCTGCAGCCGTTCGAGAGCACCGGCCAGCTCGTCGACGCGATCAAGTGCGCGATCCCGACGCCGGCCCGCTTCGGCGCCGGCAACCCGGCGCGCCGCGTCTTCCAGGCGCTGCGCATCAAGGTCAACAACGAGCTCGAGTCGCTGGCGCGCGGCCTGGAAGAGGCCTATCGGGTGCTGCGCCCGGGCGGCCGCCTCGCCGCGATCTCGTTCCACTCGCTCGAGGACCGCACGGTCAAGGAGTTCTTCAAGGGACACGCCGCCGGCTGCATCTGCCCGCCGGGCCTGCCGGTGTGCGTCTGCGGTCACGAGCCGACGATGCGCGTCCTCACGCGCCGGCCGGTCACGCCGCGCGCACGCGAGATCGACACCAACCCGCGCGCGAAGGCGGCCAAGCTGCGCGCGGCGGTCAAGCTAGGGGCCTGAGATGGCGCCCGCCGGTGCGTCGGCGCGCGCCCTGCCGGCGCCCGACAGGCGTGAGATCGAGCGCCCCCCGGCGCGCCCGCAGCGCCGCCCGGAGCGGGCGCCGTCGCGCGCCACCCGCCTCAGCCATCGCTCGCTCACCACGCGGCTCATCGTCTTCGGCGTGCTCGTCGCCGCACTCGGCGCCGGTCGCGTCGCGCTCAGCTTCGCGGTGGTGCAGAAGAACCTGGCGACCGACACGGTCGCCGGTCAGGTGCGGGTGGTGCAGGCCCGCAACCAGCAGCTCTCCGAGGAAGCGGCCACCCTGTCGTCGGCCCTCACCGTGCGCAACCTGGCTCAGAAGAAGTACCACCTGATCGTCGCTCCCGACGTGCAGTTCATCATGCTGCACGCGCACCACCCGGCGACCCACACGAGGCCCTAGGTGCCGGCCGGCGAGCGGCGCGGCGGCGGGCCGGGCAGCGGCGCCCGCGGCGGCGCGCGCCGACCGGCCCGTCGCCGCGCCGCTCGCGATGCCGCGAGCGTGCGCCGCACCCTCGACGGCCGCGTGCGGCTGCTGCGCATCGGTTTCGTCGTCGCCTTCCTTCTGATCGGAGGCAAGGCCGTCGCCCTCACCGTGAGCGACGGCCACCTCGCCGCGATCGCCCGCGAGCAGCAGGTGCGCACCATCGCCCTGCCGGCCCACCGCGGCGCCATCGTCGACCGCAACGGCGTCGACCTGGCCGTCGCGCGTACGGCCAAGACGGTCTACGCCACGCCGTACATGCTGGCCGACCCGCTCACTGCCGCCAGGGAGCTCGCGGCGGCCCTCAAGCTCAAGTGGCGCCCCATCTACCGGGCCATCGACCACCCCAGGAGCGGCTTCGCCTACGTCGCTCGGCAGGCCGACCCCGCGCTCGCCGACAGGGCCACGGCGCTTGCCCTGCCGGGTGTCGGCAGCTACGTCGAGGAGAAGCGGGTCTACCCGCTGGACTCGGCGGCCGCGCAGGTGGTCGGCTACGCCGGGACCGACGGACACGGCCTCGCCGGCATGGAGTACCGCTACGACCGCGAGCTGGCCGGCAAAGCGGGCCGGCAGGTCGTGATCGAGGACCCCGCCGGCCAGGCGCTGCGCACCATCCAGTCGGTGTCGCCGGTGTCGGGGAAGGACGTGCGCCTGACGATCGACAGCGGCATCCAGCTCGTCGCCGACAGCGTCCTCGCCACCACCGTGCGCCAGTTTCACGCCAAGGGCGGCACGGCGATCGTCGAGAACCCGAAGACCGGCGAGATCTACGCCCTCTCCAACGTGCCGCTGCTCAACGCCAATCACTTCGGCAGCGCGCCCCGCGACCAGGGTAACCAGGCGGTGATCTACACCTATGAGCCCGGCTCGACCTTCAAGATGGTGACGGTCGCCGGCGCCCTGTCGGACGGCGTCGTCGCGCCCGGCACCTCGTTCCTGCTGCCGCCGGCGCTCAAGGTCGGCGACCGCGTCATCCACGACGCCGAGACGCGCGGCACCGAGCGCATGACGGTACGCAAGATCCTCGAGGTGTCGAGCAACATCGGCGCCGTCACGATCGGCGAGCAGCTCGGCAAGGACCGCCTGCTCGACTGGATCGACCGCTTCGGCTTCGGCCGGCTCACCGGCATCGACTTCCCGGGCGAGGTGCCCGGCTTCGTCCTGCCCGCCGACAAATGGTGGTCCTCGACGATCGGCAACGTGCCGATGGGACAGGGGATCTCGGTCACGCCCATCCAGATGGTCGCCGCCTACGGCGCGATCGCCAACGGCGGCGTCATGATGACGCCGCACCTGACCGCCCAGGTCGGCACGCATGTGATCAGGCCCGCGACGGGGCGCCGCGTGGTGTCGGCCGCGGTGGCGGCCGAGCTGCGCGCGATGCTCTCCGACGTCGTCGCCGACGGCACCGGCGTCAAGGCGCAGATCCCCGGCTACAAGGTGGCCGGCAAGACGGGCACCGCCCAGAAGGCGCTGGCGAACGGGCTCGGCTACTCCAAGGTGAACTACGTCGCTTCGTTCATCGGCATGGTGCCGGCCCGCGACCCGCAGCTCGTCGTGGCCGTGGTGGTCGACGAGCCGCGGCCCGACTACTGGGGCGGCGACGTGGCGGCGCCGGCCTTTCGCCAGATCGCAAGCTATGCCCTGCAGCGCCTCGAGATCGCGCCGTGAGCACGGCCGGCCGGTCTGATACCATTGGCCGGCATGGACCTCGCCGCTCTCGTCGCCGTTCTTGACCAGTCCCGCGTCAACGGCGACCCCCACGTCGAGATCGGATCGCTCTCGAGCGACACGCGCGACGTCGCACCCGGGTCGCTCTTCTTCTGCGTCCCCGGACTCAAGGCCGACGGCCACGACTACGCGCCGCAGGCGGTGACCGCCGGAGCCGTCGCGCTCGTCTGCGAGCGGCCGCTCGCGCTGCCGGTGCCCCAGATCGTGGTGGCGAGCGCGCGCCGCGCCATGGCGCTCATGGCGGCGCGGTTCTGCGGCGACCCCACGCGCGCGCTGCGCGTGGCCGGCATCACCGGCACCAACGGCAAGACGACCACGGCCCATCTGCTGGCCGGCGTCTTCGCCGCCGCCGGCCTGCGGCCGGCGCTGCTCGGCACCGTCGCCAACCGCATCGCCGGCGTCGAACGCCCGGCCCGGCTCACCACGCCCGACTCGCTCGAGCTGCAGCGCCTGTTCGGCGAGATGGTCGACGGTGGCGACCGGTCGTGCGTCATGGAGGTCTCGTCGCATGCCCTCGCCCTCGACCGCACGACCGGCATCAGCTTCGCCGCCGTCGTGTTCACCAACCTCTCGCGCGACCATCTCGACTTCCACCCGTCGCTCGACGCCTACTTTGCCGCCAAGCGCACGCTCTTCCTGCCCGACGAGCGCCGTCGCGAGGGCGCCGTCGCCGTGGTGAACGCCGGCGACGAGCACGGCCGGCGTCTGATCGCCGACTGCCGGCCGCTCTACGGCGACGACCTCTGGACATATGCGCTCGAGGATGACGGCGGCGCCGAGGGAGAGGTCGACTGCGCGGCAGCCGACCTCGCCCTCGGCGCCGCCGGCTCGACCTTCAGGCTGCGCGCGCCTCGCCTCGGACTCGACGAGGTGTTCACCATCGCGCTGCCGGCGCGCTTCAACGTAGCCAACGCCCTGACCGCCGCGACCGCCGCCCTCGCCATGGGCCTGCCCCTCACGGCGGTGCGCGAGGGGCTGAGCGGCGCCCGCGTCGTGCCGGGGCGCGTCGAGCCCGTCGATGCCGGTCAGCCCTTCAGCGTGCTCGTCGACTACTCGCACACTCCCGACTCGCTTGAGAACGTGCTGCGGGCCGTGCGAGCCGTCACCGGCGGCCGCCTGCTCACCGTGTTCGGCTGCGGCGGCGACCGCGACCGCGGCAAGCGGCCGCTCATGGGCGCGGTCGCCGCCGGCCTCGCCGACCTCGCCGTGCTCACCTCCGACAACCCGCGCGGCGAAGACCCCCTGGCGATCATCGCCGAGGTCATGACCGGCGTGCCGGCCGCGGCCGCCGGCCGGGTGCTGATCGAGCCCGACCGGCGCGCGGCGATCCGCCGCGCCCTCGCCGCGGCGCGCGCCGGCGACGCCGTCGTGATCGCCGGCAAGGGGCACGAGACCTACCAGATACTGGGGCCGCGCACGATCCACTTCGACGACCGCGAGGTGGCCACCGAGGAGCTCACCGCGCTCGGCTACGGCGCCGGCGCCGCGGCCGCGGAGGGTCGATCGTGATCGGCCTGACGCTCGACGAGGTCGCGGCCGCCTGCGGCGGCCGCCTCGAGACGCGCGACTCCCTGGCCGTGGCCACCGGCGTGGCGATCGACAGCCGCGAGGTGAAGCCCGGCGACCTGTTCGTCGGGCTGCCCGGCGAGAACTGCGACGGCGGCGACTTCGCCGCCGTCGCCCTGGCCGCCGGCGCCGTCGCCGCGGTCGTCACTCCGCGTGCCGCCGGCGCGCTGCGGGCCGGCACGTCGCGCGTCGTGGTCGACGACACGGGCCGCGCGCTGCGTGCCCTGGCCGCCGCGGTGCGGCGCCGTTCGGGGGCCGCGGTCGTGGCCATCACCGGCAGCGTCGGCAAGACCTCGACCAAGGACATCCTCGCCGCACTGCTCGCACCGGTGGGGCGCGTGGTGGCCACGAGCGGCAACCACAACAACGAGATCGGCGTGCCGCTCACCGTCTTCGAGCTCGACCGCAGCACCGAGGTGCTCGTCTGCGAGCTCGCCATGCGCGGCCGTGGCCAGATCGCCGAGCTCGCCGCCATCGTCAGGCCCGACGTCGGCGTGATCACCAACATCGCCCCGGTCCACCTCGAGCTCATGGGCACCATCGAGGAGGTCGCCGCCGCCAAGGCCGAGCTCATCGCCGAGGTGGGCAAGGGCGCGCTCGTGGTGCCGTCCGACGAGGCCCTGCTCGAGCCCCATCTGCGCTACCACACGGGGCGGCTCGTCACCTTCGGCGGCGAGAGCGGCAACGTGACCGTCGCCGAAGCCGAGGTCCGCGGCCACGGCACCCACGCCCTGATCGACGCATTCGGGCGGCGCGCCGCCTTCGACTTCAACTTCAGCGGCGGCCACTACCTGCAGGACGCCCTCGCGGCGATCGGCGCCTTCATCGCCCTCGGCTACAACCTCGAGGACGCCAAGAAGGGCGCCGCTGCGGTCGAGTTCTCGGCGCTGCGCGGCCGTGTGACCGAGCTGCCCGGCGGCGGCTTGCTGCTGAACGACGCCTACAACGCCAGCCCGCTGTCGATGAAGGCCGCGATCGACCATCTCTGCGCGCTGGCCGGCGAGCGGCCGCTCGTGGCCGTGCTGGGCGACATGTTCGAGCTCGGCTCCGGGGCGGTCGCCTTTCACCGCGACATCGGCCGGTACGCCGCCGAGCACGGCGTCCGTGTGATCGCCGTCGGCGAGCTCGCCCGCGCCTATGTCGCCGACGCCGCGACCGGCGACTGGTACGGCACGGTCGAAGAGCTGCTGGCGGCGCTGCCGGGGGCGGTCGCCTCCGGCAGCGCCGTCCTCGTCAAAGCCTCGCGTGCCGCCCGCCTCGAGCGCGTCGCCGACGCCATCCAGGCTCCGCCCGCGGCCCCCGCGACGCCCGCGGCCCCCGCCGCTCCCGAGGCGTCCTGATGTTCACCGCCCTCGCCGCCGGCATCACGTCGATGGTCGTCATCCTGGTCGTCGGGCCCTGGTTCATCGAGTGGCTGCGCCGCAACGAGTTCGGCCAGACGATCCGCGAGGAGGGGCCCGAGGGGCACAAGACCAAGGAGGGCACGCCGACCATGGGCGGCGTGCTCATCTGGCTCGCGGTGCTCGTGCCGTTCTTCATCTTCAGCCAGCTCTCGGTCGCCTCGTTCTCGGTGCTCGTCATCGCCCTCGGCTGCGCCTTGATCGGCTTCGCCGACGACTGGATGAAGATCATCAAGGGGCGCTCGCTGGGGCTCTCGGCGCGCTGGAAGCTGCTGCTGCAGCTCGCCCTCGGTCTGCTCGCCGGCTTCATCGCCCTGCACTTCGCCGGACTCACGACGAGCGTCACCATCCCCTTCTCGCACGCCCAGTGGCACCTCGGCACGGTCGGCTTCTACGCGCTCGTCTTCCTCGTGATCGCCTCGGCCAGCAACACGGTCAACCTGACCGACGGCCTCGACGGCCTGGCCGCCGGCAGCGCGGCCATCGTGCTGCTCGCCTACGCCGGCATCGCCTTCATCATCGGTCGCCACGAGCCCGACCCCGGCATCCTCGACCTCTCCGTGCTGTCGACCTGCATCGTCGGCGCCTGTCTGGGCTTTCTGTGGTTCAACACCTTCCCCGCCGACGTCTTCATGGGCGACACCGGCTCGCTCGGCCTGGGCGGCGCGATCGCCGGCCTCGCGATCCTCACGCGCACCGAGCTCCTGCTCATCGCCGTCGGGGGCATCTTCGTGATCGAGGGTCTGTCGGTGATCCTCCAGGTCGCGTCGTTCAAGCTCACCGGCCGGCGCATCTTCCTGATGGCGCCGCTCCACCACCACTTCGAGCTGCTGAACTGGTCGGAGACCAAGGTGATCGTGCGCTTCTGGATCGTCACGGCGATCCTCGCCGGCCTCGGTTTCGCGATCTACTACGCGACGTTCTGACGGCGGGCTCCGCCGCGATGCCTCAAGCACGACTCGACCCCGCCGCCGCGCGCCTTCGCGGCGGCGCCCGGCTCGACTGGACCGCCGTCGTGCCTGACCTCGAGGAAGGGTCGAGGGGGACCCTCAAGTGACACGAGAGACTGTCTCGACCACAGGTCGAGGCCGGCGCTGCAGGGTTCGGCCCCGCGGGCCCGGAACAGCGAAGAAGAGGTCCGGACGACGCGGTCACGCGCGGCGTCCGGCCGACGGGAAGGAAGGACAGTGACCGGCAGCGCCATCGACGCTCGCGCCATCGCCGTGATCGGGCTGGGCCGATCGGGCCTCGCCGCCGCGCTGCTCGCGCGGCGCGAGCTGCCCGGCGCGACGCTCACCGTGATCGACCAGAAGCCCGCTGCCGCGCTCGGCGAGGCGCCGGTCCGGCTGCGCGCGGCTGGCGCCGACCTGCTGCTCGGCGAGGCGGCGCGGCTGCCGGCCGGCGTCGACCTCGTCGTCAAGAGCCCCGGCGTGCCCAACAGCGCGCCGGCGGTCGCCGCCGCCCTGGCGGCCGGCGTGACGATTTGGAGCGAGGTCGAGTTCGCGGCGCGTTTCCTCACCAACCGCTGGATCGCGATCACCGGCACGAACGGCAAGACCACGACCACCGAGCTCACCGGCCAGATCCTGCGCGACGCCGGGCGCCCCGTCGAGGTGGCCGGCAACGTGGGCCGGGCGCTCGCCAACCTGCCCGGCGCGATCGACCCCGGGGCGGTCGTGGTCGCCGAGCTGTCGAGCTTCCAGCTCGAGCACATCGTGCGCTTCCGACCCGATGTCGCCGTGTTGCTCAACCTGACCGAAGACCACATCGACCGGCACGGCAGCTACGACGGCTACGTCGCCGCCAAGCTGCGCGTGTTCGAAAACCAGGGGGCCGCCGACCTCGCGCTCGTGAACCTGGACGACCCCGGCCTCGCCGCCGTGCTCGGCGACCTGCCGGGCCGCGCGCGCCGCGGCGGCTTCACGCTGGGCGCCCCGGCGGGCGCGGCCGGCACGCGGCCGGGCGCGGCCGCGGCCGGCATCGAGGCGCTGGCAGGCGTCGACGACGGCACGGTCTGGCTGCGCAGCGCGGCCGGTCGCGAGCCCCTCTGTGCGACCTCCGAGCTCGCCCTGAAGGGCGACCACAACCTGGCCAACTCGCTCGCGGCGGCGGCCGCGGCCACGGCGGTCGGCGTGGTCGCGGCCGACGTCGCCCACACGCTGCGCACCTTCGCCGGCGTCGCCCATCGCCTCCAGGTGGTCGGCACGGCCGGCGGCGTGACCTGGGTGAACGACTCCAAGGCGACCAACGTCGACGCCGCCCTCAAGGCGCTCACGGCGTACTTCGGACCGGTGCACATGATCCTCGGGGGCTCGCTCAAGGGCGCCTCGTTCGACCCGCTCGCGGCCGGCACCGAGGGGCGTGTCAAGGAGGCCATCCTGATCGGCCAGGCGGCGGCGCCGCTGCGCGAGGCCTTCGAGCGGCGCGCCGCGGCGGGGGAGAGGGCGACGCCGTTCATCGTGCTGCCCGACCTGGCGGCCGCCGTGGCCCACGCCGCGGCGACGGCGGCGCCCGGCGACGTCGTGCTGCTCAGCCCGGCGTGCGCGAGCTTCGACCAGTATAGGAACTTCGAGGAACGGGGCGAACACTTCGCCGACCTGGTCAAGCGCCTCGAGGAGCACCGTCCGTCATGACCGCCGGCCGGCCGCGCAGCGAAGGGGAGAGCCGCAGCCGCCGGGCGGCGCCCGGCGGCGCCGCGCGCGGCGCCGGCCGCCCCGACGAGCTCGCGGTGCCGCACTGGCTCGAGGAGCCCATCCCCGAGCGGCGCCGCGGCGAGCGCCGCGCCGCGCCGCGGCGCGATGCCGAGGCGCCGGCGCCGTCGCGCGCGACCGCGTCCGCGCGCCGCGCCGCCGCCGAGCCGCCGCCCGAGCGCCGGCGCTCAGTCGAACGGCGCTCGGCCGCCCGCCGCCGCGTCGGCGCCCCCGGCCTCGTCGAGCGCCGCATCCTGCTGACCACGACCGTCCTTCTGCTGCTCTTCGGCCTCGTCATGGCCTACAGCGCCTCGACCTACAAGGCCTACGACCTGTACAAGTCGAGCTGGTACATGATCGAGCGCCAGGTGTTCTTCGCCGTGCTCGGGGTGATCGCCATGGTGGTGCTCGCTCGCGTCGACTACGCGATGTGGCGCACGTTCGCCAAGCCGCTCTGGATCTTCGCCCTCTTCAGCCTGCTCGTCGTGCTCGTGCCGGGGGTCGGCACCGAGGTGAACGGGGCGCGACGCTGGATCGTCGTGGCCGGCTTCTCGTACTCGCCGAGCGAGCTCGCCAAGCTGGCCTGCATCTGCCTGGTCGCGGGTCTCGCCGTGAAGCGGCCGGCCGACGTGCTCACCGCCGGCGGCTTCGCTCGCCTCGTCGCGGTCGGCGTGGGGCCGGCCGCCGTGCTCATCATGGCCGAGCCCGACCTCGGCACGACCATCATCCTGGCGCTGGCCGTGCTGACCGTGATCGTCGCCGCCGGCGCCCGGGTGCGCCATCTCGTCACACTGGGCTCGCTCGCCGTGGCCGGCGTCGCCCTCGCCATCGTGACCGAGCCCTACCGGATGGCGCGCCTCACCGCGTTCGTCCACCCCTGGAAGGACCCGCGCGGCGCCGGCATGCAGACCGTGCAGTCGCTCATCTCGATCGCCTCGGGGCATGTGTTCGGCGTGGGCCTCGGCAACTCGGTGCAGAAGTTCGGCTTCCTGCCCGAGCAGACGACCGACTCGATCACGGGTATCATCGGCGAAGAGCTCGGTCTGGTCGGGCTGCTCGTGCTGATCGCCCTGTACGTCGTGCTGGTGTGGACGATCCTGCACATCGCCCTGCGCAGCCGCGAGCCCTACGGCAAGCTGCTGGCCGCCGGCATCGGCAGCGCGATCGGCGTGCAGGCGGCCTTCAACATCGGCGCGGCCTTCGGCGTGCTGCCGCTCACCGGCGTGCCGCTGCCACTCGTGTCGTTCGGCGGCACGAGCCTGGTCGTGGTGCTCGCCGGCGTCGGCATCGTGGCCAACATCGCAAGCAACCGCAGGAGCTACATCGTTGCCAGCACCTCACACCCGAAACGCACTGCACGACATCCGCGTCCTCGTGGCGGCGGGGGGGACCGGCGGGCATCTCACGCCGGCGCTCGCGGTCGCTGACGAGCTCACCGCGCGGGGCGCGCTCGTCACGTTCGTCACCACGCCCTCGCAGGTCGAGCGCGTGGGCGAGCGCTATCGCGCCTACGCTCTCGAGATGCGCGGCTTCGAGCGGCACCTGCTGGCCCGGGCCAACGTGGTCACGGTGCGGCGTCTCGCCGCCGCGGCGCCGCGCGCCTGGCGGATCGTCTCCGAGGTGCGGCCGCGGGTCGCGGTCGGGGGTGGTGGCTACCTGAGCGGCCCCGTGGTCGCCCTGGCAGCCGTGCGCGGCGTGCCCTCGCTGGCGATCGAGGCCGACGCTCACCTGGGGGTGACCAACTGGCTGCTCTCGCCGCTCGTCTCCCGCGTCTGCCTGAGCTTCCCCATCAAGGGGCACAAGCCGCCGCGCTACGTGGTCACGGGGCGGCCGCTGGCGGCCGCCCAGATCGACGCCGATCCGCTGGCCGGGCGCGCGGCGTTCGGCTTGCCGGCCGACGCGCCGGTCGTGCTCGTCTTCGGTGGCAGCCAGGGCGCTCAGACGCTGAACCGCGCCTGTCTCGAGGCCTTCGGCTCGGGACCGCTCGAGCTGCAGCTCCTGCACATCTGCGGACCGCGCCACTTCGACGAGACCGCGGCCGCCCTCGCGGCGGGCGGTGCCGACGTTGAGCACTACCACCTGCTGCCCTACACTGACGACCTGGCGCACGCCATGTCGGCGGCCGACCTCGTGGTCGGCCGGGCCGGCGGCTCGGTCGCCGAGATCGCGGCGCTGGGTCGCCCGGCGGTGCTGGTGCCCTATCCTCATGCCACCGCCGACCACCAGAGCAAGAACGCCGCCTGGATGGCGGCGGCGGGGGCCGCGGTCGTCGTCCCCGACGCCGAGCTCGACGGGCCCCGGCTCGGCGGCCTCGTACGCGAGTTGCTGGCCGACAGGGAGCGCCTGGCGCGCATGGCGGCGGCCAGCCGCACGGCGGGCCGGGCCGACGCCACGCAGCGGGTGGTCGACGAGATCGAGGGCCTGCTCGACGAGCGGGTGCAGGAGCAGCGCACATGGTCTTGAGCAGCGACGCGATAGCGGGGCCGCGGCCCCAGACGGGCATCCCCCAGCCGGTCCACTTCATCGGCGTGGGCGGAGCCGGCATGAGCGGCATCGCCGCCGTGCTGGCACGACTCGGCGTGGCCGTCACCGGCTCCGACCTCAAGGCTTCGCGTTACACCCGCCACCTTCAGGAGTGCGGCGTGCCGGTGTGCATCGGCCACGACGCCGCCCAGGTCGGCGAGGCCGCCCTCGTCGTGATCTCCTCGGCGATCCCGCCGGGCAACCCCGAGCTGCAGGAGGCGCGGCGCCGCGGCCTCCCCGTGCTGCAGCGCGCCGAGATGCTGGCCCGCATCATGGCGACGCGGCGCGGCATCGCCGTGGCCGGCACGCACGGCAAGACGACGACCTCGTCGATGATCACCCACGTGCTGCTGCGCTGCGGCCGGCGACCCACGTTCCTGGTCGGCGGCGACCTCAACGACGTGGGCTCGAACGCCGGCGTCGGCGACGGCGAGTGGCTCGTGGCCGAGGCCGACGAGAGCGACGGCAGCCTGCTGTTCCTGCGGCCCGAGGTCGCGGTCGTCACCAACGTCGAGCTCGACCACCACGCCAACTACCGCTGCCTGGCCGACGTGCGCGACGTCTTTCGCCGCTTCGTGGCGCTGCTGCCGCCCGGCGGCCGCCTGGTCGCGGCGAGCGCCCCGGGCGTCGGCTTTCTGGCCGGCGAGACCGAGGCCGGCGTCGTCTGGTTCGGTCTCGAGGCAGGCGACGGCGCGGCGGGGGCGGGCGCCCCCGGGGCGCCCGCCCCCGCCGCGCCGCCCGCCGATCTCACGGCGCGCGTCGACCGGGTCGACGACCGCGGCAGCGCCTTCACGGTCTTCGAGCACGGCGAGCGCCTGGGCAGCGTCGAGCTGCGCGTGCCCGGCGAGCACAACGTGCTCAACGCGCTCGCCGCCCTGGCGGCCCTCTCGCACGTCGGCGTGAGCTTCGCCGAGGCGGCACCGGAGCTCGCCACGTTCAGCGGCGCCGCGCGCCGGTTCCAGGAGATCGGCCGCCACGACGGCGTGGTCGTGATCGACGACTACGCCCACCATCCCACCGAGGTGGCGGCCACGCTCAAGGCGGCCCGGGCCGGCTCGTACCGGCGCATCATCGCCGTCTTCCAGCCGCATCTCTTCTCGCGCACGCGCTACCTGCAGCGCGAGTTCGGACGCGCCCTCACGCTGGCCGACGAGGCGATCGTGACCGACATCTTCCCGGCTCGCGAGGAGCCCGAGCCGGGCGTCACCGGCAAGCTCGTGGTCGACGCCTACCTCGTCGAGCGTCCCGGCGGTCCTGTCTTCTACCTCCCGCGCCTCGGCGACGTCGTGCGGCACCTGCGCACTCGCGTGCGCCCCGGCGACCTCGTGCTCACGATCGGCGCCGGCGACGTGCTGCACGCCGGCGAGCGGCTGCTCGCGGCCCTCGCCGACTCGCCCCAGGGCGCCGGCGCCGCGCGATGACCGCGGGCGGCGCCCGCCGTCGCCGGACCCTCGTCGCCGTCGTCCTGGCCGCGCTCATCGTCGGCGTGCCGGCCGGCGTATGGGCCTGGGGCCGCAGCTCGAGTGCCTTCGACGTGCGCCACATCGTGCTCACCGGTGCGCGCCCGGCGCACGCCCCGGCGGTGCGCCGCGCCCTCGAGCGGCGCCTGCTCGGCGTGAACCTCTTCCGCGTGAGCAGCGCCCGCGTGCGCGCCGCCCTCGCGACCTTCCCGTACGTGGCCGACGTCACGATCGACCGCGACTTTCCCGGTACGCTCAAGGTGCGCATGAGCGAATACGTGCCCGCGGCACTCGTGCTGGCGAGCGACGGCTGGTTCGTGGTGGCCGGTGAAGGGCGCGTACTGGCCGTCGGCGTCGAGCGGTCCGGCGTGCCGACCCCGTCCTCGACCGCGCTCGCCGCCTCCGCTTCGCCGTCGCCCGGCACGACGACGGCGACGGGGTCGCCGTCCGCCTCCGCCTCGCCGTCGCCGGGCGTCTCGCCCGGCGGCCGCGCCTCGCCGTCGCCCGCGCCGTCGGTGACGGCCCTGCCGCGACCCGACACCGGCGTGAAGCTGCCGCGCGGCACGCGCAGCCTGCCCGTCCTCGTGACGACGACGCGACTCGTGGTCGGCACGAGCGTCGGCGACTCGCACACGCTCGCCGCCCTGCGCGTGCTGGGCGCCCTGCCGCGCGCGCTGCGTCGCAAGGCCCTGGGAGCCACGGCGACCGGCACGAGCATCAGGGTCGCGATCTCCGGCGGCCCGGTCGTCGAGTTCGGCGACGCGAGCCGGCTGCGGGCCAAGGTCCTGGCCCTGAAGGCCGTCCTGCAGCGGTATCGCGCCAAGCACGTGACCTGCACGTTCGTCGACGTGTCGGTGCCCGACCGCCCGCTGGGCACGCCCCTGCTGCCCGCGCCGGACACCCAGTCGGGCACGTCGTCGACGACGACGGGCGCGACCGGCACTGTCGGGTCGACGGGCACGGCGACGTCAACGCCGACGGGGAAGTCCAGCGCCTCGCCGACGACCAACCCGTGAGCCGGTCTCTGAGGCCGCCGGAGGGTCGTTCGCGAGCACTCGCGCGGCCCCCGTCCCCGGTCGCTTCGTCGTTTGACACTCCAAGCGACCGGCCCATATGCTACGAACGTGGCGTGGTCTCATGTCGCTGTCAAGGGTTTGTGAGCATGAAAGTGCGAGCAAATAGGGTCTTTTTGGGGCGACGGTCCACAGCTTTTCAACAAGTCTCAGGGGCCGCTCGACGGTGGTCGCCGACCAGGAATAAGTCTCGAGTTCAACAGGAGGGTTAGGCCCCATGATCGAGTCTTCAGGCAACTACCTCGCGGTCATCAAGGTCGTCGGCGTGGGCGGCGGCGGTACCAATGCCGTCAATCGCATGGTCGACGCCGGCCTGCGCGGCGTCGAGTTCATCGCGGTCAACACCGACGCCCAGGCGCTGCAGATGTGCGACGCGGACGTGAAGATCCACATCGGCAGCAAGATCACGAGGGGCCTGGGGGCGGGAGCCAACCCCGACATCGGCTATCAGGCCGCCGTCGAGAGCAAGGACGAGCTGCGTGACGCCATCAAGGGCGCCGACATGGTCTTCGTGACCGCCGGCAAGGGCGGCGGCACCGGCACGGGCGCCGCGCCGGTCATCGCCGAGCTCGCCAAGGAGCTCGGCGCCCTCACCGTGGGCGTCGTCACGCGGCCCTTCATGTTCGAGGGCAAGCGGCGCGCCCGCCAGGCCGAGGACGGCATCCGCGAGCTGCGCGAGAAGGTCGACACCGCGATCATCATCCCCAACGACCGCCTGCTGCAGGTGGTCGAGCGGCGCACGTCGATCATCGACGCCTTCAAGGTCGCCGACGACGTCCTGCGCCAGGGCGTGCAGGGCATCACCGACCTGATCACCGTGCCCGGCCTCATCAACCTCGACTTCGCCGACGTGCGCACGGTCATGCGCGACGCCGGCTCGGCCCTCATGGGGATCGGCGTGGCGAGCGGCGAGAACCGCGCCGTCGAGGCCGCCAAGGCGGCGATCAGCTCGCCCCTGCTCGAGGCGAGCGTCGAGGGCGCGATGGGCATCCTGCTGAACATCACCGGCGGCAGCGACCTGGGCCTGTTCGAGGTCAACGAGGCCGCCGAGATCATCTCGAGCGCGGCCGACGCCGACTGCAACATCATCTTCGGCGCCGTGGTCGACCCTGCGCTGGGCGACGAGGTCCGGGTCACCGTCATCGCGACCGGCTTCGACGGTCCGCGCGGGGCGGCGCAGCGTCCGGCCGAGAAGGCCCAGGCGACGCCCGGCGTGTTCGGCGCCGAGCCCAAGCCGTCGTTCGACGTGAGCGACGACGTGCTCGACATCCCGAGCTTCCTGAAGGACCGCTGAGGTCCGCCGCCGAACTAGCAATGTGAGACCTTCGGTCCCGCGGCGCCGCCCGGCGCGGCCGGCGGGCGTGTCGGTGCCGCGCGGCGGACCCAACCACCGAAAGTGCTCGTTTGCAGGTAAACTAGTGGTGCGACCCGATCGCGGTCCGATTGCAATGAGAGCATCGATTCTCTATGCTGTTGCGCTTGGCAGGCCCGCCGCGGGCCCGGCCTTACTCGCATGAAAAACCACAAGCAAAGAAACATCGTCATCCTGCTCGTCGTGGCGGCGCTGCTCGTCGGCTCGGTGCTGTACATCTATCCGCCCGGCAAGAAGACCCACCTCGGCCTCGACCTGCAGGGCGGCCTCGAGATCATCTACAAGGCCAGCCTGCGCACCGGCGGCAAGGTCACGCAGGCGCAGATGACCCAGACGCAAGGCATCATCAACCGGCGCGTCAACTCGCTCGGCGTCACCGAGGCCCAGGTGCAGGTGCAGGGAGCCGACCAGATCTCGGTCGCGCTACCCGGCATCAAGAACGTCGCCCAGGCCCTGAGCACGATCGGCCAGACCGCCCAGCTGCAGTTCTTCGTCGACTACAAGCAGCGCATAGCCGGCCCGAGCACGAGCGTGGCGGCCGCCGTCAAGCAGGCCGAGACGGCGTCGCTCATCCCGCTCCCGAAGGGCGCCAAGGCCGAGCTCGACAAGCTCGCCAAGGGGCAGGCGTCGACCAAGTACCTCGTCGTCGAAGCGGCGAAGGGCGTCTACGGCAACCCCAACGGATCCGTGTACTTCATCTACACACTGCCGCCGGCCATGAACGGCAGCGCGATCAAGAGCTCGCGGCAGTCGTACCAGCAGAGCGGCCGGCCCAATGTGCTGATCAGCTTCACGAGCGCGGGCGGCACGCAGTTTGGCGACATCACGCGCGAGCTCGCCACCGAAGGCACGATCACCGGCACCAACCAGACGTTCGCCATCGTGCTCGACAACCAGATGGAGTCCGACCCCTACGTCGACTACAGGGAGAACCCGAGCGGCATCCAGGGCGGTAGCGCCGAGATCGACGGCAGCTTCACGGTGCAGCAGGCCAAGGATTTGGCCCTCGTGATCAACACCGGCGCCCTGCCGGTCAACCTCACGCAGATCGAAAGTCAGGAGGTCTCGGCCACCCTCGGCAAGGACTCGCTGCACGAGGCCCTGATCGCCGGCATCGCCGGCCTCGGCCTGCTCCTGCTCTACATGATCTTCTACTACCGGTTCCTGGGCCTCGTCGCCGACATCGCCCTCATCATCTATGGCGTGCTGCTCTGGGGCCTGTTCAACGCCATCCCCGTCACGCTCACGCTGCCCGGCATCGCCGGCATGATCCTCACGATCGGGGTGGCGGCCGACGCCAACGTGGTCATCTTCGAGCGCATCAAGGAGGAGGTGCGCCGCGGGCGCACCGTGCGCTCGGCTGTGAACTCGGGCTACGCCCGCGGCTTTCGCACCATCCTCGACGCCAACGTGCTCACGCTGCTGACGGCCGCCGTGCTGTTCGAGTTCGCGAGCGCCGAACCCAAGGGCTTCGCCTTCACGCTGATCCTCGGCGTGCTCGTCAGCATGTTCACCGCGGTGGTCGCGACCCGCGCCCTGCTCGGGCTGCTCGCCGACTTCACGTTCTTCAGCCGCCCCGCCTTCATGGGCGTCAAGGCCGAAGACATCCACGCGGTGGTCGATGAGGGCGAGGCCGGGCGCCGCCCGCGGCGCCGCCCGGCCTCGCCCGGCGCCTCGAGCACCGCCGGCGTGCTGCAGACCGACGGCGCCGTGTCGCGCTCGATCACCGGCACGCGGCCGCGCCGCCGTCCGACGTCCCGCAAGAAGAAGAAGTAGGCGATAGAGCTTGGCCTGGTTCCGACGCATCTACACGTTCGATTACATGAGCCACAAGTACCTGTGGTTCACGATCTCGGGCACGATCATCGCGATCGGTCTCATCTCGATGTTCGTACGCGGCGGCGGCGACCCGCTCAAGGGCTTCAATTATGGCCTCGAGTTTCGCTCCGGCACGCGTATCCAGGTGAGCTTCGTCAAGCCGGCGTCGACCGCCCAGGTGCGCGGCGTCGTCTCGGCCCAGGGCTACGCCGACGCCGTCGTCCAGCAGCTCAAGGCCGGCCGTCAGGCGAGCTTCCAGATCTCGACGGCCACGCTGTCGGCCGACCAGCAGCTCGCCCTTCAGAAGGCCCTGAACAGCAGGTTCCAGATCGCGCCGACGTCGAACGGGGGCTCCGACTGGAACGTCAACACGGTGGGTGCGACGTTCAGCCGCGAGGTGATCACGTCGTCGTACAAAGCGATCGTGATCGCCCTGATCCTGATCCTCGTCTACGTGTCGCTGCGCTTCTCGTGGAAGTTCGCGATCGGCGCGATCGCGGCCGAGTTCCACGACCTGTTCGTGGTGATCGGCATCTACTCGCTCACAGGGCGGCAGGTCACGACCGATACGATCGCGGCGGTGCTCACGATCCTCGGCTATTCGCTCTACGACACGGTCATCGTCTTCGACCGCATCCGCGAGAACGGGCCGAAGATGACGCGCGCCACCTACGGCGACATGGTGAACCGCTCGATCTGGGAGACCCTGACGCGCTCGATCAATACCACGCTGATGACCCTCATCCCGGTCGTCTGCCTGCTGCTCTTCGGCGGCTCGACCCTCAAGGACTTCGCCTTCGCGCTGCTCGTCGGCGTGGCCTCGGGCGCCTACTCGTCGATCTTCATCGCGAGCCCGGTCCTCACGCTCCTCAAGGAGCGCGAGCCGCGCTACCGCAAGCTGGCCGCCAAGGCCGGCGAAAGCGCCTGACCGGCGCGGGCGCCGGCGGCGCGCCTCGACCTGTCTCACCCTCCCGCGGTGGTCGAGGTCGAGCTCACGAGGCCGGCTCTTCAGGCTCCTGCAGAGAATGAGGCCGGCGTGTGTCGGAAGCGGCCACCGGCGCCTTTACAAGCCCCGGCGGGCGTCCTATCCTTCGCCCCTCGACATCGTCGACCCGGGTCCGGCAGACGCCTCGCCGCCGGTCCAGGGGGCGGCGCCGGCCGGAGGCCACGGGCCTGCTGCGGGCGTCGGGGTCGCGAGGCACGTCATCCGATCAAAGGGGGGTCGCCGTGAGCGCTCGGCCGAAGGACCGTGGCGAGACGTCGTACCGCGCGATGTCGCTGGGCGGCGGCAGCGGGGGCCTGCAGCTGAGCTTCGCGGGGGCCGGCGAGGTGCCGGTCCTCACGCTCTCAGGCGAGTTCGATCTCGACAACGTGCCCGAGATCGAGCGCTTCTTGCGGCGTCACCTGGGACCGTTCTTCTTCAAGACCCGCGACCTCGTCCTCGACCTGGCCCAGGTCGACCTCGTCGACTCGTCGTTCGTGGGGCTCGTGGTGTCGCTCGTGGTGCGCCTGCACCAGCATCGTCGCGAGCTGCTGATCACGCGGCCGGCGGGGTACGTGCGTCGCACCATCGCGCTCGTGGGGCTGCCCAACGTGGTGCCCGTCTTCGAGTCGCTCGAGGCGGCCCTCGAAGCCCTCGCCGGTGGCGGCCCGGTGATCCCGCCGCCCTTCGCGGCGACGCCGCGCGGCGACGCGCCGCGCGTGCCGGCGCTCTCGTAGCTGCCGGGTCGGCCTAGCTCGCCCGCCGCGCCAGGGTCTCGCTGAGCTCGGCCTGGCGGGCGGCGATCGCTCTGGCCTGGAAGGCCTTCATGCGGCAGGCGTCGCTGCAATACTTCTTGGCGGGGTTGCTCGTCACGAACTCACGGCTGCACGGCTCGTAACTGCAGTAACGGGTCATCTCCTCGCGCGGACGCTGCTTGCGCGAGGGGCGCTTGAGCTCGTCCTTCCAGCCGCCGCTGTGCAGCGCGCAGATGGTCGAGGGGTTGTAGGTGGAGAGGCGCGTCTCGCAGCCCGCCACAGAGCAGACCCGGCCGCCGCCGTACTGTTTGCTCTTGGACATGTCGTCGACCTGCACCGACAGTCGGCGACCCCTCAGCCCTCTGGTGGTCCGATACTCCATGCCAGAACACCCCTTGTCGCTCGATGCCGGCCTGCGGCCGGCGCTGAAACCTCGCTAGACCGTCGTGCTCTCGAGTGCCTTCTCACGGGTGGGATAGATGCCGAAGATGCGGTCGAGCCCCGTGATCTCGAAGATCCGCGTGATGTTGTCGTCGTGACAGACGATGTCGAGGGTCCCGTTCTGGGGACGGACGCGCTTGGCGCCACTCACCAGCACGCCCAGGGCGGTCGAGTCGATGAACGTCACGGCTGCGAGGTCGACGACGATGTGCTTCGCACCCTCGTCGATGCTCTGGATCATGACCTCCTTGAACTGCGGCGCCGAGTAGATGTCGACCTCGCCCTGCAGCGCGACGACGGCGACTTCGTCGCCCACGCGTACGAGCTCGACGCCGAACTGTGGCCTGTCGTCCATTCGCTCCCCTTCTCGCCCCCAGTGACCTGCGCTATCGCCGGGCCGGCTCCGGTGCCGGACCCCTGTCCGGCGGCGCCCGCCGATGTCACGGTTATGGCCATGGCGTTTCGCGCCTAAACGCCCGCCGGCTGGGGGTGTCGCCTCAGGCGGCGCGCAAACGGCGCTCCCCATGGCGGGGCAGCAGATCGGCCGCTAGAGTCTCAGGGAGGAGAGTGGCGGCCGCCGCGGCGCGGCGGCTCGAGGCGCTCGGGGGGCGGAGTGACGATGGACTGCAGACGCGGCGAGGGGCGCAGCCGGCCGGGAGCGGGACGGTGAGCGCGGCGCTCGCCACGCTCGGCGCGGCGCTCGCCGTGCCCGCTGCTGCGGCGCGCGTGGCGACCGTCGCCGCACCGCCGGGCGCGCGCCTCACCCTCGCCGTGACCATCGTCGGCCTCGTGGCGCTGACCGTCGGCTGGCGCCTGGCGGTGGCCCGTCGCTACACCGCGCACGCCTTCGTGCAGACCGGCGCGGTGGTCGCCATCAGCGCCACCGTCGTGCTCTGGATGATCGTGTCGCTCGTGCGCAACGTGCTGCCCGAGATCCCGGCGCGCCTCGGCCAGGCGACCTATGCCGTCGACACGGTCCACGCCGCGATCGGCGCGGTGGCCGCCGTCTTCGGCGTGTTCGTCGTGCTCGCCGCGGGCAAGGTGCTGCCGGTGCGGCTGCGCTTTCGCGCCTTTCGGCCGTTCATGCGAGCCGCCTACGGGCTCTACGCCGTCGCTGCTGCAGGGGGCGTGATCCTGTTCGTCGTCGCCTACGGCGCCGGCCCGCGCTAGGCGGGTGGGGGGGCGGCGTTGGCCGGGCCGGACGGCGGCGGGTACGACCGTCGCGTGCTCGTGGCGAGCCTCGTCCTGCAGTTCGCGGCGGGGCTGCTGCTGGGCCACTCCTACGACACCCGCGTGTTCCTGGCCACGGGCTACCTCGTGGGCCACGGTCTCGACCCGTACGTCGCCCGCGATCTCGCCGCGGTGTTCCCCCACGCCGGCTTCGGGGCGAGCGCCACGATCGGCTACCCGCCGCCCTGGCCGCTCGCGCTCGGCCTGATCGAGCGCATCGTCGCGGCGCTGACCGGGTCGCTGCTCGTCTACGACCTGGCGATCAAGCTGCCGGTGATCGCCGCGAACGTCGGCCTTGCGTACCTGGCCGCGGCCGTCCTGCGCCGCCGCGGCGCGGCGGTCGCGGCGCGGCGCGCCTGGACCTTTCTGCTGCTCAACCCGCTCCTGCTGTTCGTCGGGGCGGGCTGGGGCGAGATCGACGCGATCGTCGCGTTTTTGTCGCTCGCGGCGCTCTGGCTGCTCGAGCGGCGCCGCGCCGACGCCTCGGCCCTGCTGCTCGCGCTCGCCGTCTGCGTCAAGCCGATCGCCCTGCCGCTCGTGCCCGCGGCGCTCGCCTGGATCGCGTTCGGCGGCCGCGCCGCCCGCGACGAGCAGGCGGCGCTGCGGCCGCGACTCGGCCGGGCGGCGCGCTACGGCGCGCTCTGGCTGGGTGGCGTGCTGCTGCTCTACGTGGCGCCCTTCTTCGCCTTCGGTTGGAGCCGGGCGCCCTTCACCCAGCGTCTGAACGCGCACTTCGTGAGTCGCGGCGGCCTGTCGTTCATGACCGTCGTGCGGCTCGTGCGCGACCCGACGCTCATGCAGGGCCGCTGGTGGCTCCTCGGCCTGCTCTGGGTGCCGGCCCTCGTCCTTGCGACGGTCGCCTTGCGGCGCGGCGACGGCGACCTCGAGGACCTGCTCCGCAAAGGCAGCGCCCTCGTGCTCGTCGTCCTGCTCGCGCGCGCCTGGGTGGCCGAGCCCAACACCGTGCTGCCGCTGGCGCTCCTCACCGTGCTCGCCGGGCTCGGCGCCCTGGACCATCGCGCTCTCACGGCGACCTGGGTGCTGCCGCTCGCCTTCGCCGTGCTGAACGCGGCGCCGCTGCAGCTCCTCTGGCTGTCGTGGCCGGGCCTCATGGCACGCCTGCTCGGCGACGTCGGCCGCTACGGTCAGGCGACCCTCGTGGCGCGCGCGGCGGTCGTCGTGGCCTGGCAGGCCGCCGGCTGGTGGATCGTCTGGCGGTGCCTGCGGCGACCGCGGGTCGCCGTCGCACCGGTCCCCGGTGCGCGTGAGGCGGCCGCGTGAGCTGGTCGGCGGAGATCGGCGAGGGACTGTCGCTGGTGCTGGCGCGCGCGGCGCCGGGACCGCCGCGCGCGGCCGGCGCGGCTGCGCTGCCGGGCGCTGCCGGCTCACCGGCCGGTGAAAGCCCCAGCTCGCCCGGCACGACCGCTCCGTACTCGACCGCGCGGCTGCGCCGCGGACTGCTGCTGATGGACGGCGGCGCGGACCTGTCGGAGGAGGGCGTCGGGTTCGGCGTGCCGGTGGTCAAGCGCGGCCGCGAGACGCTGTTCCCGGGCGCGCTCGAGGTGATCGAGCTGTCCTTTGGGTCGCGGCCGCGGCTCGTCGCGCTGTACACGCTCGACCTCGTCGAGCGTCTGCGTGGGGCGGGCGGCGATGTGGTGGATCGGCGCGGCCTGTACGGCGCCAAGGACGCGCTGGCCGCGCTGCACCGGCGGGCGCCGGCTCTGCGCGGCCCGCTCACGACGGTCTCGAGCCTGCTGCGCGCCAGCCTGGGCTGGACGACGGTGTACGAGCGCGCCGGCGCCACCGCGGGCACGGTCGCCGTCGCCTGGGTGGTCGACCCGGCCGGCGGCGTGCTCACGGTGGACGTCGACCTGACCGGTCTCGCGCCCGACGTCGGTGAGGCGGTCGTGATGAACGAGCAGGGCGCACGCTGCTTCGACGGCTACGTCGAGGACGGCGGTGCGCCGCGCGACGCAGCCGGAGTCGCCACCTGGGACAGGGTCCGGGCGCCACGGGCCGCCTTCGTGAGCGGCGGCCGCCGGGTCGCCTTCTGGGCCCTGCCGGCCGACGGCGCCCGCCTGTACCGCGGTCGCGAGCTGGTCGGCGCGCGCCTGGCGTGGGCGGGCTTCGGCTACTCGGTATCGCCCGCGGTCGGCCGTCTGCGCTACGAGATCGCCGTGGAACGGCTGGCGTGATGCCCGCCGACCGACGTCCGCGTGGCGAGCGCCGCTCCCGTCCGGGCCGGTCGGCGTGACCTCGGTGCTGCTCATCTATCCGTTCTTCCGGCCGCGGCGCGACCGCTCGCGCTTTCGCTTTCCGCCGCTGGGCCCGGCCTACGTCGCGGCGGCCCTGCGCGCGGCGGGCCACGAGGTCGACCTGCTCGACTGCACGTTCCTGACCCGCGACCAGGCGCTCGCCAGGGCGCGGGCGTCGGGGGCGAGCGTCGTGGGCGTGTCGACGCTGGCGACGCTCGCCTCCGACGCCCTCTGGTTCGCCGAGCGGCTGCGCGGTCGCTGCGACCTGCTCGTGGCCGGCGGCCCGCTTGCGACCTGCGAGCCCTGGTCGTTCCTGACCCGCTTCGACGCCATCGTGCGCGGCGAGGGCGAGACGACGATGTGCGAGCTCGTGGCCGCGTTCGCCGCTGGTCGCGACCTCGCTGGGGTGCCGGGCGTCGTGACCGCGGCGGGCGCGGCGGGCGCCGCCGGTGACCCTGAGCCCGCTACCCAGCCTCCGGCCGTGCCCCGTCCGCTCGCCCCGGACCTCGACGCGCTGCCGTTCCCGGCGCGCGACCTGCTGCCCAACGCCGACTACATCGCCAGCGCCCGCGCGCACCGCGGCGCCGCCGTCACGACGGTGATGAGCACGCGCGGCTGTCCGTTTACCTGCGAGTTCTGCAGCAACGTGGTGTTCGGCCGCACGTACCGTGCGCGCTTGCCGGGCGGCGTGGTCGACGAGGTCGAGCAGGCGCTCGCCCTGGGTTACGACCGCATCGCGTTCGCCGACGACGTCTTTACGCTCGACCACGGCCGGGTGCGCGCGATCTGCGACGAGATCGCCCGCCGCGGTCTGCGCTTCGCCTGGGAGTGCCTGGGCCGGGCCGACACGGTCGACGACGAGGTCGCCGGCCGGCTGGCCGCGGCCGGCTGCGACACGATCTTCTTCGGCCTCGAGTCGGGCAACGACGGCGTCCTGCGGCTCATGGACAAGCGGATCACGACGGCCCAGGGGCGCGTCGCCGTGGCGGCCGCGCGGCGCGCCGGCCTGAAGGTCGGCGCCTTCTTCATCCTCTACTATCCCGGCGAGTCCGACGACACCGTGCTGGACACGCTGCGCTACGCCCGCTCTCTGCCGCTCGACTACGTCGGCCTGAGTATGCCGTATCCGCTGCCGAGCACCCGCCTCGCCGAGCGCGTCGGCCGGCCGACGCGCCAGTGGCGTCAGCGCGGCGGCCTGCTCGGCGACCACAGCCTGCTCTTCGACACCGGCGTGCCGGCCGCCAGGGTGCGGGCCGCGATCGCCAAGGGCCAGGTCGAGCACCTCATCGCACGCCGGCTCGGGCCGCTCTCGCCGCTCGCCCTGCGGGCGTTCGCGGCACCGACCGACGCGCTGCTGCGCCGCGTTCCCTGAAGGTCAGGAAGCCGCCGAGGGCGACCCGGCGCGCCGGCGCGCCGCTCGCCCTGAGCGCCGCGCGGCGAACGCGGCCATGGTCTCGGCCACGCGGCGGCGCAGCCAGGCCTCGTCGAACGCGGAGTTGTACACGAAGGTGATGTCGTTCTCCTCGCGCCAGTCGCGGCCGTCGTCGGGGCCGCCGAGGCGCGTGAACAGCGCCGAGCCCGGCAGCGGGTAGGGCACGTTGAACGAGATCTCGTCGAGCGGCAGGCGCAGGGCCAGCTCGAACGTCTGTTCTACCTCGGTGCGCGTCTCGCCCGGATAGCCCACGATGAAGAAGGCGGCGACCTCGATACCGGCCGCGCGATACAGGCGCACCGCGCGCTTGCCGTCGGCGACACTGACCCGCTTGTTCATGAGCTCGAGCGTCGCCGCGCTGCCCGACTCGAGGCCGAGGTAGACGCGGCGGCAGCCGGCCTCGTGCATGAGGCGCGCGGTGCCGGGCGCGAAGCCCTCGGCGCGCGCGAGGCACGACCAGGTCATGCCGCGGCCGATCATGCCGCGGCAGAAGGCTTCGAGGTACGCCCGGCTCAGGGTGAACGTGTCGTCGGCGATCCAGAGGCCGTCGTACCCGAGAGAGCGGAGGTCTTCGATCTCCGCCAGGACGCTGTCGAGCCGGCGGCGGCGCACGACGTCGCCGAAGATCGGCTTGGAGCAGAAGTCGCACGAGAACGGGCAGCCGAGCGTGGCGATGATCGAGGTCGTGCGCACGCCGGTCGTGCGCAGCCACTCCGCCTGGTAGGCGGCGTGGTCGAAGTCGCTGCGATCGGGCGTGGGGAAGCCGTGCAGCTCGGCCTCGCCGAGGTGCACGGCGGGGTTGTCGACGGGCCGGCCGTGGTCGGGGACGAAGAGGCCGTCGTAGCCGTCGAGCGGCAGGCGGGCCAGCGCCGCCGCCGTCGAACGCCGGCCCGGCCAGTCGGCGCAGAACCGCGGGAAGCTCAGGTCGGCCTCGCCGCGGAAGACCGCGTCGAAGCGCGCGCCGAAGCGCCGCGGGAACACGGTGGGGAGGGGGCCACCGGCCACGAGCAGGGCGTCGGGCAGCTCCTCGCGCACGAGGTCAGCCACGGCGAACGTCGAGCGCGTCAGGCTCACCATCGACGAGACGCCGACGATGTCCGGCCGCCACGCGACGAGCTCGGCGCGCAGGCGCTCGAGGGTCGAGAAGGTGCAGTCGAAGACCTTCGTCTCGATGGCGCGCCGGCGCAGCTGCGCGGCCAGGGTGGCCACGCCGAGCGGCGGGAACAGCAGCTCGGTCACCGATCTCGTGCGAAAGTACGGAAAGACGAGCGCCACCCGCGCCATGCGACCCCTCGTGCTCGCGTTGCGACGGCCCCGGGCGCCGGCCGGACGCCCCCTGTTCCGTCACGTCCCGCTCATGATAGAGGGCGGTAAACGCCAAACGACGCCGGTCGCCCATCGTAGACTGCCGCCGACGGTCACGTCCGTGACCTTGCGCGAAGGGGGCGATTGCGTGTCGGACGAACAGACGCGGGGTAGCGACCGGCGCGAGGTGCTGCTCGTCTTTCCGGGCAGGTTGCGGGCGCCCGACCCGCAGGTGCCGCTCCAGTTGCTGCACGTCGCCGCCGCGCTGCGCAGCGCCGGCTACCGACCGCGCATCGTCGACACCCGGCTGAGCGACTGGCGCACGTTCCCGCTGGGCGATCCCGTGTTCGTCGGCATCACCTGCATGAGCGGGCCGCAGATCCGCTACGGCTTGCAGGTCGCAGGGCGCCTGCGCGCCGAGCGCCCCGGGCTGCCCCTGGTCTGGGGCGGCGTGCACCCGACCCTGCTGCCCGAGCAGACGGCGGCGAGTGCCGCGGTCGATGTCGTCGTGCGCGGCGAGGCCGAGACCGTCGTCGGGCCGCTCGCCGACCGGCTCGTCGACCACGCCCCGCTGGACGACGTCGCCGGCCTCAGCTTTCGCCGCGACGGCGGGGTGGTGAGCACGCCCGACGCCGCCCTCGCCGACCTCGATGCCCTGCCGGTCGAGCCGCCCTGGGATCTGCTCGACCTCGAGCGCTATCCGACCCTGCGCGCCGGCCGTGCTCACCTGCAGACCAGCCGCGGCTGCCCGAGCCGCTGCGGCTTCTGCTACAACACCGGCTTCAACAAGCGCCGCTGGCGCGGCAAGAGCCCGGAGCGGGTGGTCGCCGAGGTGCGCGCGTTAATCGCGCGCTTTCCGCAGGTGCGCATCGTCGATCCCGTCGACGACAACTTCTTCGTCGACCGCTCGCGCGTCGAAGGCGTCTGCGAGGGTCTGCTCACCGGCGGCGTGCGCACCGTGTGGCGGGCCAATTGCCGCTTCGACTACCTGGCCGGCTATGACGGCGAGTTCCTGGCGCTGCTCCAGCGGGCCGGCTGCCGCGAGCTCGACTTCGGCGGCGAGAGTGGCGCCGAGGCCATGCAGCGCTTCGTCTGCAAGGACGTGACGCGCGACCAGATCCTGCGCTCGGCCGCGCTGCTCGCCGCGCACGCGCCAGCGATCGATCCCTTCGTCTCGTGGCTCTCCGGCCTGCCCGGCGAGACGCGCGCCGACATGGGGGAGACCTTCGACCTGATGGACGAGATGGGCCGCGTCAACCCGCGCACGCAGCACTACGGCATCTTTCTCTACACGCCGTTCCCGAGCCCGCTGCTCGAGTCGCTGCCGGCCGAGTTCACGCCGCCGCGGAGCCTCGAGGCGTGGGGCGCCATCGAGGTCTTCCACTTCGAGCCGCCCTGGCACAGCCGCGAGTACGTCGACTGGCTGCGGGCAGTGTCGGCCGTCACGCGCTACGCCTTTCTGCCGGCCTCGCGGGTGGCCGAGCACGGTCCGGCCTTCCGGGCGGCCTACCGGGCGCTGAACGGCGCCGCCCGGCTGCGCTGGCGGCGCCGCGCGTTCGACCACCCGGTCGAGCTCGAGCTCGCCAACGTGGCGGCGCAGCGGCTGCGGGGGTTCCTGTAGAGGCTGAGAGGAGTCGGCGGGCGGGCGCCTGCCCGAGAGGAGAGATCGACATGACAGACATGAGCACGAACGCGGGCCGAAGCATGGCCGCAGCGACGACCGTCCGGCAGTGGTGGCCCGACCAGCTCGACCTGACGCTGCTCCACCGCGGCGCGCCGGCGGCCAGCCCGCTGGGGGCGGACTTCGACTACGCCGCCGAGTTCGCCACGCTCGACCTCGAGGCCGTGCGGCACGACCTGCTGGCCCTCATGACCGACTCACAGGAGTGGTGGCCAGCCGACTACGGCCACTACGGCCCGCTGTTCATCCGCATGGCTTGGCACAGCGCCGGGACCTACCGCGTGAGCGACGGTCGCGGTGGCGCCGGCTCGGGCGCCCAGCGCTTCGCCCCCCTCAATAGCTGGCCCGACAACGCCAACCTGGACAAGGCGCGCCGGCTGCTCTGGCCGATCAAGCGCAAGTACGGCCGCAAGATCTCGTGGGCCGACCTTCTGATCCTCGCCGGCAACTGCGCCCTCGAGTCGATGGGCTTTCAGACGTTCGGCTTCGGGGGCGGCCGCGAGGACACCTGGGAGCCCGAGGACATCGACTGGGGCAGCGAGCACGCCTGGCTTGCCGACGAGCGCTACAGCGGCGACCGCCGTCTGGCCGAGCCGCTCGGCGCCGTGCAGATGGGCCTGATCTACGTGAACCCAGAAGGCCCGGGCGGCGATCCCGATCCGCTGGCGGCCGCCCGCGACATCCGCGAGACGTTCCGGCGCATGGCCATGAACGACGAAGAGACCGTCGCCCTGATCGCAGGTGGGCACACGTTCGGCAAGACCCACGGCGCCGCCGACGCAAGCAACGTGGGGCCGGAGCCCGAAGCCGCGCCGCTGCAGGAGATGGGGCTCGGCTGGCGCAACGCCTACGGCACCGGTAAGGGCGACGACACCATCACGAGTGGCCTCGAGGGCGCCTGGACCCCCACGCCGGTGAGCTGGGACTCGAGCTTCTTCGACACGCTGTTTCGCTACGACTGGAAGCTCTCGGTAAGCCCGGCCGGCGCCAAGCAGTGGGTCCCCACCGACCCGGCGACCAAGGACGCCGTGCCCGATCCCCACGACCCCTCGCGGCGCCATGCGCCCGTGATGCTCACGACCGACCTGGCGCTGCGCATGGATCCGGTCTACGAGCCGATCTCGCGGCGGTTCCACGAAGACCCGCGCGAGTTCGCCGACGCCTTCGCGAAGGCGTGGTTCAAGCTGACCCACCGCGACATGGGTCCGCGCAGCCGCTACCTGGGTCCGCTGGTGCCGTCCGAGGCCCTGCTGTGGCAGGACCCCGTGCCTGCGGTCTCCCACCCGCTGGTGGGCGCGGCCGACGTCGCGGGCCTCAAGCGGAAGATCCTTGCGGCGGGGCTGTCGGTGTCGCAGCTCGTCTCCGTCGCCTGGGCCTCGGCCGCGACGTTCCGCGGCACCGACAAGCGCGGGGGCGCGAACGGCGCGCGCATCCGTCTGGCGCCGCAGAACGGCTGGGCCGTCAACGACCCGGCGCGCCAGGCGGGCGTGCTCGACACGCTCGAGGCGATCCGGCAGGAGCTCGCGGCGCCGGCTCCGGGCGGCGTGCGGATCTCGCTCGCCGACCTGATCGTGCTGGGCGGCTGCGCGGCCGTCGAGAAGGCCGCGAGGGACGCCGGCGTCGATGTCGAAGTGCCCTTCGCGCCGGGACGCACCGACGCGACGCAGGAGCAGACCGACGTCGCGTCGTTTGCCGTGCTCGAGCCGGCCGCCGACGGCTTTCGCAACTACCTGGCCGACGGTCGGCAGAGGCCTGCCGAGCACCTGCTCGTCGACAGGGCGAGCCTGCTCACCCTGACCGCGCCCGAGATGACCGTACTGGTGGGCGGCCTGCGCGTGCTGGGCGCCAACCACGCCGGTTCTGACCTCGGCGTGCTCACCGACCGCAAGGAGACGCTGACGAACGATTTCTTCGTCAACCTCCTCGACGGCGGTACGGTCTGGCAGCCGACGAGCGCGGCCGAGGAGAGCTTCGAGGGCCACGACCGCCGCACCGGCGAGGTCCGCTGGACGGCGAGCCGCGTCGACCTCGTCTTCGGGTCGAACTCGCAGCTCCGCGCGATCGCCGAGGTCTACGCGAGCGCCGACGCAGGCGAGAAGTTCGTGCGCGACTTCGTCGCCGCCTGGGACAAGGTCATGAACCTCGACCGCTTCGATCTGGCCTGAGAGCGCCCGCTCAGGGGGGCGGGGTGGCAGCCAAGTCAGGGCCGGCGAGGCGTAGACGATGACCGTGGCCCGGTAGCTGGGGCGGGCAGAAGAGCAACCCGGGAGAGCTCGACGAACGGTGTTCTTGACAAACGGCGTTCGTGAGCTACCATGGGCTCATGGCAACGCCCACGTCACATCACGTCGTCAGCCGCCGGACACGTCCCGCCAAGAGTCCTCTGAGCCAGGAGGCGATCGTCTCGACGGCGCTGGACCTGCTCTCTCGTGAGGGCATGGCGGGTCTGAGCCTGCGCAAGGTGGCGGCCGCCCTCGACACCGGCGCCGCCTCGCTCTACGTCTACGTGGCCAACCTCGACGAGCTGCACGCCCTGGTCCTCGACAGGGTGCTCGGCGAGGTCGCTACACCGCCGGAGCAGGACGGCGATTGGCGCTACCGGCTCAAGGCCACGCTGCGCTCGTACTCGGAGGCTCTCTATGCCCGTCCCGGGCTGGCGCAGGTCGCGCTGTCCACCATCCCCTCGGGCCCGAACATGGTGGAGCTCACCGAGTCACTGCTCGGTCTGCTCGAACAAGGCGGAGTAGAGGCCGGCCGAGCGGCGTGGGCGGTCGACCTGCTGTTGCTCCACACCTCCGCCTTCGCGGCGGAGCGAGACAACCGGCGCAGTACCGACGATGAGATCGCGCTGCACAGGGCGCAGGAAGCGCTCGGCTCCGTCTCTCCGCAGCAGCATCCGCACATTCACGCCCTGGGTCCCGATCTCTTCTCTGGTGATCAGAGCCGCTACGACTGGGGCCTCGACGTCCTCATCAACGGAGTGCTGGGCACGCCGCGACCGTAGCTCCGCGGCGGGCTCGCCCCGCTGTCATGATCAAGAAGGAGACCACGACCATGGATACATCGCGCTCCAAGACCGCACTCTCGACCCGGACCATGTGGGCGATCCTCGCCGTCGTCATCATCGCCGACGTCATGGACCTGCTCGACGCCAGCATCACCAACATCGCCGCGCCCTCCATCGTCCGTGAGCTCGGCGGCGGCGAGACATTGATCAAGTGGCTCGGATCGAGCTACGCACTTGCCATGGGAGTGCTGCTGGTGATCGGCGGGCGGCTCGGCGACAGGTACGGGCAGCGTCGCCTGTTCCTCGTCGGTATCGGCGGATTCACGCTCGCGTCGGTGGCATGCGGCCTGTCGGTGAGCCCCGCCATGCTCATCTCGGCTCGCCTCTGCCAGGGCGCGTTCGGCGCGCTGCTCATCCCCCAGGGCATCGCCATCATGACCTCGCACTTCACGCGCGCGATGATGGACAAGGCCTTCAGCTTCTTCGGCCCGGCGCTCGGCCTCGCCATGGTCGGCGGCCCGATCCTGGCCGGTTTTCTGATCGACGCCAATATCGCCGGCACCGGCTGGCGCGCGATGTTCCTCATCAACCTCGTGTTGGGCACGATCGGCTTTGCCGTCGCACTTCGCGTGTTGCCACGCGACGCCGGCGACAAGGGCGTCATCCTGGATGGCATCGGCGCGAGCCTGCTCGGCGTGACGATGTTCGGGCTCCTCTTCGGTCTGATCGAGGGCTCGAGCAACGGCTGGACGGTGCTGCCGTACGTCTCCATCACCGCCGGCCTGCTCGGCTTCATGGCGTTCTGCTACCGGCAGAAGACGGCGAAGAACCCGCTGATCAAGCCCTCGCTGCTGGCCAACCGCGGATTTACCTCCGGACTGATCATGGGTCTTGCGCTCTTCTCCGCCGTCGGCGGGGTCTTCTACGTCATCTCACTCTTCCTGCAACTGGGCCTCGGCTTGACTCCGTCGCACGCGGCCCTGAGCCTGGTGCCGGTGGCACTCGGCATCGTCGTGTCCTCCGTGATCGCCATGGCGCTGATCGCCAGACTCGGCCGCCTGCTGATCTTCTGCGGCCTGCTCGTCTCCCTGACCGGGACGGGCTGGCTCCTCGCCCTCGTTTTCGGCGAGGGGGTGAGCGTCGGCCTGTGGGCCGTGGCGCCGGCGCTGTTCGTCATGGGCTTCGGCTTCGGCACCTGCTTCGGGACTCTCTTCGACGTCGCGCTCGGCGACATTCGTCCCAGCGAGGCGGGCAGCGCCAGCGGCTCGCTGAGCGCCATCCAGCAGCTCGCCTCCGCGATCGGCGCGGCTGCCATAACGACCGTGTACTTCAGGACATTGGCGGCCTCGGGCCAGGCCCACGCGATGACGATCAGTCTCGTCGTCGTGCTTGTCGTCATCGTCGTCTGCGGCGGACTTGTGTGGTTGCTGCCGCGGGCTGCCAGGGCGGCTGAAGACCACCTGGTGGAGGCTCTTGGGGACGAGGCCGGCGGGAGCCCGGCTCAACGATAGAAGGGGTTGCGACAAGAGCTCGTCGCCCGCCGGTGGCAACGGGCTCATGTGCTCCCCGAAGTGTTCTCCGCCCGGGCGGCGATCGCCAGATCTCCCGAGCGCCCGCCGGCTGCCTGCGCGGTGAGGTTCTGGAAGATCGGCGGCATCAGGCCGGCGCCGGCGCCCTGCAGGACTCGAAAGGCGATCGGACTGTCCACATTCCAGGCCAGGCCTTCTCAATCCCCTAGCAAGCCGAGGCCGCCGCGTCGGACGGTGTGATCCGCCGCGCCTTCAAGCACGGCATCGCCTTCTCGGGGGACTCCGCGGATGTTGCGCAGACGCCGCGATGACGGACATGGATGGCGATCTGCCCGCCGATGCCGCACACTTCTGGTCACCCGACGAAAGGAAGCTCCTCATGCGCGCACGGCAACTCGGCTCCAGCGGACCTCGCGTCTCCGCCCTCGGCCTCGGCTGTATGGGGATGTCCGGAGTCTACGGCCCTGCCGACGAGACGGAGAGCATCGCCACCATCCACGCCGCGCTCGACGCGGGCGTCACCCTGCTGGACACCGGCGACTTCTACGGCATGGGTCACAACGAGCTGCTCATCGGCCGGGCGCTTAAGGGCCGGGAACGAGGCGAGGTGACGATCAGCGTCAAGTTCGGTGCGCAGCGTGACCCGGACGGCGGCTGGCTCGGCTACGACGCCCGTCCGGCCGCGGTCAAGACGGCCCTTGCCTACACGCTGCGCCGGCTCGGCAGCGACTACGTCGACGTCTATCGGCCAGCGCGGCTCGACCCCGCGGTGCCGATCGAGGACACCGTCGGCGCGATCGCCGAGCTGGTGCAGGCCGGTCACGTGCGCCACGTGGGGCTCTCCGAGGTCGGCGTCGACACCATCCGGCGCGCTCACGCCGTGCACCCGATCAGCGACCTGCAGATCGAGTACTCGCTGGTCTCCCGCGGCATCGAAGAGGATATCCTGCCCACGTGCCGGGAGCTGGGCATCGCCGTCACCGCCTACGGCGTGCTGTCGCGTGGGCTGCTCAGCGGCGCCTGGTCGGCCGGTCACGAGATGGCCGGCGGCGACATGCGGGCGCACATGCCGCGCTTCCAGGGCGAGAACCTGACCCGTAACCTGGCCCTGGTCGAACGGCTGCGGAGCGTCGCCGAGGAGATGGGCGCGAGCGCGGCACAGGTGGCGATCGCCTGGGTGTCGTCCCGCGGCGAAGGCATCGTCCCGCTGGTCGGTGCACGGCGTCGGGGGCAGCTGGCTGAGGCCCTGCCGGCTCTCGACCTCGTGCTGTCGGCCGCGCAGCTGGCCCGGATCGAGGCCGCTGCGCCGGCAGGTGCCGTCGCCGGTGAGCGCTACGCGCCCGCGCAGATGGCGACGCTGGACAGCGAACGCCCGGCGACGGGAAAGTGACACAGGCGACGGAGGCGCGACATGACCGCAAGACCACTCGAGACCCTTGAGCCCATAGCGCTGCCGGCGCCCGTGCTCGACGGTGGCCGGACTCTTCTCGAAGCGTTGAAGATGAGACGCACGTCGCGCGACATCAGCGGCGAGAAGATCCCCCTGCAGGCCCTGTCGGACATCCTCTGGGCCGGGCAGGGCGTCAATCGCGCGACGGGACCGTTCGGAGATCCCGGGAGAACGGCCGGATCGGCAAGCAACTCACAGGAGATCCGTGTCTATGTCCTCATGGAGGAGGGTACCTACCTGTACGAGCCCGGGCCGCACCGGCTGGCTCCGATCGCCGCCGGCGACATCCGTCGTCTTGCGATAGGGCGCGGGCAGCAAGACGCGGGGGCGCAAGCCCCAGTACGCCTCGTCTACGTGGTCGACATCGAGCGATTCCGGCACGCCGGGTTCCCGGAACCCGGCCTCTTCGATCCGGATGTCCAGAAATCCTATTACTTCGTCGACACCGGCCTCGTCGCGCAGAACGTGTATCTGGCGGCGGCTGCGGCGGGTCTGGGCGCCTGGTTCCACAACTGCGACAAGGAAGCGTTCGAGCAAGCGGTCGGTTTGGGGCCCGATCTGAGGCCCGTCTTCGGGCAGACGATCGGCTACGCCAGCGAGTAGCGGGCCCAGATCAGGTGATGATGTGTTCCTGGTCTGCTGCCCCTTGCTGGACAGCTCGCAAGCGGACGCCGCGCACCGAGGTGCCCCGTAAAATACGTCCTCGGCGGCGCGAGACGCGGCGTCGGGCAGAAGTCGCGCGAGCGGGAGGTCGGGATGGCTGAGGGTGTCGTGGCGGGGCCGGTGGACGGCGAGGGCACGCGCCTGCCCTTCAGCATCGAAGAGGTGCCCTGGGAGGAGTACGCACGCGGCGAGCGCTTCGGCACTCGCTTCCGGCAGCTCGGAGCGTTCGGCGGCTGTGCACACGTGGGCGTGTGCCTCGAAGAGATCGCGCCGGGTCGCCAGAACTACGTCATGCACTATCACTTCCTCGAGGAGGAGCAGCTGCTCGTGCTCGAGGGCCGGCCGACGCTGCGCTTGGGCACGGCATCCTATCCGCTGCAGCCCGGTAGCTACGTGGTCTTTCCCGCTGGTCAGCAGGTCGGGCACGCGCTCGTCAACGAGACCAGCGAGCCGGTGCGGTACCTCATGATCGGTGAACGGAACCCGGCCGAGGTGACGGTCCACACCGACACCGCGCGAGTCGGCGTGCGCCTCACCGGCGAGGGCTATCGCAAAGAGGACGTCATGGACTACTGGGAGGGCGAGCGCACCTGAGACACGGGCGCCGGGCCGCCCGAGGCGAGCCGGCGAGCGGACGGCACAAGTGGGGCTGCCGGGCCGCCGAGAGGACGATTTCCCAGCGCTCGCCGCTTCGCAAGCAGAACATCTCCGTCCGCGATGCGGCGACCGTCGGAAGCCCCACGTGCCGGAGCAGCGGCCGCGCGCCGACGCGAGAGCTCGGGGACATCACGATGAGAACGACCCGCGCGCAGCGAGGCCGAAAGTTCCAACAACAGGGTTTTGGTGGAGGTAAGCGGGCTCGAACCGCTGACCTTCTGGCTGCCAGCCAGACGCTCTCCCAGCTGAGCTATACCCCCACCGCGGGGTACGCCGGCCCGGGGGCCGGCGATCGTTGAGTATACCATCGGGCCCTGGGCTCGCAACACGGCCGCCGTCAGGCGCGCCGCGACGTGCCCGCGACGTGGGCGGAGCGCGCCTCTCACGCGTGGCAGGCGCGCCCGCCCGGTATACTAGGCACGCGACGACGTCGCGCCGGCTCGACCGGCGACGACGACGTCGCTCGACGGACCAGGCGCCGGACAGAGAACGCCGTTGGCGTGCCTCGGACGTGCCCGAGGCACTGTTTCCCCGCATGGCGGCATGAAGGAACGAGGCAGCGTGGACGACCGCTACGACCCGCACGAGATCGAGCAGCGCTGGCAGCGCGTCTGGCGCGACGCCGACGCCTACCGCACCCCCGACGAGTCTGACCGGCCCAAGTTCTACTGCCTCGACTTCTTCCCGTACCCGTCCGGCGACGGCCTGTCCGTGGGTCACTGCCGCAACTACGTGCCCACCGACATGGTGTCGCGCTACCACCGCATGCGCGGCTTCAACGTGCTGCACCCGATGGGCTGGGACGCCTTCGGCCTGCCGGCCGAGAACTACGCGATCAAGATGGGCGTGAGCCCGCGCGTCACGACCGAGCGCAACATCGCCAACTACCACCGCCAGATGGACCTGATCGGCCTGTCGTTCGACTGGTCGCGCGAGATCACGAGCTGCAAGCCCGACTATTACCGCTGGACCCAGTGGTTCTTCCTGCTCATGTACGAGCGCGGCCTGGCTTACCGCGGCACCGGCCAGCAGTGGTGGTGCCCGGTCGACAAGACCATCCTCGCCAACGAGCAGGTCCACGACGGACGCTGCTGGCGCTGCGGCACCGAGGTCACCAAGGTCGACCTCGAGCAGTGGTACCTGCGCATCACCGACTACGCCCAGGAGCTGCTCGACGACCTCGACACGATCGACTGGCCCGAGCCGATCAAGCTGCAGCAGGCCAACTGGATCGGGCGCTCCGAGGGCGCCGAGGTCGACTTCGCCCTGCCGGGACGCGACGCGCCGCTCACCGTCTTCACCACGCGGCCCGACACCCTGTTCGGCGCCACGTACATGGTGCTCGCCCCCGAGCACCCGCTGGTCGCCGAGCTGACGGCGGCCGACCGGCGCGCCGACGTCGTCGCCTATCAGGACCAGGCGCGCCGCGAGAGCGAGATCGAGCGCCTCTCGACCGAGAAGGACAAGACCGGCGTGTTCACCGGCGCCTACGCCGTGAACCCCGTGAACGGCGAGCAGATCCCGATCTGGATCAGTGATTACGTGCTGATGGGCTACGGCACCGGCGCCATCATGGCCGTGCCGGCCCACGACGAGCGCGACTTCGCCTTCGCGACGCGCTTCGACCTGCCGATCGTCGAGGTCATCGCACCGCCGACCGGCGCCCAGGGCACGCTCGCCGAGGCCTACACCGGCGACGGCGTCATGGTCAACTCGGGCGAGTTCGACGGCCTGGCCGCGCCGGGCGCGGCCTTCGCGGCGATCGTCGCCCGCCTGGCCGAGCGCGGCCTTGCCCGCCCGAAGGTCAACTTCAAGCTCCGCGACTGGCTCATCAGCCGGCAGCGCTACTGGGGCGTGCCCATCCCCATGGTCTACTGCGACGCCTGCGGCGTCGTGCCGGTGCCGGCCGAGCAGCTCCCGGTCCTGCTGCCCGAGCTCGACGACTACAAACCGACCGACGACGGCCAGTCGCCGCTCGCCCGCGACCCTGACTTCGTGGCGACGACCTGCCCACGCTGCGGCGGGCCGGCGCGCCGCGAGACCGACACGATGGACACCTTCGCCTGCTCGTCGTGGTACCACTTCCGGTACCCCTCGCCGCACGACGACACGGCCGCCTTCGACCGCGACAAGGTCGCTCACTGGCTGCCGGTCGACCTGTACGTGGGCGGCTCCGAGCACGCCGTCATGCACCTGCTCTACGCGCGCTTCTTCTGCAAGGTCCTGCGCGACGCCGGCTTCGTCGAGTTCGGCGAGCCCTACGCCAGGCTGCGCAACCAGGGCATGATCCAGGCCGAGGACGGCTCGAAGATGAGCAAATCCAAGGGCAACGTGGTGACGCCCGACAGCGTGGTCGAGCGCTACGGCGCCGACGCGCTGCGCCTCTACGAGCTGTTCATCGCGCCCTTCGAGCAGTCGGTGGCCTGGAACGACCGCGGCGTGCAGGGCTGCCTGCGCTTTCTCACGCGCTTCTGGGGCTTCGCGCTCGGCGTGGCCGGGCTGCCCGGCGAGCCGGGCGGCGGCTCTGCGGTCGCCGGACCGGCCGCGGGGGCCGCCGGCGACGAGCGGCGCCTGCTGCGCATCCGCCACAAGGCGGTGCGCAAGGTGACCGGCGACATCGACGGCTTTCGCTTCAACACCGCGGTGGCGGCCCTCATGGAGGCCCTGAACGACGTGCTCGAGGTCTGGCCCGAGCGGCGCGACGGCGTCGGCGCCGGCGTGTGGCACGACCTGGCCGAGGCCTTCACGCTGCTACTCGTCCCCATGACGCCGCACGTCGCCGCCGAGCTCTGGCAGCGCCTCGGCCATAGCGACTCCGTCCTCGACGTGCCCTGGCCGGGTTGGGACGACGCCCTCGCCGCCGACGAGGTCGTCACGGTCATCGTGCAGGTCAACGGCAAGCTGCGCGACCGGCTCGAGGTCGCGCCCGACGCGGCCCGCGACGACGTGCTCTCGCAGGCGCGGGCCGCGCACAACACCGGCCGCTTCCTGGCGGGCAAGCAGGTCGTCAAAGAGGTCTACGTCCCCGGCAAGCTCGTCAACTTCGTCGTGCGCTGAGCGTCGCCCGGCGCGCGGTCGTCCACTGCGCGCCGGCGAAACGCCAACCGTCTCGCGGCCGCGCGGTGCTGCGCCGCCCGCGCCGCCGCCGTAGCCTCCTGTTCGATCTCGTCGCTCGCTTGCCCGGAGGCTCGCCATGGACATCTCGCGCCGTCAGGCCTACGTGTACGTCGCCCTCGCCGTGGTGGTCGCCGGGCTGGGTGCCCGGTATCTGCTGGCCTCGCACGCGAGCGCGTCGCCGGGCGGCCAGAGCGTGCTCGCCTTCGCCTCGTCGGCGCCGGCGGCCTCGCCGTCGGCTTCGAGCGCGGCCACGCCCGCCGAGATCGTCGTCTACGTGTGCGGCGCCGTCAGACGGCCCGGCGTCTACCACATGGCCACCGGCGCCCGCATCTCCGATCTCCTCGAAGCCGCCGGTGGGGCGGCGGCCAAGGCCGAGCTGCAGGCCGTCAACCTGGCGGCGCGGCTCGCCGACGGCGAGCAGGTCGTGGTCCCCGCACAGGGGGCGTCGGTCGTCGCGGCGGCGTCGGCCGGCGCCGGCGACTCAAACGGCGGCGCCGCGGCCGCGACCGCGCCGGTGAACCTGAACACCGCCACGCTCGAGCAGCTCGACGCCCTGCCCGGAGTCGGTCCGGCGACCGCCCAGAAGATCATCGACTACCGCACCGCGAACGGCGGCTTCAAGAGCGTCGACGACCTCAAGAACGTGTCGGGCATCGGCGACGCCAAGTTCGCCGACCTGCAGCCCCTGGTCACCGTCTAGCGCCGCCCCGCGCGTGCGCGCGCCGCCCGGCGTCCACCTGCTGCTCGCCGCCTACCTGGCGGGCCTCGTCGCGGCGCTCGCCTGGCGGCCGTCGGCCACCTGCGCGCTCGTGCTCGTCTGCCTGGCCGCGGTCTGGGCGCTGTGGCGCATCACCGCCTGGCGGCGGGTCGGGCCGGAGGCGGCCCGCGCGGCGACGCTCAACCAGGAGGGGCCGCTCGAAACGGCGACCCAGCGGTCGCCCGTCCTCGCTGGGGCGGGGGTCTGGCTGCGGGCCGCCGGGGTCGTGGCGCTCGCGCCGCTGTTCGTCGTTGCCGGCCTGAACGTCGGCGCCGCGCGGCTCGACGCGCAGGCGCGCAGCACGCTTGCGGGCTACGCCGGCCACCACGAGACGCTGCGCGCGACGGCCCTCACGTTGCCCAAGGCAGGGACCGACGGCTTCACGCTCGACGTCGAGGTCACGGCGATCGACGGCCGCCGCGTGGCCGAGCGCGCTCCGCTCAACCTTGACCTCGGCACGGGGGCGGCGCCCGACTTCACCTCGCTCGGGCCGCTGGTCGAGGGCGCGCTGCTCGGCTTGCCCGCGGTGCGCGTCAAAACACCGCCGGCGCCCACGGCGGGCCAGTTCGACTACCGGCGCTACCTGGCGCGGCGCGGCGAGCACGTCGTGCTCGCCGCGCCGCTTGCCTCGCTGCGCCTCGTGGGCCGGCGCGGCGGCCTGGCCGGCCTCATCGACCGGCTGCGCCTCGCGGCCCGGCGCCACATCCGCACCGGCCTGCGCTCGCCGGTGCGCGAGGTGCTCGAGGCCATGGTGCTCGGCGACCAGCAGGCCGTGCCGGCCGCGCAGGTCACCGCCATGCAGCGCAGCGGCCTCATGCACATTCTCGCCGTGTCGGGCGAGAACGTCGTGCTGCTCTGCAGCATGGGCACGTTCGTGCTCACCCTGGCCGGCGTGCCGCGCCGCCTGCGCTCGATCGTCCTGATCCCGTTCGTCGTGCTCTACGTGATCGTCACCGGCGCCACGCCGTCGATCGTGCGGGCCGGGGTGTCGGGCGTCGTCGCCCTGCTTGCCGACCTCGCCTCGCGGCCCACCGACGGCTGGTTCCTGTGGCTCGTGCCGGCCGCCTTCATGCTGTCGCGCAGTCCCGCGGTGATCTTCGACGTGAGCTTCCAGCTCTCGTTCGCCGCGGTCGCCGGCCTGCTGCTGCTCGCGCGGCCGCTCACGCGCCTGCTGTCGTTTCTGCCGCGCGCCTGCGGCGAGCCGGCCGCGATCACCACGGCCGCGAGCCTGTCGACCGCGCCCGTCTCGATGGCGACCTTCGGCCAGACCTCGCTCGTCGCCGTGCCGGCCAACATCGCCGGCGGCTTCGTGCTCGGGCCGATCATGTTCCTCGGCATGCTCAGCGTGTTCGTGGGCTTCGTCTGGCCCGGCCTGTCGGCGCCGCTCGACGTGGTGGCCGGTCTGTTCACCGGCTATCTGCTCACGGTCGCCGCCTGGTTCGCGCGGCCCTCGTTCGCCGTCTACCGCTGGCACGGGCTCACCCTCGGTCTCGTGCTGGCGGCGCTCTGTGGCGCGGCGATCGCCGTCGTCGCGGCGCTCGCGCGCCGCGCCGGCGTGCCGCTCACGCGCTTTGCCGCCGCGCACCGCGCGCGCCTGGTCGCCGGCGCGCTCGCGCTGCTCGCCCTCGCCCTGGTGGTCGCGCCGGCGCCGGCCGCGGCACCGGCGCTGCCCACGCTCACCGTGCTGAGCGTAGGCGAGGGCGCCGCCGCCCTGCTGCAGGAGCCCGGCGGACCCACCGTGCTGATCGACGCGGGGCCCAAGCCGCTCTGCACCTGCCTGCGGCGCCACGGCGTGCGGCGCATCGACCTGCTCGTGCTGTCGCACGGCCACGCCGACCACACCGCCGGCCTGTCTGACGTGCTCGGTCAGATCCCCGTGACCTGCGCGCTCGTGCCGCGGCCGGTCGTCGACTCGCCGGCCCTCGACCACGTCGTCGCCGAGCTGCGCGCCGCTCGCGTGCCGGTGCGCGTCTGCACCGCGCGCCTGTCGATCCCGATCCGCGGCGGCCGGCTCGCGGTCGTGCCGACCGGTCAGAGCGGCGGCACCGACAACCAGGACGAGAACGACTGCGCACTGGTCGTCGTCGTGACGCTCGACGGCGACAGCGTCCTGCTACCCGGCGACGCCGAAGCCGAGGCGCTCGAACCGCTCCGCCTGGGTCACATCGCCGTGGTCGAGCTGCCCCACCACGGCTCAGCCGGCGGTCTCGATGACCGCCTGATCGCCGAGCTCGGGCCCCGGCTCACGCTCGTGTCGGTCGGGCCTAACCACTTCGGTCACCCCACGCCACAGATGCTCGCGCTCGTGGCGGCCCACCACCTGCCGCTGCTGCGCACCGATCGCTGCGGCGACGTCACCTTCACGGCCGAGCCCGATGGGCTTGCCGTGTCGGTGGCGCGCGGCGTGTCGCCGCGCCCGCCGGCGCGGTCGCCGTGAGGGATATGGGGGCGGGGGCGGTCGGTGAACGTCGCATCTCACCGCGGGGCGATCAGGCCCGGGCCCCGCATGGGCGATCAGGGGAGCACCCCAGGTGGCGTCAGAGCTCGCGCCGGGCGAACGCCCAGACCGCGCCGGCCAGGAGCGCGACGCCGGCGAGCGCGGTGGTCACGACGGGCCAGAGAAGCGCCGCCGGCCGGCCGCGCAGGGCGGCGTCGTTGGCGGCCATCAGGCCGGCCGGGCTGTGGTCGCGGAGCACGGGGATGCCGGTGAAGAAGAGCAGGCCGATCCACAGGGCGATGCCGGCCCCGATCGCCTGCGCCTGGCCGCGCAAGGCGGCCGACAGCAGCACCATCAGCATCATGATCATGGCGGCGAAGACGAGCCACAGGGTGGTGGTCTCGACGAACGCCCCGATGCCCGCGCTGCCGAACAGCGCGACCGTCGCGACCACGCACACGGCGGCCGCCAGGACGGTCGCGCAGGCGAGCAGCGTGAGCTGGGCGCCCGCCTTGACGAGCACGAAGCCGGCGCGCGAGATCGGCTTGGTGAGGACGAGGACGGCGGTGCCGGCGCGGCGCTCGGCCGAGATCGTCGCGGCGCCAGCGATGATCACCGCCAGCGTCACGAGTTGCGCCAGGTTGCCCATGAACTGCTCGTAGGCGTCGCGCGCCGTCGGCGGCGGCACGTGGATCACGATGCCGTGCTGCGAGCCGGTCGTCGCCTTGATGATCTCGGGCGTCAGCTTGGTGAGCACCGGCGACGTCAGGGCGACGAACAGCAGGATGCCGGGCACGACCCACAGCCGCCAGGTCCTGAGGGTCTCGCGCCGCTCCTTGTCGGCGAAGGTGGCGAGCGGCCCCGTCATTGCCCGCCTCCGCCGGCAGCCGCCGGCCGCGTCTCTCCGATGAGCGCGACGAAGACCTCTTCGAGGCTGACCTCGTCGGCCTCGAGGCGGCGCAGCGCGAGGCCGCTCCCGGCCACGACCGCCGGCAGGGCGCGTTCGGCCGTGGGCAGGTCGGTCACGGTCAGGCGCAGGGTCCCGCCGCTGCGCTCGACGAAGGTCACCCAGGGGGCCTCGCGCAAGGCCCAGGCCAGTGCGGCGGGATCGTCGACTTCGACGAGCAGGCGCTGGCCGCGCCCGTGACGGCGCTTCAGGTCGTCGATCGTGGCCTGCTCGACCACGCGGCCGCGGTCGAGCACGGCGATCGTGTCGCAGACACGCTCGACGTCGGCCAGGATGTGCGTCGAGAAGAACACCGTCGTGCGACCGGCAAGGGCCGCGATCATGTCGAGGACCTCCTTGCGGCCGATCGGGTCGAGGGCGCTCGTCGGCTCGTCGAGCAGGAGGAGGCGCGGGGCGTTGATCAGTGCCTGGGCGACGCCCAGGCGCTGTTTCATGCCCCGCGAGTACGTGCCGATGCGGGCACCGACGCCGGCCAGGCCGGCCAGGTCGAGCAGGGCGGCTGCGCGCGTCCGCAGCGTCGCTTCGTCGAGGCCGAACAGGCCGCCGGCGAAGGTCAGGAACTCGGCCGCCGTCATCCACGGGTAGAAGCCCGGCACGTCCGGTAGAAAGCCGATCAGGGCGCGCACCTCGCTCGAGGCCGCGCGCACGTCGTGGCCCAGCACGACGGCGCTGCCGGCTGTGGGCCGGGCGAGGCCGCCCAGGATACGCAGCGTGGTGGTCTTGCCGGCGCCGTTCGGCCCGAGAAAGCCGAAGATCGAGCCCGCCGGCACGGTCAGTTCGACGCCGTCGAGCGCCATGGTGCGTCGGTAGCGCTTGGCGAGGCCGTGCAACTCGACGGCCGGCGGAGTCGCGGCGGACGGCCGGTCGGCCGCGGCCGACCGGCCGTCCGCCGCGACGAGATCGCTCGCGGTCTGGCCCGGCGAGAGGTCGCCCCCAGGCTCGCGTGGTCCAGGGCTCATGCGCGGCGGCTCACGCGGTCCGAGGCTCATCGCGGCGTCTCCGGCGGGCCGTAGAGCAGTTCGACGGCCCGCCGCGCCCGCTCGGCCGCCGGCACGTCGGCGGCGCCGGTGTCGTCGGGCAGGGGCGCGTCGATTCGTCCGACGGCGAGGTAGAGGAGCGGCCCGATCCAGTCGACGAGGACGATGACGATCGCCCAAAGCCAGCGGCGGTGAAGGCGTACCGCCTCGATCGGGCGTGTGAACAGGCTGACCAGGGCGGTGGCCATGAGGCCGAGGTTCACGAGACCGAGCGCGCCGAGGGCGATGAGCAGGCCGGCGCTCAGGTGGACGTTCGTCACGGGGCGTCGCTCGGCAGCAGGAACAGGCCGGCGACCCGGCCGTCGGCGTTGAAGGAGACCCGCCCGACGCCGTCGCCGCGCTCGCAGTCGATCGGCACGTTCACGACGGTGTAGCCGCCGGCGACCGCGGCGGCCGGCGTGCCGAAGGCGACGAACGCGCCGACAGCGGCCTCGGCCTGGGCCAGGGCGGACTTGAAGACCTCGACCGAGGCGGCTTTGGTGACGCGCTCGTCGAAGGTCGCCCAGAGCTCGTCCCAGCGCTCGGCGAACAGCGCCTCGAGCACACGGATCGCCTTGGCGTCGGCATCCGGTATGGGTCCCAACTGCTCGTCTCCCGTGTCGGGGGTCTGCCCGGCGCCGAACCGCTGAAAGGCGGCCTGACGGGTGACGTTGAGCGCCTGCCCGATCTCGGCCCAGGTGCGACCTTCGCTGCGCGCCCGACGGACCAGGGCGCGCAGGGTGTCCTCGACGACGACGTCGAGCGTGCGCGTCGCGGCGATCGCGGCCATGAGCGACTGCTGCGGTGAGCCCTCGGCGGCGCGCAGGACCGAGGCCACCATCTCGGCGTTCGTGGTCAGCATCAGGCCCATGACCTCGCGCTCGCCGTCGCTCGTCATCGCCGTCTCTCCTCTCGTGGCCCTGTAAAGGAAACCTTTACAGATGCTGTAAAGCTACCCTTTACAGACGGGATGCGCAACATGCCGGCCGTGAAAGGCGTGGGGGGCCTCGCCGGCGGCGGGCCGTGCTATCCTTGCAGCCCGATGGACGAGCCCGCCGACCTCAAGCCCGCCGACCTCAAGCCCGCTTACCTCATCTGCGGCAGCGACCAGCCCAAGGTGCGGCGCAGCGTGGCGCGGCTGCGCGGGCGGGTGTTCGACGAGACGGCGAGCGACCTCAACATCAGCCACTTCGACGGCCGCGAGCGCGGCGTGACCGACGTCCTTCAGGCCGCCGACACGGCCACGTTCACGCTCGGCACCAGGCTACTGCTAGTGACCGCCGCCGACGCCTGGAAGGCGGCCGACCGCGACCGCGTCGCCGACTACCTGACCGACCCGGTGCCGGGCGTCTGCCTTGCCCTGGTCGGCGAGACGTTCCGCAAGACCGAGCGCCTGACGAAGCTGCTCGAGAAGGCCGGCCAGGTACTGCGCTACGACCTGCCCAAGCGCCACGCCGAGGTGGTCGAGTGGGTGCGCGCTCGGGCCCGGGCGCTGGGCGCGCGCCTGGGCTCCGCCGAGGCGCGCCACCTGGTCGCCCAGGTCGGCGCCGATCCCGACCTACTCGAGACCGAGCTCGCCAAGCTCGTCGCCTACGCCTTCGGTCGCCCGATCAGCGCCACCGACATCGACGCGGTCTGCTCGCCCACGCTCGACGCCCGCATCTACGAGCTCACCGACGCCGTGGGGCGGCGCGAGGCCGGCGCGGCCTTCCGCGTGCTCGAGGGGCTCTACGCGGCCGGCGGCAAGGGGGCGGGCGAGGTGGCGCGCTCCACCCTGTACTCGCTGGTGCGTTACGTCGGCCAGCTCGCGAGCGTCATGGACCTGCCGGCCGAGATGCCGCCGTCCGAGGTCGCCGCCACGCTCGGGGTGAAACCCTACACGGCGCAGAAGCTGCTCGAGCAGCGCGCCCGGTTCGACCGCCGCACCCTCGAGCGCGCCCTGGCGGCGCTCGCCGACGCCCAGGCCGCCATGGTCGGCGGCAGCGAGCTCACTCCCGAGTTCAGCCTCGAGCTCGCCTTAGGGCGCGTCCTCGCGCCTCGCTGAGCACCCGGCGCTCATGATCCTCGCGGCCCGCCGCACGTCGGCGCCCCGCGCTGTGCCCATGAGAAAGCCCGCGGCGTGCGCCGCGGGCTTGAAGAGTGGGCGGGGAAGAGGTGTCGGGTCAGGCGCTGTGGCTGGTGACCATGCGCGCGAGCCGACTCTTCTTGCGGGCCGCGTTGTTGGCGTGGATGACGCCCTTGGCCGCTGCCTTGTCGATGTGCGACGTGAGCTTGGCGGCCACGGCCGCGGTGGCGGCCTGATCGTCGCCGGCCAGGCTGGTCTCGAGCTGGCGGAACAGGGTGCGGATGCTCGACTTGGCCTGACGGTTGCGCAGCCGCTGCTGGGCGGCGAGGCGCATGCGCTTCTTCTGCTGCTTGATGTTGGGCACGTCGGTCCTTCGTCGTCGTGACACGCATACGCCGGCTCGCTCCTCGCGGCCGGCGTGTGATGGTAGCACAGCCGCCGCGAACCCGGCAAGCACGGCGTCTGCTAGACTAGGCGCTCGCTGTTCTGCCCGGCCTCGCGCCCGGTCATGCGCGATGCGCCGCGGCCCGTGGCCGTCGCGCTCCGGCGCGAGGCTTGCGACGGCTTCTCCGCGACCCGAGCGCCGGCGCGCTCGCCGCAGGGCAGCGCGCCGGTCCGCCGAATGCTGACACGTGACTGAACGACAGAAGAGGCTCGCCTGGGCCGCCGTCGTCGTGGCGGCCGCCACGGGCATCTCGCGTGTCGTGGGCGTGGCCCGCGAGATCCTCACGGCCAACGCCTACGGCGTGAGCGTCGGCCTGAACACCTACGCCTCGGTCTCGGTCATCCCCAACCTCATCCGCCAGCTCGTGGCCGACGCCGCCGTCAGTGCCGCCTTCGTGCCGGTCTTCACGAGCCTGTTCACCAAGGGCGAGCATGAGCGCGCCTACCGCCTGGCGTCGTCGCTGCTCAGCTTCATGGTGGTCGTGGTCGGCGTCGTCACGCTGGCGCTCGTGCTGGGCGCGCCGCTCATCGTGCGGGTCTTCTACCCGCACTTCGTGCACGAGCCCTACGTCTATCGTCTTGCCGTCCAGATGCTGCGCATCCTGCTGCCCACCGTGCTGCTGTTCGCGGTCTCGGGCGTCGTGATCGGCGTGCTCTACTCGTACGAGCGATTCACCATGCCGGCGGTCGTCTCGATCGTCTGGAACCTCGTGATCATCGCCTTCATCGTGCTCTTCTCGGGTCACGGCTCGCTCGGCATCTACGCCCTGGTGTGGGGCACGTTCTTCGGCACGGTGGCGCAGCTCCTCCTGCTCATCCCCTCGCTGCGCCGTGTCGACCTGAAGTGGCACCTGAGCTTCCAGTGGCGCGACCCGCTGCTGCGCCGCGTGCTCGTGCTCATGGTGCCGGTCACGATCACCCTCGGCATCCTCAACTTCAACGCCCTCGTCGACTTCTTCTTCGCGCAGTTCGTGAGCAACCACGCGGCCGCCGAGATCAACTACGCGTTTCGCCTCTACCAGTTGCCGCAGGGCATGTTCGCGATCACGATCGGCACGGTGCTGTTCCCGACCCTGTCGCGCTACGCGGCCGAGCACGACATCGACAGCTTCCGCGAGACGCTGTCGCTCGGCGTGCGCCAGATCTTCTTCGTGTCGCTGCCCTTCGTCGCCTGGTTCGTCGCCGTGCCGCACTCGATCGTGCAGCTCATCTACCAGCACGGCGCCTTCGCGCCGACCGACACGGCGGCGGTGGCGCCGATCCTCGCCTACTTCACTCTGGGCATGGCCTTCGCCAACGTGAACGTCATGTTCAACCGCGGCTTCCAGAGCCTGCAGCGCCCCTGGCTGCCGCTCTACGTGGGGCTCATCAACCTCGGCCTGAACGCGCTGCTCGACTGGGCCCTGTACCGGCCGCTCGGGGCGCGCGGCATCGTGCTGTCGACTTCGATCGTGTCGCTCTTCAACTTCGTCGCGTTGCTCGCGCTGATGCGTCGCCAGATCGGCCAGGTCGACGGCCGCCGCATCCTGGTCAGCCTGGCCAAGGCCCTGGTCTGCTCCGGCGCCCTGGCGGCCGTTTCGCTCGCCCTGTGGCACGGGCTGCACGGCGTGGCCGACAGCGGCCTGGCTGGTCTCTTCGCCGTGGTGGTCGCGGTGTTCGGCGGCGGCGGCCTGGTCTACCTGGCCGCCGCCCGCCTGTTGCGCGTCGAGGAGCTCTCGGTGGTGAACCTGCTGCTGCGTCGCGGGCGCGGCCTGCGCACGCCGCCGAGCGAGACCGAGACGGTGCCGTGAGCCGGCCGCCGGTTCGAGGAGCGCAGCGCGTCGTGAGCCGCCGGCCCGTGCGGGTGGGGAGCGCCGTCGCGACACGCCGGCCGGCGCGGGAGCGAAGCGGCGTCGCCACACGCCGGGTCGCGCCCGGCGCTCTGCTACGCTAGGCCGACATGGATCTCGCACACATCCGCAACTTCTCGATCATCGCCCACATCGACCACGGCAAGTCGACGCTGGCCGACCGCATCCTTGAGCTCACCGGCACCGTGACCGCGCGCGACATGAAAGAGCAGATCCTCGACAAGATGGACCTCGAGCGCGAGCGCGGCATCACGATCAAGGCCCAGGCCGTGCGCATCGGCTATAGGGCGCGCGACGGCGAGACCTATCAGCTCAACCTGATCGACACACCCGGCCACGTCGACTTCACCTACGAGGTCTCGCGCTCGCTGGCCGCCTGCGAGAGCGCCGTCCTCGTGGTCGACACCACCCAGGGCGTCGAGGCCCAAACGGTGGCCAACGCCTACCTCGCCATCGACAACGACCTCGAGATCATCCCGGTGCTCAACAAGATCGACCTGCCGGCCTCCGACGTCGCCGAGACCGAGCTCGAGGTCCATGAGCTCACGGGAGCCACGCACGACGAGCTGCTCACGGTGTCGGCCAAGACCGGCGTGGGCGTCGAGGACGTGCTCGAAGCCGTGGTGGCGCGCACGCCGCGCCCCGGCGGCGATCCCGACGCACCCTCGCGAGCCCTGGTCTTCGACTCGCAGTACGACCAGTACCGCGGCGTGGTCGCCTACGTGCGTGTGGTCGATGGCTCCTTCGCCCGCCGCGAGATGGTGCAGATGATGGGCACCGGCCAGCGCGTCGAGGTCGAAGAGCTCGGTTACTTCGGCCCCGAGATGGTGCCGGTCGAACGCCTCGAGACCGGCGAGGTCGGCTACATCATCACCGGCGTCAAAGAGGTCGCCCAGGTGCGCGTCGGCGACACCATCACGGCCCTGCGGCGGCCCGCCGCGCAGGCGCTGCCGGGCTACAAGGTCGTCCATCCGATGGTCTTCTGCGGGCTCTTCCCGACCGAGGGCGACAAGTTCGGCGAGCTGCGTGACGCGCTCGAGAAGCTCACCTTGAACGACGCCGCCCTGTCGTGGGAGCCTGAGACGTCGCAGGCGCTCGGCTTCGGCTTTCGCTGCGGCTTTCTGGGCCTGCTGCACATGGACATCGTGCGCGAACGGCTCGAGCGCGAGTACGACCTCGAGCTGATCACCACGACGCCCAACGTCGAATACCACGTCGTTCTCACCGACGGCGCCATGGTGCCCGTGCGCAACCCGGCCGAGATGCCCGACATCGGTCGCATCGATCGCGTCGAGGAGCCCTACGTGTCGGCTTCGATCATCCTGCCCAGCGAGTTCGTGGGCACCGTCATGGAGCTTTGCCAGGGCCGGCGCTCCGACTTCGTGGACATGAAGTACCTCTCGCCCGAGCGCGTCGAGATGCATTACCGCCTGCCGCTCGGCGAGATCGTGGTCGACTTCTTCGACCAGCTCAAGAGCCGCACGCGTGGCTACGCGTCGCTCGACTACGAGTTCTGGGGCTACCGCGAGGGCGATCTCGTCAAGCTCGACATCCTGCTGGCCGGCGAGCCGGTCGACGCGCTCTCGCTGATCGTGCCGCGCGAGCGGGCGTCGGTGCGCGGCCGCGCGCTGGTCGAGAAGCTGCGCCAGAAGATCCCGCGGCAACTCTTCGAGGTCGCCATCCAGGCGGCCATCGGCGCCCGGGTCGTGGCGCGCGAGACCGTCAAGGCGCGCCGCAAGGACGTGATCGCCAAATGCTACGGCGGCGACATCAGCCGCAAGCGCAAGCTCCTCGAGAAGCAGAAAGAGGGCAAGAAGCGCATGAAGCAGATCGGCGTGGTCGAGGTGCCCCAGGACGCCTTCCTCGCCGTGCTCGAGCTCGACGTCGAGGGCAAGGACAAGACGTGAGCGCGCAGACGGGGGGCGCGGGGCGGGAGCGGCGGGACGCCGCTCCCGCCCCGCGCCATCTCTACGTCCACGTGCCGTTCTGCGCCGCGCGCTGCGACTACTGCGAGTTCTACTCGGTGCCGGTCGGGCGCGGCGCCGCCGCGACGCCGGACGCCGCCACGCCGGACGGCGCCACGGCGGCCGAGGCATCCGTGCGGCCGGCCGACAGCGCCGGGCCGGCAAGCCTGGGCGGCGGCGGTCGGCCCGCTGCCGACGCGCGCGCGAGCCTGCTCGACCGCTCCGTGACGGCGCTGCTCGCCGAATGGGAGGCCGAGCGCGAGCGGCTGGGCGTGCGCCGCCTCGAGAGCGTGTTCGTGGGCGGCGGGACACCGTCGCTGCTCGGCGAGGAGCGCCTCGAGCGCCTCTTCGCGGCGCTCGAGGCGCTCCTCACACCGCACGCCGAGCTCACGGTCGAGACCAACCCCGACGACGTCACGCCGACCTTCGCCGCCTGGGCGGCGGCGCGGCGGCTGCGCGTGTCACTCGGCGTCCAGAGCTTCGACCGGCGCCTGCGCGCCACGCTGGGCCGCCGCGGCGACGCCGACCCGGCGGCCGCCTTCGCCCTGCTGCGCGAGGCCGGCGTCGGGCGGACGGAAGGCGGCCAGCCGTCGGGCGAGCGCCCGGCACGGCCGGTGGCGCTACCGGCCGGCGCCGCTCGCGCCCCCGGCCTGGGCATCGACCTGATCTTCGGCTTGCCGGGGCAGGACATCGCCGCGGTCGAGGCCGAGCTGGCGGTCGTCGGCCGTCTCGCGCCCGACCACGTCTCCTGCTACGAGCTCACGCTGGTGCCCGGCAGCGTGCTCGCCGCGCGCGTCGCGCTCACCGACGCCGGCCGCCTGGGCGCCGCGGCGCCCGAGCTGCCCGACGACGAGGCCACCGCGACCATGTACCGGCACATCGTCGCCGGCCTCACCCGCCTCGGGTATCGCTGGTACGAGGTGAGCAACTTCGCCCGCCCCGGCCGGCGCTGCCGCCACAACGACGCGGTCTGGCGCGGTCGCGACTATGTCGGGATCGGCCCGGGTGCGGTCGGCACGGTCGCCGGCGTGCGGCGCCGCGACGTGGCCGACCTCGCGGCCTGGCTTGCCGCCCTCGAGGGCGGCGACGACCCGCCCCGCGAGCATGAACCGCTCGGCCCCGACGCGCTCGCTCGCGAGCACCTGCTGCTCGCCGCCCGCACGGGCGCGCGGGTGCCCGTCGCCGCCCTCGCCGGGGCGATCGACGAGCGCGCCCTGCCGGCGCTCGTGGCTGCTGGATTGGTCTCGCGCTCAGGTGGTACACTCCGGGTGACGCGAAAGGGGCGGTACGTGGCCAGCGGGGTCTGCGTGCGCCTGTTTCGCGATTCTTCGTTTCTGGAGGCATGAGTGGCTCTGACGCCCAGACAGGAGATCGTCCTGGGAGCGGTGGTCGAGGAGTTCATCGCCTCGGGCTCCCCGGTCGGGTCCAGGCTCCTGTTCGAGTCGCATATGTTCGACATCGCCCCCTCGACGATCCGCAACGACCTGGCGGCGCTCGAGGACCTCGGCCTGCTCGACCATCCGCACACCTCGGCCGGCCGCGTGCCCACCGACGCCGGCTACCGCTACTACGTCGACGCGCTGCTCAAGCAGCATCACGCCGCCTGGGCCCTGCCGCTCGACCCCGCCGCCGCGCGCAGCGAGATCGACGACGCCCTGGCCGAGACGGCCGAGGCCCTGTCGCGGGCCACCGAGTTGCTCGCCATCGTCACCGCGCCGGCGCTCACCACGGCCGTCATCCGTCACATCGAGGTGCTGTCGCTGCAGCCGCAGGTGGTCATGGTGGTCGTCATCACGAGCGCGGGAGGCGTGACCAAGCGCGTCCTGCGCGTCGACCGACCCATCGACGAGGGCCTCGCCGACTTCGCCCGTGTCTACCTGAACGAGCGTCTCACCGGCCGGCGGATCGGTGCCCGTGTCGTCGAGTCGGCCTTCTCAAGCCCCGAGCTCGGCTCCCAGGAGCGCGCCTTCCTCGCCGCCCTGTGGCCGGCCTTCGAGGTCGTGCTCGAGCCGGACGCCGGCAGCCTGCACCTGGGCGGCACCGCCCGCCTGCTCGAGCGCCTGAGCGAGCAGGGAGGAGCCAGCCACCTGAACGACGTCGTGGCGCGCCTCGAGGAGCGTTACAACGTGCTCCAGCTCCTGTCCGAGGCGCTGCACGGCCGCGACCTCTACCTGCGCATCGGCCACGAGATGACCGATCCCTCGCTGCAATCGTGCTCGCTCGTCGCCGCCACCTACGGCGTCGCCAACCGCGCGCTCGGCGCGGTGAGCGTGCTGGGGCCGACACGCATGGACTACCAGACGGCGATCTCGGCCGTGCGCGGGGCCGCGGTCACGCTCAGCTCGCTGCTCGAAGAGACCTGGTAGATGAAGCGCGACTACTACGACGTGCTCGGTGTCGAGCGCGACGCCGACGACGCCCAGATCAAGAAGGCGTTCCGCAAGCTCGCGCGCCAGTTCCACCCCGACGTGAACCCCGACGATCCCGACGCAGAGGCCCGTTTCAAGGAGCTCGCCGAGGCGTACGAAGTGCTGTCCGACGACCAGACCCGGGCCGCCTACGACCGCTACGGCTTCGAGGGCCTGCGCGGCCAGGCGGTGCCCGACTTCTCGCAGTTCGGCTTTGCCGACCTGTTCGACGTGTTCTTCGGCGGCGACCCGTTCGGCTCGGTGCTGCGCGCTTCGGGCGCGGGCGGGCCCTGGGGAGGCTCGGCCATGGCCGGCGCGCCGCGCGGCGACGACGTCGAGGTCGAGGTCGAGCTCGAGCTCATCGAGGCGGTGTTCGGCGCCAAGCGCGACGTCGAGGTGCGCGCCGACGTAGCCTGTACGACCTGCGAGGGCAGCGGCGCCAAGCCGGGCACCGGCCGCGAGCGCTGCCCCCAGTGCCAGGGCACCGGTCGCACGCGCGAGGTGAGCTCGCTGGGCGGCTTCGGCCAGTTCATCCGCACGAGCACCTGCAGCGTGTGTCGCGGCCAGGGCACGATCGTGCGCGAGCCCTGCGAGACCTGCCGCGGCACCGGCCGCAGGCGCGCCGCCCGCACGGTGACGGTCGAGGTGCCGGCCGGCATCGACGACGGCCAGCGCCTGCGCATCACTGGGCAGGGCGGGGCCGGCGGTCCGGGGGCGCGGCCCGGCGACCTCTACGTGCTGGCCCGCGTCAAGCCCGATCCGCACTTTCGCCGTGACGGCAACGACCTCGTCTACCGGCTCGACCTCACCATGGTCGACGCCTCTCTTGGCCTGCGCACCGTGGTGCCGGCGCTCGACGGCGACATCGACCTGAAGATCGCGGCCGGCAGCCAGCCCGGCGACGTCAAGGTGTTCCGCAACCGCGGCGTGCCGGTGCTGCAGGGCTACGGCCGCGGCGACCTGCGCGTCGTGCTCAACGTCACGGTGCCGCGCCACCTGAGCGACGAGCAGCGCGAGCTGCTGCAGCGTTTCGAGGAGCTGTCGACCGACAAGAACTACCAGCCCGACGAAGGCTTCCTCGACAAGCTGCGCGCCGCGTTTCGCCAGTGAGCGGGCCCTCCTTCAAGCGCTGTACCCTCGAGATCGTCGAAGAGCGCTACGACGAGGCGGTCGTCGCGCTGCTCGACCTCGGAGTCGGCGGCTGGCAGGAGCGTCTGCCGATGCTCACCTTCTGGCTCTCCGACGAGGCCTGCGGCGCGGCCGAGCGCGACGGCGGCTTCGCCCGCCTGCGCGCGCTGGGCCGCCTGTTCTGCGAGCCGCAGGTCGGGGGCTGGGAGGAGCAGTGGCGCCGGTTCCACCACCCCGTCACGGTCGGCGGCATCACCGTACGCCCGCCGTGGGCGGCGCCGCTGCCCGGCACGCTCGACGTGATCATCGACGTCGGCATGGCCTTCGGCACCGGGTCGCACACCACGACGCGCCAGTGCCTGGCCGTGCTGGCCGACCTGCCGCGCGGCTCGCTGCTCGACGCCGGCACCGGCACCGGTGTGCTTGCGCTGGCCGCGATGCGGCTCGGCTATGCGCCGGTCTTCGCCTTCGACAACGACCCGGCGGCGCTCGTGATCGCCGAAGGGAACGCGCGCCGCAACGGTCTGCGCCCGCTGCTCTTCGGCGCCGACGTCACCGACCGCGCGGTCGAGCTGCCGCACGCCGACACGGTCGTGGCCAACATAGCGCTCTCGCCGATCGTGGCGCTCGGCGGACGGGCCGGCGCGGCCCGCGCCGCCGGCCAGCCGCACCCCCGCACCGTCGTGCTCGCCGGCCTGCTCGACGACCAGGTGGCGCCCGCGCTCTCCGCCTTCGCGGGCTACGAACGGAGCCGCGTCGACACCGAGGGGGAGTGGACCTGTCTCGTGCTCGAAGAGACCTCCGCGTGAGCGGCGCGCCCGGCGCCGGCGCCGCTCGTGGCGGCGACGGCGGGCCGCTGCGCGTCCACGCCGCCGTCGCCGGCTGCAAGGTGAGCCGCGCCGACGGCGAGGCGGTGCTCGCCCGCCTCGCCGCCGACGGCTGCCGGGCGGTCGCCGATCCCGCCCAGGCCGACGTGCAGGTCGTGCTCACCTGCGCCGTGACGGCCGAGGCCGAACGCTCCTCGCGGCAGCTCGCCCGCCGCCTCGCTGCCCATGGCCGGCCCGTCGTGGTGGCCGGCTGCGCCGCCGCGCTGCGTCCGCAGCAGTTCGCCGGCGCCGCGTTCGACGTGACGACCGACGACGGCGCCGCGGCCGCGCCCGACGCCGTCGCACGCCGCGTGCTCGAGGCCGGCCGATGGGCCGCGGCCGACACCCGCGACGGCGATCCCCCAGGACCGGTCCAGTCCGGCCGCGCCGCCGCGCCGGCGCCGGTGGTCGAAACGCCGACAGCGGGCGCCGCCGCGGAGCTCGCTTCTCGCGACCGCACGCGCTTCACGCTGAAGGTGCAGGACGGTTGCGCCGGCCGGTGCACCTACTGCGCCGTGCGTCTCGTGCGCGGCCGGCCGCGCAGCCTGCCGGCCGCGCTCGCGCTCGAGCGGGCCGCGGCGGCCGTCGCCGCCGGCTGCGGCGAGGTCGTGGTCTCGGGCATCGACGTCGGCGCCTACCGCGACCCGGCGACCGGCGACGACCTCGCCGCCCTCGTGCGGCGGCTCGTCGCGCTGCCCGGCCTGCGCCGCCTGCGGCTGTCGTCGATCGAGCCCGGCCACCTGTCCGACGCGCTGCTCGAGGCGCTCACCGACGACCGCGTCGCCCGCCATCTGCACGTGCCGCTGCAGTCGGCCGACGACGGCGTCCTTGCCGCCATGGGGCGACCCTACCGCCGGCGCGACTACGATGAGACGATCGCGCGCGTCCGGCGCCTGCTGCCGAGTGTCGCCCTCTCGACCGACCTGATCGCCGGCTTTCCCGGCGAGGACGACGCTGCCTTCGCGCGCTCGCTTGCGCTGATCGGACCGGACGGTCCGTTCTCGCGCGTGCACGTGTTCGGCTACTCGTCGCGGACCGGCACGCCGGCCGCGGCTCTGGCGCCGCTCGCCGCGGCGACGGTGAAGGAGCGGGTGCGACGGGCGCGCGCGGCGGCGGCCGCGGCGCAGGGCGCCGCGGCCGCCGCCGCGCGCGGCCTGCCCGCCGATGTGCTCGTCGAGGAATTCCGCGACGGGTTCTGGAGGGGGTACAGTTCTCCCTACGTGCGGTACTACCTCACCGGCGCGGCGGAGCGCGGCCGCCTGGTACGGGCGGTGGGCGAGGACCTGCACCGCGACGGGTTGAGGGGACGGATCGTATGAGCGCCGGGAGCGCCTGCGCCTTCTGTCGCATCGCGACCGGAGAGCTTGCGGCCGACGTCGTGCTGGCCGACGAGCGCTTCGTCGCTTTTCGCGACCGGCGTCCGGTGGCGCCGACGCACGTGCTCGTGATCCCGCGCCGGCACGTGGCCTCGCTCGACGAGGTCGAGGGACTGCCCGGCGAGACACTGGCCGCGATGCCGGTGTTCATCGCCGCGGCGGCCCGCCGGGCCGGCCTTGCGCGCAGCGGCTACAGGGTGGTCACCAACACCGGCCCCGACTCGGGCCAGGAGGTCGCGCACCTCCACTGGCACGTGATCGGCGGTCGACGCCTGGGAGGGATGGCATGATCCGCGTAGCGGGGGCGCTCGAGGAGCGCATCAAGGCAGACACCGTGGTCGCTCTGAAGGCCGGCGACCATCGTCGCACGCAGGCGCTGCGGCTGCTTACCGCGGCGCTCAAGAAGGAGCGCATCGACGCCGGCGTAGCGCCCGACGAGACGGCCGAGCTCGTCGTGCTCAAGCGCGAGCGCAAGCGCCGCGTCGAGGCGGCCGATCTCTACGACAAGGCCGGCCGGGCCGAGCTCGCCGAGCAGGAGCGCTACGAAGAAGGCCTGATCGCCGTCTATCTGCCGGCCGAGCTCGGCGACGACGAGCTCGGGGCGATCGTCGACGCGGCGATCGCCGAGACGGGCGCCGCCTCGCCCAAAGAGATGGGCAAGGTGATGGCGGTCGTCATGAAGAAGGTAGCTGGGCGTGCCGACGGCGGTGTCGTGAACCGTCTGGTGCGCGGCCGGCTCGGCGCCTGAGGGCGCCTTTGTCCGAGAAGGAGAGCATGACGCACCAGACGATCCAGCTCGGCGACAACGCCGAGGCGCTCGCCCTGGCGGGCGAGCACGACGCCAACCTCAAGGTCCTCGAGCGCGCGCTGCGCTGCGAGCTGACCCTGCGGGGCGACCAGGTGCGCCTGGCCGGCGACGAGGGCGCCGTCGCGCAGGCGGCCGACGTGATCGGCGAGCTGCTGCTCGTGATCCGCTCGGGACGGCCGGTCGACGCCGCGGCCGTCGAGTCGCTCGTCGACATCGCCGTGAGCGACAACGGGCGCCCGTCTGAGGTGTACGGCGACGTGGTCTGGAGCCACCGCGGCCGGCAGATCGGGCCGCGCACCGTGCACCAGAAGCAGTACGTCGACGCCATCCGCGGCAACACGATCACCTTCGGCATCGGCCCCGCCGGCACCGGCAAGACCTATCTGGCGGTAGCGGCCGCCGTCGAGGCGTTCTCGAACAAGCGCGTGGGGCGCATCATCCTCACGCGACCGGCCGTCGAGGCCGGCGAGAGCCTCGGCTTTCTGCCCGGCACGATCTCCGAGAAGGTCGACCCCTACTTCCGGCCGCTGTTCGACGCCCTTTACGACATGATGAGCGGCGACAAGCTGGCGGCGCTCATCGAGAAGGGCGAGATCGAGATCGCGCCGCTCGCCTACATGCGCGGGCGCACGCTGAACGACTCGTTCGTCATCTTGGACGAGGCGCAGAACACGACGCCCGAGCAGATCAAGATGTTCCTCACGCGCCTCGGCTTCGGCTCGCTCATGGTCGTGACCGGCGACATCACGCAGATCGACCTGCCGCGCGGCCGCCAGTCGGGCCTCGCCCTCGTGCCCCAGGTGCTGGGCGACATCCCCGACATCTCGTTCATCACGTTCGATCAGCGCGACGTGGTGCGCCACAAGCTCGTACAGCGCATCGTCGCCGCCTATAAGGAGTACGGCGAGCGCACCGAGGGCGGACGCGACGCCGGTCGACGCGACGCCGGTCGACGCGACGCCGGTCGATCGTGAGCGCGCGCGGCGGTCGACGATGAACGAGCTGCGCATCGAAGTCGTCAATCTCACGCGCCTGGAGCTCGAGCCGGAGCAGGTGGCGCGCCTCGTGGCGCGCGTGCTCGTCGCCGAGGGCGTGCGCGACGGCGAGCTGGGCGTGCGCTTCGTGGGGGCGCGCCGCATGCGCGCCCTGAACCGCGACCATCTGGGCCACGACGAGGTGACCGACGTGCTCTCGTTCCCGCTCGAGGAGGCCGACGAGATCGACGCGACAGCGGCTTTCGGCGAGCTTGGTCAGGCCGGCAGCTCCGGCGACGGGGCCGGCGCCGGCTCTGACGGCGGCTCTGGCGACGGCGCCGGGTGGTCGGGCCGATCGGACGCCAGCGATGGCGCGATCGTCGGCGACGACAGTCCCGACACCATGCCGCGCCTGCTCGGCGACGTCGTGGTCTGCCCGCTGCGCGCCGCCGCCCAGGCGCGCGGCGCCGGCCGGCCGCTGGCGTTCGAGCTCGCCGCCCTGCTCGTGCACGGCACGCTGCACGTCGTGGGCTACGACCACGAGACCGACGCCGGCGAGATGGCCGCGCGCGAGGCGCGCCTGCTCGACGACGCCGACTGGGAGCGCCTGCTTGGCACAGCCTGACGACAGACGCACCTCGCTGCTGCAGAGCTTCAACTTCGCCTTCGAGGGCATCATCCACGTCGTCCGCTCGCAGCGGAACATGAAGATCCACGTGGCGATCGCCATCGTCGTCCTGGTCTCCGCCTTCTTCTTCGACCTCGACCGCCTCTCGATCGTGGCGCTCTTCGTGGCGATCTCGTTCGTGTTCATCACCGAGATGCTGAACACCGCGCTCGAGTACGCGATCGACATCTTCACGTCGCGCTTCGACCCGCGCGCCAAGATCGCGAAAGACCTCGCCGCCGGCGCGGTCCTCGTGGCCACGCTGAACGCGCTCGCCGTCGCCTACCTCGTGTTCTACGCGCGCCTCACGAGCATGCCGCACAACGTGCTGACCAAGGTGCGCGAGACGCCGACCGACGTGACCGCGATCACCGTCTTCCTGCTCGTGGTCGTGGTGATCGCCGTGAAGGCCCTGACCGGTCGCGGCACGCCGCTGCGCGGCGGCCTGCCGAGCGGCCACGCCGCGGTGGCTTTCGGTGGCTGGGTGGCGATCACGTTTATCGCCGCCGGCACTCACTACGCCCTGTCGATCTCGCTGATCGCCCTGGTGATGGCGTTCCTCACCGCCCAGAGCCGGGTGCAGTCCGGCATCCACACGTGGCTCGAGGTGACGCTCGGCGGGCTCCTCGGCGCCGGCCTCACGGTGCTCATCTTCCAGCTCTTCTACCCGTTGGTCTGATGCCGGCGGCGCCGGACAGCGGCAGGACAGCCGGGGGTGCGCCGGGCACGGTCGGGCGCGCGCCGGGCGCAGCCGAGCGCGCGCTCTTTGTGCGCGCCGGCGCGGCGGCCGCGCAAGCCTACGCGCCGTACTCCGGCCTGCGGGTCGGCGCCGCGCTCGCCGCGGCGAGCGGCGCCGTCTATGCGGGCGTGAACGTCGAGAACGCGTCGTACCCGGTCGGCCTCTGCGCGGAGCGGGCCGCCCTGGCGGCCGCCGTCACGGCCGGCGAGCGCCGTTTCACGGCGCTCGCCGTCGCCACCGCCTCGGGAGCGCCGATCCTGCCCTGCGGCGCCTGCCTGCAGGCGCTCGCCGAGTTCGGCGACCTCGACCTCGTGTTCGCCCTTCCGCCGGTCGCGCCGGCCGCCGCCGCCGCCGCCCCGGGCGAGCTGCGTGCCGTCGCGCTGCACGACCTGCTGCGCGTGCCGTTCGTGTTGCCGGGCGCTCCCGCATGAGCGCACGATCCGCCCGCTGCACCCCCGCCGGCGCGCCCTGCCGTCCGCGCTCGGCGGAGCCGGCATGAGCGCGCCGTTCCACTCGGGCTTCGTCGCCGTGCTGGGCCGCCCCAACGTGGGGAAGTCGACCCTGGTCAACCGGCTCGTGGGGCGCAAGGTGAGCATCGTCTCGGACCACCCGCAGACCACGCGGCGGCGCATCAGCGGCGTGGTCACCGGCGACGCTTTTCAGCTCGTGCTGCTCGACCTGCCCGGCTTTCAGCGGCCCTTCGACTCGCTCACGCGGCGCATGCAGGCGACCGTCGACGCGACCCTCGCCGAGGTCGACGCCGCGCTCTTCGTGACGAGCGCGACCGAGACGCCGGGCGGCGGCGACCGCTACATCGCCCGCGCGGTCGCTTCGGCGGCGACGCCGTACGTCGCCGTGCTGAACAAGGTCGATGCGGTCGGCGGCGAGCTGCTCGAGCAGCGCCGCGTGGCCGTGGCGGAGCTGCTCGATGGGGGAGAGGTGCGGCCGATCAGCGCCCTGCGCGGCGACGGCCTGGGCGACGTCGTGACGGCGCTCCTCGAGGCCATGCCCGAGGGGCCGGTCTACTTTCCCGATGGCGAGGTCTCCGACCAGCCGCTCGAGCTGCTCGTCGCCGAGCTCGTGCGCGAGCAGGCCCTGCAGGTGACGCGCGAGGAGGTGCCTCACGCCGTGGCCGTCGAGGTCGAGTCGATCGTCGAGCGTCCCGGCGACTCGCTCGTCGAGATCGAGGCCTACCTGATCGTCGAGCACGAGTCGCAGAAGGCCATCCTGATCGGCAAGGGCGGACGGGTCGTGAAGCGCATCGGCAGCGGGGCGCGCGCCGAGATCGAGTCGGTGCTCGGCGCGCGCGTCTTTCTGTCGCTGCGGGTGAAGGTGCGCCGGCACTGGCGGCGCGACGACCGCTACGTGGAGCGGCTGCTCTAGGCCGCGCCCGGGCCCGCCGGGCCCACGGACCCTCTGATATACTCGAGCCCGATGACAGGCGCGACCGGCGCGCCCCATGCTCGGGAAGGGACGGTCCGCTCGGTGCACGCTGAAGAACTCGCCAAGACCATCGACCACACCCTCCTGCGCCCCGAAGCCACTGTGGCCGACGTCGAGTTGCTGTGCGCCCAGGCGGCCCAGTACCACTTCGCCGCCGTCTGCGTGCTGCCCCACTGGGTGTCGCTGTGCCGCCGGCTGCTGGCCGACTCGGACGTCAAGGTCTGCACCGTGATCGGCTTTCCGTACGGCGCCGACGGCGTGCACGCCAAGGTCGCGACCGCCAAAGACGCCATCGCCCACGGCGCCGACGAGATCGACGTCGTCATGTGCCTGCCGGCCATGCTGTCGGGCGACTTCACCTACGTGCGCAACGAGCTGCGCGCGGTGGTGCGTGCCGTGCGCGCCGGCGGCGTCAACAACGGCCGTGGGCTCATGCTCGTCAAGGTGATCGTCGAGACGTGCTACCTGTCGACCAAGCTCAAGAAGATGGCCTGCAAGATCGTCGAGGACACCGGCGCCGACTTCGTGAAGACATCGACGGGGCTCGGTCCGGCCGGCGCCACCGTGCACGACGTCGAGCTCCTGCGCGACGCGCTGAGCGAGCACGTGGCCGTCAAGGCGGCCGGCGGGGTGCGCACCTACCGCGACGTCGCGCGCCTGATCAACGCCGGCGCGGCCCGCATCGGCACGAGCGCGGGCGACCAGATCATGCGCGAGTTCCTGGCCGGCGAGGCCGGTTGACGGGCTCGCCGCGCCGCCGCCTGCAGGCGAACAGGTTTCCTTCGCCTCTCAAGGTACTAGAATCGTCCATAGACCCATGAGCACCGACCTCGACACGGCGATCGCGCCGGCGCGCCGCGCCGGCCGCGCGCGGCCGGCGCGACACACCGGCCGCCCGATCGCCTGGCGCACCGTCGCCGTCGCAGCTGCCCTGGTGGGCATCCTCGCCGTGGCCGCCTGGCTGCGCCTCAAGGGCATGGGCTGGGGGCTGCCCTACAGCTACCAGGACCCCGACGAGCGGGTCGTGCTGATGCACGCCTTCCGCATGTCCCGCGGACATCTCGATCCGGGCTTCTTCCTCTACCCGTCGCTGCTCTTCGAGGTGATCGGCGCCATCATCCGTCTCGTCGCGCTGGTCTATGCGCCCCACGGCCTGAGCCTCACCTCGACCGCCGCCTTCGTCACAGACCCCACGCCGTACTACCTGATCGGCCGCGGCGTTGCGGCCGTCTGCGGCGTCGTCTCGGTCTACCTGGTCTATCGCCTCGGCCGCGAAGCCTACTCGCGCCCGGTCGGCCTGGTGGCGGCGGCCTTCCTCGCCGTCGTGCCGCTCGCCGTGCGCTACTCGCACCAGGCCGTGACCGACGTGCCGGCCACCATGCTCGGCCTGCTCGCCCTGCTGCTGTTCGTGCGGGCGGCGCGTCGCCGCGACGCCCGCACCCTGCTGATCGGCGCCGTCGTGACCGGTCTCGCCACCGGCACCAAGTACAACCTCGGCATGCTGATCGTGCCGGGCCTCGTCGCCAGCTGGTACGTCTGGCGCGACGACTCGCTGCGACGCACGCTGCGCGCCCTGCCACGGCACGCCCTCGGGCGCCTGGTCGCGCCCATGCTGCTGGCCTACCTCGTGAGCACGCCCTTCACGCTGCTCGACCCGCACCACTTCGTGACCGACTTCGCCCGCCAGAACCGCATCGTCGCGCGCGGCTGGCTCGGCTTCGAGCACGTGCACAACGGCTACTGGTACAACCTGAGCGTCAACCTCGTCGCCTCGCTCGGCGTGGTGCTGCTCCTGCTGGGCATCGCCGGCCTCGTGCTGGCGCTCGTCAGGCGCCGGCCGGCCGACGTGATGCTGGCCTCGTTCACGATCGTCTACTACCTCTACGTGAGCTCGTGGCACGAGCTCATGGACCGCTACCTGCTGCCGATCGTGCCGCTCCTCGTGCTGCTCGCAGTGCGTCTCTGCGTCGACCTGGCCGGCGTGCCGCTGGTCCGCCGGCGCCTCGTCGTCGCGGCCGCCGCGGCGGCGCTGCTGCTGGGGGCGGTCGTGCTGCCGGCGCGCGCCTCGATCACCTACTCGCAGTCGCTGCGCGGCACCGACGTGCGCAGCGTGGCGAAGGTGTGGCTCGAGCGCCACCTGCCGGCCGGCGCCGTCATCGCCGAGGAGCCGTACGGGCCGCCCCTCGTGACACTCACCGACCTGCCCTACTACAGGGCGGCCCGCCTGTCGCCGCCGGCGTACACGATCTACAGCCTGCCGCTGCCCCTGCCCGGCGCGCGCGACCCGAGCGACGGCCTGAAGTTCCTCGTGGCCCAGAAGGTCACCTACGTGGTGCTGAGCTCCGAGGTCGACAGCCGGGTGCTTGCGGCGCGCGCCACCTACCCGGCTCAGGTCGCCTTCTACGAGATCCTGAGCCGGCGGGCGCAGCTCGTCGCCACGTTCGCGCCGCGCGCCGGCGAGAGCGGCCCGGTGATCACGGTCTACCGTCTGCCGGCGAGCCTCCGCCACAAGCTCGCGCGCTCGATGCGCAACGCCGCCTAGCGGATCGCCAGGTAGCTGCCGAAGCCCACCGGGATCGGCAGCCAGAAGTTGATCAGGCGGTAGACGAGCACCACCGCGATCGCCTGCGGCGACGGCACGTTGAAGCTCACGAGCAGGGTGATGAGCAGGCCCTCGACCGCCCCCAGACCGCCCGGCGTCGGCGACAGGCTGCCGACCGCGTTGGCCACGGCGTAGCTGACCAGCAGCGCGGCCAGGGCGATGTGATACCCGAGGGCGAGGAACACGAGGTACAGGCAGAGCAGGTCGAAGACCCAGAACATGCACGAGTAGGCGACCGCCGTGCGCTTGGCGCCGCGGTGGGTGCCCATGCGGCGCATGGCCGAGAACAGGCTGTCGAGCCACTCGTCGATGTTCTCAGCGCGGATCAGCTCACGCCGGTAGACGCGATTGACGAGAGCGGCGATCTGCGACACCCGGCGGCGCATCTTGGCGCGGTGCCCGTAGAGGTAGATGCCGTAACCCGACAGCCAGAGCAGGAAGGCGATGAGCACCAGGGCGAAGCCGTAGCTCAGCGGGTTGACGCGGCTGCTCGACACGACCGACACGAGCGCCACCAGGAACATCACCCAGAGCACGATGTAGGCGAAGAAGTTCTGGGCCGCGATCGCCACGAAGATGAGGCCGTGGGGTGCGCCCTGTTTGCGCAGCGCGTTGTAGCTCACCACCATGCCGGCCGCGCCGCCGGCCCCGAACAAGTGGCTGAACGACAGGCCGGCGAGCACGATGTTGAGCACCCGGCGGAACGTGAGGCGCACGTCGAGCACGCCCAGGACGTGGCGGAACAGGTCGGTGTAGCCGATCAGCGAGACCGCCTCGACGACGACGGCCACGACGAGCAGCGGCCAGCGCGCCCGGCGCAGCAGGCTCAGGGCGCGCTCGGGCCCGACGAGGCGGGGCAGCAGCAGGTACAGGATGACGACGATCAGCACGAACCAGACGACCCTGCGGATCGTCTTTGCCGTCGATCGGCTCACGCGCCCCTGCCGCCGGCTCTCCTCACCGGTCCCTCGCTCCTGCGGTGCGTCGTTCGCCGCCGGCCCCTCTAGGAGAGGAACATCGGCTTGTTCTGGATGTCCCGCATCTTCGGCCGGTACTGTTCGGCGTCGTAGTACTCGGCGACGTCGATCTTGCGCTGGCCGCCGGCCACCGTGGCGAGGTCGATCACCTTGTAGCTGCCGCCCTGCAGGGCGACAAGCCGGCCGGTGTTGCCCCTGGCGACCTCGTCGGCCGCGAGGATCCCGTACGAGGTCGAGACCATGCGGTCGAGCGTGTCGGGCGCGCCCGAGCGGATGACGTAGCCGAGCTGCTGGAACATGACGTTGGTGCCGGTCAGGCGCTTGACCTCGGCAGAGACCGCCTGGCCGATCCCGCCCAGCTTGCGATGGCCGAAGGCGTCGGCCTCGCCGGCCTCGGTCATGCCGCCGCCCACCGGAACCGCGCCCTCGGAGACCGTCACCAGGGAGTAGTGCGAAGGGTTGGCCTCGCGGTCGGCGGCCAGGAAGCCGGCGACGCGCTCCATGTCGAACGGCACTTCGGGGATCAGGGCGCGATCGACGGCCGCGAGGAAGGCGGCGTACAGGCTGGTGCCGCCCGAGTGGCGCCCGAAGAGCTCGATGATGCCGATGCGCTCGTGCGAGCCGAGCGAGGTGCGAAAGTTGGTGATCATCTCGACCGAGCGCGTGATCGTGGTCGAGAAGCCGATGCAGTAGTCGGTCCCCATGACGTCGTTGTCCATGGTCTTGGGGATGGCGACGGTCGGGAAGCCCTCGCGGCTCAGGCGCTCGGCGAACGACAGCGTGTCCTCGCCGCCGATCGGCACGAGCGCGTCGAGGCCGAGGTGGTTGAGCACGCGGATCGTGTGAGCTGTGCAGTCGATCCTGCCGTCGTCGCGGGTGGCACGGTCGCTCGCGCGCACGAAGGCGGGTACGTCGGCCGGCTTGACGGCCACGGGGTTGGTGCGCGAGCTGTGCAGCACGGTGCCGCCGGTGCGGTCGATCCTGCGCACCGCCTCGCGATCGAGCTTGACGGTGAAGGCGGCCGTCGTCGCCGGGTCGTCGGGGTCGATGCCCATGACGCTGGCCCAGCCGCGGCGCAGGCCGACGACCTCGATGCCGTGCTCGGCCGCGCGCCCGACGACCGCCTTGATCGCGACGTTCAGACCGGGGACGTCGCCGCCACCGGTGAGGATGCCGATCCGCCGTACGTTCGCCATTGATCCTCCAACAGGGTCGGGAGGGGCCCTGACGTGACGACCGCCCCTCCGCTGCCGCTCGCGGTCGGTCCCCGCTCGGGGCGCGCCGGCCGCCGTCCTTACTTACCAAGCTCGCAGGAATCTATCACGATGCGGTGCGTGGCGGCGTCGTGACGGGTATGCTGCCGCCGTCATGGCCGTCGACACCCGAGACAGGCCGGCGTCCATCGGCGCCGATATCCTCCCGCGCCTCTACGACGCGCTCATGTGGCCCGCCGAGCGGGCGTTCGTGGGGCGCTGGCGTTGGCGCCTGTCCTCGCGTGCCGGGGCGCGTCGCGCGCGCGTGCTCGAGATCGGCGCCGGCACCGGCGCCGGCTTTCGCTTCATGCCGCCGGGCTGCGAGCTCGTCGCGCTGGAGCCGTCGGCGGCCATGGCGGCCCGGGCGCAAGCTCGGGCCGCCATGGCCGCCCGCCGGGGCGTGCCGGTGAGCGTCGTCGAGGCGCGCGCCGAGGAGCTGCCCTTCGCCGACGCGTCGTTCGACGCCGTCCTTGCGACCTTCGTGTGGTGCAGCGTCGCCGACCCCGTACGGGCCTTCGCCGAGGCGCGCCGCGTGCTGCGGCCCGAGGGCCGGCTCTATCTGCTCGAGCACGTGCACAACCGCTGGCAGCCCGTCCGCGGTCTGCAGACGTTGTTCGCCCCCGCCTGGCGCCGCGTCGCCGGGGGCTGCCGGCTCGACCAGGACACGGTCGGCCTGCTGGTCGGCGCCGGCCTGCGCGTCGAGCGGCGCGCCGACCACCTGCTCGGCTGGATCGTCGAGATCGAGGCGCGGCGTTGAGGTAGCAGACAGGGGGCGCGGCGTCAGGGGGCGCGGCGTCAGGTGGCGCGGCGTGAGATCGCGCGGCGCGGGGTCGCGCGGCGTGAGGTCACGGAGGCGGGGCGCAAACGGCGCCGGGTTGCCGTCGGCGAGGCGGTGTGGTTCAGTAATACGGCAACGCTACAAGCGCTCCCCCTCGCACACTCCCTTCCAGTCTGCCGGCACACGTGCGTCGTGTGCGGCCGAACTGCGGGCGCGAGGGGTCGCGCGGCCAGGTCCGCCGGCACAGGTCAGACCGCTGCCGCCGGACACATCGCGTCGGAAGGACCACGTGACCGGACGAAAGCGACTCACTGCCGTACTCATAGGCATCACCGCACTCACCGCCTCTTCGGCCCTCGTCTTCTCCCCCGACAGCGCTCGCGCCGCGAGCCTGCCCTCCCGCCTCCACCACGCCCGGCACGAGCTGCGTCTCGCGCGGCATCGGCTGCGCCGCGATCGGCTCGCATACGCCGCCGCCCTGGCGGCCGTAAGCGCGCCGCCGGCGGACGTGGCGCCCAGCGCGACGCCCACCCCCTCGCCGACCGCGAGCGCCTCGTCCGGCGCGACGCCGAGCGACTCACCCTCGCCGGGCGCGACGCCGAGCGCCGGCCCATCGCCGGCACCGGACCCGTCAGTGTCGCAACTGCGGCTCGCCGTGAAGCGCGACCGGCGGCGCGTGCGGAGCCTCGCGGCGCTCGTGCATGCGCTGCATCACGAGGCCGAGTTGCGGCGTGCCGCCGCCCACGGCAACTGGATGCCGATGGTGCGCGACGCCGCTCGACACGAGCACGTCAACGCCGTCGGCCTGCGCCGCCTCATGTCGCTCGAGTCGGGCGGCGCCGCGCGCGCCGAGAACGGGGCCTACCACGGGCTCTACCAGTATTGCTGGTCGACCTGGAGATCCGCCTGGAACCCGTGGCGCCACAGCTCGATCTACGACGGTGAGGCCCAGATCCGGGCCACGGCCCTCGCGATCCACCGCGGCTGGGGCCCACGGATGTGGCCCAACACGTACCCGCGGGCCTTCTGAGGTCGTAGGGACGACCCCGTCCGGACCGGCGCCCTGCGGCGCCGGTCCACGGTGGGTCGACGGGCCGGGCGGGGCGGGCGGCGGGCATATGCCCGCCGCCCGCCCCGCCCTTCGCGTCTCAGCTCATGCTCATGAGGTAGCGCTCGGCCGAGGCCGCCGCGGTCGAGCCCTCGGCCACCGCCGTCGCGATCATCTTGACCTTGCCGGCGTAGTCGGCGAAGTCGCCGGCCGCGTAGAGACCGGGCGTGCCGGCCTCCATGGCGGAGCTCACCGGCGTGCGGGCGTCGCTGAGCGCGAGCTCCCAGCGCGCGATGCCGTGCAGCTCGGGCACCTGACCGACGCTCACCATGAGCAGGTCGGCCGGCACCTCGACCGTGGAGTCGTCGGCGAGCGCCACGACTACCCGCTCGAGCCGCTCGGCGCCGGCCAGGCCGACGACCTCGCCGTTGGTGATCAGCCTGATGTCGGCCTCGTTCAGGCGCTGCTGCGAGAACGCGTAGGCGCTGAAGGCCTCGCGCCGGTGCACGAGCGTGACGTCGGCCACGGTGCGCAGTGAGAGCGCCGTGTCGAGCGCCGAGTCGCCGCCGCCAACCACGACGACGTGGCGCGCGTCGATGTGCTCGATGGGCGGCAGCCGGTAGGTGAGCCCGCGGCCCTCGAAGTGCTCCTCGCCGGCGAGGCCCAGGCGACGCGGCATGAAGCGTCCGAGGCCGAGGGCGAGCACGAGCGTGCGAGCCGTCACCTCGTCCTCGGGCGCGCCGTCCCGGCGGGTCGCCCCGGCGTCGTCCGTATGGACCGCCCCGGCGTCGTCCAGGTGACCGCCGCCGTCGCCGGTCCTGATCGCGAAGTCCGACCCGGCGCGGCCGACGAACTGGACGGGCCGCCATTCCTGCAGTTCTGCGCCGAAGTGCTCGGCCTGGTCGGCGAGCCGGCGGGCGATGTCGCGCGAGAAGATCTCGGTGTGTCCCGGGAAGTTGGTGACCGGCTTGGTCGGGTAGAGGTTGATGAGCTGCCCGCCGAAGGCCTCGGCCTCGAATACGACCGTCGACAGACCCCGCATGCCGCCGTACATGGCGGCGGCCAGGCCGGCCGGCCCGCCGCCGATCACGGCGAGGTCGTAGATTGCCATGTGTCCCTCCTCACTCATGCGTACGCGGAGTGGTCTCGTGCGCGAGTATCCCACCGGCGGGCGGCTCGCAACCGAGGTGGGGAGGGGACGTGTGGCGCATGCGGTCGAGGGGCCGCTCGGCGGCGGCGCCGGCGGCGCCGCCGAGCGGCCGGTGCGAAGTGGCTATAATGACTCGCTGCCCGCCGCCCGGCGGCCGCGGGCCAGCTCGTGGGTGCGCGGTGTCGCGCCTCGTTTCTCTCGATCGTGCCGGAGTGGCGGAACTGGCAGACGCGCCGGACTCAAAATCCGGTGCCACTTGCGTGGCGTGCGGGTTCAACCCCCGCCTCCGGCACCACGACCCTCACCGGCGAGAGAAGATCAAGGGTGCGGATATCCGCGCCAGGGACCGCGACGAGTCGCGGCAGCGCCTCGGGCGGCCGCCCCGAACCACCCTCGTCTCTACAGCGCCGCCTCGAGCAGCCGCTGCAGCTCGGCGGCGCTCGGCGCGGGCGCCGGTCGGGCGAGCTCGGCACGCCGCGCGGCCGCGACGACGATGCTCGGGAGGTCGTCCGCGGCGACGCCGAGCTGGGAGAGTCGCGTCACGCTCGACAGCGCCGCCAGATCGGCGATGGCCCGGGCGGCGGCGTCGTCGCCGCCGGCCGCGACGGCCTGGGCAAAGGGCGCGAGGGCGTCGTGCGCGCGGGGCAGCACCCGACGGAAGGTGTGCGGCAGCATGACGGCGTTTACGGCGGCGTGAGGCGCTCCGGTCAGGCCCACGATCGTCTGGCAGAGCACATGGTGGAGACCCATGCCGGTGGCGTCGAGTGCGTACCCGGCGAGCAAGGCGCCGAAGGCGAGGTGGTCGCGCTCGGCGCCCTGCTCGCCGGCCGTACGCCGGCCCTCCAGGTGAGCCGCCGCTTCGAGGTGCTGCGTGATCAGGCCCGCGGCCCGTACCGCGGCCGCGTCGCTGGCCGGGCCGGCTTCCGGCCCATAGCGCGCCTCCATCGCGTGGGCGAGCGCGTTCATCGCGCTCGCCGCGAGGTCGGGCAGGGGCTGCGACGCGGACAGGCCGGGGTCGTTCACGACCAGGCGGGGCCGCCGGGGGGCGGCGCCCGAGCCGTCGGTCAGGGGACGGTGGCCCGCGGTCATCTCCGCCCCGGACAGCGTGGTCGGCAGCGCCGCGACCTGCAGCTCGAAGGCGGCAGCGAGCGCCTTGGCGACGTCGATCACACGCCCGCCGCCGATCGCGACGATCGCGTCGACGGCGGGGCCGGCGAAGGCCGCGGCCACCGCCGACGCGGTCTCGGGAACGGGTCCGAGCGGCGCCGCGATGACGGCGCTTGCGGCGGCGGCAAGGTTCGCCGGCGCGAGCTGGCCGTGCGAGCCGGTCAGGAGGATGAAGGGGGCGAGGCCCTCGGCGGCGACCAGGTCACCGGCCCACGCCGCCGATCCGCGGCCGTAGCAGATCAGGCGCTCGCCGTCGCGCCAGCGGAAGGGTGCCGCCGAGACGGCCGCGTCGAGGCTCGCGATCGTCGGGTCCTTGCTCACCGTCGACTCCTGGAGCGCCCGGACTCCTGTGCGTGTGCCGAAGCCTCTCAGGCCAGTGTGCGCCGAAATCCGCCGAACGTCGACGTTTGAGCTACGCCGCCAGGCGATCGCCCAGCAGCCCGCGCAGGGTGACGGCCAGGTGCGCGACGAAGTCGTGGTCGATCGCGTGCAGCATGGCGCTCTCGCGCAGCTCGACCTCGAGGCCGGCCGCGCTCAGCTCCCGGGCCGCGGCGCGGCCGAGCTCCACGGGGATGACCGGATCGTAGACGCCGTGGCCGATCGCGACCGGCACGTCGCGGTGGCCCCCGAGGTCGAGCACGAAGCCGTCGACCTCGGGGATGAACCCGCTGAGCGCGATGAGCGCCGCCGGCGAGGGCCGGCCCTCGCCCAGGCCGGCGGCGTACGCCATGACGGCGCCCTGCGAGAAGCCGCCGAGGATGGTGGCGTCGAGGCCCACGCCGGTCAGCGCCGGCAGGTCGTCGAGGCGGGCGCAGAGACGCCCGTAGGTCTCGAGGAAGGTGACGCGGTCGGGCCGGCCGACCGCGCCCGACACATACCAGTGCCGGCCGCCGGGAGGCAGCCGCAGCGGGGCGCGGATCGTGACGCCCACGAGTCGCCGGTCGGGGTCGAGGGCATGCACGAGCGGCACGAGGTCGCGTTCGTCGGCGCCGCGGCCGTGCAGCAGCACGAGGGCGCCGGCCGGCCGCGCCGGCCGCTGCGCGACCGCGATATTGAGCCCGCCGTTCACGCCGCGGCCCGGCGTGAACGCGGATCGACCAGGACGGGCAGCTCACGCTCGAGGCGTGGACGCAGGTGCTCGTACCGCGCCGGCAGGCGCAGGACCTCGCCGAGGCGGTCGAACGACTCGTCGACGGCGAAGCCGGGGCCGAGCGTGGCGATCTCGAACAGCACACCGCTCGGCTCGCGGAAGTACACCGAGTGGAAGTACGTGCGGTCGATGATCGGGGTGGCGTGCAGCCCGGCCGCGAGCAGCCGCTCGCGCCAGGCGGGCTGGTCGGCGTCGGGCACGGCCCAGGCGATGTGGTGGACCGTGCCGGCGCCCTGGTATGCCCAGGTGCGCGGCGCGGCGTCGTAGACATACGAAGACGAGCGGCCGCCGCCGGCCGCCACCCAGGCGGTCGCTCCAGGGGCGAAGCCGAGCGTCTGTTCGAGCGTGGCCGCGCTCGTCTGCGGCGCCCCGCTGTAGGCGCGGACGCCGGCGAATCCGCGCAAGGCGTGACGCGGCGGTATGTCCGCCACGGCCGCGGCGAGCGGCGCCTCCGACGCGTCCGACACGACGAGCTCGAGGGCAAGGCCCTCGGGGTCGTCGAAGCGCAGGCTGCCGCCCGTGTGCTCGGTGCGCGCACCGGCCGCTTCCAGCCGGCGCTCCCAGAAGTCGAGGGCGGGCTCGTCGGCCACGCGCCAGACGATGCGATGGATCATGCCCTCGCCGGCGATGCCGCGCGGCACGCCGGGGTAGGCGAAGAACGTGAGGATGCTGCCCGGCGTACCGCGGTCGTCGCCGTAGTACAGGTGGTAGGTCTCGGGGTCGTCGAAGTTGACGGTCTTCTTCACGAACCGCAGGCCGAGCGTCCCCGCGTAGAACGAGAGGTTGGCCTGCGCGTCGGCGGTGATCGCCGTGATGTGGTGGATGCCCTGGAGTTCCATTGCTTCGCTCCCGCACTCCCGCTAGGTCGGATCACCTGGCATATACCCCGCGGGGAACCTGCCGGCGTGAGGGTGGGTGGGAGGCTGGCCTGGGGCGCCGGGACCGACCGACGGCGACGGCGAAGGATCAGCGGCCGGCGGTAGCCACCGCGGCCGCGGTGGCCGGCGCGCACATGAACCGGTTGCGGCCGCTCAGCTTGGCGGCGGCGAGCGCATCGTCTGCCTGCTGGAGCAGGTCGTCCTTGCTCAACGCGCCGTCGCCGAGGACGGCGACGCCGATGCTCACCGTGAGCCGCCGCCGATCGCCGATCAGGCGCGCCTGCTCGACCCTCGTGCGAATGCGTTCGGCGACCTCGACGGCCACGTCCAGGCCGCTGCCGTGGAGGACCACGGCGAGCTGGTCGCCGCCGTAGCGCGCGGCGATGTCGGACGAGCGGATCGAGCCGGACACGATACGGGCGAGCTCGCGCAGGGCCTCGTCGCCCTCGGGGTGTCCGCGGCGGTCGTTGAACTGCTTGAAACGATCGAGGTCGGCGAACAGCAGGGCGAGCGGCGCGCCGGTCTCCAGTGCGAGCGCGACCTCGACGGCGAGGCGCTCCTGCAGGTGGCGGTGGTTGTACAGGCCGGTGAGCGAGTCGGTGATGGCGTCGATCTCGGAGCGGCTCACGCGCAGCGCGGCCGAGTGGGCCAGGCCGGCGAACGTCTCGCTCACGTCGCTGCTCACGGCGGCGAGGCGGTCGACGCCCAGGGGAGAGGCGCCGGCGGAGACGAGCGCCGCGACGGCGCCGGTCTCGTCGCGGATGGGCGCGGCGCTCGCGATCCACGTGCCGCGGCTGTCGACCGTGACGATCGTGGCCGACTGGCGGCGCCCGGCGAAGGCGTCGAGCTCGAGATCGTCGGAGAAGCCGGTGTCGCCGAGCGGGATGTGCAGCTCGGGACGCGCCTCGCCGTCGACGATCACGGCGCGGCGGCGGTCGTCGATCGCGACCTCGGTGACGAGGCGCTGCACGTCGGGGTGGGCTGCCCGCACGGCCGCGAGGGTCGCCTGGATGGCTCGATACTCGGGGCAGCTCTCGTCGGCGCTCTCGCACGCGAGGCTGTTGTCGCGCGCCGGGATCAGGGCGGCCGCTTCGGCGGCCGCCGCAGCGGCGCGCCGCTGCTGGCGGGCAAGGCGGCGCAGCATCCTCACCATGGCGTCGACCATGGCCGGGTCGAACTGGGTGCCACGGCAGCGCTCGAGCTCGGTGACGCACTCCCTGAAGGTCAGCGCCCGGCGGTAGACGCGCCGCGACGACATCGCGTCGTAGCAGTCGACCACGCAGAGCAGGCGGGCGAGCTCCGGGATGCCGGCGCCCGCGAGGCCGGCCGGGTAGCCCCGTCCGTCGTAGCGCTCGTGGTGGTGACGCACGGCCGCCACGAGCGGCGCGTCGAGCAGGGGCTCGATGATCTCGGCGCTCACCACCGGGTGCTGGCGCATGAGCTCCCACTCCTCGTCGGACAGGGCGCCCGGCTTGAGCAGCACGCGGTCGGAGACGGCGATCTTGCCGATGTCGTGCAGGTAGGCGATCTCCTCGACCTGCTGCACGGTCTTCTCGGGCAGGCCGAGCTCCCTGGCCAGCAGCACCGCGTAGACGGCGACGCGGGTGGTGTGGCCCAGCGTGTAGTAGTCCTTGGCCGTGAGGGCCGACGAGAGCGCCCGCAGGTTGCCCAGGTGCAGGCGGCGGACGTTCTCGTAGAGCCGCGCGTTGCGCACGGCCAGCGAGAGCTGTGCGCCCACCGCGGCGAACAGCGAGCGGTCCTGCGGCGAGAAGGTGCCCTCACTCGCGCTGCCGAGCACCAGGATGCCGATCAGCCGGTCCTCCTCGAAGAGGCCGACGGCGGCGGCGCTGCGCAGCCCGACGAGCGTACGGCCAGAGAACGGCAGCTCGTCGGGCAGGCTCAGCAGAGCGGCCCGCTCGCGCTCGAGGCGAGCGACGAAGCCGGCGTCGATCATGGAGAAGTCGATGCCGGCGAGCTGGCTGTGTTCCTGAGTCGTGTAGACGACATCGACGGGCCGACCCGGTTCGGGCTCGAGCAGGAGCGTGCCCTGCTCGAAGGGGGTGACGCGGCGCAACTGGGCGATCGTGGCCGCGGCGATGTCGGCTACGTCGAGGCTGGCGACCGAGGCGCGCGCGACGTCGTTCAACAGCATGGCCTCGTCGGTGCGCTGGCGCAGGCCCGCGACGAGGCGGGCGTTGTGCAGCGCGATGGCCGCCTGCTCGGCGATGCCGGTGGCGAGCTCGACCTCGTCCGCGCTGAAGTGCCGCTCGTGCGCGGTCTCGATCAGCACGAGGACCCCGAGGGGCTGGTCGCCGAAGTACAGCGGCACGTTCAGACACGTCTTCTCGCCCCAGTCCTCCATGGACTCGCGCACGTCTGCGGGCAGGTCGAGGTCGGAGACGCTCTCGATCAGTGTCGTGCGGCTGCTCAGGAGCTCGCGGTCGGACGGCCAGTCGCTCAGCGGGAACGCGGTGCCGGTGTTGTCGTGGTCGTAGGAGTTCTCGCTGTACAGCACGAGGGCCGTCAGCGTGTCGGCCGCGGCGTCGAAGTCGTAGATGACACACTCGGGGCAGCCGAGCGCTTCCGCGGCGGTGCGCGCGACGGTCGACAGGACATCGTCGAAGACGAGCCGCGACGTGATCGCCTTGCCGGCGTCGATGAGCGACGCGAGCCGCCGCGCCCGTTCGGTCTGCTCGCGGTAGAGCTCGGCGTTCTCGATGGCCAGGGCGGCCACGCCGGCCATCGCCCGGGCGGTCGCGACCTCGTCGGGCGAGAAGACGCGGCCTTCCCGGCGGTCGGCGAGCTTGATCGTGCCCGTGACCGCGCCCTTGAGGATCATGGGGACGACCAGCACGCACTGCTCGTCCCATTCGAGCATCGCCGCACGCTGCGCCCGGCTCACGATGGGATCGTCAGGCGAGGCGACCACGATGGGCTCGTGCGTCTCGATCACGCGTCGGTCGGCGTGCCACTCGGACAGCGCCACGCGCTTTCCGTCCCACTCGTGGCAGCGCGTGTCGCCGACGAACGACATGACGTCGACGAGGCTGTCGCCGTCGAGGCGGTAGATGTCGCAGCAGGCCGTCACGCTGAAGAGCTCCACGAAGCGGCGCGCCGTCGTCTCGAGCACGGCCTCGACCTCACGCATCGACGACAGCTCACGACTCAGCTCGTTGACGAGGGTCTCGCGGCGCCCGCGCACGGCGAGCTCGTCCCGGCGCTTTTCGAGGTCTTCGAACAGCCGGGCGTTTCTGATCGCCACGGCCGCCTGCTCGCCGAGCGCGCGGACGAGCTCGAGGTCGTCGTCCGAGTAGCGCGCCTCGAACTCGGTCTCGGTGATCACCATGAGGCCGACGCGATCCGGGCCGGCACGCAGCGGCACGGTCAGGCAGCTCCGTTCGCCCCACTCCTCCATCGAGGCGCGGCTGGCGGGGTCGAGCCCGGGGTCGGACAGACACTCGAAGAGGGTCTCGCCGTGCTCGATGAACCCGGCCGGCAGCGCGTACCCGGACAGCGGCTGCGACACACCGACCTCCAGATAGCCGGACGGCTGGGTCTCGTAGATGCCGCAGGGTGTGATCGTGTCGCGCGCGGAGTCGTACTCGAAGATGGTGCAGTTGTTGGCGCCCAGGCTCTCGCAGGCCTTGCGTGCCAGCATGTTCAGGACCTCGCTCACGACGAGGCTCGATGAGATGGCGCGGCTGGCTTCGACCAGCGAGGCGAGGCGCTCGGAGCGCTCGGTCTGCTGGCGATAGAGGTCGGCGTTCTGGATGGCGAGGGCGGCCACGCCGGCCAGGGCGGCGCAGACGGCCACGTCGTCGTCGCTGAAGCGCCGCTCCTCGCCGAGCTGCCCCAGCTCGACCGCGCCGATCGCCGCGTCGCGGGCGATCATCGGCACGATCATGCAGGAGCGCTCGTCCCATTCGATCATGGTCCGGCGCTCGGTGTCGGACAGGCGCGGGTCGTCGATCGAGGTCACGACGACCGGCGCGCGGGTCTCGAGCGCGAGGCGGCTCAGGTTCCAGTCCGCCAGGGCGAAGCGCCGGTCGTCCCACTCGTGGGCGAACTCGCCCCGCCGGACCGACGCCACGCAGACGAAGTCGTCCCCGTCCAAGCGGTAGATGTCGCAGTCGTTCACGTCGAGGAGCTCGACGAAGCGGCGGGCGCTCGTCTCGAGGACGCGCTCGAGGTCGAGGCTCGACGACAGGTCGAGCGCCATCTCGGCCGTCAGGCGCTGCCGTCGTTCACGCTGGGCGCGCTCGCTCGTCGCCGCCCGCGCGCCGGAGCGCGGCGCCGAGGGCGGCGTCGCGGCGTTTGGGGCGGAAACGTGCGCCAGGTGAGCCGGAGCGGAGGCTGAGTCAGGGACCCGGTCGGCCTCAAGGTGTTCGAGGTCGGCGCGCCGGAACCGCCGCTGGCCGCCGGGCGTGCGGCGGCAGGGGAGCTCGCCGGCGTCGCTCCAGCGACGCACCGTGGCGACGCTGAGCCCCAGCAGTTCGGCCGCCTGGGTGATGCCCAGCCAGCCGTCGGTCGGCATGGTTGTGCCCCTTCCCATGCTCTCTACTGTCGGCAGCGACTCGTGCAAACCTGAGCAACTCGCTCAAAGCTGCGCAGGTGTCGAGCGCCGGTCGGCGGGCCGACCGTCGTGTCGGGACGCTTTCCCGCGGCTAGAATCACTCGGACGGACGAGGCGAGCGGCGAGGCGGACGTGGGGGAGGACGAGCGGCAGGCGCCGGGTAGCGAGCGCACAGGCGACGACCCCCTGGCCATGGACGCGGCCGACATGCGCGCCCTCGGTTACTGGGTGGTCGACCGCGTCGTGGAGCATCTCGAGCGCTTGCCCGACGAGCCGGCGATCGTGACGGTCGCGCCCGACGACCTCGCCGCCGCGCTCGGCGGCCCGCCGCCGCTCGACGGCGGCGATCCCCTGGCCGCCATGGAGACGCTCGTGACCGTGGCCCTTGCCGCCATGCAGCACGGCGACCACCCGCGCTACTTCGCCCGCGTGCCCGGGCCTTCGTCGTATCCGGGCGTGCTCGGCGACTGGCTGGCCACCGGGTTCAACGCGATCGCCTCGTCGTGGGTGGGGAGCTCGGGCGTGTCGGCGGTCGAGCTCGTGGCGCTGGACTGGCTGCGGGCGCTGCTGGGCCTGCCCGAGGGAGCCGAGGGCCTCATGACGAGCGGCGGCTCGCTCGCCAACCTGACGGCGCTCGCGGCCGCCCGCGCCGCGGCCGGACCCGGCGTGTGCTACCTGTCCGACCAGACCCATGCTTCGATCATGCGGGCGCTGTCCGTGCTCGGCTTTGCGGCCGACGAGGTGCGCGTGCTGCCGACCGGCGCCGACCTGCGCCTGGCGACGGCGGACCTGCCGGCGGCGATCGCCGCCGACAGGTCCGCCGGCCGGCGCCCCGGCTTTGTCGTGGCCACGGCCGGCACCACCAACACCGGCGCCGTCGACCCGCTCGCGGAGCTCTCCGCACTCTGCCGCGCCGAGGGGCTCTGGCTCCACGTCGACGGCGCCTACGGCGCCGCGGCCGCGCTCTGCGAGGAGGGTCGCCGGCACTTGGGCGGCCTCGATCTGGCCGACTCCGTCGTCGTCGATCCGCACAAGTGGCTTTTCCAGCCCTACGACCTGGGCTGCGTGTTCGTGCGCCGTCCGGGCGTGCTGGCAAACGCCTTTCGCATGACGCCCGAGTACCTGGCCGACGCGACCGGCGGGGGAGAGGTCGACCTTCGCGACCGCGGCCCCGAGCTCACGCGCCGGGGACGGGCGCTCAAACTGTGGTTGACCTTCAAGGTCTACGGCTCACGCCGCCTGGGCGCGGCGGTCGCGCGCGGCATCGAGAACGCCGAGCACGCCGAGCGGCTGATCGCGGCCGACCCCGGCTGGCGGGTGGTCACGCCGGCGCAGCTCGCCATCGTGACCTTCGCGCCGCTCGACGCCGGCGACGATACCTGCCGGGCGCTCGCCGAGCGCGTCGCGCGCTCCGGCGTGGCGGCCCTCACCAGCACGCGCCTGCACGGCCGCCCCGTGTTACGCCTGTGCACGATCAACCCGCGGACCACGCCGGCCGACGTCGCGCGCACACTCGCGGCGCTCGGTGTCCGCGTCTAGGCACGGGCTGCTCCGCGGCGTGACAGGCGCGGCGACTTGAGGCAGAGTGGGCACGAGGAGCGCGCCGCTCGACCCGGTGTCACCGCGCCGCCGCCGCCCGGGCGTGACGCCCCTGCGCCGGACCGCCGCGACGACGACCGAAGCGAGGCGAAGGACTTGACGACGTGAACGGCTACGACCTGATCGTGCTGGCGGCGCTGGCGCTGCTCGCGTTCCTCGGCCTGCGCCGCGGCCTGGTGGGCGAGCTCGTCGGCCTGGCGGCCTTCGTCGTCGCCCTGGCGCTTGCCTTCCGCTACGACGGTCCGGTCGGAGCCGCGCTGCGACGCCTGCCCGGCCATCTCACAGCGACGCAGGCGCGCATCGCCGCCTTCATCCTGATCGTGGTCGTCGTCGATGTGGTCGCGGCCCTGATCGCGCGGCGCCTCGGGCGGCTGCTCTCACGCGTGCCGGTGCTGGGCACCGTCAACCGTGTCGGCGGCCTCGTCGTCGGCCTCGTGACCGCCCTCATCGGCGTGTGGCTGGTGACGAGCGCGCTGCTCGTGCTGCCCACCACCTACGTGCCCTGGGCGGCGACCGTGCACCGTTCCGAGACGGCGCGTCTGCTGCCGAGCGTGACTCCGCGCTGGGACCGTGAGCTTCATGCCTACGTCGAGAACTTCACGGCCGGTCGTGGCGCTCCGAGCCTGGAGCGCGAGCTGCGTCTGCTCTCGCGGGGCAAGTCGAGCGGCGCGTCGCGCTGAGCGCGGCACGGCCTCGTGCGAGGCCCGTCGCTGGATGACGCATCTGCTCGGGGACGGCGCGACGCCGCGGCGACGTGACGCGCGCGGGCGACGCGCAAGCGGGGGCGAGCCGGCGAGCCTAGCAGGCGGCGGCGATGGCGGCCGCCCTGGTCGTGAACATCGCAAAGACGCGGTCGAGGCCGACCAGGGCGAAGACGTTCGTCATCGCCTCGTTGGGGCAGACGATCGACAGCGAGCCGTGACGGGCCTGCTTGGCGCCGCTCACCAGCACGCCCAGGCCGGTGGAGTCGAGCGAGGTCGCCTGGGTGAGGTCGACGATCACATGGCGGACCCCCTGGGCGATCACGTTGAGCAGGAGCTCCTTGAAATGAGGGCCGGCGTAGACGTCGACGTCGCCGTCGAGGGCCAGCACGGCCACGTTCTTCGCGGGTTTGATGATCTCGGCGCGGAACTGCGGGTCGCTCTTCACAGTGGGACCTCCTTTGCCGTAGGCGGCGCGGCTCGCTGGACTAGTGGTGTGAGCCGCCGCTTTCCCGTGCGTGGTCGCCTGTGGGTGGCTTGGCGGTCGAGGCGGGTCGACCGGCTGCGGATCGGGACACCATATCACGTCGCGCAAGGGCGGCGAGGCTGGTCGAGCCCGGCCGGCGTGGGCGGGCCGGCACCGACACCCCGCCGGGCCACAGGCGTGCTCGGGGCCGTTGGGCGGGCCTTGAGGGCGCGTCAGGCGCCGGAAATCGTGTCGGGCGCTAGGACGAGGTGCCCGAGATGAGGTGCAGCTCCATGGCCTTGACGACGGCTTCGGAGCGGCTGCGCACGCCGAGCTTGCGGTAGATCGACGAGACGTGGTTCTGCACCGTCTTGGTCGACAGGAAGAGCTGCCCCGCGATCTGCGCGGCGGTCTGGGGCGTGGCCAGCAGGCGCAGCACCTGGAGCTCCCGTTCGGACAGGTCGAGGCGGCGCCGCTCGTAGTCGCCGGGCGCGTAGTCGAGGCCGGTCACGCCGCCGGCGAGCCCCTCGGTGACCGAGCCGCCGAAGGCGCTGCCGCCGCCGGCGACCAGGTGGATGGCGCCGATCAGCTGGGCGGGGTCGGCGTCCTTGGCGATGTAGCCGCGGGCGCCGGCGGTGATCGCGCTGAACAGCGCGTCGCGGTCATCACGGCCGCTCACGATGATGACCTTCACGTCGTCGCCGCGCTGCTTGAGGCGCTCCGAGGTGGCGAGGCCGTCGAGCCGGCCCGGCATGGAGATGTCGAGCAGCAGCACCGCGCCCGGGTTGGCCCGCACGGCCTCGAGGGCCTCGTCGCCGGTCGCGGCCTCGGCCACCACGGCGATGCCCTCGGCCTCGAGCAGCTGGGCAAGGCCGGCGCGCCACAGGGCATGGTCGTCGGCGATGATGACGCGCACGCTCACGCGCGCCGACCCACGAGCAGCGACAGAGCGTCGATCAGGTCGTCCATGTCAAAAGGCTTCGCCATGAACCAGGCGTTGTCCTTGCGCGCGACCGAAAGAGCAGCGGCCGCCGTGTCGTCGCTGCTGACAACGAGCACCGGCAGCGTCGCCAGACGAGCGGCCGCCTCGACGCCGTCGATGCCGGGCAGGTGGTAGTCGAACACGCCGCAGTCGACGTTCAGGTCGGCCGCGCGGTCGACCACATCGTCGGCGCGGGCCGCCGTCTCGACGGCGCAGCCGGCCTCGCGCAGCGCGGCCGCCACGGCCTGGGCGAGGGGCTCGTCGTCGTCGACGACCAGCACGCGCCGGCCGTCGAGCCGGCCGCGGTCGGCGATCGGCAGGCGCACGGTGAACACGGCGCCGCGGTCGCCGCGGTCGGCGGCCGAGACGTCGCCGCCGGCTTCGAGCGCGAGGCGCCGCACGAGCCAGAGCCCCAGGCCGGTGCCCTGCGACTTGGTCGAAAAGAAGGGCGCGAAGACGTCGCCGTCGGGCAGCCCCGGGCCGCGGTCGGCCACGGTGACCAGCGCGGCGCCGCGCGCGAAGCCGACGGTCACCTCGACCGGGCCGGCGCCGTCGCTCACCTCGACGGCGTTGTTCACGAGGTTGCCGACGATCGACGACAGGGCGGCGTGGTCGAGTGTCACGCGGGCGTCGCCCGTCACGCTCAGGCGCAGTTCCATGTCGGGCGCGCGCAGGCGCTGCTCCTCCATGATCGCGGCGATCGACGTCGCGAGGGAGGTCAGGTGGAGGCCGGCACCGCTGGCCGCCGCGCCGGCCATCGAGTGCAGGATGGTCGACAGGCGCGACTGGCATTCGGCGAGCTCGGCCCCGATCACGTCGAGATTGCCGAGCGCCGGTCCCTCGCCCGGCACCTGGCGGCGCAGGAGGCCGACGTACAGGCCGATCGTCGCGAGCGGCGACTTGAGCTCGTGGGCCATGGCGCTCGCCAGGCGGCCGGCGTCGGCCACCTGGCGCTCGGCCTCGGCGCGGCGCTCGCGGTCGAGGGTATCGGTCAGGTCGGTGAAGATCATCGCCACGATGGGCGGATCGCCGAGCAGGTGGAGGCCGTAGCCGACCGTGCGCCGTCCGCCGCCCGTGTCGACCTCGACCTGGGCGCGCGCCTGGCCGCGCCCGCTGGCGCGCCCCGCGGCCAGCGCCTCGGCGATCGCCCGCAGCGGCTGGTCGCCGGTGGCGAGGTCGGCGCAGGCGCGCGACAGCACGCGGTCGGCGGGCACACCGAGAATCTCCTGGGCGGCGTGGTTGTAGAGCGACACGACGCCGTCGTGGTCGACGGCGATCACGCCGGTGCCCATCTGCTCGAGGACGATGTCCGCCAGTGTCACTGCCGACTCCCGGATCGCGGCCCCAGCGCCGAGGCGCTGCGGCGCCAAGTCTAGCCCAACGATGGTCCGGGTGGGGGCGCGTATGCGAGGACGCCGAGCGACTGCGTCGTCGGCGCTCAGGCTGGCGCGGCTCTAGTGAACGGTGAGGGTGCTCGCGGCGACGCACGCCTGCGTGTTGCCGGCGGCGTCGGTGGCGGCGACGGTGTAGCGGTAGCGGCCGGTCGCAAGGCGGCAGAGGAAGCGGGCCACATGGCCGGTGTTGAGCGCGACGCGGTGCGCGCTGATGGTCTTGACCAGGCGGCCGCCGGCCGTCCTGACCGTGATCGTCACGTCGGCGGTCTGCGGGACCGGGCCCGCCTCGGCGACCGAGTAGGAGAGCGTGGCCGTGCGGCCGCGGATCGCCCTGGCCGGCGCGGCGGCCGGTGCGGGGACGGCAGTGTCGATGCCGACGCTGCAGACCTTGACGGCCTCGCGGTTGCCGGCGACGTCGACGGAGCGGTACAGGATGGTGTGCAGGCCGTCGTTCGAGCGGTCGGCCGGCGCGGCGACGGTGAGCGACGTGCCGGCCGTCCAGGGGCCCTGGTCGACCTTGTACTCGGTGTAGGCCACGCCGCTGTCGTCGGTCGCCGCGAAGGCGACCGTGACCGCCTGGTCGTGCCAGGCGCCGTCGGCGCCGGTCACGGTGGTCGTCGGGGCCGTGGCGTCGCCGGCGCAGCGGCTCACGGTGAAGCCGGCGCCATCGGCGCCAAGCTGCGAAGCACCGGCCACGACGGCGCCGTCGCGGGCTACCATCGTGATGCGCCGGTGCGGGGTGGCGCTGAGCGGGCGACCGTCGACGGCGCAGCCGCTGAAGGCGACCGCGTCAAAGCCGGCGAGCGGGATCAGGCGGGAGAGCGAAGCGTCCGTGGGCGCCTCGGCGACGATCTCGGCCGACGACGGCGTGACCGCCGCGCCGCTCTGCGTGGTGCTGAACGTCGCGCCGGTGGTCTCGTCGGTCAACGTGAGCGTGTACGAGCCGTGGCCGTCGGTGACGACCGAGGCGCTCAGTGTGTCGCCGGCGACGACGGCGAGGGTGGCGATCCGCGCCTCGGGCTGCGGATACATCTCATACCAGGCGTAGCAGGTGACCTGGCCGTCGCGGCTGAGGGCGGCGGTGCCGATCTGCTCGGCCGTGGCGCTGCCGTCGCCGTCGAGGCCGACCCAGAAGCTCGCCGCCTGCAGGCCGGCGTCGCCGGGCTGCACGGCGGGCTCCACCCAGGTCGCGGCGACGCTCGTGAAGCCGCCGGTGGCGTCGTAGCCGGCCCAGTTGAGGGCGGTGACGCCGGTCGTGGCGTCGGAGGAGTCGCCGGTCACGCCGCAGCGCGCGGTGTGGGGGAGAGGGGCGCGCTGCAGGGGAGTGGCGCAGGCCGCGATGGCGAGGGTCGATGTCGGGCAAGGCGCCATCGCGGCCTGCCCCGTGCCTGAGCGGGAGAGGGTGCTGCTCAGATCCTGCGGCGTGCCGGCGAGCGCGGGCGCGCTCCAGAAAAGGGTGAGAGCGCCAAGGGCCGCGGTGAGGACTGCTGCCAGCCGGGTCGTCCGCCGCTTCTGTGCCCTTGCGTTCACTGCCCCTCCGGTGCCGCCCTGTGTGGGCCACTCCTTCCTTGCAGGAGCGTCGTCGACCGGCGCGCAGCCCGGTCTCGATAGGGCGCCCTCCCGTACTTGCGGGGCAGGGAACGCAGCGCCGGGGGCGAATGCGGCGCGACGGGGAGCGGTGTGCCGTCCGGCTCGGCCCGTCAGGGCCCCGACCGCCGCTCGGCCAGGCTCAACGGGAGGCTCGAGGGCGGCCTGCGGTCCATACCTAGTGTGTACTTAGTATTCACTAGGGACTAAACAGATGTCCCATGCATGCACGGGCTCGCGGAGCCGATGAGACGGAGTGAGAAGCACCAACGGGCGGCAGGCGCGTCTGCCGTCGTTCAGGCGGAGGTAGGAATGGCAACGGTCCACAAGACGGCTCGCCGAGTCGGCGTGCTCGTCGCGCTCGCGACGATCCTCACGGCGCTCGCGCTCTGGGCGAGTCCGGCCCAGGCAGCCGGTACCCCCAGCGCCGTGGCCAACCTCGTCTCGACCACGCATCCCAGCCAGTCCACCTGGTACCCGCTGACGAACGCGGCCTTCACCTGGAGCGCCGCGACCGAGAGTGGCGGCACGATCGCCGGCTACTCGTTCACCTTCGACCAGAACGCGAGCGGCCTGCCCCCTGTCCTGTCCGGGGCGGCGCTGTCGTATGGGGCAAGAGTCAACTACACCGTGGGATCGAGCCCGGCCGAGATCCGCGTCGCCGACCTGAACGGCGACGGGAAGCTCGACCTCGTGGCCGAGAACTCGGGCGCCAACACCGTGAGCGTGCTGCTCGGCAACGGCGACGGGACGTTCAAGGCGGCGGTCAACTACACGACCGACAGCAACCCGTGGTCGCTGCAGGTCGGCGACGTCAATGGCGACGGCAAGCTCGACATCGTCACCTGCAACGAGTCGGCCAGCACGGTCAGCGTGCTGCTCGGCAACGGCGATGGCACGTTCAAGTCGGCGGTCAACTACACGACCGGCAGCGGTACGTCGCCGGAGTGCATGCGTCTGGGCGATCTGACCGGCGGCGGCAGTCTCGACATCATCACGGCCAACGCCGGCACCAACAACATCAGCGTGCTGAAGAACAACGGCAACGGCACCTTCGCCGCTCCCGTCATGTACAGCACCGCGACGCACCCGACCTCGATCGCCATCGGCGACCTGAACGGCGACGGCAAGCAGGACGTGGTGACGGCCAACTACGAGACGAACAACGTGAGCGTGCTCATAGGCAACGGCGACGGCACCTTCAAGGCGGCCGTCAACGACGCCTGCGGCACGACGCCGCAGACGGTCGAGCTCGCCGACTGCAACGGCGACGGTCATCTCGACATCGTCACCGCCAACTACGACGGCACGGCGAGCGTGCTCCTGAACAAGGGCGACGGCACCTTCGCCACGCACGTCGACTACGCGACCGGGGCCGGCCCCTACTCGCTCTCGCTGGCCGACCTGAACCACGACGGCTACGTCGACATCGTGACCGTGAACCACACGGCCAACACGGTGAGCGTGCTGCTCGGCAACGGCGACGGCACCTTCCAGGCGCACAGCGACTACAGCACCGGCAACGGCCCCTTCTGGGTCGGCCTCGGTGACTTCAACGGCGACGGCTACGGCGACATCGCCGTGACCAACTACACAGACGGCACCGTGAGCGTGCTCCTGGGCAGCGGCTACTACCGGCCGGCCTCGGGCAAGCTCGCCGCCTCGTTCAGTGGCGTCCACGACGGCACCTGGTACTTCCACGTGCGCGCGATCGACACCGCGGGCGTCGCCGGCCCGCCGAGCAGCTACCAGATCAATGTCGACACGGTCGCGCCCGTGACCACGGCGGCCGGCCTGCAAGGCTCGGCCTCGACCGGCTGGATCAACACCCAGACCGTGACGCTGACCGCGACCGACACCACGCCGGGCGTGGCCACCTCGGGCGTGGCCACCACGTACTACACGCTCGACGGCACTCAGCACACCTACAGTGGCCCGTTCCAGGTGAACACGGCCGGTAGTCACACGATCACGTACTGGTCGGTCGACAAGGCGGGCAACACCGAAGGCGCCCACACCGGCTACGTGAACATCGACCTGGCCGCACCGACGACCACGGCCACCACGAACCCCACGGGCTGGACCAACGGCTCCGTGCAGGTGACCCTCGCGGCGAGCGACACAGGCGGCTCCGGCGTGGACGACGACCTCCTACAAGATCGGCAACGGCGATCCGCAGACCTACAGCGGCCCGTTCACCGTCTCGAACGCCACGCCGATCGCGTACTGGTCGACCGACAAGGCCGGCAACGTCGAGTCGCAGAAGAGCCTCACACCGATGATCGACACCGTCGCGCCGGTCACGACGGCCACGACGAACCCCAGCGGCTGGACCGACGGCGATGTCACCGTGACCCTGTCGGCCACCGACGACGGCGGCTCGGGCCTCGACACGACCTACTATCAGGTCGGCAGCGGCTCCGTGAAGACCTACGGTGATCCGTTCACGGTCTCGTCCGCGGCGCAGGTCACCTACTGGTCGACCGACAACGCCGGCAACGAGGAGACTCATCACACCCTCACGCCGCAGATCGACCTCACGGCGCCGGTCACGACCGCCGCGACCGACCCCAGCGGCTGGACCAACGGCGATGTCACGGTGACCCTGTCGGCCACCGACGACGGCGGCTCCGGCCTCGACGCGACCTACTACAGGATCGGCGACGCAGATCCGCAGACCTACTCCGCTCCGTTCATCGTCTCCGACGCGACCCCGGTCACCTACTGGTCGACCGACAAGGCCGGCAACGAGGAACAGCCCGAGACGCTCACGCCGCAGATCGACCTCACGGCGCCGGTCACCACGGCGACGATGGACCCGTCGGGCTGGACCGACCACGACGTGACGGTGACCCTCGCGGCGAGCGACACAGGCGGCTCCGGCGTGGACACGACCTCCTACAAGATCGGCAACGGCGATCCGCAGACCTACAGCGGCCCGTTCACCGTCTCGAACGCCACGCCGATCGCGTACTGGTCGACCGACACGGCCGGCAACGTCGAAGACGCGACGAGCAACATGCTCACGCCGCAGATCGACACGACGGCGCCGGTCGTGACCGACGACGTCGCGACCGCCTGGCAGCATTCCGCCCAGAAGGTCACCATCAGCGCGTCCGACGAAGGTGGCTCCGGACTTGCCTCGCTGTCGTGCACGGTCGACGGCGTCGACCAGCAGCTGCCGGCCGCCGGCGGGAGCTTCACAGTCGCCGCTCAGGGCGTCCACACCATCGTCTACTCGGCGACCGACAACGCCGGCAACCAGAGCACGCCGGTGACCAGGGAGCTGCGCATCGACACCACGGCGCCGGTCACCACGGCGACGACGGATCCGAGCGGCTGGAGCAAGGGCTCGGTCACGGTCACCCTCGCGGCGACCGATACGGGCGGCTCCGGCCTCGACACCACCTACTACAGGATCGGCGACGGCGACCGGCAGACCTACAGCGCTCCGTTCGAGGTCTCCGACGCGACCCCGGTCACCTACTGGTCGACCGACAAGGCCGGCAACGCAGAGGACGCGACGGGTAACGTGCTCACGCCGCAGATCGACACCACGGCGCCGGTCACGAGCTCGGCCGACCTCAGTACGAACGACGACTCCGACTGGCAGCCGGTCTCCGAGGTCGACGTGGTGCTGGCCGCGACCGACACGCAGTCGGGCGTGGCGCAGACCTACTATCGCCTTGGCTCGAGCGGTCCGTTCAGCCCCTACACAGAGGCGCTCCCGATCTCCGGAGACGGCTCCCACGAAATCGATTACTACTCGGTCGACAACGTCGGTAACCCCGAGAAGACCGAGGAGGGCTGGGTCAACATCGACGCCACGCCGCCGACGATCGACGTGAGCGGCCTGCAGTCGGCTCCCGACAGCGGCTGGCAGACGACCGCCCAGCAGGTGACGCTCGAAGCGCGCGATACCGGCTCGGGCGTGGCCGCGGTCACGTATGCGATCGACGGTGTCGCGCAGCCCGCCTACGCCCAGCCGTTCACGGTGAGCGGTGACGGCTCGCACGTCGTCACCTACTCCGCGGTCGACGAGGCCGGGAACGTGGCGAGCGGCTACGGCTACGTGAACATCGACACGATGGCGCCGCAGACGACGGCCTCGCCCAACGTGGTGGCCGCGCCCGACACCGACTTCGTGCTCGACGCCCAGGACGTGACGCTGACCGCGTCAGACGGCGAGAGCGGTGTGGCCCATACCTACTACACGCTCGACGGTGGGCCCCAGACCGACTACACCGTGCCGTTCACGGTCGCCGGCGTGGGCTCGCACACGATCACCTACTGGTCGGTCGACGCCCTCGGCAACCGTGAGGACCCGCACACCGGCTACGTGAACATCGCGCCGGCCGAGGCGCTGCTCACGCTCGCCACGGGCCTGTCCTCGAACGCTCACAGCGGCTGGACGGCGACGCCGGTGACCGTGGAGCTCACGGCCAACGACGCCGCCCAGCAGAGCGGCACCTACTCCGTCGTCACGCACTACCGGATCGACGGTAGCGGCTGGCAGACCTACAGCGCGCCGTTCGACATCTCGGCGTCGGGCTCGCATCGCGTCGAGTACTACTCGAGCGACAGCCTTGGCGCGACCGAGCAGACCAACACCGGCTACGTGAACATCGACACGACGCCGCCGGTGACCGTTGCGAGCGGCCCGACTACGCCGCAGCGCACTGCCACGGTCGTGACGCTGAACCCGAGCGACGCGCAGTCCGGCGTGGCGTCGACCTTCTACGCGCTCGACAAGCAGGCGCCGCAACGCGGCACGACCGTTGTCGTGCCGGCGCCGTCGAACCACTCGATGGACGGCGTCCACACCATCAGCTACTACTCGGTCGACGAGGCCGGCAACGTCGAGGCGGCGCATGTGTTCACGGTCCGCATCGACACGATCCGTCCGGTGTTCACCTACCGTGGCGCGACGAGCTTCACGGCGCGCAGGAACGGCACGCTCAAGCTGAAGCTGCGGGCGCGCGACGCCGGCGGCACCTGCACGCTGGTCGTGAAGCTCACCCGCAAGGTCGGGAAGAAGGTCACGACCTACCAGCGCACCGTCGTTGCGCGGCACACGAGCAACTGGCAGACGGTCAAGCTGGGCCTGCGCGGCCTGCCGCGCGGCAAGTACACGGTCGTGCTCAGGCTGAGCGACCCGGCTGGCAACCTGTCGACGGCCAAGACGATCCACCTGACCGTCTCATAGGATCGAGTGAGAGGACGGCGGACGCCGGCTGAAAGCCGGCGCCCGCCCAAGCGACGTCGCGGCGGGCGGCGGTCCCTGGGGACCGCCGCCCGCCGCGTCACTTCTCGAGCGGCTCCGCCGTGACCTCGCCCGACGACGCCGGCTGTGGGCCGGCGGCCGCGGCACGGAGCCGCCGGCGCAGCGGGCGGACGGCGCTCGCCGCCGCGGCCCGCGCCGCGGCGGCGAGCGCGCCGCCCGACCACGCGAGGTACGAGCGGTCGATGCCGCGGCTGCCCGTCGCCCTGTTGAGCCGGAGCGCCAGGTGCGCGATCGCCGGCCAGGTCGAGGGCGCGATGGTGCAGAGCCGGGTCGCCTGACGCCGCCAGTCGGCGAGCAGCGCGCCGGCCGTACCGCCCGGCGCGCCCGGCGTGGCCGCGATGGCCGGCAAGGCGTCGGCGAGCGCCCGCGCGGCCTCGAAGCAGGCGGCGCGCCTGCCGCCTCGGGGTCTGATGCCCCACAGGCAGCCGGCGGCCGCCGGCGACACCGGCCGGCCGCAGGCCGCCGCCAGCGCGCCGCGCGAGGTCTCGATGATCGTCCAGCGGTGAGCGCCCGTGCGTGTCGCGGTGAGCCCGCGCGGGTTGTCGCGATAGCCGATCAGCACATCGGGGAGCTGGGCGAGGCCCGTCGAGGCCGCGAGCGCCACCCAGAGCGCGTAGTCCTGCCCGTTGCGATGGTCCTCTGGATAGCCTCCGGCCGCGAGGGCGAGGTCGCGACGCATAACGACGGACGAGTGGGCGATGACGTTGCCCGTGAGCAGGCGCCAGCGTAGCTGGGCGTCGTCGGCGGCGAGGTGGGCCGCGCCGAGCACATTGCCCTGCGGGTCGAGGCGGTCGAAGGCCGTGCCGAGCAGCCCGCACTCGGGGTGAACGGCCAGATAGGCGACCTGGCGCTCGAGCCGCGTCGGGTACGACACGTCGTCGGCGTCGAGGATCGCCACCAGGGCGCCACGGGCGGCCTGCAGGCCGCGGTTGCGCGCGGCGCCCGCGCCGACGTTGCTCGCGAGCCTGATCAGGCGCACGCGCGGGTCGTCGTAGGAGGCCGCGATGCGGGCCGTGTCGTCGCGTGAGGCGTCGTCGATCACGAGCAGCTCGAAGTCGGTGAAGGTCTGGGCGAGACAGCTCGCGATCGCCGCGCCGATCGTCGCCGCGGCGTCGTGTGCGGCCATGACGACGGAGACCGCGGGCTCGCGACCGTCCCTCGCCGACGCGGCGGGCGGCGCAGGCCCAGGTGGGGCGGTGGCCGGATCGTCGTGGCGGGCGGGCATCGACGTCAGCTGTAGATCTGGTAGTCGAAGAGCTTGCGGTACGCGCCGTCCTGGTCGAGCAGCTCGTCGTGGCTGCCGCGCTCGGCGATCACGCCGTGGTCGAGCACGACGATCTGGTCGGAGCGCTGCACGGTCGACAAGCGGTGGGCGATCACGATCAGCGTCTTGCGGTGGCGGACGCCGTCGAGCGCCTGCTGGATGAACTGCTCGGACTCGGAGTCGAGCGCGCTCGTGGGCTCGTCGAGGATGAGGACCTCGGGGTCCTGCAGAAAGACGCGGGCGAGGGCGAGGCGCTGGCGCTCGCCGCCCGACAGCCGCACGCCGCGGTCGCCGACATTGGTCTCGAGGCCGTTCGGCAGGTTCTCGACAAAGGACCAGGCGAAGCTCGCCTCGAGCGCGTGCTGGACCTCGTCGGCCGTCGGCTCGCGCTCGAGGCCGTAGACCAGGTTGTTGGCGATCGTGTCGTTGAACAGCAGGGCGTCCTGGGTCATGAAGCCGATCGCCCGGCGCAGGGAACGCAACTCGAACTCCTGCAGGGGCCGGCCGTCGAGCAGCACCTGGCCATGGACCGGGTCGCGCAGGCGCGGGATGAGGTCGACGAGCGTCGACTTGCCCGAGCCCGAGCGGCCGACGATCGCCGTCTGCGAGCGGCAGGGGATCTCGAGGTCGACACCCTTGAGGACGAGCTCACCGGTCTCGTCGCCGTAAGCGAAGCTCACGTTCTCGAAGCTGATGCCCTGCTCGAGGCTGCGGAAGGGCGTGGTGCCGCCCACGATGCGGCGCGACGCCTCGGCGCGGTTCAGCACGTCGTGGACGAAGTGCAGGCTGTCGATGTTGGCCGACAGCGCCTGGCGCCCGTTGTTGAAGACCTTCACGTTCACGTTGAGCAGCAGCAGGATCACGATGAACAGGCCGATCGTGGCGAGGTTGGCGTGGAGCGCCACGACGCCGAGGAAGATGATGGCGAAGGCCGTGAGCATCTCGAGCGGGTCGAGTGTGACCTCGACGATGCCGCCCTGGATGAGGATGCGACGCTGCGCCTCGCCGAACCGCCTGACGACGCTGGTGACGTTGGCGGTCTCGCGCTCCTCCTGGCCGAGCATCTTGATGAGCCGCAGGCCGCCGATGCGCTCGGAGATGACGGCGTAGGTCTCGTTGTTGAGCTGGGCCGTGTCACGGCCCAGGGCGCGCGAGCGCTTGATGGCGCGGTTCACGAGCAACGAGATGCCGATCAGCGCGGCGATCGTGATCAGCGCCAGCTTGAGCTGCAGCAGGAGCAGCACGGCCACGTACATGAGGATGAGCCCTCCGGTCGAGATCTGGCCGAGCGTGAGGGTGATGGCGCCGCCGCCGCGCTGCACCTGGGCGGTGAGGGTGCTGACGAGGGCGCTGCTGCTCTCGCTCACGACGAACGAGAGGTCGCCGTGGACGAGCGCCGCGAAGCCGCGCGAGCGCAGCCGCACCATCGCCTTCTGGAGCACATGCGACGAGTACCACACGTTCGTCAGGTACACGATCTCGCGCAGGATGATGGGCACGAAGGCCAGCACCAGCAGGTTGAACAGCGAGACCTGCAGACCGAGCGCGCCCAGCAGCCGGTAGAGGAAGGCGCCGAAGAGACCGCCCTTGTGGCTCGCGTTGCCGTACTGGATGTACTGCAGCACCGGCGACAGCATACCGGCGGACACGGCCTGGCAGGCGGCCACGATCACCGACAGCGCGACCAGCACGACGATCTCGCGGTTGGTGATCGACAGGAGGGTCGAGAGCTCGCTGAGCGGCAGGAGCCGACGTCGCTTTCTTGGACCGGTCACCGCACTCCCTGCAGCCAGACGACGAGACGGGCCGCCCGCGAAAGGGCCCGAGCGAGCCGCCTGACACTGCGGGCGCCGGCGGCCGGGCTTCGTGCGGGTGCGGCCCGACACAGTCTAGACGCTCGCGGGCCGCACCCTCAACTCGGAGCCGGGCCGTGAACGGCCCGGCGCCGCTCGCAGATCCGGCGGCAGGCAGGCAAGAGCGCCTTGCTCGCCACCGCCAGAGTATGATTGCGCGGCCACTGGGCGAGCCGAGCCCTCGGCCGGGCATGGCGATCGCTCCCGAGGCGTTGTGGGCGGCGCCCGCAAGGGGTCGCGAGTACAGGTGAGGACGGGGGCGAGCAGATGAGCGAAAACGGGGCGACACACGAGCTGGCCCGCGATCAGGTCGGCCTCATGGCGGCGCTCTTCCAGTCGATCACCTCGATGGCCCCCGGGGCCGCCATCGCGGCGTCGGTCCCGCTCGGCGCGGCCTTCGCCGGCGGTGCGCTGCCGCTGTCGGTCCTGATCGCCTTCGTCGGCATCCTCTTCACGGCGGGCGCCATCGGGCAGCTCGCCAAGCACATCCCCGCGGCCGGCTCCGTCGCGACCTACAACGCCGTCGGTCTCTGGCCGCCGATCGGCTTCATGGTCGGCTGGGCGTACGCCGCCGTCGAGGTGCTGATCGTGCCGCTCGTCATGCTCCAGCTCGGCTACACCGTGGCCGGCGAGTGGCACTCCGAGAGCGCCGGCTTTCCGCTCGGCGCCTGGTGGGTCTTCATGCTGGCCGGCACGATCCTGGTCTGCTGGCTCGTGTACCGTGGCGTCAGGACATCGACCGAGACCGGCGTCTGGCTCGGCTTCGTCGAGATCATCGTGTTCCTCACGCTGGCGATCGTCCTGATCGTGAAGGCCGGCGATCACAACACCCTGGCGGTCTTCGGCACGCACTACGCCAACGCCAAGGGCTTCACCGGCTTCTCGGGGGTGTTCGCCGGCGCGGTCGGCGCCCTCCTTGCCTTCTCGGGGTTCGAGGCGGCCGCTCCGCTCGCCGAGGAGACCAGGAACCCGCGTCGCAACGTGCCGCGCGCCGTGATCGGCGCGACCGTCGCGATCGGCGCGCTCTACATCTTCACCACGTATGCGGCCGACGTCGCCTTCGGGCCGAGCAAGTTCCTCGGCTTCGCCTCGTCGGCCAACGGCGTGCCCTGGGACGGCCTGGCGCGCACCGTGTCGGGCGTGTTCTGGCTGCTCGTCCTGATCGCCATCATCAACTCGACGCTCGCCAACGCGAACTCGGGCACCAACGTCTTCACGCGCACGGCGTACGCGTTCGGCCGGGTGGGCGCCTTCCCGCGCGTCTGCGCCGACCTGCACCCGAAGTTCAAGTCGCCGCGTGTCGGCGTGCTGATCGAGCTCGTCCTGAGCTGCTCGCTGGGCCTGGGCCTGGGGCTCAAGTACTCGCCCCAGGTCGCCTTCGGCATCATCGGCACCGGCCTCGTCGTCATGGTCGTGCCGGTCTACATGATCACGAACCTCGCCTGCATCGGGTACTTCGCGCGGCACCGCAAGGAGGAACAGCACCTGCTCTACCACGTGGTCGTGCCGCTGGTCGGCTTCGCCTTCCTGCTGCCCGGTTTCATGAGCGCGGCCGGCATCACCGGCGTCCCCGGCCTCAAGTTCATCGTGGCCCTCGCCTCGCCGTACAAGTACGCGGCCTACGGCATGGCGGCGTGGGCCGTCGTCGGCGTGATCGTGCTGCTCGTGCTGAACTCGCGCAACGCCCGCGCCGTGGCCGCCGTGGCCCAGATCCATTTCGAGGACGACGTCACCGTCGCCGCACCGGGAGCGGCCCCAAAGGGCAAGTAGTGGGGTAACGACCGCAGTTCGAGGAGGCACAGGCATGACAACGCTCACCGTGAGCAAGGACCACAGCATCCTGCGGATGTCGCGCCACGCGGCGCCGGTGGCGCGCATCGCCTCGGGTGACAGCATCCGGCTCGAGACGGCCGACTGCTTTTCGGACCAGGTCACCGGGCCGGCCGACGTCAGGGGCCTCGACTGGGACACGGTCAACCCGGCCACCGGCCCGATCCTGATCGAGGACGCCGGGCCCGGCGACGTGCTCGCCGTGCGCATCGAGCGCCTCGAGACGAGCGGCCACGGCATCATGTGCACCGGCGGCGGCTGGGGCGTGCTCGGCGACCGCATCGACGAGCTGACCTGGCGCTTCCTCGACGTCGGCAGCGCCGGCGCGAGCTGGGAAGGCGGCCCGGCCGTGCCGCTCAAGCCCATGATCGGCGTCATCGGCGTGGCGCCGGCCGGCGCCGACGTGCCGTGTGGCACGCCGGGTCCGCACGGCGGCAACATGGACACCCGCCTGATCGGCGAGGGCGCCACGCTGTACCTGCCCGTGCAGGTGCCCGGCGCGCTGCTCGCCGCCGGCGACCTGCACGCCGCCATGGGCGACGGCGAGGTCGCCGTGACCGGCGTCGAGGTGGCCGGAGCCGTCACGCTGCGGGTGACGCTGCGCCGCGACCTGCGGCTGAGCGACCCGGTGGTCGAAAACGACGAGCTCGTCGCCGCCATCGCGTCGGCCGCGACGCTCGACGAGGCGGCCGCCCTGGCGACCCGTGCCATGGCCGACCTGCTCCACGAGCGCCTCGGCCTCGACATGGCCGAGGCCGTGATGCTCATGAGCGCGGGCGGCCACGTGCGCGTTTCGCAGATGGTCGACCCGCTGCGTACCGTGCGGTTCGAGATGCCCAAGGCGCTCTACGAGTCGTCCCACGGGGCGCTGCTGTAGGCCGGCGGGCGGCGGTGGCCGGCTGCAGCCGGCCACCGCCGCCGATCGCCGCGAGGACCCGGCCAAAACGGGTACACTTACCGGTGAAAGCGCCGACTCTCAGAGGCGCACAGATTGGCACATGCCGATCGCCCGGCGCACAGCGGCGAAGCGCCCTGGCACCGGGGGACGGACCGGTCTGTGAGGACCCCGCCTTCAGTACGAAATAGAGCGACTTCTACTGGTTGCAGCACATGGCGGCGTCCCGTAGGCTTGTGCCGTCCGAGCGAAGCTCAGGTGTGCACAGATTCCACCATGAGCCACAACCCAGAGGCTAGGGAGAGACATGAAGGAACGGAATCTTCTCGAGGATCTGGTCGCGGTCAGTCCCGGCATGGAGATCTGGTGGGATTCTTCGCCGGTCATCTTCGGCAACTGGTGCAAGAAGATGCTCGCGAAGGCCGAGCCCGGCGACCAGGGCACGCTCAAGGCCCAGTTCGCCCGCATGTACGACACCGGCGACCCGCAGCATCAGCTCTTCCGCGGCGTCACCACCAACCCGCCCCTTTCGCTCGCGGCCTTCAAGGACGACCCGCCCTACTGGCGGGCCGTGGCCGCCGACATCCTCAAGCAGCACAGCGACCTCGACGTCGAGGGCCTCTTCTGGGTGCTCTACAAAGAGGTCGTCAAGCGCGGTTCCGACATGTTCCTGCCGCTCTTCGAGGCCTCGGGCCACAAAGAGGGCTTCCTCTCCGGCCAGTGCGACCCGCGCAGCGCCTTCGACAAGGACGCCATGCTCAAGCAGGCCGCCGAGATCCACGCGGTCAACCCGAACGTCATGGTCAAGGTGCCCGGCACCGCCGAGGGCTACGAAGTGATCGAGGAGCTCACGGCACAGGGCATCGCCACCAACAACACGCTCACCTTCGTGCTGCCCCAGCTCATGGACTGCGCCAAGTCGGTCATGCGCGGCCTCGAGAGGGCCCGCGCCAACGGCGTCGACCTCTCGAACTGGCGCTCGGTCATCACGCACATGGAGGCCCGCTACGGCGACCTCGGCGGCCTGCGCGAGTTCGGCGCCGAGAAGGGCATCGAGGTCACCGAGGGCGAGGTCCGCCTGGCCGAGCTTGCCATCTTCAAGAAGGCCTACCGGATCCTGAGCGAGCGCGCCTACCAGAGCAAGATGCTGTCCTGCTCCCTGCGCGTGGGCCCGACGGTCGATGGCAAGCTGCGTCTCTGGCACCTCGAAGAGAAGGCCGGCGCGGCCGTCGTCGTCACCTGCCCGCCGAGCTTCATCGACGAGTGCATCAACTTCCCGGATGCCGAGAACATCAGGTTCGAGCCGCACCGCATCGACGTCGATCCGCCGAAGGCGGTCATGGACAAGCTCATGCGCATCCCGTACTTCGAGCGCGCTTACGAAGAGGACGGCTACACGAGGGCCGAGTACAACACTCATCCCGCTCTCATGAAGACTGCCGACGCGTTCTCAAAGGCGACGCAGGAGATGGTCGACTTCGCCGCGAGCTGCCTCGAGGGCAGCCGCGTCAGCGCCTGACTTCTAGGCCCGACGAAAGGACGATGAGAATGGCGAACGAGACCAAGCAGGTTCAGGACCTGTTCGTGCCCTGGCTCCTCACGGCGCCCGAGTACAACACGAGCATCCTCGACAAGGCCTGGGCGCAGCCTGAGATGGGCCGCATGATGCTGAACGAGAACCCGGTGCCGCCGTCCGAGAAGGTCGTCGAGGCGATCACCGAGATCGCCAAGAAGGGTAACCGCTACCCCGACCGCATGTACCGGCTGCGCAGCAAGCTGGGCGCCCTGCACGGGGTCGCGGCCGAGAACATCGCCGTCGCCAACGGCTCGTCCGAGACGATCGACGCGATGATGCGCATCTTCCTGAAGCCGGGCGACGAGTTCCTCTGCTCGATCCCGACCTTCGAGATGTTCCCCTCGCGGGCCGGCCTGTGCGGCGCCAGCACGGTCCAGGTGCCGCTCCGTGAGCCCGACCTGCAGTACGACGTGCCGGGCATGCTCGACGCCGTGAACGACAGGACCAAGCTCATCCTCATCATCAACCCGAACAACCCGACGGGCATCTTCATCGACGACGCCGACCTCATCAAGTTCTGTGAGCTCGGCATCCCGCTCTGCATCGACGAGGCCTACCTCGACTACCACCCGCAGGTCGGCGCCAAGATCGATCTCGTCAAGAAGTATCCGCACGTGTTCCTGTCGCACACGTTCTCGAAGGCCTTCGGCCTGGCCGGCGTGCGCTTCGGCTACGTCGTCGGCTCGCCCGACGTCATCGAGGCCTTCAACCTCATGTACCTGCCGTGGAACGTGAGCCTGCTGGCCCAGGCCGCCGCCGAGGTCATCCTCGACACCGGCGAGGTCAAGGCGAAGGTCGTCTACAACAACGAGTGGATGGCCACCTTCGTCAAGGAGCTCGAAGCGGTCGGCTGCAAGCCGTTCGCGCCGCACGGCAACTACATGCTGATCGACGCCTCGGCGAGCGGCAAGACGAGCGCCGAGATCGTCCAGGCCGGCGCCGACATGGAAAAGCTCTTCCTCAAGACCATCAAGCCGATCAACGGCAAGGAAGGCTACTTCCGCATCACGCCCGGTACGCCCGAGGAGTGCGAGCGCTTCGTGCGCTTCGTGCGCAACTACTTCGGCAAGTAGTGGGCAACGCGGACGAGAGCGTCCGTCGCCCGTAGGCAGGCCATGCCCTCCCCCCGTGGAGCGGGGGGAGGGCATGTGCGCAAGATGGGGACGACAAGGGACAGCGAAAGGACACCCATGAGCCCTGAGGCGAGCGCTTTGACCCTCGAAGAGCGGTGCGTCGACACCGTCCGGTTCCTCGCCGTCGACGGCGTGGAGAAGGCCAAGTCGGGCCATCCCGGCATGCCCATGGGGGCCGCGCCCGTGGCGCACACGCTCTTCACCCGCCACCTGCGCTTCGACCCGGCCGACCCGGCCTGGCCCGATCGCGACCGCTTCGTGCTGTCGGCCGGTCACGCCAGCATGCTGCTCTACGCGATGCTGCACCTGACCGGCTACGACCTGACGCTCGACGACCTGCGCGCCTTCAGGCAGTGGGGCAGCAAGACGCCGGGGCATCCCGAGTACGGCCACACGCCCGGCGTCGAGACCACGACCGGCCCTCTGGGCCAGGGTCTCGCCAACGCCGTCGGCATGGCCATGGCCGAGCGCTTTCTGGCCGCCACCTTCAACGGCGACGGCCCCGCCGTGGTCGATCACTTCACCTACGTGCTGGCCGGCGACGGCTGCATGATGGAGGGGATCACGAGCGAGGCCGCCTCGCTCGGCGGTCACCAGAAGCTCGGCAAGCTGGTCGTCCTCTACGACGACAACCACGTGACGATCGACGGCTCGACCGACCTCGCCTTCACCGAGGACGTCTGCGCCCGCTACGCCGCCTACGGCTGGCACGTGCAGAAGGTCGCCGACGGCACCGACCTGGACGCCGTCGACGCGGCCATCGCGGCGGCCAAGGCCGAGACCGACCGGCCCTCCATCATCGCCGTGCGCACCCACATCGGGTTCGGCTCGCCGCACAAGCAGGACAAGGCCGCTGCGCACGGCGCGCCGCTCGGCGCCGACGAGGTCAAGCTGACCAAGGAGGCCCGCGGCTGGCCGCTCGAGCCCACGTTCTTCGTGGCCGACGACGTCAGGGAGTTCTACGGTCAGGCCGCGCGACGCGGCGCGGCCGCGCATGCGGCGTGGCGCGAGCGTCACGCCGCCTGGAGCGCGGCCGACCCGACCCGCGCCGCCGCCTGGTCGGCCGCCTGGAGCCGTGAGCTGCCGACCGGCTGGGACGCCGACCTGCCGGCCTACGCCGCCGGCGATGACCCGATCGCCACGCGCTCGGTGTCGGGTAAGGTCATCAACGCCCTCGCGCCGCATCTGCCGACCCTGATCGGCGGCTCGGCCGACCTCGCGCCGTCCAACAACACGCTCATCAAGGACGTGGCCGACCTGCAGGCCGCCACGCCGGCGGGGCGCAACCTGCACTTCGGCGTGCGCGAGCTCGCCATGGCGGCCATCGGCAACGGCCTGGCGGCCCACGGCGGCATCCGGCCCTACGTGGCGACGTTCTTCGTGTTCGTCGACTACATGCGGCCGGCCATGCGCCTGTCGGCGCTCATGGGCCTGCCCGTCACGTACATCCTCACGCACGACAGCGTGGGCGTGGGCGAGGACGGCCCGACGCACCAGCCGATCGAGCACCTCGCCATGCTGCGCGCCACGCCGAACTTCATCGACCTGCGTCCGGCCGACGCGGCCGAGACGGTCGAGGCCTGGCGGATCGCGATCGAAGAGGGATCGGCGCCGGTCGGCCTCATGCTGACGCGTCAGAACCTGCCGGTGATCGACCGCGCGGTCTACGGTGCGGCCGGCGGCGTGCGGCGCGGCGCCTACGTGCTCGCCGACTCAGGCGTCGGCGCACCCGACGTCATCCTGCTGGCGAGCGGCAGCGAGGTGCATCTGGCCCTCGCCGCCTACGAGCGCCTGATCGCCGAGGGCGTGCGTGCCCGCGTCGTGAACCTGGCGTCGTTCCGCCTGTTCGAGCGTCAGGATGCCGCCTATCGCGAGTCCGTGCTGCCGGCGGCCTGCCGTTGCCGCCTGGCCGTCGAGGCCGCCGCGAGCTTCGGCTGGGACCGCTGGGTGGGCGACGGCGGCGAGATCATCGCCATCGATCGCTTCGGCGCCTCGGCGCCGGCCGGCACCATCTTCGCCGAGCTCGGCTTCAGCGTCGACAACGTCTATGAGCGCGCCAAGGCGCTCGTCGGCGCCGCGACCGCGCCGGTCGTCTAGGCGGGACGAGACCACCCGGCGGCGGGACGGCGCGGCCCCGAACGGGGCCGCGCCGTCCCGCCGCCGCATCTCGAGACGTCCTGCCGGTCCCACTGTCCGGCCACTGCCCCCGGCGGGCATACTGGCGGCATGTTCGGTTCCCGCATGTTCCGGCGGCGCCAGGACGGCGTGGCCGTCAACGACGAGGAGATCGAGGGCTTGCGCGAGCTCTACCGCGGACTGGGCCCCGGCTTTCCACCGGCCGGGTCGCGGCTGTTCGACGACGAGGCCGGGACCGGCGGCAGCGAGTGGCATGTGAAGGTCTTCGGCCGGGTCGCCCGGTGCCTGCGGGCCGGCGATCTCACGAGCACCGACCTGTTCGCCCTGCCGGGTAGCTGGGAGGTCATGCGGGCCGAGATCAGGGGGTTGCGGGCCGGACGCGACACGGTCACCGTGAGCGGCTTCCTGTACTGTCGACCGCGCGGTAGCTGGGAACACCTGCGCCTGCCGCTGCTGCACGTCTGGACGCTGCGCCTGGGCCGGGCGCTACGCTTCGAGAACCTCCTCGACGGCATCGAGCTGAGCCTCGCCGAGGGCGCGGCGAGCCGCGCCGCCTGACCCCGCGTCCCCTGACTCCGCGCCGCCTGACTCCGTAGCGCCGCTGGTGGCCCGGCGTCGGCTCATCCGACCGTCCGCCTACCAGCCGACCCGCCCGCCGTCGCGCGCGACCTTGTCGCGGCAGACGTGGCCGATGGCGTCGAGCACTGTGCGCGCCACGAGGTGGCTGACCGGGGTCGCCGGGCCGGCGTAGGGCAGAGGGGTGCCGCGCCCGGTGCAGGCGACGACGACGGCGTCGGTCGACGTGCCGGTCGCCCGGTCGCCGTCCGGCGTGCGCACGTCCCACTCCGCGAGCACGGCCGTCTTCGCCTCGGTCGCCGTGATGACGGCGTTGACCATCGCCGCGTCGGTGAGGCGGCCGTCGACCAGCACGATCGCGTTGATGGTGCCGGGCGCGAGCGGCGCCGGAGGCGTGAGCCCCGCGCGCGCCGTGTTGCTGAGGCCGACCGACACCACGCTCGCCACGGTGAGGTCGGCGGCGCGGGCGACGCTGAGGCGGGCTTGCTGCGTCGCCGCGGCCGTCATGAGGCCGACGAAGCCGTCGCCGACGCCGAGACCCGCGGCAAAGGCAGCGAGCTCGGCCTGGGGCGACGAGTCGGGAGCGACATCGTCGACGTGCATGTTGACGACGTCGCACGTGCGGGCGAAGCCGCCGCATGCCAGGGCGGAGCTCAGCACGTACAGGGGCCGGTCGCTGCGTACGAGCACGGCGCGCTCGTCGACGGTCACGACGACGCCGGGGATGGTGGTGTCGAGCTGGTCGAGCGGGCGACTCACTGGTCGGCGACCTCGGTCGTATCGGCGACGGCAGGGGCGCGCGCCATCGTACCTCACGGGGCGGGCCGCCGTCGCCCGGCGGCCGCACCGCGGTTGACGGCGGCGCGCGGCCTGCACTAGCCTCCGCGTCCGTGATCCCGACGCCCGCCATCGCCGCGCTGACCGTGCTCCTCGCCGGCCTGCTCGACGTCGCCTGCGGCGAGCCGCCGAACGCGCGGCATCCCGTCGCCTGGCTGGGCCGGCTCGTCGCCCTGCTCGAACGACGCGCCCCGCGCGGACGGCCGCGCGCGGAGCTGGCCTACGGCGTGCTCGTGGTGGTGGTCGCCACGGCCGCGGCCGCAGCGGTCGGCCTGGGCCTCGCCTACGGGCTGGCGCGCCTGCCCTGGTGGCTCGCGCTGCCGGCCGGCGCCGTCGCGCTGAAGGTGAGCTTCTCGCTGCGCGGCCTCGTCGGCGCCGGCCGCGTCGTGCAGCGCGCCCTTGGGACCGACGACGACGCCGCACGCGCGGGCCTGCTCGCCCTCGTGAGCCGGTCGCGCGATCTCACGCCGCCGCAGGTCGCCTCGGCGGCGATCGAGTCGCTCGCCGAGAACCTCTCGGACAGCGTCGTCGCGCCGCTGCTGTTCTACGTCGTGTTGGGGCTCCCCGGCGCCCTGGCCTACCGCGCCGTGAACACGCTCGACGCGATGATCGGCTACCACGGCCGCTACGAGTATCTGGGCAAGGTGGCCGCGCGGCTCGACGACGTCGCCAACCTGGTACCGGCGCGGCTGACGGGGCTCCTGATCGTGGCCTTCGCCGGCCTGCGCGGCAGAGGGCGGGCGGCGCTCGCCGCGCTGCGTGACGAGCGCCGCCTGTCGTCGAGTCCCAACAAGCTCTGGACGATCGCTCCCATGGCGGCCGCCCTGGGCGTGCGCCTGGAGAAGCCGGGTACGTACGCCGTCGGACCCGGCGACCGGCCGCCCACGGCGGAGACCATCGGCGCCGCGGCCGTGCTCGTGTGGGCGGGCGGCGCGGTGGCGCTGGCCGCCGCGGCGGCCGGCGCGGCGCTCGTCGTGGCCCTACTCGGCGGCGGGTTGTTCTAGCTCACGAGCCGTTCGATGAGGTCGGCGCCGGCGACGTTGCCGGGATCGGCCCTGATCGCGGCGGCGATCGTCGCCATGCGCCGGCGCAACGGCGTGTCGGCAAGCAGCCGCTCGACGGCGCCGACGAGCTCGTCCTCGGTCCAGTCGTAGGTCGCCAGGCGTGCGCCGTAGCCGGTCTCGGCGATGTGCTGGGCGTTGTCGTACTGGTCCCAGAAGAGCGGCAGGGCGATCATCGGCAGGCCAAAGTGGAAGCCCTCGCAGACCGTGTTGTTGCCGCCGTGGGTGATCAGCAGGTTGCAGTGCGGCAGCACCGACGGCTGCGGCAGGAACTCCTCGCCGTACATGCGAGGCCCGAGTTCCAGGCGCTCGTGCAGGGGGCCCATCGAGACGACGACCCGGTGCGCGGTGGTGGCCAGGGCGTCGATCAGGCGCTGCATGAGGGCGAGGTCCATGCAGCCCAGCGAGCCGAGCGACAGGTAGATCACCTCACCGTCGCCGGGCAGGCGCTCGTCGAGGTCGAAGGGGGCCTCGCCCGAGCGCACCGACGACTCGAGCCGGTGCCAGGTGGCGTCGAGTGGCCGCGCCCGCGAGTAGTCGACGGCGGCGGGGTACTCGTAGAGGTTGAGCCAGGGTGAGGCCGTGTTGAACTCGTCGGGCGGGCAGGCCGCGACGCCGACCGAGGCGCGGAACTCGTTGTGCTCGCCCAGCAGGTCGCGGTGGACGCGGTGGTACTCGTCGCGGAAGGCGGCCCAGCCGCCGCGGTCGCAAAGCGGCAGGCCCGAGAGGGCCGGGGGCAGGTCGGGGTCGCGCATCTCCAGGGGATTGCACGACACGACCCGCACCCACGGCGCGCCGGCCAGCTCGATCGCGGGGTAGCCGGTGACGTTGTCGGTGACCACGACGTCGGGCCGCACGTCGTCCCAGATCGCCATCACCGTCTCGTGCGAGTGCTGCTCGCCGGCCACGAGCTCCTGCCAGATGGGCAGCGTGACCGTCTCGATCTGCTCGATCGTCGGTTTGCGAAACTCGGGCGCGGTGACACGGATGAACTCGCTCCAGGGGTCGGCGGCGTCGGTGGGAGCGGCCGCGCCGGCGGAGTCGGCCGCGGCGGCGGGGGAGTCGGCGGTCGGCGCCATGCGAAAGTGGCGCTCCTCGAAGCCGCGCGCGGCGAGCACGCCGGCGAACGACTCGTCGACCACGAACACGATCCGATGCCCCCGGTCGCGCAGGACCCCGGCCATCGCGGCGCAGTTGTTGGTGGGCCCCCAGGCCCCCGGCTCGGGGAAGAACGCGATCGTCTTGCCCGCCTCGCCCACGGCGCCCTCCTTTTCAGATACGCTTCGTACCATCGTACGACAGGGTGACCGTCGCGTCAGGAGGGCAAGGATCGACACCGCCCGCGACGCTCACGTGGCGTCCGACGACGTCGTGCTTGCCTGAGTGGCGAAGACGAAGTCGAAGGGCACCTGGTCGCCCTGCGTGACAGCGTGACGGGGCTCGACATGCGCCCCTGAAGGGAGGTTCGGACCCCATGACCGACACAGGCAGCGCGCGCCCCGAGGGCGCCACGACGGGCACCCAGTCGGCCGTCTACTGGTTCGGCGGCGATCCTCGCTGGCAGGGCGGTCAGCTCCCGCCGCTGACGCAGACGCTGCGCGCCGACGTGTGCGTCGTCGGCGGCGGGTTCAGCGGTCTGTGGACCGCGTACTGGCTCAAGCGGCTCGCTCCCGCGGTCGAGGTCGTCCTGCTCGAGCGCGAGTTCTGCGGCGCGGGCGCCTCGGGCCGCAACGGCGGCTGGGTCAACGGCTGGGAGGACTCGATCGGCAAGCTCGTGAGCCGCTTCGGCGAGCACGACGGCACGTGGCTGCTCGACGCGTCGGTGCAGGGCACCGAGGCCATGCGCGAGGCCGTCGCGGCTGGCGGGATCGATTGCGACCTGACCTTCAACGGAGCCGTCACCATCGCCATGTCTCAGGCCCAGCTCGACGGCCTGCGCGACCTGCCGGAGGCGGCCGAGCGTGTCGGTCGTGGCGACCTGCTGCGGGCGCTCAGCGCCGACGAGGCGCGCGCGGCCTGCGGCTCGCCGCGCGCCATGGGCGGCGTGCTGCTCGCGCGGGCCGGCAGCGTGCAGCCGGCGCTGCTCGTGCAAGGGTTGCGCCGGCTCGCCCTCGAGGCCGGCGTCAAGGTCTTCGAGGCGACGCCGATGACGCGCCTCGAGCGTACGCTGCCGGCCGTCGTCGAGACGCCGGCGGGCAGCGTGGTGGCCGATCGCGTGGTCCTCACCTGCGGCCCCTGGATGGCCGCGGTGCGCGAGCTGCGTCGCACGCTCTTCGTCATCCCCTCGCACGTGGTCGCTTCGGCGCCCGACGCCGCGACGCTCGACGCCATGGGCTGGCTCCACGGGCGTCCGTTCGCCGACGGGCGCACCGCGGTGCACTACGGGCAGCGCACCGGCGACGACCGGCTCGTGTTCGGTCGCGGCGGCGGCCGCTTGGGCTTCGGCGGCCATATCATCCCGGCGCACTTCCACGACCGCGCCGAGATCACCGAGATCACCGCCGACCTGTACGACGGGTTCCCGGACGCTCGCAGCCTGACGATCGAATGGGAGTGGGGAGGGCCGGTCGAGCGCACGCAGCACGGCACGCCCTGGGTCGGCACGCTCGGCCGGCACGGCAACATCCACTACGGCACCGGCTTCTCCGGCAACGGCGTGTGCCCGACGCAGCTCATCGGTCGCACCCTGGCCTCGGTCGCGCTCGACCTGCGCGACGACTACGCGGCGTCGCCGCTCGTCAGCGAGCCGCCCTCGTACCTGCCGCCGGAGCCCGTCCGCTCGGTCGGCGCGCGGGCGGTGCGCGCGGCGATCAACCGCTGCGAGGAGCAGGCCGATCAGGGCCGCGAGGCCGACGCCGTCTCGCGCCTCGTGAGCCGCGGCCTCGACTTCTCGATGCCGCGGATCAAGCTGCCGTGGCCGGGAGGTCGCGATTAGGCGCGCGACGAAGTCACGCCTGCCTGAGCGTCAGCGACGTAGTCTCCTGACGGGTCAGGCGCGCGACGAACTCGACCGTCGGCCCAGCTTCGCGGGTCGACAAGACGGCCAGATACGGGGGTCTCAGGCGGCCAGAGGGCAGCGACGCCGATGCTTGCAGTGACGTCGGCGTCTTGCCACACTCAAGACCAGGAACAGCCAGGGCAGGCTCGCGCCTGCGTCCTTCCACACATCACGAGGTCGGCATGTTCGAAGTCCTCTCCAACGAGGAGATCGCTCCTCGCCTGCACCGCCTGATCGTCTCGGCGCCGCGCGTGGCCCGCTCGCGCAAGCCCGGCCAGTTCGTCATCGTGCGCGCCGCCCCGGGCGACGAGCGCATCCCCCTGACGATCGCCGACGACGACCCCGAAGAGGGCACCATCACGCTCATCATCCAGGCCGTCGGCATCAGCACCGAGCGCATCTGCGCCGTGGCCGCCGGCGGCGAGCTGGCCGACGTGGCCGGACCTTTGGGTCAGCCCACCCACATCGCCCGCCTCGGCCGGGTGGTCTGCGTGGGCGGCGGGGCCGGCACCGCCGTGCTCTACCCGCTGGCCAAGGCCCTGGCCGCCGCCGGCAACGAGCTCATCACGATCATCGGCGGGCGCAGCGCCCCCTACGTGGTGCTGGCCGACGAGCTCGGCGCCTTCTCATCAGAGCTCTATCTGACGACCGAAGACGGCTCCCTGGGCGAGACCGGCTTTGTCACGGCGCCGCTGGCGCGGCTGCTGGCCGAGACCGGCGAGCGCCATCCGGCGGCCGTCTATGCCGTCGGTCCGGTGCCCATGATGAAGGCCGTCTGTGCCCTCACCGCCAAGACCGCGACCGCGACCGTGGTCAGCCTCAACCCGCTCATGGTCGACGGCACCGGCATGTGCGGCGGCTGTCGCGTCACGGTCGGCGGCCAGACCCGCTTCGCCTGCGTCGACGGCCCCGAGTTCGACGGCCTGCTCGTCGACTTCGACGAGCTCGCCGGCCGCCAGGCCACCTACCACGAGCTCGACAGCCACGGCTGCCGCCTGGTGGCCGCCGCCGACGCCCTGGTCGAGGCCGACGCCGCTCCTGTTTCCACCGCCCCGGCCCCGTCCGCCGCGGTCGCCGAGCCTGCCCCTGGCGCGACTCCCAGAGCCGCAGCCGCGACCCCCGCCGCCGCGCCCGAGCCCGCCCCCGCGACCCCCGAGGTCGAACTGGTCCCCGGCGCCCCCCTGACGGCCAAGCAGCGCATGGCGATCGGCCGCGTCGCCATGCCGGCCCAGGACGCCGCCCGGCGCGCCCACAACTTCAGCGAGGTCAACCTCGGCCTGACGGCCGCCGACGCGATCCGCGAGGCCAACCGCTGCCTGGCCTGCAAGAACTCACCCTGCGTGGCCGGCTGCCCGGTCGAGGTGCGCATCCCCGCCTTCCTGACCGCCCTGGCGGCCGCCGACTTCGCCGCCGCCGCCCAGCTGCTGCTCACCGACAACGCCCTGCCGGCCACCACCGGCCGGGTCTGCCCCCAGGAGACCCAGTGCGAGGGCGTCTGCCTGCGCGGCAAGAAGGGCGAGCCCGTGGCGATCGGCTGGCTCGAGCGCTTCGTGGCCGACTGGGCCGCCGAGCACCTGCCCTTCGAGGTCCCCGAGGTCACGCCCTCCGGCAAGAACGTCGCCGTGGTGGGCGCCGGCCCCGGTGGGCTGACCGTGGCCGGCGAGCTCGCCCGCGCCGGACACAAGGTCCACGTCTTCGAGGCCTTGCACGACACCGGCGGCGTGCTGCGCTACGGCATCCCCGAGTTCCGCCTGCCCAAGAAGATCGTCGATGCCGAGGTCGCCAACCTGCGCCGCCTGGGGGTCGAGATCGAGTGCGACGTGATCGTCGGGCGCACCCTCACCGTCGACCAGCTCGCCGCCCAGTTCGACGCCGTCTTTGTGGCCAACGGCGCCGGCCTGCCGATGTTCTTAAACGTGCCCGGCGAGAACCTGAAGGGCGTCTACTCGGCCAACGAGTACCTGACCCGGGTCAACCTCATGGGCGCCTGGCAGGAGCGCGAGGGCGGCACGCCGATCATGCGCGCCGCCCGCGTCGTGGTCTTCGGCGGCGGCAACGTGGCGATGGACTCGGTGCGCACCGCCAAGCGCCTGGGCGCCGCGGCGGCGATCTGCGCCTACCGGCGCACGCGCGCCGAGATGCCGGCCCGCATCGAGGAGATCGCTCACGCCGAAGAGGAGGGCATCGACTTCCACTTCCTCGTGGCGCCGCTTGGCATCGAAGGCGACCAGAGCGGCTGGGTGCGCGCCGTGCGCCTGCAGCGCATGGCGCTCGGCGAGCCCGACGACTCCGGTCGGCGGCGGCCGGTGCCGCTGCCCGGATCCGAGTTCGAGCTGGCCTGCGACGCCGTGGTCGTGGCCCTGGGCACGGTGGCCAACCCGCTGCTCACCGAGGCCACCCCGCAGATCGCCACCAACCGCTGGGGCAACATCACAACCGACGAGCACCACGCCACCAGCCTGCCCGGCGTCTGGGCCGGCGGCGACATCGTGCGCGGCGGCGCCACCGTGATCCTGGCGATGGGCGACGGCAAGGCCGCGGCCCGCTCGATCGACGCCTACCTGCGCGGCCAGAGCAGCGCGGCGGAGCCGACGCAGGACGGCGGGGCCGGCGCACCGGTCGGCGAGGCGAGCTGAGGGACACGGCCGACGAAGGCCGCCCTGAGCAGGCAGAACAGCGGGTGGGGGCGAGCCGTCCGTTCTGATACCATGACCGGGTGTGGCGGCGGGGGGTCCGTGGCCGCACCGTTCGAGCGACCGACCACGAAAGGGTTCTCATGGCCGTCCGCATCCTCGGTCTCGACTGCAGCCCACGCGACGGGAGCAACAGCGGGCTCCTGCTGACGCATTCCTTCGCACGGCTCGCCGATGCCTATCCCGGCGAGGTCGAGCACGACATCATCACCCTGCGTGAGCTGCACATCGAGGCCTGCCGGGCCTGCAATATCTGCGGCAAGACCAAGGACGGCAAGTACGTGCCTTGTATCCAGGCGGGCAAGGACGACGTCCAGCCGGTGCTCGACGCCATGGTGGTCGCCGACGGCATCGTGGTCGCGACGCCCGTGTACTTCGGCCTGCCGTCCGACCTGTTCGCGCGCTTCGTCATGCGGACCCGGGTGCTGCGCCATCAGGACTTCCGCTTGGCCGATCGGCCGGTCGGCGTCATGGCGACCGCCGGGCGGCGCTCCGGCGGCGCCGAGACGACCATCCTGGCCACCTGGCTGCCGTTCGTGCGCAACGGCTGCCTGGTCGTGGGCAACGGCGACGCCACGTCGCAGTTCGGCGCCTACGGCTGGGCCGGCGGGCGCGGCCAGATCCTGACCGACGAATGGGGCATGGAGCAGGGCTTCCAGACCGCCGAGCGGGTCTTCACGGTGGCCCGCGTGGTGCAAGCCGGAGCCGCCGCGCTGGGCGTCGAGAACGGCATGACGTTCTCGTACTCGTCGGGCACCCGCTCCTGACCGACGAAGACCACGACAGACTGGTGGAGGACATGAGCGACGCCGACAAGATCCTCGAGTTCATCCGCGACGAGGCCGTCGACACGCCGCCCGAGCGCATCGACGCCGACACGTCGCTGTTTCGCGACCAGCTCCTCGACTCGATGAGTCTCACCAGCCTCATCACGTTCCTCGAGGACGAGTTCGCCATCAAGGTCGGGGCCATGGACGTGGTGTTCGAGAACCTCGACACCGTCAACCACATGCTGGCGTTCATCGAGCGCAAGAAGGCGGCGGTCGGTGGCTGAACCGGCCGCCACGCCGGCGACCGCCATGCGCGGCGACGCGCCGTCGCCCGAACACCTCGCGTCGCCGGCCGACGGCCGCGCGGCCGTCGCCGACTCCGGCGCCACCGCCCGCCGCGCGTCGCTGCGGGTCGGCTACGTGCTCGGTCTTGCCGTGCAGGTCCTGTTCTGGTTCCTGATCTTCATGGCGATCGCGGTCGCGGTCGGCGCAGGCGGACACCTCACCGAGTTCCGGTACGTCGGCTTCTAGACGGCTGCCCGGACCTGTGGACAGCGCCGTCGCCACCCTGCTCGAGCTCGCCGCGGACGATCCGGCGCGGCCGCTCCTGCTCACCGAGGGCCGTACGCTCACTTACGGCGAGTTCGCCGGCCGGGCGGCCAGCCTCGCTGCCGCCTTGCGGACGGCCGGCCTGGGGCGTGGCGACCGGGTCGCTACCCTGATCGAAGACTACGACGCCTTCTTCCTTTCGATGTTCGCGGTGTGGCTCGCGGGCGGTGTTCTCGTGCCCCTCAACACGAGCCTGCCCGCAGCCGACGTCGACTGGCTGCTCGACAAGGCGCGGCCGCGCCTGCTACTGGTCACGACCGGCGCCGCCGGCCCGCGCCGCGGGGTGTCCTGCCTGACCGTCGCGGCCGAGGGGCCCGGCGCCGAGCCCGGCGGCTGCCTGTCGACCGCCGCCGACGAGCTCGCCATGATCATGTTCACGTCGGGCACGACCGGGGTGCCCAAGGGCGTGTGTCACACGCTGCGCGCGACCTCCGGGAACGCCGGTCGCGTGGCCGGCGTGCTCGGCCTGAACGCCGCCGACCGCATCTTCATCAACACGCCGCCCTACTTCACGAGCGGCATCTGTCACTTTCTGACGCTCCTGGCGGCCGGCGGCAGCACGGTCGGCCGGCGCGGCTTCTTCTTCGGCGACGGCCTGCTCGCCGAGCTGATTGAGCTCGGCTGCACCGGCTTCGGCGGCGCGCCGGCCCACCTCGTGCGGGTGGTCGGACCGCTCGACGAGGCGCCCGCGACGTCGGGGCTGCGCTTCTGGGTGAGCTCGGGCGACCACCTCGCGCTCGAGACGATCGAGCGTGTCGGCCGGCTGCTGCCCGACGTACGGCTCTTCAACATGTACGGCCTGACCGAGGTCGGTGGGCGTCTCTGCGTGCTCCCGCCCGACGAGCTCGAGCGGCGCCGGGGGTCGGTGGGCCGCCCGCTGCCCGGGATGATCGTGACGGTGCGCGACGCGGACGGGCAGGCGCTACCCGACGGCACCGAGGGTGAGCTCTACGTGAGCGGTCCGCTCCTCATGCAGGCCTACCTCGACGAGCCCGACATCACGGCCGCCACGCTCACCCCGCACGGCCTGCGCACCGGCGACTTCGGCCGCCGCGACGCCGACGGCTTCGTGTGGGTCGCGGGCCGCCGCGACGACATCATCAAGCGCGGCGGCGAGAAGGTCTCGATCGTGCACATCCAGGAGGCGCTGCGCGCGCTCGGCACGTTCGCCGACGTCGCGGTGGTCGCGGCCGACGACGCCATCCTGGGCCACGTGCCGGTGGCCTTCGTCGTCCCGGCCGACGGGCTGCCGCTCAAGCGCACGGCGGTGATGCGCGAGCTGCGCACCGTGCTGCCGTCGACCTCGCTGCCGAGCCGCATCGTGCCGCTCGATGAGATCCCGCGCACCGGCTCGGGCAAGGCGATCCGCGCCGAGTTGCTGCGCCTGGCCGCACGCGACGTGTAAGGCGGCGTAGTGCAGATCTTCTTCAGCTGGATCCTGGTCCCGGTGATCGTCGTGGCGGTGCCGCTGTTCTGGCTCGTGCTGCGACGCGAGGCGCACCGCCTGTGGTTCCTGATCGTCGGCTCGCTCGCGCTGCTCGCGCTGCTCAACCCGGCCTTCGCCGTCGTGTCGGTGTGCCTGGTCGTGGCCACGCACCAGCTCGTCGAGCAGTTGCGCGCCAAGCGCCTGTCGGTGGGGCGCGCCGTGCTCATCGGCGTCCTCGGGGCGATCGTGGTGCTCGCCCTGGGCAAGTACGGCCAGCGCATGGTCGGCGGCCTGTGGGGCACCGACGACTGGGTCTACACGCGGATCGCCATGCCGCTCGGCGTGAGCTACTTCGCCTTCCGCCTGCTGCAGTACGTCTTCGACCAGGCCCGTGGCGTGCTCACCGAGAACTCGCTGCTGCGCTTGGCCGCCTTTGTCTGCTTCCTGCCGACCTTCGCCGCCGGTCCCATCGAGACCTACCAGGGCTTCTACGGCAAGCGCAGCACGAGCTTCGACCGCGACCTCTTCTACCAGGGCCTGCGGCGCATCGCCATCGGCTACTTCAAGAAGGTCTTCGTCGAGAGCTTCTTCCTGGCCATCTACATCGCGCCCGAGGTGCGCGCCCCGCTCACGCCGGGCTGGCATTTCAGCACGGCACGGCCGCTGCAGGCCGCCGGCTTTGTGATCTTCGCCTTCCTGCGCGCCTACATCGACCTGTCGGCCTACACCGACCTCGCCATCGGCTTCTCGCGCCTGTTCGGGTTCCGCATCATGGAGAACTTCAACAACCCGCTCCTGAAGCGCAACCTGAGCGAGTTCTGGCGCTCGTGGCACATCTCACTGTCGACCTGGTGCCGCAACAACGTGTACTTCCCGGTGTTCGGCGCGACCCGCAAGGTCTGGCTCGGCCTCTACTCGAGCATGATCGTCATGGGCCTCTGGCACTACGTCGACCTCAACTGGTTCTCGTGGGCCCTGTGGCACGGCACCGGCCTCGTCGTCGTGAGCTGGTGGCTCGCGCGCAAGAAGGCCTTCCGCAAGGCTCACCGCGGCAACGCTTTCTGGAGCCGCAGCTCGTGGCGTCACGCGTTGCTGTCGCCGCTCTGGTACGTCATGACGTTCTGCTACGTGGCGCTCGGCTACGCCTTTGTGGGCACGCCCAACATCACGGTCGCCCTGCGTGTGCTGACCGGTGCGATCGCCGGGCCCGTTGTGTGGCTCGCCCGGCACGGCCTCGAGGGTCTCGTCATGCTGCTCGTCGTGGTCGCCGTGGCCGTCGCGGTCACGGCCGTCGTGACCGCTGTGCGGCGCCGACCGCAGCCGGCCTGAGGGGTCTTTGCGAGGGGGCGGGGGCGCCCGCGGCGGTGTCGCTGCTTGGCAACTTCTGTGAGCATGTGATACTGTGCCGGCTCACGACGTGAGCGGCCCCTGCTGCCGCCTGTGATCTTGCGCTCGCACGACCCGGAGGCGACGCGATGAAGATCGACAGAGCATTCAGATGTGTGGTCGTTCTTTCGGTCCTTTCGACCCTTCTCCTTCTCGTCGTCGCCTCGTCGGCGTCGGCGAGCTCGCTCACCAATGCGACGGCCCAGGCGCGGGCGGTCTCCGCGCAGGTGAGCGCCCTCGACCTGCAGGTCGACCAGACGGTCAACGCCTACGCGGCCGCCGTGCAGCGTCTCACCGCCATTCAGGCGCAGGTGGGCGCGAACCGCGCCGCGCTCAGCCTCGACCGGTACCAGCTCACCATGGCCCAGCAGCAGCTCGCCCAGCACCTCGTGCTCGCCTACAAGGGCGGCGGCGACGGCGTGCTCAACGCCGTGTTCCAGGCGGGCAGCTTCAGCGACCTGCTCACGCGGCTCGACTACGTACAGCACCTGACCGGCGACGACGCGACCCTGATCCAGGCGGTGCGGCAGCACCGCCGTCAACTCGACGCGACGGGCAGGGCCCTGCAGAAGGAGCTCAAAAGCGCCGAGACGACGGCGGCCGACCTCACCGCCGCGCGCGACCGGGTCGACGGGGAGCTGAGCGCGCGCCAGGCGCTGCTGCACGGTCTGAAGGACACGGTCGCGCGACTGGTGGCCGCGCAGCGGACGGTGACGCCCGTCGTGACGACATCCGCCAGCACGCCGGCGCCGCCCTCGACGGCCGGCGACGGCGGCGGCCCCTGGTGGCCGGCGATCAAGGCCGCCGCCGCCGCCGACGGCATCTGGGCCGAGGGCCTCTACCGGCTGATGATGGCCGAGTCGGGCGGGTGCTGCACGGCCTCCAACGGGGTCGACCTCGGCCTCTTCCAGTACGCGACCGGCACCTGGAAGGGCGCCTGGAACCCCTGGCGCTCGGCGAGCATCTTCGACGGCGGCGCCCAGATCAGGGCGACCGCGCTCGCCGTCCACCTGGGCTACGGCCCGGCGTGGTGGCCCACCACGTACCCCTGGGCCTTCTCGCGCCAGTAGGCCGCCGCACAACTCCGTCGTCGGCGTTCGGGCCGGCGTGACTTGGTCGCGCGCCTGGTCCGCGCCGCGCGCCGCTCACCCGCCTGAGGCTCCGCCGCACTCGCCCGAGCGCCGCTCGCGCCACCCTCTCCGTCGCACGACGCGACCGAGCCCCAACCTGAGCAGAACGGCCGCGACGGCCTCGGTAGTCGCTGCGCCGAATCGGGGATAGTAGGCACGATGAGCGGCGGCCGGCCGGCGGCCGAAGGGCAGCGCGGCCGGCGCGGCTCATCGTGAAGGGGGTGGCCGCACGATCGGCCCATCCTTCGACGGCGAGGGAGTGCATATGGCATACGACGACAGCAAGCTTGCCGCGCTGGCGGACTTCGGCCAGAGCGTCTGGCTCGACTTCATCAGCCGCGACATCCTGCGTTCGGGCCGTCTCGACGAGCTCGTCGCGCGGGGCGTGACCGGGATGACCACCAATCCCACGATCTTCCAGAAGGCGATCGCTCAGGGCGACGCCTACGACGAGGAGATCGCCGAGCTCGCCGAGCAGGGTCGTTCGGCCGCCGAGATCGCCGACGCGCTGATCGTCTCCGACGTGCGCGCGGCCTGCGACCTGCTGCGCCCGGTCTACGACGGCAGCGCTCACCGCGACGGTTACGTGTCGATCGAAGTGTCGCCCGAGGTCGCCTACGACACGCGGGCGACGCTGCGTGAGGCGCGACGCCTGCACGACGCGGTCGGGCGTCCCAATGTCATGGTCAAGATCCCCGGCACGCCGCCCGGGATCGCCGCCGTCCGCCAGGCCGTCGCGGCCGGCCTGCACATCAACATCACCCTGCTCTTCGCGATCGCCGCCTACGAGCGCGTGATCGACGCCTTCCAGGGCGGACTCGAGGAGCGCGTCGCCCGGGGCGAGCCGATCGACGACGTGCACTCGGTGGCGAGCTTCTTCGTGTCGCGCATCGACGCGAAGGCCGACCGCGAGATCGACGACCGTCTGAGCGGCGAGGTCGACGCCGTGGTGCGCGAGCGGCTCGAGGGCCTGCGCGCCAGCCTCGCTCTGGCCAACGCCCGTCTCGCCTACGGGCGCTTCAACGAGTCGCTGTCGTCGGACCGCTGGCACCGTCTGGCCGAACGCGGGGCGCACCCGCAACGGCTGCTGTGGGCCAGCACGAGCACCAAGGATCCGCGATACGATGATCTGCTGTACGTCGACAACCTGATCGGGCGACGCACCGTCGACACCGTGCCCGAGGAGACGCTCAACGCCTTCCTCGACCACGGCGTGGTCCGCCGGACGCTCGGCCGCGACGCCGACGACGAGGCCCGCGCCCGGGTGGAGCGGGCGGCGGCCCTCGGGGTCGACCTGCGCACGATCACCGGCGAGCTGCAGGCCGAGGGCGTGCGTCTGTTCAGCGACTCGTTCGAGGGGCTGCGCGACACCGTCGAACGCAAACGTGCCGAGCTCCTGGCCGGCGAGGAGAGGAGGCTGAGTGCCTAGCGACCCGGTGCTCGAAGCGATCGATCGGCGACTGCAGAGCTTCGACGACGAGCGCTTCGGCGAGCGGCTGTTCGAGCACGACGCGACACTCTGGAAAGACGACCCGCGACACGGCGCGATCATCGCGCAGGCCCTCGGCTGGCTGACGATCGCCGACGACATGAGGACACGGAGCGGCGACCTGCTCGGCTTCGCCGCGCAGGTCGCCGCCGAAGGCTACCGCGACGCGGTGCTGCTCGGCATGGGCGGCTCGAGCCTTGCGCCCGAGGTGCTGCGCCGCACCTTCGGGGTGGCCGACGGCTATCTCGACCTGCGCATCTGCGACTCGACCGACCCGGCCGCCGTGCGCGCCGTCGAGGAGGCGGTCGACCTCGAGCATACGCTGTTCATCGTCTCGAGCAAGTCGAGCGGCACCACCGAGACGGCCTCGTTCCACGCCTACTTCCACGAGCGCCTGTGCGGGCTCGTCGGCGACGAGGCGGCCGGCCGCCACTTCGTGGCGATCACCGATCCCGACACCGCGCTGCACGAGGAGGCGCTGGCCCAGGGCTTTCGCGCCGTCTTTCTGAACCCGCCCGACATCGGCGGGCGCTACTCGGCCCTGTCGTATTTCGGTCTCGTGCCGGCCGCCCTCATCGGCCTCGACATCGACCGCCTGCTCGAGCGCGCCGCGTCGGTCGCGGCGCAGTGCCGCGACGGCGGCCCGGCGCGCGAGCACCCGGCCTTCAAGGTCGGCGTCGCGCTGGGCGAGCTCGCCCTCGCCGGCCGCGACAAGGTGACGTTCTTCCTGTCGCCCGCGATCGCCGCGCTCGGCGCCTGGCTCGAGCAGCTCCTGGCCGAGAGCACGGGCAAGGAGGGTACCGGTCTCGTGCCGATCGACGGCGAGCCGCCCGGCCCGCCCGAGGCCTACGGTGAGGACAGGGTGTTCGTGTACCTCGCCCTCGAGGGCGAGTCCGACGAGCGCCGTGGCGAGGCGCTGCAGGCGCTCGCCGCCGCCGGGCAGCCGACCATGACGCTGACGCTCAGCGACCTCTGGGACGTGGGCGCCGAATTCGTGCGCTGGGAGATGGCCGTGGCGGCCGCCGGCGCGGTGCTCGGCATCGACCCCTTCGACCAGCCCAACGTTCAGGAGAGCAAGGACAACACCAGACGGCTGCTCGCCGTCTACGAGGCCGAGGGCAGCCTGCCGGCGCCGCCCACGGCGGCCGGCCGGCCGCTCACCGTGGCGGTCGGCGACCCCGGCCTCCGCGACGCGCTGCGCGGGCTGCTCGGCGTGGTGCGGCCCGGCGACTACGTGGCGCTGCAGGCCTACGTGCCGCCGGGCGAGCGCCACCAGCGCATCCTGCAGGGCGTCAGGCTTCTGCTGCGCGACCGCTTCCACGTGGCCACGACGCTGGGCTACGGGCCCCGCTTCCTGCACTCGACCGGCCAGCTCCACAAGGGCGGCCGGCCCGACGGCGTGTTCCTGCAGCTCACCTGCGGCGAGCGCGGCGATCTGCCGATCCCGGGGCAGCCCTACACGTTCGGGCTCCTCGTGCAGGCGCAGGCGCGCGGCGATCTCGAGGCGCTCGCCTCGCGCGGACTGCGCGTGCTGTCGGTCGACCTCGGCTCCGAGCCGCTGGCCGGCCTCACGACCCTGGGCGGCGCCGTGGCGGAGCTGCTGCGGGGCTGACCGAGCACGGCGACGAGGCGGCGGCCGGCTTTGAGCCGGCCGCCGCCCGCGCCTCGACACCCGACGAGACAAAGGAGACGGCACATGGAACTGGCGATGGTCGGCCTCGGTCGCATGGGCGGCAACATGGCGCGGCGCTTGCTGCGCGGCGGGCACCGCGTCGTCGTCTGGAACCGCACGTTCGCCAAGGCGCAGGAGCTCGAGAGCGCGGGCGCCGAGGCGGTCGAGCGGCTTGAGGACGTGCCCGGCAAGCTCACGGCGCCGCGCGCGATCTGGGTGATGCTGCCGTACGGAGCTCCTACAGACGAGGCCATCGACGCGCTCGTGCCGCACCTCGACCGCAACGACGTCGTGATCGACGGCGGCAACTCGCCCTATCAGCACGACATCGAGCGCGGCGCCCGGCTCGAGACGCAGGGCCTCCGCTACCTCGACGCCGGTACGAGCGGCGGCGTGTGGGGGCTCGAGGTCGGCTACTGCCTGATGGTGGGCGGCGACCGCAGCGCCTTCGAGCAGATCGAGCCGGCGCTCGCCACGCTGGCGCCGCCCGGCCACGGCTACGAGTACTGTGGCGGCCACGGCGCCGGTCACTTCGTGAAGATGGTCCACAACGGCATCGAGTACGGCATGATGCAGGCCTACGGCGAGGGCTTCGAGCTGCTCGCGGCGAGCGGCTACGACCTCGACCTCTCGTCGATCGCCGACCTCTGGAACCAGGGCAGCGTGGTGCGCTCGTGGCTGCTCGAGCTGGCCGTCGACGCCTTCCGCAAGGACCCCGGCCTCGAGCAGATCAGCGGCTACGTCGAGGACACCGGCGAGGGCCGCTGGACGGTGCAGCAGGCGATCGAGCGCGGCGTGCCCATGCCGGTGATCGCCCTGTCGCTGTTCATGCGCTTCCGCTCGCGGCAGGACGACTCGTTCTCGGGCAAGGTGCTGGCCGCGCTGCGCAACGAGTTCGGCGGTCACGCCGTGAAGGCCAGATGAACGGCGCCGGACTGCGCCCGCCGCGTGGCGGGCGGCCGGGCGGTCAAGCGCGGCCGGCGAGGGACGGACGGCCATGGACGTGATCGGCTACGACGAGTCCGAGACGCCGCTGCGCGAGGCGCCCGGCACGACGCCGGTCGAGTCGCCGCTCACCCTCGAGCGTCGTCCCGAGCCCTGCACGATCGTGCTGTTCGGCGTGACCGGCGACCTCGCCAGTCGCAAGCTGATCCCGGCTCTGTACGACCTCGCCTGCCACAACGTGCTGCCGCGGCGCTTCGCCCTGGTCGGCTACGGGCGCAAGGCCATGAGCGACCCCGACATGAAAGCGCTCTCGCGCGAGGCCATCGACAGCTTCTTCGGCTCCGGCACGGCCGAGACGCGCACCTGTAACGACATGCTCGACACGGTGCACTACGTGCAGGGCGAGTTCAACGACGCGGCCGGCTACGAGCGCCTCGCCGACACGCTCGACGAGCTCGATCGCGACAAGCACACGGCCGGCAACCGCATCTTCTACCTCGCCACGCCGCCGAGCCTGTTCCCGGTCATCATCGAGCGGCTCGGCGCCGCCGGCCTGAACCGCGGCGGCGCGACCGGCGCCCCCGAGGAGCACGGCGAGGACCATGGCTGGGTGCGCGCCGTGATCGAGAAGCCGTTCGGCAGCGACCTCGACGGCGCCCGCGCGCTGAACGCCGTCGTGCGCAAGGTCTTCGACGAGAGCCAGGTGTACCGCATCGACCACTATCTGGCGAAGGAGACGGTGCAGAACATCCTGGTCTTCCGCTTCGCCAACGGCATCTTCGAGCCGGTCTGGAACCGGCGCTACGTCGACCACGTGCAGATCACGGCGGCCGAGACGCTCGGCGTCGAGCACCGCGGCGCCTACTACGAGGAGTCCGGCGCGCTGCGCGACATGATCCAGAACCACCTGCTGCAGCTCCTCACCCTGACGGCCATGGAGCCGCCGGTCGCCTTCGACGCCGACGCCGTGCGCGACGAGAAGGTCAAGGTGATCAGGGCGATCAGGCCGATCCCGATCGAGCGCGTCGACCAGTACGCCGTGCGCGGCCAGTACGTCGAGGGCACGATCGGCGGCGAGATCGTGCCGGGCTACCGCCAGGAGGAACGCGTGGCGCCCGACTCGACGGTCGAGACCTTCGCCGCCGTCAAGTTCCTGATCGACAACTGGCGCTGGCAGGGCGTGCCGTTCTACCTGCGCACCGGCAAGCGCCTGCCGGGTCACGTGACCGAGATCGCCATCCAGTTCAAGCGGCCGCCGTTCCTGCTGTTCAAGGACGCCGACGTGCCGGGCGACCGCGTACCGGCCAACCTGCTGATCGGCCACATCCAGCCGCGCGAGGGTTTCTCGCTGCGGTTCGAGGCCAAGGTGCCGGGCCAGGCCATCCGCCTGCAGCCCGTCGAGATGGACTTCGACTACGGCTCGCAGCTCTCCGAGCTGCCCTTCAGCGCCTACGAGACGCTGCTGCTCGACTGCATGGTCGGCGACCAGACGCTGTTCAACCGCGACGACCAGGTCGAGGAGGCCTGGCGCGTGGTGAACCCGATCCTCGAAGCGTGGTACCGCTCGGGTCCCGGGGCCGTGTCGATCTACGAGGCCGGCACGTGGGGCCCCGAGGCCGCCGAAGGTCTCGTGGCGAGCGACGGCCGCGCCTGGCGGCGCCCGTGAGCGCCGCGCTCGGCACCTCGCTCGAGGTGCTGCCCGACGCCGCCGCGGTGGCCCGCCGCGGCGCCGACCTGCTGGCCGCCGCCGCGCAGGAGGCCGCCGCGGCGCGCGGCGCCTGCACCGTGGCCTTGTCGGGCGGCGACTCGCCGCGGCCGCTCTACGCGCTGCTCGCCCGCCAGCAGTTCGCCCAGAAGATCCCCTGGCGGCGCGTGCACCTGTACTGGGGCGACGAGCGCTGCGTGCCGCCCGATAGCGAGCGCAGCAACTACGCCATGGCGCGCGAGGCCTTCATCCGCCACGTGCCGATCCCCGAGCAGAACGTGCACCGCATGCGCGGCGAGGACGACCCCGACGAGGCGGCGAGGGCGTACGAACGGCTGCTCGCGCAGCCGCCCGCCCTCGCCGCCCACTCCACCGCCGACCTGCCGGTGATCGACCTCGTACTGCTCGGTCTCGGCCCCGACGGCCACACCGCGTCGCTGTTCCCGCACTCGCCGGCGCTCGCCGTCGAAGATCGGCTCTGCGTCGCGAACGAGGGCGAGGGCACGGGGCAGAGGTTGACCATGACCTACCCGGTCGTGAATGCCGCGCGACGCGTCGTGTTCGTCGTGACCGGCGCCGCCAAGGCCGGCATGGTGGCCGAGGTGCTCGAGGGCCTGCGCGCGCCCGAGGCGATCCCCGCCCAGGGGGTCGCGCCGGTTCACGGCGCCCTCACCTGGCTGCTCGACGAGGCCGCGGCGAGCGAGCTGAGCGAGCGGGGAGGCGGCTGAGCACACGCTCTCGGATCATCGACCGGCGGCGCCCTTTCGTGCGCTCTGCGAGTGGAGGCATCGCTGCCCGTCGGACGTAGTATGGTTCTGACGAGAGGAGCGCCTCATGGGGAACATCGCCTGGAGTTTGATCATCTGGACCGCCGTCACGTTCGTCGTGATGGTGGGGCTCGTCGTCGGTGTGGCGATCTGGCTGGCCAGACGCGTTCGGGGGCGAACGCGAACAGGCGCGCCGAGGGCCTGACGGCAGGCGCAGCGCGCGCCGATGCGGGGAGCCGAGGACGAGTGTCTGGCCTTCGCCGTGCGGTGGTATCCTGTCCGAGCAAGCCAGGTGGCCGCGGCGCGGCCGCGTCTTCCGTCTCCTCGGAGCGGACGAGGCGCCGCGTCGAGGAAAGTCCGGACACCACAGAGCAGGGCGCTGGATAACGTCCAGGCGGCGAAAGCCGACGGCAGCGCAACAGAGAGCAGACCGCCAGCGGCCCCTTCGGGGGTGCGGGCAAGGGTGAAACGGTGAGGTAAGAGCTCACCAGCGGTCCTGGCGACAGGCCGGCTCGGCAAGCCCCGCCCGGTGCAAGACCAAATAGGGAGGCGTTCGAGGGTTGCTCGCCCGAAGCCTCCGGGTCGGTCGCACGAGCCCCGCGGCAACGCGGTGGCCCAGATGGATGGCCACTCAACGACAGAATCCGGCTTATCGGCTTGCTGACGAAAGCCCCGCCGCGCAGCTGACGGCGGGGCTTTCCATAAAGAGGGGGAGTGAGGTGAGCGCGGCGCCCACAGCGGCCGAGGTGATCGCCCGTCTGGGACTCGAGCCGCACCCCGAGGGCGGCTATTTCCGCGAGACCTATCGTTCGGCCGCCACGGTCGATGCCCCGCAGGGCCGGCGCGCCGCGGCGACCGCCATCGCGTTCCTGCTCACCGCCGGGCGCCCGAGCCGCTTCCACCGCCTCATCTCCGACGAGCTCTGGGCCTGGCAGGGCGGCGCGCCGCTCGAGCTGTGGCTGCTCGAGCAGGACGGCACGGCACGCGCCGTCGTCCTGGGCTCGAGCAGCGAGCGGGCCGCGGCCCTGCCGGCGGTGCGCGTGCCGGCCGGCGTCTGGCAGGCGGCCCGCGTGACCGCGCCGGCGGCCGGGGAGCCGGCCCGCGCGACCGCGCCTGCGGCGGCCGACTGGGCGCTCGTGTCGTGCGTCGTCACGCCGGGCTTCGACCACGCCGACTTTGCGCTCGGGCGGCGCGAGGTGCTCGCGGCGGGCTGGCCCCAGGCCGCCGCCGTGGTCGAGGAGCTCACGTAGGGCGATTGTGCCGCTCCGGCGCGGCGCGTATCCTTGCTTGGACCAACCTTGTCCAAGGAGGCCACGTGGCCCGTGCACTCACGCCCGACGAGCTCACCCGGTATCCGTGGGCCAGCCGGATCGGCGACTACGTCCCGGTCGGCCGGCTGCGCACGACGGCCGTGCTGATCGGCGTCGGCGGCCTCCTGGTGCTCCTGCTGGGCTGCATCGTGTCGCTGGCCGCCGCCGAGAACATCCGCCATGCGGTGACCATGAGTCACTGGGGCACCGCGGCCGGTGTGTACGGCGGCATCGCGCTCTCCGCCGTCGGCGCCGTGCTCGGCGTCGTCACGCTGGTGCAGTGGTTCTCGCGCCGTGGCTCGATCGCGCCACTCCTGTGGTCGCTCGGCGCGTTCGTGCCGGTGCTCGTGATCGTGTTCCTGATCCGGCCGGCCATCCACTGACCGTCGCGGCGCGCGCCGCGGCGCGAGCGGCGTCGCCGGCAACGTCCGCGGCGCGGAGCGGCCGGCTCCGTCCGGATGGCCTGCTAGCGTAGGACACGCCACCATGCCGACCGCCTCGCACACCCACGACTCTCTGCTCCGCCTCGGGGGCCGCGCGCGGCTCGAGTCCGGCCTCGCCGACTGGATCGCCGCCGTCAAGGCCGGCGACCCGCTGCGCCGCGTCGTCGTGGTGACCGGCTCCAGCCTGGCCTGCGGTCACCTCGCTCGGGTCGTGGCGGCCCGCCTCGGCGCCCACGCCGGCGTGCGCTTCGTCTCGATCCACAGCCTGGCGCGTGAGCTGGCCGGTCCGGCCCTCGAACTCGATGGCCTGCATCTGCTCACGCCCCTGTTGCGCGAACGCCTGGTGGCGAGCCTGTCCGGCGCCCACACCGGCGCCGACTCCTTCTTCGGCCCGGTGGCGCGCACGCCCGGCCTGCCGCGCGCCCTCACGCGCAGCATCGACGACCTGCGCGAAGCCGGCGTGCCGCCCGCCGCCCTCGGTGCCGCCCGCTCGCCGCGGGTCGCCGCGCTCGCGGCGCTCTACGGCGACTACGTCGTCGCTCTGCAGCGGCGCCGTCTGGTCGACGACGCCGGCCTGTACGCGCTGGCGGCGGGCGCCGTCGACGAAGGCCGGCCACCGCTCGACCCGGGCACGCCGGTCGCCGTCTACGGGCTCTACGACCTGCCCGCCATGCAGGCCGGCCTCATCGCGGCACTGCCGGCCGGACGGCCGCTCGCCGCGTTCGTGCCGTGGGGCGCCGGCGTCGAGCCCTATGCCGCCCCGGCACGAGCCTTCTTCGAGGGGCTCGGCCTGCCGATCGCCGAGCCCGGCGCGGGCGCCGACCAAGTCGCCGCTGTGAGCGTACTGGCCGTCACCGACGACGTCGCCCAGCGGCGCGCGGCCTGTGGCGCCGTGCTGCGCGCGGCGGCCGGCGGCGTCGCGTTCCACGACATGGCGGTGCTCGTGCACGACGCCTCCGGCCGTGCGCACATGGCCGCGGCGCTCTCCGGGTACGACGTGCCGGTCGCGGCGCACGGACCAGCCGGCGACGTCGCGTCGCGCACCTGCCGGCTGCTGCTCGACTGCCTCGCGCCGGCGGCCGGCCGGGCGCTGCGGCGCGACACAGTGATCGACCTGGCCGCCACGGCGCCGCGCCTCGCGGTGCCCGCCGATGCCGCGACGGTCGCCCTGTGGGACGACCTCTCGCGCCGGGCCCGCATCGTAGCCGACGACGAGTGGCTCAGCCGCCTCGGACGCCTCGAGCGGGCGATCGCGTGGCGCGCCGGGCTCGGCGACGACGGCGACGAGAGCGCTCCCGACGGCGGGCACCGGGCAGGGTCGAGCGCGGCCGGCGACGCCGGCCGCGCGGCGGCCGCCGAGGCGCTTGCCGCCGCCGCCTCGCTGCGCGAGCTCGTCGCCCGCCTGGCCGGGCTGCGCCGCCGTCTGGTCGGCGCGCGGAGCTGGCCGCAGGCGGTCAAGACCTTCCTCGACGGCGCGCAGACGCTCTGCGGCGTGGCGACCGGCGAGCCCGCCGCGCTGGCGCTCGCCGGCCTCGCCGACCTCCGCCTGGTCGACGACGGGCCTCCCGGCGAGGGCTTCGCGGCGGTCGCGCGGCGCGCGCTCGAGCAGCTCGAGACACCGGCGCCGCATCGGGTCGGACGCGACGGCGTGGCCGTGCTCTCGCCGCAGCAGGTCCGCGGCCTGTCGTTCCGCCAGGTCGTGTTCTGCGACCTCGCCGAGGGCGGCTTTCCGCCGCGGCCGGCGCCCGACCCCATCCTCCTCGACCGCGAACGGGTGGCCGTGGCCGCGGCCTGCGGGGCCAGACTGCCGCTGGCCACCGACCTGCGCGCCGAGCACGACGCCCTGTTCGCCCTGGCGCGGCAGGCCTCCAGCGAGCGGCTCGTCCTCGTGTATCCGCGTCTCGACGCCGCCAACGGCCGGCCGCGGCTGCCCTCGCGGGTGCTGCTCGACTTGGCGCGCGAGCTCACCGGCCGGCCGGTGAGCTTCGACGAGCTCGAGCGAGACGGTGGTTGTGAGGGCCTCGTCCAGCGCGCGCCCCAGGGTCGCGGCGAGCCGCTCGACCTGCGCGACGTCGACCTCGGCGTGCTGGCCGTCGCCGCGCGCCGCGTGCCGGCGGTATGGCTGCGCGACTACGCCGCGGCCGTGATGGGCGGCGAGCGGGCCGAGCGCGGGGCGGCGGCCGGCGCCGCCGGCCGCCGCCCCGCGCTCGGCCCCTACGACGGCGTCCTTGCGCCCGACAACGCCGCCCGTGCCGCCGCCCGGGTGCTGGGCGCGCCGGTCTCGCCGAGCGCGCTCGAGACCTACCTCGCCTGCCCGTTCCAGTTCTACCTGCGCCACGTCCTCGGCCTCGACGTACCCGACGAGCCCGACGACGCCCTGTCGATCGAGCCGCGCGACCTCGGCAGCGTGGTGCACGAGATCCTGCAGGCGGCCTACGGCGCCGCGGCCGACACCGGCGCGCCTACGGTCGAGCTCGCGGTCGCTGCGCTCGAGCAGGCCGCCCCGCTCGCCTTCGACCGCGCCGAGGCGCGCGGCCTCACCGGCTTTCCGCTCGCCTGGCGCGTGCTGCGCGACGAGCTGCTCGCCGATCTGCGGCACGTCGTCGAGACCGACCCCTGCTGGCGCGACGGCGTGCTGCCGGTGCGTTGCGAATGGTCGTTCGGCGGCGCAGGCCGCAGCGCGCCCGGCGACGGCGCCGACGTCGTGCCCGAGCTCGTCGTCGGCGACCGCGTGGTGCGCTTTCGCGGACGCGTCGACCGGGTCGACGCGAGCGCCGACGGTGGCCGCGTGCGCCTCGTCGACTACAAGACCGGCGCCGGCACGACCGAAGCCGAGCGGCTCGATCAGGGGCGCGACGTCCAGCTCGCGGTCTACGTGCTGGCCGCGCTCGCCGCCGGCGAGCAGGCGCCCGCGGGTATCGCCGCCGAGTACCGCATGGTGCGGCGCGGCGCCGGCTTCAAGGTCCTGCCGCTCGCCGCCGACCGCGGCGCGGTGCGCGACGGCCTCGCCGCGACCGTGGCGGTCGCCGTGGCCGGCATCGCCGCCGGGCTGTACCCGCGCTGGCACGACTATCGCCGCTGCCGGCTCTGCGACGCCGCCGACCGCTGCGGCGCCGACCGGTTCGCCTTCGTCGCCAAGCGTCGCGACCCGCGCCTGCGCGGCCTGCTGTCGTTCAAGGAGTCTCGCGGCCGGAGGACGTCGTGAGCCCGCCCGGCGACCTCGTCGGCGCCGTGGTCAGGCCGGTCGACGACGCCGTGCGGCGGCGCGTGGCGAGCGACTTGCAAACGACATTCCTGCTTCAGGCCGGCGCCGGCACCGGCAAGACGAGCGCCCTGGTCGAGCGCTACGTCGCCTGTCTTTCGAGCGAGGGCGCGCCGCCGGTCGCCGAGGTCGTCGCCATCACCTTCACCGAGAAGGCCGCCGGCGAGCTGCGTCAGCGCGTGCGCGGGCGTCTCGAGAGCGCGGTCGCCGACGAGACGCTCGATCCGGCCACCGGCGAGCGCCTCGGCGCGGCGCTCGCCGGTCTCGACGACGCGCCGATCTCGACCATCCACTCGTTCGCCGCCCGTCTGTTGCGCGAGCGTCCGGTCGAGGCCGGGGTCGACCCGGCCTTCACGCAGCTCGACGAGGCCGGCGCCGAGCTCCTGCGCGACCGACTCTGGCGCGATTGGCTGGCGGGGCTGCTCGACCGCGACGACGACGCGGCCGGCGCCGGCGGCGCCGGGCCGCTCGCCCAGGCGCTGCGCGCCGGCGTGCGCATCGAAGAGATCCAGAAGCTCGCCTTCGAACGCTTCAGCGAGCGCTACGCGGTGGCCGATGCCGCCACGCCGCCGGCGCCCGACCTGATCGCCGCCTGCGCCGGCGCGCGGCGCGCGGCCGCCGACCTCGTCGACCTGGCCCAGACGTGCGCCGACGACGGCGACCGGCTCAAGGTCTCCTGCCTCGACCTGGCGGCCGTGGCCACCGAGCTGCCCGCGACCGGCGAGCTCCACGACCTCGGCCTGTCGCTCACGGTCGCGGCGGCGCGCGCCGCCCGTCTCACGCCGAAGAACGCCGGCCGGGCGGCCGGCTGGCCCGGCGGCAAGGAACGCGCGACCGCCGCCCGCGACGCCCTGCGCGACCTGCTCGCCGGCGCCGCCGCCGGCTACGGCGCCCACGTCGCCGCCCTCGCCCTGGCGGTGGCGGCCGGCTTCGCGCGTGCCGCCGCCGATGCTCAGCGCGACGCCGGCGCCCTCGACTTCGACGACCTGCTGGGCCGCGCCCGCGACCTCCTTGCCGGCACGCCCGGCGTCGCGCCCGAACGGGTCATCGCCGCGCGGCGGCACTTCCAGCAGCGCTACCGCTACATCCTGGTCGACGAGTTCCAGGACACCGACCCACTGCAGGCCGAGATTGCCTTTCTACTCTCCGAGCGCGAGGCCAGCGCGCGCTCCTGGCGCGACGTCGAGCTCGAGCCCGGCAAGCTCTTCCTGGTGGGCGACCCCAAGCAGTCGATCTACCGCTTCCGGCGAGCCGACATCGCCATGTACGACGAGGTGCGCCGCCTGATCGAAGCCCAGGGCGGCGCGACGCTCGAGCTCGTCCAGAACTTCCGCACTGTGCGTTCCGTCGTGAGCTGGGTGAACGGCCTGTTCGGCGGCCTCATGCCCGAGGCCGTCGAGGGGCTGCAACCGCGGCACGCCGACCTCGTGCCGTTGCGCGACGACCCAGGGGCTGAGCCCGGCGTCCTGCTCGTGCGACCTTCGCCGGCGATGTTCGACGACGCCGACGGGCCCGACGGGGCGTCGCCCGACGATCTGAGCCGCCGCGAAGCGCGGCTGGTCGCTGACCTCCTGAGCGGCATCGAGCGCACCGGCTGGCGGGTGCGCGACGCCGCCGCCGGCTGGCGCGCGGCCAGGCCGGGCGACGTCGCGGTGCTACTGCCGACCTTCACGCGCGTCGGCTTCTACGAGCAGGCGCTGCGCGAGGCCGGCCTGCCGTATCGGGTCGACGGCGGCCGTACGTTCTACGGGCGGCGCGAGGTCCTCGACACGCTCGCCGCGCTGCGCGCCGTCGACGCCGCCGCCGACCCGATCGCGGTCTACGCGGCCCTGCACGGCGGGCTCTTCGCCCTCTCCGACGACCGGCTCTACGCCTACCGTGCCGCGGGCGGCGAGTTCGACTACCTGCGGGCCGTGCCGGTCGAGGGTTTCGCCGATGTGGCCGCGGCTCTCGCCGACCTGTGCGAGCTCCACGGGCTGCGCAACCGGCGCCCGGTGGCCGAGACGCTCGACGACCTCGTGCGGCGCACGCACCTGCTCGAGAGCCTCGCCCTGTGGGCCGACGACGGCGAGCAGGCGATCGCCAACATCGGCGAGCTCGTCTCGCAGGCCGACGAGTTCGCGCACAGCGCCGAGGCCAGCTTTCACGCCTTCGTCGTCAAAGCGATGCACGACGCCGACGCCGCCGACACGGCCGAGTCCCCGGTCGGCGAGCCGGGCGAGTTCGTGCGCGTGATGACGGTCCACAAGGCCAAGGGGCTCGAGTTTCCGATCGTTGTGCTGGCGGCCGCGATGCTGAGCCCGCGCTCCGCCGACCGTGGCCCGCTCATCGACCGCGCCGCACACCGGCTCGACTGCTCGCTGTCGTGCCCGGCGCCCGACGCCGGCGGCGCGGCCGGCCGAGTGCGCTACCAGACGCGCGAGTACGACGCTCGGTTCGCGCGCGAGAAGCAGGCGCTCGACGCCGAGCGCGTGCGGCTGCTCTACGTCGCCCTCACGCGGGCCGCCGACCTCCTCGTGCTGCCGCTCGTCACCGGCGAGCCGCGCGCCGGCTCGTTGCAGGGGTTCTGGCAGGGCGCGTCCGATCCAGCGGGCGACGGGCAGGGCACGCTCGAGTGGTCGGCGGGGACGGCGGGGCCGCCCCAGGCGGCCCCGCCGTCCCCGCCGACCGACCCGCTCGCGGCGCGCGCTGCGTGGCGCGACGAGCGCGTCGCACTTCTCGCGCTCGCCGCGCGCCCGGCGCCGGTGTTCGCCCCGAGCGCGCTCGAGCGCCTCGAGCCGCCCGACTGGGACGACCAAGCGCTCCCGGTCGCGTCGCCGCCGGCCGCGAGCGACGGCGCGGCCCGTGCTCGTGCTCTCGCCCTGGGCACGGCGGTGCACGCCGTCCTCGAGCTGGTCTCGCTCGACGACGACGCCGCGCTCGACGGGCTCGCGGCGGTGGCCGCGATGCGGGCGGGCCTGCCCGACGAGACTGCGCGCGTCGCCGCGCTGGCGCGCGCCTGCTGGCGGGCGGCGCCGCTGCGCGGCGCCGCCCATGCTCGCCACGAGCGCGAGCTGCCGGTGTGCGTGGTGCACGACGGTGTCGTGATCGAGGGAGCCATCGACCTGGTCTACCGCGAGGCCGCGACCGGCGCCTGGACCATCGTCGACTACAAGACCGATGCGCACCCCGATCCGCAGACCGTCTTCGAGCGCTACGGTGGCCAGGCGGGTGCGTACGCGCTCGCCTTCGAGGCGGCGAGCGGCGAGCGCGTCGAGGGTGTCGACGTGCTGCTCGCCGCGCTGCCCGACTCCGCCGGCGCGGCGACCGTGGTACACCTGCCGTTCGACGACGCCCTGCGCGACCTGGTCGCGCGCAGGCTCGACCCGGCGGCAGAGGTGGAACCACAGCGGACAACGCGAGAACGCCCGCCAACCTTGAAACGAGGAGGCGGCGAGGCGTAGGTTGGGCACTGCGGGTAGAGGGCTCAAAGTCCAGAGGGGGACATATGCGCAGATCCGTGCGATCCATCGCGGTTGCAGTGGTCGCGGCAGTGGCGCTCATCGCGCTGCTCGTCACGACCGCGAGCGCTGCGCCCGGCCAGGGCGTCAAGCTCGGCGGCTCAGTGCCGTCCTGGGCTCAGGCGGGCGCGCTCAAGTCGGCGGCCAGCCCGGCCGCCAAGGTCAGCTTCCAGGTCCAGCTCGGCTGGCGCAACGCGGCCTCGGCGGCCGCGCTCGCCAAGGCCGTGAGCGACCCCAAGAGCCGCCTCTACGGCCACTATCTGACGTCGGCCCAGTTCCGGGTCCGCTTCGCGCCCGCCAAGGCTGCGGTAGCGGCCGTGCGCGCCTGGCTGAGGAGCAAGGGATTCACGGTGACCGCCGTGCCCGACAACCGCCTGTACGTGGCCGCGACCGGCACGGTCGCCCAGGTCGAGGCGGCCTTCGCGGTCAAGATGAACGTCTACAAGGTGCAGGGCGCCTCGCTGCGCGCCCCGGCCGAGGCGCCGACCATCCCGGCCTCGCTGTCCCGCGTGGTCACCGGCGTCGTGGGTCTCGCCCAGCATGCCATGAAGCCGCTCATCATCGCACCGCCGCCGGCCGGCTTCCGCAACGCCCAGCCCTGGTCGTCGTACTGGGGCGAGAAGACGACGGCGACGACCCCGCCGAGCCCAGGCGCCTCCCCGCTGCCCGAGGCCTACGGCTCACCTCAGCCCTACGCCGTCGAGGGGTACACGCCCTCTCAGCTGCAGGGCGCCTACGGCACGGCGAGCGCCATCAAGCACGGCAACGATGGCCGCGGTGTGACGGTAGCCGTGATCGACGCCTTCGCGGCGCCGACCATCCGCTACGACGTGAACCACTTCTCCACGACGAACGGCGTGCCCGCCTTCCGCAGGCACCAGTTCAAGCAGATCTGGGCGCCCGGCCTCGTGGCCGAACCGGCGACCGGCGACGAGCAGGGCTGGTACGGCGAGGAGACCCTTGACATCGAGGCCGTCCACGAGATGGCGCCCGGCGCGCGCGTGATCTTCTACGCTGCGTACTCCGACCAGGACAGCGACATGGACGCCGCCCTCAACTGGGTCGTCGACCATCACGTCGCGCAGATCGTGAGCAACTCATACGGCGACCTCGGCGAAGCCGGCCTGCCGGCCGACCAGATCGCGCTCGAGCGCTCCATCTTCATCCAGGCCGCCTGCGAGGGCATCGGCCTCTACTTCTCGTCGGGCGACAACGGCGACGAGGTCGACACGCTCCTCAGCCGCCAGACCGACAACCCGGCTTCCAGCCCTTGGGTCACCGCCGTGGGCGGCACCTCGCTCGGCGTCGGCGCCACGAACAACTACCTGTTCGAGACAGGCTGGGGCACGACCAAGAGCGTGCTCACCGCCGACGGCAGCGCCTGGGATCCCACGCCGCCCGGCACCTGGATCTACGGCGGCGGTGGCGGCACGAGCCGGCTCTTCGCGGAGCCCTGGTATCAGAGGCACGTCGTGCCGCGCTCCCTCAGCGGCTGGTTCTCAACGACGAGCCCGGGCCGCGTGGTGCCTGACGTGGCCATGGACGGCGACCCCACGACCGGCATGCTCGAGGGCGAGACTCAGACGTGGCCGGACGGCAGCGTGTCGTACGACACCTACCGCATCGGCGGCACGAGCGTGTCGTGTCCGCTGTTCGCTGGCGTCATGGCGCTGGCCGACCAGCGGGCGCATCACGCCCACGGTTTCGTCAACCCGCTGCTCTACCTGCTGGCGCACAGCCACGCTTACCGCGACATCGTGAGCCCGGCCGGCACCATGGCGGCCGTCCGTAGCGACTACGACACGGACGCGAACGGCAACGTCATAGGCATGATCTTCTCGCTGCGCACGATGGACCAGACCGAGTCGCTCCAGACGACCAAGGGCTACGACGACGTGACGGGCATGGGATCGCCCAACGGGGTCGCCTTCCTGCAGGCTCTGGGCTGGCCCGGCTGGTTCCGCCACCACTGACGTCCACGACGCGAGGCGGCGGCCCATATGGGCCGCCGCCTCGCGTGCGTTCGGAGGCCTTTTCGCGTTCTACGACAGCCAGGGCGGCCGCGGCGCGTCGGCCGGCGGCACGAACGATTGACCCGGCAGCGGATGGAACAGACCCGGGGTGAGCGGCAACGCGGGGGAGAGGGCCGGGGGTTCCACGATCGGGTCGGGCACAGGTCCGTGTGCAGGCTGCGGTTCGGCTGAAGGCTCGGGCTCACGCGCGGTCTCGGGCTCGACGACCGGCTCGGGCTCGGCGATGAGCGCGGGCGTTTCTGCCGCGGGCTCGACGACGGGCTCGGGCGTGGTCTCAGGCTCGATGGACGGCTCAGAAGCCGCCTCGACCTCGCACTCGTCAGCGGCGGCCGTCGCGGCGGACGACTCGTCCCCGGATGCCGCTGTGACGGCATCGTCGGCGGGCGTCGACTCCGCTTCTGGCTCGACCCGCGGGGCTTCGTCCTCGGGCGTCGCCGCGGTGCCACCGTCCGCGGCGGTGGACTCCGTCTCCGCCTCGACCTGCGCGGGCTCGACCGGCGCGGGTTCGGCGACCGCGGTGGCGACCGGCGTCTCGGACATCGCCGGCTCGACAGGTGGCGCGAGTGGCGCGGGTGGTATCGCAAGGACGGGCTCGTCTTCGGGACCGACGAGCGACTCCGGCTCGTGCCCGATGCCAAGCGCCTCCTCGATGTCGGACAGCGTCTCGCCTGTGCCGGGCGTGTCGCCGCTCACCAGCGGCACGCCGATGAACGCCGCCAGCTCGTGGTCGATCGTCCTGTCCTTGGAACCGGCGAACAGGGTGTCGAACGTGCTCAAGTCCTCGCTCTCGAGCAGGACGGTCGAGCCATCCTTGAGGGCCAGGAGCGACGCGTCGCGCCGGCGGGACTGACGATTCCAGAAGTTGTCGTGGTACTGCATCTCGGTGTAATAGCGCTCCTGATAGGAGACACAATCGACGTCGGCGATGGGCACGGCGCGATCGCGGGCGCGCAGCACCGACTTCGAGGCGATGGAGATCGTGCCGTCGGGCTTGTCGACGGCGACGGTGAGCCGGGTCGCGGTCAGGGCGAGCAGCGCGCCGACGGCGACGATCGCGGCACCGATGAGGCCGAACGGGGGCCTGCCGTGGCTCAGCGCGACCTCGGCGAACACGGCGCCGACGGCGATCGCGGCTGCGCCGCCGAGCATCTGATTCAGCGGCGATCGCTGGACCACGAACCGCGAATCTGACTGTTCCAGGATCTTCATGAGCGCGATCCTCCCGTCGTACGCGCGTCTCCCATGTGACGGTCCACCAACGGCCCGCACCGTCGCACGGTGTCTATCGGCCGGTTCGCGGTAGTCCTAGAGGGGGAGTTCGGCGGCTCGAGCCCTGGTCGCCCGTCGAAGCGACGCGGCGCGGCCGCTCAGTCCTTCTCGCCCGCCGGCCGACGTAGGACCGCCGCTGCGTCCTGGTCGCCGGCCGGCCGGTGGGGGGCGGGCAGGGCCTCGAGACGCTGGCGCAACCTCTCGTCGGAGGGGTGCGCCGCGCACAGCGTCCGCAGCTCACCGAGCAGCGCGTCGCAACGCTCGCGGTCGCCGCCCCAGGAGGCCTCGCTGAAGCTGTCGAGGAGGGCGATGGTGAGCTGCTCGTGGAGGGAGGCGTCGGCGGGCGGCACGGCGTCGAGCCGCCGCAGTTCCTTGAGCAGCGCTTCACGATGCACGCGGTCGCCCTCCCAGAGCGCTTCGTTCAGGCTGCCGGCCAGCGCCTCGCCGAGCTTCTCGCGCAGGGCGACGTCGTCGGGGTGCACGGCGTACAGCGAGCGGAGCGTCTCGAGCAGGGCGGTCCGCTCCGCGGGGTGTCGCTCGCGACAGGCCTGCCCGACGGCGTCGACCAGCCCGGCGGCCAGGCGGATGCGCACCGCACGGTCGCCCGGGTGCTCGGCGTTCAGCCTGCGCAGCTGGCCGAGCAGGGTGTCGCGGCAGGTCTCGTCGGCTTCGGCGCAGGCTTCGTCCATGGCGTCGAGGAGCGCGGTCGCAAGCTGGGCGCGCACCGCCGCGTCGCCCGGATGCTCGGCACACAGCCGGCGCAGGCTCTCGAGGTGCTCGTCGCGGTGGCGGTGGTCCTCGTGCAGGCAGGCCTGCTCCACGCTCGCCGCGAGCGCCAGCGCGAGCTGATCGACCACGGCCGGCTCGTGCGGATGCCGGTGGCTCAGGTGTCGCAGCTCCTCGAGCAGAGCGTCGTGGGCCGGGCGATCGCGCGACATCGACGTCCGGCGCACGCCGTCGGCGAGCGCCCTGGCGAGCTGCCGACGCAGGGCGGGCTCGTCGACGTGTCGTTCCGCCAGTCTGCGCAGCTCTGCGAGCAACGCCTCGCTCGTCGCCTGGTCGCCTGCCGCGGCGGCGCGGGCCGCGGTGGTCCGCAAGGCCATGCCGACGAGCGCGCCGGCTCCGCGGTGGTCGCGCAGCGTCGGCCGGCCCCAGCCGCGCAGCGATGCCGGCTCGGGGGAGCCGGCGCGCGACGGGAACAGCGCCGCGGCGCCGATGCAAAGACGCAGCGAAGTCCCCCTGAGCGCGAGGCCATCGCGCAGCTCGAGCAGCGCGGCGAGCGCGCTCGCGACCACCGGGGCGTCGGGTTCCCCATCGGCGATGCGATCGGCCAGGAGGGGCACGAGCCGGCCGGCCTCGTCGCGCGCCACCGCTCGCAGCGTGTGCTCGTCGCCCGAGAGCCAGAGCTCCCGTGCCGCGCGATGACGTCCGTCGCCGCCGTACGACGGCACGTCGGCAGCGGCCGCGGGCGCCTCGAGGATGCCGCCCGCCCGCAGTCGCGCCATGACGTCGGGGTCGAGGCCGTCCGTGAGCGTCTCCGCCAGCACGAGCCACGTGGACCGGTCCGTCAGAGGCGGCAGCAGGGCGAGCGCCGCGAGCAGACCGGCTTCGCGCGGCCATGAGCGACAGTGATCGAGCAGAAGGTGACGCAGCTCGGGGTAGCGATCGTGGTGGGCGTCGTCGGCGACGCGCTCGAGCTCCTCGGGCGTGCCGGGCTTGAGCGTGAGCCAGCGTTGCAGCACGGCGGGGCAGCCGTCGAGGAGCTCGAGCGCGTCCCTCTGATCGACGGCCCGCATGGCCGGCACGGTGCCGATCAGAGAGCGCGTGAGCCGGTGGGCTTCGACAGGGTCGCTCAGGTCCATGCGGCCCAGCTCGTGGACGTCGGCCCGCGGACCGCCGGCCGGCTCCGCGAAGCGACGCCTGGTCTCGCCGCGCGCCGGGTCGGCCGCGTCGACCGCGACGAACACACGGCAGCCGGGGGCCTCGGCGGGCTGTTCGAGCAGGCCCCTGACGGCCGCGCCGGCCGCGCCCTCGGGCGCCGCCGTCCAGCCGTCGAGGAACAGCACGACGGGCCGGTCGCCGCTGATCGAAAGAAACGAGACGAGGCCCTGCAGGTCGGCGGCGGCAAGCAGGGCGGGTTCGAGGCCACGCTCGGCCGGTCGCGGCGACGCGCGCCAGGGGCGCCCGGGCACCTCGAGGAGCGGCGCGGGCAGCACCGCCGCCCGCGCCGCACCGCTCACGCGCGCCAGCCGGGCGGTCAGGTCGGAGTCGGCGTGCTCGAGCGCTTGGCGGCACTTGGTCTGCGCCATCGCGGCGGCGTAGGCGTCGGCGAGCGCGCGGGCCGCGAGGTCGGGCCGGTAGGCGTCTGCCTCGGCGTAGCCCACGACGACACCCTCGGCCACCAGGCGATCGCGGGTCTCGAGGAACAGCCGGGTCTTGCCGCAGCGCGGTCGCCCGACGAGCACGGTGACACCGGGGGCATGAGCCTGGGTGAGGAGCAGGTCGAGGTCGGCCGCGCGGCCGAAGAACGGTCGCTTGGACGGTCCATCCGTGCCGGGCGAGGTGGAAGCATCCCCCATACCGCTTCGCCTCTTCTCGCGACGCTCGTATCCGTATGCTAGGCCGAACCGGCGCCGGGTGCCACGGGGGTCGCCGTTGCACGGGGACCGCCGGAAGGTGGTGAGAGCGGCATGTCGCTCGACCAGCGGCCGCTTATCGTCCACTCGCGGCGACGATGCTAGGCTGCAACACATGCGCTATCGCTACGTCTACTGCCGCTCGTGCGGCGCGAAGCTCGCCGGTCTCGGCTCTGAGATGGACACCGGCCGGTGCCTTCATTGCCTCGCCGAGTCCGGGGTCCGGCTGCTGCCGTCCGAGCGGCAGCGCCTCCGTGAGGAGACGGCCGACTGGGACCCGCAGAGAGTGGTGCGACGCTGCGCGCGCTGCCAGGCGGCGCTGTCGGTCTACAACCTCGAGACGTTTTGCGAGGCCTGTCTGACGAAGCTCCGCGAGGGGGGCATCTGAGGCCCAGGCTGCCCGCGTGAGCGTGCAGTGGCGCCCGCACCGGCCCGCGAGCTGCGTGTCTGCCCTCTAGTCTTCAGTGTTTCTTGTGCCCGATCACGCTGACGGCTCTGCTCGTGAAGGCGGAGCCGGGCCGCGACGCCGGAGTGCGCGACCTAAGATGAGAGGGGCGCGGTGCTCACGGCGTCTGGCGGGGGGGGGGGGGGGGGGGTCTTCGCTGACCTTGCCCGTTCGACGCGGCGGGGTGGGCTCAGCCGGCCTACGCCAGCCGCAGCACGACGACCTCGAGGTCGTCCTGCAGCCGGCCGGCAAACTCGAGGGCGGCGGCCCGCACGCCCTCGGCGACCTTCTGGGCGGAGCGGCCGCGCAGACCCGAGACGATCTCGGTCAGGCGCTGTTCGCCGAGCAGCTCGCCGTCGTGTCGGGCTTCGGTGACGCCGTCGGTGTAGAAGACCAGGTAATCATCGACCGTGAGCATCACGTGGCCGCTCGCATAGGGCCGCACGAAGGAACCGAGCGGCGGCCCAAAGCGCACGTTGAGGGCGTGGCTGCTGGCCGCGCCCAGATGGACCGGCGCGGGGTGGCCGGCGCTGGCGTAGCCCACGTGCCCCGTGCGCGGGTCGATCGCCGCCAGGAACGCGGTCACGTGGGGCTCGTCGGGCTCGAAGCGCAGCAGCAGCTCGTTCGTCTTGCCGAGGACGAACGACGGCGCCGGCTCGATCGCGGCGAGGGCCCGTACCGTGCTGCGCACGGTCTCGGTCAGGCCGGCGGGCGCCCACGCGGGGAGCCGGGCGGCGACCCTCGGCACCGGTCACCCTGACGACGACACCCGCGAGTAGGCGAGCTGAACCGCCCCGGGTTCAGTGGAGGCTCGTTTGTTTGAGTCCTTCCTCTTCATCCGTGGCAGCAGCGTGAGCATAGTACGCTTCCTCGAACTCCGCCGGCGGGACGTAGCCGATCGGCTCAAGCAGGCGCGTGTTGTTGAACCAGTCGACCCATTCGAGCGTCGCGAACTCGACGTCGTCGAGGCCCTTCCAGGGCCCCTCGTGGCGGATCACCTCGGCCTTGTAGAGGCCGATCACGCTCTCGGCCAGGGCGTTGTCGTAGGCGTCGCCGCGGCTGCCGACCGAGGTCTCGATGCCGGCCTCTTCGAGACGCTCGGTGTAGCGGATCGAGAGGTACTGGACGCCGCGGTCTGAGTGGTGGACGAGGCCGTCGCCGGCCCCCTTGCGCTGCCAGAGGGCCATCTCCAGGGCGTCGAGGGCGAGGTCGGTGCGCAGATGGTTGGCCGCCTGCCAGCCGACGATGAAGCGGCTGAAGACGTCGAAGACGAACGAGACGTAGACGAAGCCCGACCAGGTGCGGACGTAGGTGAGGTCGGCGACCCAGAGCCGGTTCGGGCGCGCTGGCGCGTGAAGTCGCGCTCGACCAGGTCGTCGGGACGCGGCGCGGCCTCGTCGGGCTGCGGTGGTGAACACCTTCTTGCCGCGCACCACGCCGCGCAGGCCCTCCGGCGCGCATGAGGCGCTCGACCGTGCAGCGGGCGACGCTGATGCCTTCGCGCCGCAGCTGCCGCCAGACCTTGCGCGGCGCCGTAGCGCCGCCGGCTGGCCGTCGTAGGCGCGACGGATCTCGGCCAGCAGCCGCTCGTCACGCAGCGCGCGCGGCGACGGCGGCCGCGCCTTGGCCGCGTAGTAGGTCGACGGGGCGATCGGCAGCAGCTCGCAGATCGGCTCGACCCCGTAACTCGTCGCGGTGGTCGTCGATGAAGGCGGTCATCTCTTGCCGTGGCGGTCGAGCTCCGCCCCGAAGAAAGTCGCCGCCGCCTTGAGGATCTCGTTGGCGCGCCGCAGCTCGCGGTTCTCGCGCTCGAGCGCCTTCATCCGCTCGCGCTCGCTGCGTGGTCAGGCCCGGCCGCAGGCCCTCGTCGGTCTCAGCCCGGCGCACCCACTTGCGCAGCGTCTCGGGCGTCATGCCGAGCTTGGCCGCGATCGAGCTGATCGCCGCCCACTGGGAGGCGTACTCGCGCTCGTGCTCGAAGACCAGACGCACGGCCCGCTCCCGGACTTCCTTGGGGTACCTCGTCTGATCTGTCCATGGCTCCATCCTCTCAAGGGTTGGAGCCTCCAGGAAAGCCGGGGCGGTTCAGATTGCCGTTTGTGCCGTCAAGCATCTGTGGCGCTGCCAGCATCCTACCCTGTGGGCCGGACACAAGAATGGGGCTCAGTTGCGAGCCGATGTCTCGCGACCGGGCGACTGTCTGATATCGACGTCCCGCCAGCGTGGCCACCCGACCGCCCGGCCACTGTAACGCGGCCAACTCCGCCCCCGTCACGCCCGCCGGCCGTGCCCCGGGTGACGATGGAGTAAGGCGAGGGTGACGTTCCCTGCGCCCTCTGACAACGTGTGACGCCCCCCCCGTGAGCCCGCCCGCGTCGATCCGACAGCCCGGGCCGAGACCCACACAGGCAACGGGTTCTGAGCGCTGCCAGCCGCCACGGTGCAGGGTGAGGGTTGGGGGTAGCGCGACGACACACCGGGCATGAGGTCCGGAACCCGGCCCCCCGGTCCATGCCGGGAGCCGTCGCCCGGGTGGGGGTTAGCGAGCCGGCCCGTGGCGTGGATGGCACGCCGGGCATGAGGGCCGGAACCCGACTCTCACTCTTGCCGGCAGCCGTCGCCCGGGGGGTTAGCGAGCCGCGCGAAACGCGGCGAGCGGGGCCGACAGGCGCTCACAGGGGAGACAAGCGAGCCGCGCGAAGCGCGGCGAGCGGCCCTGTAGAAGTCGGAGCAATTGACTCTGTTACGGCAAGGGGACGTTTCCCAGCGCGCTACCCCCTATCCCGCCCACCGGTTGACCATCGCCCTCCGGCCCGGATAGCATCGGGGCCGCACTCACCACCCCCACATGCGACCTTGGAGGCGGCGACGAAACCGGATTTCACCGAGCTCACGCCCGTCCAGGTCGACCAGCCTCCGCCAGCCTGACGCCTGCGCGCGGTCCCGCCGCGCATCCCTCGCAGCGAGCGCGACGGCGTCGCGTCACCTAGCCGTACCCGAGGGCCCGTCCGGGCCGCTTGCGCCGGACCCAACGGCCGCTTTCGGCTGCACCTCGCTGCATAGTCCATAGTCAGTGACGCATAAAGCAGGAGGACCACATGATCAAGGTAGTGGAATGGGGCACCGGTGAGATGGGGCAGGGGCTCCTCAAGTTCATCCTCGACCGGCCCAAGGACATCGACCTCGTGGGCTGCATCGTCACGAACCCGGCCAAAGAGGGCAAGACCGTCGGCGAGCTGCTCGGGCGGCCCTGCGACGTGAAGATGACCACCGACTTCGAGAAGGTGCTGGCCACCAAGCCCGACGTCATCTGCATCAACACGCAGTCCAACTTGTATGAGGTCGAGCCGCAGATCGTGCCGGCCGTCAAGTCGGGTGCCGACGTCATCTGCATCGCCGAGAAGCTGGCCTACCCGTGGGCGAGCGACCCCGAGCGCGCCGACATGCTCGACCGCGTCGCCAAGGAGAACGGCGTCTCGATCCTCGGCACCGGCATCAACCCGGGCTTCATGCTCGACGCGCTGATCGTCATGTGGAGCTCGATCTGTATGCGCATCGACAGCATCGAGGCCTCGCGCGTGAACGACCTCTCGCCCTTTGGCCCCACGGTCATGACCGGCCAGGGTGTGGGCACCACGGTCGAGCAGTTCGAGAAGGGTGTCGCCGACGGCAGCATCGTCGGCCACATCGGCTTCCCCGAGTCGATCATGCTGATCGCCAAGGCGCTCGGCTGGAAGATCGACCGCATCGAGGAGACTCGCGAGCCGATCGTCACCAAGGTCGAGCGCTCGACGCCGCACGTGAAGGTGCCGGCGGGCTGGGTCGCCGGCTGCAAGCAGGTCGGCAAGGGCTACATCGGCGACGAGCTCAAGATCCACCTCATCCACCCGCAGCAGATCCACCCCGAGCTGGCCGACCAGGGCACCGGCGACTACATCACGATCAACGGCGACCCGAGCGTGCACATGGCCAACACGCCCGAGGTCCCGGGCGGCAAGGGCACCTACGCAAGCACGGGCAACTACATCCCGCTGATGAAGGCCGCGCGGCCGGGCATGCTGACCGTGGTCGACATGCCGCTGCCGCGTTTCATGGCGCCGACCGTCTGAGACGGCGCGACGCACGAAGCGGCGCGGCGGGGAGCGAGGAAGCGGGGCGAACGAACGCTCGCCCCGCTTCCCCGCCCGAGCCGCGCCGCCACCCGATGAGACACGCGACACGAAAGAGAGACACCGCATGACTGAGACCAGAGCGGCCCGGACGGGCGACTGGATCGAGGTCGAGTGCGTGCTGCTCGAGCCGGTCGACAGGTCGAAGAACCTGCCGCCGGAGACCGCCGAGAAGCCGCTCAAGATGTGGGTGAAGGGCTTTGCCGAGGGCACCGCCGCGATCGGCGAGCCGGTCACGATCGAGACCATGACCGGCCGCAACGTCGCCGGCACGCTGTCGGCCGTCAACCCCGGCTACTTCCACACCTTCGGCGAGCCGATCCCCGAGCTCACGCACATCGGCAAGGACCTGCGCGCCCAGCTCGCGGCCTACCGCGCCTCACAGCAGGGGGGCGCCTGATGGCCACCAAGTTCGACGCCATCATGGCCCGCCGCGGCGAGATCATGCGCCGCGCGCTGGGCATGGACTACAGCGAGTTCGAGCTCAGCCCCATCGCCTTCGACTACGAGCGCATGATGGGCGCCCACGGCTACAGCCTCGACGACATCGTCGCCATCCAGACGGCGGCCGGCGTGGGTCACACGCCGCTGCTCGAGCTCAGGAACCTGACCGACGTCGTGCGCTCGACCTGTGAGGCCGGCAAGGGCGCGCGCATCTTCGTCAAGGACGAGGCCGCCAACCTGGCCGGCGCCTTCAAGGACCGCCGCGCCAGCGTGAGCATCCACGTGGCCCGCGAGAAGGGCTACGAGGGCGTGATCGCGGCGACGTCGGGCAACTACGGCGCCGCGGTGGCCAGCCAGGCGGCGCGCGCCGGCCTGAAGTGCATCATCGTCCAGGAGTGCTACGACAGCCGCAAGATCGGCCAGCCCGAGATCGTCGAGAAGGCCCGCATCTGCGAGGCCTACGGCGCCGAGGTCGTGCAGCTCACCGTCGGCCCCGAGCTCTTCTTCCACATGGTCGAGCTGCTCGACACGACCGGCTACTTCGCGGCCTCGCTGTACAGCTCGTTCGGCGTGTCGGGCATCGAGACGCTCGGCCTCGAGATCTCGCAGGAGATGCGCGCCCTGACCGGCGCCGACCCGACGGCCTGCGTCATCACCCACGCCGGCGGCGGCAACACCACCGGCACGGCCCGTGGCCTCGAGCGCGCCGGCGCGAGCGGCACGCAGGTCGTGAGCGCCTCGGTCGACCTGTCGGGCCTGCACATGGCAAGCGACGCCGACTTCAACCGCAAGAGCTTCACCACCGGCCACACCGGCTTCGGCGTGCCCTTCGCCACCTGGCCCGACCGCGCCGACGTGCCGCGCAACGCGGCCCGGCCGCTGCGCTACATCGACCGCTACCTCACGGTCACCCAGGGCGAGGTCTTCTACGTGACCGAGGCCTTGGTCAAGCTCGAGGGCCTCGAACGCGGCCCGGCCGGCAACACGGCCATGACCGCCGCCGTCTCGCTCGCCCGCGAGCTGCCCCGCGAGGCGACCATCGTGGTGCAGGAGACCGAGTACACCGGCGCCGGCAAACACCACTGGGCGCAGCTCAACTTCGCCAAGCAGATGGGCGTCGAGGTGCGCGCCGGCGACCCGCGCGACAACAAGCCGGGCACGGTGATCGTGATCCCCGAGCGCCTCGAGCAGGTCCAGGCGAGCGACTTCGACGTCGACCGCATGCGCCGTAGCTACGTGCGCAACGCGGTGAAGGCGGCGCCCGAGGGCTACGTGCCCACGGCCGACGACGTCGCCTTCCTGGCCGCCGACACCAACACGGACCCCGCCGCCGTCGAGGCGATGCTCGGCGAGCTCGCCGCCAAGGGGGCCTGAGGCTCATGCGCGAGGACACCTATCAGGAGGTACGAGGGCACCTTGCCGAGCTCAGCGACGAAGAGCTCCACGAGCGCTTCTGGGCGCTCGCCCAGGAGATCGTCGCGCCGCTCGTCGACCTGGCTCGCACCCACACCTCGCCGTCGATCGAGCGCAGCGTGCTCATGCGCATGGGCCTCGACTCGCCGACCGCCATGGCGGTCGTGGCCGAGTGCGAGAAGCGCGGCCTACTCGGTCACGGCGCCGGCCACGTCGTGCTGCACTGCGCCACCACCTGGGGCGTCGCGGCGCCCGAGGCCGGTCGCTGGCTGGCCGCCGGCGACGGCTGGGACGTGGTCGACGAGAAGTGGGGGGTGGGTCATGCCTGACGCGCCCCGCACGAGCGACGGCGCCGGCAAGGCCGACGCCGCCCTGCAGCCCAACGAGAAGCTCGACGTGCCGGCCCTGCTCGAGGGCATCGAGCACTACCGGCCGCGGCGCCGCGGCTGGCACTGGCGCGAGCAGGTGCCCGACCAGCACCTGGGCCCGTTCACCTACAAGGAGACCTCGAAGGGCCTCGAGCAGAGCGTGCCGCTGCCGGCGGCGCACTATTTCGGCGACATCGACCCGCAGCCCGACTGCGTGATCACGACCGAGATCGCCAGCGGCCGCTTCGAGGACGACATCCGCCGCATGCGCATGGCCGCCTGGCACGGCGCCGACCACATGATGGTGATCCGCACCGCCGGCCAGAGCCACATGGACGGCCTGCTCGAGGGCACGCCCGAGGGCGTCGGCGGCATCGCCGTCACCCGCAAGCAGGTGCGCGCCACGCGCCGCGCGCTCGACCTGATCGAGGATGAGGTCGGCCGGTTGATCAACTTCCACTCCTACGTGAGCGGCGTGGCCGGACCCGAGATCGCCGTGATGTTCGCCGAGGAGGGCGTGAACGGCGCCCACCAGGACCCGCAGTACAACGTCCTGTACCGCAACATCAACATGTACCGCAGCTTCGTCGACGCCGCCGTGGCCAAGCACGTCATGGCGAGCGTGCGCATGGCCCAGATCGACGGCGCCCACAACGCCAACGCCACGGCGCGCGAGGCCTGGAAGGTCATGCCGGAGCTGCTCGTGCAGCACGCCATCAACTGCGCCTACTCGGTCGCGGCCGGTATGCCCAAAGAGGACATCTGCCTGTCGACCGTGCCGCCCGACGCGCCGCCGGCGCCCTGCATGCGCATGGACCTGCCCTACGCGGTCGCCCTGCGCGACCTGTTCGGCGAGTACAGGATGCGGGCCCAGCAGAACACGCGCTACATGGAGTCGTGCGGTCGCGAGGCCACCGTCTCGCACGTCATGAACCTCATGATCAGCCGCCTGACGAGCGCCGACATCCAGAGCACGATCACCCCCGACGAGGGTCGTAACGTGCCCTGGCACTACAACAACGTGCACGCCGTGAACACCGCCCGGCAGTCGCTCGTGGGCATGGACGGCCTGCGCGAGTTCGTCAAGCTCGACCTCGACAACCCCGAGTTCCACGACAAGGTGCGTGAGTTGAAGGAGCGCGCCGTGCTGTTCCTCGAGGGCATGGTGCGCGACGGCGGCTACTTCGCCGCGGTCGAGCAGGGCTACTTCGTCGACTCGGGGCAGTACCCCGAGACCAACGACGACGCCATCGTGCGCTACGCTGACGGCGGCGTGGCGGCCGGCTCGATCGTCGAGCGCGCCGCCGACTACCTGGCGCCGGTCTGCCACCACTTCGGCGACAACCACCTGCCGGCCGGCCTGGCCAAGCCCTGCGAGCCGATCGGCGGCTGCACGCTGTGCGACCCGGCCAAGGTGCCGTTCGTCGACGAGCTCGACCCCGAGGACAACGTCAACGTGCGCCTGCAGCGCACGGCCGACCTGCGCACCAAGGGCCTGATCAAGCCCGAGGTCGAGTGGGCCGGCGACGGCATCGTGGTCGTCACGCTCTTTCTGCCGGCGAGCGAGCGGACGGCCGAGTTCGCCGCCCTCGAGCTCGCCCGGGCGATGAACCTGCAGGACCCCGAGGTCATCCACAAGCAGGTCATGCACCCGGCCGAGGGCACGCTGCTCGAGGTCAAGGGCAGGCTCGACGTTACGGTCGACCCGGCCACTCTGGTGATCCCGCCGGAGCCCGACATGCTGTCCGACGACGAGATCCGCGCCTACGTGAAGGCACGCGGCCTGAAGGTCGTGGGCGCAACGGTCGGCGAGGACGAGCACTCGGTCGGCATGCGCGAGATCCTCGACATCAAGCACGGCGGCCTCGAGGGCTTCGGCGTGGCCTGCGAGTACCTTGGCACCTCGGTGCCGGTCGAGAAGGTGCTCGACGCCGCGATCGAGCACGCCGCCGACGCCGTGCTGATCTCGACCATCATCACCCACGGCGAGGTGCACCGCCTGAACATGCAGAAGCTGGCCGACCTCGCCACCGAGAAGGGCGTGCGCGACAAGCTGCTGCTGATCGCCGGCGGCACGCAGGTGACGCCCGAGCTCTCGCGCGAGTGGGGCATGGATGCCGGCTTCGGGCGCGGCACCAAGGGCATCGACGTCGCCTCGTTCATCGTGGAGACGCTGAAGGAGCGGGAACGCTCCGCCTGAGCGGCACGCGCGTGAGGGGCGGGGCGGGCGGCGCAGCCGCCCGCCCCGCCCCGAACGCCTTCGCAGCCGGTGCGCCGCTGTCCGCCTTCGCAGCCGGTGCGCCGCCGTTCGCCGCGGCGCCCGGTCACCACGGTTCGGGGCCGCGGTGAGCGAGCCGCGGCGCATCGATGTCGTCGTGGCCGAGATCGGCTCGACCACGACCGTGGTCTCGGCCTTCGACGGCCTCTCCGGCTGGCCGGCGAGCACGCCGCGCCTGCTCGGCCAGGGCGTGGCGTCGACGTCGGTCGAGGCGGGCGACGTCACGGTCGGCCTGCGCGCGGCACGCGCCGCGCTCGAGGCCGGTACCGGCCCGCTCGAGCCCGGCCTCACGCTCGCTACCAGCTCGGCGGCCGGGGGCTTGCGCATGACCGTGCACGGCCTGACACAGCGCATGACGGCGATGGCGGCCCGCGAGGCGGCTCTGGGCGCCGGCGCCGTCGTCACCTACCAGACGGCCGGCCGCCTGCGCGACCACGACCTGCGCGCGATCGGGCAGGCCCAGCCGAGCCTGGTCATGCTGGCCGGCGGGGTCGAAGGCGGCGACAGCGACACGGTACTCTTCAACGCCGGGCGTCTGCGCGAGCTGCCGCTGCGGCCGATCGTGGTCTACGGCGGCAACTCGGCGGTCGCCGACGACGCCCGCGACCTGCTCGAGCGCGACGGCTTTCGCGTGCGCGTCACGAACAACGTCTACCCGGCCGTCGACGAGCTCGACATCGTGCCGGCCCGCACCGTCATCCACGACGCCTTCGAGGAGCACATCGTCCACGCGCCGGGGATGGTGCGCATCGGCGAGATCGTGAACGGCCGTATCCTGCCGACGCCGGGGGCGGTGCTCCTCGCCGCCGAGCGCCTCGCCGACGACCTCGGCGATCTCGTCGTGGTCGACGTGGGCGGCGCCACCACCGACGTGCACTCGGTGACCGACGGCAGTCCCGAGATCGGCGCCATCCAGATCGAACCCCAGCCGCACAGCCGGCGCACCGTCGAGGGCGACCTCGGCACGTTCGTGAGCGCCGAGCACGTGGCGGCCATGATGCCGGCCGTCGAGCGGCCGACGGTCCTGCCGCCGGCCCTGCCGCGCAGCCCCGACGAGGTCGACGCGGCGCGCGCCCTGGCCGCCTTCTGCACCGTGGCCGGCGTGCAGCGGCACGCCGGCCGCCTCACGCATCTCTACACGCCGACCGGCCGCCAGACGGTCGCGCGCGGCCGCGACCTGACCGCCTGCCGGCTGCTCGTCGGCACGGGCGGCGCCCTGACACGGCTGCCGGGCGGCGGCGACATGCTCGCCGCCGCGCGCGCCCCTGAGAGCGGCGCCGGCGAGCGCCTGCTGCCGCCGGCCGACGCCACGTGCGTGCTCGACGCCGACTATGTGCTGGCGGACTGTGGTGCCCTGCTCGCGCACTTCGACGGCGTCGCCGTGGTCGCCCTCATGCGGGCCAGCCTCGGCGTCTGACCGACGCCGTTCAGGCGTTGAGCGTGATCGCCGAGGCGGGGCAGACCTGCACGCAGCGCCGGCAGAGGATGCAGCTCTCGGGCGACTGCGCGGTCGCGCGGCCGGCGCTGTTCCAGGCGAAGACCGACCTGGGACAGACCTGGATGCAGTGGCCGCAGGCGATGCAGCTCGACGAATCGACGACCACGCGCGGAGTGGTCGTGCCGGTGGCGCCGCTCGAGCTCGCCGCGCCGGCGCTCGCGCCGCTCGACGACGAGCCCGCCGTGCTTCCTGCGCCGCCCTGACCGGTCGAGACACCGGCGGCGGTCGTCTGGTCCGTGTCGACGGCCCCCGCGATGCGCGAGAGGGCGACGCCACCAACGAGCGCGGCGCCGAAGCCGGCCGCACCGACGAGGAAGCCGCGCCGGGTGAGATGCCCGCGGGGCTGCGCGCGCCGCTCGGGCGCGCGCTCGGGCGTGCGCTCCGTCGTGCGTTGCGGGCGCCGGTCGGGCAGCTCGCCGCGCGCCTCGGCGAGCCACCTGCTCGCCGTGTGGACGACCCAGCGCCAGTGCAGCACGAGGTGCAGCGCGACGCCGGCGGCCGCGACGGCGCCGCTCCAGTCGTGCAGCCAGTGCCAGGCGTGGAACGAAAGGCCGACGAGCAGCGCCTGCTGCCACGCCGGCGGCAGCAGGAAGACGACGCCGGTGACGGCGGTCACCAGGAACGCCCCGCCGACGACGGCGTCGATCACCAGGTTGAGCCGCGCTCGCTTCATGCGCGGTCCCGTCGCGCGGCCGTGCGTCGTGCGAGCGGCTTGCGTCCCTCCATGAGCGTGCGTCCCTCCGTCGATGTGCGTCGCTGCGCTCGTTTCGCGCTCCGAGGATACCCGGCGGCCCTGGGACCTAGCCTGAGATGAGGCTGAGAATGTCCTGTGCGAGCGGCGCCGGGCCCTCGCCGCGCTCCTCCGTCGGGGGCCGGTGATAGGCTGGCCGCGACCATCGTGGGGAGGACCATCATGCCGCCGTTGAGCATCTCCGGAGCCGTGCCGATCGTCGTCGGTGCCGGCTCGCACTGGCGCCCGCCGCCGGGCCGCTGAGCGTCCCGCGGTGAGGGTCGCCCGCCGGTCGGGCATGCAGATGCCGACATGACCACTCCGTCCGTCCATCCCGCCCTTACGGGCTTCACCCCGCAGGTGCGCGACTGGTTCGCGCGGGCCTTCGCCGAGCCGACGCCCGCGCAGGCCCTCGCCTGGCCGGCGATCGCCGGCGGGCGCCACGCGCTCATCTCGGCGCCCACCGGCTCGGGCAAGACACTCGCCGCCTTTCTCTGGGCGCTCGACCGGCTCGTCGCCGACCCCTCGCCGGTCGCGCCCGCGCGGCGCAGCGTGCGTCTGGTCTACGTCTCGCCGCTCAAGGCGCTCGGCTACGACATCGAGCGCAACCTGCGCGTGCCGCTGCGCGGCATCGGCGTCGACGTGCGCGTCGCCGTGCGCACCGGCGACACGCCGCAGCGCGAGCGTCGCGAGATGCTGCGCACGCCGCCCGACGTGCTCATCACGACGCCTGAGTCACTGTTCCTCATGCTCACGAGCGGCGCCCAGACGCTCTTCGCCGGCACCGAGTGGGTGATCGTCGACGAGATCCACGCCGTGGCCCAGTCCAAGCGCGGCGCTCACCTCGCCGTCACGCTCGAGCGTCTCGCCGCCGGGGCCGGTCGCGACGTGCAGCGCATCGGTCTGTCGGCCACCCAGCGGCCGCTCGACGAGGTCGCGCGGTTTCTGGTGGGGTCCGGGCGCGACTGCGCCGTGGTCGATGCCGGCTCCGCCAAGCCGCTCGACCTGCGCATCCACGTGCCTGTCGAGTCGATGGTCGAGCCCGACGCGCCGCTCGCGCTCGACAGCCTGCCGGGCGGCAGCGAGGCCACGCGACGCTCGATCTGGCCGGCGATCTACCCCGAGTTGCTCAAGCTCGTGCGGGCGCACCGCTCGACGCTCGTGTTCGTCAACGACCGGCGCGCCGCCGAGCGCATCGCCCTGCGCCTGAACGACCTCGCCGCCCGCGACGAGGGGGCAGACGGCGGGGGAGAGGGTGACGGTGTGGGTCCGGTCCCGCGCGAGATCGCCCGGGCGCACCACGGCTCGCTCGCCCGCGAGGAGCGCCAGACGATCGAGGACGACCTCAAGGCGGGCCGCCTGCCGTGCCTGGTCGCCACCTCATCGCTCGAGCTCGGCATCGACATGGGAGCGATCGACCTGGTCGTGCAGGTCGAGTCGCCCAAGTCGGTCACGCGCGGCCTGCAGCGCATCGGCCGCGCCGGCCATGGCGTGGGCGAGGTCTCGCGCGGTCGCATCTTCCCCAAGTTTCGCGCCGATCTGCTCGAGTGCGCGGTCGTGGCCCGTCGCATGCGCGAGGGGTTGATCGAGCAGACCGTGGTGCCGCGCAACCCGCTTGACGTGCTCGCCCAGCAGGTGGTGGCGATCGCCGTGGCGGCCGGCGACGACGGCGTCGCGGTCGACGAGCTGCACGAGCTCGTGCGTCGCACCTGGACGTTCGCCGAGCTCGACCGCCGGCAGCTCGAGAACGTGCTCGACATGCTCGACGGACGCTACCCGTCGCGCGACTTCGGCGACCTGCGGGCGCGGATCGTGTGGGACCGTCTGGGCGGCACGATCCGCGCCCGCAGCGGCGCCCGCGCCCTGGTCGTGGCCAACGCCGGCACCATCCCTGACCGCGGCCTGTTCACGGTCAACCTGCCCGACGGGCGCCGGGTCGGCGAGCTCGACGAGGAGATGGTCTACGAGGCGCGCGTGGGGCAGACGTTCCTGCTCGGCGCCGCGTCGTGGCGCATCGAGGAGATCACCCGCGACCGCGTGGTCGTGAGCCCGGCGCCGGGCGTGCCCGGCGCCGTCCCCTTCTGGCACGGCGACTCGGTTGGCCGGCCGCGCGAGCTCGGCGCCGCGATCGGCGCCTTCTCCCGCTGGGCCGTCGAGCAGGACGAATCGACCCTCGAGCGCGAGTACGACCTGGACGAGCGCGCCGCCCGCAACCTGCTCGCCTACCTACGCGAGCAGCAGGACGCGACCCGCGTCGTGCCCTCCGACCGCACGGTGGTCGTCGAGCGCTTTCGCGACGAGATCGGCGACTGGCGGTTGTGCGTGCTCACGCCCTTCGGCGGTCGGGTGCACGCTGCCTGGGCCCTCGCCCTGAGCGCCCGCCTGCGCCAGGCCGGCGGCCCCGCGGCCGACCCGATCTGGTCCGACGACGGCATCATCCTGCACCTGCCCGACGCCGACGAGCCGCCCGGCAGCGACCTCGTCCTGCTCGAGCCCGAGGAGGTCGAGGACCTCGTCGTCGCCGAGCTCGGCGCGAGCGCCCTGTTCGGGGCGCGCTTCCGCGAGAACGCGGCGCGCTCGCTGCTGATCCCGCGGGCCTACCCCGGACGGCGCACGCCGCTCTGGCAGCAGCGCCTCAAGGCACAGTCGCTGCTCGAGGTGGCGCGCCGCCACCCGCGCTTCCCCGTGATCCTCGAGACCTACCGCGAGTGCCTGCGCGACGTGCTCGACCTGCCCAGCCTGGTCGAGCTGCTGCGCGGCCTGTCGACGCGCGAGCTCGCGCTCGTCGAGGTCGAGACGGCGAGCGCCTCGCCGATGGCCACCTCGCTGCTCTTCGACTACGTCGCCGCCTACATGTACGAGGGCGACGCGCCCAGCGCCGAGCGCAAGGCCATCGCTCTCGCCCTCGACCGCGAGTTGCTGCGCGAGCTGCTCGGCCAAGAGGAGCTGCGCGAGCTGATCGACCCCGACGCCCTCGAGCAGGTCGAGGACGACCTGCAGCGCCGCAGCGAGCCGCTGCGCGCGGCCGACCCCGACCGCCTGCACGATGTGCTGCGCCTGCTGGGCGACCTCACGGTCGCCGAGGCGGCGCAGCGCAGCCACGCCGCCGACGTCGCGGCCTGGCTCGCCGATCTCGCGGGGCAGCGCCGAGCGGTGCGGCTGCGGGTCGGCGGCGAGGAGCGCTGGATCGCCTCCGAAGACGCGGGCCTGTACCGCGACGCGCTCGGCGCTGTGCCGCCCGGCGGCCTGCCCGACGCCTTCCTGGCCGACGTTCCCGACGCCCTGGCCGAGCTGCTGCGGCGCTACGCCCGCACGCACGGGCCGTTCGAGAGCGGCGACGTGCGCCGCCGCCTGGGGATCGACGCCGAGACGGCGCTGGCCGGCCTCGAACGCCTTGGCGAGCTCGTGCGCGGCGAGCTGCGGCCGCTGGGCACTACGCGCGAGTGGTGCGACCCCGAGGTGCTGCGCCGCCTGCGGCGCGCCTCGCTCGCCGCGCTGCGCCGCGAGATCGCGCCCGTGGGCCGCGAGGCGCTGGCCCGCTTCGCGCCGCCCTGGCAGGGCGTCGACCGCGGCACGGCGGCCGGCGCCGGGGTCGAGCGCCTGCGCGACATCCTCGCGCCCCTGCAGGGCCTGCCGCTCGCCGCCGAGCTCTGGGAGCACGACGTGCTGCCCCGCCGTCTGGGCGGCGCCTACGCGCCGGCCTGGCTCGACGAGCTCTGCGCGAGCGGCGAGCTCGTCTGGGTCGGGGCCGGCGCGACGGGGCGCCGCAGCGGCCGCGTCGCGCTGTACTTCCGCGATGACGCTCCGCTGCTGGGTCCGCCGCCGGCACCGTCGGAGCGCCCCGCCGGCGAGCTCCACGAGCGCCTGCGCGCGCGTTTGCGCGCCGGCGCCTGCTTCTTCACCGATCTGCTCGTCGAGCACCCCGACGCCGGCGCCGACGAGCTGCGCGACGCGCTCTGGGACCTCGTCTGGGCGGGCGAGGCGACCAACGACGCCTTCGTGCCCCTGCGGCAGCGGCGGGTGGCCGCCGCCCGGCCTGGGGCGTCGCTTTCCGTCGGTCGCCGTCCCGGCGCCGGCCGGTTCCGGCGGCGGCCGCGCGCCGCCGCTGTGGTGCAGGGTCGCTGGTCGCTTACGGAGGCCGTCTTCGGCGCGCAGCGCGTCGAGCCCGGGGCGCGCGCCCGGGCCTGGGCCGAGCTGCTGCTCGAGCGCCATGGTGTCGTCACGCGCGAGCTGGTACGCGCCGAGGGCATCCCCGGCGGCTTCGCCGCGCTGTACCCCGAGCTCTCGGCGCTCGAGACGCTCGGCGCGGCACGGCGCGGCTACTTCGTCGAGGGGCTGGGCGGCGCCCAGTTCGCCCTGCCCGGCGCGGTCGAGCGTCTGCGCGCGCCCGACGCCGACGAGCCGCGTCCCTTCGTGCTGGCGGCGGCCGATCCGGCCCAGCCCTACGGCGCCGGGCTGGCGTGGCCGCCGGGCAGCCACGCGCCGGCGCGGCGCGCCGGCGCGTACGTGGTGCTGCTGGGCGGCCGCCCGATCGTCTCGGTCGAGACCGGCGGCCACTCGCTATGGCTGCACGACGCCGCGGCGGCCGCCGATGTCGAGCGCGCGCTCGAAGCCCTGGCCGTCGCGGTGCGCGACGGCCAGGTGCCGCGCCTCGCGCTCGAGCGCATCGACGGCGCGCCGGCCCTCGACGCGGCCCTGGTGGGCACGCTCGTCGGGCTCGGCTTCCGGCCCGGCCCGCGTCGCCTCACGCTGCGCCGCGGCGAGGGCTGACCGTGCCCGAAGGCGACACCATCCACCACGCCGCGCTCGTGGTCGGCGGCCTGCTCGACGGCCACGTGCCCGATCGCCTGGTCACGCCGCATCCGCGCTTCGCCCTCGAACACTGGCCCGAGCGCCTCGCCGGCCGCGCCGTCGAGGCCGTCGAGGCGCGCGGCAAGCACCTGCTGCTGCGCTTCGAGGGCGGCCTGGTGATCCACTCGCACCTGCGCATGACCGGCGCCTGGCGGGTGCTGTCCCACGAGGTCGCCACGGCTGGCGCTGACGAGCGGGCCGACCCGGTCGCGCGGCGCGGCGCGGCGGCCGCCCGCGGCGCCGCGAAGCCGCGCGCCGCGGTGCCGCGCGGCGCCTGGCTCGTGATCGGTCGCGACGAGCACGACGCCGTGCAGCTCCGCGGACCGGTGCTCGAGCTGCTCACCGCGGCGCGCCTGCGCAGCGACCCGCGCCTGCGCGACCTCGGCCCCGACCTCGTAGCGGCCGCGCCCTTCGACGAGACGCTCTTCCTGCGCCGCCTGCGCGCCGACGACCCCACTCGCGGCCTGGGCGACGCCCTGCTCGACCAGCACATCGTGGCCGGCATCGGCAACTTCTGGAAGTCTGAGGGCTGCTTTCGCGCCGGCGTCGACCCCTGGCGACCGCTCGCCGCCGTGTCCGACGACGAGGCCCTGGCCGTAGTGCGCACGCTGCGACCGCTCATGCAGTGCTCGGCCGCCGACGGCCGCCAGGACCGCTTTCGCAGCGTCTACGGCCTGGTCGGCCGGCGCTGCCCGCGCTGCGGCAGGGCCGCGACCAAGGGTCGCGGACAGGGCGACGACGCCCGCACGACGTACTGGTGTCCCGACTGCCAGCATTGAGGGGGAACGGCGCCGACTTGCACTCGCGTCGGGCATCATCATAAGCTCCTGTATCAGGAATATGCAGGGAGGGTCATAACGGTGCGCGCCACACTGACGATCGACCTCGACAAGGTGACCGGGAACGCCCGGCGGGTGGTCGACGCGCTCGGTGGCCTGCACGTCGTCGGGGTGACCAAGGTGACCTGCGGCAGCCCCGAGGTGGGGCGTGCCCTGCTCGCCGGCGGCGCGCAGGCGCTCGGCGAATCGCGGCTCGAGAACGCCGCGCGCCTGCGCGCCGCCGGCATCGACGCGCCCATCTGGCTTCTGCGCGCCCCCGCCCCCGGTCTGGCCGCCGACGCCGTGCGCCTGACCGACGTCTCGCTCGAAAGCGAGCTCGAGACGGTCCTCGCCCTCGACCGCGCCGCCGGAGCCCAGGGGCGCCGGCACGGCGTGATCGCCATGGTCGACCTCGGTGACCTGCGCGAGGGCATGCTGCCGGCCGACCTGCCGGCCTTCGCTGACGCCGTCGAGCGGCTCGACCACGTCGAGCTCGCCGGCGTCGGCGTCAACCTCACCTGCTACGGCGCGATCTGTCCGACGCCGCAGAACCTCGGCGAGCTCGCCGACCTCGCCGCCGCGACCGAGCGCCGTCTCGGCCGCCGCCTGTCGTTCGTGTCGGGCGGCAACTCAGGCAGCATCGGCCTCGTGACCGCCGGCGGCATGCCGGCCGCGATCACCAGCCTGCGCGTCGGCGAGACGATCCTGCTCGGGGTCGACACGCTCACGCGGGAGCCCACCCTGGGGCTGCAGCTCGACGCCTTCGTCGTGCGGGCGCCGGTGATCGAGTGCAAGGTCAAACCCAGCATGCCGGTCGGCGACATCGCCCAGGACGCCTTCGGCAACCGTCCCACGTTCGTCGACCGCGGGGACCGGCGGCGCGCCATCTGCGCGCTCGGCCGCCAGGACGTCGTGCCCGACGGCCTCGTGCCGCTCGACCCCCGCGTCGAGGTGCTGGGCGCCTCGAGCGACCACCTCATCCTCGACGTCGACGCGCTCGAGCCGGCGCCGCGCCTGGGCGACACGCTCGCCTTCGTGCCGGGCTACGGGGCCACACTGGCTCTCTGCACATCGCCGTACGTCGACCTCGCCTTCACCACCTCCGCCGGCCTGACACCCAAGATCGTGGCGCGGAGCACCCCGACCAGCAAGGAGTGAGCATGGCCGAACCGACCAAGGTCCTCATCATGGGAGCCGCGGGCCGCGACTTCCACAACTTCAACTGCTACTTTCGCGACAACGAGCGCTACCGCGTCGTGGCCTTCACCGCCACCCAGATCCCCTACATCAACGACCGCAAGTACCCGGCCGAGCTCGCCGGAAAGCTCTATCCGGACGGCATCCCGATCCACGACGAGTCCGAGATGCCCGCGCTCGTCAAGCGCCACGGCGTCGAGCAGGTCGTCTTTGCCTACTCCGACGTGCGCTACGAGTACCTCATGCACCGCTCGGCCCTGGTCAACGCCCTGGGCTGCGACTTTCGCCTCATGGGCCCCGACCACACCATGGTCAAGTCGACCAAGCCGGTGATCGCCGTCTGCGCCGTGCGTACCGGCGCCGGCAAGAGCCAGACCACCCGCAAGATCCAGACCATGCTGCGCGAGGCCGGCAAGAAGGTCGTGTCGATCCGTCACCCCATGCCCTACGGCGACCTCGTCAAGCAGCGCGTGCAGCGCTACGCCACGGTCGAGGACCTGGCGAAGTACGAGTGCACGATCGAGGAGATGGAAGAGTACGAGCCGCACGTCGTGGCCGGCAATGTGATCTACGCCGGCGTCGACTACGAGGCGATCGTGCGCGAGGCCGAAAAAGAGGCCGACGTCATTCTCTGGGACGGCGGCAACAACGACTACAGCTTCTACAAGGCCGACCTCTACATCACTATCGCCGACCCGCATCGCCCCGGCAACGGCCTCGTCTACTACCCCGGCGAGGTCAACCTGCGCCTGGCCGACGTCGTCGTGATGAACAAGATCGACACCGCCGACAGGGCCGGCATCGCCGCCGAGCTCGACGCCGTGCGCTCGGTGAACCCGACCGCGCAGATCGTCATGGCCGCCTCGCCCGTCACGGTCGACAAGCCCGAGCTCGTCAGGGGCAAGCGCGTGCTCGTGGTCGAGGACGGCCCCACGCTCACCCACGGCGAGATGAAGTACGGCGCCGGCATGGTGGCCGCCCAGCAGCTCGGCGCCGCCGAGTACATCGACCCGCGGCCCTTCGCCACCGGCGAAATCAAGGCGACCTTCGAGAAGTACCCCGGGATCGGCACGCTGCTGCCGGCCATGGGCTACTCCGAGCAGCAGTTGAAGGACTTAGAGACGACGATCAACGCCTCGGGCGCCGACCTCGTCGTGATCGGCACGCCGATGGACCTGCGCCGCATCGTGAACATCAAGCTGCCGGCCGTGCAGGTGGGCTACGACCTGCAGGAGATCGGCAGTCCCACGCTCGCCGACGTGCTGCGCGAGCACGGTTTCCTTGGGGCCGAGCAGCCGCTGGCCGCCGCGCATCACGGCATCTGATAGCATCGCCCGCACGCCGTTTCGTCGGGGGCGGGCCGCCGCAGGCGGCCCGCCCCCGCGGCGACCAGACCAAAAACGAGCCCAAGGAGGCCTCATGAGCGCGTTGCAGGACCGCGTCACCGACCTGGGCCTCGCCGGCCGCGACTTCCTCACGATCCACGAGTACAGCCCGGTCGAGATCGGCGCCCTGCTCGACCTGGCCGTCGAGCTCAAGGCGAGCAACAAGGCCGGGCGCGACGAGCCGCTGCTGGCCGGCAAGGCCGTCGGCATGATCTTCACCAAGACCTCGACCCGCACGCGCATCTCGTTCGAGGTCGGCATCCACCAGCTCGGCGGCCAGCCGCTGTTCCTGAACGCCGGCGACATCCAGCTTCGCGTCGGCGAGACCATAAAGGACACCGGCCACGTGCTGTCGCGCTACCTCGGCGGCATCATGATCCGCACGTTCGCTCATGCCGACGTGGTCGACCTCGCGGCGAGCGCGGAGGTGCCGGTGATCAACGGCCTGACCGATGCGCACCATCCCTGCCAGGCGATGGCCGACGCGCTGACGGTGAGGGAGCACTGCGGCGGCCTCGCGGGGCGCACCATCGTGTACTCGGGCGACGGCAACAACGTGGCGCACTCGCTGATCGAGGTGGGCGCCAAGACCGGCATGCGTGTCGTGGTCTGCACGCCCGACGATTACCGTCCCGACCCCACGATCGTCGCCCGGGCGCGCGCCGACGCCGCCGAGACGGGCGCCACGATCGAGCTCACGAGCGACCTGCGCGCGGCCGTGCGCGGCGCCGATGTGATCTACACCGACACCTTCACGAGCATGGGCCAGGAGGCCGAGCACGACGTGCGGCTGGCCGCCCTGTCGTCGTACCAGGTCAACGACGAGCTGCTCGCGCTGGCCGGGCCGCAGTGCCACGTCATGCACTGCCTGCCGGCCCACTGGGGCGAGGAGATCACCGAGGCCGCGCTCTACAGCTCGCAGTCGGTGGTCTTCGACCAGGCCGAGAACCGCCTGCACGCCCAGAAGGCGATCATGGCGGCGCTGATGGTCTGACCCGGCCGGGGTCTTTGGGGGGACACGGCGGGGGCGGCCGGCGGCGTACGTCCGCCGGCCGCCCCCGCCGTCGTGTCAGACGAGGTCTCAGCGCCAGCTCGTGAACCAGGCGAGGTGCGCGTAGTAGGCGTAGGGGGCCGCCTGCGAGACGATGAACGGCAGCCAGGCCACGGCCAGGCCGACCACCGCGCCCACGTAGACCCAGGCGGCGAGGGCCGGCAGGCGCATGCCGGCGGCGGCACGATTGCGGCCGGCGAGGGTGGCCGCCGCGACGACGGCGACAAGGACGGCGAGCGCCGCCAGGCGCAGCGGGGCGCCGCCGCCGGCGGCGAGGGCGACGAGTACGGCGCCGGCCAGGGCGCACAGGGCGGCGCGGCCGCGCGGCAGCGGCCGGTCGGCTACGAGGCGCGCGAGCGCGCCGGCCACCAGGATCGCGAGGAACGGGATCGCCGGCGTGAGGTAGTAGATGTAGGACTGGCGGCTCGTGGCCAGCCAGGGCAGGTAGAGGCAGGCGGCGAGCAGCGCGGGGGCGGTGCCGGCGAGGTCGCGCCGGCGGGCCGCGAGCCAGACCACGGCGACGAGGGCGACGATCGAACCCCAAAGCAGCAGCGGGTTGCCGATCGCGACGAGACCGACGACGTCGCCGTGCGGCGCGAGCGCCCAGCGATACCAGATCGGCGTCGCGTCGAAGATCCAGGTGAGCGGTCGCGAGGCCATGGTCGAGACGCCCTGCACGTTCCAGTTGAAGGTCGCCATGTAGCGCTGCAGGTGGAGCCACTGGCCGAGCGTGTGGCCGCTTGCGAAGTAGTCGGCATAGCTTGCCACGTAGACGGCGAGCGGCAGGACGACGAGGCACGCGAGGGCGGCCGCGGCGCGGCCTGCCGCGCCGCCGGCGACTTCGCCTGCCGGCCGCGCCCGCCGCTCGCGCACCACGGCCACGGCCACGATGCCGGCCGCGGCCACGAGGGCGAACAGGCCGGACCATTTGCTGGCGACCGCGCAGCCGCCGGCGAGTCCGGTGAGCACGAGCCAGCGCGCCGGACGTCTTGGGCTGCCCGACTGCACGAAGCGCAGAGCGCAGTAGATGCAGACGGCCGACCAGAGGGCGACGAAGGGGTCGAGCACGCCGATGCGCGACTCGGTCATCAGCATAGTGTCGGCCGCGGCGAGCACGAGGGCCACGAAGGCCCAGCGCGGCGCCAGGCCGAGGCGGCGGGCGAGCGGGTAGACGAGCGCGATCAGCAGCGTCCCGGCGATGGCCGCCGGCACGCGCCAGCCCCAGGGGCCGTCGCCCAGGACCTCGACGCCGGCGGCGATCGCCAGCGTGCCGAGCTCCGGGTGGGCGAGCGAGCGGGCCGCGCCCGGCTTCCAGGGCGCCGATCCGCGCGGTCCGAGGCCGCCGTGCACGATCACGCCGGCGTCGTGTGCGTAGTAGTGCTCGTCGAAGACGTAGGTGCGGTAGACGCCGAGGTTCACAAAACGCACGGCGGCCGAGAGGGCGACGACGACGAGCACGCCCGCGAGCAGGGCGCGCGCCGACGGCGCGCGCCCGCGCGGCGCGGCCGCCGGCGTCAGGCGGACGGGGGCCGCGGGCTCGGTCATCAGATCCAGTTGCGGAACCACATGAGGTGGTAGAAGTGGGGGATCGCGATCGGCAGGTCGATGAGGATCGGCAGGAACGCGAGGCAGACGCCGGTGACGGCGCCGGCGTAGACCCACGTGACGTAGGGCCACAGGCGTTTGGCCGGCGCCCAGAAGAACAGGCCGAGGGTGACGAGCACCGCCACGGTGATGCCGACGGCCAGGGTCACGCGGGCGAGGTCGACCGAGAGGATGGCGGGGTCGCGCCAGAACAGCCAGTCGGCGGCCACGCCGATCTGGTACCAGAACAGCGCGACGACCACGCAGGCGGCCGCGTAGCAGGCGGCCGCGAGCTGCCAGCGCGGCACGCGGCTCGCGGCGAGTTCGCGAAGCATGGCGGCCACGGCGAGGGCCATGAACGGCGCGACCGGCGTCATGTAGTACATGAACGACGTGCGGGTCGTGCGCAGCCAGGGCAGGTAGAGCAGGGCTACCATGATCGGCAGTACGGCGAGCTCGCGGTCGCGGCGGCGCACGGCGAGCACGACGAGGCCGACCAGGGCGGCGATGGAACCCCACCAGAGCAGCGGGTTGCCGATCGAGATGATGCCGTGCACGCGCCCACCGATCTGCTCGTAGTAGTACCAGACGGGGCGGTAGTCGAAGATCCAGGTGTAGGCGCGCGAGGCGTAGGTGTGGGTGGCGTGGAGGCTCTCGTTGAACCACCACATCTCCTGCTGGAGCTGCCACCACTGCGAGAGCGTGTGGTGGCCGACGGCGAAGTAGTCGACGTAGCTGGCGAAGTAGAGGCCGGCTGGCAGGGCGACCAGCGACAGCGACGGCAGGCGCACCTCGGGCACGCCGACCTCGAGCGTCACGACGCCGGCGGCCGCGAGGGCGATCGCGAGCGAGACGTGCGGCAGGAGCCCGGGAGCGCGGATGCCGAGCGCGGTGAACGCGCCGCCGGCGACCACCAGGCCCACACCGGCGGCGAGCCAGGGCCAGCGCCGCCAGGCCGCGTCGGGCCGGCGCCGGTGCAGCAGGATGTAGGCGGCCGCCGCGGCGATCGCGAAGGCGCCCGACCACTTGGTGCCGAGCGCGAGGCCGCCGGCGAGGCCGCACAGCACGAGCCAGCGGGTGCGGTGCCCGCTTTGCACATAACGCAGCGCCAGGTAGACGCAGAGCACCGACCAGAAGGCGACGAAGATGTCGAGCGTGGCGATGCGCGACTGCACGATGCCGAGAAAGTCGGAGGCGGCCAGCACGAGGCCGAGCAGCGCCCAGACGGGCGGCAAGCCGAGGCGTCGGCCGATGGGGTAGACGAGGCAGAGGAGCAGCGTACCGACGATCGCCGCGACGATGCGCCAGCCGAAGGAGTGGTAGCCGAAGGCGGCCTCGCCGGCGGCGATCGCGTACTTGCCGTACTCGGGGTGCGGCCACGAGATCTCCTTGCCGGGCTCCCAGGGGTAGACGGCGGTGCCGGCGAGCGCGCCCTGCAGGATCGCGTGGGCGTCCTTGGCGTAGTAGACCTCGTCGAAGACGAGCGTGGCCGGTCGCTGGAGCTCGTACAGGCGCACCGTCGCCGACGCGATGAGGACGAGCAGGACCAGGACGACGATCACGCCGGGGGCGCGGTCGGGACGGCGCGGCCCGTCTTCGGGAGGAGGGTCGGCGACCCGGTCGGCGACCTTTCGGGGACGCCTGGTGGGCCTGCTGCGCGGCTCTCGGGTCTTGACCATTCGCGACATTATAGTGCCGGCGAGCGACTTCGTCGTCGCCGCTCAGGCAAGCGTGACTGCGTCGGGCGCGGTCGGCTCAGGCGCCGTCGGCCCGTTCGCGGGCCGGCTGTCGCGGTCCCGCTGCGGGCGCCGCCAGGGCGGCGCCGGCGCCGCGCATGCCGGCCGCGATCAGCCAGGCCAGGCCGACGGCGATCAGCAGGTCGCCCGGACTGAAGACGTTGGCGAGCGGCACGGCGTGAGGCAGGGCGAAGACGTCGCCGAGGAAGCCGAGATGCGTGGCCGCGCCGGCGACCTCGGAGTTGTTGTGGTGCCCGGTCGCCTCGACCAGGCCGGCGAGGCGCAGGGCGGCCCGGCTGGCCGGCATGTAGCCGCCGTTCACGACGATCGTCACGGCGTTGCTGATGACCCCGGCGCCAAAGCAGACGACTGGCCGGCGGCGGATGTTCGCGGCCACGAAGGTCAGCAGGAGCGCATACGAGGCGAGGTGGAGCGCGATGATCGCGGCCCCCGGGAGGCGTTCGCCGAGCGGCGAGAAGGCGACGAGCTGCAGGGCCAGGGCGAGCACGACGAGCGCTGCGAGGCGCAGCGAGAGCCGCTCGAGGTTGCCGAGCGAGCCGCCGAGCAGCGTGCCGGCGAGCAGGCCGCCGACGACGGCTACGACGAGGACGAACACGACTCGCGCGGGGTCGAAGGCAGCGCCACGAGACGGGGCTTGGCCGGGTTGCGCCAGCAGCCGATGAAGGCGTCGACGAGATCGGGGTCGAACTGGCGCCCGGCGCCGCGGCGCAGCTCGGCGAGCGCGATCTCCGACGACAGGGCCGCGCGGTACGGACGATCGGACGTCATGGCGTCGTAGGCGTCGGCGACGGTGATGATGCGCGCCCCGAGCGGGATCTGCGTGCCGGCCAGGCCGTCGGGGTAGCCACGCCCGTCCCAGCGCTCGTGATGGTGGCGGATGTAGTCGCGCCCCTTGCGGTACATGCTGAACTGTCCGGCGAGCTCGCTGCCGTCGGCCGGATGGGCGATGATCGCGCGGCGCTCCTCTTCGGTCAGCGACGCCTGCTTGTAGAGGATGCGGTTGTCGGTCGCGATCTTGCCGAGGTCGTGCACACGCGCGGCCGAGATGACGAGGTCGATCTCTTTGCGCGGCAGGTCGAGGGCGCGGGCGATCTCGCCGGCGTACTCGGCCACCCGCAGGGAGTGGGCGTAGGTGTACTCGTCGCGCTTGTCGACGGTGTCGGCGAGCAGGGCGAGGGCGTGGTCGGTCTCGCTCTGCAGGTTGGCGTAGAGCTTGAACCCCGTGTAGATGACGAGGATCAGGAACGGGAAGTAGAGGATGTTCCAGGGGCTGTCCTGGTAGGCGAAGGCCAGCAGGGCGCCGAGCGGTGTCATCGACACGTAGAGGATGCCCATCTCGCGGAACGACGCCGTCCATTCGTGGAAGAAGGAGCGGCCCGAGAGCGTGATGATGCCGGCCACCAGGGTGTCGTTCACGAGCAGGAAGATGGCCGCCGAGACGACGATCGCGGGCGCGTCGCGGCGCAGATCGACGGGGCCGGACACGGCGAGCAGCCGGTAGACCACGGCGGCGAGCGCCGAGGTGAGGCAGACCTGGCTGCTGTTGAACAGGACGCGGCTCCAGTGGCGCCGCGAGAGGACGAGGTCGCTGCCCACGACGCCGCCCATGGCGACGACGCTGGCGAAGGCCGGTCCGTAGAGGATGGTGGCCGCGAAGGCCACGGTGAGTGACAGCGACATGCTGCCCTCGAAGCTCGACGCGACCGCCCAGCGTTCGCTCGCGATGGCCGCGCCGAGGAGCACGACGAGGTCGGTCCAGTGGTGGCTGGGGAACGTGTGGAAGGTGGCGGCCAGGAGGAGGGCCGCGCCGGCGGTGACGCCGCCGATGTACGTTGCCACCGCAGGCGACACCCGGGTCGGGGTGGTGGGTGCCGCCTGCGGTGGCTGCTCCGTCATGATTCAGATGTCAGGCTGGCTTGCTGCCTGCGCCGGATCGACGCGTGCTACGCGCGCGTCAGTCCCACTTGAGCCAGGCGCCGCTCGTGACGGCGAGCGCCACGACCAGGGCCAGCGTGATGACGACTTTGTTCGTGAGGATGCTCTTCATGTTGGATCTCCCTCTCCCAAGGTGACGAGTCGCGTGCGCCCGAGTGTCAGCTCCACTTCTTGAAGGCGCCGCTCGCGAGCGCGAGTGACACGATCAGCGCCACCATCGCGAGCTTAGGGTAGGTGCCTTTCAGCAACCTCATGAGCCCTCCCTTCGTGCGTCGGTCCCCACCAGACCGGTCGGGCCGTCCGTGACGTTGCCAGGCGTCGTGCGGACGGTCATGTCCGAGTGCTTCTGGATATCGGCACCGGCTTTGCCGTTCTTTAACTTGGAACGAGGCTCTCGTGAAAGGAACAGGCGTGCGTCGGCGCTGGCGGCCCGGCACGTCGTGTGATATCACTCTCACGGCTCGAGCGTCCGCCGCGCCGCCGGTCCGGCCGGCGGCCTCTTCCGAGCCGAACGTCTGTTCGTCGAGTGCACCCGAGCCGCGCCCGGGCGCGACAGGACCAAGGAGGGAACCGCAACATGACCGACCAACAGCACGAGGTCCTCGCCACGGTGAGGGACAAGATCGCCAACCCGGCGCCGCTCGGGCTCATGGCGTTCGGCATGACCACCGTGCTGCTCAACCTGAGCAACGCCGGCCTCTTTCCGCTGAACAGCGTGGTCCTCGCCATGGGCGTCTTCTACGGCGGCGCGGCGCAAGTGATCGCCGCCCTGCAGGAGTACAAGAAGAACAACGTCTTCGGGGCGACCGCCTTCGCTTCGTACGGCTTCTTCTGGATGAGCTTCGTCGCGATCTTCGCCTTCCCGAAGTGGATCGGCATCGAGGCCGCGAGCACGACGGCGCTCGGCTGGTACCTGCTCGCCTGGGGCGTCTTCACCGGCCTCATGTTCGTCGCCACGCTGCGCATCAACGTGAGCCTGCAGGTGGTGTTCGGCAGCCTGACGATCCTGTACGTGCTGCTCACGCTCCATTTCTGGACCGGCAACGCGATGCTCGGCAAGGTCGCCGGCTGGGAGGGCGTCTTCGTGGGCCTGTCGGCCATGTACGGCGCGATCGCCCAGATCTGGAACGAGGTCTACGGCGAGGTCGTGCTGCCGCTCGGCCAGGTCGAGCGGCCGCGCGCCGTCAAGGTGATGCCGTCGACGAGCGGCAAGTAGCCGGCTCCGTCACGCCGCCTCGACGGGGGCGGGCCGCTCCGCACGGAGCGGCCCGCCCCCGTCCCTTTTCCGCGCTCGACCAGACGGCCGCCCTTGCCGGCGGCCAGGTATATCCTAGGTAGAGAGAGTGAACGCGCCGCGCCCGGTCGCGGGCGCGGCGTTCGTGCACGAGACGTGGAGGTCGCCATGAGCGTCGTCGGATCGGATCGGGTCGTACGCGCGCCGCGGGGCACGCAGCTGTCGTGCCGCGGCTGGCAGCAGGAAGCCGCCCTGCGCATGCTCATGAACAACCTCGACCCCGAGGTCGCCGAGCGGCCTCAGGACCTCGTGGTCTACGGTGGCGCCGGCAAGGCGGCGCGCAGCTGGGAGGCCTTCGACGCGATCGTCGCCACCCTGCGCCGCCTGGGCGACGACGAGACGCTGCTCGTGCAGTCGGGCAAGCCGGTCGGCGTGTTCGAGACGCACCCCTGGGCGCCGCGCGTGCTGATCGCCAACGCCAACCTCGTGGGCGACTGGGCGAACTGGGACGAGTTCCGTCGCCTCGACGCTCTCGGCCTCACCATGTACGGCCAGATGACGGCCGGCTCGTGGATCTACATCGGCACGCAGGGCATCCTGCAGGGCACCTACCAGACCTTCGCCGCGGCCGGCGAGAAACACTATGGCTCAGACCTGGCAGGTCGCCTCGTGCTCACGGCCGGCCTGGGCGGCATGGGCGGCGCTCAGCCCCTGGCCGTCACCATGGCCGGCGGCGTGGCACTGTGCGTCGAGGTCGATCCCGTGCGCATCAAGCGGCGCCTCGAGACCGGCTACGTCGACCAGTCGACCGAATCCCTGGACGAAGCGCTGCGCTGGGCGGCGGCCGCCGCCAATGCCAGGCAGTCGCTCTCGATCGCCCTGCTGGGCAACGCCGCCGACGTCTACCCCGAGCTCGTGCGACGCGGCGTCGTGCCCGACCTCGTGACCGACCAGACCTCGGCGCACGACACGCTCAACGGCTACATCCCGAACGGCATGTCCTACGACGAGGCCCTCGCGCTGCGCGCGAGCGACCCGGGCGAGTACGTCAAGCGGGCCGTCGCGGCGATCGTCGAGCACGTGCAGGCGATGGTGGCGCTGCAGAGGGCGGGCTCAAACGTCTTCGACTACGGCAACAACATCCGCGGCGAGGCTAAGGCGGCCGGCTTCGCCGACGCCTTCGCCTTCCAGGGCTTCGTGCCGCTCTACATCAGGCCGCTCTTCTGCCGCGGCAACGGTCCCTTCCGCTGGGCGGCGCTGTCGGGCGATCCGGCCGACATCACGCGCACCGACCGCGCCGTGCTCGAGACCTTCCCTGACAACGAGATGGTGACCCGCTGGATCCGCATGGCCGCCGAGAAGGTCCATTTTCAGGGGCTGCCCTGCCGCATCTGCTGGCTCGAGTACGGCGAGCGGGCGAAGATGGGCAAGGTCTTCAACGAGCTCGTGCGCTCGGGCGAGGTCAAGGCGCCGATCGTGATCGGCCGCGACCACCTCGACTCGGGCTCGGTGGCCTCGCCCTATCGCGAGACCGAGGCCATGCGCGACGGCTCCGACGCGATCGCCGACTGGCCCATTCTGAACGCGCTCCTGAACACGGCCGCCGGCGCCTCGTGGGTGAGCTTCCACCACGGCGGCGGCGTGGGCATCGGCAAGAGCCTGCACGCCGGCATGGTGGTCGTCGCCGACGGCACCGACATGATGGCCGAGCGCCTGCGGCGCGTGCTCACCACCGACCCCGGCACGGGCGTGATGCGCCACGCCGACGCGGGCTATCCCGAGGCGCTCGAGGCCGCGCGTGAGTACGGCATCGACCTGCCGATGGCGGGGGCGTGAGCAGGCCGACGAGCGTGGGTGGCCCGCCGCCGACGCCAGAGGGACGCGTGCCGGCCGACTTCGTTCTGCGGCACGCGAGCGAGCTCGTCACGATGGCGCCGGGCGCCGCCCCGGCCGCCGGCGCCGGCCTTGGGCCCGGCGATGACGGCCTCGGCGTGCTGGCGGACGCGGCCCTGGCCGCGCGCGACGGACGCGTGGTGTGGGTGGGGCGCGACGTCGAGCTCGGCGGCGCCGTCGAGGTGCTCGCCGGCGCCGCCGAGCTCGACGCGGCCGGCGCCTGCGTGCTGCCCGGCTTCGTCGACGCGCACACGCACGCCGTCTTCGCCGGCTCGCGCGCCGGCGAGTACGCGGCCCGGCTCGGCGGCGTGAGCTACGCCGAGATCCTGGCCTCGGGTGGCGGTATCAACGCCACGGTGAGCGCGACGCGGGCGGCGAGCCTCGCCGAGCTCACATCCGCGACCCGCCGGCGCCTCGACTCGTTCCTCGCCCACGGTACGACCACGCTCGAGGTCAAGAGCGGCTACGGTGCGACCACCGTGGACGAGGCGCGCATGCTCGACGCGGCGGCGGCGGAGCATCCGACGCGCCGCCGCCTCACCCTGCTGGGGGCCCACTTCACGCCGCCCGAGTTCGCCGGCCGCGACGACGACTTCATCGCCTACGTCTGCGACGACATGCTGCCGGCGCTGCGCGGCCGTGCCGACTTCGTCGACGTGTTCTGCGACGAGGGCGCCTTCAGCGTGGCGCAGTCGCGCCGGGTGCTCGAGGCGGGGAAGAGGCTCGGCTTCGGCCTCAAGGTCCACGCCGACGAGCTCGCTCGCTCGGGCGGCTCGCTCCTGGCGGCCGAGCTCGGCTGCATGTCGGCCGACCACCTCGTGCACGCCGGGCCCGCCGAGATCGCGGCCCTGCGCGACGCCGGCGTGGTCGCCGCGCTGCTGCCGGGCACGAGCTTCACGCTGCACCAGGCCTACGCCCCCGCTCGTGAGATGCTCGAAGCGGGCCTCGAGATCGCCCTGGCGACCGACTTCAACCCCGGTACCTGCTACTGCGAGAGCATGCAGCAGGTCATCGCCCTGGCCTGTCAGGAGATGCGTCTCACCCCGGCCCAGGCGCTGCGCGCCGCGACCGCCGGCGGCGCCGCGGCGCTCGGTCTGCGCGGACGGGTCGGCGGCCTCGCACCCGGCATGGCCTGCGACCTGATCGTGCTCGACGCGGCCAGCCGCCACGAGCTGCCCTACCACTTCGGCGTGAACCTGGCGGCGGTCGTGGTGGCCGGCGGCCGGGTGGTCGCCCGGAGCGGCGCGCCCTGGCACGAGGGCGAGGAGTCGCGATGACGCTGGTCGAGTGCGTGCCCAACTTCTCCGAGGGCCGGCGGCCCGAGGTGATCGACGAGATCGGTGGCGCGATCTCAGCGACGCCGGGCGTGACGCTGCTCGACAGCCAGAGCGACGCCCACCACAACCGCTGCGTCCTGACGTTCGTCGGCGAGTCCGGGGCCGCGCAGGAGGCGGCCTACCGGGCGATCGCCACGGCGGCTCGCCTGATCGACCTCACCCGTCACGAGGGCGCGCACCCGCGCTTCGGGGCGGCCGACGTCGTGCCGTTCGTGCCGGTCAGAGCCGGCGACATGGCGGTCTGCGTCGAGGCGGCCCATCGGCTGGGCGCCCGGGTGGGCGCCGACCTCGCCATCCCCGTGTACTTCTACGAAGAGGCGGCGCGCCGCCCCGAGCGGCGCAACCTCGCCGACGTGCGACGCGGCGAGTTCGAGGGGCTGCGCGAGGCGATCGGACGCGACCCGGAGCGGGCGCCCGACGAGGGGCCGGCGGCCGTCCACCCGCAGGCCGGGGCGGTGGCGATCGGCGCCCGCGCGCCGCTCATCGCCTACAACGTCAATCTGGTCTCCAGCGATCTCGCACTCGCCAGGCGCATCGCGACCGAGATCCGCGAGCGCGACGGCGGCCTGCCCTGCGTGAAGGCCATGGGCCTCGCGCTCGACGACGGCGTCCAGGTCTCGATGAACCTGACCGACTTCCGCCGCACGTCCGTGCTGACCGCCTTCGAGGCGGTGCGCAGCCGGGCCGCGGCGGCCGGCGTCGCCGTACGCGAGAGCGAGGTCGTCGGGCTGCTGCCCGAGGACGCCCTCACCGGCCTCGCCCGCGAGGTGCTCGCCGCGCCGCAGCTCACGCGCGCCCAGGTGCTCGAGGCCAGGGTGCTCGACAACCTGCTGTCGTAGCCGGCCGGCCCGGGCGGGCCGGCTCGTCGCCTCGCTGCGCGGGCCGGCGCGATCGCCCTCGCGGTTCGTGCCTGGGTCGTGCGTCGTCTCGTGGCCGGCTCTTTCCGTCCGACCCCCCCTGTAGCATCCCGCTTGACACGAACACGTGTTCCGCCCTATAGTCAGGCGAACATATGTTCGAGACAAGGAGAGGGGCGTGACTGGTCTGACCGCACGACAGGAGCAGGTGCTTCGGTTCATCCGCGAGTTCACCCGCGCCAACGGCTACCCGCCCACCGTCCGCGAGATCGGCAGTCAGCTCGAGCTGTCGTCGCCCTCAACGGTCCACGTGCACCTCGGCAACCTCGAGCGTCTCGGCCTCATCCGTCGCGACCCCAGCAAGCCCAGGGCGCTCGAGCTGGTCGACGCGCTCCGGCCGCTCAAGCCCCTGCCGCTCGTCGGCCAGGTGGCGGCGGGCGTGCCCATCCTCGCCGAGCAGAACATCGAAGACTACGTCGACGTCCCGGCCCTTCTGCGCCGCAGCGACGACGACTTCCTGCTGCGGGTCGAGGGCGACTCCATGGTCGACGCCGGCATCCACAACGACGACCTCATCGTCGTGCATCGCCAGGCGACCGCCGACAACGGCGATATCGTCGTCGCCCTGGTCGGCGACGAAGCCACCACCAAGCGCTTCTACCGCGAGTCCGGGCATGTCCGCCTGCAGCCGGCCAACGACCTCTACGAGCCCATCGTGCTCGACGACGTCGAGCTCGTCGGGCGGGTCGTGGGGGTGCTGCGCAGGCTATGAGTCTCGTCGCCCTCGCCGAACCGTCCCGCACCCTGGCTCAGGCCGTCGACGACCTGGTCGTGCTCACGCGCAACCAGGCCGGCGGCACCTGTCTGTGGTGCGGGTCGCGCGACCTGTGGGTCGCTGCGGCGGGCGGCGGCGCGACCACCGACGGGCCCTGCCTGGTCGTGACCTGCCGCGACTGCGGCGCCGAGCTCGTCACCGAACCGCTTTCCACGTCGAGGGGTCGGTGCGCATGACCGACGCACCGAGCCGCTACGGCCCTGCCATCGGCCCCTCGCCGGTCGCGCCGGCTCCCGCTCGGGAGCCCGCGGCCCCAGCGCGCAGACGGTACCCCCCCGAACGGCGGCGGCGTGCGGCCGCACGCCGCCGCCGGCTGCGCGGCCTTGCCCGGCTTGCCGTGCTGCTGCTCGTCCTGCTCGTCGCGATCTGGGCGGGCGCGCGCATCGCCAACGCCACGAGCAACGGCGCGGCCTTCACCGAGCACCGGTACGTGGTGCACGCCGGCGACACGCTGTGGAGCGTCGCGACTCGAGCCTACCCGGGTCAGCACGATCCGCGCCGCCTGGTGTTCGCGATCGAGCAGCGCAACCACCTGGCGGGGGCCGACGTTCACCCCGGACAGGTGCTCATTCTGCCGATCCAGGCGCAGTAGCGCGGGCGGCCGCCGGGCGCGGCCGGCCGGCAAGGGCGGATAGCTTCGGCTAGAGCCAGTTGCGCCGCTTGAAGAAGGCGTACAGACCCACCGCACTGCCGGCCATGAGCGCCAAGGCATAGGGGTAGCCCAGTTCCCAGTGCAGCTCGGGCATGTGGTCGAAGTTCATACCGTAGATGCTCGCGATCACCGTGGGCAGGGCGATGATCGCCGCCCACGAGCTCACCTTCAGCACGACCTCGTTCATGTTGTTCGAGATCACCGACAGGTGGGCTTCGAGCGCCGCCGAGATCAGGTCGTGCATGGTGTCGAGGTCCTCCGACACGCGCACCACGTGGTCGTACAGGTCGCGCACGTAGGCGTCGAGGTCGAGCGACAGCACTTCCTCGTCGCGGCGCAGCAGCACGTTCAGTACCTCGCGCATGGGCGCCACGGCGCGGCGGAACAGAATGACGTCGCGCCGCGCTGCGAAGGCCGGCTCCAGGCCGCTGCCGCTCGCGGCCTGGGGGCCGTAGATGAGGTGCTCCTCGAGCGCCTCGACTTTGTCCTGCAGGGCATCGACGGCCACGAAGTAGCCGTCGACCACGTGGTCGAGGAGGACGTAGGCGAAGAAGCCGCCGCCGAAACGCTCGAGCTGCTCCGGGGCGTGGTCGACCCGGTCGCGCAGGTCCGACAAGCCGTCGTCACCGTCGTGGCGGACCGTGATCGCGTAGTCCCGCGACACATAGCTCGTGATCTCGCGCAGGTCGATGGGGGCGTCGTCGACCGCGGCGGAGTAGGCAACGAGCGAGAAGAACCCCTCATACTGGTCGATCTTCGGCCGTTGGCGCGCAAGCACCGCATCCTCGATGGCGAGTGGGTGCAGGTGGAACGCGCTCTGCAGACGGCTCAGGACCTCCGCATCGGGCTGGGGCAGGTCGATCCAAGCGAAGGTCGCGGGGTCGCGACACTCGTTCGCCGCCTGGTCGAGCGTCCACTGCTCATCGACGCGGCGCCCTTGCCGATAGGCGATGACGCTGGGCTCCATCTCACGGCAGGAGTTCGCCGCACGTGGGGCCTCTCCCTGCCGGCCCGGCCGGCGTGTCCAGGCCCGCAGGCGGGGCGCGGCGCCGGGCTGCGCCTGTCGTGAATGCCGGGAGCCCGCACGATGCCCGGTGGTATACTGCGCCGCAGGCGCGGGACGTGGCGCAGCCTGGTAGCGCACCTGCTTTGGGAGCAGGGGGTCGGCGGTTCGAGTCCGCCCGTCCCGACCAGGCATCCCGTCGCATGCGAGCGGGAGTAGCTCAGTTGGCTAGAGCATCAGCCTTCCAAGCTGAGGGTCGCGGGTTCGAGGCCCGTCTCCCGCTCCAATTCGATCTTCCGTCCGTTCCGTCACCGCGCGTGCGCCCGTAGCTCAGCCGGATAGAGCGTCGGACTTCTAATCCGAGGGTCGCAGGTTCGAATCCTGCCGGGCGCGCCAGTAGGTCTGCGCCTGACCACATCGGCCGTAACCTGAGAGGAGCCGTTGGCGCCTTGTCTCCTGGCAAGGCGTCCGCAGACGCATCACCGGGGCGCCGGCGTGAGAGCCGCCCACCGGTTCGTGTCGGGGCCGCGCGCGCGCGATTCCCGCTCGCGTGACTCGATGCCCGAGCCACAGTCGCAGACGTCGACGGGTTACACCATCGCCTCCGAGGGGAGGTTGAGCAGTGACGGTGACGCGACGAGCTCGTTCGGCGGGCGGCGTCCCCGGCCCCACGAGAGGCCCACCATGATCCTCATGCTGCAGCACACCGTGCGCGACTACGAGGCCTGGAAGCCCGTCTTCGACGAGCACGAAGGCACGCGCGCCAAGTACGGCTGTCTTGGTCACACGACCTACCGCGCCACGGACAAGCCGAACGACTTGACCGTCCTGCTCAGGTGGGAGTCGCGCGAGCGCGCCGAGGAGTTCCTGCACGATCCGTCGCTGGCCGATGCCATGCAGCGTGGCGGCGTGGTCAGCGAGCCGCACGCGACGTGGGTGGACAAGAGCGATACCGTTACCTACGCGGCACGCAAGGCCGCCTGACTTCGACCGGCTTCAGGCCCGCCTGCGTGGTGCACACCCGCAGGCGGGCCTGTCTGCGTGCTACCAAAGTCCACCGCGAACGCGCGGCACCGGAGCGCGGCAGAGGGTCGAACGCCAAGCGGCGTCGCCCCCGATACCGGTCTTCGGCATCTTCGCGGCGGCCGGGCGACGTGCTATCCTTACTCGCCGCTTTCCAAGGCGAGCGGCGTGCCACAAGGGTCGACGGATACCGTGGTGGGGGTAGCTCAGCTGGTAGAGCTCCAGGTTGTGGCCCTGGCGGTCGCGGGTTCGAATCCCGTCCCTCACCCCAGCACCTCCCGCGTCCCGAAACGCCTGCGGGTGTGGCGGAACTGGTAGACGCGCTAGACTTAGGATCTGGTGGGCCAAAGCCCGTGGAGGTTCAAGTCCTCTCACCCGCACCAGCCGTTTCAGCCCCACTCGCCCCTGGCGCGAACGGGATTTGCCGTTCGTCGGCCGAGGGCAAGAACTCGAAGACGAGGACGGAGACTCCAAAGTGAAGACAGAGGTCAAGCCGGTCGCCGAGAACGAGGTCGAGCTCGCGGTCGAGGTGCCGCGCGTCGACGTCGAAGCCAAGGTCGAGCGCACCATCTCGCGCTTGCAGCGCGAGAGCTCGGTGCCCGGTTTTCGCAAGGGCAGGGTCCCTCGGCAGATCGTGCTCAGCCGGCTCGGCCAGGACTACGTCCTGAGCCAGACCCTGAACGACTTCCTGCCCGAGTGGTACGAGAGCGCGATCGACGAGGCCGACATCGACCCGGTGTCGCAGCCCGAGATCGACTTCGGCGACTTTACCGGCGAAGGGGACTTCGCCTTCACTGCCAAGGTCCAGGTGCGCCCTGAGCCCACGCTCGGCCAGTACACCGGCCTCGAGGTCGTGAAGGACCCGGTCGAGATCACCGACGCCCAGGTCGACGCCCAGTTGACCATGCTCCAGGAGCGCTTCGCGAGCCTCGGGCCGGTCGAAGGCAGGGCCGCCGCCAGGGGCGACTTCGTGCAGATCGACTTCGCCGGCACGCTCGACGACGTCCCGCTCGAGGGCGCGCAGGCCGACGACTACATGCTCGAGGTCGGCCAGGGCAACCTCATCCCGGGTTTCGAGGAGCACCTCGAGGGTCTCGCGGCGGGGGAGACGACGACCTTCGACATCGTGTTCCCCGACGACTACCAGGCCGAGGAGCTGCAGGGCAAGGACGTCACCTTCGCCGTGACCATGAAGGAGATCAAAGAGAAGGTCGTGCCGGCGCTCGACGACGAGTTCGCCCAGCAGGCGAGCGAGTTCGACACGCTCGCCGCCCTGCGCGACGACATGCGCGAGCGCCTGACCAAGGCGCGCGAGCAGATGGTCGAGCGCGAGTACCGCGGACGGGTCATCGAGAGGGCCGTCGAGAACGCCACCGTGAACATCCCGTCGGCCATGATCGACCGCCAGGCTCACGCCCTCTTCCACGAGCTCGAGTCGAGCATCGGCGAGCGTGGCCTCGAGATGGCCGGCTACCTCGAGGCGCTCGGCAAGACCGAGGCCGAGGTCGAGGCCGAGCTGCGACCGCGGGCCGAAGCCGAGGTGCGCCGCGGCCTCGTCCTGGCCGCCATCCGCGACGCCGAGAAGATCGAAGTCTCAGACGAAGAGCTCCGGGCGCGCATAATGGAGGACGCCGAGCTGCTGCAGCGCGACCCGAACCAGCTCGTGCTCGACGTGTACGCGTCCGGAAGGCAAAACATGCTGCGCGACGAATTGGTCATCGCCAAGACGGTCGACTTCCTCGTCGAGCACGCCGTGGCCATCGCGCCCGCACCGGGCGGAGAGAGTGCGCCCAAGGACAAGGCCGGCGCAGCGCCCAAGGCGGGCAAGGCCGGCGGTAAGGCGGCCGTCAAGACGGCCGGCAAGGCGGCGCCGAAGCGGCGCCCGAAGAAGGCAGCCGAGTAGCGAAGATCACGATGTCCCGGGCAGGCGCGCGGGCCGGGCACCGAAAGGAGACGAACGTGAGTCCACTGGTCCCGATGGTGATCGAGCAGACGAGCCGCGGCGAGCGGGCCTTCGACATCTACTCGCGCCTCCTGAACGAGCGGGTCATCTTCCTCGGCACGCCGGTCAACGACGACATCGCCAACCTCGTGGTCGCCCAGCTCATCCACCTCGAGTCCGACGACCCCGACAAGGACATCAGCATCTACATCAACAGCCCGGGCGGCTCGGTCTACGCCGGCCTGGCGATCTACGACACGATGCAGTTCATCAAGCCCGACGTGTCGACCATCTGCGTGGGCATCGGCATGAGCATGGGGGCGCTGATCCTGGCCGGCGGCGCCAAGGGCAAGCGTTTCGCGCTGCCCAACGCCAAGATCCTGATCCATCAGCTCGCCGGCGGTTTCGAAGGCCAGGCGGCCGACATCGAGATCCACGCGCGCGAGGTCATCCAGGTGCGCAAGACGCTCGACGAGATCCTCTCCAAGCACACCGGACAGCCCGTCGAGAAGGTCTCCAAAGACACCGATCGCGACTACTTCATGACGGCTCTCGAGGCCAAGGAGTACGGCATCATCGACGACGTCATCTCGCATCGATAGGAGGAGTGGGCGTGGCAGGACCTATCGACAGCAACGACCAGCTGCTCTGCAGTTTCTGCGGCAAGTCTCAGCGCCAGGTCAAGAAGCTGATCGCCGGCCCGGGCGTGTACATCTGCGACGAGTGCATCGACCTCTGTAACGAGATCATCGACGAGGAACTCGCCGTCCCGGCGACCCTCGACCTCGACACGCTGCCCAAGCCGCGCGACATCAACGCCATCCTGAACGACTACGTGGTCGGGCAGGACGAGGCCAAGCGCATCCTCTCGGTCGCCGTCTACAACCACTACAAGCGCATCCAGGCGATGAGCGCGACCGACGGCGACGTCGAGCTGCAGAAGTCGAACATCCTGCTGCTCGGGCCGACCGGTTGCGGCAAGACCCTGCTGGCGCAGACGCTCGCCCGCATCCTCAACGTGCCGTTCGCCATCGCCGACGCCACGGCGCTCACCGAGGCGGGCTACGTCGGCGAGGACGTCGAGAACATCCTGCTCAAACTGATCCAGGCCGCCGACTTCGACGTCAAGAAGGCCGAGACCGGCATCATCTACATCGACGAGGTCGACAAGATCGCGCGCAAGGCCGACAACCCCTCGATCACCCGCGACGTGTCGGGTGAGGGCGTGCAGCAGGCCCTGTTGAAGATCCTCGAGGGCACGGTCGCCAGCGTGCCGCCACAAGGCGGGCGCAAGCACCCCCACCAGGAGTTCCTCACGATCGACACGACGAACGTGCTGTTCATCTGCGGCGGCGCCTTCGCCGGCCTCGAGAAGATCATCGAGCACCGCGTCGGGCGGCAGGGCGTGGGCTTCATGGCCGACATCGTCACCGCCGAGCAGCGCGACGTAGGCAACATCTTCACCAAGGTGCGGCCCGAGGACCTGCTCAACTACGGCCTGATCCCCGAGTTCGTCGGGCGCCTGCCGGTCGTCTCGGCCGTGCACTACCTCGACAAGGACTCGCTCGTGCGCATCCTGACCGAGCCCAAGAACGCGCTCGTGCGCCAGTACCAGAAGTTCTTCAGCCTCGACGAGATCGAGCTCGTCTTCGCCGACGACGCCCTCGTGTCGATCGCCGAGAAGGCCCAGGAGCGTCAGACCGGCGCTCGCGGGCTGCGCACGATCATCGAAGAAGCGCTGCTCAACGTCATGTTCGAGCTGCCGTCGCGCCACGACGTACGCAAGTGTGTGATCACCAAGGAGACGATCGAGAAGGGCCTCGATCCGACCCTGGTGACCGAGGCCGACGACTCGGCTCTGCAGATCGGCGAGGAGTCGGCCTAGGCGAAGGCCGCGACCGGCTGCGCGAGAGCCGGGACCTGGTAGACGAGACGGGGGCGGCCCAGCGGCCGCCCCCGTCTCGTCCGCACCCGGGGCGGCCGGGTATACTTTGCCGGCCTCCAGGACAAGGAACGACGCGAGCCCATGACCGACGACACGAACGACCTGCAGACCCAGACGCGGTTCGAGCCCGGACCCGTCGAGGAGCGCTGGATGCGGCGCTGGCTCGACGGGCACCTGTTCCACGCCGCGCCCGACCCCGGCCGGCCGGCCTACTCGATGGTCATCCCGCCGCCGAACATCACGGGCAACCTGCACATGGGTCACGCGTTGAACGACGCCGTCCAGGACGTCCTGACCCGCCACCAGCGCATGCTGGGCGCCGACGCCTGCTGGCTGCTGGGCACCGACCACGCCGGCATCGCCACGCAGAACGTGGTCGAGAAGCGGCTGCGCGCCGAGGGGCTCACGAAGGAGGACCTGGGCCGCGAGGAGTTCGTGCGCCGTGTGTGGGCCTGGCGCGAGCAGTACGGCAACACCATCGTCGGTCAGATCAAGCGCCTCGGCTGCGCCTGCGACTACGAGCGCGAGCGCTTCACGTTCGACGACGCCTACGTGCGCGCCGTCGTCAAGGTCTTCGTCGCCCTGCACGCCAAGGGCTACATCTACAAGGACCACTACATCGTCAACTGGTGCCCGCGTTGCGGCACGGCGATCAGCGATCTCGAGGTCGAGTACGTCGAAGTGGCCGGCCACCTGTACCACGTGCGCTACGAGCTCAAGGGCGGCGGCTCGGTGACGATCGCCACGACGCGGCCCGAGACCATGCTGGGAGACACGGCGGTCGCGGTGAACCCCGCCGACGGGCGGTACGCCGGCGTCGTCGGTCGCACGGCGGTGCTGCCGCTGCTCGGGCGCGAGCTCGCCATCGTGGCCGATGAACGGGTCGACCCTGACTTCGGCACCGGCGCCCTCAAGATCACCCCGGCCCACGACTTGACCGACTTCGACATCGGCCGCGACCACAGGCTGCCGACGGTGCAGGCGATCGGCCCCGACGGCCGCATCACCGCCGAGGGCGGCCCCTACGCCGGTCTCACGATCGCCGCGGCGCGCGAGCGCGTGGTCGCCGACCTGCGCGCCGCCGGCGCGCTCGAGAAGGTCGAGGATTACACCCACAGCGTGGCCACCTGCCAGCGCTGCGGCACGCACATCGAGCCGCTCATCTCGCTGCAGTGGTTCATGCGCATGGACGAGCTCAAGCGACCGGCCATCGCGGCCGTGCGCGACGGTCGGGTGCGTTTCGTGCCGGAGCGCTGGGGCCGTGTGTACCTCGACTGGATGGAGAACCTGCGGCCCTGGTGCATCTCGCGCCAGCTCTGGTGGGGTCACCAGCTCCCCGTGTGGTACTGCGAGAGCGAGGGCTGCGACGAGATGATCGTGGCCGAGCGCGCGCCGCAGGCGTGCCCCGCCTGCGGCGGCACGCGCCTGCGGCGCGAGACCGACGTGCTCGACACCTGGTTCAGCTCGGCGCTGTGGCCGTTCGCGACCTGGGGCTGGCCCGACGAGACGCCGGACCTCGCCTACTTCTACCCGACCAGCGTGCTCAGCACGGCGCGCGACATCATCTTCCTGTGGGTCGCGCGCATGATCATGATGGGTCTCGAGTTCAGGGGCGAGGTGCCCTTCCGCGACGTCTACATCCACTCGGTGATCCAGGCGGCCGACGGCCGGCGCATGAGCAAGTCGCTCGGCACCGGCATCGACCCGCTCGAGATGATCGACAAGTACGGCGCCGACGCGACGCGCTTCGGCCTGCTGCTCATGTCGAGCAGCCAGGACGTGCGCTTCTCCGAAGAGAAGATCGCGATGGGCCGCAACTTCGCCAACAAGCTCTGGAACGCCGGGCGCCTCGTGCTGCTCGCAGCCGACGGCGCCGCGCCGGCCCGGTCCGACGACGACCCGGTCGACCGCTGGATCACGAGCCGCCTGGCGCGGGCTACGGCGGCCGTGCGCGAGGCGCTCGACGGCTACGCCTTCTCGGTCGCGGTCGACGAGCTCTACCACTTCGTCTGGGACGAGGTCTGCGACTGGTACCTCGAGCTCGTGAAGGCGCGTCTCTACAGCGACGACGCCGCCACGCGCGCCGGCGCCGCCGGACACGCCATGTACGTCCTCGACGGCGTCGTGCGGCTGCTGCACCCCTTCCTGCCGTTCGTGACCGAGGAGATCGCCGCGCACTACGGCGCGGCGCCGCTGCTCGTAGGCCCTTACGCGGTGGCCGCCGAGAGCGACCGCCGGCCTGCCGACGAAGCCGACCTCGATCGTCTGCGCGCCGCCGTGCAGGCCCTGCGCGCCTACCGCGCCGACCACCGTATCGCCCCCGGCGAGGTGCTGGGCGCGACGTTCGTGGCCGACGCCGGCGATCCGGCGGGCGACGGCGCGACGGCGCTCTACGGGTCGTTCGCCTTCGCCTTCAGAGCGCTCGCCAGGGTCGAGCTCGCGCCGGCGGGCGCCGGGCCGGCCGCGGCGGTCGCGACCGGCGCCGACGCCGACACGGCCGTCGTGCTCGTGCCCGGCGGGCGCGTCGAGGTGGCGGCGCCGACCGTCGATCGCAGCGAGGAGCTGCGCCGCCTGCGCGCCCAGCTCGAACGGCTCGAGGGCGAGGTGCGCCGCAGCGAGGCCAAGCTGGCCAACGCCGGCTTCGCCGAGCGCGCCCCCGCCGCCGTGATCGACAAGGAGCGCGCCAAGCTCGCCGCCTACAGCGCCGACCGCGACGAGCTCGCGGCGCGCCTCGCCGGCCTCTCCTAGGGGGCGCGACGGCGGTGGGCGCCGGCGGCCGCGGCGGCGGCTGGCAGGACTACCTTCACTCGCTGGCCGTCTTTGGCATGCGGCCCGGTCTCGAGCGCGTGGCGGCGTTGCTCGCTCGCCTCGATCACCCCGAGCATACGTTTCGCGCCGTCCACGTCGTCGGCACCAACGGCAAGTCCTCGACCACCCGGTACGCGGCGGCGATCCTGCGCGAGGCCGGGCTGCGCGCCGGCGCCTACCTGTCGCCGCACATCACCGGCTTTAACGAGCGGGTGCTCGTCGACGGCCGGCCGATCGCCGCCGCCCGGCTGGGGGCGGCCGTCGAGCTCGTGCGTGCCGAGTGCGGGCGGTTGCCGGCCGAGCTCGGCGACTGCACGCAGTTCGAGGTGCTGACCGTGGCCGCCCTCGCGGCGCTGCGCGAGGCCGGGGTGCGGGCGGCCGCGATCGAGGCGGGGCTGGGCGGCCGTCTCGACGCCACCAACGTGCTCGCCGCGCCGGTCGTCGTGCTCACCACGATCGGCCTCGAGCACACTGCCGTGCTGGGCGACACCCGCGAGCTGATCTTCGCCGAGAAGGCGGCCGTGATAGGGCGCGGCGCCGACGCGGTGTTCGGGCCGCTCGAGGGCCTCGAGGGCGCGGCCGAGCAAGCCTGCGCCCGCGCCCGCGCCCGCGCCCACCTGTTCGGCCGCGACGTCATCGTCGAGGGGGAGCCCACGGCCTTCTCGGTGACCGTCGGCGGCGAGCGCTTCGCCGATCTCGCCGTGCCGACTCCCGCGCGCTACCAGACGGTCAACGCCGGCCTCGCCGTGGCGGCCTGCCGGCTCCTGCTCGGTGCGCTCGAGCCGGCGACGGCGCGCGCGGCTCTCGCCGCCACGGCGGTGCCCGGCCGTCTGCAGGTGGCCGGGCGCCGCCCGCTGCTGCTCGCCGACGGCGCCCACAACCCCGACGGCGTGCGGGCGCTGTCCGGCGCGTTGCAGGCGCTCGTCCGGCCGGCGCCGCGCGTGGGAGTCTTCGCCGTAATGGCCGACAAGGCGGTCGACGAGATGCTGGCCGGTCTCGTGCCGCTCGTCGACCGCGTCGTCTGCACGAGGGCGAGCGAGCCGCGCAGCCTGAGCGGCGACGCGCTTGCGGAGCGCGTGCGGCGCGTCGCCGCCGCGACCGGCGCCGACGTTCGCGTCGAGGACGACCCGCACGCCGCCGTCGCTCTCGCCCGCGGTCTGGCGGGGCCGTCGGGCTCGGTGCTCGTGGCTGGGTCGCTCTACCTGCTCGCCGACCTGGCCGACCTGCTCGCCCCGGCCGGCCGGGGCGGTGCGGTATACTAGCCGACGATCGACTCCGTCGTGGTCGCTCAGGCTGGCGCGACTTCGTCGCGCAGCTCGTCGGCAACCCGCTGGACCGTGGAGGCGTAGACCGTGGCCCGAGGCTCCTCAAGCCTTATCGTGCGACTGCTCCTGTGGCTGCTGTTCCTGGCCGCCGCCGCCGTCGTCGCCTTTTTCGTGGGGTACCTGCTCGGGCCGTACGTGGTCACGCACGTGCTGTAGGCACCGCCGCTCGGCCTGCGGCGATCGCCGCGGGCCGGCCCGCCCGCGACATGTCCCGTCGACCGCTTCCTGAAGGGTTGCGCGGGTGACGTCGCGAACCTAACCGCGGACTCGTTCGTCGCGACGGTCGGGTATGATGGTCAAGCCGACCGGTCGTGCGACGGACCGCCCGCCGGACGTATTCCGGCCTCTCGGGGCCGGTCGGCAGACTGCGGAAAGGTTCAAACGATGCCGTGGCGGAGCGTCGGGGTCGACGCCCGGCCGCGCGAGAAGGAGAGGACGTGCCAAGCCGTCTGCTCGTCGCCGCTTCCGATTCGACCGACCCGTTCGGCTCCATCAAGAGCTTCTTCCACTCGTCGACCTGGCACTTCGCCGTGCTCATGTTCTGGTTCTTCCTCGCGGTCGTGTGGCTCTCGTGCGCTTACTGGGTGTACAAAGACGCCCGGCGCCGCATCGACGACCGCATCGTCATCATCGTGGCGGTGCTCACGGGTCTCGTGTTCGGCCCGTTCGGCCTGTTCGTGTACGCCATCCTGCGGCCGCCCGAGTACCTCGAAGACGCCCGCGAGCGTGAGCTCGAGATGCGCATGCTCGAGCAGCGCCTCGACGGCGACACGCGCTGCCCCTTCTGCAAGACTCCCGTGAAAGACGACTTCCTCGTCTGCCCGCACTGCATGCGGCGCCTGCGCGAGGTCTGCTCGAGCTGCCACCGCCCGGTCGAACCGGGCTGGCGCATCTGTCCGTACTGCGAAAAGCAGATCCCGCAGGCGCAGGCGCTCGGGCTCGAGATCAGCTGACGACGACGGCGCGCCGGCCGGGACCGGCGTGACCGTGACGATCGGCCGGGCGGCGGCCCCGGGCCCGCGGGCCCGGGGCCGCCGCCCGGCCACATCCGCGACAGCGAAAGGAAGCAGCGGTGGAACGGACCTTCATCATGGTCAAGCCCGACGGCGTGCGCCTGCGCCTCGTCGGTGAGGTGGTAGGGCGCTTCGAGCGGCGCGGCTTCACGCTGCGCGCCATGAAGGCGCTGCACATCGACCGCGACCTGGCGACGCGGCACTATGCCGAGCACGTCGGCAAGCCCTTCTTCGAGCCGCTGGTCGAGTTCATCACCTCGGGCCCGGTCGTGGCCATGGTGTGGGAGGGGCGCGACGCGATCTCGGTGGCGCGCGCCATGCTGGGCACGACCGACGCGGCCCAGGCGGCGCCCGGCACGATCCGCGGCGACTTCTCGCTGTCCAAGGAGCAGAACGTCGTGCATGGTTCCGACGGGCCCGAGAGCGCGGCCCGCGAGATCGCGCTGTTCTTCGCCGACGACGAGCTCGTCTGAGCCTTCGTCCGCGACGACGAGCTCGTCCCACCCGCGCCGCCACGTGGCCGCCACGCCGCCCGACCCGCTCCTGGTCCTCGCCTCGCGCTCGCCCCAGCGCCGCGCCATCCTTAACCAGCTCGGCCTGCCGTTTCGCGTCACGCCGAGCCGGCACGACGAGACCGTCGTCCCCGGCGACCCGGTGGCGACGGTGGTCGACAACGCCCGCGGCAAGGCCGCCGAGGTGGCCGGGCGCGCGCCCGGCGGCGGCGGCGCCTCCGGCGACGGGCCTGCCGGCGGCGGCGCCTCCGCCGACGGGCCCGCCCCGCTCGTGCTCGGCGTCGACACCGTCGTCGTGCTCGGCGAGCGGGTGCTCGGCAAGGCGGCGTCGACGGCCGAGGCGGCGGCGTACCTCGAGGCCCTGTCGGGCCGCACCCACGACGTCTACAGCGGCATCTGGCTGATCGGCCCGGAGGGTCGCGCAATCGCTGCCCACGCGGTGACGGCGGTGACCTTCCGGTCGTTGCCGGCCGCGGCGATCGCCGCCTACGTGGCGAGCGGGGAGTGGCGCGAGCGCGCCGGCGCCTACGCCATCCAGGGCCTCGGCTCGGCCTTGGTCACGGCGATCGCGGGCGACTACTGGAACGTGGTCGGCCTGCCCGTGCCGCGGCTGCTCGATGCCCTCGAGACGTTCGGCCTGAGCCCGTTCTCATGGCTGTAGGCGGCCGGCGATTCCGTTTGGCTCCGCTCGGAGCGGCGTGTAGTATGGATGGTCGAACCCGATGAACCCGATCGAAAGGAGCACGTCATCGGTTTCTTCGACTTCCTGACGGGCTTCGGCGCGCGTGACGTCGCCGTCGATCTCGGTACCGCCAACACCCTCGTCTACGTCCGCGGCCGCGGCATCGTGCTGTCGGAGCCGTCGGTCGTCGCCATCGACCATCGCTCGGGCGAGGTGCACGCCGTCGGCGCCGAAGCCAAGCGCATGCTGGGCCGCACGCCCGGCTCGATCAGCGCCATCCGTCCGCTCAAGGACGGCGTCATCGCCGACTTCGACGTGACCGAGCAGATGCTGCGTCACTTCATCCGCAAGGTGAACCAGAACAAGTGGGCCCACCCGCGCGTCGTGATCTGCGTGCCCTCGGGCGTGACCGGCGTCGAGAAGCGCGCGGTCGAAGAGGCGACCTACTCGGCCGGTGCCCGCTGGACCGGCCTGATCGAAGAGCCCATGGCGGCCGCCATCGGTGCCGGCTTGCCGGTCGCCGAGCCCACGGGCAACATGATCGTCGACATCGGCGGCGGCACGAGCGAGGTCGCCGTGATCTCGCTCGGCGGCATTGTCGTGTCGCAGTCGATCCGCGTCGGCGGCGACGAGCTCGACGAAGCGATCATCAGCTACGTCAAGAAAGAGTACAAGCTGCTCATCGGCAGCCAGACCGCCGAAGAGATCAAGCTCGAGATCGGCTCCGCCCACCCGCTGCCCCAGGAGGAGCAGGCCGAGATCCGCGGCCGCGACCTGGTGACGGGCCTGCCCAAGACCATCGTGCTGTCCTCCGAAGAGGTGCGGGCGGCGCTCGACGAACCCGTGCAGGCGATCATGGACGCCATCAAGGCCACGCTCGACAAGACCCCTCCCGAGCTCGCCAGCGACATCATGGACCGCGGCATCATGCTGGCCGGCGGGGGCTCGCTGCTGCAGGGACTGCCCGAGCGCCTGCGTCAGGAGACGCAGATGCCGGTGCACCTGGCCGAGTCGCCGCTCACCTGCGTCGCCGTCGGGTCCGGCAAGTACCTCGAGGAGTTCGATGCCATTGCCCGCAGCAAGCGCAACTCGAGGCCCAAAGGCCGGTATTAAGGGTCCCCGCCTAGTGCCGACGCTCGACTTCGTCGTCGCCGCCCAGGCCGGCGTGACTTCTTCGCGCCCCTAGTGGCTCGTCAGCGCGCCCTGCGGCGGCGCATCGTCGTCGCCACCCTGGTCCTGCTCTCCGTCGCTCTGCTCACGGTGTACTTCCGCGAGTCGTCCGACGGGCCGGTGCACCGGCTCGAAGCGACGACCATGAACGTCGTCGCGCCGCTGCAGTCAGGCACGGCGCGTCTCATCCAGCCCTTCCGCGGCGGCTGGAACTGGGTGACCCGGCTGTTCAGCGCGCAGTCGCAGAACCGCGCGCTGCGCTCCGAGGTGCAGCAGCTGCGCTCGCAGCTCGCCCAGGAGCTCGTCGTCCAGCAGCAGGACGCCGAGCTCAAGGGGATAGCCAAGATGGCCGCCTCGCCGATCTTCCCCAAGGGCGCGCGCTTCGCCCAGGCCCGCGTGATCGCGCGATCGCCGACGGTGTGGTACTCGACCGTGACGATCGACGCCGGCAGCGACCAGGGTGTCCGCGTGAACGACGCGGTCGTGAACGGCCAGGGTCTCGTCGGGCGCGTGTCGGCGGTCACGCCGGCCGCCTCCGAGGTGACCCTGATCACCGACCAGGACAGCTACGTCGACGCCATGGCCGTGCCCAACCTCGCCCAGGGCCTCGTCGCCGGCAGCGTGACCGGCGACGTCACCATGCAGTACGTCGACCGCTCCGAGAAGGTCGTGGCCGGGCAGGTGGTCGTGACGAGCGGCATGCAGAGCTCGATCTTCACGCGCGGCATCCCGATCGGGCAGGTCTCGGCCGTGGCCCAGCAGGACGTCGAGCTCTACCAGAGCATCTCGGTCACGCCGTACGTCGACTTCCACACCCTCGACCTCGTGATGGTGGTGCTGCCGTGAGGCAGCGCGTGCCGGCGATCGAGAAGCCCGCCGAGGGGCCCCACATCGCGCTCGAGCTCGGCCGTCTCGCGGTGCTGCTCGTCGTGGCCACGCTGCTCCAGACGGCCGTGGCGGCGAACGTCCGCATCATCGGCGCCAACCCCGACTTCGCGCTGCTCATCGTGGTCGCCGTCGCCCTCCTGCGCGGCGCCGAGGTCGGCGCGATCTTCGGCTTTGTGACCGGCGGCATCGTGTCGATTGCGCTGTTCGAGCCGCCGGGCGTGCGCTCGCTCGCGCTCGTCGCCGTCGGCTTCCTCGCCGGCCGCTACGCCGAGACGGCCGATCTATCGCCCAACGTGGCGCCGATCGTCTCGGTGTTCGTCGGGACGCTGATCGCCGGGACCCTGTCGCTGATCGCCCAGTTCCTGCTGGGCCGCGAGGCGCCGCTCGTGTACCTCGTCGACCACTGGCTCGTCCCGGTCCTCATCCTCAACTGCCTGCTGGCCGTGCCGCTCTACGTGGCGACGCGGTGGTGGCTGAAGGGAGAGTGGCATGTCCGGATATCAGAGACGTAGCCGGCCCGGCGCCGACCGCCACTGGATCCGCACGGCGCGCGGCGACCGGGTGGTGCAGCCGCCGTCGGTCGCGCTGCGCGTCGTGCTGCTCGCCACGCTCGCGGTCTGCCTGATCGGCATCATCGTCTTCCGCCTCTGGTTCCTGCAGATCCTGTCGGCCCAGCAGTACGTCGCCCAGGCCAACGACAACCGCCTGCGCACGGTGACCGTGCTCGCGCCCCGCGGCACGATCCTCGACAGCACCGGCAAGGTGCTCGTCGACAACCGGCCCGGTCTCGCCGTCGGCATCAGGCCGATGGATGTGCCGGCCGGTCCCGGGCAGCTCGACCACCTGGTCGTGCGCCTTGCCCGGCTGCTCGACATGCACCCCTACGAGGTCCGGCAGGCGCTGGTGCGCCAGGTGGGCGTGCCCTGGAAGCAGGTCGTGGCCGGCCAGGGCATCCAGTACGACTTCGTGACGGTCAAGCAGGACACGAGCCGGCGGACCGTCTCGTACCTGCTCGAGCACACCCAGTTCTACCCCGGCGTCGAGGTGCGCCAGAACTACCTGCGCGACTACCCGCTGGGCGACCTCGGCGCGCATCTGCTCGGCAGCCTCGGCGAGATCAGCCAGCAGGAGCTCACCGAGCCGTCCTTCCACGGCTACAAGGCGGGCGACGTGGTGGGTCAGTCGGGCGTCGAGTACACCTACGACCGCTGGCTGCGCGGCGTGAACGGCTCGGTGCGGGTCGAGGTCGACGCCAGCGGCAAGCCCAAGCAGGTCGTGCCGGGCGGGACCCTGCCGCAGGCGGGCGACAACCTCGAGCTCACGATCGACGCGCGGGTGCAGCGCGCCGCCGAGAACGCCCTGAACTACGGCGTCGAGCTCGCCCACGAGAACGGTGAACTTGCCGCCGACGGCGGCGCGGCGGTCGTGCTCGACGCCCACACCGGCGCCGTGATCGCCATGGCGAGCGACCCGACGTACGACCCGGCGTGGCTCGTCGGCAGCGTCTCCCAGAAGCACTGGCGCAAGCTGAACGTCAAAGCCGCCCCCATGCTCGACCGTACGATCCAGGGGCAGTACCCGATGGGCTCGACGTTCAAGGTCATCGACTCCGTCGCCGCCCTCGAGAACGGCGTGCTTTCGCCGAGCACGATCATCGACTGCGGCCCGACCTACACGCCGCCGCACACGACCGGCGGGCTGACCTGGAAGGACTGGACGTATCCGAGCGGCTTCGGCCCGATCGACATCACGCAGGCCCTCGCCCAGTCGTGCGACGTGTTCTTCTACAACGTCGGCTACGACTTCTACCGGCAGAAGGGTGAGGGGCTCGAGGACTGGGCCAAGCGCCTCGGACTGGGGCACCCGACCGGCATCGACCTGCCCGGCGAGGTCGCCGGCCTCGTGCCGACGCCCGAGTGGAAGGACCAGGCCTTCACCAAGAAGACCGACCCGAAGGGCTGGCAGATCGACCGCATCTGGAAGCCGGGCGACTCGATCAACCTGGCGATCGGCCAGGGCAACCTCGAGGCGACGCCCATGCAGGCCGCCGTCGCCTACGCGGCCATCGCCAACGGCGGCTACCAGGTGACGCCCCACCTGGGCGCCAAGATCCTCGACACGCACGGCGACCTCGTGCGCCGCGTGCCCTACGCGAAGCCCAGGCGACTCAGTATCTCCACCGAGACCCTCAGCGTGATCCAGAACGCCCTGCACGAGGGCGCGAGCACGCCGACCGGCACCTCGTACCCGGTGTTCGGCCACTATCCGGTCCAGGTCGCGGGCAAGACCGGCACCGCCCAGGTCTTCGGGCAGAGCGACTACGCCTGGTACTGCAGCTACGCGCCGGCCAACGACCCGAAGTACGTGGTCGTCGTCATGATCCAGCAGGGCGGCCACGGCGGCGTGAGCGCCGCGCCGGCCGCCCGCATGATCTACGACGCCCTCTTCCACCTGAAGGTCACAGAGTCGACCGGCGCCGTGCACAGCGACTAGGCGTGATGGACCTGCGCGCGTATCTGCGCCATCTCGACTACCTGCTCCTCGCGGCGATGGTCTGCCTGCTCGTCTACGGCGTCATCATGGTCTATTTCGCGACGCGGTACGACACGGCGACGCCGACTTACTACGCGCGCTCCCAGGTGATCTACGCCGCAGTCGGCCTGGTGGCCCTCGTCGTGCTCTCGCGTCTCGACTACGAGCTCTTCCGGCGCTGGCAGTGGCCGCTGTACGCCTTCGCGCTGCTGTCGATCGCCGCCGTCTTCGCGCTCGGCCCCGTCACGCGCGGCTCGCGCCGCTGGCTGTCGCTGGGCTTCGTCAAGTTCCAGCCGTCCGAGCTCGCCCTGGTGATCGTCACGGTGACCCTGGCGGCCTACCTCACCGACCGGCTGCAGAACATCGGCATGCGTCGCATGACGGTCATCGCGCTCGCCTACGTGGCCCTGCCGGCGGCGCTCGTCTTCGCCCAGCCCGATCTCGGCACGGCCATGGTGTTCGTCGTCCTCGCTCTCACGCTGCTGCTCTTCTACGGCACGTCGTGGACGCATTTCGCCGCGCTGCTGGGCGCCGCGGCCGGCCTGGCGGTGCTCGTGCTGAAGGTGCTGCCCGCGGTCGGGCTGAGCGTCGTGCACGGCTACCAGATGCAGCGCCTCACGGTGTTCCTGCACCCCGGCCACGACACGCAGGGGGCGGGCTACAACCTGACGCAGTCGCTGATCGCGGTGGGCTCGGGCGCCCTGCGCGGTCGCGGCGACCAGGCGACCCAGACCGTCCTCGACTTCCTGCCCGAGCACCACACCGACTTCATCTTCGCCGTCATCGGCGAGCGCTACGGGTTCGTCGGCGCGGCCGTGCTGCTGCTGCTCTTCGGCATCGTCATCTGGCGCGCGCTGCGCATCGCGACGATCTCGCGCGACCTCTACGGCAGCCTGATCGCGGGCACGATCGCCGCGATCTTCCTGTTTGAGGTGTTCGTGAACATCGGTATGACTATTGGTATCATGCCGATCACCGGCATCCCGCTGCCGTTCATCAGCTACGGCGGCGCGGCACTGATCACAGACCTGATGCTGGTCGGTCTCCTCGAGAGCGTTCACCTGCGAGGCCGGCTGGCGGGAAGCGGCGGCTGACCCATGGCGCTCACCAACGTCCGCACGATCCTCAAGGCGCTCGCCGACGTGCGCAAGCACACCCCGAGCGCGAGCCGCATCTGCCTGGTCGGCACGCCCGACCTGCTGGCCGACGCCGCCCGCATGCTGTCGGCCGGCGCCGACGACGCGAGCGCCGGCCTGAGCCGGGCCTTCGACGTGCTCGAGCGCGCCGACTTTCCCGGCCGCCCCGAGGCGCTGGCGCGCTGGGCGGTCATCGTGTTCCTCGAAGACGCCCAGGCGCCCGTGCGTCCCGAGCTCGGGCCGACCGTGGCGTTCTGCCGGGCCGCTCACGTGCCGGCCGTGGTCGCGGCCGTGCGCGACACCGAGGCCGTCACGCTCGACCGGCACGCCTTCATGACCCTCGCCGGGCTGTCGGGGCGCGAGCTCGTGCTGCACACCCGCGGCACGCCGGCCGGCAAGTCGGCCCTGGCCCGGCGCATCGCGCAGGTAGCCGGGCAGGACGGCCTTGCCCTCGCCGCGGCGCTGCCGGCCCTGCGCCCGGTGGTCATCCAGCACACGATCGACGCCACCGCTCGCCAGAACGCCGTGGTCGGCGCCGTCATCTTCCTGCCCGGCGCCGACATGCCGGTCATGACCGTGAACCAGCTCAAGATGGTGCTCCGCATCGGCGCCGCCTACGGCTACAAGCCCGACCTGCAGCGCACCGTCGAGATGCTGGGCGTGATCATGTCCGGCTTCGGCATGCGCGCCCTGGCGCGCCGCGCCGTCGACTCCGTGCCCGGCCTGGGTTGGGCGATGAAGGCGAGCGTCGGCTACGTCGGCACCGAAGCCATCGGCCGATCCGCGGTGCTCTACTTCGAAAATGGAGCGCCGCTCACGGCGAGCCGGTTCCCCCGCCTCGCCAGCCAACTTGGAAAGTTTGAGAAGATTGCCAGAGGACTCACCCCGTGAGGACCACCGCCCGCAGCAGCTGACCGACCTCCTCGCGCGCGTCGCCCGGCCCGGGCGCTACGTCGGCGGCGAGTTTCACGCCCGCCACAAGCCCGCCGGCCGGCCGCGCGTGGTGCTGTCGTACCCCGACGTCTACGAGATCGGGATCGCCAACCTCGGGCTCCAGATCCTCTATGCGCAGATCAACGACGCGTCCCCGGCCGCGGCCGAGCGCGCCTACTGCCCATGGCCCGACATGGCCGCTCTCATGCGCGCCCACGGCGTACCGCTGTGGACTCTCGAGAGCGGCGCGCCGGTCGGCGACGCCGACCTGTGGGGCTTCACGCTCCAGCACGAGCTGACCTACACGAACGTCCTCGAGATGCTCGACCTGGCCGGCGTGCCGCTGCACGCGGCGGAGCGCTCCGCCGGCGATCCGATCGTGCTCGGCGGCGGGCCCGGCACGGCCAACCCCCTGCCGCTCGCGCGGTTCTTCGACGCCTTCTTTGTCGGCGAGGCCGAGGGCCGCATCGGCGACCTCGTCGCGGCCCTCGAGGCCCCCGACCGGACCGCGCGCCTGCGCCGTCTGGCCGCGGTGCCCGGCGTGTGGGTGCCGTCGAGCGCCGCGGACGCGCGCGTGCGGCGTCAGGTGTTCAGCGAGTTCTCTCGCACGCCACCGCTCACGGCGCCGCTCGTGCCCCTGATCGAAGGCGTCCACGACCGCGCCGTGATCGAGGTCATGCGCGGCTGCACCGCCGGCTGCCGCTTCTGCCAGGCCGGCATCTGGTACCGGCCCGTGCGGGAGCGCCCCGCGGAGATGGTCGTCGAGGCGGCGGCCGGCGCCCTGCGGGCCACCGGCTGCGACGAGGTCTCCCTCATCTCGCTCTCGTCGTGTGACTACGGTGGCGTGCGCGCGGCGATCGCCGGCATCCGCGAGCGCTTCCCCCACGTGCGCGTCTCGCTGCCCTCGCTGCGCGTCGATTCGGCCGCCGTCGTGCTCGCCGGCCTCGGCGCGGAGCAGCGCGGCTCGGTCACCCTCGCCCCCGAGGCGGGCAGCCAGACGCTGCGCGACGCCGTCAACAAGCGGGTCGGCGAGGACGAGTTCACCGCCGCCGTCGAGGCGGTCTTCCGCGCCGGCTACAGCGGCCTGAAGCTGTATTTCATGGTCGGCCTGCCGGGCGAGACCGACGACGACGTCGCGGCGATCGCGGGCCTGACCCGCAGGGCGCTCGAACGCGCCGCTGCGACGGCTCCATCGAGGGCGCGCGTCTCCCTGGCGGTCTCGTCGTTCGTGCCCAAGGCGCACACCGCCTTCGAGCGCGCCGGCTTCGCCGGCGAGGCCCTGATCAGGCGGCGGCAGGAGCTCCTCCGGCAGCGCCTGCCGCGCCAGACGAGGGTGCGCTTCCACGACGTCGAGACGTCGCTCGTCGAGGCGACCTTGGCGATGGGCGGGCGCGAGGTCGGCGCGCTCGTCGAGGCGGCCTGGCGCGGCGGGGCGCGCTTCGACGGCTGGAGCGAGTCGTTCGACGCCGGCGTGTGGCGGCGCGCGGCCGACGAGCTCGGCCTCGAGCTCGGCGGCCGCGCCTGGGCGGCGGCCGACGACCTGCCCTGGCGGACGGTCGACCCGCTCGTCGACGACGCCTTCCTGCGCGCCGAGGCGGCGCGTGGGGCCGAGGGCGTGACGACCGACGACTGCCGCGACGGGGCCTGCGCGTCCTGCGGGGTGTGCGGCGCTGAGATCGAGATGGACCTCGTGGCGGGCGGCGACCGGCGGACCGCTCGCTTGCAGACGAGCGCGGGCGGGGAGGAGCGGTGAGCTGGTGGCTGCTGAGCTTTGCCCGCGGCGGTCCCGCGCGCTACATCTCGCACCTCGACACCATGCGCGTCGTGCAGCGCACCTTCGCGCGGGCCGGCATCGAGCTCGCCTTCTCACAGGGCATGCGGCCCAAGCCGCGCCTTTCGCTGCCGCTGCCCTTGCAGACCGGTGCGGCCGCGCTCGACGAGCTCGCCGTGGTCGAGGTCGCCGAAGAGACGCCGGCGGCAGCGCTCGGGGAGCGCCTGCGGGCACTGCGCGCAGGCGCGGCCGATGGCTTCTCGTTCGAGCGGCTCAGCCTGGCCGAGGCGCGCGTGCGACCGCAGCCGGTCGCGGCGGCATACGAGTGCCGCCTGGCGGCGCCGGTCGCGGCGGTCGACGAGGCGCTCGCGGCGCTTGCCGCCGCGCCTCAGTCGCCGGTCGAGCGGCGCTCGCCGAAAGGGAGTCGCACGTTCGACTTGAAGAAGTACGTCAGTGGCCTGGCGGCGTGCCCGCACGACGCCGGCACCAAGGTTTCTTTCACACTGCGCTACGGGCCGGACGGCTCGGCGCGCGTCGACGAGGTCGTCGCCGCGCTCGCCGCCCGCCTGGGGATCGAGCCCGTCGTGCTCGGCCTCGTGCGCACGCACGTGGACTGGAAGGGTTTGCGGCCGCGGCCATCCGGCGCGGCCGAGCAGGTTTCGTCCGACGACGCAGCGAGCGTCGCGGACCTAAAGGAGATGACGACACGTGAGTGACGAACAACCCAAGCGCCGCCGCCGTGCGGCGCGTCCGCGACGCGCGGCTGTCGAAGGCGACGCCGCGCTCGAGCCGGCCAAGACCGCTGCGGGCGAGAGCGACGAGCCTTCTGCTACCGTCGCGCCGCCGCCTCAGGGCGCCGCGACGCCCCCGTCGCCCGACGCCGGCGGTGCGGACCGCGATGAGCGGCCCCGGCGCGGAGCGCCGGAAGCAGCCGGCGACGACGACCGCGAGGCCGGCGACGGCGGACCCGAGATCCGCGTGACCGAGCCCGGTGCGTGGGCCGCGCTTCACGCGCGCCGCACGCGGGGGCGCCGTCCCGTCCGGCGCGGCCGGTCCGCGACACCGTCGAGCGACGCGGGCGGCGAAGCCCCGCCGGCGGCGGCCGCGACCACAGCAGGAGCCGCGACCGCGGCAGAGACGGCGACCACGACCGGGCCCGCCCGCCCGGCGGCCACCACCGCCGTCGAGGAGGCCCGCGTCGCGGGCGCGAGCGAGGCGCCGCCGCCGGCCGCCGGTCCGGCGACCGCGCGCGACGAGGAGCGTGACGTGATCGTGGCCACGGCGGCGCCCGACGAGGCGCTCCTCGAGCGCTCGCCGACGCCCGTGTCCGACGAGGCCATGGCCGCCGCCGCAGCCGACCGTGACGTGGCGCCGTCGCGGCGTCGCCGGCGCGGCCGTCGCGGCCGCGGCGGGTCGGCGGCGGCCGAGGCGCGACCCGACGAGGGCGTCGCTGCGCCGGCGCAGGCCCAGGTCGAGGGCGGTGGTGACGCCGCCGGCAAGGCGGCGCCGACCGACGCCGACGCGCGCCCCGCGTCGGGCGGCGGCGAGCCGTCGGTCGTCGAGCCGCAGGCGACGGCCGCGCCAGACGCGACGGCCGCGCCGGAGGCGACGGCTGCGACGACGGCCGACGCGACGACCGAGGAAGAGGGCGACGACGGACACCGGCGCCGGCGTCGCGGACACCGCGGCGGGCGTCGGCATCGCCGTCACAACGGCGACGGCGAGGCGCCGGTCGAGACGGCGGTCGCCGAGACCGGCGACGTAGAGCCGGCGGCCACCGGCGCCGACGCCGCGGCCCTGGCCGGCGAGGCCGTCGTCGGCGACGATGCGACGCCGCCCGCCGCCGTCGAGACGGCGGTCGCCGAGAGCGAGCAGGGGGAGGAGCCCTCCGAAGGCGGGCCGAGTCGACGCCGTCGCCGCCGTCGCCGGGGCGGCGGCAGCGGTGAGACCGACGAGGCCGCCACCGAGCCGGCGACCGCCGAGCCCGCCGCCCGGGCGCAGGCGGGCGAGGCCGAACCGGCCGAGGGAGTCGGTCGCCGCCGTGGCGGCCGCCTGCGGCGTCCGAAGGACACCGGCGTCACCGCCGACCTGCCGGGCCACAAGGAAATCCTCGTGAGCGAGGACGCCGGCGAGATGCGCGTAGCCCTGGTCGAGGACGGCCGCCTGGCCGAGATCTACATCGAGCGCCCGGGTAAGCGCTCGTACGCGGGCAACATCTACCGCGGCAAGGTCGACAACGTGCTGCCCGGCATGGACGCCGCGTTCGTCGACATCGGCCTCGAGCGCAACGGCTTCCTGTATGTCGACGACGTCGCCGATCCCGAGGACGGCGAGAAGCGCCCGCACAAGATCACGCAGATGCTCAAGCCGGGCCAGGAGATCATGGTCCAGGTGTCCAAGGACCCGATGGGCAGCAAGGGGGCGCGCCTGACGGGCCAGCTGTCGCTGGCCGGACGCTACCTCGTCTACGTGCCCGGCGGCTCCGGCGTGGGCGTGTCGCGCCGCCTGCCGACCGACGAGCGCGACCGTCTGCGCGAGCTCTGCAAGTCGCTCAAGGCCAAGGACGCCGGCTTGATCGTGCGCACCGTCGCCGAGGGCAAGAGCGTCGAGGAGATGAAGGGCGACCTGCGTTTCCTGTCGCGCCTCTGGACCCGCCTCAAGGCCAAGGCCGACAAGGTCAAGGCGCCCGGTCTCGTCTACGCCGAGGCCGACGTGTCGCTGCAGGTCGCGCGCGACCTGTACGACGAGTCGTTCGCGGCCGTGCTCGTCGACGGCGAGAAGCGCCGCAAGGAGCTCGTGGGCTACCTCGACAAGGTCGCTCCCGAGCTGGCCACCCGCGTCAAGCTGTACGAAGACGACGAGGCGCTGTTCAAGGCGCACGGCATCGAGGAGCAGATCGCGCGCGCCCTGGAGCGCCGGGTACCGCTGCCGAGCGGCGGCAACCTCGTGATCGACCACACCGAGGCGCTCACCGTGATCGACGTGAACACGGGCCGCTTCACCGGCGGCAAGGGCCTCGAGGACACGATCACGCGCAACAACCTCGAGGCCGCCCGCGAGGTCGTGCGCCAGCTCCGGCTGCGCGACATCGGCGGCATCATCATCATCGACTTCATCGACATGGAGTACGCGCGCAACCGCGAGGCGGTGCTGGCCAAGCTCCAGGCCGAGCTCGCCACCGACCGGACCAAGACCTACGTCGTCGAGATCTCGCCGCTCGGCCTGGTCGAGATGACGAGGCAGAACATCACCGACGGCGCGCGAGGCATCCTCACCCAGACCTGCCCGGTCTGCGAGGGGAAGGCGCGGGTGCTGTCGGCCGAGACCATGGCGATCACGATCGAGCGTCGGCTCGGCGAGCACGCCGCCGACACGCAGGCGCGGGCCCTGCTGATCGAGGTCAACACCGCGGTCGCCGAGCGGCTTACCGTCGGCGGCCGCGTGAAGCGTCTCGAGCGCGCCACCGGCAAGCGCATCTTCCTCGAAGGCTCGCGCTTCCTGCCGATCGAGACCTTCCGCATCGTGGCGGAAGGGTCGCTCGAGGCGGTCGAGTCGCACCGCATCCCGGTCCGCGAGGACGAGGAGGTGGCCGTCGAGCTCGAGTACGCCCTGACCTACAGCCCCGGTGATGCCGTCGCTCACGTGAGCGGGTATCAGGTGATCGTGCTGAACGGCCGGCGAGCGCTCGGCGAGAAGCGCAAGGTGCGCATCACGTCGCTCACCCGGGCGGGTGCGATGGGCGTGATCGTCTCGTAGGCGTCGGCGGCGCGGGACCGTGGTCCCGCGCCGCCGACGCCCTCCGGGTGGCCTCCGGCGCCGCGGCGCCGGAGGCCGCGTTGACAGTCCGAAGGCTATCGACTAGCATCGTTGGCCGTTGTCTTACGGGAGAAGGCATGACTGACACCTCCGCGCCGTACGCCATCGTGCGAGTCGGCGGCAAGCAGTACAAGGTGGCCAAGGGCGACTCGATCGTGGTCGACCGCGTCGCCGCCGACGAGGGCGCTCACATCGAGCTCGTACCGCTCGCCGTGCGCGACGAGAGCGGTGAGATGCACGCCGGCAAGACGGCGCGCGCCAAGGTCAAGGCCACGGTCGTCGAGCACCTGCTGGGCGACAAGATCGACGTGTTCACCTACCGGCCGAAGTCGACGTACAAGAAGTCGCACGGCCATCGCAGCCGGCTCACCAAGCTCGACATCGACGCGATCGACATCGCCGGCCAGAAGGAGAAGAAGAGTGGCTCATAAGAAGGGCGCCGGTACCAGCCGCAACGGCCGCGACTCCGAAGCCAAGCGCCTCGGCGTCAAGGCCTTTGCCGGGCAGGTCGTGCCGGCCGGCTCCATCATCGTCCGTCAGCGCGGTACGCGGTTCCGTCCCGGCGTCGGCGCCGGCATCGGCGTCGATCACACCATCTTCGCCCGCACGACGGGCCGCATCGAGTTCGGGCGCAGCGGTAGCGACCGAATCATCTCGATCGTCCCCGAGGCCTAGCGCCCTCGTCCGGCCGGGTCGGCCGGGTCCGTCCTTATGCTGAGCGACCACGCGACCATCAACGTCCGCGGCGGTAGCGGGGGGGCTGGGGCGGTCAGCTTCCGGCGCGAGAAGCACGTGCCGCGTGGCGGCCCCGACGGCGGCAACGGTGGGCCCGGCGGCGACGTCGTGATCGTCGCGAGCCGCCAGCACCGCGACCTCGCCTACTTCCGCCACAAGGTCCATTTCCGCGGGCAGCGCGGCGGCCACGGCATGGGGCAGAACCGCCACGGCAAGGCCGGCGAGACGACCGTGGTCGAGGTGCCGGTCGGCACCGAGGTGCACGATGCCGAAGGGCTCCTGCTCGCCGACCTCACGCGTGAGGGCCAGCGCTACCTCGCGGCCCGCGGCGCCGAGGGCGGCCGCGGCAATGTGTGCTTCGTTTCGCCCACGCGGCGCACGCCGCGCTTCGCCGAGAAGGGCCTGCCGGGCGACGAGCGCTGGCTCACGCTGCAGCTCAAGCTGCTCGCCGACGTCGGTCTCGTCGGCCTGCCCAACGCCGGCAAGTCGTCGCTGCTCGCGGCGCTCACGCGCGCACACCCCAAGGTCGCGGCCTACCCCTTCACGACGCTCGAGCCCAACCTCGGCACGATGAGCCTGGGCGAGCGCGTCGTCGTGCTCGCCGACATCCCCGGCTTGATCGAGGGCGCGAGCGCGGGCAGTGGGCTCGGCGACCGGTTCCTGGCGCACATCGAGCGCACCGCCGTGCTGGTCTACGTGGTCGACGGCTCGCTCGGCGTCGAGGCCGCGCGGGCGGCGGCCGCGACCGTGCGCGGCGAGCTCGCCGCGTTTCGCGCCGAGCTCGCCGATCACCCCGGCCTGATCGCCGTGAACAAGGCCGATCTGATCGACGAGGACACGGCCGGCAAGGTCGCCGCGGCGCTTGCGACCGATGCGGCCCGGGCCGGCGACGCGGTGGTCGTGGTGTCGGCCGTCGAGCAGCAGGGCCTCGACGCGCTGCGGCGCGCCCTCGCCGACGTCGTCGAGCGTGTCACGCCGCCGCCCGAGGCCTTCGAGGAGGCCGAGCCCGTCCTGCTGCGGCCGGCCGAGGGCCGCCTCGGCGACTTCACGGTGCGGCGCGACGGCGTCGCCTGGCGCGTCGAAGGACGCGTGCTGGAGCGCCTGGTCGCCAAGGCCGAGCTCGGCAACGACGAGGCGGTGCGCTACCTGCAGGACGTGATGGAGCGGGCCGGCGTGTCCGACGCGCTGCGCAAGGCCGGCGCCGTCGACGGCGACACCATCGTGATCGGTGCCGCGGAGTTCGTGCTCGCGTGAGGGGCCGTTCGAGCCGGCGGGCTGATGAGTAGAATGAAGACATGAAGATTGGCGTCGTGGAGCCGGACGTATGAAGACCGTGGTCGTGAAGCTGGGCTCGAGCACGGTGGCCGACGGCCGCGGCAGGCTGCGCCGCGCCGTGCTGGCGGCGCGGGTGGCCGAAGTGGCCGCCCTGGCCACCGACGGCCACCGCGTGGTCGTGGTCTCGAGTGGCGCGATCGCCTGTGGGCAGAGCGCGCTCGGTCTGCGCGAGCGGCCCGAACGCATGGCCGAGCTGCAGGCGGCGTCGGCCGTGGGCCAGGGCCGCCTGTTCGCGGCCTACGCCCGGCTCTGCGCCGGGCACGACCTGACCGCGGCGCAGGTGCTGCTCACGAGCACCGATTTCGCCCAGCGCATCAGCTACGTAAACGCGCGCGCCACGCTGCGCCGCCTGCTGGCCTGGCGCATCGTGCCGATCGTCAACGAGAACGACACGACGGCGACCGACGAGATCGGCTTCGGCGACAACGACGTTCTGGCCGCCCAGGTAGCGATCATGCTGCGCGCCGACTTGCTCCTGCTGCTCACCGACCGCGACGGCCTCTACACGTCCGACCCGAGGCGCGATCCCGGCGCGCGACCGATCGCCGTGCTCGGCTCCGACGACGACCTCGTGGGCGTGAGCTGGCGCTCCGCCAAGCGCGGCGCCGGCGGTATGAGCGGCAAGACGGCCGCCGCCCTCATGGCGGCCGGTGCCGGCGTGCGCGCCGTGATCGCCCGCGGCGAGCGCGAGGGCGTGATCGCCGACGCGCTCGCCGGACGCCCGGTGGGCACGGTGGCGCCGGCGCGGCGCAAGGACGATTCCGCCTTCAAGCTCTGGTTGCGCTACGCCAAGCCCGTGCGCGGCACCCTCGAGGTCGACGACGGCGCGGCGCGCGCCCTGGCCGAGGCCGGCGGCAGCCTCTTGCCGGTGGGCGTCACCGGGGTGCACGGCGCCTTCGCGGCCGGCGACGCGGTCTCGGTCGTGCGCCCAGGGCGCGGCGAGATCGCTCGCGGCCTCGCCGCGATCGGGGCGCGCGACCTGCGGCGCGTCGCCGGCCTGCGCAGCGCCGAGGCGCGCCGTCTCGTGCCGCACGCGGGCGAAGAGGTCGTGCATCGCGACCATCTGGTGCTGATCGACGAGGAGGACACGTGACGGTCGAGGAACAGGTCCGCAAGGCGAGAGCGGCGTCGCGCACGCTGGCGGCGCTGTCGCGCGCCGACAAGGACGAGGCCCTCGTGCTCATCGCCGAGGCGCTCGACCGCCGCGCCGGCGAGATCCTCGCCGAGAACGCCGAGGACGTCGCGCTCGCGCGCGCGAGCAAGCTGAGCTCGGCCCTGGTCGATCGTCTGTACCTGGACGAGGACCGTCTGCGCGACGTCGCGCGCAGCGTGCGCGAGATCGCTGCGCTGCCCGATCCGGTGGGCGAGACCGAGGAGGGGCGTCGCCTGCCCAACGGCCTCGAGCTCACCCGCCTGCGCGTGCCGCTCGGCGTGGTCGCTGTCGTCTACGAGGCGCGGCCCAACGTGACGGTCGACGCCGCCGCCCTGTGCCTCAAGTCGGGCAACGCGGTGGTGCTGCGCGGCGGCAGCGCGGCCAAGCACTCCAACCGCATGCTCGCCGAGGTGGTGCAGGGCGCCATCCTCGAGGCCGGCCTGCCGGCCGAGGCCGTGGCCTTCGTCGCCGGCCCGCGCGAGGTGCTGCTCGAGCTCGTGGCGCTCAAGGATCTCATCGACGTGGTCATCCCGCGCGGCGGCGACGAGCTCAAAGAGCTGCTCGCCGAGCATAGCCGCGTGCCCGTGATCGCGGCCGCCGGCGGCAACTGTCACGTGTACGTCGACGCGGCCGCCGATCTCGACATGGCGCTCGCCGTGACGGTCAACGCAAAGTGCCAGCGGCCCGGCGTCTGCAACGCCGCCGAGACCCTGCTCGTGCACCGCGCGGTCGCGGCGCGGTTCCTGCCACCGGCCGTGGCCGAGCTCCAGCGCCGCGGCGTCGAGCTCGTCGTCGACCGTCCGACGAGCGAGTTCGTGCCGGACCAGACGCTCAAGCGGGCCAACCGCACGCACTACGAGACTGAGTTCCTCGACCTCAAGATGGCCGTGCGGGTGGTCGACTCGCTCGACGAGGCCATCGACCACATCGCGACGTTCGGCAGCGGCCATTCCGAGGCGATCCTCACCGGCGACCTCGAGGCCGCGCGCCGCTTCGCCCGCGAGGTCGACGCGGCCGCCGTCTACGTGAACGCCTCGACCCGCTTCACCGACGGCGCGCAGTTCGGTCTGGGCGCCGAGATGGGCATCTCCACGCAGAAGCTGCACGTCCGCGGCCCCATCTCGCTGCGCGAGCTCACCTGCCTCAAGTACGTCGCCTGGGGCGATGGTCAGGTGCGCGGGTAGGGCGGCTCCGAAGTGACGGCGCTGCGGGCCATCGGCGTGCTGGGCGGCAGCTTCAACCCGCCGCACGTCGGCCACCTTGCGATCGCCTCCGACGCGGCCGCCGCCCTCGACCTCGAGCAGGTCCTGTTCGTGCCGGCGGCGGCGCCGCCCCACAAGGACGTGGCCGACGACGTGCCCGCGGCCGTGCGCCTCGAGATGACGCGTCTCGCCGTCGACGACGATGAGCGCTTTGCGACGTCGGCGGTCGAGATCGAGCTCGGGCTGCGCTTCACGAGCGACACGCTCGCCGCACTCGCCGCGCGCCGTCCGGGCCACGAGCTCGTCTTCATTGGCGGCTCCGACACCCTGTTGCAGCTCGAGACCTGGCACGAGCCCGGGGCCATCCTCGAGCGGGCGCGGCTCGTGGTCGCTCCGCGTCCCGGCGACGCCCCCGCGGCGATCGAGCGGGCCGTGGCGCGGTGGGGGAGGGGCCGGGCGACGATCCTGCCGAGCGTGGCCATCGACATCTCCTCGAGCATGGTCCGGGCCCGGGTGCGGGCCGGACGGCCGATCCGCTACCTCGTGCCGCCCGCGGTCGAGCGCTTCATCGAGGAGCGCGGGCTGTACCGCTCACCGTCGACCCATCCGTCTCCGGCCGCGGCGGGCTCGTGACGTCACCTCTCATGGAGGAGCGCCGTCGTGCCGAACAGATGCTCGAGGCACGCGGACTCTCGGAGAGCCTCGTCGAGCACTGTCGCGGCACGGCGCGCCAGGCCGAGGCGCTCGCCCGGCGCTGGGGCGCCTCGCCCGACGACGCCGTCACGGCGGGCCTGCTGCACGACCTGTGTCGCGAGCTGCCGCGGCAGGAAGTCCTCGCGCTCTCGCGAAAGCACGGACTCGAGACCGACCCTATCGAGGAGGAGTACGCGGTGCAGTTGCTGCACGCCCGACTGGCCGCCGCCGAAGCGGGTGCGGCCGGCTTCTCGCCGGCCGTGGTCGAGGCCATCGCCCGGCACACGCTGGGCGGGCCGGGCATGAGCGCGCTCGACGCCTGTGTCTATGTGGCCGACGCGACCGAGCCCGGGCGCACCTGGAAAGGGGTCGACGACGTGCGCCGTCTCGCCCTCGAGTCGCTCGACGGCGCCGTGCTGACCCTGGTCGAGCGCGACGTGGCCCGCCTGCGCGAGCGCGGCCGGGCGCCCCACCCGCTCATGCTGGCGCTGCTCGAGGAGCGACGTGCCGGGCGCTGAGGGCTATCGCGCGAAGCGGCTGGCCGCGCGGCGCAGCCGGCGCTGGGGCGCCTACCAGAACCTGGCGCTCTACGCCCTCGCGGCCGCCGTCGCCTTCGGCGCGGTGCTGGGCGCCGTGCACCTGGCTCACTCCCTGCGCCAGCATCACGTGCTGCCGAGCGCCGCGAACTACCTCGCGCTGGTGCAGGTCGGCGGCGGCCGCGACGGCTCGCCGACGGCCGCCGTGCTCGTCAACAACGCCGCTCAGGGCACGACCACGCTCTACACGATCCCGCCCGACCTGCTGCTCACGAGCGCGAGCGGCGAGTACATGATGGCCGGCGACGTGGCGGCCGAGGACGAGCTGCCCTCGTACCTGGCACGCCTGCTCGGCGCGTCGCTCAGCTACCGGCTCCACCTCTCGTACGCCGACCTTGGCCGCCTGGCCGGAGGCGGCGCTCTCACGGTCACCGCGCCGACGCCCTTCAGCCTGCAGATGGGCAGCGTCTCCCGGCTCTTCGGGGGCAGCTTCGCGCTGCCGGCTGCTCAGCTGCGCACCGTGCTGACCGCGGCCGGCAAGGGCGACGGTGACCAGGCGAGCGCCCAGGTCGCGGTCGTGGGCGCGGTGCTGTCGGCGGCCGCCGCGGTGCCCCAGTCACGGCGCTCGGCGACGATCGACAAGCTGGCCGGCGAGCAGAAGGGCATCGCCAGAGTCGACGCCCGCGACCTGCTGCGCACGCTGGTGTCGGGGCGCGTCACGGTCGCCCGCCTGCCGTCGGTCGGGCAGGTCTCCTACGGCCAGTTCGCCTGGCGACCCGACCCGGCGGCCATCATGGCGCAGATCACCCGCGACGCGCGGGGCTTCGTGGCGCCCTACACCGTGATCGTCGAGAACGGCTCGGGCGCCGTCGGCATCGGCCGGCTCGTGGTCGCCCAGCTCGCGAGCATGGACGTCAACCTGCCGGCCGTGCGCAACGCGAGCTCGTTCGACTACCAGGACACGCAGATCGAGGCGGGCTCGAAGGCCTTCGGGGTGGCCACGCAGGTGCGTGCTATACTCGGCCACGGCGTCGTCCTGACCGGCAGCGGGTTGCCGGCTACGACGGTGATCGTCATCGTCGGCAAGGACATCACGGCAAAGGACCTGCAGTAGCAGCAGCCGATCAGAACGAGCGCACGCTGGACCTGGTCCGCCGGGCCGTGCAGCTCGCCGCCGACAAGAAGGCCCACGAGCCCGTCGTGCTCGACATGGCCGACGCGGTCGGCTACACCGACTACTTCGTCATCGTGAGCGGCGGCAGCACGCGTCAGGCCAAGGCGATCGCCGACGCCATCGTCGAGGGCCTGCGCGTCGCGGGGGCGCGGCCGGCGCGCTCCGAGGGCGAACGCGAGGCCGAGTGGATCCTGCTCGACTATCTCGACCTCGTCGTGCACATCTTCACCCCCGGGGCGCGCGACTTCTACCGGCTCGAGGCCCTCTGGCGCGACGTGCCGCGGGTCACGGTCGCCGTCGATCCCCCAGACCAAAGCAGCGCTTCGAGCAGCGGCTGAAGCTTCGGGGCGGCGGGGGAGGGGCGGCCGGCTCCGGGACCGACCTTCCGCAGGGCTGCGCGGTCGACCCTCCGCAGCGCCCTCCACGATCGTCAACCGAGAAAGCGCCATCCGACGCTGTCACTCCTCCCCGGCCGCGGGTATACTACGAACGTATGTTCGTTTCAGCGCCGTCCATCATCCACATCGACATGGACGCCTTCTTCGCGTCGGTCGAGCAAGCACGCCGTCCCGAGTTGCGCGGCAAGCCCGTCATCGTCGGCGGTCGGGCCGAACGGCGCAGCGTGGTGGCCACCGCCTCCTACGAAGCACGGGCCTGCGGCGTGCGCACCGCCATGCCGATCGCCCGGGCGCGGCGCCTGTGCCCGCAAGGGGTGTACCTGCCCACCGACCTGCACGCCTACACGGCCGTGCATCGCGAGCTGCTCGAGCTGTTCGGCCGCTTCACCGACCTGGTCGAACCGGTGTCCATCGACGAAGCTGTCCTCGACGTCGCCGGCAGCCGCCGGCTCTTCGGGCCGCCACGGGCCATCGCCGGCCGCATCCAGGAGCTCGTCTACGATGAGCACGGCCTCACCTGCACGCTGGGCGTCGCCCCCAACAAGCTGCTCGCCAAGCTCGCCGCCAACCTGAACAAACCGGCCGGCATCGGCGTGCTCGACGAAGCCGACGTCCACGGCCGGCTGCGCGACCTGCCGGTCGGCGAGCTCTACGGGGTCGGACCGGTCACGCAGGAGCGCCTGCACTCCCTCGGCCTCACCACCGTGGGCATGCTGCAAGACGTCCCCCTGTCGTTCCTCGCGGCGGCCTTCGGTCGGGGCGCGCGGCCGCTCAAGCAGCTCGCCTTCGGCCGCAGCCTGTCGTCCGTGCGGTCCGCGGCCGCGGCGCCCGCGTCCATGGGCCACGAGACCACCTTCGCCGTCGACACCGCCGAGCCCGTCGTCCTGCGGGGCGCCCTGCTCGCGCTGACCGACCAGCTCATGACGCGGCTGCGCGGGCACCACTACGCCGCCCGCACGGTGACCCTCAAGGTGCGCGACGGCTCCTTCCACACCTTCGAGCGTCACGTCACGCTGCCGCGCGCGACCACGAGCACCCGCGTCGTCTACGACGCCGTCGCCGGTCTGCTCGATGCCGTCGACCTCGGCCCCCGGCGCGTCCGCTTGCTCGGCGTCGCGGTGAGCGGCATCGTGAGCGGCGCCTGGCAGCTCACCTTCGACGACGGCTGGAAACACCTCGCCGTCGACGAGGCGGTCGACGCCGTGCGGGCCCGGTTCGGCAGCCGTGCCATCCGTCCAGCCGCCACCTGCACAGCCGGCGTGGGCTTGTGCTAGACTCCTGCGGTTGCGGGCACGAGTCCCGAACCTCTGAGCACCCTCCGGTCCGGTCGCGCCGGGCAGCCGCCGGGCGTTTGGCCACGCCGCCTTCAGGCGGTCGGCGGGGGTACGGGCACGAGTGCCGCCAGACGAAAGGCAGGACGTCCGGGCCCATGACGCAGGCACAGCCGACACGGAGGTCTGTCCCCCACGGGGGCTCATCCGGCCGCCATCCGGTCAGCATCTCGCCGCGCGCGACAGTCGACCGTCGCGCGCGTTTGCGCTGCGCCCTGGGCCCGCACGCAAGCGATCCGAGGAGACCAGCATGAACGAACCCGGCAAGATCAGGAACGTCGCGCTCGTGGGCCACCGCGGCACAGGCAAGACGTCGCTGCTCGAGGCGCTCCTGTTTCGCGCCGGCGCCATCAACCGCCTCGGCAAGATCGAGGACGGCAGCACCGTGGGCGACTGGGACGACGACGAGAAGCGCCGCCAGCTCAGCCTCGCCTCGTCGCTCGCCCACGTCGAGCACGGCGGGCTCACCTACAACCTCATCGACACCCCCGGCGATCCGAGCTTTCAGGCCGACACGATCGGCGCGCTGCGCGTCGTCGAGACCGCCCTCGTCGTCGTCAACGCCGTGATGGGCGTCGAGGTGCAGACCGAGCGCCTCTGGTCGCGGGCCGCCGACGCCGGCCGGGCCCGAGTGCTGTTCTGCAACATGCTCGACCGCGAGCGGGCCGACTTCGATCGCTGCCTGGGCAGCCTGCGCGAGGCCTTCGGCCACGAGGTCGTGGCGGTGCAGCTTCCGATCGGCGCCGAGCACGACTTCGCCGGCGTCGTCGACGTCCTCAAGATGAAGGCCTACATGCTCGACGGCCAGAAGGTCGTCGAGGGCGACGTGCCGGCCGACCTCGCCGATCGCGCCAAAGAGCTGCGCGACGCGCTCACCGAGGTCGTCGCCGAGTCCAGCGACGAGCTCACCGAGAAGTTCCTCATGGAGGAGGAGATCTCAGACGACGAGCTGCAGCGCGGCTTCGCCGAAGCCGTGCGCGACGCCAAGGTGTTCCCCGTCGCCGTGGGCTCCGCCACGCATCTCGTCGGCGTCGACCTGCTGCTCGACCTGCTCGCGCTGTCGCCGTCGCCGGCGGCCGCGCCGCCGGCCGTGGCGCTCGCCGCCGACGGCGCCGAGGTCGAGTTCCCGTGCGATCCCGACGCCGCGCCGGCTGCCTTCGTGTTCAAGACGGTGGCCGACCCGTTCAGCGGCCGCATCAACATCTTCCGCGTCTTCAGCGGCGCTATCGGCAGCGACAGCAACCTCACGGTGGCGCGCGACGGCCACAAGGAGCGCGTCGGCGCGCTGCTCAAGCAGCAGGGCAAAGAGACCAAGCCGGCCGACAAGCTCGCGGCCGGCGATATCGGCGCCGTGGCCAAGCTCAAGGACGTCGTCACCGGCGACACGCTGTCGGCCGACGGCGCCGCCGCCTTCCCGGCCATCGGGTATCCCGCGCCGCTCATGTCGTTCGCCGTCAAGGCCAAGACCAAGGGCGACGAAGACAAGGTCGTGAGCGCCCTGCGGCGGCTCGCCGAAGAAGACCGCATGGTCCACGTGCAGCGCGACGCCCAGACCGGCGAGATGATCGTCTCGGGCATGAGCCAGGTGCACGTCGAGGTCACGGTCGAGCGCATGAGGCGCCGCTTCAACGTCGACGTCGACCTCAAGCCGCCGCGTGTGCCCTATCGCGAGACGATCCGCGGCTCGGCCAAGGCGCAGGGCAAGCACAAAAAGCAGACCGGCGGCCGCGGCCAGTTCGCCGACACCTGGATGGAGGTCGCCCCGCTCTCCGGCGACGACGACTTCGCGTTCGTCGACAAGATCGTCGGCGGCGCCATCCCGCGCAACTTCATCCCGGCGGTCGAGAAAGGCGTGCGGGCGGCCATGACCGAAGGCTTCCTGGCCGGCTACCCGATGGTCGGTGTCCAGGTCACCCTCTACGACGGCAAGTACCACCCGGTCGACTCGTCGGACATGGCCTTCCAGATTGCCGGCTCGATCGGCTTCAAGGCGGCCGTCGAAAAGGCCCAGCCGGTGCTGCTCGAGCCCATCATGAACGTCGAGGTCACCGTGCCCGAAGAAAACGTCGGCGACATCATCGGCGACATGAACTCGCGGCGCGGCAGGGTGCTCGGCACCACGCCGCGTGGCCACAGCAGCGTGATCGCCGTCGAAGCGCCGCTCGCCGAGATGGTGAGCTACGCGCCCGACCTCACGTCCATGACCGGCGGGCGCGGCGACTACCACATGGAGTTCCTGCGCTACGAAGAGGTGCCGGCGCACATGGCTCAGAAGGTCATCGACGAGGCGCGCAAGGCACGCGAGGAGGCGCAGAAGAGCTAGGGCCTCCTGCTCTTTGCCGCAATTTGCGGGTATTTTAGAGGAGTGACCGTTGGAAGCCGGTGCGGGGCTACGGTAGAATCGACTCCTCGGGCAAACGACGGAGGTATCCCGTGAGCGACATCGGGACGATGCGTGTGAAGAGTGGTCTCGCCGACATGCTGAAGGGCGGCGTGATCATGGACGTCACCAACGCCGAGCAGGCGCGGATCGCCGAAGAGGCCGGCGCCTGTGCCGTCATGGCGCTCGAGCGCGTGCCCGCCGACATCCGCCGCGACGGCGGCGTGGCGCGTATGGCCGACCCCCTCAAGGTCAAGGAGATCCAGGCGACCGTGACCATCCCGGTCATGGCCAAGGCGCGGATCGGTCACTTCGTCGAGGCCCAGATCCTCGAGGCGCTCGAGGTCGACTACATCGACGAGTCCGAGGTTCTGACGCCGGCCGACGAAGCCAACCACATCGACAAGTTCAAGTTCACGGTGCCGTTCGTGTGCGGCGCGATCGACCTCGGTCAGGCGCTGCGGCGCATCGGCGAGGGCGCCGCCATGATCCGCACCAAGGGCGAGGCCGGCACCGGCGACGTCGTCGAGGCCGTCCGCCACATGCGCACCATCATGGGGCAGATCCGTCGTCTCACCTCCATGGACGAAGACGAGCTCTACAACGCGGCGGCCAAAGACCTGCTCGCGCCCTACGAGCTCGTGCGCTGGGTTGCCGAGCACGGCAAGCTGCCGGTCGTCAACTTCTCGGCCGGCGGCATCGCGACGCCGGCCGACGCCGCGCTCATGATGCAGCTCGGGGCCGAGGGCGTGTTCGTCGGCTCGGGCATCTTCAAGAGCGCCGACCCGGCGAGCCGCGCGGTAGCCATCGTGCGCGCCACGACCAACTACAACGATCCCGCGGTGCTCGCCGAGGTGTCGGTGGGCCTGGGCGACGCCATGGAGGGCATCGAGGCGGCCAAGATGACCGCCGACCAGAAGATCCAGTACCGCGGTTGACCAAGGCGGCACCCGACATCCGCAGGCTGAGCTTCGCGCCGGGCGCCCGGCGCGACGCCATCCTGTCGCCGGCCTACGAGCAGGCCGCGCCGACCGAAGCGCCGCGCGTGGGCGTGCTCGCCTTGCAGGGCGACTTCCGTGAGCATCGCGCCACGTTCGCGCGGCTTGGCGCGGCGACCGTCGAGGTGCGCAAGCCGGCCGACCTCGAGCGGGTCGACGGCCTCGCCATCCCCGGCGGCGAGAGCACCACGATCGGCAAGCTCATGACTCACTTCGGTCTCATCGCGCCGATCAGGGCGCGCCACGCCGCCGGCATGCCGGTGCTGGGCACCTGCGCCGGGCTCATCACCGTGGCGCGCACCATCGCCGAGGGCGACCAGCCGCTGCTCGGGCTCATCGACATCGTCGCCCGGCGCAACGCCTTCGGCCGTCAGGTGCACAGCTTCGAGGTCGACCTCGACATGCCGGCCTTCGGGCCGCCGCCGCTGCGCGCCGTGTTCATCCGCGCGCCCTGGATCGACGCCGTGGGGCCGGGCGTCGAGGTGCTCGCCTCCTTCCAGGGGCACGCCGTGGCGGCCCGTCAGGGTCACGTGCTGGTCACGGCCTTCCACCCGGAGCTGACGGGTGATACAAGGGTGCATGACGCGTTCCTCGCCATGGTGCGCGCCGCATCGAGCAAGACGGGGGCGACCGGCTCGCGCGCCGGGTCGCCGACCGAGGAGGTGGTCTCGTAGTGTCCGGGCACTCGAAGTGGTCCACGATCAAGCACAAGAAGGGCGCGGCCGATGCCAAGCGGGGCCAGCTCTTCTCAAAGCTCGCCCGCGCCATCATGGTGGCCGCCAAAGAGGGTGGTCCCGATCCGGCCGCCAACGCGACACTGGCAGCGGCCATCGAAAAGGCACGCTCCTACAGCATGCCGAAGGACAACATCGACCGGGCGATCGAGCGCGGCGCGGGCAAAGAGGGCGGCGCCTCGTTCGAGGCGATCGTCTACGAAGGCTACGGCCCGAACGGCGTGGCGGTGATCGTCGAAGCCCTCACCGACAACCGCAACCGTTCCGCGGCCGACGTGCGCAACATCTTCACTAAGCACAACGGCAGCCTCGGCGGACCGGGCTCGGTCGCCTGGATCTTCGAGCGTCGCGGCTCGCTCACAGTCGACGCCGGGCGCTTTACCGAAGACGCCGTCATGGAGGCCGCGATCGAGGGCGGCGCCGACGACGTCACGCTCGACGGCGACACCATCCAGATCGTCACCGAGCCGAGCGCGCTGACCGCCGTGCGCGAGGCCCTCGACGCCGCGGGCATCGAGTGCGAGCAGGTCGAGCTGACCATGATCCCCAAGACCACCGTCAAGCTCGACGAAACCGACGCGCGCAAGACCCTGCGCCTGATCGACGCGCTCGAAAGCAGCGACGACGTGCAAGAGGTCTACGCCAACTTCGACATACCCGACGAGGTCCTCGAGGCCGTCGCGGGGTAGCCCGCACGCGGCGCGGGGGGTCACAGCGCCCGACGGCGGCCAGCCGGCGGTCAGAGGCCGAGGGGAGAGGTCATGCGACAGGAGCCAACCGACGGACGGCCCACGGTCGTCCTGGGCATCGATCCGGGCACGGCCAGCACCGGCTGGGGCGTGATCGAGCAGCAGGGCAACAAGATCCGCTCGCTCGGTCACGGCTGCATCGTCACGTCGGCGCGTACAGAGACGCCCCTGCGGCTGCGCCAGATCCACGACGAGGTACTCAGCCTTATCGATCGCTTCCAGCCATCGGTCGTCGCGCTCGAGGAGCTCTTCGTCAACGTCAACGTGAAGACGGCGCTCGCGGTGGGCCACGCCCGTGGCGCCATCATCCTCGCCGCCGGCGAGCGCGACCTGCCTTGCGTCGACTACACGCCGCTCGCCATCAAGCAGGCCGTGACGGGTTACGGCCGGGCCAATAAGGTACAGGTCCAGGAGATGACCAAGGTGCTGCTCGCGCTGCCCCGCATCGTGCAGCCCGATCACGCCTCCGACGCCCTGGCCGTGGCGATCACTCACGTGCACACGACCGCGCTGCTCGGAGCGCTGCGCAGGTGAGAACGGCGGGCTATCGGTCCCAGCCCGATCGAGTCGCGGCCGCGACGCGCTCGGGCGCGTCCCCGCGGGGACGCACGTCGTGATCGTCTCGCTGCGCGGCTTCGTGGCCGACGCCGACGCCGAGCGCGTCGTGATCGAGACGGCCGGCGTCGGCTACGCGGTGCTCGTGCCCGGCCGGCTCTCGTCGGACCTGTCGCGTCGCGTCGGCGACGAGGTCTTCGTGCACACCTACCTGCACGTGCGCGACGACGCCTGGCAGCTCTTCGGCTTCGAGTCGTCGCGCGAGCGGCGCTTCTTCATCACCCTGATCGGGGTGAACGGCGTGGGCCCCAAGGTCGCCCTCGCCATCATGTCGGCCTACCCGGTCGACGACCTCGAGACCGCCGTCATGCGGGGCGACGACAAGCGCTTCGAATCCATCCCCGGCATCGGCCGCAAGCTGGCGCAGCGCCTGGTGATGGAGCTCAAGGACAAGGTCGGGGTCGAGCTCGCGGCCGGGCCGGCGCCGGCGCCCGACGGCGCCGGCCCGGCCGTCGACTCGTTCCTGCAGGCGCGGGTCGCGCTGCAGCACCTCGGCCTGCAGCTGCGCGAGGCCGAGGCGGCCCTGCAGGGCGCGCCCGACGACACCTCGGTCGAGGAGCTCGTGCGCTACGCGCTGAGCCGCAAGGTCGCCGGGGGCGAGCAATGATGAGGCGCCGCGCGACAGGGGCTCCGGCGCGGGTCCGGCCCCTTGGGTGAGGATGAGCGGGGCGTGACCGACGACGACTCGAAACGTCTGGGCGACCCCGCCGAGCTCCCCGACGAGGGCGAGTTCGACACTTCGCTGCGGCCGCGACGCTTCGCCGACTTCGTCGGCCAGACCAGCGTCAAGGAGCAGCTCCAGATCTTCGTGCAGGCGTCGCGCAACCGGGGCGACACGCTCGACCACGTGCTGCTGGCCGGTCCGCCCGGCCTGGGCAAGACGACGCTCGCCGGCATCATCGCCACCGAGCTCGGCGTGAGCATCCACACGACGTCGGGGCCGGCGCTCGAACGCAAGGTCGACGTCGCCGGCATCCTTACGAACCTGCAGCAGGGCGACGTGCTGTTCGTCGACGAGATCCATCGCCTGAACACCGCGATCGAAGAGGTGCTCTACCCGGCGATGGAGGACTACGAGATCGACATCATGATCGGCGAGGGCCCGGCGGCGCGCAGCATCCGGTTGTCGGTGCCGCCCTTCACGCTGATCGGCGCGACGACGCGCAGCGGCCTTCTGACCACGCCGCTGCGCGACCGTTTCGGTGTGACCCAGCGCCTCGAGTACTACACCGAACCCGAGCTCGCCGCGATCGTGCGGCGGTCGGCCGGCATCCTCGGCGTCGCGCTCGACGACGAGTCGGCGGTACAGCTCGCCGCCCGCTCGCGCGGCACGCCGCGCGTGGCCAACCGCCTGCTGCGCCGCGTGCGCGACTTCGCCGAGGTGCGCCACGAGGGCGCCATCGACGTCGAGATCTGCCTGGCCGCCCTCGAGCTCTTCCAGGTCGACCACGAGGGCCTCGACAAGCTCGACCGCGACATCCTGCTCACCATCGTGCACAAGTTCGACGGCGGCCCCGTGGGCCTCGACACGCTCGCCGTCGCGCTCGGCGAAGAGGCCGACACGCTGATGGACGTCTACGAGCCCTACCTCATCATGCGCGGCTTTCTCAAGCGCACGCCGCGCGGCCGGATGGTCACTTCGTCGGGCTTCCGTCACTGCGGCCTCGAGCCGCCCGCCGCGTTCGGCAAGCTCTTCGACTGAAGGAGAGCGACGACCGCGTGCGCCGCGCCCGCGCGCCCGGCGGCCGCCGAGCCCGGCGCCGCGAACGTCGTCGCGGCGCGGCCCGCCGCGACCGCCCGCGTATAATCGCCGGCATGGAGCGCGTCCTCATGCACGCCTGCTGCGGTCCCTGTAGCACCGTCGCCGTGCCGTACCTGCGGGCCGAGGGGCTCGAGCCCCTCGCCTTCTTCGCCAACCCCAACGTGCAGCCGCCCGACGAGCACGAGCGCCGGCTCGGCGCCATGCGCCGCTACGCGGCCGCCGCCGAGCTCGAGCTCGTGATCGACCCGGGCGCCGGCGTGCGCGAGTGGGCGGCGGGGGCGGGGCGCACGGCCGCGCGCCCCGCCCCCGACTCGCGTGAGCGCTGCCGGCAGTGCCTCGAGACGCGCCTCTCCGAGGCGGCCCATGCCGCCGCCGCCCGCGACATCGGCCTGTTCTCGACGTCGCTCAGCGTGAGCCCCTGGCAGCATCACGACCTGATCGCGCGGGCGGGCCTCGCGGCGGCCGCGGCCGCCGGGGTCGAGTTCGTCTATGCCGACCTGCGCCGCGCCTACCCGCGCAGCATCGACGAGAGCCGCCGCCTCGGCCTCTACCGGCAGCGCTGGTGCGGCTGCGTGGCGGGGCGCTGGGATGCCTGGCACGAGCGCCGGGCGCGGCGCCGAGCGCCCGCTGCATGAGGCTTGACGAGCTCGACTACGACCTGCCGGCAGAGCTCATCGCGCAGGAGCCGGTGGAGCCGCGCGACGCCGCCCGGCTGCTCGCCGTGCGCGGCGCGGGCGACCGGCTCTCGTGCGACGACCGTACCTTTCGCGACCTGCCGACCCTGCTGCGCCCGGGGGACGTGCTGGTGCGCAACGACACCCGCGTGATCCCCGCGCGGGCGCACTTTCGCAAGCCCACCGGCGGCCGCGTCGAGCTGCTCTTCCTGGAGCGCGTCGCAGACGACGCCGGCGCCACGGCCGCGGCGGCGGAGACCTGGGAGGCGCTCGCCCGCGGCCGCCTGCGCGGCGGCGAGACGCTGCGCAGCGAGGTCGCGCCCGACGAGCTCGCCGTCGAGGTCGAGGCGCCGCTCGGCGAGGGACGCTACCGCGTGCGACCGGTCGGCGCCGCCGCCGGGCCGCTCGAAGACCTGCTCGAGCGCTACGGCGAGACGCCCCTGCCGCCCTACATCAGGACCGCGCCGGCCGACCCGGAGCGCTATCAGACCGTCTTTGCCCGGCCGCGCGGCTCGGCCGCGGCGCCCACGGCCGGCCTGCACTTCACGGCGACGCTCGACCGGGCGCTCGCGGCCGCCGGCGTGACCATCGAGCACCTCACGCTCCACGTCGGCCTCGCCACCTTCAAGCCCGTCACGGTGAGCCGCCTCGAGGACCATCCGCTGCACGACGAGCCCTTCGTGGTCGACCGCGCCGCGTTGCGGCGCCTCGCGGCCGCGCGCGCCGAGGGCCGCCGCTTGGTGGCCGTGGGCACGACCATGGTGCGCCTGCTCGAGGAGCTCGGCGCCGCCGGCCTGCTCGACATCACGCGGGACGCCGGAGGCGCGCGCCGCGCCGCGTCGAGCACTGCCGGCGACATCGAGCCCGGCGTTCGGAGCGCGACGGCGGGGTCGGGACCTGCGCTCGAGGGCCGCACCCGGCTGTTCATCACGCCCGGCCACCGGTTCGTCGCGGTCGACGGCCTGATCACGAACTTCCACCTGCCGCGTACGAGCCTGCTCGCCCTGGTCATGGCCTTCTGCGGCATCGACGAGACGCGTCGCATCTACGCCCACGCAATCGCCCAGCGTTACCGCTTCTACAGCTTCGGCGACGCCATGCTCGGCTTCGCCGGGGACGAGGCCCGTTGAGCGCGCCGCCGGCTTTTGCCTTCGAGGTTGAGGCTACGAGTGGCCGGGCGCGCGCCGGACGTCTGCGCACGCCGCACGGCGAGGTCCTCACGCCCTGCTTCATGCCGGTGGGCACCAAGGCGACGGTCAAGGCCGTCCTGCCGCCGAGCCTGCGCGCCCTGGGCGCCAGGATCGTGCTCGCCAACACGTACCACCTCGCCCTGCGGCCGGGCGTCGAGCTCGTGCGCGCTCACGGCGGCCTGCACCGCTTCATGGGCTGGGACGGACCGATCCTCACCGATTCCGGCGGCTTTCAGGTGTTCAGCCTGGCCGACACCCGGGTCGTGGACGACGACGGGGTCGAGTTCACGTCGGTCTACGACGGCTCGCGTCACCTGTTCACGCCGCGTGCGGTGATGGCGGCGCAGGAGGCGCTGGGTGCCGACATCGTCATGGCCTTCGACGAGTGCGCCCCCGGGACGCTCTCGGCGAGCGCGATCGAGCGCGCCGTGGCGCGCACGACGCGCTGGGCGGCCGAGTGTCGCGTCGCGCAGACGCGTGCCGATCAGCTCCTCGTCGGCATCGTCCAGGGCGGCGTCGACCCCGCGCTGCGGCGGCGTTCGGCGGCCGAGCTGCTCGCGCTCGACTTCGGCGCCTACGCGATCGGAGGGCTCTCGGTGGGCGAGAGGGGCGACGAGATGCTCGCCACCGTGAGCCTCATGGACGAGCTGCTGCCGCGCGAGCGGTTGCGCTACTTCATGGGGATCGGCGATCCCGAGGGCGTCCTCGACGTGATCGCGCGCGGCGTCGACGTCTTCGACTGCGTGCTGCCCACGCGCCTGGCGCGCACCGGCGCGGCCTTCACCTCGAGCGGCCGCCTGAACCTGCGCAACGCTCGCTACGCCGCCGACCTCGGTCCGCTCGACCCGGACTGCGACTGCCCCTGCTGCCGCACCTACACGCGGGCCTATCTCCGTCACCTGGTGAAGCAGCGGGAGATCACCGGCATGCAACTCCTATCTGAACACAACCTGCGGGTTCTGGTACGATTGTGCGAACGTGCGCGGGCCGCGATCGCGGCCGGCACCTTCGACGAGTTCGTCGGCGCGCAGCGTGCGGCGTCCGACGCCCGACAAGAGAGGAGTTCCGACACGTGAGCACTTTGCTCTTCCCGCTGATCTTCGTGGTCATCGCGTTCATGCTGTACACGACGTACAGCCAGCAGCGCCGGTCGCGGAAGGCCCAGGAGCAGCTGCAGCACATGGTGAAGAAGGGCGACGAAGTCCTCACCGTCGGCGGCATGTTCGGCACCGTGCGCAAGGTCGCCGACGACTACGTCGTCATCGAGGTCGCCGACCGCACCAGGGTGCGCTTCCTGCGGCGCGCGATCCGCGAGATCGTAAACGAAGAAGAAGACGTCGACGAGGACGAAGAGGACTACGTCGACGACGAGTACGTCGACGACGAGGCCGCCGAGGGCGAGTACGACGAGGCCGAGGGCGACGACGAAGAGTACGACGAGGCCAAGGGCGACGACGAAGAGTACGACGAGGCCGAGGACGAGGCGACCGACGAAGCCGCCGACGACCAGTCCGCAGGCGACGAGAGCGGCGCCGAGCTCACCGCCGAGGCCGGCGATGCGGTCGACCAGCCGGCCGACGACGTCACGGCACCCAAGCCGCCGACGCCGCCAAAGGGCGGGTGACGGCCGGCCCGATCCGCAGGTGACGCGGCGGTCCCACGACAGTGACGCGTGACGAGGGGCGCGGCGGCGGGGCATTCGTGATGCCCCGCCGCCGCGCCCCTCGTCACAGGCACAGCCACACGTCCGGCGGCGCCTCGGGCGCAGGTGGCGAGACCGGTCCGGGGCGTGTCGCCGGCGGACGGCGGGACGAGGCCGTCGCAGGCGTGGTTTTGCAGGGTTTCCCCGGTGCGGCAAGAATGCTAGCAGGAACCGGTCTCGAGACAGGAGCATGACCCATGGCTCAGGTTCTGGCTTTCGCGAACCAGAAGGGTGGCGTAGCCAAGACGACCTCCACCGTCAATCTCGGCGTGGCCCTGACCGAGATGGGCAAGAGTGTGCTGGCCGTCGACATGGACCCCCAGGGCAACCTGACCATGAGCCAGGGCATCGACCCCGAGAACCTCGAGAAGAGCATGTACGACGTGCTCGTCCACCGGTTGCCGATCACCGAGGTCATCCTGAGCAACGAGATCGACGTGGCCTGCTCGACGATCGACCTGGCCGGCGCCGAGATGGCGCTGTCCACGCAGATCGGCCGCGAGCGGGCCCTCGAGAAGGCGCTGCGCCCGGTGCGCGACCGCTACGATTTCATCCTGATTGACACGCCGCCGTCGCTCGGCCTGCTCACCATCAACGCGCTCACCGCCGCCGAGGGCGTGATCGTGCCGGTGCAGTGCGAGTACCTGTCGTTGCGCGGTCTGCTGCAGCTCGAGCGCACCCTCGAGATGATCCGCGAGAACATCAACCCGAAGGTGCGCATCAAGGGCATCCTGCCGACGCTGCTCGATTCGCGCACGATCCACGGGCGCGAATCGATCGAGGTGCTGCGCGAGAACTTCGGCGCGCTCGTCTTCGACACGGTGGTGCGCAAGACGATCAAGTTCGCCGAGGCGCCCGTGCAGGGCTCCTCGGTCCTCAAGTACGATCCCAGGGGGAAGGGTGCCGAGGCGTACCGCAGCCTCGCTCGGGAGGTGCTGAATGGCAAATCGGCCTAGCATGCGCGACGGCCTGTCGGAGCTGTTCCGGCGTACCGACGTCGGTCGCGACCCTGCGCCGCCGGGGGGCGACGCCGACGAGCCGGTCGCGAGGGGCAAGGCCTACGTCACGACCATCAAGGTCGTAGGCGTGGGCGGCGGCGGCACGAACGCCGTCAACCGCATGGTCGACGCCGGCATCCGCGGCGTCGAGTTCATCGCCGTCAACACCGACTCCCAGGCGCTGCAGGCCTGCGACGCCGACGTGAAGATCCACGTGGGCCAGGAGATCACGCACGGCCTCGGCGGCGGCGCTGTGCCCGACGTGGGCCGGCAGGCGGTCGAGGTGTCGCGCGACCAGATCAAGCAGGCGCTGCGCGGCGCCGACATGGTGTTCGTGACGGCCGGCGAAGGCGGCGGCACCGGCACGGGCGCCGCGCCCGTCATCGCGGCCGTGGCGCGCGAGATCGGCGCGCTGACCGTCGCCATCGTCACCCGGCCGTTCTCCTTCGAGGGGCGCAAGCGTGAGGCTCAGGCGCAGGCCGGCATCGACGAGCTCAGGGCGGCGGTCGACACCGTGATCGTCATCCCCAACGACCGCCTCCTGCAGGTGGTCGACCGCACGACCACGATCGTCGAGGCGTTCCGCTACGCCGACGACATTTTGCGCCAGGGCGTGCAGGGCATCTGCGACCTGATCACCGTGCCCGGCCTGATCAACCTCGACTTCGCCGACGTGCGCACCATCATGAGAGACGCCGGCACCGCGCTGATGGGCATCGGCAGCGGCCGCGGCGAGGCGCGCGCCAACGAGGCCGCCCGCATGGCGGTGAGCTCGCCGCTGCTCGAGACCTCGATCAGCGGGGCACGCGGCATCCTGCTCAACATCACCGGCGGGCGCGACCTCTCGCTCTACGAGGTAAACGAGGCGGCCGGCGAGATCGCCCTCGCCGCCGACGACGACGCCAACATCATCTTCGGCGCGGTGGTCGACGAGCGGCTCGAGGGCCTCATGAGCGTGACCGTGATCGCCACGGGGTTCGGCCCAGAGGCCCTGGCCAAGGCACCGCCGGCACCCTCGCAGCGAGCGATCGAGCCGCTGAGCACGCCCTTCGAGCGGCCGCCCGACTTCGACGCCGGCGACCTCGACATCCCGCCGTTCGTCCGCCACCCCGACGAGTGACGCAGCTCCGCGTGACCGGCGCGCCCAGGACCCGCCTGTGAGCCCGGCTGCCCGGGTCGCGGCGCCACCCGGTCCGCTCGACGGCCTGCACGTCGACCTCGACGTCTTCGATGGTCCCTTCGACCTGCTCGTCACTCTCATCCTGCGCGACGAGGTCGACCTGTGGGAGATCCGCGTGTCGCGGATCGTGGCCGAGTACATCCTGCGTCTCGCCGAATCCGACGAGTTCGACATCGACGCGACCTCGCACTTCGTGCTGCTGGTCGCCGGGCTGCTCGAGCTCAAGTCGCGTCGCCTGCTCGACACCGGCCATCCGTTCGAGGAGCTCCTCGAGATCGACGAGGAGACCGCCGGCGAGGAGCTGCTCGCCACCCTGCTGCGGTTCGCTCGCTTCAAGGGTGCGGCCGAGCGCCTGCGGGAGCGGTTCGACGAACACGCGGGTCGCATCTACCGCACGGCTCCCGTGCCGGAGCGCTTCCTGCGGACGGCGAGCGCCGGGCCGGCGCTGCCGGTCGGAGCGCTCGCTCGCGCCCTCGAGGTGCTGCTCGCCGAGCCGCCCGCGCCCGACATGCGCCACATCACCGACATCGCCGTCACGCTGGTGGCCGAGCTGCGCCGCCTGCGCGACCTGCTGGCGGCCGCCGAGAGCTTCACGTTCTCCGCGGTCGCGCCGCGCGACCGGCTCGAGAAGGCGGTCACGTTCTTCGCGCTGCTCGAGCTGCACAACCGCGGCGAGGTGAGCCTGCGGCAGGCGCGGCCCTTCGCCGAGATCACGGTGACACGGGCCGCGGCGCCGGCCGTCGTGCGGCCGCCCGATGACGCGGCCGCCGTGGTGGGGTAGGATGGTCGCCTGAGCGACGCCGACCGACTCCCCGCAAGCTTGCGAGCCTCTGATACCCTCGGACTCCTGATGGACGATATCGCCCGCCGCCTCGAAGCTGTGATCTTCATCGCGCCCCGGCCCGTCGCGCTCGACGAGCTCGCCGCCGCGTGCGACGAGCCCGGCGAGCGCGTGCGTGAGGGTCTCGAGAGACTGGCGGCAGAGTACGCCGGCGCGCGTCACGGGATCGAGCTTGCCGAGGTGGCCGGCGGCTGGGCCTTTCGCGTCGCCGCCGACTGCGAGGCGCCGGTCGAACGCTTCGCGGGCGCCCGGCGCCCCGACGACCTCTCGCCAGCCCTGCTCGAGACGCTCGCCGTGGTCGCCTACCTGCAGCCCACGACCCGCGCCGAGGTCGCTCAGGTGCGCGGCGTCTCGTCGGAGTGGGCCCTGACCTCGCTCGTCGAGCGCGGCCTGGTCGAGGAGCGCGGCCGCGCGGACACGCCCGGCGCGCCCATCCTCTACGCGACCACCGGACGGTTCCTGCAGCTCTTCGGGCTGCGCGACCTCGCCGATCTCGACGACCTCGAGGCGTTCGCGCTGTCGGCCGACGAGACCGAGGAGCTGCGCGCCCGGCTGCTGGCCAACGCCGAGCGGAGGCGACCGTGAGCGACGAGCCGCGCGACGAGACGCGCGACGATCGGCCGGCGAGCGACCCTCAGGGTGGAGGCGCCGGCGGCGAAAGCGGCGCCGGGCCCGAGACGCCGGCCGCGGGCGGCCGCGGGCGCGGTCGCCGCGAACGCGGCGGCCGCGGGCGGCGCGGCCGCGGACGCGGCGAGCGCCACGACGAGCGTCGCGACGAGCGTGCGGGTGAGCAGGCTTCCGCCGCCCGCGCCGGCGAGCGTCGCGAGGAGCGCGCCGACAACAGCCTCGTCGTCTACCTGGCGCGCTCTGGGGTGGGCTCGCGGCGCCGTTGCGACGAGCTCGTGCGCGAGGGTCACGTCACGGTCGACGGCGCGCCTGTCACGTTCCCCCGCGAGAAGCTTGCCGAGGGCGTCGAAGTCGTCGTCGACGGCGAGGTCGTCACCCCCCGCGAGTATCGGTACGTGCTCGTCAACAAGCCGCGCGGCGTCGCCTCGACCCGCTACGACCCGCACGCCGACAAGGTGCTGGTCGACCTGGTGCCCGACGGACGCGTGCTGTTCCCGGTCGGCCGGCTCGACCTCGACACGACCGGCTTGATCATCCTCACGAACGACGGCGTGCTGGCCAACCGTCTCATGCATCCCCGCTACGGCGTCAGCAAGACCTACGTGGCGCGAGTGCGTGGCCAGGCCGGCAAGCGCGCGCTCGGCGAGCTGCGCGACGGCATCGAGCTCGAGGACGGCCGCACGTCGCCGGCCGAGGTGCGGGTCGAAAAGCAGGCCGGGAAGTCGACCGTGGTCGAGCTCACGATCCACGAGGGCCGCAAACGGCAGGTGCGGCGCATGCTCGCGGCCGTGGGCCTGCCGGTCGAGGAGCTCCACCGCCGCCGCTACGGGCCGATCACCGACAAGAACCTGAAGATCGGCGCCTGGCGCACGCTGGCGGGCGACGAGGTCGAGGCGTTGCGCCGCGCGGCCGAGGAAGTCGAGCGTAACCTCGAGGGCGACGACCCCGGACAGGCCGTCGATCTGGCCGCCCACGACGGCGAGGCCGCCCGCGGCGCGGCCGTCCGCCACGATCGCCCCGCCGACGGCGCGGACGCCGGCGACGATCCCGCCGATGGCGACGCTGCCGGCGACAGTCGCCCCGCCGACGGCGCGGACGCCGGCGACGATCTTGCCGACGGCGACGCGGCCGGCGACGCCGGCCCCGACACGCCCGAGCACGGCCTGACGTAGGCCCCCGGGCGCGAGCGTGGGGCATCGGCTATAATCGCTGTCCGCCCTGCTCGTGGCACCGGAGGGACCTGTGATCGACGCTCAGAGGACCAGACTGGTCGCCTTGCGCGGCGCGACGACCGTCGACGCCGACTCGCAGAGCGACATCAAGCTGCGCACCGAGGAGCTCCTCACACAGCTGCTCGAGCGCAACAGCCTGGCGGTCGACGACATCGTGAGCATCCTGTTCACGGCGACGCCCGACCTGCGCTCCGACTTTCCCGCGGCGGCCGCACGGACGCTGGGTCTCTCGCACACGCCGCTGCTGTGTGCGCAGGAGATCCCCGTCGAGGGCGCGGTGGAGCGCTGTATCAGGGTGATGATCCACTGCTACGCGCCGGTGGAGGGCGAGCGCCATCACGTCTATCTGCACGAGGCGCGGCAGTTGCGCCTCGACCTGCCCGCGTGAGCGCGGCGGGCACGAGGGCGGCGCGCCGACCGAGGAGGGACCGCTGAGCATGCTGATCGTCATGCAGGAGGGCGCGACCGACGAGCAGATCGCGCACGTGGTCGCGCGCATCGAAGAGGTCGGCGCGAGCGCCCACGTGTCGGTCGGCGAGCGCGTCGCCGTGATCGGCGCGCTCGGCGATCGCGAGGAGCTCGCCGGCGTGCCGCTCGAGGCGTGCCCCGGCGTCGACCGGGTGGTCGCCGTCCTCAAGCCCTACAAGCTCGTCGGTCGCGAGTTCCACCCCCACGACACGGTCGTCGAGGTGCGCGGCAAGCGCGTCGGTGGCGGCCACTTCGGCCTGATCGCGGGGCCCTGCTCGGTCGAGACCGAGCAGCAGGTCATGGCCGCGGCGCGCGCCGTGGCCGCCGCCGGCGGCACCATGCTGCGCGGCGGCGCCTTCAAGCCGCGCTCGTCGCCGTACGCCTTTCAGGGCCTCGGCGTCGACGGCCTCAAGATCCTGGCCGCGGCGCGCGACGAGACCGGCCTGCCGATCGTCACCGAGCTCATGGACCCGCGCGACCTCGACGACCTGCTCGAGTTCGCCGACGTCGTGCAGATCGGCGCCCGCAACATGCAGAACTTCCAGCTCCTGTCCGAGGTGGGGCGCTGCGACGCGCCGGTGCTCCTCAAGCGCGGCCTGGCGGCCACGATCGAGGAGTGGCTGATGGCGGCCGAGTACATCGTCAAGGAGGGCAACCGCCAGGTGATCCTCTGCGAGCGTGGCATCCGCACGTTCGAGACGGCCACCCGCAACACGCTCGACCTGAGCGCCGTGCCGATGGTGCGCCTGGCCAGCCACCTGCCGGTGATCGTCGATCCGAGTCACGCGACCGGGCGCCCCGATCTCGTGCTGCCGCTGTCGCTGGCGGCCGTCGCCGCCGGCGCCGACGGCGTGCTGGTCGAGACGCACCCCAACCCCGAGCACGCGCTCTGCGACGGTCCGCAGTCGCTCCCGCCGGCGGCCTTCGCCGAGTTCGCCGAGCGTGTGGCCGAGCTGGTCCGCTGGACCGGCAAGGCCCTGTCCTAGGGTCGTCGTGGCCACGCGGCCGGGCTCGGGCGCCGTCGTCGCCGTCGTCGGCGTCGGTCTCATGGGCGGCTCGCTGGGGCTCGCCGCCCGCGAGCTGGCCGGCGTGCGCCGCGTGGTGGGGTACAGTCGCAGCTCCGAGACCGTGCGTGCCGCGCTCGAGCTGGGCGCGATCACCGAGGCGGCGGCCAGCCTCGAAGAGGCCGCCGCCGCCGCCGACCTCGTCTTCGTGTGCACGCCGGTGCGCCTGGTCGTGTCGCACGTGCGCCGCGCCCACGCGGTCGCCGGGCCCGACGCCGTGGTGAGCGACGTGGGCAGCACCAAGGCCATGCTCATGGACACCCTGACCGCCGACGAGCAGCGTCGCTGCGTGGGCGGCCATCCGCTGTGCGGCTCAGAGACGGCCGGCGTGCGCAACGCCCGCGCCTCGCTGTACGAGGGCGCGACCTACTTTCTGACGCCGGGCGCCCATGTGAGCCCGGCCGCTTTCCAGCGCCTCTACGACTTCCTGCTGCAGATCGGGGCGCGGCCGGTGGCGGTCGAGCCGCACGAGCACGACCGCGTGCTGGCGCTGGTGAGTCACCTGCCCCACGTGCTGGCCAACGTGCTCATGACCCAGGCCGGCGAGCACGAGGGCTCGCGCGACCCCCTGCTGTGCGCCGGACCGAGCTTTCGCGACATGACCCGCATCGCCGGCAGCAACGCGCGCGTGTGGGCCGACATCTTCCTCGAGAACCGCGAGGCGCTGCTCGCCGCCCTCAGCGGCTACCGCGAGGGGCTCGACGACCTGACTCGCGCGCTCGAGGCGGCCGACGAGCAGCGCCTGACGGCCTTCGTTGGCCGGGCCGCCCTGCAGCGCCAGCGCATGCTCGCCGCCGAGAGCCTCGCCGCCGAGAAACTCTTCCGCATCATGGTGAAGCTGCCCGACCGTCCCGGACAGCTCCAGCGCATCACTGTGGCGCTCGGCGATGCCGCCATCAACATCGAGGACCTCGCCCTGCATCACATGAGCGCCGAGCTGGGCGGCGAGCTCACCGTGTACGTGCTCGGGACCGAGGTGTGCGAGCGCGCCACGACGCTGCTCGAGGGGCTCGGCTACCAGGTCACGAGCGGGCGCGGCGTGCAGTGAGCGGACAGGCCGACGACAGGCCGCAAGCGGCGGCCGCTCGGAGCGGCGCCGACGTCGTCACGTTCCGGCCGGCGGGGCCGCTGCGCGGCACGGTGCGCGCCCCGGGCGACAAGTCCATCACCCAGCGCGCCCTGCTGATCGCCGCCGTCTGCGATGGTCCCGTGGTCGTCGAGGACCCCGTGTGGGCGGGCGACCCGCTCGCCACCGCGGGCATGGTCACGGCCCTGGGCGCCGCGGTCGACGGCCTCGCCGGCCGCGAGCGCCGCGCCGTCGTCCACGGCGTCGGCCTGCGCGGCCTGCGCGCGCCGGCGGGGCCGCTCGACGCCGGCAACTCGGGCACCGGCATGCGCCTGCTGGCCGGCCTGCTGGCCGGCCAGCGCGGCAGGTTCGTGGTCGACGGCGACGCCTCGCTGCGCCGCCGACCGATGGGCCGCATCGTCGCGCCGCTGCGCGCCATGGGGGCGCGTATCGCGGCCCGTGACGGCGACCTCGCGCCGCTTGCGATCGAGGGTGGGCCGCTCACCGGCGTGCGCCACGAGTCGCCGGTGGCGAGCGCCCAGGTGAAGTCGTGCTTGCTGCTCGCCGGCCTGCTGGCCGAGGGCGAGACCGTGGTCGCCGAACCGGCGCCCAGCCGTGATCACACCGAGCGCATGCTGGCGGCGGCGGGGGCGGCGCCGCGCCGGCGCGGCGCCGAGGTCGCGGTGCGCGGCGTCGAGCGCCTGTCGCTCGAGCGGGTCGTCGTGCCCGGCGACCTGTCGTCGGCCGCGTTCCTCGTGGCCGCCGCGCTGCTCGTGCCCGGCTCGCACCTGCGCGTCACCGACGTCGGCCTCAACCCGACGCGGCTCGGGTTCCTCGAAGTCGTGCGTCGCATGGGCGCTGCTGTGAGCTGGAGCGTGACCGGCGACGACGGCGGCGAGCCGCGCGGCGAGCTCGAGGTGCGCGCGTCCGCGTTGCACGGCACGACGGTGGCCGCCGCCGAGACGCCGGCGCTGATCGACGAGGTCACCCTCGTGGCGCTGCTCGGCTGCTTCGCCGAAGGCGACACGTTCGTGGCCGGGGTGGCCGACCTGCGCGCCAAAGAGAGCGACCGGCTCACGGCCATCGTCGAGATCGTGCGCGATCTCGGCGGTCGGGCCGAGGCGAGCGCCGACGAGCTGCGCGTGAGCGGCGCCCGGCCGCGCGGCGGCGCCGTCGACAGCCGCGGCGACCACCGTCTGGCGATGCTCGGCGCCGTCGCCGGCCTGTCCTGCCCCGACGGCGTCCGCGTGAGCGGGTTCTCGGCGTCCGCCGTCACGTTCCCGGGTTTCGTCGACTGCCTCGCGGAGGTGCTCCCTTCATGACCGTCATCGCCATCGACGGACCGGCCGGCTCGGGCAAGAGCACGCTGGCCCGGCTGCTCGCCGAACGCCTCGGCTACGCCTACCTGGACACCGGCGCGATGTACCGCGCGATCGCCTACCTCGCCCTGCGGGACGGTGTCGCCACCGACGACGGTGCCTCCCTCGCCGCGCTCGCGCGCGAGGCGCACATCGCCTTCCGCCCCGACGGCCGCATCATCGCGGCCGACCGCGACGTGAGCGAGGAGATCAGGCGGCCGGCGGTGTCGGCGGCCGTGTCCGAGGTGTCGGCCCACGCCGAGGTCCGTGCCGTGCTGCTCGACGAGCAGCGCCGTATCGGCGCCGTGCAGGACATCGTGATCGAAGGTCGCGACATCGGCACGGTGGTGTTCCCCGACGCGCCGGTCAAGCTGTTCCTCACGGCGACGCCCGAGATCCGGGCCGAACGCCGGCGCCGTGAGCTGATCGCCGGCGGCGAGCACGTCGGCGCCGACGAGACCCTGCGCGCCATCGTGGCGCGTGACGCCTTCGACTCGCAGCGCCCCGTGGCGCCGCTGCGGCCCGCGACCGACGCCATCGAGCTCGACACCTCGACGCTCGACATCGGCCAGGTCGTCGAGCGCGCCCGTGAGGTCGTGCTCGCGCGACTCGGGGGCAGCCGATGAGAAACGTGCCGCTCTACGTGCCCGAGGACGGCTGGTTCTACCGCACGGTGCGCATCGTCTCGGGCCTCTCGCTGTGTCAGGTCTACCGGCTCAGCTGCGAGGGCGCCGAGAACCTGCCGGCGAAGGGCCCGGCCATCATCGCGTCCAACCACAAGAGCGAGCTCGACCCCTTCTTCGTGGGGCACGCCTTCCCTCGGCCGGTGCGCTACTTCGCCAAGTCGGAGCTGTTCGGCAACCGGGCCCTGCGCTGGGCGGTTACCGAGCTCGGCGCCATCCCGGTGCGGCGCGGCGAGAGCGACCGCCAGGCCCTGCAGATGGCGCTCGACGCGCTCGCCCGGGGCGACGCCATGATCATCTACCCCGAGGGTCACCGCATGCGCGACGACCGCGTCCACGAGTTCCTGCCCGGAGTGGGCATGCTCGCCCTGCGCAGCGGCGCGCCGGTCGTGCCGGTCGCCCTGCGCGGCAGCGGTGAGCTGCTGCGCGACGGCCGGCCGGCGTTCCCGGTCGTGCGACTCAAAGCCGGTCCGGTGGTCGACCTTTCGGGCCTCGAGGGGAAGAAGAGCGCCATGTACGCTCAGGCCGCCGATCGCATCCGCCGGGCCGTCGAGGCGCTCTATGAGACCGTCTGAGGACGATCCCGACGAGCGCGCCGGCGATGACCGCGGCGGCGGGGGAGAGGTGTCCGCGACAGGCGGTGCCGGCGCCGTGAGCGCCGCGAGGGGCGACGACGATCGTGGCGGCGCCACGATCGTCGTCGCCCCCTACGCCGGCTACTGCTACGGCGTCGAACGGGCCCTGCGCCTGGCCGAAGAGGCCGGCGTCACGCTCTCGCCGCCGATCTACACGCTCGGCCCGCTCATCCACAACCCGTCGGTCGTGGAGCGCCTCGCGCGCGGCGGCATCGCCGCGGTCGACGACCTCGAGCAGATCGAGCGCGGCACGGTGATCGTGCGCACCCATGGCGTCGACCCCAAGGTCGTGGCCGCCGCACGGGCCCGCGGCCTGGCCGTGATCGACGCCACCTGTCCGTTCGTCACGGTGGCTCAGCAGAAGGCCGAGATGCTGCGTGACAAGGGCTACGTGCCTGTCATCCTCGGCGAGCGCGACCACCCCGAGGTCGTGGGCCTGGCCGCGTGGGCCGGCGCCGGTGCGGTGCTCGTGCAGGACGCCGAGGAGCTGCGCCTGTCCGAGGTGCGCAACAAGCGCGTCGGCGTCGTCGTGCAGACGACGCAGACGCGCGACAACCTCGCCCGGCTGGCGGCGCGCCTGGCGCCGGTGGCGCGCGAGACGCTCGTCTTCAACACCATCTGCGACGCGACCGGCAAGCGTCAGGCGGCCGCCCAGAAGCTCGCCGGCGAAGTCGACGCTGTGATCGTGGTCGGCGGCCGCAACAGCGCCAACACGACTCGCCTCGCCAGCCTGTGCCGCTCCATCCAGCCACGCACCTGGCACATCGAGACGGCGGCCGAACTCGAGGCCGGCTGGCTGTCCGGCGCCGTGCGGGTCGGCGTGACCGCCGGCGCTTCGACCCCCGAGGAGGAGATCGAGGCCGTGGTGGCGCGCATCCGCGAGCTCACGCAGCCGTGAGCCGCCGGCCGCCAGGGCGATGAGCCGCTCTCACCGTCCCGCCCGCGGCCTCGTGGTCGACGAGGTCGAGGGCGCCGCCGCGCGAGCCGGCCTGCGCGCCGGCGACCGCATCGTCGCGATCGACGCACGACCGCCCGAGGACGTGCTCGACCTGACCGTCGCCGCGGCCGACGGAGAGCTCGTGCTGGCGGTGCTCCGCGGAGGGCGCGCGCTCGACCTGGCCGTGGCGCTGCGACCCGGCGAGGACCACGGCATCTCGTTGCGCGACGGCCTCGGCGTACCGGTGCGGCGCTGCGTGAACGACTGCCCGTTCTGCTTCGTGGCGCAGGTCCCGGCGGGCCTGCGGCCATCGCTTTCGGTGCGCGACGACGACTACCGTCTGTCGTTCCTGCAGGGCACGTTCGTGACGCTCACCAACGTCGATGACCACGACCTCGAGCGCATCGCCCGGCTGGGGTTGTCGCCGCTGTACGTGTCGCTGCACGCCTGGGACGACGACGCGCGCGAGCGGCTCATGGGTCCTCGTGCCCGGTCCGCCCGCGAGCGCCTCGCGGGGCTCGTGCGGCGCGGGATCGCCGTGCACGTGCAGGTGGTGCTCTGCCCCGGCGTCAACGACGGCGCGGTGTTGCGCGAGACGCTGGCGGCCCTGCTCGAGCTGGCGACGCCTGGGGAGCACGCAACGGCTGCCGTCGACGACGTGTCGCCCCGGGGCGGCGTCATCGACGTCGGGGTGGTGCCGGTGTCGCTCACCGTCGAGAGCGGCGGCTTGCGCCGCGTCACGCCGGCCGACGCGAGCGCGGCGCTCGCCGTGGTCGCCGAGACGCAGCGTGCGGCGGCCGCCCGCGTCGGCCGGCGCTTCGCTCACGCCGCCGACGAGCTCCACCTGCTCGTGGGCGCCACGCCGCCCGCGGGGGACGCCCCCGAACAGTACGAGAACGGCGTGGGGATCTGCGCGGCGTCGCTGGCCGACGTCGAGCGCGTGACGCCCGGGGCGACCCCCGACCTCGCGCTCCTGAGCGGCGCGGCGGCGGCGCCGGTGGTCGCGGCCGCGAGCCTGCGGCTCGCCGCCCGCACCGCCGCCGCCGCCCGCCCGTTCGTCGTGGCCAACCGCCTCTTCGGTCCCCACGTCACCGTGACCGGCCTGCTTGGCGGGCGTGAGATCGTCGCCGCCCTGCGCGAGCGGCCGCTCGCGCAGGGCGAGTGGCTGCTGGTTCCTCGGACGGTCGCCCCGGTCGGGCTCGAGCGCACCCTCGACGACGTGCCGCTCGCCGAGCTCGCCGCGGCCTGCGAGGGCCGCCTGGGGGTGGCTCACGACCTGGCCGAGGCCGTCGGGACGGCGCGCGCCGGCGACCGCGTCGCGGGCTGAGTCGCACCCTCCCGGCGACGCGCCCGGCAGAAGGCGCGGGGGGCACCCGTGAGCCGGTCGCTGCGGAGTCCGCCGGGCGCGAGGGCCACTTGCAGGAAAGCGCCCGATACCGTACGTTCTCCCACACAGTCGCACTTGACTGTAGCCCGTGTGAGCTTAGTATCGTTTGCGATTCTGTGCGATTCGATCCGGGCTCTGTACGGGATCGCGGCGGCAAGGGGGGTGCCCGAACACTCCCGGCGACGCGGCCGCTCCGTCGCCCGAGTCGGGCAGAGGGGCGGCGCCGCGAAGGGGGCGGACGCATGGCGGCCCACGGCGACACGGTCCCGTGCGGAGACACGGCGAGGGTGGGCAACGAAATCGCCAGGGATTAAGCTAGCACGAGGGCACGGCTGCGGGGTCGCGGTCCTTTCCCCGAGTGGGCCACGAAAGGAGCGGGTGGACACATGAACGCGGACACCACGATGGTCGAGGGAGGTGCTCGGTGAAGGTGCGGCTCTTCTTCGCTACCGACGTACACGGGTCCGAGGTCTGCTGGCGCAAGTTCATCAACTCGGCCAAGCACTACGAAGCCGACGTCCTCATCCTGGGCGGCGACATGACCGGCAAGGCGATCGTCCCGGTCGTGGCGACCGGCGCCGACAGCTGGCAGTACCACATGCAGGACCTGCAGCACGAGCTGCACGGCGACGACGAGCTCGCCAAGGGCGAGCGCCTGATCCGCGATCACGGTTACTATCCGGTGCGAGTCACGCACGACCAGGTGCAGGAGTACATGTCGCAGCCCGAGAAGCTCGACGACCTCTTCGCCCAGGAGCGCCGGCACACCCTCGAGGGCTGGGTCGAGTGGGCCGACGAGCGCCTCGCCGGCAGCGGCATCCAGTGCATCGTCTGTCCCGGCAACGACGACCATAGCGACATCGACGAGGTCCTCGCCACGTCCAAGGAGATCATCGTGGGCGAGGGCAACGTCCTCGACCTGTCGGGCGGCTACCAGCTTGTCTCGAGCGGGTGGACCAACCTGACCCCCTGGGACACGCCGCGCGAAGAAGACGAACCGCTTCTCAAGCGGCGCATCGAGGCGATCATCGCGCAGGCCAGCGCACCGGCCGACAAGCTCGTCCTCGGCCTGCACGCGCCGCCCTTCGACACGCAGCTCGACGTGGCTCCCAAGATCGACTGGGAGACGCTCACGGTGCAGGGCCAGGACACGGCCCACGTGGGTTCCACGGCGGTGCGCGAGATCATCGACCAGGTGCAGCCGCTGCTGTCGCTGCACGGCCACATCCACGAAAGCCGCGCCGCCGTGCGCATCGGGCGCACGCTTGCGGTCAACCCCGGCAGCTCCTACGTCGAGGGCACGCTGTCGGGCTGCGTCGTCGAGCTCGACGGCAAGAGCAAGGTCAAACGCTACCGGCTGACCATGGGATGAGCGTGCCCGGGTCTGTCGTTCGGGGGAGGCGGCGTCCGTCGCCGTCCGTGATGGGTCAGTTCAAGGAGGTTCGCTAGATGGCGACGAACACGCAAGCACCGCGGGCGCCGGAGCAAACGCTCTTCGTCCGCAAGGCGAGCGGTCTGGTCAAGGGGTGGTCCACGACCGACGGCTTTCGCTACTCGTTCTTCTCGACCAACATCTTCCTGGGAATCTGGGGCATCCTCTACTGTGTCTTCATCCCTGGAGGCAGCGTGTTCTGGGGTGTCGTCATCACGACGGCGTTCGTTCTGCTCGAAGTGTTGGTGTATTCGGGCCTGATCTCAGCCATGCCGCGTGCCGGCGGCGACTATGTCTGGCAATCGCGCGTGTTTCACAGCTCGGTGGGCTTTGTGCTAGGGGCCACGGGCTGGTGGTTCATTCTCTGGCTCTGGATCCCCATCTACGCCGCCCTGTGCGTGAACTCGTTCATCAACCCGGTCCTCAGGATCGTCGGCGCCGGTGGCACCGCCAACTGGCTGCTCACGCACAACGGCGTCTTCGTGGCCTCACTTGCCACCATCGCGCTCGCCACGTATCTGGTCGCGATCGGCATGAAGGCCTATGCGACCTTCCAGAAGTGGGCCCTCTGGATCGGCCTGGCCGGCATCGCCGTCGCCGGCGTCATCCTGCTCGTCACCTCGAAGGCCGGGTTCATCAGCGCCTTCAACCGTGAGAGCCTCCACCTCTACGGCGCGCACAACGCCTACGCCGCGACCATCAAGAACAGCGGCGCCGGCATGCCGTCGTCGATGTTCAGCGGCACGGTCTGGCAGACCTTCAAGCTCATCCCCTTCATGTGCTTCTGGTTGCTGTGGCCGAACTGGGGCGCCACCCTCTACGGCGAGGTCCGCGGCGCCAAGGACTTCCGCAAGAACATCTACCAGATGGGTGGCGGCCTGCTGTCGGCGGCCGTCATAGTGATCATCTTTCTGTTCCTCGTGACCAAGACGATGGGCTACAAGTTCTTCATGGCCGCGGCCAACGGCTACATGGGCGTGCTCTACGGCTACATCAAGTCGACGCCGCACAACGGCGACTACCTCTCGCCGACCGCCATGATCGCCTGGGTCGTCAACAACTCGGCCTTCCAGGTGGTCCTCATCGCCGCCATCAGCCTGCTCGTGTTCGGCTGGTGGGGCACCGTGTTCCTCTCGTCGACGCGCATGATCTTCGCTTCGGCCTTCGACCGCATCCTGCCCGAAGGCGTGGCCAAGGTGACGTCGGGCGGCGTGCCGGTCGTGGCGCTTCTGTGCATGGTGATCCCGTCGATCATCGTGTCGGCCTTCTACGCCTACCAGCCTTCGTTCGTGCAGCTCACCTATGACGCCACGCTGGTCATCGCGGTCATGTTCCTCGGCTCCGGCCTGGCTTTCATGGTCATGCCGTGGCGCACCAAGACCATCTGGGACAACTCGGCGCTGCCCAAGCTCAAGGCCCTGGGTGTGCCGATCATGTCGATCGTGGCCGCCGCCTACTCGGCGTTCATGGTGTTCAACCTCTACCTGTGGATCTACGACCCGACCAACACCTACGGCATCGGCTACAAGAACAAGAACTCGATGATCTTCATGGGCATCCTGTACGTCGCCGCGATCGCCATCTGGGTCGTGGCCTGGGCCGTCCGCAAGCGCCAGGGCATGGCGCTCGAAGCGGTCGCCAAGGAGATCCCGGTCGAGTAACCTGCATCTGTCGTATACGCCAGTCTCGCGCGGCGTGACGGCGGCGGCGGTCCGGCCCCACAGGGGCCGGACCGCCGCCGCCCTGCCACGCCGGGCACCGACCACGAAGGAGGTCGATACATGGCACAGCCGTTCATCCTGCCCAAGGACATCCCGATCGAGCGTTACCCCAAGCCCGAGGTCTTCCTCTCCGAGGGCAAGCGCCTGACCGAGGAAGCGCAGAAGCGCGGCATCATCATGCGCGTCATGGGGCCGCTCGCGCTGCACTACTACTTCCCTGACCAGATCGACCTGTATGCCAAGCTCGAGCGCCTCGGTGAGCGCTACTTCACCGACATCGACTACGCGGCCTACAGCAAGACCGGCGGCAAGATGCGCGACTTCATGAAGGACATGGGCTACGAGTGCGACCTGCAGACCATGGCGATGTCGGGCAAGACGCGGCACATCTACTACGCCGGCCCCGTGCCGATGATCGACGTGTTCTTCGACAAGCTCGACTACTGCCACGAGGTCAACTACAAGGACCGTCTCGAGCTCGATCCGTGGAGCGTCTCGCTGTCCGACATCCTGCTGCAGAAGCTGCAGATCGTCGAGATCAACGACAAGGACCTGAAGGACATCGAGTATCTGTTCATCACCTGCGAGATCGGCGACGACGACGATCACAAGATCAACCAGAACTACATCGCCAAGCGCTTCGCCGACGACTGGGGCTTCTGGTACACCGCGACGCAGCTCAACCTCGATCGCGTCAAGAAGCACTGCGACACGGTGCCGGCCCTCACGCCCGAGATGCGCGAGCGGGTCAAGGCGCAGGCCGACAAGATGATCGCGCGCGTCGACGCCGAGCCCAAGACCAAGGCCTGGACCAAGCGCGCCAAGAAGGGCGCCTCGAAGACCTGGTACAACGAGGGCTTCTCCGACTGGTGACGCCCGCACGGCAGCGATCCCGAGAAGGAGGAAGGTTCAAGCGTCTATGAAGATCCTCACCCGTATGGGCGACAGCTCCACGGTCGAGATCACCCGTGACGAGTTGCGCCACGAACTCGAGGAGGGCACCGAGTCGGCCGCCAAGAGGGCCAAGATCCCTCCGCTCACCGAGAACGAGCTCGACTACCTCGAGGACATGTTCGCCTGCCCCAGCCGCATCTGGGGCGTCGAGCGTGGTCACGAGGTCGTCATGACGAAGGACGGGTGCGTCAACGCCCTGAACTCGTCGCGCATGTCGAGCGGCGTGACGGCGCCGGTCAACCGCGAGGTCGGCGTGCGCCTCTTCGAGTCGATGCTCGGCTTCGACTCGATGGAGGTCTCGCACAACGACTACTCGGTCAAGCCGCAGCGCTTCCTCAAGGCGCTCGAGCAGGTGCACATGGAGCTCCTGCAGGAGACCACGATCTTCCCCCTGCTCTACGGCTTCATGCCCAACCTGGGGCTCTACTACCGGCCCGACGGCTCCTTCGAGAACCCCTCCGACCTGCTGCCACTGGGCAAGATCGACGAAGCTCGCAAGACCCAGGAAGCGGCCCTGCAGGCGTGCATGGACGACTGCATCCTGATGAGCGACTGCATGCTCGAGATGGGCGCCGACGGCATCGACTACGACACCGTGGCATCCACGGGCGACGCCGAGTTCCTCGCCGTCCTGAAGACGACCGAGCACGTTGCCAACGTCACCGGTCTGCCGGTCGAGATCGGCATGTCGGCCGAGATGGTGCTCGGCTTCCACGGCGAGCTCGAATACGACGGCGTGCGGCTCGCCGGCCTGTGGCCGCACCAGCAGCTCCAGCTCTGCGAGAAGGCCGGCACCGCGATCTTCGGGCCGGTCGTGAACACCAACACCAGAAAGACGGTGCCCTGGAACCTCTCGCGGGCCGTCACCTTCGTGAAGGCCTGCACCGACATCGCCAAGATCCCGGTGCACGCCAACGTCGGCATGGGCGTCGGCGGCGTGCCGATGTTCGAGACGCCGGCCGTCGACGCGGTGACCAGGGCCAGCGCGGCCATGGTCGAGATCGGCCGCGCCGACGGGTTGTAGGTGGGTACAGGCGATCCAGCCGGCATGCACATGGCGCATCTGCTGGCCTCGTCGATGGGTGGCATCAGGGCCGCTGGAGATCTGGTAGCCCGTATGGAGCTCAAGAAGATGAGGATCACGGAAGCCAAGCAGTACGTGGCCGACAAGCTGCACGTCAGCCCGCTCGACCTGTCCGACCCGCTCGTCATGCGCAACCTGCGCGAGGAGCTCGACATCGGCGTCATCACCGGCGTGCCGGGCGTCGCGAAGGGCATGGCGGCGAAGTTCCGCATCGCCGAGCTGCTCGACATCGAGATCAACTCGGTGGAGCAGTTCAAGAAGAAGACCGGCGTCACGACCGCCAAGGTCTGAGAGCGCCGCAAAAGCGAAGCGACGGGGCGGGGCGAGCCAGAGGGCTCGCCCTGTCCCGTCGCCGTTTTCGGTCAGACCTGGGAGAGCCAGTCCCTGAAGGCGGGCTGGCCGGCGTTGCGCCAGAAACGCTCGATGCGGTTCATGCCGTAGGCGAAGAAATCGAAGTCGAGCGCCGAGACCTTGTGCTGGATCATCGCCCAGATGCTCCACCAGTGATCGGCGACCAGCTTGTAGAGCATCATGCGGCCGTAGCGCTGCTCGTCCCAGCCGCCGCAGTAGGTGGTCAGGACGGTGCGCTCCTCGGCGTCGCTCAGCGGGTGCTCGACGCAGAAGTCGCCGAGGTCGAAGTACGGGTCGGCCATGCCGCCGTACTCCCAGTCGATCACCCACAGCCTGCCGTCCCGCGCGACGATGAAGTTCTCGGACAGCAGGTCGCAGTGGCAAGCGACGGGGGCCGGCTGGTCGCGCTCCATGGCGAGCTCGATGGCGTCGCCCAGCGGGAACATGTGCTCGAGCGACGCCGGCAGCACGGCGCCGACCTCGTGGGCCATCGCCGTGTACTCGCGGATCATGTCGAAGACCTGGATCTCGTTCGAGAACACGGCGCCGTCGTGATAGGTGCGCACGGCCTGCACGATCTTGTCGAGATGGTCGGGGTGGCCGGCGATCGTGTCGGGGTGCAGGGTGACGCCGTCGATGAACGGCACCACCGTGCAGGGCCCCGGCTCGATGCGGTGCAGCAACGGCGGCGTCACGCCGGTCGCGGCGGCGGCCACGTGGTTGGCGAGCTCGCGCTCACGGTCGATGAAGACATCGGTGCCCTGGCCGGGGATGCGCAGCACGTAGCGCGCGGCCGGCTCCGCGCCCTCGCCGGCGACGCTCACCAGGAAGTTCTGGTTGGTGATGCCGCCGCCGAGCACCTCCCAGCTCACCTGCCGGCCCTGCCAGTCGGCGATCTGGGCGATGACCTCGTCGGGTGTCATGGTGGCGGTCGTCATGCTTCGTCGTCCCCTCGCTTGAGATCGTGGTGCGGCCGGACCGACGCCGCTCGCAGCGGAAAGGAGCGATGGGACCGGCCTGTGCGGGTGGCGGGGAAGAGGCCGCGGGCGCCGGGCCGTGCAGCCCGGCGCCCGCGGCGCCCTTGCGAGCCCGCGGCTGATGCTAGAGCCGCCTCACTCGGGCGGCACCTCGAGGAACGCGTACGAGATGTCGACGCCCCTGCCGCGCTGGTAGTAACGGGTGATCCAGAAGACGACGAGGCAGGCGACGAACACGCCCGCGACGATGACGTAGCCGACGGTGTTCTTGAGACCGTAGGCGGGCTTGATCAGGAACAGCGCGGAAGCGATGACGCCGAGAACGAAGCCGATCAGTCCGAGCACGGTGACCCACGGGATACCGAAGATCTTGTACTGGGCGCCGGGCGCCGCGTCGAAGAGCGCCTTCGCGCGATACGGGAGCAGGGCGGCCGCGAGTGCGCTGACCACGAAGACGTAGCCTGCGGCGAACGTGACGCCCAGCGTCAGCTTCGCCCAGGAGCTGATCATGGTGTAGCCGAACAGCCAGACGACCCCGCAGATGAAGTAGATGAGGTGGGCGTTCAGCGGGGAGCGGAAGCGGGGGCTGATCCGCGAGAGCCAGGCCGGCAGCGTGCGGTCCAGCGACATGCCGACCATGATACGGGTCACCCCGATGTAGCAGTTGCAGGTGATCTGCAGCGAGGCGAGCATGAAGCAGACGCCGGTGACGATCACGAGGATCGGGTTCGGCGAGATCACGGTCGCGTACGTGCCCGGGAAGGGGAAGACGCTGCCGATGCCGTTGCCCGACTTGCTCACCCCGCCGAACCACGAAGCCGACACCGCGTGGAAGAAGCCGGTGCCGACGGCCTTCTGCTCGGCGGCCGCGATGAGCGCGAGGACGCAGCCCAGCGCGATCAGGGAGCCCACGATGATGAAGATCTGGTTCTTGAACACGCGTGCGCCCTTGATCTCACCACCCTGCTCGACGCTGTAGGTCGCCCACTGCGTGCTGGTCCAGGCGATCGGGGCGGCCAGGAGGGTCGCTCCCAGGGCGAACTTCGCATGCAGGTTGAAGCCGGCGGCTGAGACGTCGTGCTGGATCCAGTTGTAGTAGTTCGGGTTCTTGTCGACGAAGGCCGAGTAGTGGTTCATCGCGACCGCGAAGCTCGACGGCGACGTACGCAGGAACTGGATGAGCACGATCGCGATGAGGATCCCGGTGCCGGCGAACATGAAGTACTGCAGGCGGACGTAGTTCTTGAAGCCGGTCACCAGCAGCATGGCCATGGCCGCCATTCCGATGATCGAGACGACGATGAGCCCCTCCTTCGACTGCGCCCAGACGGCGGCGCTGACGAGGTGCTGGTTCTGGTAGTGGACGCCCAGGCCCATCAGCATGGGCGAGAGGCCGAGCGTGCAGAACAGCCAGCCGGCCAGCGACAGCCACTGCAGGATCCAGATGACGAAGCCGCTCATCACGATCGGAAAGCCGACCGCGCCTCCGAGGATACGGCTCTGGAAGACGTAGTCACCGCCGGAGCGCGGCATCGCCGTGGCCATCCAGCAGTAAGCCAGCGCGATCGGCAGCTCGAGCAGCGTGGCAAACAGGCACGCCAGCCACACCGAGACGCCGGGGAACGCATACGGCGCCTCGGCGATGATCCAGGGGAAGATGACCCCCATGGTCAGGAAGTTGTACATGAACGCAGACCAGGGCGACATGACCCTGGACAGCCCCGAAGCCTTGCGACTGAAGACTTCGGGTTTGGCGACGGTTGCTTCCATGGTTACCCCCAGATCAGTTTGCGGACCGAAACGCCGGCCGGTTCACGGCCGTGAGTGAGCAGACTCAGCCTGACGTCATCTGATAGCCCACCACCTTGCCGGGCTCGAGCGTGATGATGCAGCCCCGGATGATGCCCTCGCCGTACTCGCTGCCGGGGTTGATGACGGTCGTGCGACCGAGGTTCACAAGGCCGCGCGACTCGTGGATGTGTCCCGTAAGGGCGAGCAGGGGCGCGTGCTTCTCGATGATCTTGCGCACCGCCGTGCTGCCGGCCGGCGCCGACTGCGGCACGCCGGCGATGACGATGGGCGAGGGCGGGTCGGTCGACCAGTCGAGCTTGGGGCAGTCGTCGAGCGTGCAGTCGTAGGGCGGCACGTGCATGTTGAAGATGGCGCTCGTGAAGTCGTCGATGCCGTCGACCGCCTGCTCGAGCAGCGTGTAGAGGGACTCCTCATCGGTCTCGCGCGGCGTCGCCCAGGGCGTCGGGTTGCTGTGGCCGCAGTTGGCCATGGGGTAGAAGTCGTCGAACAGCACGACCCGGCCCTCGCAGTTGACTACATGCTCGCTCTGCACCTCGTCGAAGACGGTGAGCACGTCGGGCGGGTCGTCGTTGCCGCCGGTCACGTACCACTTGATCGGCGTGTCGGCGAGGCGCTCGTCGGCCAGCGCGATCCAGCGCTCGATGCGCTCGCGCGCCAGGCGATGGAACGTGCCGTCGACCTGTGACTGGTCCGCCTGCATGGCGTGGAGCTCGTCCTCGGCCATCGTCACGTGGTAGAAGCCGAGCGTCTCGATGCGCTCCTTGATGGCGGCCAGGGCGTCGTCGCCCTCGATGTGCTCGGTCGTGCCCTGGAGCGTCACGCGGTAGTGGCTGTCGTGCTCATGGACGATGGGCACGAGGAACTTGCCCATGATGTCGCCGCCCATGATGATGTGGTCGACCTTGTAGAACTTGGCGCAGTTCACGAACTTGCGGAACGTGCGCTCCGAGCCGTGCACGTCGGTCGCATAGAACAGGCGCACGCGTTTGGCCCCGCCGTCCTTCTTCTTGAACAGTCCCATGGCGTGACCCGTCCTCTCAGTCGATCTCGTTGTACCACTTGACCTTGTCGCCGACCTTGGAGCGCAGGCGCCAGCGGGTGCCCTTGGGCTCGTCGTCCATCGCCTTGAGCAGCTCGCCGACGCGCTGCGCCACGACGGCGCGGTCTTCGTCGGACAGGTCGACGTGCGGCAGGTAGTCGCGTACCTTGCCGAGGTTCATCGAGCTCGTGCGCCACAGGCCCCACTCGCCGGCGCACAGGGTGGCGATCCGGGCCGCGTTTATGTGATCGGCGTCGTCGCGCGCGATCTCGTGCTCGCGCAGCAGCATGATGGTGTCGATGATGTCCTTCTCGTTGATCTTGACGATCTGCATCTTCTCCAGGACGAGCTCGGCCAGCGGGATGGTGGGGCTGTCGACGGCGAGCCGGTCCTTCCAGGGGATGGGGTGGCAGAAGTCGAGCCGGTCCATGAAGACGTCGACGTGGATGTGCTTGACCGGGTGGTTGAAGATCAGGCGCCCGGCCTCGGCGTGGAAGCTGTTGATCTCGACGTCCTCGTCGTAGCCGAGCGCGATGAAGAGGTCGCGGATCGGCTTTGACTGCTTGCCGTAGCCGGCGAAGTCGATGTCGGTGTACACGCGGTTGAGTTTGGCCTGGATCCAGCCGAACTGCGGGCAGTGATGGTGGAAGGCAAGGGCGCCGATCACGCGCAGCGCCACGCCGGCCTGCTGACCCGCCTGGACGACCCGCAGGGCCTCGTCCTCGAACACCCGCGCGAGGTCGGCGTCGGGCTGGCCGACGCCGACCTGCGCGCCGATCTCGCCGGCGGGGTGGGTGTCCTGATCGCTCATGCGATGCTCTCCAGTCGTGTCGGGTTGCCGTGTGTGAGGGTGGGCTCGGCGGTCATCGCTAGACCACCTCGCAGCGCGGTCCGGCACGCTCGACGCGCTTGCAGACGTCGGCCGCGAGGCCGCCGTCGGTGACGACCACATCGACCTGGTCGAGCGGGCAGATGACGACCGGGCCGACGCGCTCGAACTTGGTGTGGTCGGCGAGGACCACTACCTCGCCGCGCGTGCGGCGCACCATGGCGAGCTCGAGCCCGGCGGCGGCGATGCTCACGGTCGTGAGGCCGGCGCGCACGTCGATGCAGTCGGCGCCCAGGAAGGCCTTGTCGGCGTTGAAGTGCTGGATCATGTCGAGCGGCCAGGAGCCCTCGACCGACTCGAGCTGCGGCCGGTAGAGGCCGCCCAGAAAGACGAGCTCGACGCGCAGGCCGCGGGCCTCGGAGACGGCCGCGAGGTTCGGCGTGACGACCCTGGCCTCGAGGCGCGGGTCGATGTGGCGCATGATCTGCGCGACCGTGCTGCCGGAGCCGAAGAAGACGGTGTCGCGCGGTTCGATCATGGCGGCCGCCGCGCGGGCGATGCCGTCCTTCTCGGCCGCCTGGGGATCGGGGCCGCCGTCGAAGCCGGCTTCGACGGCCGGCCGGCGGCGCACGGCGCCACCGTGGGTGCGGGCGAGCACGCCCTCCTGCTCGAGCAGCATGAGGTCGCGCCGGATGGTGATCTCGGAGACGCCGAGGTCTTCGGACAGGGTGGTGACGCGCACGGCCGGCCGACCCCGCAGCGCGGCCACGATGCGCGCCCGCCGTTCCGCGGGCAGCATCTCGCGTACGTCGGACGCGGACACCTGACCCCCTTCCCCTCGGCTTCAACGATCATGATCGGACATGACCGTTCAAAGGTGATCAGATTCTAGGATCGGTTTCGGCGATGTCAAGGGATCGTGTGCAACCCGCAGGGGAAGGTGCCAGTGGCGCAGCCGCGACGCCTGAGAGGCGCTTAGTGCCTGCGGCCTCCACGACGCTGCCGCGCTCGGGGGCGGCGGGTGGGTCGCGGGGAGGCGGGATGTTCACGATCCTCGGGTGCGCTCGGTGCGGCCGCGTGCGCCCTGGTCAGACGGGCGTCCCGGATCATGATGAAGGCGAAGGCGAGAGACGCAAAGACGAAGCGGGTGACCGACGGGCCTGCGCCCCTTCCCAAGGTCAGGAGCCCCGTGACCATGCCGGTCAGGCCGGTCGCCCACATTACGAGTTGCACGTTGGCGGTTTGATGGCGAGGCACGATCCGGAGGTACGACGCGTTCAGAGCCATGACCAGCATGAGGAGCACGCTGATCGTGGTGAGACCGAGCATCACGTACATCGGGCCCGCCTTGACCGAGGGGTCAGGCCTTTCGACGAAGCCGATGAGCGACGCCAGCATCATGAGGGCGACCACTCCGACCACGCACACCAGCAAGAACAGGCTGCCTCGGCGGATCGAACGGCCCCCGCCGACGGGCCGCGGCGCCCAATTGGCGCCGCGGCCGTCGCGTGGCCCTTTGGCTGACCCCCTACGATTCACCCGGGCCCCGTCGCGGCTCTCACTCGGCGAGTCGATCAGCAGCCGCCGAGCCAGGTGGGGTAGTCGGGGTCGGCTACGCCGCGCTCGGCGCGACCTACGCGCTCCATGCCCCACTCCATGTAGTCGAAGTCGATCTGCGAGACAGTGTGTTGGATCATCGCCCAGACGGCCCACCAGATCGCCGAGACGATCTTGTAGAGCATCATGCGACCGAAGTAGCGCTCGTCGAAGCTGCCGCAGTAGGCGTCGATGACGAGGCGCTCTTCCTCGCGTGAGTAGGGATGCTCCATTACGTGGTCGCCAAGGTCGAAGTACGGATCGGTCATGCCACCGTACTCCCAGTCGATGATCCACATCTTGCCGTCGGCGTCGATGATGAAGTTCTCGGACAGCAGGTCGTTGTGGCAGGCCACGTCGGGCACAGGTCGCGCGGCCGTGGCCTTCTCGATGTCGTCCATCACCTCGAGCATCTCCGCGAGGCGGTCTGGCATGGGGGCGTTGATGTCCTTTGCCACCTTGGTGTAACGGCGCAGCATGTCGAAGATCTCGATCTTATTGCCGAAAGTGGCCTGCTGATGGAAGACCTTCACCGTCTCGACCGCCTGGCGGATGTTCTCGGGGTGCCCGGCCATGGTGTCGGGGTGCATGACCTCGCCGTCGACGAAGTCGATGGCCATCGCCTTCTCAGGCTCGATGACGTGGGCGACCGGCGGCGCCACGCCGACTCGGGCCGCCTCGATCATGCATTCGCGCTCGACGTCGCGGTCGATGAACATGTCGGTGCCGGCGCCGGGCACCCGCAGCACGTACTTGCCGCCGCCGGGATTGCCCCAGCCGCCGTTCACCCAGACGATGTAGTTGTGGTTGGTGATGCCGCCGCCGAGCTCCTCCCAGCGCACGTCCTTGCCTCTCCAGTCGGCGATGCGCGCGATGGCCTCGTCCGGCGTCAGCCCGTGTCCCATGGTCTCTCCCTTGTGCTCGAACGGTCACGCATGAGATACGGGCGGGGTGCGGCTCGTTCGAGCCCCACCCCGCCCGTACCGTGGTTACGATGACATCGAGTGCGCGACGGCTAGTCCTGCAGCTCCAGTTCGCGCTCGATGGCCGCGAGCTCCTCGGCCGAGCCCTGGACCTTCGGGCCCTTGAACCACTTCCGGGCCGAGACTGCCCAGTAGATGCCGGCGAAGCCGATGACCGCGCCCACCGCGATGGGCGTGTAGTTGAACGTCTTGGCCGTGACCGGCGCATAGGTCGGCAGCAGGAAGATGATGCAGATGAACACCACCCACACGATGGAGATCCAGCCGATGATCGCACCGAAGGTCTTGCCCAGGACCCAGGGCCCGGGTTTGAAGGCCTTGCCGTTGATGCGGCGCAGGAACACCGGCGTGAGGTAGGCGATGTAGAGCCCGATGACGGCGATCGACGTGACGGCGCCGTAGGCGACCGTGTTCCAGAGGTAGGGCAGCGCCAGCAAGAAGGCGCCGACGGCGCCGAACCAAGCGGTGCGCACCGGTACGCGGCGCCTCGGGTTGACGTGGTGCCAGAAGTTCGAGCCGGGGACCGCGCCGTCACGTGAGAAGGCGTAGATCATGCGCGAGTTCGCGGTGACCGACGACATGCCGCAGTAGAACTGGGCGCCGATCACGACCAGGATAAGCAGCTCGGCGACGATGCGACCGGCACTGTACTCGAAGATCGTGGCCCATGGCACGACGGCAAGGGCCACATCCGAGTAGCTCTTGTAGACGGTGCCCTCGATAGTGATCGGGAAGTGAGTGGGAATGGCGATGCTCACCGCGAACAGCAGGATGAAGCCCGCGATCAGAGAGACCCAGATCGAGTCGACGATCCCCCTGGGGCCAGCGATGTCGGCGCGCACCGTCTCTTCGGTCACGTGGGCCGAGGCGTCGTAGCCGGTGAACGTGTACTGCGCGTTCAGCAGGCCGACCAGAACGATATAGAAGGGGATCGAGAAGCCTGAAAGGCCGGTGAAGGCGTGCCAGCCCGAACTGCCGAAGAGGAAGCCCACAGTCTGGTGCGTGTGCGACTTCGGGGCCACCAACAGAATCACGAGGATCACCGCGACACCCAGGATGTGCCACCACACCGAGACGTCGTTCAGGAGCGCCACCAGGCGGATGCTGAACGTGTTGAGCAGACCCTGCGCAAAGAGGATGACGGCAAGAATGGCGATCGTGTGGCCGGGCGAGAGCCAGTAGCTCTGGTTGGTGTAGAGGGCGAGGAACGCCGACACGGAGAAGGCGCAGCCGAAGCTGATGCCCGCCGTGACGGCGACCTGGCCGAGCAGGTTGAACCAGCCGGTGAACCACGACCAGACCGGGGCGCTGTTGCCGGGCGCGAGCTTGGCCGCCCAGTAGTACAGGCCGCCCGCCGTAGGGAACGACGAACAGATCTCGGCCATGGACATGCCGACGAAGATCACGATCACGCCGACGCCGAGCCAGCCCCAGAGCATGACGGGCGGGCCGCCGTGCTGCAGGCCGAAGTAATAGAGGGTGAGGCAGCCCGAGAGGATCGAGATGATGGTGAACGAGATGGCGAAGTTCGAGAAACGGCTCATCCGCCGGTCGAGCTCCTGGGCGTAGCCCATCTGGTGGAGCCGCTCCTCGTCGGTCATCTCGCGAGGCGGCCCGGCGGACGTCAGGCCGGTCCCTCCCTGAGCGTCGGCCGAAGGAGTGTGGACGTCGTCAGCCATGGCTGCCCCCGTAGTCCAGTGTGGCAAACAGTGTCGCCGTCTATCTAGACCGCTCACCGGTCTTCCTGTCAACCACTTTTCATGACGCACTATTTATGCACCGGCACGCACAGAAGCCTTGAGAATTGCCGTTTAAGGAAATCGCGACCCCCGAAACTGCCCCCGGAGTCGTATGCCGACCGGCGCCGCGTCGCCGTCGGGCGGACCCGCGTCGACCGTGCCGCGCAACGGCGCGGCGGCCGCTCCGCTCACGCATCAGACCGGCTCGACCATGATCGCGCGGAAGTCGTTGACGTTGGTGCGTGTCGGGCCGGTGACGAGCAGGTCGCCGAGGCTCGCGAAGAGCGTGCCGGTGTCGTTGTCGCGCAGTGCCGCGCCCACGTCGAGACCTGCCGCGGCGGCCCGCGCGAGCGTGTCGGGGCCGACGAAGGCGCCGGCGTGGCCGCCCCGGCCGTCGATGCCGTCGGTGTCGGCGGCGAGGGCGCTCACGCCGGCGCGCCCCTCGAGGCCGAGGGCGAGCCCCGCGAGGTACTCGGTGTTGCGTCCGCCGGTCCCCCGTGCGTGCACCGTCACCGTGGTCTCGCCGCCCGACAGCAGCACGGCGGGCTCGCCGGGTGGGCTCCAGTCGAGCAGGTCGATGGCGTGCTGAGCGTGGCGCAGGCCGACCTCGCGGGCCTCGCCCTCGATGCTGTCGCCCAGCAGGACCGGCCGCAGGCCGCAGCCGCGGGCGGCCTCGGCGGCGGCCGCGAGCGCGACCGCCGCCGAGGCCACGATCACGTGCGACGCGCGGGCGAGGCGCCCGTCGCCCGGCTTGGGCGTCTCGCCGGGCGCGCCGGGGCCGTCGGCGGCCCCGGCGCGCAGGTGCGCGACCACGCGTGCCGGGGCCGCCACGTGGTATCGCTCGAGCACGTCGAGCGCCTCGGCGTAGGTCGACGGGTCGGCCACGGTCGGGCCCGAGCCGATCGCCGCGGGGTCGTCGCCCGGGATGTCGGACACAAGCAGGGTGACGACCCGCGCGGGCCAGGCGGCCGCCGCCAGGCGGCCGCCCTTGACCGCCGACACGTGCTTGCGCACGCGGTTGATCTCGACGATCGGCGCGCCGCTGCGCAGCAGCGCGGCGCCGAGCGCACGTTCGTCGGCCGGGCTGATGCCCTCGGCGGGTAGCGCCAGCAGCGACGAGGCGCCGCCCGAGACGAGGGCGAGGACGAGGTCGTCGGTCGTGAGGCCGCCGACGAGCGCCAGCAGGCGCCGCGCCGCTTCGGCGCCGGCCTCGTCGGGAACCGGGTGTGCCGCTTCGAGACAGGTAAGGCGCTCGCAGGGCACAGCGTGGCCGTACGGGGTGACCACGAGGCCCTCGAGCGGCGCCGGCCAGCGCCGCTCGAGGGCGCGCGCCATGGCGCCGGCCGCCTTGCCGGCGCCGACCACCACGGTGCGACCGGCGGGCGGCCGCGGCAGGGCGGGCGGCACGACGCGGTCGGCGGCGACCGCGTCGACGGCCGCGTCGAACAACGTCCGTAGGCGGGCGCGCGGCGCGGTCTCGACCAGGCGCGGAGGACCGGCGTCAGCCGTGGGCGCTCACCGCCCCGGGCGCCGCGCCGGCAAAGGCGAGCCCGAGCTCGCCCGCGTTCACGACGCTGGGGGCGGCGCGGGGCAGGTCATAGCCCAGGAACGGCGCGACGTCGCCGCGCCACACCGGCCAGCCCGACAGCACACCGACGACATTCGCGGCGGCGAGCGTGGCCATGCCGCGTCTCGTCCAGCCGGTCGCCGAGCCTATATGAGGGACGGCGACGACGTTGTCGAGGGCGAGCAGGCCGGGGGCGATGCGCGGCTCGTCTTCAAAGACATCGAGGGCGGCAGTGAAGCCGGGATGGCTGCGGCAATGCTCGACGAGTGCGGCCTCGTCTATGAGCGGGCCGCGGGCCGTGTTCACCAGGATGGCGTCGTCCTTCATGGCGGCGAGAGCGGCGCGGTCGATCAGGTGGCGCGTGTCGGCCGTGAGCGAGAGATGCAGGCTGACCACGTCGGCGGCGCGCAGGAGCTCGTCGAGCGACGCCGCTCGGCGGCAGGTGACGGGCCTCTCACCGCGACCCGCGAGGAAGGCGCCGTAGGCGGCCACGGTCGACTCGAGCTCCGGGTCCGGCCGGGGATCGAGGTAGACGACGTCCATCCTGTGCCCTTCGACCATCATGCGCGTGTAGGTGCGACCGATCCGCCCGGCGCCGATCACGCCGAGCGTCGTGCTCCAGAGCCGCTTGCCGAGCAGCAGCGACGGCAGCCACCCGGTGAAACGGTCCTCGCGCAGATACCGCTCGGCCTCGACGACGCGGCGCGCGGCGGCGAAGGTGAGCGCGACGGCGAGCTCGGCCGTGGTCTCGGTGAGGACGCCGGGCGTGTTGCCGATCGCGATGCCCAGGCGCGTCGCGGTCGCGAGGTCGACGTTGTCGTAGCCCACCGCGTAGAGGCTGAGGATGCGTCCGCCGGCGCGGCCGAGCGCCTCGACCAGCCCCGCGTCCCAGCGCTCGGTGAGCTGGGCGACGACCGCGTCGCAACGTCCTCCCACCAGCCGCGCGAGGTCATCGCCGTCGAGTGGCAGGTCGCTGCTGCAGACGTCCACGCGGTAGCCCGCGCCAGTCAGGAGCTCGAGCCAGCGGTCGCCCGGCAGCACTCGGGTCGTCACGACCCGGCGCGACCCCGCGGGGTTGTGGGTGACGCACGTGACGTCGCTCAAACCGCGGCTCTCCTGTCTCGGCCGGGCCATCTCGCCGGGGCCGGCTCAAATCACTTCTGCACGCGATCGCGCGCAAGGCGTGGTTTGCCCGCTCGCGCCGGGCCCCACACGCGTGGCGTCGGCGGCGGCCGGCGCCTGCAGCGCCGCCTGCCCGGTCGACCCCTCGAAACGGTCGCGATCAGGGCTGGTCGGGGTCGATACTAGGGCATGTGGAGCCGGAAGAGAATCGGCGTTCTCTCAGAAATGCACACTTGACACCCGCACACCGGTGCTATGATGTGTGCGACTGTGTGCGGAAACGGCGAAGGGCCACCGCTGCCGAACGTCGCCGCCGAGACGGGGGGAGCCGATGTCGCTGCCAGGCCCTGAGGTACGAGAGATGATCCCGGCGCAACGCCGCGTGCGTATCGTGGAGTTCCTGCGCGACCAGCGCGCCGTGCGCGTGTCGTCGCTGTCCGAAGAGCTCGGCGTGTCGGAGATGACGATCCGCCGCGACCTCGAGCGCCTCGAGGCCGAGGGGCTGCTCACGCGCACGCACGGGGGCGCCATCATCAAGCGGCACATGGCCGAGGAGCCCCAGTACCTCGACAACGTTGCGACGCACGCCGAGGAGAAGGAGCGCATCGCGCGCGCGGCCGCCGCGCTGATCGAGCCCGGCGAGACCGTCTTCCTGAGCTCTGGCACCACGGCGGCGCGCGTCCTGCGCCACGTGAGCCCTGAGCTCGAGGCGCGCGTCGTCACCCACAACGCCGGCGCGCTGACCGAGTGCCACGGCCTGCGGCTCGAGCTGATCCTTCTCGGCGGCCGGTTCCGCGCGCGCTCCAACGTGCTCGACGGGCCCGCCGCCGTGGAGTTCGTGAGCCGTTTCCATGCCGCCCGCATGCTGATCGGCGTCGACGGGTTCGACCTGCGTGAGGGCCTGACGACGCCGTCGCTCGGCATCGCCGGCATCGAGCGTGCCATGATCGCCCACACCCGCGGCGAGGTCGTCGTGCTGGCCGACCGCAGCAAGATCGGCGTGGTGGCCGACGTCGTCATCTGTGGCCTCGACCAGGCCGACGTGGTCATCTGCGACGACGGCGTCGACGACGGCGTGCGCGAGGACATGCGCCGCCTGGGCCTGCGCTGCATGGTCGTATGAGTCGTCCCGCACGAGTGCCGGCGCGCCGCGCCGTGCGAGGCTGAGCGCCGACATCGGAGGGAAGCGTTGGACCCGGACAGGGCAAACGAGCTGCTCGAGGTGGCCGAGAGGCTGGCGGCCGACGCCGCCGCGCTGCGCGCCGAGCTCGACTACGAGTTCAAGACCGGTCAGCTCGCGGCGGTGGTCGCCGACGACTACGACCTCGGCGAGGTCGTCGGCGTCGACCAGATCTTCGGCGGCTACTGCAACCTGAGCTTCGCCGTGCGTACGCGCACGGCCGCGGGCGAGCAGCGCTACTTCGTGCGCAAGTACGGTCGCTCGATCACCGAACGCGAGATCCGCTTCGAGCACGCGCTCGTGCACCACATCGACGGGCAGGGCCTGCATCTGGCCGCGCGCGTGTACACCAACAAGGCCGGTGGCACCTACGTCGTGCGCGACGAGCTCCACGGTGGTGAGCGCGAGACCAGGTACTTCGCGGTCTACGAGATGCTCGGCGGGCTCGACAAGTACACCTGGGTGAAGAACCGCCTGACCGACGTCGAGTTCGACAGCGCTGCTCGCGTCCTCGCCCAGTTCCACTATCTGGCCCACGACTTCGACCCCGGTGACCTGGGCCGCAACCAGCCGCCGATCATGCAGCTCCTGCGCGACCTGCGCCCGGCCTTTGCGCGCTACGCCGAGCAGGCGAAGGCCGGTGGGAGCATCGTCGACGACTACTACCTGCACTGGCTACCCACCATCGACGAGGCCCTGCGCCGCGGCGCCGAACAGGAGGCCGACCTGCAGGGGATGCCCTACATCCCGGTGCACTGCGACTATCACCCCGGCAACCTCAAGTGGGTCGACGGCGACGTGCCGGCCGGCGCCTCGCGTTGCTGCGGCCTCTTCGACTTCGACTGGTCCAAGCTCGACTATCGCATCTTCGACGTGGCCGAGGGCATCGTGTACTTCTGCAGCTCCTGGGAGGGGCACGACAGCGGCGAGCTGTGGCTCGACAAGGCGGCGATCTTCCTGCGCGCCTACCAGGACGAGGCCGCGCGCTTCGACACGCCCGGGCCGCTGTCGGCAGCCGAGCTCGCGGCTCTGCCGCGCATGATCGCGAGCGCCAACCTGTACGTGCTCAACTGGGACGTGAGCGCCTACTACGAGGCCGAGGACGAGTTAAACGACGACGAGTACCTCATGTACCTCAAGCATCAGGTCATGTTGATGGAGTTCATCGAGGCTCACCTCGACGAGCTGTCGCGCCTGGCGGAGCCGCAGGAGGCAGCGGCGCGACCGTCGGGCCTCGACCACGAGAAGGAGAGGGGCTGATCCGCATGGGATTCGCCGAGCTGCTCACGCCGCAGGAGGTCCGCCGCACGCACGAGGCGTCGCTCGAGGTACTCGAGGCCGTCGGCATCCTGGCGCACAACCCGCGGGCCCGCGACGTCTTCGCCAGGCACGGCTGCACGGTCGACGCCGAGACCGGCGTCGTGCGGCTCCCGGCCGACGTGGTCGAGCGCTACCGCGCGCTCGCGCCGTCGAGCTTCACGTTCCGGGGCCGCGACCCGAAGTTCGACCGCACCATCCCCGACGACGGCCCGATCGTCGTCACGGGCTCGTCGGCGCCCAACGTCGTCGACCCGGCGAGCGGCGTGGAACGGCGCGCGACGTCGGCCGACATCGCCACGATCGCGCACCTGATCAACGAGCTGCCGGGCTTCGACGTCTTCTCGATCTCGACCCTGGCCGACGACGCGCCAGAGGGCCAGTTCAGCCTGAGCCGCTTCTACCCGGCCCTCAAGAACTGTCTCAAGCCGGTGCGCAGCAACACGCCCAACATGGAGGACCTGCGTCAGGTGGTCGAGCTCGGCGAGATCATCGCCGGCGGCCCCGACGCGTACCGCGAGCGACCCGTCATCAACCACCACTACTGCCCGATGGTGAGCCCGCTCACCATGGACGTCGAGTCGACCGAGGCCGTCCTGTGGCTGACCGAGCGCGGCCTGCCGGTGTACACGACGGTCGTACCCAACGCCGGCCTGACCGCGCCGATGACCATGATGGGCTGCCTTGTCGTGGGCAACGCCGAGTTCCTCGCCATCACCGTGTTCCAGCAGATGGTGAAAGAGGCGACGCCGGTCATCTACGCCAGCCTGCCGACCGTGGCCGACATGCGCACCGGCGCCTACGCGCCGGGCGCGATCGAGACCGGCATGCTGCTCGCCGCCCAGGCCCAGCTCGCGCGCTTCTACGACGTGCCGGCGGGCGGCTACATCGGGCTCACCAACGCCCACAGCAACGACGCCCAGGCGGGCTTCGAGACCGGCATGAACACCGTCCTCGGCGTGGCGGCCGGCGCGACCCTGCTTAACATGGGCGGTCTGTTCAGCTCGCTCATGGCGTTCGACTTCGCCAAGTGCGTGATCGACAACGAGATCGCCCTCATGGACAAGCGCGTCTGGCGCGGCCTCGAGTTCAGCGAGGAGAACCTGGCGCTCGCCGAGATCGCGGCCGTCGGACCGGGCGGCAGCTACATGGGCCGCCAGCACACCAAGCAGCGCATGAAGACCACCGCCGTCCTGCCGCGCCTGGCCAACCGCGAGATGCGGGCCCAGTGGGAGGACGCCGGGCGTCCCGACATCCACAGCCGGGCGCTGGCCGAGGCGCGCCGCATCCTGGCCGAGCCCAACCCGGCCGTGTGGGACGCGTCGCTCGACGCGGCCGTCCGGGCGCGGTTCCCGGGCATCGTCGCCGGCGACGCCGTGCCGCTCGAGGCGCGGGTGTAGCGAGCGCGCGGCGAGGAGCCTGCGAAGAGAAGCGACCGGCCGCGCACGAAGGCGGCCTGACCGGTCACCGTCAAGACCAAGGAGTAGCGCATGGCGCACGAGGAGCTGTTCGAGCAGTTGAAGCACGCGATCATCGACCAGGACGAGGACGCCGTCCTCGCGGCCGTCGACAAGGGCCTGGCCGCCGGCGTCGAGCCGAAGACCCTGATCGACCAGGGCCTGCTGCCCGGCCTCAACGTCATCGGCGAGCAGTTCGAGGCCGAAGACATCTTCCTGCCCGAGCTGATGCAGGCGGCTCTGGCGTTCCAGGCGGCCATGGCCGTGCTCGAGCCGAAGATCAAGGAGAGCGGCAGCGAAGGTCCGAAGAAGGGCAAGATCGTGCTCGGCACGGTCAAGGGCGACCTGCATTCCATCGGCAAGAACATCCTCAAGCTGCTCTTCGAGACCTCGGGCTACGAGGTGTGGGACCTCGGCATCGACGTCGACCTGTTCAAGTTCGTCGACAAGGCCAAGGAGGTCGACGCCGACGTCATCGCCATGTCGGCCCTGCTCACCACCACCCTGGTCGGCCAGCGCGATGTGATCGAGGCGCTCAAGGGTCAGGGGACGCGCGAGAAGTACAAGGTCATCATCGGCGGCGGCGCTACCACCCAGGCGTGGGCCGACCAGATCGAGGCCGACGGCTGGGCCGGCACAGCCTACGAGGCCGTGAACCTCGTGGGCAGGCTGGTCTCGTGAGGCAGTCCGCCGGCGGACGCGGCACGACGGTCACGGCCGTCGCGCGGCGCCGCCATGCTCCGTCGAACCCGACTTGCAGGAGAACGCCATGATCGATCTGGTAGAGGTCTTCGAGCGCGCCGAGGTCGGCCCGCTCACCTCCGAGACCGACTACTACATGAAGCGCTTCGTCCCCAAGCTCGCCGAGGTCATCGCCCGGCACAACGTCAAGTGGGACAAGCAGACCATCATCAACTCAGACGACGCCCTCACCGACCGCGTCTTCGAGGCGGCCGTCGACCTGCTCGCCGAGGCCGGCGCCTACTGCCCCGAGACCAACCGCGTCATGGAGTTCACGCGCGACGAGATCGTGACCGCCTGCGGCCAGTGCCCGACCGAGGCGACCTTCGGCGAGGGCCGCGAGCGCAAGGTCATGCGCGGCCGGCGCCCCGACACGACCGACGACCGCCCCTGGGTACACGTCGGCGGCGGCATCTACACGACCGATGAGACGGTCTTCGTCGACACGGTCGAGAAGATGGCCTCGTGCAACATCGTCGACTCGGTCAGCGTGCCGTCGATCCTCCACCTGCGCGGCAAGGACGCCCGCGTGCGCTCGCCGCAGGAGGTGCTCTCTGCCTGCAAGACCGTGCGTCTCGCGCGTGAGGGCATCCGCCGCTCCGGCCGCGCCGGCCTGCCGATCATCAACGGCATCTCGGCCGCCTCGCAGCCGGCCTCGATGTTCGCGGCCAGCTACCCCGACTTCGGGCTGCGCCCGAGCGACGGTTTTCTGATCGACTTTCTGTCGGAGCTCGTGGTGGGGTACGAGGCGCTGCAGAAGGTGGCCTTCTACAACAGCATCTCGGCCAACATCGGCTCGACCTCGACGCCGCTGTTCGGCGGCTACGCCGGCGGCGCCGAAGGCGTCGCCGTGACGGCCACCTGCTACATGATCATGGGCAACCTGATCTTCCGCGGCAGCTACCACTACAACGCGCCGCTGCACAGCAAGCTGCACCTGTCGTCGACGCGGCCGCTGATCTGGGCGATCGCCATGTCGAACGCCGCCATCGGCCGCAACATGGGCTACCCTATGGTGAACCTGCCCTACCTGGGCGGCGGCTCGGGCACCAAGCAGTACCACTACGAGATGGCCTGCTACATGCTGGCCGTGGTCACCTCGGGCGGCAACGTCTTCTCGGGCCACCCGGCGATGGCCGTCCAGTCCGACTCGCTCGTGCCCGACGACCACAAGTTCCACGCCGAGATCGGCCTCGCCGCGAGCAAGCTCACCCGCGCCCAGGCCGAGCCGCTCGCGCAGCAGCTCTACCCGCTGTTCGGCGACAAGCTCAAGGACCCCGACAAAGGCCTGACCTTCCAGGAGGTCTACGACCCGCGCACCAAGCAGATCGTGAACGCGCAGTACCAGAAGGCCATGGACGAGGTCCGCGGCGAGCTCGCCGGCATGGGCCTCGAGGTGGCCGTGTCCTGACGGAAGGGCGGCGGCCGGGCGGCGACGAGCGACATGGTCGTGGCTCGGGCCGGCGTGACGTCGCGGGGCGGACGGGACCGGCGCGGCGAGCCGTATGGCTCGCCGCGCCGGTCCCGTCTCGCCAGCGGGCCCTGCGAGCACTAGACTAGGCAGGCGACGCGGCGCGCAGGCGCGGCGTCACAGCGGCGGCCGTGGGGCGTACGCCCCAACGCCGGCACGCAAGCCACAGGAGAGCAACCAGCAGAAGACGGCCGGCAAGTGACGAGGTCTCCCGGTCGAAGGTCGCGCGAGAGACCGTCCGCTCGTCGGACGGTCGCCGAAGGGGCAAGGCGGCGGCGCCGCCGAAACTCTCAGGCCAACGGAGCGCGGCCGGACGGGTCCCTGAACGCGCCCGCGAAGGGCGACCACGTGGACAGGGTGAAGCCAGACGCTTCGCCTCTGTCCATTCTTCGTTTCGGGGGTGGACGGGGCGCACCGGGTCGCAGGCGACTGGGTGGTCGGGCGGCGGCGGACGGGTAAGGAGGAGGCCGATGACAGCCGCAGCCTCGAAGACGAAGATGCCGGTGGCGCGCACGGTGGCGCGCCCGAGGCGACGCTCGGCGCAGGGGGGGTGGGCACGATGAGCGCCACTGAGCTCGCGCGCACCGCGCTGCACGACCGTCACGTGGCGGCCGGCGGGCGCATGGTCGATTTCGCCGGCTGGGAGATGCCGCTGCAGTACGCAGGCGGCATCGTCGGCGAGCACCTGACAACGCGGCGCGAGGCCGGCCTGTTCGACGTGTCGCACATGGGGCGGTTCATGGTGGGCGGCGCCGAGGCGCTGGCCTTCCTGCAGCGCGTTCTCAGCAACAACGCCGCCGCGCTCGAGGTCGACCAGGCGCAGTACACGATCATCGCCGACGAGGCCGGCGGGGCGCTCGACGACGCCTACCTGTACCGCTTCGAGGCCGGCGAGTACCTGCTCGTGGTGAACGCAGCGAACCGCCTGACGGACTGGGCCCACTTCGAGCGCGCGGCCGCGTCGTTCCCCGGCGTCAGGCTGCACGACGCCACCGCCGAGATCGCCATGATCGCGCTGCAGGGGCCGCGCTCGCGGGACATCCTGGCCGGCGTGATCGGCGCCGGGCGGCTGCCCGAGCCGCTGCGCAACGAGTGCGCGACGGTGGCGGCCGTGGGCACGACCGTGCGCGTCGGTCGCACGGGGTACACCGGCGAGCCGCTGTGCTTCGAGCTCTTCGTGCCGGCCGAGGCGGCCACTCGCCTGTGGGACGCCCTTCTGGCGGGCGGCGCCGCGCCGGCCGGCCTCGGCGCGCGCGATACGCTGCGCCTCGAGGCCGGCCTGCCGCTCTACGGCTTCGAGCTCGGCACAGACGACGACGGCCGTGAGATCCCGATCTTCGCCATCCCGCTCGCCAAGCTCGCCGTGAGCCTTTCGCCGCTAAAGGGCGACTTCATCGGGCGCGCCACCCTGGCGCGCCAGCACGACGCTTACGCCCGCATCGTGGCGCGCGACTGGTCGCGGCGCGCCGACCTGCCGCGGCTCGTGCAGCCCCTCGCCCTGGCCGGCCGCGGCGTCGCCCGCACGCACGCTCCCGTGTTCCGGGACGGCCGCCGGGTCGGTACGGTGACGAGCGGCACCGCAGTGCCGTACTGGGAGGTCGAGGGCGAGGGGCTCGACTCGCGCCAGACCGACCGGCGCGCCCAGCGCTCGATCGCCCTCGCCTACCTGGACTGCGATGTGGTCGAAGACGACGAGGTGACGGTCGACGTGCGCGGCACGCTCGTGCCCGCGCTCGTCGTGCCGTACCACCTGCGCAGCGACGCGCCGCCCTACGCGCGGCCGATCGTCTACGACCACGTGCTGCCGGCGGCCGCGCTGCCCGCGGGGGAGCCTGCCGCCAAGGCCCGGCTACTGCTCTCAGAGACGCTCGCCAACACGGCCTGGCGCCAGCGCGAGACCATCAACCTGATCCCCTCCGAGATGACGGCCTCGCCGCTCGTGCGCCTGGTTTCGGTCATGGACCCCGCCTTCCGCTACGCCGAGCACCGCCGCTCCGAGGCCTTCTACGACGACGAGGTCTTCTACTACCAGGGGACCGGGTTCATCGCCGCGGTCGAGCGCCGCCTCGAGGCCGAGCTCGCCGCCTACCTGGGCTGCGCCGAGACCGAGACGCGCATGGTAAGCGGCCAGATGGCCAACATGGCGGTCTTCAGCGGTCTCGTCGAGTATGCAAACAGGGCCGACCCCAAGGCCGAGCCGCGCCGCATCCGTTGCGTGCTGAACAACCACATCGGCAAGGGCGGGCACTTGAGCGCCCAGCCGATGGGCGCCCTGCGCGACTTCGTGGCGCGCGACCCGCGCACCGACGCGCCGGCCGTCGTGAACTTCCCGATGCGTGCCGACGACCCCTACCGTATCGACGTCGACGAGACCCGCGAGCTGATCGTGCGGCACCGGCCCGAGCTCGTCGTGTTCGGGCGCAGCATGGTGCTGCACCCGGAGCCGGTCGCCGAGATCGCGAGCTTCCTGCGGGAGCAGCGCTCGGGCGCCGTCGTGCTCTACGACATGGCGCACGTGCTCGGCCTGGTGGGGCCGCACTTCCAGCAGCCCTTCGCCGAGGGCGCCGACCTGGTCACCGGCTCCACGCACAAGACGTTCTTCGGCACGCAGCGGGGGGTGGTGGGCAGCCGCTACACAGAGAGCGAGGAGCGTTACGAGCTGTGGGAGGCGATCCGCCGCCGGACGTTCCCGGGATCGGTGTCCAACCACCACCTCGGCACCCTCCTCGGGCTGCTCTTCGCGACCTACGAGATGAACGCCTTCCGCGACACCTATCAGCCGCAGGTGATCGCCAACGCCAAGGCCTTTGCCCGCGCCCTGGCCGCGGCCGGCCTCGACGTGCAGGGCGACCCCACCGTGGATCACACCGAGACCCATCAGGTGATCGTGCGGGTCGGGTACGGTCGCGGCCACGAGATGGCCGAGCGGCTCGAAGCAAGCGACATCGTCTGCAACTACCAGGGGCTGCCCGACGAAGAGGCCTTCACCGCCGCCGGCGGCCTGCGCCTGGGGGTGGCCGAGATGACACGCTTCGGCATGCGCGAGAGCGACTTCGCCGAGCTCGCGCAGCTCGTGGCCGACGTCGTGCTGCGCGACCGCGACGTCGTCGCCGCCGTCCACGACGTGCGCGCCCGGTTCCGCGAGCTGCGTTTCTGCTTTGCGCCCGAGGAGCTCGGCGACGGCCTCGGCTCGCTGGTCGAGGCCGTCGTCGGGCGACCCGGCCCGGGCGCGGAAGCGGGCCTGCGATGACGACCTTCATGCGGGGAGGCTGGCGATGACGACCGTCTGGGGACCGCGTCGCGGCATCGTGGTCGAGGTCGACGCGGCGAGCGCCGGCGCCCCGCTCGGGGCGCCCGAGCTCGCCGCCTTCGAGACGCTCGACCTGGTCTACCGTGCGCTCAGCGCGCTGCTGTTCAACTACGTGCCCACTTCGGGTCACCCCGGCGGCTCGATCTCGTCGGGACGCTTCACCGCGGCGCTGCTCTACGACTCACTCGACTACGACCTGTGCGACCCCGAGCGCGACGACGCCGACCTGCTCAGCTATGCGGCCGGCCACAAGGCGATGGGGCTCTACGCGATGTGGGCGCTGCGCGACGAGATCGCGCGCCTGGGGGCGCCCGATCTGCTGCCAGCCGACGAGGGGAAACGGCTGCGTCTCGAGGACCTGCTCGGCTTTCGCCGCAACCCGACCACGCAGACGCCGCTCTTTCGCCGCCTGCGGGCGCGCGCCCTGGACGGCCATCCGACGCCGGCGACGCCGTTCGTGCGCCTGGCCACCGGCGCGTCGGGGGTCGGCATGGCGAGCTCGATCGGCCTCGCCATCGGTGCCCGCGACAGGTTCGGCACGGCCTGCCCGCGCGTGCACGTGAGCGAGGGCGAGGGCGGGCTCACGCCAGGGCGGGTGGCCGAGGCTCTGGCCGCGGCCGGCACCGCCCGCCTGGCCAACGTCGTCGTGCACCTCGACTGGAACCAGGCCTCGATCGACAGCGAGCGCGTGTGCCGCGAAGAGGATGTGGCCGGCGACTACGTGCAGTGGGAACCCGCCGAGCTGTTCCACCTGCACGACTGGAACGTCGTGCGCGTCGCCGACGGGCACGATCTCGCCCAGGTCGTGGCGGCCCAGCGGCTGGCCGCCGGCCTGGAGACCGGCCAGCCGACGGCGATCGTCTACCGCACGCGCAAGGGCTGGCACTACGGCATCGAGGGGCGCGCCTCGCACGGCGCCGGCCACAAGCTCTGCTCCGAGGGCTTCTACCGCTCGGTCGCCGAGCTCACCGGGGGCGCCGACGACGCCGGGGGTGACGGCGATGCGTTTCCCACCTGCGCGCCCGACGACCCGCGCTGCGCCGGCCGCGACGGCGCCGAGGTACGCGAGGAATGCTTCTGGGCGGCGCTGCAGGTCGTGCGGCGACGGCTCGAGCGCGAGACCGACGCCGTGACCGTACTGGCCAGGTGTCTTGTCGCCGCGCGCGAGCGGCTGGACGGGCGCGGCCTGCGGCCGCGCCCCGACGCGCCGCGTCCCGCGGCCGTCTATGCGCTCGCGAGCGACGGCGCCCTCGAGGCGCCGGCGGCCCTGCATCCGGCGCCGGGCTCGCCGGCCACCCTGCGCGAGGCCCTGGGTGGTGCGCTCGGCGCCCTGAACGCGGCCTCGGGCGGCGCGCTGCTCGTGGCCTCGGCCGACCTGCTGGGCTCGACCAGCCTGAACCTCGCCGCGGCCGGCTTTCCGGCCGGTTTCTGGAACGCGCTCGACAACCCCGGCGCCCGCGAGCTGGCGACCGGCGGCATCTGCGAGGACGCCATGAGCGGCATCCTGGCCGGCGTGTCGACCTTCGGCGGGGCGATCGGCGTGGGCTCGTCCTACGGGGCCTTCATGGCGCCGCTCGGCCACGTCGCGGCGCGCCTGCACGCGATCGGCCAGCAGGCCCGCCGGGCGGCAACCGGCGAGCCCTGCCGGCCGCTCGTGCTGGTCTGCGCCCACGCCGGCCTCGCGACCGGCGAGGACGGTCCCACGCACGCCGATCCCCAGGCGCTGCAGCTCCTGCAGGGCAACTTCCCGCCGGGCAGCGCCGTCACCTTGACGCCCTGGGAGCCGCAGGAGGTGTGGCCGCTGCTCTGCGCCGCGCTCGCTCGCCGGCCGGCGCTCGTGTTCCCGTTCGTCACCCGCCCGGCCGAGCCCGTCCTCGACCGTGCCGCGCTCGGCCTGGCGCCGCCGGCCGCCGCCGCCGACGGTCTCGAGCTGCTACGCGCGCCGCGTGGTGCCGGCGACGTGACCATCGTGCTCCAGGAGAGCGCCGTGACCTACGCCTTCGTGACCGGCGCCCTGCCTGTACTGGAGCGCGACGGCATCGACGCCCGGGTCTACGTCGTGACGAGCGCCGAGCTGTACGACGCGCTGCCCGCCGCGCGCCGCGCGGAGCTGTTCCCCGAGGAGCACGCCCGCGAGGCCATCGGCATCACCGGCTTCACGCTGCCCACGCTTTACCGCTGGGTGCAGTCGCGCGCCGGCCTCGAGGCGTCGCTGCACCCCTACCGCCGCGGTCACTATCTCGGCAGCGGTCAGGGAGCGGTGGTGCTGGCCGAGGCGGGCCTCGACGGCGAGAGTCAGTACCGCGCCGTGCGGGCCTTCCTCGACGATCGCGCCGCCGCGCACACAGGGCGCCCGCGGGGCTGAAGACCGGCGACGGGGAAGAGGGGGCCGGTCGGCGGGCCGGCCCCCTCCCTCTGGTACACTGCCGCCCATGGCTGTGATCCCTACCTTCGCCGTGATCGGCGTTCCCAACGCCGGCAAGTCCACGCTCATCAACCGGCTGACAGGCACCCGGGTGGCGGTCGTGCACGAGACGCCGGGCGTGACCCGCGACCGCAAGGTCGTCGAGACCGAGTGGGGCGGCCGCGTCGTGCGCCTGATCGACACCGGTGGCTTCGACCAGTCCGATCACACGCGTCTCGGGGGCGACATCCGCGCGCAGGTCCGGGCGGCCCTGGCCGCGGCCGACGGCGTCGTCTTCGTGGTCGACGGTCGGGCCGGCCCGCTGCCCGGCGACCACGACATCGCCGACGTGCTGCGCCGCGCCCGCATCCCCACCCTGCTCGTTGCCAACAAGGTCGACGACCGCCGCCACGAAGCCGACCTCGTCGCCTTCCACGAGCTCGGTCTGGGCGAGCCGCTGCCGGTCTCGGCGCTGCACGGCACCGGCAGCGGCGACCTCCTCGACGAGATCGTGGCCCTGGCCGACGGCCTCACCGGCGAGGACGCAGAGGCGGGGGAGGAGACCGACGACCAGGCCGCGGAGATCGCGGTGGCCATCGTCGGGCGGCCCAACGCCGGCAAGTCGTCGCTGCTGAACGCCTTGGTCGGCGAGGAGCGCGTCATCGTGAGCGACGTCGCCGGCACGACGCGCGACGCGATCGACACGACGGCGACCTGGCACGGGCATGACTTCCGCTTCGTCGACACGGCCGGCATGCGCAAGGCGGCCAAGGTCTCGGGGGTCGAGTACTACGCGTACCTGCGCAGCCTGGCCACGCTCGACCGCGCCGGTGTGGCGATCGTGGTCGTCGACGCCGCCGTGGGGCTCGGCGAGCTCGACCTGCAGATCGCCGGCGAGGCGATGCGACGCGGCTGTGCCACCGTGCTTGCCGTGAGCAAGGCCGACATCGTTGCGCCCGACCTCGCCGAAGTCGGCGGCACGGCCGCGCGCAAGCTGCGCCAGCGGCCGCGAGCGATCGCCGTGTCGGCTGTCACGGGTCGCGGTCTCGAGCAGCTCCTCAACGTAGTGACCGACCTGTGGAGCCGCTATACTGCCCACATCCCGACCGGCGCCCTGAACCGGGCGCTCGCCGCGATCACCGAGCAGCGCACCATGCCGGGCAAGGGGCGCAAGAAGCTGAAGCTCTACTACATCTCCCAATTCCAGACCGCGCCGCCGCGCTTTGCGATCGCCGTGAACGACCGTGACCTCGTGACGCGCGACTTCGGGTTCTTCGTCGAGAACCGCCTGCGCGACGCCGTGGGCTACGAAGGCGTGCCGTTGATCATCGACTTCAAGGAGCGCTAGATGCTCCCCTGGCTGGCAGGCGCCGCCCTCGTGATCGTGGCCTACGTGATGGGTTCGGTGCCCTTCGCGATCGTGGTCGGCAAGTGGTTCTGGCACGTCGACGTGCGCGACCACGGCTCCGGCAACGTCGGCACGACCAACGTCTTCCGCGTGCTCGGCAAGCGCGCCGGCACGCTCGTGCTGATCGGCGACATGGCCAAGGGCTTCATCCCGGTCTGGGTGGCCGCCCACTACTATCCGGCCTGGTTCGCGCTGATCGTCGCCCTGGCGGCGCTGATCGGTCACATGTACTCGGTGTTCCTGCGCGGTGGCGGCGGCAAGGGCGTGGCGACCGGCGCCGGCATCATCCTCGCCCTCGTGCCCTGGATCTTCGTCATCGCCATCGTCGTGTTTCTCGTGCTCCTGCTCACCACCCGCATGGTGAGCGCGGCTTCGATGGCCGGGGCGATCACTTTTGCGGTGTGCACGATCTCGTTCCACAAGCCGGTCTGGTACGAGGTGCTCTCGGTGTTCGCCGCCCTCGTCGTCGTCTACCAGCACCGCACCAACATCAGACGCATCGCCCTGCGCTGCGAGAACAAGGTGACGTTCCCCTGGGACCACGACCGGCGGTCGTCGGGCTCGGGCGCTCACGGCGCCGGCGGCGCCTCGACCCGCTAGCGCCGTGCGGGTCACCGTCGTCGGCTCCGGTAGCTGGGGCACCGGCTTCGCGCGGCTGCTGCACCGCGGCGGCCACGAGGTGCAAGTGCTCACCCTGACGGCGGCCGAGGCCGCCGAGCTGAACGAGAGCCACGTCAATCCCCTGTTCCTGCCGGGCGTGGAGATCAGCCCCGAGATCCGCTTTGCAGCGATGGCCGACGCCACGCTCGACGAGAGCGAGCTGGTCGTGTACGCCGTGCCGACCCAGGTGGTGCGCGAGGTGGCGTGCTGGGTCGCGCCGCGTCGCGCGTCGCGCTCGCTGCAGCTCTCGCTCGCCAAGGGTCTCGAGCTGCACACGCTCCTGCGGCCGACCGAGGTCATCGCCAGCGAGACGGGCTCGCCGGTCGCCGCGCTGTCGGGCCCGAACCATGCCGAGGAGGTCGCCCGCGACCTGCCTTCGGCCACGGTCATCGCGGCCGCCGACGAGCGCCTGGCGCGCCGCCTGCAGGGCATCGTCACCGGCGAGACGCTGCGCGTGTACACCAACGACGACCTTGTCGGCGTCGAGTTCTGCGGCGCCGCCAAGAACCCCATAGCGATCGCCGTGGGCATCGCCGACGGCCTCGGCTTCGGCGACAACACCCGGGCGGCGCTCATGACGCGCAGCCTCGCCGAGGTCGCCCGCCTCGGCATGCGCCTGGGCGCCGACTTCGCCACCTTCGCCGGCCTGGCCGGCATCGGCGACCTCATGGTCACCTGCACCTCGATGCACAGCCGCAACCGGCGTGCCGGCGAGCTGATCGGCCGCGGCGAGGAGCCGAGCAGGGTGCCCGAGCTCGTCGGCCAGGTGGTCGAGGGCATCCCGACCGCCTACGCCCTGCACGACCTGAGCGGGCGCATGGGGGTCGAGATGCCGGTGACCGAGGCCGTCTACGACGTGCTCGAGCGCGGCGTCTCGCCGCGGGAGTGCGTCGGCAGCCTGATGAGCCGCGACGTCACCTCCGAAGCCGGGCAGGACATCATGAGCCTGGTCGGCCAGATCCGTCAGTCGGCCACCAAGAAGGCACGGCGCACGGCGCGGCGGCTGCTGCCCTAAGGGAGCGGGTCGGGGTCCAGGGCGCTCCTCCGGGTATTCTGAGCGCGTTACGCAGACTGCATAAGCGCAACTCACCAGCTCGCCTCTTGCGCTTATGTACAAGGGCGCAGGATGCTGCCGATGTTATCGAGACGACAGAATCAGGGTTGGCAGTACAGACGATGGGAGGTGGACGGTGAGCCTGTCAGTACGTGTGGCGACTCCTGACCCCAGCCGCAGCCCGGTCTTGCGCGCTGCGCTCGCCGTACCCCTGCTCTACACCCTGTTCCACGTGTGGCCCAGGCACTGGTCCTGGGCCTTCCCGTCCGACCAGGCGACTGGCTTCTACGCCGTCAACGGCCTGCTCTTCTTCATCCCCATCGCCGTCTGGTGCACCGCTCTCGCGCTGCTCGCGCTGGGCAGCCCCAACCGCATCGCTTGGGCCCTCGTGGCCGTCGGAGGCACGCTCGTCGCCGTCTACGGCTTTCGCTTCGTCCTGGCAGTCCAGCGCGACCTGAACCCCGTGCTTGCCTTCGGCCTCTACGCCGCGCTCCTGGGAGCGTGGCAGCTCGCCCGGCGCCGCAAGCGTGAGCGCGGTCCGGCGACCAAGTCGGGGGCGTAGCCGTGGTCCGAGCTGCTAACCAGCGGATCAAGCTGACTCGCAGATGCGCGGGCGGTGCAACGGAATGCCGGCGCGCTCGCAGCTTATCCGCCGGCCGTTAGGTGCGGTTTCCGGAGGGCTGAGGGTGATCAACGCGCACGGAAAGCGGGCTGCTTGGGGAGCGCTGAGCTAGCCAACAGGCATTTCGCAGACTCGCCGAATGAGTGCGCCGAGAGCGACAGTCTCGCTCGCAGCTCAAATGCAGCGACGCTATACCCAGGGGGTCGAGGCGTGGGCAACACCTCACTGGTCAACCCGCTCGTCATCGTCTTGCTGCCGGCCTACGTCTCGATGCGCTTGGGCGGGCGGGCCCTGATGCGCTGCATTGTGCCGGCGCGCGCGCCTCTGGTAGACTGCCAGCCAGGTCGCACTGACCCATCAAGAGAGAGGCCGCCACACGCGTCGTACGCGCGCGGCGGTCCTGGCTGAGGGACTGGCCCTACGAAGCCCGGCAACCGGTCGCACGGCACGGTGCCAACTCCAGCAGGCGCGAGCCTGACAGATGGGTCGACCGGGTACTTGCCGTCGAAAAGCAGCGACGTTCGCGCACGCCGTGTCGAAGGCGCGGGCCAGGAGGACACGTGGACAAGCACGAGCACCTGTTCAGCTCGGAGTCGGTGACCGAGGGGCACCCCGACAAGATCGCCGACCAGATCTCCGACGCCATCCTCGACGCGGCGCTCACCGACGATCCCATGAGCCGCGTCGCCTGCGAGACGCTCACCACGACCGGCCTCGTCATGGTCTCCGGCGAGATCAGCACGCAGACCTACATCGACATCCCGCGCGTGGTGCGCGAAGTGGTGCGCGACGTCGGCTACTCGCATTCTTCGTTCGGCTTCGACCACGAGACCTGCTCGGTGATCTCGACGATCCACGAGCAGTCGCCCGACATCGCCCAGGGCGTGGGGAAGGCCTACGAGGTCCGCACCGACGTCAACGACGACGACGTGCTCGACAGCCAGGGCGCCGGCGACCAGGGCATGATGTTCGGCTTCGCCTGCAACGAGACCCCGGAGCTCATGCCACTGCCCATCATGCTGGCCCACAAGCTCACTCGCCGTCTGACCGACGTGCGCAAGGCCGAGGTGCTGCCGTATCTGCGGCCCGACGGCAAGTCGCAGGTCACAGTGCGCTACGAGGGCCGTCGCCCGGTCGAGGTCGTGCGCGTCGTGCTCGCCACGCAGCACGCCCCCGAGGCCGACGTCGACACGCTCATCAAGCCCGACCTGATCGAGCACGTGGTCGAGCCCATCCTGCCGCACGAGCTCTACCGGCCCGGCAGCCTGGCCGAGATCACGCTGGTCAATCCGACCGGCCGGTTCGTCGTCGGCGGGCCGATGGGTGACACCGGCCTGACCGGCCGCAAGCTGGTCGTCGACACCTACGGCGGCGCGGCGCGGCACGGCGGCGGAGCCTTCTCGGGCAAGGACCCGAGCAAGGTCGACCGTTCGGGCGCCTACGCCGCCCGGTACGTCGCCAAGAACATCGTGGCGGCCGGCCTGGCCGACGTCTGCGAGGTGCAGATCGCCTACGCGATCGGCGTCGCCCACCCGGTGTCGGTCATGGTGGACTGCCACGGCACCGAGAAGGTCGCGGTCGAGACGATCGAGCAGCTCGTGCGCGAGCAGTTCGATCTGCGCCCGGCGGCGATCATCCGCGACCTCGACCTGCGTCGGCCGATCTACCGCAAGACGTCGAACTACGGCCATTTCGGCCGCTCCGACCACGACTTCACCTGGGAGCGCACCGACAAGGCGGCCGAGCTGCGCGCGGCCGCCGGCATCAAGGCCGCGGCCGAGCCGGTCGCCGACTGACGGGCGGGCGCACGGCAAGAGCCACGGCGGCGGCCGACGGACGGGGCGGAGCCCCGTCCGTCGGCCGCCCGCGTTAGACTGAAGGGCGGTCACGCCCGTGTACGCTGCCGTCGTCCCGCTGCTCACCGCCCGGGCTCTCGAGGAGCCGTTCGATTACCTCGTGCCCGACGACCTCGCCGCCCAGGTGCGGCGCGGCTCCGTCGTGGCCGTTCGTCTGGGCGCTCAGACCGTCCTCGGCATCGTCACCGGTCTCTCTGCGACCTCGTCGCACACCGGACGCCACCTGCCTGTCCTTTCCGTCGTCGATGTGCCGGCCGTGCCCGACGACCTGCTCGATCTCGCGCTGCGCGTGCGCGAGCACTACCTCTCGGCGGCCGGTACGGCGCTCGCGCTCGTGTTGCCGCCGGCCGGCGCCCTGCGCCTGCGGCGCGTGCTCGAGCCGAGCGCCGCCGGGCGCGCCGCGCTCGCCGCCGGCGAACGCGGCGCCGCGGCGCTCGCACGCTATGCGGGGGGCGCCACGCCCGACGCCGCCGCCGCGACCCTGCGCCGGCGGGGCTGGCTCACGGTCGTCTACCGTCTGCACGTGGTGGGCGCACCGCCGGCGCCGCGCCGCCTCGTCGCCGGCGACGGTCTGCCGGCCCGGCTGGGCGCGCGGCAGCGGGCCGCGCTCGACGACGTGCGCCGCCACCCCGGCGTCGACGACGCAACGTTGCGGCAGCGCAGCGGCCTCTCCGCGGCTGGGCTGCGCCGCCTGCTCGAGTCCGATGCCCTGCGCGTCGCCGGCGACGCCGCGCGACCGGCGGCTCGTCTGGAGGCGCCGCCCACGCTGCTGCCCGAGCAAGAGGCCGCGCTCGCCGAGATTCTCGCCGCCGGCGGTCGCGGCGAGGCCGTCCTGCTTCACGGCGTGACCGGCAGCGGCAAGACCGAGGTCTACCTGCGCGCCGCCGAGGCCGTCCTGTGCTCGGGCCACGGCGTGCTCCTGCTGGTGCCCGAGATCGGCCTGACCGGGCAGACGATCGCCCGTCTCACGGCGCGCTTCCCCGGCGAGCGGCTCGCGGTGTTCCACTCCGGCCTGTCGGCCGGCGAACGGCTCGCCGCCTGGCGCGACGCCGCCGAGGGGCGCGCCCGTCTCGTGCTCGGCGCCCGCTCGGCGGTCTTCGCCCCGATCCGCGACCTCGGCCTGATCGTGGTCGACGAGGAGCACGACGCCTCGTACAAGCAGGACAACGATCCGCGCTACGATGCCCGCACCGTCGCCCGCTGGCGGGCGGCTCGTACGGGCGCCGCCCTCGTGTTCGGCTCCGCGACGCCGAGCCTCGAGGCCTTCGCCCGGACGGTGCGCCACGCCGACCTGCCGCGCCGCGTCGACGGCTCGGCGCCGCCGCGCCTCGAGGTGGTCGACCTGCGCGACACGCCCGGCCTGCTGTCGCCCCAGCTCTCGCGCGCCATGACCCAGGCGATCGAGGCCGGCGACAAGGTGATCCTGTTCCTGAACCGCCGGGGCTACGCCGCCCTGCTCGCCTGCGGCCACTGCGGCCACACGTGGACCTGCCCGCACTGCGACGTCGCGCTCGCGTACTTCGCCCGCGGCGGCGTGCTGCGCTGCCGCATCTGCGGCCACCGCGAGCCGGTGCCCGGCTCGTGCCCCGCCTGCCACAGCATGGAGCTCGCCCGCTACGGCTACGGTACCGAGGCGCTCGAACGCGAGGTCGCGGCTCTGCTGCCCGGCGTCGAGCTGCTGCGCCTCGACTCCGACGTCGCCGCGTCGTTCACCCGTCTGTCCGAGGTCCTCGAGCGCTTCGCGGCGCCCGGCGGCAAAGTCCTGGTGGGCACGCAGATGATCGCCAAGGGCCATCACTTTCCCGAGGTCACCCTGGTCGGGGTCGTGCAGGCCGATCTCACGCTGCGCTTCCCCGATTTCCGCGCCGAGGAGCGCACCTTCGCCATGCTCGTCCAGGTCGGCGGGCGCAGCGGGCGCGGGCCGCGCCCCGGCCGCGTGCTCGTCCAGACCCTCGACCCCGAGGCCCGACCCATCGCCCTCGCGGTGGCGGGCGAGCATGAGCGCTTCTACGCCGACGAGCTCGCGCGTCGCGAGGCGCTCGGCTACCCGCCGGCCACCACGCTGCTCGCCGTCGAGGTGTCGTCGCCCGCGGCCGACAAGGCGAGCGCCGGGGCCGACTTCGTCGCCCGGCGCCTGAGCGTGGCGCTGACCGGCGGCGAGAGCGTGGTCGGTCCCGGCCCGCTCTCGCGCGAGCGCGCCCGCTACGTCGCCCGGGTGATCGTCAAGAGCCCGGCGCTCGACGCCACCCTGCCGGTCGCGCGCGACCTGCTCGACCGCTACGCCGCGCGCTTTGCGCGCCGTGGCGCGCGCCTCGTGGTCGACGTCGAGCCGCAATGGCTGTGAGCCGGGGTAGAATGACCTCATGAGTCAGGAACGTACAGAAGGGCGCCGCGGCGAGCGCCGCGAGCGCCCCGAGATCCCGCTCGAGCGGCAGGCGGCGGCGCGCCGCCAGATCCGCACGCTCGGCGATCCTGTGCTGCGCGAGGCGGCCCGGCCGGTCGAGAGCTTCGATGCCGACCTCGCCGCGCTGGCGCGCCGCATGATCGCCGTCATGCGCGACGCGCCGGGCGTCGGGCTCGCCGCGACCCAGCTCGGCGTCGTGCAGCGCGTCCTGGTGTACGAGGTCGACGACGACCACCCGGTCACGCTCGTCAACCCTACGATCGTCTGGTCGTCGCCCGACACCGAGGTCGCCGACGAGGGTTGCCTGAGCGTGCCCGGCGTCACCGTGCCCGTCGAGCGCTCCGTATCGGTGCACGTGCGGGCCCGCGACGTGCGCGGCCGGCGCCTCGACTTCGACGCCGACGACATCGAGGCGCGCGTCATCCAGCACGAGTCCGACCACCTGGACGGCGTGCTGATCCTCGAGCGCACGACCCGTGCCGAGCGCGCCCGTGCGTTGCGCGAGCTGCGCGAGCGCGACACCCAGGTCGTCGGCTCGCGCGCCGGGCTGTAGGCGGCCGTGCGGATCGCCTGGGCCGGCACGGCGCACTTCTCGGTCCTCGTCCTCTCACGGCTCGCCGCGTCGTCCCACACGGTCGCCGTCTGTCTGACCACGCCCGACCGGCCGCGCGGGCGCCACGGCGCGCCGCAGCCGTCGCCGGTCAAGGAGTACGCGGCCGTCGCCGGCCTGCCCGTGCTGCAGCCCGACGACCTGCAGGCGCCCGCGGTCCTCGACGAGCTGCGCGCGTTCTCGCCCGAGGCCCTCGTAGCCTGCGCCTACGGCCGCATCGTGCCGCCCGCGCTGTTCGCGGCGCTGCCGGCATTCGTCGTGCATCCATCACTCGTGCCCCATCTGCGCGGCGCGGCGCCGGTCGTGCGTGCCCTCATGGCCGGCGAGACCGAGCTCGGCGTCACGATCCTGGCCATGAGCGCAGGGGTCGACGAAGGGCCGGTGGCGGCGCGCCGGGCCGTCACCGTGCCGCGCGACCGCGACGCCGCCGAGGCCTACGAGCTGCTCGCCGCGCCGTCGGCCGAGGCGCTGGTCGCGACGCTCGACGAGCTGGCCGCGGGCACGCTCGTTTGCGCGCCGCAGACCGGCTCCGTCGACTACGCCGAGAAAGTGACCGAAGACGATCGCGTGATCGATTGGCGGCGGCCGGCCGCCGCCGTCGCCGACCAGGTCCGCGCGCTGGCGCCCGACGTCGGCGCCGTTGCGGAGCTCGGCGGCAGGCGGGTGCTGGTGTGGCGGGCGCGGCCCCTGCCGGCGCTGCCGACCGACGGCGAGGCGCGCGATCGCCTGATCGTGCCCTGCGCCGACGGCGTGCTCGAGATCGTCGAGCTGCAGGAGGCCGGCAGGCGCCGCATGACGGCGGCCGAGTACCTGCGCGGCGCCGGCCGGCGCCTGGTGCAGGGCTAGGCGTGGCCGGCGCCGCCGCCGTCGCTCCGGCGCGTGCCGCCGCCTTCGAGCTGCTCACGCGCGAGGCCGCGGCGACCGGAGCCTTCGACCTGAACGCGGCGGCCAACGACGCCCTCGCGGGCCTCGACCGACGCGACAGAGCCCTCGCCTACGAGCTTGCGATCGGCACGATCAAGCGGCGCCACGCGCTCGACAGGGTGATCGCCGCCTGCGCCGAGGTGGCGTCGGGCCACACCCGCCCCGCGGTGCGCGAGGCCCTGCGCCTGGGGGCGTTCCAGCTGCTCTATCTCGACCGCGTGCCGGGCCACGCCGCGGTGTCCGAGTCGGTCGAGCTCGCCAAGCGCAGCGGCCGCCGCGACGGCGCCTTCGCGAACGCCGTGCTGCGGCGCGTGGCGGCGGGCGGAGCCGACGCCCTCGCGCGGCTCGCAGAGGGAGAGTCGGCCGAGGCCGCCGCCGTGCGTCACTCGCACCCCGCCTGGCTCGTGTCGCTCTGGCGGCGCGAGCTCGGTCCCGAGGCGACCGAGGCGCTGCTCGCCAGCGACAACCTGCCGGCCGAGCGCTGCGTGCGCGTCAACCTGCTGCGGGCGACATCGGCGCAGGCGATCGCCGCTCTGGCCGCCGACGGGATCGTCGCCCGCCCTGCCGCGACGGCCGCCGAGGGCCGGGGCGAGCACGACTGGCCCGACGCGCTGCTGCTCGACGGCGCGCCGCTCGAGGGCGCCGCCGCCCTGCGCGACGGCCTCGTCACGCCCCAGTCGCGGGCCTCGCAACTGGCGGCCGCGGTCGCGACCGAGAGCCTCGAGCCGGCGGCGGCGGGCTCGTTCGCCGACCTCTGTGCCGCGCCCGGCATCAAGACGTCGCAGATCGCGGCCGCGTTGCCGGGCTGGCGCGTCGACGCTGTCGACGACGACCCGCGACGCGCGGTCGCCCTGCGCGCGAACCTGTCCCGCCTGGGCGCCGGCTCGATCGCGGTGGTCGAGCGCGACGTGCTCGAGCTGGGCGACGACCCCGCAGCGCGAGACCGGTATGGCGGCGTGCTGCTCGACGCGCCCTGCAGCGGTCTCGGCACACTCGCCGCGCGGCCCGACCTGCGCTGGCGGCGGCGGCCGGCCGACGTCGAGCGGCTGGCGGCCCTGCAGGGCCGGCTCGTCGTGGCGGCGGCGACCCTCGTCGCGCCGGGCGGCACGCTCACCTACTCGGTCTGCACGCTCACGCGGGCCGAGACGCTCGACGTGGTCGAGCGGTTCCTGGCCGGGGAGCCGGGCAACGCGCAGCGGCCGGCGCGGGGGGGCGCCTGGAGCCTCGACGACCTGGGTGCGGCGCGGCCGGCGCTGCGCCACCCCGGCAACGGCGCCTTCGTGCAGACGCTGCCGCCGCGCGACGGCACGAGCGGTTTCTTCGTCGCGCGGCTGCGGCGGGTGGAATAGCATGGTGCCCGCGACCGCCAGCGACGACCGGAGTGAGAGCATGACCGAGCTACTGCACGAGCGCCTCGTCACGCCGTCCATCCTGTCGGCCGACTTCGGCCGCCTGGCGGCCGACATCGCGACCGTCGTCGGCGCCGGGGCGCGGCTCATCCACGTCGACGTGATGGACGGCCATTTCGTACCCAACATCACGATCGGTGCGCCCGTCGTGAAGGCCATTGCGCCGCCCGTGCACGATGGCGGAGGCGCCCTCGACGTGCACCTCATGATCGAGCATCCGGAGCGCTACATCGCCGACTTCGCGGCCGCCGGGGCCGACGCCATTACCGTGCACCAGGAGGCCTGCATCCACCTGAACCGTACGCTCGTCCAGGTGCGCGAGGCCGGCGCCGCCGCCGGCGTCGCCCTCAACCCGGCGACGCCGCTCGAGACCCTGGCCGAGGTACGCGACCTCGTCGACCTCGTGCTGATCATGTCGGTGAACCCCGGCTTCGGCGGCCAGCGCTTCATCGAGGGCGCGCGCGACAAGCTGCGCCGGGCGCGCTCGTTCCTGCCCGCGCACGTCGCCATCGAGGTCGACGGCGGCGTCTCGCTCGACAACGCCGCCGAGCTCGTGCGCTGCGGCGCGAACCTGCTCGTCGCCGGCAACAGCGTCTACGGCGCGCCCGACCCGGCCGCCGCCTTCCGCGAGCTCTCGGCCGCCGTCACCGGCGCGTAGGCGAGCGGCGCTTGTGTCCGGGCCGCTCTCGGCGGCGCGGGCGCAAGCGCCGCGCCCAGGCCGTGCCACGGCCGCGAGCCGGCACGATTCCTGCTATACTTGCCGGCGACGAGTACGTCTTCGGGGCGGGGTGAAAGTCCCCACCGGCGGTGAAAGCCCGCGAACCCCGCAGCAGCGGGGCCGACCAGGTGAGATCCCTGGGCCGACGGTACAGTCCGGATGAGAGAAGACGGCGCGGTGTCGCCGAAGCCTCGGAGCGTCCATGTGCCGAGGCTTTTGTCATGACGGACGAGCGACATTTGCAGCGCGCCCTCGAACTGGCCCGCCGGGGCCTGCGTGAGGCCCACCCCAACCCGCGGGTCGGAGCGGTCGTCGTCGCCGGAGAGCGCGTGGTGGGGGAGGGGTACCACCGCGGGCCCGGCACGCCGCACGCCGAGGCCGTGGCGCTCGATGTCGCCGCGGCGCAGGCGCGCGGCGCGACCCTCTACGTGACCCTCGAGCCCTGCTGTCACACCGGCCGCACCGGGCCCTGTACCGAGCGCATCATCGCCGCCGGGGTCGCCCGGGTCGTGGTCGGCGCCGTCGATCCCAACCCGGCGGTCGACGGGCGCGGCCTGGCGGCGCTCCGCGCGGCCGGTCTCGAGGTGGCCGTCGTCGACGGCGACCTGCGGGCGCGCTGCGAGGCGCTGAACGAGCCCTTCGCCCGCTTCATCCGCACCGCGCTGCCGCTCGTGACCTACAAGGCGGCCGTGTCGCTCGACGGCAAGGTGGCCGCCGCCGACGGCGACGCTCGCTGGATCTCGTCGCCCGAGAGCCGCCGCCGGGTGCACGCCATGCGCGCCGCCGCCGACGCCGTCCTGATCGGCGCCGGGACGCTGCGCCGCGACGACCCGCGGCTCACCGTACGAGACGCCGAGGGGCGCGACCCCGTGCGGGTCGTGGTCAGCCGGACGGGGCGCGTGCCGGTCGACGCGACCGTCTTCGCGACCGCCCACGACGCGCCGACCATCCTGCTCAGCGAGTCCGTCGAGCCCGGCGTGGCGGCCGCGCTGGCGCGCCACGGTGTCGAGGTGGTGCGCGTCGCCGGCCTGCGTGCGGGCCTCATCGAGCTCGCCCGCCGCGGTCTGACCGATATCCTCTGCGAGGGCGGGCCGACCCTGGCCGGCGGGCTGCTGGCCGAGGGTCTGGTCGATCGCGTCGCCGTGTTCGTCGCGCCGCTCGTGCTCGGGCGCGGCGCGCCCGACTTGGTCGCCCTGCCGGCCGCCGCGGGGGTGGGCGCCGGCCTGGCGTTGCGCGACGCGGTCTGGACGACGTCGGGGCCGGACGTGCTGTGCGAGGCGCGCGTCGCGCGTGTCGCCGACGCCGTGCCACACGTGGCTTCGAGCGGTCCCGGCGCCGCAGAGGCGTCACCGGCCGGAGGCGACGGGGAGGACTGATGTTCACGGGGATCATCGAGGAGGTCGGCACGCTGCGTCGCCTGGTCGAGAGCGAGCGTGGCGCCGTGCTCGAGATCGAGGCGCGCGACGTGCTGCAGGGCACGCGGGTGGGCGATTCGATCGCGACGAGCGGCGCCTGCCTGACCGTCACGCGCCTCGCCGCCGACCGCTTCTGGGCCGACGCCATGCCCGAGACCGTGCGTCGCACGACACTCGGGCGTAAACGACCCGGCGACGGTCTCAACCTCGAGCGCGCGCTGACCCTGCAGTCGCGGCTCGGCGGCCATCTGGTGCAGGGCCACGTCGACGGCGTCGGCGCGGTGGCGCGCATCGGGCGGGAGCGGGGCGCCGAGCTGCTCACGCTGTCGGCGCCGCCGGCCGTGGTCGAGTTCAGCGTGCCGCAGGGCTCGGTCGCCGTCGACGGCGTGAGCCTCACCATCGTCGACATCGAGCGCGCCGCGCTGCGCGTGTCGCTCATCCCTCACACCGTCGCGGCCACCACGCTGCGCGACCTGCGGGTCGGCGCCGAGGTCAACCTCGAGGCCGATCTCATCGGCAAGTACGTCCGTGCCTACCTGATCCGGTCCGGGGCGTCCCCGGGCCTCACTTTCGAGAAGCTGTCCGAAGCGGGGTTCCTATGAGCACGAGTGACACGTCCATCAGCCGGCGAGCGGAGGAGACGATTGCCGGTGCCGACGGGCACGGGCGCGACGAGCAGGGCGAGGGCTCGCCGTTCGCGACGATCGACGAGGCGCTCGCCGACATCAGGGCGGGCCGCATGGTCGTGGTCTGCGACGACGAGGACCGCGAGAACGAGGGCGACCTCACCATGGCGGCCCAGTTCGTGACGCCGGAGTCCGTGAACTTCATGGCGACCCACGGCCGCGGCCTCATCTGTCTCGCGCTGTCCCCGAAGCGCTGCCAGGAGCTCGGCCTCGGGCCGATGGTCGCGCGCAACTCGGCGCGCTTCCAGACCGCCTTCACGCAGTCGATCGAGGCGCGCGAGGGCGTGACCACGGGGATCTCGGCGGCGGACCGCGCCCACACCATCCAGGTGGCCGTCGATCCCGACTGCGACGAACACGACATCGTGCAGCCGGGCCACGTGTTCCCGCTGATCGCCCAGCCGGGCGGTGTGCTCGAGCGCGCCGGACAGACCGAGGCCGCCGTCGACCTGGCCCGCCTCGCCGGCCTGCAGCCAGCCGGCGTGATCTGCGAGGTCATGAACGACGACGGCACCATGGCGCGCGTGCCCGACCTCGTCGACTACTGCCGGCGCCACGGCCTGAAGATGATCACCGTGGCCGCGCTCATCCGGCATCGGCGCCGGACCGAGAAGCTCGTGCGTCGCGTGGCCGTGGCGCAGATGCCCACCCGGTACGGCGAGTTCCGGGCGATCGGCTACGAGTCGCTGCTCGACGGCTCGCAGCACGTCGCCCTGGTCAAGGGCAACGTCGCCGGCCAGCGCGACGTGCTCGTGCGAGTGCACTCTGAGTGCCTGACCGGCGACGTCTTCGGGTCTTTGCGCTGCGACTGCGGTGAGCAGCTCGCCCTCGCCCTGCGGCGCGTCGAAGAGGAGGGCCTGGGCGTCGTGCTCTACATGCGCCAGGAGGGGCGCGGCATCGGCCTCTTGAACAAGCTGCGCGCCTACGCGTTGCAGGAGCAGGGACGCGACACGGTCGAGGCGAACCTCGAGCTGGGCTTTCCCGCCGACCTGCGCGACTACGGCATCGGCGCCCAGATCCTGGTCGACCTCGGCCTGTCGAGCATCCGCACCATGACCAACAACCCCAAGAAGCTGATCGCCCTCGAGGGGTACGGCCTCACGATCAGCGAGCGGGTGCCGATCGAGGTCGCCCCGCACGAGCACAGCGTCACCTACCTGCGCACCAAGCGCGACAAGATGGGCCATCTGCTGGAGCACGAGGAGCTCCTGCTGCCGGTCGAGGGCGACGAAGGATAGCCAGCGGGCCGTCCGCGAGAGGCGAAAGCCGAAAGGAGCTACGACGACCATGGGGACGACGTACGAAGGGAAACTGACGGGCAAGGGGCTGCGCTTCGCGCTCGTCGTCGGCCGGTTCAACGAGTTCATCTCGACGCGTCTGCTCGAAGGGGCGCTCGACAACCTGCGCCGCCACGAGACCGCCGACGACGACGTCGACGTCGCCTGGGTGCCGGGCGCCTTCGAGATCCCGCTCGTCGCCCGGCGTCTCGCGGCGAGTGGCCGCTACGACGCGGTCGTGTGCCTGGGGGCCGTGATCCGCGGTGGCACGCCGCACTTCGACTACGTCGCCGCCGAGACGACCAAGGGCATCGCCAAGGCGGGCCTCGACACGGGCGTGCCGGTCGTCTTCGGGGTGCTCACCACCGACAGCGTCGAGCAGGCGGTCGAGCGGGCCGGCACGAAGGCCGGCAACAAGGGCTGGGCGGCCGCGACGACGGCCCTGGAGATGGCGAACCTGCTCCGGGAGCTGCCCTCGGCATAGGGGGCAGCGCCGCGGGGGGTGACGCGCTAGAGCGCCTTGGTGACGCGTCCCGACTTGAGGCAGCGGGTGCAGACGTACGCCGACTGCGGGCGGCCGTCGAGCACGATGTGGACGCGTTGCAGGTTTGGCTCGAAACGCCGCTTGGTAGCTCTGTTGGAGTGGCTGCGGTTGTTGCCCACGGCGGGCTTCTTGCCACAGCTCACGCAGACTCGTGACATGCGGGGTCCTCGCTTGCGGAAGATGACGGGCCGGAATTATGCTACACGCGGCCGCGCCACGCAACCGCGGCCATTATCGTAGTGTGACTCATGGCGCAGTTCGCGAAACAGATGTCGATTCTCGAGGCGCTCGAGGCGCACCCCGAAGCCCGCGATGTGTTCCTGCGGTGGGGCATGGGCTGCAGCTTGTGCATCGGGGCGCAGCTCGAGAGCATCGAAAGCGGCGCCATCATGCACGACGTCGACGCCGACGTGATCGTCGCCGAGCTGAACGGGCTCGACCGCCCGGCCGCCGAGTAGGCCGCGCGGCACACGGACGTGGCGCAACCCGACCTCAAAGCAAACCTGCCCGGACGCGAGCTGCGCGGCGACGTCACCGTCGCCGACGGCGTGATCGCCAAGCTGGCCGGCCGCGCCGCGCTGCTGACCTACGGCGTGATCGACATGCGGCACTCGCTGCTCGCGCCGGTCACGCGCGTGCTCGCGCCGGTCACGCGCCTGCTCTCGCCGGTCACGCAGCTGATCGCGCCGGTCACCCGCGCGTTCTTCCCCGGTGAGCTCGGCGAGGGCGTCGACGTGTACGCCCACGAATCGCACGCCGACATCGTGCTGCACGTCGTGATCGAGCGCGGGCTCAACCTGGCCGAGGTGACGCGCACCCTCGAGGAGCAGGTGCGCTTCGAGGTCGAGCGGGTCGCCGGCGTGCGCGTCGGCGACGTGCGGGTGCGCGTCGAGGACGTCCGCCGGTGAGCGCCCGCGGGCACGTGCTCGAGGTGCTCGCCGGCGCCTCGGCCGCCGTCGGCCTCGAGCGCGGCTACATCAACGACCTCAACGTGTACCCGGTGCCCGACGGCGACACGGGCACTAACCTGTTCCTCACCATGCAGGCGGTGATCGACGAGGTCCACGTCGCGCCGGCCGACGACCTGCGCAGCCTCATGGCGGTGGTCGTGCGCGGCTCGCTCATGGGTGCGCGCGGCAACTCGGGCGTCATCCTGTCGCAGATCGTGCGCGGCGCCTGCGAGGCGATCGCCACCGCCAGCGCGTTCGACGCCGCTGCGGTGCGCGCCGCCCTGGGAGCCGCCTCCGACGCCGCCTACAGGGCCGTGCGCCAGCCGGTCGAGGGCACCATGCTGTCGGTCATCCGGGCGATGGCCGAGGCGGCGGCCGCGACACCCGACACAGTCTCGTTGCCGGCCCTGCTCACCACCGTGACCACGGCCGGCGCCGAGGCGGTCGAGCGGACCACCGAGCAGCTCGATGTGCTGCGCAGGGCGGGCGTCGTCGACGCCGGCGGCTACGGCCTGCTCGTGCTCATGCGCGGCGCCGTGGCCGGCTTCTTGCGCGCCGAGACCGGCAGCGCGGCCCAGGCGACGGTCACCGCCGACGGCAGCGACCGTCGTCGCGGCCGTGCTTCGCGGCACATCACCGGCATCCCGCCCGACGCGCTCGAGGAGTCGCGCTTTCGCTACTGCACGAGCTTCCTGCTCACCGGCGACGACCTCGACCACGACGACCTCGAGCAGTTCGTCACGACCCAGGGCGACTGTGCCCTCGTCGTCGGCGGCGAGGGCATGCTCAAGGTGCACGTGCACACCGACCATCCCGGCGCCGTGCTGAGCTACGCCTCGACGCACGGCACGATCGACGACGTCGAGGTCGCCGACATGCGCGAGCAGACGCGCGCGCGGCAGCGCCGGCTGTCGCTCGACGAGCGCGTCGCCTGCGTCGCGGTGGCCGCCGGCGAGGGCAACAAGACGCTCTTCCACGAGCTGGGCTGCGACGCCGTGATCGACGGGGGCCAGTCGATGAACCCGAGCGCCGCCGAGCTCGTCGCGGCCGTCGAGAGCCTCGACGCCGCCGAGGTCGTGCTGTTGCCCAACAACGGCAACGTCGTGCTCACCGCCGAGCAGGCCGCCGAGATGTGCGACCGGCCGGTGGCCGTCGTCCCGTCGACCTCGCTGCCCGCCGGCCTGGCCGCCATGGTCGCCTTCGACGCCACGGGCGACGCCGCCTCGAACGCCGCCGCCATGGACGAGGCTCTGCGTCGCGTCCACAGCGCCGAGATCACCCATGCGGTGCGCGACTCCGAGGTGGCCGGCGTGGCGGTGCGCCGGGGCGAGGTCATCGGCCTGATCGACGGCCGCCTCGCGGCGAGCGACGCCGACCTCGTCGCGGTCTTCAGCGCCGTCGTGCGCGCGCTGGGGGCGGACGGCGCCGAGCTGATCACCGTGCTCACGGCCCTGAACGGCGCCGGGCCGACGGTGGCCGACCTCCAGCGCGCCGCGGCTGACGCCTGTGCCCGGGAATGCCCCGACGTCGAGTTTCTCTTCCAGGAGGGCGGCCAGCCCCTCTATCCCGTCCTGATCGGAGCCGAATGACGCTCCTCACGCTCGAGAACACCGCCATCGTCGCAGACTCGACCTGTGACCCGCCGCCCGGCTACTTCGACCGTCCGGGTCTTGTGATGGTGCCGCTCCACGTGCACTTCGGCGACGAGACCTATCGCGACGGGTACGATCTCTCGCCGCCCGAGTTCTTCGCCAAGCTGACCACGTCGTCAGTCCTGCCGACGACCTCGCAGCCGACGGTCGCCGAGTTCACGCGCGCCTACGACGAGCTCACCCGCGACTACGAGCACGTGTTCGCGTTCCACCTCTCGAGCAACATGAGCGGCACCTACCAGGCGTCGGTCACGGCCGCCGAGCCGTTCCCCCGGGTCGAGGTCTACGACACCCGCACCGTGTCCGGCACCATCACGCTGCTGATCGAGCGCTTCCGCACGCTGCTCGCGGCCGGCATCGACATCGCCGCGGCTCGCGCCTACGTCGATCATTTCGCCCGCAACAGCTGCATGGTGTTCCAGACGCCGACCCTCGAGTACCTGCGGCGCGGCGGGCGGATCGGACGCGCCCAGTCGATGATCGGCGATGTGTTCGGCATCAGGCCGCTGATCACCGTGATCGACGGAGAGCTCGGGGCGTACGCCAAGGTGCGCGGCGAGCGGCGCGCGCTCGAGACGATGACGCAGGCCCTGTGCGAGCGCTCGGCGCCCGACGACCCCGTCAAGCTGATCACCTGGAGCGCCGACGCCGACGACAAGCTGCCGGCGCTCGAGGAAGCCCTGCTCGCGGCCCGGCCGCGCGCCGAAGTCGTGGTCCACGGCCGGGTCGGCGCCGTCGTCGGCACGCACGGTGGTCCCGGCATGTTCGCCTTCGCCATGATCGTGGAGTGAGCGAGGGGCCGCTTCCCCTGCGCTTCGCCGGCGGCGGCCGGTACGAGCGACGGCCGCCGCTCCCGCCCCTTGCTCCCGATGCCGCCGGTCTCGACCGGCCGCTCGCCGGGCTGCCTGGTGTGCGATCGGCGCTCGCCCGGCGCCTGTCGGGTTTCGGCCTGGAGACCGTGGGCGACCTGCTCACGCACTACCCCCGTCGCTACGAGGACTTCACCGACCGCAAGCCGATCGGCGAGCTCAAGGTCGGCGAAGAGGCCACGGTCCGCGCCACGATCGAGCGCGTCGTGCTCGAGCACGGCCGCAACCGGCGGGTGACGATGGTCAAGGCCGTGCTGCGCGACACCTCGGGCATGATGGTCGCCGTCTGGTTCAACCAGCCCTGGCTGGCCAAAGTGCTCGAGCCGGGCATGGAGCTCAGCCTGCGCGGCGGCGTGCGCGTGCGCGGCGGCGCGGCCTCGTTCGTCGTCAAGGCACACGAGATCCTGGCCGGCGAGGGCGAGACGGTGCACACCGAGGGCATCGTGCCGGTCTACCCCGCGAGCGAGAGCATCTCGGCGCGGGTCCTGCGCGACCTGGTCCACGCCACGCGCAGGGCGGCGCGCAGCCTGCCCGACCCGCTGCCCGGCGCCCTCCGCGCGGCCGAGCGCCTGCCGACCAAGGCCGACGCCGTGCTCGCCATCCACGCGCCGCGCACGCCGGCCGAGGCGGTCGCGGCCCGCGAGCGGCTCGTGCTCGAGGAGCTGCTGCTGATGCAGCTCGGCCTGCTGTTGCACAAGGCGGCCGAGCAGCGCGCGAGCAGGGCGGTGCCGCTCGGGCGACCCGGCGAGATGGCGGCACGCTTCGTGAGGGAGCTGCCCTTCGCTCTGACCGAGCATCAGCGCCGCGCGATCACCGAGATCGACGACGACCTCGACGGCACCGTCCCCATGCGCCGCCTCCTGCAGGGCGACGTGGGGTCCGGCAAGACGGTGGTCGCCGTTCACACGCTGCTGCGCGCGGTCGAGAAGGGCCACCAGGGCGCCTTCATGGCGCCGACGGAGACGCTCGCCGAGCAGCACCTCGAGACCCTCGCCGCGCTGGTCGGTCCGCTGGCGCACTGCGAGCTGCTCACCTCTCGTCTCACGGCCGCCGAACGTCGCGCCGCCCTGGGGAGGATCGCGTCGGGCGAGGCCGCCGTCGTGATCGGCACGCACGCGCTGATCCAGGGCGACGTGGCCTTCGCCGACCTCGCCGTCGTGGTCGTCGACGAGCAGCACCGGTTCGGCGTCGTGCAGCGCGACGAGATGGGGCGGCGTGCGGCCGCCGGCGGCCGCACGCCCCACGCCCTCTATATGACCGCCACGCCGATCCCGCGCACGCTGGCCCTGACCTTCTACGGCGACCTCGACGTCACGGTGATCGCCGGCGCGCCGGCCGGCCGCACGCCGGTCGCCACGAAGCTGTACTCCGAGGGCACGCGGCCGGCCGGCTACGACTTCGTGCGCGGGCAGCTCGACCGCGGCCGCCAGGCGTACGTCGTCTGCCCGCTGATCGACGAGTCCGAAGCGTTGCAGTCGGCCGCCGCCGTGGCCGAGGCGGAGCGCCTGCGGGCGGGCGAGTTCCGCGCCTACCGGCTGGGCGTCCTGCACGGCCAGATGAAGATCGCCGAGCGCGACGCCGCGATGGCCGCCTTCAAGGCCGGTGCCACCGACGTCCTCGTCGCCACGAGCGTGATCGAGGTGGGCATCGACGTGCCCAACGCGACCGTGATGATCGTCGAAGGCGCCGAGCGCTTCGGCCTGGCTCAGCTTCACCAGCTGCGCGGCCGCGTGGGGCGCGGCACCGAGAAGTCGTACTGCCTGCTGTTCACGAGCCCGCGCCGCGAGCGCGTGCCGGGCGACCGCTCGGACGCGCGTCTCAAGGCGCTGCGCGCGACGAGCGACGGCTTCGCCCTGGCCGACCGCGACCTCGAGATCCGCGGCGAAGGGCAGCTGTTCGGCGCGCGCCAGTCGGGCCTGCCCGACCTGAAGCTCGCCAAGCTGACGCGCGACCGCGAGGCCGTGGTGCGCGCCCGGCGGCTGGCCCGCGAGCTGCTCGCGGGCGACCCGCGGCTCGAGTCGTCGGCCACCGCGCCCCTCGGCGCCGCCGTGCGGGCCGCGTTCGGCGAGGAGCTCGCCTGGCTGCTGAAGGCGTGAGACGAGGGGTATGGTGGGCGGTGAGATGAGCGCCACCGAGCTGATCGCCACCCACTCCAACACCGACTTCGACGGCTTCGCCGGCATGGTCGCCGCGCACAAGCTGTACCCCGAGGCGCGCATGGTGCTGAGCGGCGCCGTGAACCGCAACGTGCGCGAGTTCCGCACACTGCTCGCCGACGAGATCCCCCTGTTCGACGCCGCCTCCGTCGACCTCGCGGCGGTCCGCCGCCTGATCCTGGTCGAGACGTTCCACGCCAACCGGCTCGGCGAGCTCGGCCCGCTGATCGGGCGGCCCGACGTCGAGATCATCGTGTTTGACCATCACCGCCCCGAGGGCGCGCTGCCGGCGTTCGTCGATGCGGCCAACGTGGTGACCTCCGACGACGGCTCGCTCGTGACCCTGATGCTGCGCATCATCGCCGAGCGCGGCCTCGAGGTGACGTCGCTCGAGGCGACCGTCTTCGCGCTCGGCATCCACGAAGACACGGGCTCGCTCACGTTCCCGACGACGACGGTGCGCGACGTCGAGGCGCTCGCCTTCTGCATGCGCCAGGGTGCGAACCAGCAGGTCATCGAGCGCTTCCTGCACAACCCGCTGAGCGCACCCCAGCGCGAATTGCTGCTGCGCGTGCTCGAGCGCGCCCGTCCGGTCGCGGCCGGCGGCCTCGACGTGCTCGTCGCCGCCCTGCGCGGCGCCGAGTACATCGAAGGCGTGAGCCTCGTCGTGCACAAGGCGATGGACGTGGCCAACTGCGACGCGCTCGTGCTGCTCGTCGAGATGGAGCAGCGCGTCTTCGTCACGGCCCGCAGCCGTGCGGCGGCGCTCGACGTCGGCGCCGTGCTCAAGGCGGTGGGCGGCGGCGGCCACGCCGCCGCCGCCTCGGCGATCGTCAAGGACGCGCCGCTGGCCACGGTGCGGCGGCGCCTCGTCGCCGCCCTGCGGCGGGCACGCACGGCGGCGCCGACCGCGGCGACCCTGATGTCGCGGCCGGTGCACTGGGTGGCGATTGACGCGACCGTCGACGAGGCCCGCGTGACCTGTGAGCGCTACGGCTACGGGGGGCTCTCGGTGGCCGACGGCGACCGGCTGGTCGGCGCCGTGTCGCGTCGCGATCTCGACCGCGCCGTGCGCCACCGGCTGGGACACGCCCCCGTCAAGGCGGTCATGCTGAGCACGACGGTCACCGTGCCGGCTGCCATGCCGATCGACGAGGTGACCAACGTGCTCGCCCGCGACCCGGTCGGGCGCGTGCCCGTGGTCGCCGGCGCTCTGTCGGGGCCGGTCGCGGTCGGCGACGTGGTCGGCGTGGTCACCCGCAGCGACCTGCTGCGCGCCCTGCACGCCACCGACCGGGCCGCCGCCGGCGCGCCGGCGGCGTCGCTCTCGGCCGAGCTCGCCGCCCTCGGTCTCGACGACGTGTTCGCCGAGGTTCAGGCGGTGGCGGCCGCCTATCGCGGCGCCTACCTCGTGGGCGGCGCCGTGCGGGACCTGCTGCTCGAGCAGAGCGTGTCCGACGTCGACATCGCCGTCGAGGGCGACGGCATCGCCTTCGCCCGCGAGCTCGCGGCGCGCCTCGGCGGTCGCGTTCGCCCCCACGAGAAGTTCCAGACGGCGGTCGTCGTGGTCGAGCGTGGCGCCGGCGACGAGCACCGGTCGCTGCGGGTCGACGTGGCCTCGACCCGTACAGAGTTCTACGACTACCCGGCCGCGCTGCCGAAGGTCGAGCACGCCACCATCCGCGGCGACCTCGCGCGCCGCGACTTCTCGATCAACGCCATGGCCGTGTCGCTGAACCCGCGCGACTTCGGCGACCTGCTCGACTTCTTCGGCGGCCTCGACGACCTCCGCGGCAAGCGCATCCGCGTGCTGCACAACCTGAGCTTCATCGAGGACCCGACCCGCATCTACCGCGCCGTGCGCTACGAGGATCGCTACGGCTTTCGCATGGACCGCCACACGCTCTCGCTGGCACGCGCCTGCGCCGAGATGGACCTGATCGGCGACCTCTCGTCGGCGCGCCTGCGCGACGAGCTCGTCCTGCTGCTGGGCGAGCCGCGTGTCGGCTTCACGCTGCACCGGCTGAAGGAGCTCGGCCTGCAGCACGCGCTGCACCCGCGTCTCGCCCTCGACGAGACGAGCGTCGCGCTCGTCGCCGCCGTCGACGTCGCGCGCCGCCGCTGCGACCTCGCCGCCGAGGTGCCGCTCTGGCGGCCGCGCCTCGTCGTGACGCTGCGCGACCTTGAGCCCGAAGAGCTCGACCCGTGGGTCGAGCGCATGAAGTTCCGCCGTAGCGACGCCCGCGTGCTCGTGCGCTCCTGGCTCGTCGGGCGGCGCCTGGCGCGGCGCCTCGAGCGGGCCATGCCCGAATCGGAGCTGTACGACGTGGTGCACGGCGAGCCGCTCGAGGCGCTGCTCGTGGCGATCGCCGTGAGTGGCGGCGGGGCGGCCGCCGAGCGTCTCGAGCGCTACCTGCGGCGCTCGCGCAAGGTCCGCCTGGCCGTGAACGGCCGCGACCTGCTCGCGCTCGGCTACCGCCAGTCGGCCGATCTCGGCCAGGTGCTGCGCAGCCTGCTGCACCTCAAGCTCGATGGTGTCATCGCCGGCCGTCGCCAGGAGCTCGAGGCCGCGCGGCGTCTGCTCGAAGCCGCGCAGGGGGCGCCGGCGTCGTGAGCGCCGGCGCCAGACAGAGCGGTCGAGCCGTTGGCGCCGTCGCCGCGCCGGTGCTGCGCCGGTGCGGCGATCTCGTGTGGTACGAGACCGGCGGCGAGGGCTGGCGCGCCGCCTTTCCGACGCGCCTCGGCGGCGCGTCAGCCGCACCCTTCGAGTCGCTCAACCTGAGCCTCTCGACTGACGACGACCCCGACTGCGTGCGAGGCAACCGGCGTACGCTCGCGGCCGCGCTGGGCATCGACGCGGACGCGCTGGTGGTGCCCGGACAGGTGCACGGCACGACCGTGGCCGTGGTGGGGCCGGCGGAGCGGGGAAGAGGCGCGCGCGAGCCGGCCGACGTCGTCCGCGACACCGACGGCCTGCTCACGACCGCTGCGGGGCTGCCGCTCGTCGTGAGCGTCGCCGACTGCGTGCCGGTGGTGCTCGCCGCCGGGCGCCCGGCGCGCGCCGTCGCGGCGGTGCACGCCGGTTGGCGCGGCATGGTCGCGGGCATCGTCGGACAGGCGGCGCGGGCGCTCGGCGCCTATGGCGCAGCCCGCGCCGCCGTCATCGGGCCCAGCATCGGGCCATGCTGCTTCGCCGTGTCCGCCGACGTCGGCGAGGCCTTCGAGGAGCGCTGGCCCGGCACCTGGCGCGACGGGCGCGTCGACCTGTGGGAGGCGGCTCGCCGGCAGCTCACCGAGGCCGGCGTCCCCGCCGAGGCCGTGGTCACGAGCGGGCTCTGCACCTATCACGATGCGCGCTTCTTCTCGCACCGGCGCGAGCACGGTGTGACCGGCAGGCAGGCGGCCGTCGTCTGGATCACAGGAGGGAAGACGTGAAGCAGTACAGCGGGAGCGCCGCGCACGTGCGGGAGCGGTTCGCCGAGGTCCGTGAGCGCGTCGACGAGGCCGCCGCCCGGGCGGGCCGGCGGCCCGGCGAGGTCGAGGTCCTCGTGGCCACCAAGTACGTGGCCACCGACGACATGGGCGTGCTCGCCGAGGCCGGCATCACGCTGGTCGGCGAGAACCGCGCCCAGGACCTGGCCGCCAAGCACGAGCGCTTCGCCGACGCCTTCACGTTCGACTTCATCGGTCACCTGCAGAGCCGCAAGGTCAAGCTCGTGCTGCCGCTCGTGCGCCTCATCCACTCGGTCTCCACGGCGAGCGTCGTAGAGGAACTGCAGGCCCGCGCGCAGAACCCTGTTGACGTGCTGCTCGAGGTCAACATCGGGGGAGAGGCGTCAAAGTCGGGGGTCGGTCCGGCCGACGTCGAGCGCTTTCTCGACGAGGCGGCGCCGCACGACAGGGTGCGCTTCGCCGGCCTCATGTGCATGCCGCCGCTCGAGGCCGACCCCGAGGGCGCGGCGCCGTATTTCGCCCGCACACGAGAGCTTGCCGCCGACCTTTCGACGCGCTGGGCCGGACGATATACTTTCGCGCAGTTGTCGATGGGCACGAGCGCAGACTACGACGTCGCGGTACGCGAGGGTGCGACGATCGTCCGCGTCGGGAGCGTGCTCTTCTGACGCCCGACCAGGAGGAACGATGGGTCTAGGAGATAGCTGGCACAAGGTGATGGTCTACTTCGGCATCTCCGAAGACGAGGAGTACGACGACGAAGAGACCCTCGCGCCCTCCGACGAGCTCGAGCGCTCCTACCAGGATCGGCCCAACGTCCGCAAGCTCTCCCGCAGTGCGCGCGGCCGCCAGGCCGAGTACGACGACATCTTCGCCGACGAGCCGCCGGCGCGCCAGCAGCGGGCCGCCGCCGTCGTGCGCCCGATCGAGGCGCCGCGCCCGCAGCGCGTCGAGGTGCACCTCGTCATCCCCAAGAACTTCAACGACGCGCAGCAGATCGCCGACAAGTTCAAGGTCGACATCCCGGTGATCGTCAACTTGCAGGGGTCGGACACCGACCTGTCCAAGCGCCTGATCGATTTCTCGAGTGGGCTCACGTACGCCCTCGACGGCGGCATGCAGCGGGTCGCCGACAAGGTGTTTCTGCTCACGCCGCGCAACGTCGAGGTCTCCGCCGAGGAGCGTGCCCGCCTCATCGAGAAGGGCTTCTTCAACCAGTTTTGACCATGCGCGCAGGACTCCTCGGCGCCGGGCACATCGCACGGGCCCTTGCTGAGGGCTGGCACCGGCCGTCCCCCGATCTCAGCGCGCGGCCCGACCTCTTCGTCTACGATCCCCTCGACGAGCGCGCCGCGTCGCTCGCGGCCGCCTTCGAGGCGCGGGTCTGCGTCGCGCCCGCCGAGCTCGCCCGCGCTTGCGACGTCGTCGTCCTTGCCATGCGTCCGGCCGACGTGGCCGGCGGGCTCGCGGCCCTGAGGCCGGCGGTCGGGGAGACGGCGCTCGTCTCGGTCGCCGCCGCCGTGCCGCTCGCGACGCTGCTCGGCGGACTGCCGCCGGGCGCCCGTGTGGCACGCGTCATGCCCAACGTGGCCGCCGCGGTCGGACAGGGCGTCTTTCTGTTCGTACCGGGTACGCTCTCAGCGCGGCAGGCGGGCGAGGTCGCCGGCTTGTTCGCTCTGGCAGGGATGGTGGTCGAAGTGGCCGAGGAACAGTTCGACGCGGCGACCGCGGTCGCCGGCTGCGGCCCAGGCTTCACCGCGCTCTTCATCGAAGCGCTGGCCAAGGCCGGCGCGGCGAGCGGGCTCGACGCGACGCTCGCCCGGCGCCTCGCGATCGGTGGCGTGGCCGGGGCGGCCGCTCTCTTGGCGCGCGACGGCGACCCGGTCGCGCTGCGCGAAGCGATCGCCACGCCGGGCGGCATGACGGCCGCGGGCGTCGAGGTGCTCGAGAGGAACGATCTGCGGGGGGCGCTCGGCGCGGCGGTCGCCGCGGCCGTAGCACACGCCAGGCGTACACCGTGAGCTTCCTGGCGAGCGTCGTCAACCTGGCCTTCGAGCTCTACTGGCTCGCCATCATCGGACGCATCCTGCTGAGCTGGGTGCCGCTGCGGTCCGGCACGTTCGCCTACCGCGTGTACAGTATCCTGTACGATGCGACCGAGCCGTATCTGCGGCTCTTCCGTCGGTATCTGCCCACGATACGGTTCGGCAACGCCGCCCTCGATCTGAGTCCGCTGGTCGGCCTCGTGGTCCTGGTCGTCGTGAACCAGATCGTCGTTCGTCTGATCGCTCGGCTCTAGACCGCGCCAAGACTGGAGGCCCGATGAAGCTCACTCCGCTCGACATCCGGCACAAGGAGTTCAAGCGCGGCATGCGCGGCTACGTCGACGGCGAGGTCGACGAGTTCCTCGACGAGGTCGCCGACGAGTTCGAGCGGCTCTTCAAGGAGAACATCGAGCTGTCCGAGCGCGGGGAGAGCCTCCAGGAGAAGCTCGACCAGTACCGCAACCTCGAAGAGACGCTGCAGAACACGCTGGTCGCGGCCCAGCGCAGCGCCGAGGAGCTCAAGGCCAACGCGCAGAAGGAGGCTCAGCTCATGCTGAGCGAGGCCGAGCTCAAGGCGCGCGAGATGGTCAACCAGTCCTACGCCGACAAGCAGACAGTCGAGAAGCAGATCGTCGTGCTGAAGGCCGCCGAAGAGGACTTCCGCTTCAAGTTCCGCTCACTGCTCGAAGGCTATGCCAAGCAGCTCACCGAGGCCGACGCGGCCACGAAGAAGGCCGAGCAGTTCGCCGGTCACGGCGAGCAGATCAGAGACGCCATGGCGCGTGACGCGGCGGCGCGCCCGGTGCCGGGCGCGGGTGCGCCATCCCCGGGACCGGGCGCTCCCGTGCCGCCGCCCGCGCGGCCCGCCGGCGCCGGCGAGCCGCCGTTCAGGCCGGCCGTGCCGCCGGCCGAGCGTCCCACGGCGCCCGGGGCGGCCGCGACCGCGCCGCTCGGCGCCGAGCGCGACGGCGCCGCCGGTCCCACCGCCGCGGATGGCGAGAACGGCGCGACCGGCGTGGAGTCGGGCAAGGTCGCCGTGCCGCCCGCCGAGCGTCCCGGGCCGGCCGCCGCGGGTCAGCCGCGCGCGCCGTTCCTCGGCGATGCCGACGATCTCCTGTCCGACGTCGACGGTGAGATCGACGAGAACGCCTTCAAGTGGTGACGGCGCGCCGCTGCGCGCCGCGAGCGACGGTCTGCGGCTCGCCGTCTGGGCTTCGCCCGGCCGGCGACGCTCGGCCTTGGCCGGCGTCGCCGACGGGCGCCTGCGCGTGCAGGTAGCGGCCCCGGCCGTCGACGGACGTGCCAACCGCGAGCTCCTGCGTTTCCTCGCCGGCGAGCTCGGCGTGGCGCCGAGCACCCTGGCGCTGGTGGCCGGCGAGAGCGGGCGACGCAAGACGATCGCGATCGCCGGCCTCGACCTGGTGACGGCTGCCGCGCGGCTGGGCCTCGGCGGAGACGAGCGGTGACCGGCTCGTCCGGGGCGGCGCTGCGCGGCGTCCGGCTGCGCGCCAGTGTCCTCGCCCTCGTGGTCCTCGGCGCCGACCAGCTCGCCGGCTGGCTCGTGCGCCACGAGGCGGCCCACCTGCCGTGGACGTTGGGTCGCGAGCTTGGCGTGCGGGTGGCGCACAACACCGGCATCTCGTTCAGTCGCCTGTCGGACAGCGGGGATTGGCTACGCTGGGTCATCGGCGCCGTCTGCGTCGCCCTGGCCGTTGCCCTCTGGCGCGCTCCGGCGCGTTTCGCCGTGCCCCTGGCGCTCGTGCTCGGAGGCGCGGCCGGCAACCTCGTCGACCGTCTGCGTTTCGGTTACGTCCTCGACTACGTCGGCATCGGCTCCTGGCCGACGTTCAACGTCGGCGACGTCGCGATCGCCGTCGGCGCCGCGCTCATCGCGCTCGCCGTGCTCTTCCCGGCGGGCGCCGGCGTGCGCCCTGAGGAGTGAGGCCGTCGTGCCCGGCTTCGTGCCGAGCGGCGACGAGCTCGGCGTGCGCCTCGACGCGGCGCTCGCTCGTCGCCTCGACACGAGTCGAGCCGCCGCCCAGCGTCTGATCGAGTCGGGCGCCGTCACCGTGGCCGGCCGGCCGGCCGGCAAGAGCCACGTGCTGCGCGCCGGCGACGAGGTGGCCTACGAGGCCCCTCGGCCGGCCGCGACGAAGCTCACCGCCGAGGCCGTGCCGTACCGCCTGGTCTACGAGGACGACGACCTGCTCGTCGTCGACAAGCCGGCCGGCGTCGTCGTGCATCCCGCGCCGGGCCACGAGCACGGCACCCTCGTGCAGGGGTTGCTCGCGCGCGGCATCGCCGGCGGGCACGAGTCGCGCCCCGGCGTGGTCCACCGCCTCGACCGCGACACGTCGGGCCTTCTGATCGTGGCCCGTACCACCGTCGCGCACCGGCGCCTGGTCGAGCAGATGGCGCGCCGCGAGATCACCCGGCGCTACGTGGCCCTCGTGGTGGGCGACCTGCCGCACGACGCCGCCACAATCGACGCGCCGCTCGGCCGCCACGTGCGCGATCGCAAGCGGATCTCGGTGCACACGACGCGGCCGCGACGGGCCGTCACCCATGTCGCAGTGCGCCGGCGCCTCCCGGGCTACACCCTGCTCGACGTGCGGCTCGAGACGGGGCGCACGCACCAGATCAGGGTGCATCTCGCGGCGCTCGGCCACGCCGTGGCGGGGGACACCGTATACGGGGCGCGCCAGCGGCCGCCGGGTCTTGACCGCCAGTTCCTGCACGCCGCGCACCTCGAGCTGCGGCACCCCACGAGCGGCGCGGCGCTCGCCTTCGACGCGCCGCTGCCCGACGACCTGGCCGGGTTCCTGACGGCTCTCGAAGCGGCCGCTGCCCCGACCCCCTAGCCGCCGCGGGCCGCCGGCCGCGGGCCTTGACCGCGCCGCCGCGCCGGTCTAGAGTCGTGAAAACCTTTAAGTCCAGGTCCGAGAGACCGGAAAGGGGTGCTTCATGACGCACCGTGCCAGCAGGTCCGCCGCCCACTCCGGGGCGGTGTTTTTTTATGTCTGAACGCGGCGACAGGGTCGTTATGACCGGCGAGCAGCTCGGCCGCACGGTCACCCGCATGGCCCACGAGATCCTCGAGAAGAACTCCGGCCAGGAGCGCCTTGCGGTGGTCGGTATCCACACGCGCGGCGCCTACCTGGCGCGCCGCCTGCACGCGATCCTGTCGGACATCGCGGGGCGTGAGCTGCCGCTCGGCGACCTCGACATCTCCTTCTATCGCGACGACGTCGCGGCGCGCGGCGCCTGGGGAGTGGTGCCGGCGACGCCCAACCCGGTCGTCAAGAGCAGCGACCTCGCTTTCGAGGTCGACGGCGCTACGGTGGTGCTCGTCGACGACGTGCTCTACACCGGACGCACGATCAAGGCCGCGATCGACGCCCTGTTCGACTACGGCCGGCCGTCTCGCGTGCAGCTCGCCGTCCTCGTCGACCGCGGTCATCGCGAGCTGCCGATCAGGCCCGACTACATCGGCAAGAACCTGCCGACGGCGCGCAACGAGCGCATCGCCGTGCACCTCTCCGAGGTCGACGGCTCAGACGAGGTCGTGCTCGAGAGCCCGGCCGGGGAGGAATGACATGGCCAAGCGTGACCTGCTGTCGATCGACGATCTGACCCGCTCCGAGGCCGAGCTCATCCTCGAGACGGCCGAGAGCTTCCTGCCCGTGCTGCAACGCGACATCAAGAAGGTGCCGACGCTGCGCGGTCGCACGATCATCAACATGTTCTACGAATCCTCGACCCGCACGCTGACGAGCTTCGAGCTCGCCGCCAAGCGCCTGTCGGCCGACACCATGAACGTGCGCGCCGCGGGCTCGGCGGTCGACAAGGGCGAGTCGCTCAAGGACACCATCCTCACGCTGTCGGCCTACCAGCCCGACATCATCGTCATGCGGCACCCCCAGATCGGCGCCTGCCGTCTCGCCTCGCGATACACGGGGGCGAGCGTGGTGAACGCCGGCGACGGCAAGTTCCAGCACCCCTCGCAGTGCCTGCTCGACCTCTTCACCATGCGCCAGGCGCTCGGCCGCGACCTCGACGGCATGAAGGTCTGGATCGTGGGCGACATCCTGCACAGCCGCGTGGCGCGCTCCGACATCGCCGGCTTCCAGCTCCTCGGCATGGACGTGACCGTCGCCGGCCCGCCGTCGCTCATCCCGCGCGACGCCGAGGCCCTGGGCGTGAAGGTCGAGTACACGCTCGACCGCCTCGCCGAGGCCGACGTGATCTACCTGCTGCGCATGCAGATGGAGCGCATGCAGGAGGGCGCCAACTTCATCCCCTCGCTGCGCGAGTACTCGGCGCTCTACGGCATGACGCTCGAGCGCCTGCGCCCCGGCCAGAAGGTCATGCACCCCGGTCCGATCAACCGCGGCGTCGAGATCAGCCCGGCGATCGCCGACCACCCCGACACGCTGATCCTCGAGCAGGTCGAGAGCGGCCTCGCCGTGCGCATGGCGATCCTCTACCGCACGATCGCCGGATACGACGAACGGCCCGCCCACGAAAGGGGTGCGGCATGACCGTGCAGACGTGGAGCAAGGCAGGCGCGGGCGCCGAGCTGCTCGTGCGCGGCGCGCGCGTCGTCGACCCGCAGGCGGGGCTCGACCAGACGGTGGACGTGCTCGTCCGCAAGGGCCGGATCGCCGAGATCGGCGAGGGGCTCGCGGCGCCGGCCAAGGTGCGCGTGGTCGAGGGCGATGGCGCGCTGCTGCTGCCGGGCTTCGTCGACCTGCACGCCCACCTGCGCACGCCGGGGCGCGAGGACGAAGAGGACATCGTGAGCGGCACGGCCGCGGCCGCGGCCGGCGGCTACGTGACGATCTTCGCCATGGCCAACACCGACCCCGTGGTCGACACGGCACCCGTGCTCGAGGGGCTGGCGCGCCAGGCGGCCGCCGTGGCGAGCGTACCGGTCGGCTTCTTCGCCGCCATGAGCAAGGGCCTCGCCGGCAAGCAGCTCACCGAGATGCACGAGCTCGCCGCGGCCGGCGCCGTCGGCTTCAGCGACGACGGCCGTCCGCCGGCGAGCGCCTTGCTGCTGCGCCGCGCGCTGCAGTACGCCAAGGTCACCGACCGCTTCGTCGCCGTCCACGCCCAGGACGACTCGCTCATGGGCACGGGCGTCATGCACGAGGGCGCCGTGTCGGCCAAGCTCGGCCTGGGCGGCATCCCTGCCATCGCCGAGAGCGCCGACGTGGCGCGCGCCCTCGAGGTCGCGCGCTACGAGAGCGGCCGCCTCCACCTCTGCCACCTGAGCACGGCGCTGTCGCTCGAGCACCTGGCCCGCGGCCGCGAGCTCGGTGTGCCGGTGACGGCCGAAGCCACGCCGCATCACCTCACGCTGACCGACGACGCCGTGGTGAGCCTCGACTCCAACCTCAAGATGAACCCGCCGCTGCGGCCCGAGGCCGATCGCAAGGCGCTCGTCGAGGCCCTGCGCGACGGCCTCATCGACTGCGTGGCCACCGACCACGCGCCGCACGCGCAGCAGGAGAAGGAGGTCCCCTTCGAGGCCGCACCGTTCGGCACGACGGGGCTCGAGACGGCCTTCGCCGCGCTCTACAGCGGTCTCGTGCTGACCGGCGAGCTGCCGCTCCCGGTCCTCGTGACCCGTATGAGCCAGGCGCCGGCCACGCTCGCGGGCCTGCCCGCTCCGACGATCGCGGCGGGTGTGCCGGCCGATCTGTGCCTGGTCGACGTCACGACGCCCTGGACGGTCGCGGCGACCGACCTGCACTCGCGGTCGGCCAACTCCGCCTGGCTCGGACGTACCGTCAAGGGACGCGTCAGACTCACCGTCGCCGCAGGCCGCGTCGCCTACGACGACCGTGCCTAGCCCGGCCCTCGTCGTCCTCGAAGACGGCGCCGCCTTTCGCGGCGAGGCGATGGTCGGGTCGGGGACGGTCGGTGGTGAGATCGTCTTCAACACGGCGATGACGGGCTACCAGGAGATCGCGACCGACCCGTCGTACTGCGGCCAGATCGTGACGTACACGTTCCCGTTGAACGGCGACTACGGCGCCGACCCGGCGCGCGACGAGTCCGACCGGGCGCACGCGCGCGCCATCGTCGCCCGCGAGCTCGTGAACTACGCCTTCAACCGGGCATCGAGCACGAGCTGGCTCGACTGGTTGAGCGCCCACGGTGTGCTCGCCGTGAGCGGCGTCGACACCCGCGCGCTCACGCGCCACATCCGCAGCCGCGGCGCGTTGCGCGCGGTGGTGTCGACCGACGATCCCGACGTCGGCTCGCTGCGCAAGCGCGCGCAGCGGCTGCCACGCATGGCGGGGCTCGACCTCGCGAGCGCCGTCACGCGGGCACAGCCGGCCGAGAGCCCGACGACCGCCGAGCCGGCCGACGGCGGGCCGCCGCTGCACGTGGTCGCGCTCGACTTCGGCATCAAGCGCTCGATCGTCGGCTACCTCGCGGCGGCCGGGTGCCGCACGACCGTCGTGCCGGCGGGCACGGCCGCGCGCGACATCCTCAGGCTCGCGCCCGACGGCGTCTTTCTGTCGAACGGTCCGGGCGACCCGGCGGCCGTCGGCTACGCCGTGAAGACCGTCCAGAAGCTGCTCGGCCAGACGCCGCTGTTCGGCATCTGCCTGGGACACCAGCTCCTCGCTCTGGCGCTCGGCATGCCCACCTACAAGCTCAAGTTCGGTCATCGCGGCGCCAACCACCCGGTGAAGGAGCTCGGCACGGGCGCGATCGAGATCACGACGCAGAACCACGGCTTCGCGGTGCGCGACGAGCCCTCGTCGAAGCGTGACGCGACCGTGCGGGTCACCCACGTGAACCTGAACGACGGCACGGTCGAGGGCGTCGCCGCGCCCGAGCGCTACGCCTTCTCCGTGCAGTACCACCCCGAATCGACGCCGGGACCGCACGACTCCCTGCACCTGTTCGGGCGCTTCGTGGCCGAGATGCGGCGCTTCGCCGCAGAGCGTGCGCCGGCCGTGGCGGAGGTGCGCTAGCTGTGCCGCGGCGCGACGACCTGCACAAGATCCTGATCATCGGCTCCGGGCCGATCGTGATCGGCCAGGCCTGTGAGTTCGACTACTCCGGCACGCAGGCGTGCAAGGTGCTTGCCGACGAGGGCTACGAGGTCGTCCTCGTCAACTCCAACCCGGCCACGATCATGACCGACCCCGACTTCGCGGCGCGCACCTACATCGAGCCGCTCGACCTGGCCACGCTCACCCGTGTCATCGAGATCGAACGGCCCGACGCGCTGCTGCCCACGCTCGGCGGCCAGACCGCGCTGAACCTGGCGATCGAGCTCAAAGAGAGCGGCATCCTCGATCTGTGGGAGGTCGAGATGATCGGCGCCGACGCCGACGCCATCCGCCGCGCCGAGGACAGGCAGGAGTTTCGCACCGCCATGGAGGAGATCGGCCTGCGCGTGCCGCGCAGCGTGATCGCCACCAGCCCGGCCGACGTCGAGCGCGCCGCGAACGACCTCGGCCTGCCGCTCGTCGTGCGCCCCGCCTTCACCATGGGCGGCGCCGGCGGCGGCATCGCGCACGACCGCGAGGGCCTGCGACACATCGCCGAGAACGGCCTGCGCCTGAGCCCGATCGGCCAGGTGATGCTCGAGGAGTCGGTGGCCGGCTGGCACGAGTTCGAGCTCGAGGTCATGCGCGACCGCGCCGACAACGTGGTGATCATCTGCTCGATCGAGAACGTCGACCCCATGGGCGTGCACACCGGCGACAGCGTCACGGTGGCGCCGGCCCTCACGCTCACCGACGGCCAGTACCAGGAGCTGCGTGACGCGGCCCGCAAGATCATCCGCAAGATCGGCGTCGACACCGGCGGCTCGAATGTGCAGTTCGCCGTGCAGCCCGACACCGGCGAGGTCGTGGTCATCGAGATGAACCCGCGCGTGTCGCGCAGCTCCGCCCTGGCGAGCAAGGCGACCGGCTTCCCGATCGCCAAGATCGCGGCCAAGCTGGCCGTGGGCTACACGCTCGACGAGATCCCCAACGACATCACGCGCAAGACGCCGGCGAGCTTCGAGCCGACGCTCGACTACATCGTCGTCAAGATGCCGCGCTGGGCCTTCGAGAAGTTCCCCATGGCCGACACCGAGCTCACCACGCACATGAAGAGCGTCGGCGAGGCCATGGCGATCGGGCGCACCTTCAAGGAGGCCTTCCTCAAGGCCTTGCGCTCGCGCGAGCTCGACGCCGCGCCGGCGCTGCCGGCGGAGCGCAAGGCGCTCGCCGCGGCCCTCTCGGTACCGTCGTGCGAGCGCTACGAGCTCATCCTGCACGCCTACCGGCAGGGCTTCACGGTCGACGAGGTGCACGAGCTCACCGGCGTCCCACGCTTCTTCTGTGCCGAGCTTGCCGACGTCGTCGGGCTCGAGGCCGAGGCGCGGGCCGGCAAGCCCGCGGCCGACCCGGCGCTGCTGCGCCGCCTCAAGCGCTACGGCTTCTCGGACCGGCGCCTCGCCGAGCTGTCCGGGGCGGGCGAGCACGAGGTGCGCGCCGCCCGCCTCGAGCACGGCGTGCTGCCGGTCTACAAGGCGGTCGACACCTGCGCCGCCGAGTTCGAGGCCGAGACGCCCTACTTTTACTCGACCTACGAAGACGAGAACGAGGCGCTGCCCGGCGAGCGCGAGCGCATCGTCATCCTCGGCAGCGGCCCCAACCGCATCGGCCAGGGCATCGAGTTCGACTACTGCTGCGTGCACGCGGCGATGACCGTGCGCGAGAGCGGCTACGAGGCCGTCATGGTGAACTGCAACCCCGAGACCGTGTCGACCGACTACGACATCTCCGACCGCCTCTACTTCGAACCGCTCACCTTCGAGGACGTCGCCAACATCTGCGCGAACGAGTCGCCGCTCGGCGTGATCGTGCAGTTCGGCGGCCAGACGCCGCTGCGTATCGCCCACGAGCTCGAGGCGGCCGGCATCCGCATCCTGGGCACGCCGCAGGAGGCGATCGACCTGGCCGAGGACCGCGGCCGGTTCGGCACGCTGCTCGACGAGCTCGGCATCAGGTGTCCGACCTACGGCGTCGCGCGGGCCCGCGACGAGGCTCTCGAGATCGGCGAGCGCATCGGCTACCCGTGTCTCGTGCGACCGTCGTACGTGCTGGGCGGCCGCGCCATGGAGATCGTGTACTCGAGCGCCGAGCTCGGGCGCTACGTCGACACGGCCGTGAGCGCGAGCCGCGACCGGCCCATCCTCATCGACAAGTTCTTAGAGGACGCGATCGAGGTCGACGTCGACGCCCTGTCGGACGGCGCCGATGTCTACATCGGCGGCATCATGCAGCACGTCGAGGAAGCCGGGGTACACTCGGGCGACTCGTCGTGCGTGCTGCCGTCGATCTCGCTCGGCGAGGGCACGCTGGAGCAGGTCCGCCGGCAGACGCGCGCCCTGGCGCGCGCCCTCGGTGTGAAGGGGTTGATGAACGTCCAGTACGCCTACCGCAGCTACGAGCTCTACGTGCTCGAGGTCAACCCCCGGGCGTCGCGCACCGTGCCCTTCGTGAGCAAGGCGACGGGGGTGCAGCTCGCCAAGCTCGCCACCCGCATCATCCTGGGGGCGGGGCTCGCGGAGCTCGCCCCGCCCGACCGGCGCGTGCCGCGTCACGTGAGCGTGAAAGAGGCGGTGATGCCCTTCAATCGGTTCCCCGGCGCCGACTACCGGCTGGGGCCTGAGATGAAGGCCACCGGCGAGGTCATGGCGATCGCCGACACCTTCCCGCAGGCCTTCGCCAAGGCGCAGGCCGCCGCCGGAGCGCCGCTGCCCACCGAGGGCACGATCTTCCTGTCGGTCTGCGACTCCGACAAGTCCGCGGCCACCATCCTGGGCCAGCGCCTGCACGGGCTGGGCTTCACGATCCTCGCGACGAGAGGCACCGCTCGCGCCTTGCAGAGCCTGGGGGTGCCCACCATCGAGGTGAACAAGGTGACCGAGGGGACGCCGCACATCGTGAATCTGATCGAAGAGGGCAGGGTCGACTTCGTGGTGAACACGCCCTACGGCCGCGGGGCCCGCAGCGACGGCTACGAGATCCGGCGCGCCGCCCTCGAGAAGGGCGTGCCCTGCATCACGACCCTCGCCGGCGCGTCGGCCGCCGCCTCGGCCATGGAGGCCGCGCGGCGGCCGCGCGTGACGGTGCATTGCCTGCAGGACCTGCACCGCGACGACCCCGAGGCAGCGTCGTGAGCGCGGCCGCGGCCTTCGGCGTCGAGAGCTGCGCCGCCGCGACGAGCGGCCGCTACCGCGTCGTCGAGCGACGCTCGTTCGGGCGCTACGCGCTGCTCACGGTGCTCGCCCCCAACGTGGCCGCGGCGGCGCGTCCCGGTCAGTTCGTTATGGCGGCGGTGCCGGGCGGCGCGTTCCACCTGCGCCGGCCGCTCTCGATCCATTCCGTGCAGGGCGACCGCCTGCGTCTGCTCGTCGAGCCCCGCGGCGAGGGCACGCTCGAGATCGCCAGCGCCGGCGTGGCCGACACGCTCGCCCTGGCCGGGCCACTGGGCAACGGGTTCCCGCTCGACGACGTGACCGAGGCGCTGCTCGTGGGCGGCGGCATCGGCGCGGCACCGCTGCAGTCCGTGGCCGACGCCCTGCGGGCCCGCGGCGTGCCTACGACCGCCGCCTTCGGGTTCCGCGACGCCGAGCAGGCGCGGCTGGCGGGCGCCTTCGAGATCGCCGATCTCTGGGTCGCGACCGACGACGGCAGCGTCGGCCGGCGGGCGACCGCCGTCGAGCTTGCGGCCGAGGTCGGGGCGGGACCGCAGGCGACCGTGCTCGCCTGCGGTCCCGCCCCGATGCTCGCCGCCGTGCGCGCCTGGGCCGCCGCGGCCGGCCGCCCGGGCTTCGCCTCGCTCGAGGCGCACATGGCCTGCGGCACGGGTGCGTGTCACGGGTGCGTGGTGGCCACGACCGAGGGGTACCTGCGAGTCTGCGTCGAGGGCCCGGTGTTCCCCTTCGATCTGCTGGCCGACGGTCCCGCCGAGGTGGCGCCGTGAACCGCCGACGTCGCGGCCGTGCCGGCACGCCCGGCCAGAAGGAGGATCCGTGAGCGGCGAGGCCATCGGCCCCGACCTGCGCGTCGACCTGGCGGGGCTGGCGCTCGCCCACCCCGTGATCAACGCCTCGGGCACCTTCGATGCGCTCGAGACGGCCCGGCGGTTCGGCCCGGCGGCGCTCGAGCCGTTCCCCTTCGCGGCCTACGTCCCCAAGACCGTCACACTCGAGCCGCGCCCCGGTAACCCGCCGCCGCGGGTCACCGAGACGGCGGCCGGCATGATCAACGCGGTCGGTCTGCAGAACCCCGGCCTCGAAGCGTGGCTCGCCGACCTGCCGCTGCTCTCAGCCGTGCCGGTGCCGGTCATCGTCAACATCGGCGGCCGGCGCCCCGACGACTACCTCGAGGTGCTGCGTCGCGTCGAGGCGCGACTCGACGAGGGCGCCGCCGGACTGCCCGACGTCGTCGGGTACGAGCTCAACGTCTCGTGCCCCAACGTGGGGAGGGGCGGCCTTGCGATCGGCACCGAGGCGGTCGAGACCGCTCGCCTCACGGCGGCCGCGCGGGCGCTCACCCGCCGGCTCGTCATCGTCAAGCTGACGCCCAACGTCACCGACGTCGTGGCGATCGCCCGGGCGGCGGCCGAGTCGGGGGCCGACGCGGTCTCCCTGGTCAACACGCTGAAGGGTCTCGTGCTCGACCCGGCTACGCTGCGGCCGTTCCTGGGCAACCGCACCGGCGGGGTGTCGGGCCCGGCGATCAAGCCGGTCGCCCTGCGCATGGTGTACGAGGTCGCCGAGGCTGTCGAGGTCGCCGTGGTCGGCATGGGCGGCGTGACGAGCGGCCGCGACGTGCTCGAGTTCATCGCCTGCGGTGCCACGGCCGTCGCGGTCGGCGCGGCGACGTTCGCCGACCCCGAGGCGCCGCGGCGTGTGGTCGCCGAGCTCGCCGCCGAGCTGCGCGCGCGCGGCGTGCGCAGCCCGGCGGCGTTGCGCGGGGCGGCCCTCGAAGGCTCGTAGCGGCGAGCGGGCGAGACGGGGCGGCGACAGCCGCCGCCCAGATTCTGCCGCACCGTCGCCCTTTTGGGCGGCGCCGGCGGCTTGAACCGGCCCGGGCGGTTCCCCTATACTGGCGGGCACATGAGCACGCCCGCCAAACAGCTCAACATCGCACCAGCCCGCTCACTCGACCAGCGCATGGACGCGCTGCGGCGCGCCAACCAGGTGCGCAGCGACCGCGCTCGCCTCAAGGTCGACCTCAAGCGCGGCACGGTGACGATCGCCTCGGTGCTGCGCGAGCCGCCCGGCTACCTGCTCACCGCCAAGGTCATCGACGTCCTCATGGCCGCGCCCAAGTGCGGCAGAGTCAAGTCGGCGCGCATCATGGACCAGTGCCGCGTCAGCCCGAGCAAGACCGTGGGCGGCCTCTCCGACCGCCAGCGCACCGAGCTGCTGCGCTTCTTCGGGAGCTGACCATCCCCGCGGTGTTCGTCGTCCTGGGGCCGTCGGGCGCCGGGAAGGGGACCCTCATCGATCTCGCCCTTCGCTCGCTGCCGGGCGTCGTCACATCGGTGTCGGCGACCACGCGCGCGCCCCGCGCCGGCGAGATCGACGGCACGCACTACCGGTTCCTGTCGCAGAGCGCGTTTCGCCGGGCCGTCGACGAGGGCAGGTTCCTCGAGTGGGCCGACTACGGCGGCAACCTCTACGGCACGACTCGCGACGACGTGGAAGCCAAGCTCGCCGCAGGCTATGATGTGATCCTCGAGATCGACCTGCAGGGCGCGCGCGCGGTCCGCGCGGCCGTGCCCGACGCCACCCTGATCTTCGTCGCGCCGCCGTCGATCGAGGAGCTCGGTCGGCGCCTGCGTGGCAGGGGGACCGACTCCGCGGCGGCGATCGCCCGCCGGCTCGAGATCGCGCGCGGCGAGCTCGCCGCGGCGCACGAGTTCGACGAGGTGATCGTCAACGACGACGCGAAGCAAGCGGCGGCGAGGCTGGCCGCGATCATCGCGGACCGCCGCGACGCAGAGAAACGACACAAAGGAGACTAGTGGACCGTCCCCGCATCGACGAGCTGCTGCCCCGCGCGGGCAACTCGCGCTACTCCCTCACGATCATCGCGGCCAAGCGCGCCCGCCAGATCAACAACTACTACAACTCACTCGGCGAGGGCCTGTTCGACGAGTTCCCGCCGCCCCTCGTGACGTCGCGCAGCAAGAACCTGCTGACGATCGCCTTCGAGGAGATCGCCGAGGGCAAGATCGACTTCGAGTCGAAGGCCTGAGCGGACCGCGCCGCGCGTGGCAGCCGTGACCGTCGTCGAGGCACATCCGCCCGAGCGCCACGTCCTCGTGGGCGTGAGCGGCGGCATCGCCATCTACAAGGCTGTTGAGCTCGTCCGCCTGCTCACCAAAGAGGGCTTCGCGCCCACCGTCGTGGCCACCGAGGCCAGCAAGCGCTTCATCATGCCGCTGACCTTCGCCGCGGTGGCGCGCGCCGCCGTGCTCGACGACGAGAGCTCGTGGCAGCCCTCGAGTGGCTGGTTCGAGCACATCGAGGCGGCCCGGCGCGCCGACGTCATGGTGATTGCGCCGGCGACCGCCAACACGGTCGCCAAGCTCGCCCACGGACTGGCCGACAACCTGCTGTCGGCGATCTACCTGGCCTTCCGCGGCCCCGTCATCGTGGCGCCGACCGCCAACTGGGCGATGTACGAGCACCAGGCCACGCAGGGCAATCTCGCGATCTTGAGCGAGCGGGGCGTCGAGGTCCTGCCGACCGGCACCGGCGATCTCGCCTGCGGCGAGGAGGGCGCCGGTCGCATGGCCTCGCCCGACGTCATCATGGCGGCCGTACGGCGCGCCTTTGCCGGCCTCGCGGCCGGGCCGCTGTCCGGCCGCAAGGTCGTGGTGACCGCCGGCGGTACACGCGAGGCGATCGACGCCGTGCGCTACATCGGCAACCGCTCGAGCGGCAAGATGGGCCGAGCGGTGGCCGACGAGGCCTACCTGCGCGGCGCCGACGTCGTGCTCGTCACGACGCAGGCCGGCGCCGAGGTGCCCTACCGCAGGGTGATCGTCGAGTCGGCGACCGAGATGGCCGACGCGGTGAGCGGCGAGTGCGCCGACGCCGCGGTCCTCGTGATGGCCGCGGCCGTCGCCGACTATCGCCCGGTCTCGGTCGCCGAGGGCAAGCTCTCGCGCAGCGACGAGCCCGAGCTCACGCTGCGGCTCGTGCCCACCGTCGACGTCCTCGCGACGACGCGGCGGCCCGGTCTCGTGCGGGTGGGCTTCGCCGCCGAGGCGGGGCCGCGCATCGACAGGGCGCGTGCCAAGAAGGCCGCCAAAGACGTCGAGATGCTGGTCTTCAACGACATCCTCGCCGCCGGCGTCGGCATCGGCTCCGACGAGAACGAGATCACTATCCTCACCACCGGGCGCGACGTGCACGTGCCGCGCACGAGCAAGGCGGCCTGCGCGAGGGCGATCCTCGACGAGCTCGAGGGCATCCTGACGGCCGGCTGATCCCCGGTCGCGCGCCAGGAGCGCCCAGGGCCGGTGCAGCCACGCGGTCGGGCCGCGTCCGGCCGCGTCCGACAAGGAGGCAAGGGCACATGAGCGTCAGCCCCGCGACGCGCGCCGTGCTCGTCGGTCTCATCGGCGAGTCGGTCGCAAACGAGAACCTCCGCCGTCACATGCTGGCGACCGAGGCGGTCATGCGGGCGCTCGCCGAGCGCCTCGGCCACGATCCCGACCTCTGGGGTCTCGCCGGCCTCGCCCACGACCTCGACGCCGAAGAGACCGCGCACGATGCCGCGCGCCACGGGGCGCAGGCGGCCGAGCGTCTGGCCGGCCTGGGCCTGCCCGACGAACTGGTGCACGCCGTCGCGGCCCACAACCCCGCGACGGGCACGGTCGTCGAGCGGCCGATCGACGTAGCCCTGATCGCCGCCGACCAGACGACCGGTCTGATCACCGCCGCCACGCTCGTGCGGCCCGACCGCGCGCTGCCCGAGGTCAAGCTGAAGTCCGTGCGCAAACGCATGCGCGAGGGCGCCTTCGCGCGCGGCGTCGACCGCGGCTCGATCGCGCGGTGCGAAGAGCTCGGTCTCGGCCTCGACGAGTTCCTCGATCTGGCGCTGCAGGCGATGCAGGGCGTCGCCGCCGACCTGGGGCTGGCCGGGGAGTGAGCAGCGACACGGTCGGTGGCCCGCCGCGGTCCGGCGACTCGCAGGTCGCCCCGGTGGGCGGCGACGGCGACCGCGCCTACGAGTACTTCGAGAGAGGGCGGCGGTTCCTCGCCGAGCGTCATCCGGCGCAGGCCGCCATGTACCTCGAGCGCGCCCGGGCGATCGCCCCCGACAAGAACTCGATCCGCGAGGCCCTCGGCCGCGCCTACTACGCGCTCGGGCGCTACGACGGCGCGGCGCGCGAGTTCGCGGAGATCGTCGGCCGGGCGCCGGCCACCGACTACGCGCATTTCGCCCTCGCGCGCTGCCTGCTGAAGCTGGGCGACGTGTCCGGTGCGCGTCGCGAGGCGCGTCTCGCCGTGGCGATGGCGCCCGGCAACGACGACTACCGCCAGGCGCTCGACGACTGCCTCGAGGCCGGCTGAGGATCTGCGCGGCGCGCGACCGCGAGCCCGGGGGGTGCGGCCGGCGCGGGGAACGGGGGCGGCGTGAGCGCCGCCGCGAGGCTCAGGCTCTCGGGGTCTGCTGCGGCGCCGCGCTGGGCGGCGTGAGCGCGTCGCTGCCGGCGTGCGCCATGTCGAGCAGGATCTGGATGCGCTTCTGGATGGGCGGATGCGTGTCGAACAGGCCGGCCGATTCGCGCGTCTTGCGCCCCTTGAGGGGGTTGGCGATATAGAGGTGCGCGGTGGCCCTCGTCGCGACCTGCAAGGGGCGCGGGTCGGCGGCGATCTTCTGCAGGGCGTGGGCGAGACCGAGCGGGTTGCGCGTGAGCTCGACGCCGCTCGCGTCGGCTAAGTACTCGCGGTGGCGCGAGACGGCGAGCTGCACCATCCAGGCGAAGAACGGGGCGAGGATGGCGAGCACGATGGCGATCAGAAAGAAGATCGCCCCTGCGCCGCCGCCGCTGTCGTTGTTACTGCGGCGGCCGCCGCCGAAGCCGCCGAAGAACGTGAAGCGCAGGAAGAAGTCGGCGATCAGGGCGATCATGCCGACGAGCACGCCGACGAGCGTCGCGAAGCGGATGTCGAAGTTGCGCACGTGCGACATCTCGTGGGCGATCACACCCTGGAGCTCGTCGCGGCTCATCATCTGGAGAAGGCCGGCCGTGACCGCGACCGAGGCGTGCTTGGGGTCGCGGCCCGTGGCGAAGGCGTTGGGCGCCGCGTCGGCGATGACGTACACGGTCGGCATCGGGATGCCGGCGGCGATCGACATCTCCTCGACCACGTCCCAGAGGATCGGGGCCTGATCGCGCGTGATGCGCTGCGCGCGACTCGCGGCCAGGACGATGCCGGCCCCGCCGTAGTAGCCGATCAGGCTCCAGACGATCGCGACGATGCCGAAGACACCGAGCAGCCCGATGCCGCCCGTGTACGTACGGAAGGCGGCCACGCCGATGGCGAAGCCGAGCGTGAGTAACACGGCGAGGATGACGGCGACCAGGAAGACCGAGTCGCGCTTGTTGCGGGCGATCTGCTCGTACATGCCGGGAACGGCGCTCCTTCAGCCGGCCGTCGCCTACTGCTGCGGCGTGGGCGGCTGCTGCGGCGGCGCCGGGGGTTGCTGGGCGACCGGCGGCTGCGCCAGGGGTGCGGGCTGCGGGGCCGGCGCGACCGGGGCCGCGGGCTGCTGGAGCTGCACCGCGGGCGCCGAGAGGCCCAGGTCGACCTTCGGCACCTCGCGGTCGGCCGCTTCGCCTTCGAAGAACTGGCGCGCCGTGAAGTTGAACATGCCGGCGATCGTGTTGGCCGGGAACGACTGGATCTTCGTGTTGTAGCTCATGACGCTGTCGTTGTAGAACTGGCGCGCGAACGAGATCTTGTTCTCGGTCGTGGTGAGCTCCTCTTGCAGCGAGATCACGTTCTGGTTCGCCTTCAGGTCGGGGTAGTTCTCGACGACGGCGAACAGCGAGCGCAGCGTCTGGGTCAGCGTGTTCTCGGCCTGTGCCTGGGCGGCAGGGCCCTGCGCGCCGGCGGCCACCGCGGCGGCCCGTGCGTTGGTCACCTTGGTCAGGGTGTCCTGCTCGAACTGCATGTAGCCCTTGACCGACTCGACCAGGTTGGGGATGAGGTCGTGCCGGCGCTTGAGCTGCACGTCGATCTGGCTCCAGGCGTTGTCGACCTGGTTGCGCCCGCGTACGAGGCCGTTGTAGGTGGCCCACAGTGCGAGCGCGAGCACCACGACGATCACGATCACCACGATGACTGCAGTCACGACGATTCGCTCCTTTTGAAGGTCTTGTCCCTGCGCGTTCTACCCATTCTACGTCAGACGCTCGCAGGCGAGTGGGTGCCGGCGGGCGGAGCGGCGTCGCAGGTCCTCCCGTACACTGAAACGTTCCCGTGAACGGAGATGCTATGCTGGCCGCCATGAACGGCGACGAAAGACCGCGCGGTCGGGCCGCGCGCCGCGCGCCGCTCAGGTTCGCGGCCGTCGCCGTCGCCTTGGCCGTGCTGGCCGGCGGCGGCTGGGCCGTGGTGCGCGCCCGCGCGGCCGGCGCCGCTCTGCCGCCGCTGCCGCCCGCGCCCGCCGTGTCGCCGGGCCCCAGCGCGAGCTCCGTCCCAGCGGTGCAGGGCTGGCAGGTCGCCAAGGCCGTCGGGCCGGTCGTCGCCTACCGGCGACCCTCCACGTCGGCGCCCGTGCGCCAGCGCTTCGGTATCCTCAACCCGAGCGGCTATCCGAGCGTCTTTCTGGTGCGCGGCGTGCGCGAGGTCGGCGGTGTCACCTGGTACGACGTCTGGCTGCCCATCAGGCCGAACGAGAGTCACGGCTGGATCCGCCAGGGCGGCGTGTCGATCTACACGACGACCGCCAAGATCGTCGTGCACCTCGCCACCCATCGACTGGTCGTCTACCGCCGCGGCGTCGAGGTCGGCAGCTTCCCGGTCGCGGTCGGCATGCCGTCGCTGCCCACGCCTCGCGGGATCTACTATATCGACGAAAAGCTCCTGCCGGACGCGCCGGGCGGGCCCTACGGCGTCCTTGCCCTGGGCCTCAGCGCGTTCCAGCCGCGGCTGCCGAACTGGCCGCTCGGCGGCCCGGTGGCGATCCACGGCACCAACGAGGACGCGCTGATCGGCCAGGCCATCAGCCACGGCTGCATCCGCATGCACAACGCCGACGTGCTCAAGGTGAGCGCCTGGGTGCCGACCGGCAGCCCGGTGGTCGTCGAACGCTAGCGCACAAACGACGCGGGCGGGGCGGCCCAGAGGGCGCCCCGCCCGCGTCGCGCCGCCGCCGCGACAGCGAGAAGGGCCTCACCAATACTCGCCCTGAATGAGCTGCATGTCCTTGGCCTTGCACTTGGGGCAGGTGTACGACTGCGCCTTCTCGAGGAAGAAGAGCTCGCTGCCGCAGGTCTCGCAATGGAATTCGTCGACGATGATGTCGGCACCGGTCAGGTCGACCGAGGCGATACACTTGCACTGCACGCAGACGGCGGGCATGAAGCGCTTGCGCGGGTCGGTCACACTCACGCCCCAGCGGATCTTGTCGGTCGTGTAGCCGCATTCCCGGCACACGAAAGTGGTGTATTCTCCCATGCTCGCAGCCCCTCGCTCGGTCGCCCGTCGCGGTCGTGGTCCGGGGCAGGGTATCGGCAGATTTGTGCCGCTCGTTGAGCGAAAAGGCGGCTGCCGCCGCCTTGATTAGTCTTCGAGGCGGGTGGTATATACTGAGGCACGACGAAACGGACAACCGGGAGGCGAAGGCTTTCGAGAAGTGGGTGCGGGTCGCCCACTTTTGTTTTGTGGAGATGAGCACACGCGACCAGCACCGGCAGCTCGTGACCGAGGTCGAGGCCCGGCTGGCCGGGCCCCTGCCCGACGTCGAGGTCGTCGCGGTCGACGTCCAGGGCGGACGCGGGGCGCGTCTCACCGTCTACATCGACCGACCCGGAGGCGTCGACCTCGGTCTGTGCGAGGCGGTCGCGCGCGAGCTCGACGACCTGCGTGAGCGCTATGCGCTCGACGTCTCGTCGCCCGGCCTCGACCGGCCGTTGCGTACGGTCGCGCAGTTCGAGCGGGCGACCGGCGAGCGCGTGTACGTGAAGACCGACGTGCGCCTCGACGGGCGCGCGGTCTTCCGGGGCCGGCTGACGGGAGCCGGCGCGGCCGCCGTGACACTGGCGCTCGACGAGGGCGCGGCGGTCGAGATCCCGTTCGACACGATAGCGAAGGCCCACGTGATCTTCGAGTTCGACGACACCGGAGGGCATCAATGAGCAGAGAGATCATCGACGCTCTACATCAGATCGAGAAGGAGAAGGGCATCAGCGCCGAGACGCTGCTGTCCGCGCTCGAGGACGCCCTGCACTCCGCGTACCGCAAGACCCCCGATGCCGTCGACACCGCGAAGGTCGAGATCGACCCGGAGACCGGCGAGATCCGCGTGTTCCAGCTCATCTTCCCGGAGCACGTCGACGTCGAGGCGCTCAAGGTACGCAACGAGGAGGGCGAGGAGATCGGCATCGACCTCTCGTCGGTCGACGAGTCCCAGATCGAGCGTCACGAGGTGACGCCCGACAACTTCGGTCGCATCGCCGCCCAGACCGCCAAGCAGGTGATCCTGCAGCGCATCCGCGAGGCCGAGCGTGACCTCATGTACGACGAGTACGTCGACCGCGTCGGGGACATCGTGACCGGCATCGTGCAGCAGAGCGACCAGCGGTACACGCTGGTCGACCTGGGCCGGGTCGAGGCCCTGCTGCCCAAGAGCGAGCAGGTCGACACCGAGCGCTACGAGCACGGCGCCCGGGTGAAAGCGATCATCATCAAGGTGCAGAACTCGACCAAGGGACCGCAGGTCATCCTGTCGCGCCGCTCCGACGACCTCGTGCGGCGCCTGTTCGAGCTCGAGGTGCCCGAGATCTCCGATGGCCTCGTCGAGATCAAGAACGTCGCCCGCGAGCCCGGCTTCCGCTGCAAGATCGCCGTCATCTCGCACACGGACGGGGTCGACCCCGTCGGCGCCTGCGTCGGCCCGCGTGGCTCGCGCGTGCGCATGGTGGTGAGTGAGCTGCGCGGCGAGCGCATCGACATCGTGCCGTACAACGACGAGCCGGCGCGTTTTGTGGCCAAGGCTCTGTCGCCGGCGCGCGTGCGTGAGGTGCTGGTCGACGACGAGGGTCGCTCGGCGACCATCATCGTGCCCGACGACCAGCTCTCGCTGGCCATCGGCAAGGAGGGCCAGAACGCCCGCCTGGCCAGTAAGCTGACCGGCTGGCGCATCGACATCAAGAGTCAGAGCGAGATGGCCCAGGACGACAACGAGCTCGTCTACGCCGACGACGGCGACGACGCCAGCGGCCGCTGCGTGGCCGTCATGTCGAACGGCAAGCGCTGCCCCAACATGGCGCTGCCGGGCAGCCGCTACTGCGGCATCCCGGCGCACCAGAAGCTCGCCGAGGCCGAGACGGGCGGGCAGGTGACGGCCGAGTGACGGCGCCTCGCATGAGCGTGCCACGGCGCACCTGCGTGGGGTGTCGCCAGGCAGCCCCGAGCGACGCTCTCGTCCGTCTCACGCTGCGCGACGGCCAGGTCGAGGTGGCCGCGCCGCGCCCCAGCGGGCGCGGCGCCTGGTTGTGCCCCGAGCCCGAGTGTCTCGACCGGGCCGCGCGGCGGCGCGCTCTCGAGCGCGCGCTGCGCGCCCGCGTGTCCATCGATCCCGATCTGCGCAGGCGCTTCACCGACGTCTGCGAGCAGCGAAAGGCGGTGAGGTAAGTGGCCCGCATGATCCCAGTCGCGCAGATCGCCGAACAGCGCGGCACCACCGTCGCCGACGTGCTCGCTCATCTGCGACGCGCCGGTGTGGAGCTCGCCCAGGGCCAGCTCGAGGTCGACGAACAGCTCGTCGAGCGCGCCTACGCCGCGACGGGCGGCGCCCGTCGCGGCCGTCCCGGCGGCGGCGGCGGCGGACGCCGACGCCGCGTCGTGATCGACGCGCAGGCGTCGCGTCGCGGTCCCGGACCGCAGGGAGACCGGCGCGGCCGGCGCGACCGCCAGCAGCCGGGCGACCGCGCCGAGTCGACGCCGGCCGCGCCGGTCGAGGGCCAGGTCGTCAAGGTGCCCTCGGGCTCGAGCGTGAAAGACGTCTCGCAGCTGCTCGGCGTGTCCACCGCCGAGATCATCAAGCGGATGATGGGCTACGGTGAGATGGCGACCATCACGCAGCCGCTGTCCGACGAGGCCATGACCATCCTTGCCGACGACTTCAAGCGCACCATCGAGATCACTCACGCCGCCGACGAGGAAGGCGAGGTCGACGAGACGCCCGAGGACCGTCCCGAGGACCTCAAGCGCCGGCCGCCGGTGATCACCGTCATGGGCCACGTCGACCACGGCAAGACGAGTCTGCTCGACGCGATCCGCGAGACCTCGGTGGCCGCCGGCGAGGCGGGCGGCATCACTCAGCACATCGGCGCCTATCAGGTCGCGCACGACGGCAAGACGATCACGTTCCTCGACACGCCGGGCCACGAGGCCTTTACGGCCATGCGCGCCCGCGGCGCCAAGGTGACCGACATCGCCGCGATCGTCGTGGCCGCCGACGACGGCGTCATGCCGCAGACCGTCGAGGCCATCGACCACGCCAAGGCGGCCGGCGTGCCGATCGTCATCGTGATCAACAAGATCGACAAGCCCGACGCCAACGTCGAGAAGATCAAGCAGCAGCTCACCGAGTTCAGCATCGTGCCCGAAGCGTGGGGCGGCGATACGGTCTTCGTCGAGGCCAGCGCGAAGCAGCGCATCGGCCTCGACAACTTCCTCGATATGCTCCAGCTCGTGGCCGATGTGGCCGACCTCAAGGCCAACCCCGACACCGCGGCGAGCGGCGTCATCATCGAGGCCAAGGTCGACGTCGGCCGGGGCGTCGTCGCCACCATGCTGGTCGGACGCGGCACCATCCACGTCGGCGACGCCGTCGTCGCCGGCGAGGCCAGCGGCCGCGTGCGCGCCATGCACGACTTCCGCGGCAAGCCGGTCAAGGTGGCGGGGCCCTCGGTGCCGGTCGAGATCATCGGCTTCGACTCGGTGCCCGAGGCCGGCGAGTTCTGCCGCGTCGTCAAGGACGAGAAGGCGGCCCGCGTGGTGGCCAACCGGCGCACCAACCGGCTGCGCGCCGAGGAGCTCGCCAAGCAGCACTCGCTGACCCTCGACGACCTCTACGCGCGTATCGCGCAGGGCGAGGTCGCCGAGCTCAACCTCGTGCTCAAGGCCGACGTCCAGGGCAGCATCGAGGCGCTCGCCGACGCCCTCCTGCAGATCAGCCACGACGAGGTCAAGGTACGCATCATCCACTCGGGCGTGGGCGGCATCAACGAGTCCGACGTGATGCTGGCGACCGCCTCGAAGGCCATCATCATCGGCTTCAACGTGCGGCCCAACGCGCCGGCCGCGGCGCTCGCCGAGTCCGAGGGTGTCGACATCCGCACGTACCGCGTCATCTACAAGGTGACCGAGGACGTGCAGGCCGCCCTGGTCGGGCTCCTCAAGCCCGAGGTCGTCGAGGAGGTGCTCGGCCAAGCCGAGGTCCGCCAGCTGTTCAAGGTCTCCCGGCTGGGCACGATCGCGGGCTGCTACGTGACGCGCGGCAAGATCACGCGCACGGCCAGCATCCGCGTGCTGCGCGACGGCGTGGTCGTCCACGACGGCAGGATCGCCTCGCTCAAGCGCTTCAACGAAGACGCCCGCGAGGCGCTCGAGGGCTTCGAATGCGGCATCCTGCTCGACGGCTTCAACGACCTCAAAGAGGGGGACATGCTGGAGGCGTACGAGACGAAGGAAGTCGCCCGTGGCGGGTGAGGCGCACGTCGGCGTGCTGCTCGCCGAGCTGCACTTTCCGGCGAGTCGCTCGCTCAAGGCCAAACGACAACCGCTGACCTCGCTGCGCGACACCGTGCAGCACCGCTTCCGGGCCTCCTTCGCCGAGGTCGGCCGGCACGACAGCTGGCAGCTCGCCGAGGTGCTGGTCGTCCTCGCCGCGTCGTCGGGGCGGCAGGCCAGCGAGCGCATCGACGAGATCGACCGGTACCTGCACGGTCGCGAGTTCGAGGTGTCGCGGGTCATGGTGAAGTCGGTCGACCCGGTCGAGGCCCTGTGGGACACAGGCTCCTGAAGGTTAACGAGGCGCTGCGCGAGGTGCTGTCGCGCGAGATCGCCGGTCTCAAGGACCCACGCGTCGGCTTCGTCACGGTGACCGGCGTGCTGACCTCGAACGACCTGCGCCACGCGAAGGTCTTCGTGAGCGTGCTCGGCAGCGCCCGCGAGCGCGAGCGTTCGCTCGACGGCCTGCGCGCCGCCCACGGCTTCCTGCAGGAGCGGATCGCCGTCGACGTGCGCATCAAGCGCACGCCGCAGCTGCGGTTCCTCTACGACGAGTCGATCGACCGCGGCCAGCGCATCGAGAGCCTGCTCAAGCGCTACGAGGACGAGCTCGGGGGCGAGCCCGCCGCTCCCGGCGAAGGCACCGAGGAGGCCGTCCAGGTCGGGGGGCCGGTGCCCGGCGAAGGCGGCGAGGAGGTCGTTCAGGGCGAGGAGCCCGCGCCCGGCGGTGGCGGCGCAGAGGCCGGACCCGACGACGTGGAGGAGCCATGACCGAACGCGGCGATCAGATCGACGCCGTGTGCGCCGCGATGCGCGCCGAGTCGCAGGTCGCGGTCGCCGTGCACGAGAGCCCCGACGCCGACGCGGTCGGCGCGGCGGCCGGCATGCTCGACCTCTTCGGGCAGCTCGGCGTGCCCGCCGCCCTGCACGTCGACGCCGGCGTCGCCGTGCCGTACGCCGCCGAGCTGCTGCCGCCCGGCGTGGTCGTCGTGGGATCGCCGCCGGGCGCCGCCACGCTGTACGCCCTCGATTGCGGGTCGCTCGACCGCCTGGCGCTGACGCTCGGGGAGCGCAGCGGGCGCACCGTCGACATCGACCACCACCACGACAACACCCGGTTCGGCGACCTCACGTGGGTCGACGGGCGGGCGAGCAGCACATCCGAGCTGGTCTGCCGCCTCGCCGCGCGCCTCGGGCTCGAGTTCGGCACCCGCGCCGCCACGGCGCTCTACGCCGGGATCTCGTTCGACACGGGTCACTTCCAGCACGAAAGCACGTCGGCCGAGACCCTCGGCTGGGCGGCGCGCCTCGTCGAGCGCGGCGCCGATCCGACGCGCGTGTATCGCCTGCTCTATGAGCGCCGGAGCCTCGCCGGGCTGCGCCTCTGGGCGCGAGCGATCGAGCGCATACGGCCGGCCGCCGGCGGCCGCGCGCTGCTGGCGATGCTGACGGCCGACGACTTCACCGCCACGGGGGCGGCCGACGACGACTCCGAGGGCATCGTCGACGCCCTGCGCGGCGTGCCCGGCGTCGACGTGGCCGCCCTCGTGCGACCGCGCGACGACGGGCGCGTGCGGGTGAGCCTGCGCTCCGAGGGCTTCGACGTGAGCGCGGTCGCCAGCCTGAAGGGCGGCGGCGGCCACCGCCAGGCCGCGGGGTTCACGGCGGCGGGCTCGCTCGAGGAGGTGATCCAGTGGCTCAGTACCGTACTCGACGAGCGCCTCTCGACGGTGTCCTCCTCGTAGACAAGCCGGCCGGCTGCACGTCGCACGATGTCGTGGCGCGCGTGCGCCGGGCGCTGCGCCCCGAGGTCAAGAAAGTGGGGCACGCCGGCACGCTCGATCCGTTTGCGACCGGCCTGCTGATCGTCCTCGTCGGGCGCGCGACCAAGCTCGCCCGTTTCTTCGTCGACCTGCCCAAGGACTACGTCTGCACGCTGCAGTTCGGCTTCACCTCGGACACCGGCGACGGGACCGGCGAGCTCACGCCGACCGTCCGCGCGACCACGCTCGACGAGCTCGCCGCGACGCTGCCGCGGTTCCTCGGGCGCATCCAGCAGAAGGTGCCGATGACCTCGGCCGTCAAGGTCGACGGGGAGCGCCTCTACCGCAAGGCGCACCGCGGCGAGGTCGTCGAGACGCCGATCAAGGAGGTCGAGATCACGGCCATCGACGTGCTCGACTTCGACCCCGAGAAGCTGACCTCGCGCTGCCGGGTCGTGTGCTCGAAGGGCACCTACGTGCGGCAGCTCGCGATCGACGTCGGCGAGGCCCTCGGGGCCGGCGCCTACGTCGCCAGCCTGGCGCGCGCCGCGACCGGCCCCTTCCGGCTCGAGGACGCGCAGACGCTCGCCGATTTCGAAGAAGCCGTCGCAGCCCGCGAGCCCGACGATCTGCGCATCCCCGGCCTGCTGTCGCCGGCCCAGGCGCTGCAGTTCATGCCGGCGGTGACGGTGACGGCGGCCCAGGTGGCGGCCGTGCGCAACGGCGCACGGCTGCCGGCCGGCCCGCCGCACCCGGTGCGCCTGCTCTTCAGGGGCGAGCTCCTCGCCGTGTACGGACCGGTCGACGACGGCCCGGGGCTGCGCCCGCTCGTCATGCTCTGATGGAGGTCGTACACGACCTCTCGGCCGCCGCCCGGCGTCCGCGTGCCGTGGCCCTCGGCACCTTCGACGGCGTGCACGCCGGCCACCAGCTCGTGATCGGTGTGGCCCGCAAGGAAGCGCGCCGGCGGGGGATCACCGCCAGCGTCGTCACCTTCGACCGTCACCCCCTCGCGATCATCGATCCGACCCACCAGCCGCGGCTGCTGACGCCGCTCGGCGTCAAGGAGGAGCTCATCGGCGAGCTCGGTGTCGACGAGCTCGTCGTGCTGCGCTTCGATCGAGCGCTCGCCGACCTGCCCGCCGACGACTTCGTGGCCGGCGTGCTCTCGGGCGGCCTGCGCGCCAACGTGGTCGCGGTCGGCGAGAACTTCACCTTCGGGGCGCGTGGCCTGGGCACGCCGGCGACGCTCGCCGCTCGCGGCGACGACCTCGGTTTCGAGACGATCGTCGTGCCCCTGCTCCAGTCGCACGGCCGGCCGATCAGCTCCTCGCGCATCCGGCGCCTCCTGCACGACGGCCGGCTGCCCGAGGTGCGCGCCATCCTCGGTCGCCCGCCGCGACTCGTCGGCGTGGTCGTGCACGGCGACAAGCGCGGCCGCACGCTCGGCTTTCCGACCGCCAACATCGACGCCCACACCGGCATGATCTTTCCAGGGCGGGGCGTCTACGCGGCTCGCGCGCGGCTCGACGGCCGCTGGTACCGCGCCGCGGTCAACGTGGGCCACAACCCGACGTTCCTGCACCCGGGCGACGAGACCGCGTTCGTGCGCATCGAGGCGCACCTGCTGGGCTTCGACGGCGACGCCTACGGCGCCGACATGGTGGTCGACTTCCTGGCGAGGCTTCGTGCCGAGCAGACCTTCGCCAGCGCCGCCGACCTCGTGGCGCGCATGCACGACGACATCGCGCGCACGGCGGCGCTGAACGACCGCGCCTATCTCGAGCTCGGTCTGTGAGGGTGGCGCCGCACGGCCGCGCCCTTGAGCTCGGCGTGTGACGGCGGCGGCGCGGGCGTGGGGGAGAGGGTCGGCGGTGGTCCGGCGACCCCTACGAGTTTGTACCGACCCCCCGGTGTGGTACCCTACCCAGCGACCGTCTCTCGGTTCCGGGCTCGCCGACCCGGTACTGGGTCTCCGGATCATCCCGCAAGGGAGGTGATTCCCCTGGCGATCACGACTGAAGACAAGCAAGCCATCATCGCACGATTCTCCAAGCACGACGGCGACACCGGTTCGCCCGAAGTGCAGGTGGCGCTCCTCACCAAGCGCATCGACGACCTCACCGAGCACCTCAAGGTCCACAAGAAGGACCACCACTCCCGCCGAGGCCTGCTCATGATGGTCGGCCACCGGCGCCGCCTGCTCGACTACCTGCAGGCCAAAGACATGGAGCGTTACCGTACCCTCGTGAAAGACCTCGACCTGCGCAAGTAGGCGGCGTCCTCCACGTGGCCGCGATCGGCCGTCCCGATGCGAATGGGACGGCCAGAAGGATTCGAAGGGATTCCATGACCGTTCACACCGTTGATGTAGAGATCGGGGGGCGCACCATCACCCTCGAGACAGGCAAGCTCGCCAAGCAGGCCAATGGGGCCGTCGTGGTGCGCTGCGAAGACACCGTCGTGCTGGCCACGGCGGTGGCGCGCGAGGAGACCCGCGAGAACCAGGACTTCTTTCCCCTGACGGTCGACGTCGAGGAGCGCATGTACGCCGCCGGCAAGATCCCCGGCGGCTTCATCAAGCGCGAATCACGGCCGAGCGACAAGGCGACGCTCACCGCGCGTCAGATCGACCGGCCCATCCGTCCATCGTTCCCGAAGGGCTTCATGAACGAGGTCCAGATCATCGGGACAGTGCTCTCCTACGACCAGGAGAACGCCTACGACGTCCTGACCATGACCGGCGCTTCGGCGGCCCTCACGATCTCCGAGATCCCCTTCCTGGGGCCGCTCGGCGCCGTGCGCGTCGGCCTGATCGACGGTGAGTTCGTGGTCAACCCGCCGCTCTCCGACCTCGAGGGCGCGAGCCTCGACCTCGTCGTGTCCGGCAGCAGCGACGCGATCGTGATGGTCGAGGCCGCCGCGAACGAGGCCAGCGAGGAGCAGGTCCTCGAGGGCCTGCGGCTCGCCCACGCCGAGATCAAGAAGCTGATCGACGCCCAGCTGCGCCTGCGCGAGCTGGCCGGCAAGCCCAAGTGGGACGTGCCGCCCTACGAAGTCGATCGTGGCCTCTACGACCGCATCGTGCGCGACTTCGGCGCTGAGGTCGACCGCGTCACGCAGATCGAAGACAAGAAGGGCCGCCAGGAGGGTACCGTCGAGCTGCGCCAGCAGGTCGTGGAGCGTCTCACCGAAGGCGTCGCCGACGACGACCTGCGCGAGCACACGGCGCAGGTCCGGCGAGCCTTCGCGCAGCTCGAGAAAGACGTGATCCGGCGGCGCATCGCCGTCGACAAGCGGCGGCCTGACGGGCGCCGCACCGACGAGATCCGGCCGATCAGCTGCGAGGTCGGGCTCATGCCGCGCACCCACGGCTCGGCCCTGTTCACCCGGGGCCAGACGCAGGCCCTCACGCTGCTCACCCTGGGGGCGACCGGCGACGCCCAGCGCATCGACACGATCAACCCCGAGGAGAGCAAGAAGTACATCCACCACTACAACTTCCCACCCTACTCGGTGGGCGAGACGGGCTTCATGCGCGGCCCCAAGCGCCGCGACATCGGCCACGGCGCCCTCGCCGAGCGCGCCCTCGTGCCCATGCTGCCCGACGAGAAGGACTTCCCCTACACCATCCGCCTGGTGTCCGAGATCCTCGAGAGCAACGGCTCCTCGTCGATGGCGAGCGTCTGTGGCTCGACCCTGTCGCTCATGGACGCCGGCGTGCAGATCCGCGAACCCGTGGCCGGCATCGCCATGGGCCTGATCAAAGAGGGCGACGACTACGTCGTACTCTCCGACATCGCCGGCGTCGAGGACCATCTCGGCGACATGGACTTCAAGGTGGCCGGCTCGCGCAACGGCATCACCGCCCTGCAGATGGACATCAAGATCCGGGGCGTCAGCTTCGAGATCCTGGGCGACGCCCTGGCGCAGGCCAAGCGCGGCCGCCTGTTCATCCTCGACAAGATGCTCGCCACATTGCCGGCGCCGCGCGCCGAGCTCTCGCCGTACGCGCCGCGTATCTTCACGATCCAGATCAACCCCGACCAGATCGGCCTGATCATCGGCAAGGGCGGCGAGACCATCAAGGGGCTCTGCGAGGAGTTCGGCGTGCAGATCGACATCGAGGACGACGGCACCGTCTACGTCGCCGCCCCCGACATGGAGGCCGGCGAAGCCGTGACCGAGCGCATCGTGTCGATGACCAAGGACATCGAGGTCGGCGACATCATCACCGGCAAGGTCGTCAAGACGACCGACTTCGGCGCGTTCGTCGAGCTCAAGCGGGGCGTCGACGGGCTCATCCACATCTCCAAGCTCGGCGGCGGCAAGCGCGTCGACAAGGTCGAGGACGTGGTCAGCCGCGGCGACACGATCACGGTCGAGGTCGTCGAGATCGACAAAGCGCGCAACCGGATCGGCCTGCGGCCGCTCGAAGCCCCGGTCAAGCAATAGGGCGGAGGCCGGCCATCCAGGACTTCGAGATCGCCACGCTCGACAACGGGCTGCGGGTCGTCACCGAGCCCATCGACGGCGTACGGTCGATCGCGCTCGGATTCTGGATCGGGGTCGGGTCCCGCCACGAGGACCCGACCAAGGCCGGCATATCGCACCTGATCGAGCACCTCATCTTCAAGGGTACGGCCGACTACTCGGCCTGGGACATCGCGCGCATCTTCGATCAGATGGGCGGCGAGCTGAACGCGGCGACGGCCAAGGAGTACACGCTGCTGCACGCGCGCTTCCTCGACGCTCACTTGGACGAAGCCTTCGCCGTCATGGCCGACATGGTGGCCAGGCCGCTCATGGCCGACCTCGACGCCGAGCGCGAGGTCGTGCTCGAAGAGGTCGCGCTGTACGAGGACTCACCCTCCGACCTCATCCACGACTACCTCGCCGAGACGGTCTTCTGGGAGCATCCGCTGGGTCGCCAGATCATCGGCACGGCCGAGACATTGCGGGCGGCCGACCGCGCGGCCGCCGACGCCTACCACCGGGCGCACTACGTGACGCCGTCGATCGTGATCGCGGCGGCCGGGAACCTGCGCCACGAGCGCATCGTCGAGCTCGCCAGGCGCCACTTCGGCGGCGCCGGGCGTGGCGCGTCGCCGACCTCGCCGCTGGCGCACCCCGTCGCTCGTCACGACGCCTACTTCATGCGCAAGGACACCGAGCAGTTCCACGTGTGCCTGGGCGCACCGACCATGGCCCGCGACGACCCGCGACGCTTCGCCCTGTCGGTGCTCGACACGGCCCTCGGCGGCTCGTCGAGCTCGCGCCTGTTCCAGGAGATCCGCGAGAAGCGCGGCCTCGTCTACTCGGTGTACTCGTACACCTCGCTCTATGCCGACACCGGCCTCGTGGCGATCTCGTTCGGCTCGCGGCCCGAGGGCCTGGCCGAGGTCATGGAGCTCTGCACCACCGAGCTGCGCGGGCTCGCCGCGTCGCTCACCGACGAAGAGGTCGAGCGCACCAAGGAGCAGATCAAGGGGCAGATCGTGCTCAGCATGGAGAGCCCCTCGTCGCGCATGAACCGCCTGGGCCGCAGCGTGCTCATGGACCTCGAGATCCGCACGCTCGACGGCATGCTGGCGCAGATCGACGCGGTCGACCGCGCGGCGGTGGTCGACCTCGCCCGGAGCTCCTACGACGTCGCCACCTGGTCGGCGGTCTGCATCGGCCCCGAGCCCGAGCCCTTCCAGGCGACGGTCGGCGACTACAGGTGGTGGGACCCCGAGTGACCGGCGTCGTCGTCATGGGAGCGCTGGGGCGCATGGGCTCGCTGCTCTGCGCGTCGATCGACGCCGCCGCCGACCTCGCCCTCGTCGCGCGGGTCGACCCCCGCGCCGCCGCCGCGAGCGGCGCGGGGTCGGCGGCGCCGCTCTTCGCGACCCTGGCCGAGGCGCTGGCCGCGACACGACCCGACGTCGCTTTCGATTTCACCGTGCCGGGCGCCGTGTTCGACAGCGTCGCCGACGCGCTTCGCGCCGGTCTGCCCACGGTCGTCGGCACGACCGGCCTCTCCGACGACCAGGTCGAGGCGCTGGCGGCGATCGCCGCCGCGCACGACGCGGCCCTGCTGATCGTGCCGAACTTCGCCCTGGGCGCCGTCCTGCTCATGCGCTTCGCGACGCAGGCCGCGCGCTACTTCCCGGCCGCCGAGATCATCGAGCTTCACGAGCAGGACAAGCTCGACGCGCCCTCGGGCACGTCGCTGCGCACCGCCCGGCTCATGTGCGAGGGCGGCGCGGCCCACCCCCACGGCGCCGACGAGACGCGTCCCTCGCGTGGCCTGTCGGCCGACGGCGTGCGGATCCACAGCGTGCGCCTGCCGGGCCTGGTCGCCCACCAGGAGGTCGTCTTCGGGGGCGTGGGGGAGACCCTGAGCCTGCGGCACGACTCGCTGTCGCGCGAGTCGTTCATGGCCGGCGCGCTGCTTGCCCTCAGGCGGGCGCCCGGTCTCACCGGCACGACGGTCGGCCTCGAGCACCTGCTCGACGACGGGGCCTGAGCGACGTGAGCGACGACAGGGGGAACGCCGAGATGCAGTTGTTCGGAGACATCCTCACCGCCGTCGTCACGCCGTTCACCGCCGACCTGCAGGTCGACGCCGTCGCTTTCGCGCGCCTCGCCGACCATCTGCTGGCCGGCGGCTCCGACGGTCTCGTCGTGGCGGCGACGACGGGCGAGGGGCCCACGCTCTCCGACGACGAGAAGGTCGCCCTGTTCCGTCACGCCGTCGAGGTCGCGACCGGCCGCGGCACGGTGATTGCCGCGACCGGCTCCAACGACACCGAGCACAGCGTGGCGCTCACGCGCCGCGCCGAGGACGCCGGCGTCGACGGCGTGCTGGTCGTGACGCCCTACTACAACCGTCCGCCCGAGCGTGGCCTGCGGCTTCATTTCGCGGCCGTCGCGGGCGCGACCACGCTGCCGGTGATCGTCTACAACATCCCGTCGCGCTGCGCCCTGAACCTCTCGCCCGAGCTCCTCGCCGACCTCGCGGCGATCGACAACGTCGTCGCCGTCAAACAGGCCAACCCCGACCTCGCCGAATCGCGCCGCTTGCGCGAGCTGTGCGACCTCGGCCTGTACGCCGGCAACGACGACATGACGCTCGACATCGTCGAGATGGGGGGTTGGGGCTGCATCTCGGTGGCAAGCCACCTGGTCGGGCGGCGCCTCAAGGAGCTGGTGCTGGCCGCTCGGTCCGGCGACCGGGCACGGGCAGCCGCGATCGACCGCGACCTGGCGCCGCTCTACGCGGCGCTGTTCACCACGACCAACCCCATTCCCATCAAGGCCGCGCTCAACCTGACCGGCCACGAGGTCGGAGGTCTCCGCCCGCCGCTCGTCGAAGCGAGCGACGACGAGACCTGCGCCATCGAGGCTGAGCTCGAGCGTCTGGGCCTGCTCTGAAGGATCGCGAGGCGCGCGCCGGCGATCGCTGCTCGCGCGGCCCGCGACGACAAAAGGATCGATTGAACCAACATGAACGATGACACCCTGAAGATCATCCCGCTCGGCGGGATGGGCGAGATCGGCAAGAACATGACCGCCGTCGAGTACCGCGGTAAGATCGTCGTGGTCGACTGCGGGCTTGCCTTCCCGCGCGACGAGATGCTGGGCATCGACCTCGTCCTGCCCGACATCACCTACCTGCGCGAGCGGCGCGACGACGTGCTGGCCTTCCTCATCACCCACGGCCACGAGGACCACTTCGGCGCCCTCGCCTACGTCCTGCGCGACATCAACGTGCCGGTCTACGGCAGCCGGCTCACGCTGGCCTTTGCCAAGTCCAAGCTCGACGAGCACGGGCTGCTCAAGGACGTCGAGCTCCACGAGGTGACCGAGGACTCCGTGCTCGACCTCGCTCCCTTCACCGTGCGTTTCTGCGCGGTGAGCCACAGCGTGCCCGACGCCCTGGCGATCATCGTCGAGACGCCCGCCGGTCGCGTGGTGTGGTCGGGCGACTACAAGTTCGACCACACGCCGATCGACGGGCGCACGACCGACGTCGACAAGCTCGCGCGGCTCGGCCGCGAGGGCGTGCTGGCCCTGCTGGCCGACTCGACCAACGTCGAGAGCGAGGGCAGCACCGGCTCCGAGAGTCAGGTCGGTCAGGCGTTCCACCGCATCTTCGCCGAGGCCGACGGCCGGGTGCTCGTGGCCTGTTTCTCGTCGCACATCCACCGCATCCAGCAGGCGGTCGAGATCGCCTACCTGCACGGCCGCAAGTTCGCCGTGTCGGGTCGGTCGATGGTGAAGAACGTCAACATCGCGCGCAACCTGGGCTACCTGAAGGTGCCCGACGACGCCCAGATCAAGCTCACCGAGATCGACCAGTACCGGCCCGACGAGGTCCTCATCTTGACGACCGGGAGTCAGGGCGAGCCCCTGTCGGCGCTGTCGCGCATGGCCTGGGACGATCACCCCCAGGTCGAGCTGCAGCCCGGCGACACGATCGTGATCTCGGCCCGCCCGGTGCCCGGCAACGAGGTCAGCGTGATGGACACGGTCAACCGCCTGCTGCGCTCGGGTGCCCGCGTGATCTACGGCGCCGCGAGCGGCGTGCACGTGTCGGGCCACGCCTCGCGCGAGGACCAGCGCATGCTGCTCAACCTGCTCACGCCGCGCTACTTCGTGCCAGCGCACGGCGAGTACCGTCACCAGTACCTGCACGCCGAGCTCGCGCGTGAGGTCGGCATCCCCGACGACCACGTCTTCATCCTCGACAACGGCGACGTGCTCGAGTTCGGCGACGGCACGGCCGCCGTCACCGCCAAGGTGCCGGCCGGCATGATGTTCGTCGACGGGCTGCAGATCGGCGGTGCCGAGCACGTCGTGCTGCGCGAGCGCCAGCAGCTCTCGGGCGACGGCATCCTGATCGCCGTGGTCACGGTGAGCGTGCAGACCGGTGAGTCGGTCGCGCCGCCCGAGCTCGTCGCACGCGGCTTCCTCTACGACGAGACCACCGAGCACGACCTGCTGGCCGCGGCCTCCGACACGCTGGTCGAGCGCCTGCACGAGCTCACGGGTGAGCACACGACCGGTCAGCGCCTGCTGCGCGAGGACATCCACGACACGCTCGCTCAGTTCATCTACCGGCGCACCAAGCGCGAGCCGCTGATCCTGCCGGTCGTCGTCGAGATCTGATCGGGCCTCCGGCGCCCGGGCCGGCGCGGCGGCACAGGCCGCCGCGCCGGCCCGGGCGCCGACGACGAAGTCTGTCGCCGGCCCTAGGGTTCGCGCCGTCCCCGTCGAATAGGCGACCCATGCCCACATCGCGCACCACGTCATCGACCGCCGGGCGTCGCCGCCCGGCTACGGGGTCGTCGCGGCGCGGCCGCCCGGTTACGCCGCGTCGCGTCCGGCGTGCGGCGCCCTCGTCGGTCCGCCGTCGAGCTCGCCGGGGCGAGCTCGCCGCGCTGATCTGCGGCGCACTGGCCGTCTTTCTCGTCTGCGTCCTCTACCTGGGCTGGCACGGCGGCACGCTGGGGCACTGGCTGGTCCACGGACTGCGCCTGCTGGTGGGATTCCTCGCCTATCTCACGCCGTTCCTGCTCGGCTACGTGGCCGTGCTGCTCGCCGTGCGGCGTGACCGCCGCCCGTCGGGCGAGGTCACGGTCGGCGTCATCGTCCTCTGTCTCGCCTTCGGCCTCGCCGCCGCGGCCGACACCTTCGGCCTGTTCGGCGGCGCGCGGCCGGGCCGCACGTTCGTCACGTCGTACATGCAGGGCCACGGCGGCCTGCTCGGAGAGGGGATGTGGGCCCTGCTCCACGTCGTCATCGGTGGCGTGGGCATCGCCGTGCTCGTCGTCGTGGCCACCGTCGCCGGCCTGCTGCTCGTGACGGGCTCGTCGCTAGGGCTCTGGGCGAGCCGCTCACGGCGCGGCGTCGTGGCCGCCGGCGATGTCGCGCGACGCTCGGCGCGCACCCTGGGCGCGCGCCGCGAAGCCGCGGCCGAGCTCCGCCGCCGCGACGCGACCGTCGCGACGGGCCCGCGTCCGTTCGAGCACGCGGAGCCTGAGCGCGTGACGCTGATCGACGGCGCCCGCGACCTGCCCGACGACTACGGTCCGGCCACCGTGGCCGACACGCCGGCCGTCGTCTTCACGCGGCCGCGACCCGAGCCACGTCCCGTCGAGCGGGTCGAGGCCGACGACCCCGGCGAGCAGCTGTCGCTCGCGGGTGAGGCAGAGGAGGCCGGCGACGAGGCCGGCGCGGTCGCCTTCGAGGCGCCGGCCGAGCGCCCGTGGCTGTTGCCCGATCCGAGCCTGCTGCAGCGCACCAAGGCGGGCGAGGGCGAGGCCAAGGCCGTGATCGCCTCGGTCGCCACCCAGCTCACGGAGACCCTCGGCCACTTCGGCGTCGAGGCACGCGTCATCAACACGATCTCCGGGCCGCGCGTCACGCAGTACGAGCTGCAGCTCGCGCCCGGCACCAAGGTGAGCCGCGTCGCCTCGCTGCGCGACGACATCGCCTACGCCTTGGCCGCCACCGAGATTCGCGTGCAGGCGCCGATCCCGGGCAAGTCGGCGGTCGGTGTCGAGGTGCCCAACCGCGAGCCCAACTGGGTCAGCCTCGGCGACATCTACGGCGACCTGCCGGTGAACGCCTCGCCGCTTGCCATGTGGATCGGCAAGGACATCACCGGCAAGCCGGTGCTGGCCGACCTGACGCGCCTCATCCACGTGCTGATCGCCGGTACGACCGGCTCCGGCAAGAGCGCCTGCCTGAACGCGATCGTGAGCTCGATCCTGCTGCGCGCCACGCCCGACCAGGTGCGCTTCATCATGATCGACCCCAAGAAGGTCGAGCTCTCGCACTTCGACGGCGTACCGCACCTGCTGGCGCCGGTGGTCACCAACGTGCGCAACGCCGGCGGCGTGCTCACCACGATCATCCACGAGATGGAGCGGCGTTACGAGCTCATGATGCGCACCGGCAACGCCCGCGACCTGCGCGAGCTGAACAAGCGCCTCGTCGCCGGCGGCGAGAAGCCGCTACCCTACATCGTCATCGTCATGGACGAGCTCGCCGACCTCATGATGGTGGCTCCGGCCGAGGTCGAGCACGCCGTGATCCGGCTCGGTCAGCTCGCCCGGGCGGTGGGCATGCACCTCGTCGTGGCCACCCAGCGCCCGTCCGTCGATGTCGTCACCGGGCTCATCAAGACCAACATCCCGTCGCGGATCGCCTTCAAGGTGTCGTCGCAGACGGACTCGCGCGTGATCCTCGACTCGGGCGGCGCCGAGAGCCTGCTGGGCGACGGCGACATGCTCTTTCACCCCTATTCGAGCGCCAAGATGCTGCGTGTCCAGGGCGCCTTCATCTCGTCCGAGGAGATGGCGTTCATCACCGGCCACTGGCGCTCTCAGGCCGCGCCCGAGTATCGCCAGGACCTCGTGGAGAGCGCCACCGGCGATTCCGGCGAGGGCGCGCCCGGCGGCGACGGCGGCGACGGCCTGCTGCCCGAGGCGATCACGACGGTGGTCCGCACCGGCGCCGCGTCGGTCGCGCTCCTGCAGCGTCGCCTGCGGGTGGGCTACGCGCGGGCCGGGCGTCTCATCGACATGATGGAGGAGCGCGGCATCATCTCGGGCTTCGACGGCAGCAAGGCACGCAAGGTGCTGATCGACGAGGACGACCTGCCGCGCGTGCTGGGCGGCGCGACGTCGGCCGAGAGCGCCGACGCGGAGCCGTCCGCCGACGACGGCGAGGAGCCGCTCGACTGAGAACAGTGGTCGAGGCGAGGCCGTCCCGGCGTCCGTTCGCGGAACGCCCGTCCTTGGCCGGAATTGTGTTCTCGTCGGGGCGAACGTAGACTCGCGGTGAGGCGCGGCCGTCGACGGCGGCATGGCCAGCGCGCCTCGCCGTCGGACAGCGACCGGGAAGAGAAGCTCCGTGTTCGAGATCGGAAGCACGCTGCGCGAGACCAGGGTGCGTCGCAAGACCACCCTCCAGCAAGCCGAAGACGACACGAAGATCCGCGCCAAGTACATCCAGGCGATGGAGAACGACGACTTCGATCTCATGCCGTCGCCGGCGTACGTCAAAGGCTTCCTGCGGACCTACTGCGAGTACCTGGGGCTCGACGCGAACGTCATCCTCGACGAGTACAGGTCGCGGTTCGAGCCCGACGAGGAGCACGAGCCCTTCGGCGGTAACTCGGCCCTCGGGCGCCCACACGCCCACCGGCGGCGCAACACCCTCACCTTCATCGCCGTGGTCTGCCTGCTCATCCTGGGGCTGCTCTACATGCTGGGGCTGGGTCGGTCGGGGAACAAGTCGACACCCCCGCCGGTCACCGTCCTCAGCCCGACACCGCAGACCACGCCGAGCGTGCATACCACGACGGCGACCGCCACCTTCAGCGTGCGCATCGTGGCCGACCAGGGGGCATGCTGGGTGCAGGTCACGCGCGGCGGCGCGAGCGGGCCGGTCCTCTACCAGGCGACGCTGGCGCTCGGCCAGGCCCACACGCTGCACACGCGCCGCCCGATCTACGTGCGTCTCGGGGTGCCGTCCGAGGTATCGATCAGGGTCGCCGGCAGAGCCCCATTCCGGCCGGCCGAGACCGTCTCTACCACCTACGAGGTGACGAGGAAGGGCGTGGTGAAACTGTAGATGGCCCAGGACTTCTCGTTCGACGTGGTCTCCGAGGTCGATCGCGACGAGGTGCGCAACGCCGTGAACCTCGCGCAGAAGGAGATCACTACCCGCTACGACTTCAAGAAGTCGGTGAGCAAGGTCACGCTCGATGGCGACGACCTCGTGCTCGTCTCCGACAACGAGGGCAAGCTGCACTCGGTGACCGATTTGCTCGAGGAGAAGCTCGTGCGCCGCAAGGTGCCGCTCAAGGCGCTGCAGTACGGCAAGGTCGAGCCCGCCCTGGGCGGCACGGTGCGGCAGCGCGTGCTCGTCACCCACGGCATCCCCGACGAGAAGGCGCGCGAGGTCACCAAGCTGCTGCGTCAGCGCTTCAAGAAGGTGCGGCTCCAGGTGCAGGGCGACGCCGTGCGCGTCTTCTCACCCAAGAAGGACGAGCTTCAGGCCGCCATGCAGGCGCTGCGCGAGCACGACTTCGGCATCCCGCTGCAGTTCACGAACTACCGGTAACGTCGTCGCCTCCTCGCGCGAGCCCGACGTGACGTCGCCCGCCCGGGCCACCTTCGCCGTCGTCACGATGGGGTGTCCGAAGAACGAGGCCGACTCCGACCGTCTCGAAGCGGCGCTCGTGGGGGCGGGCCACCGGCCCGCCCCCACGAGCGCCGCCGACCTCGTCCTCGTGAACACCTGCGGCTTCATCGACGCCGCCAAAGAGGAGTCGATCGCCGTCCTGCTCGACGCCTGCGACGAGGCTCACGCGCGCGGCGCCCGGGTCGCGGCCTACGGCTGCCTCGTGGCGCGCCACGAGGCCGAGCTGGCGGCCGCGCTCCCCGAGCTCGACCTGCTCTCGGCGTTCGACCTGGCGCCGGTCCTCGAGCTGCTCGCGCGGCTCGAGTGGCGGGGCGGCGCCACGAGCCCGGGATCGCGCCGGCGCCGGCGGCCGCTCCACGCGTACCTGAAGGTCTCGGACGGCTGCGACCGGCGCTGTGCCTTCTGCGCCATCCCGCTCATCAAGGGTGCCTATGAGACCGTCGCGCCCGACGCCGTCCTCGCGGCGGCGCGCGCGGCCCTCGACCGCGGCGCGCGCGAGCTCGTCCTCGTGGGGCAGGACACGACGCGCTGGCGGGTGCCGGGCTACGGCGGCCTCGAGCGTCTGCTGGCCGACCTGCGCGCGCTCGAACCGCTCTGGCTGCGACTCATGTACCTGCAGCCCGAAGGCCTCAGCGACGGCGTGCTCGAGGCGCTTGCGGGCTTCTGCGTGCCCTACGTCGACCTGCCGCTGCAGCACGCCTCGGGACGCGTCCTCGCGGCGATGGGGAGGGGCGGAGACGCCGCAACGCATCTCGCCTTGCTCGAGCGGGTGCGGGCGAGCCTGCCCGGCGCCGCGGTCCGCTCCGCGTTCATCGCCGGCTACCCGGGTGAGACCGACGACGACGTCGAGGAGCTGCTCGGCTTCGTGGCGGCGGCCGAGCTCGCCGTGGCCGGCGTGTTCGTCTTCGACCCGCAGGAAGGCACGCGCGCGGCCGCCCTGCCCGGTCAGGTGCCGCCGGCACTGCGCGCGGAGCGGGCCGCACGTCTGGGCGACGCCGTGGCCGCCGCTGCACGCCGCTACTGGGCATCGTTCGTGGGCCGCACGGTCGAGGTGCTCGTCGAACGGGGCTCGCGTGGCGTGGCGGCGGAGGTGGCTGGTAGAATCGCAGAACAGGCTCCCGACGTGGACGGCCAGACGTGGGTGGCAGGGGCGAGAGCGCGCCGCGGCCAGGTCATCCGCGCGTTGGTCGACGACGCCGACGGGTACCATCTCTCTGGACAGGCCGTGACATGAGCGTCGACACCGACAAGCGACTCGTCAGCCGCTCGGCGCTCAACGCCGCCAACACCATCACGGTCGCGCGCATCCTGCTGATCCCGGTGTTCGTGGTGCTGCTCGTGGCGCACGTGCCCTGGGGCGCCCTCCTGGCCACCTGCGTGTTCGCCGTCGCCGCCCTCACCGACAAGCTCGACGGCTACGTGGCGCGCTCGCGCAACCAGATCACCACGCTGGGCCAGTTCCTCGACCCGCTCGCCGACAAGCTGCTGGTGTCGGCCGCTCTCATCGCCCTAGTGGGGCTCGGCAGGCTGCCGGCCTGGGTGGCGATGGTCATCATCGCCCGCGAGTTCGCCGTGAGCGCCCTGCGCGTGCTCGGCATCGACCAGGGCGTCTCGATACCGGCGAGCCCCCTGGGCAAGGCCAAGACGACGAGCCAGATCGTGTGCGTCATCCTCCTGATGCTGGGCCACGGGCACCTCACCTGGGTCCGCTGGCTCGACGTGATCTCGATCGTCGTCATGGTGGCGCTCACGCTCATCTCGGGCGTGCAGTACTTCGTGAGGGCGCGCGACAACCTGCACCTGCCCGGAAGCAGCCGATGACCCCACCCGTGGCGGCCGTGCTGCTCACCGGCAGCGAGCTGCTCGACGGCCGCACACGCGATCGCAACGGCTTCTATCTGACCGGCACGCTCGCGGCCGCCGGCTTCGACGTGGCCCACATGGTGCTCACGCCCGACGAGCCGGCGGCCCTGCGCCGCGACCTCGCCGGCCTGCTGCAGGAGCGACCGACGGTCCTCGTGCTGTCCGGCGGCCTGGGCACCACCCACGACGACCTCACCGCGCAGATCGTGGCCGACGTCACCGGCCGGGCGCTCGCCGAGCACCCCGCGGCGCTGCGCATGGTCGAGGACACGACGCGCCGTGTCGCCGAGCGCCGCGGCTTGCCGCTCGCCGAGCTGCTGTCCGACATGCGTCGCCAGGCGTTTCTGCCGGGCGGCGCTCGTCCGGTGCCGCCGGCCGGCGTGGCGCCCGGCTTCGTCGTCGAGCACGAGGGCACGGCGATCGTGGCGCTGCCCGGCGTGCCCTGGGAGGTCGAGAGCATGTGGCCCGCCGTGCTCGACGAGCTCGCGGGCGCCCACGGCGCCGTGTCGCCGCGCACCGTGCAGGTACGGTTCTACGGATGGGGCGAGGTCCAAGTCGCCGCCCTGCTGCGCGCCCGGGCGACCGACAGGCTGCGGGTGGCGATCACCGCGTCGCTCGGCGAGGTCACGGTGACGGCCCGTCATCAGGCCGGCGACGGCGCCGCGGCCGCCCAGCTCGACACGCTGGTCGGGGCGCTGCGCGCCGGCGGCCCCGTGTTCTCGAGCGACGGCCGCGGCATCGACCAGATCGTCGCCGACCTGCTGCGCGCCCGCGGCGCGACCGTCGCGACGGCGGAGTCCTGCACCGGTGGCCTGCTCGGCGGACGTCTTACCGATCTCGCCGGCAGCTCCGACTACGTCGTGGGCGGGGCCGTGACGTACGCCGACGACGCCAAGCGCGACCTGCTCGGCGTACCCGCCGACCTTCTCGCGGCCCACGGCGCGGTGTCGGAGCCCGTGGCGCGCGCCATGGCCGAGGGCGTCCGTGCGAGGACGGGCGCCACCTTCGCGCTCAGCACGACCGGCATCGCCGGCCCCGGCGGGGCGACGCCCGCCAAACCGGTCGGCCTGGTCTATGTCGGCTGCGCCGCGCCCGGCGGCACGGCGGTGCGGCGCCATGAGTTCCCGGGCGACCGCGCCACGGTCCGCGCCTGGAGCGTGGTGGCCGCCCTCCACCTGTTGCGGCGCGCGCTCGAGACATGAGCCCGGACTACGCGCGCGACGGAGTCACGCATGCGTGAGCGGCAACGACGCAGTCTATCGCCGGACTATCCGGCGCGACCGCGGCGCGCGGGTCGGCCAGCCGAGGTTCGCGGCCGTGACAAACCGGGTGCGCCCGGTCGCGAACCCAGCCGGCGGCTCTTCGTCGCCTGCGACCTGCCGCTGGCGGCGCTCGCCGCCGTGACCGACTGGCAGGCCCGCGAGCTCGCGCCGCGCGACGACCTGCGCCTGAACCACAGCCTGCACCTGACCCTCTGCTTCCTGGGCGCGGTGCCCGAGCGCCGCGTCGACGACGTCGCCGCGGCGCTCGCCGGGCTCGACCTGCCGGCCCTGCCGAGCGGGCTCGGCGCGGCGCTGTTCCTGCCCGAGCGCGGCCTCAAGCGGGTGATGGCCCTGGCCCTCGATGACCCCACCGGGGCGCTCGTCGCGACCCAGCGTTCCGTCTCCGAGGCCCTGTACCATCTCGGGGTGTACGCGCCTGGGAAACGCCCCTGGCTGGCCCATCTGACGGTGGCTCGCTTCCGCCGTCCCGGTCAACCTTTTTCGCTGCAAAACGTGAACATCGCGCCGTTTGGACTGCCCTCGGTCATCCTGTATGCTAGCGTCCTGGAGCGGGGTGGGGCAGTCCACACGCCCCTTGCCACGTTTCCCACCTCAGCCTGACGAGAGGAGCACGCCACCGTGGATAAAGACAAGGCCCTCGAAGCCGCCGTCACCCAGATCGAGCGCCAGTTCGGCAAGGGCAGCATCATGCGCATGGGCGAGCATGCCGCCGCGGCCGACCTGCAGACCGTGCCGACGGGCTCGCTCGCCCTCGACATCGCGCTTGGCGTCGGCGGCATCCCGCGCGGGCGCATCGTCGAGATCTACGGGCCCGAGTCATCGGGCAAGACGACCCTCGTCTACCACCTCATCGCTCAGGCCCAACGTCTCGGGGGCGTCGCCGCCTTCATCGACACCGAGCATGCCATGGACCCCAACTACGCGCGTACCATCGGGGTCAACGTCGACGATCTGCTGGTCAGCCAGCCCGACTACGGCGAGCAGGCGCTCGAGATCACAGAGATGCTCATCCGCAGCGGCGCCATCGACATCGTCGCGATTGACTCGGTGGCCGCGCTCACGCCGCGGGCCGAGATCGAAGGCGAGATGGGCGACAGCTTCGTGGGCCTGCAGGCGCGGCTCATGAGCCAGGCGTTGCGCAAGCTGGCCGGCACGCTCAGCAAGTCGGGCACCATCTGCGTCTTTACCAACCAGCTCCGCGAGAAGATCGGCGTCATGTTCGGCAACCCCGAGACCACGACCGGTGGCAAGGCGCTCAAGTTCTACGCCACCATCCGGCTCGACATCAGGCGCATCGAGACCCTCAAAGAGGGCACTGAGGCGGTCGGCAACCGGGTACGCGTGAAGGTCGCCAAGAACAAGGTGGCGCCGCCCTTCAAGCAGGCCGAGTTCGACATCATGTACGGCACCGGCATCTCGCGCGAGGGCACGCTGCTCGACCTCGGCGTCACCGCCGACGTCGTGCACAAGAGCGGCGCCTTCTTCAGCTACAACGACGACCGCCTCGGGCAGGGCCGCGCCGCCGCGCGCGCGTTCCTGCACGACAACCCCGACATCGCCGACGACATCGAGCGCCAGATCCGCGACCGCGCCGGGCTGCCCGCGGCGCCTGCACCGGTCGCCGCCGCGGGCGCCGACGGCAAGAAGTCGGCCGCGGCGGCGCTCGCCCAGGCCGAAGCCCAGGCCGCCGCGCCCGACGCCGAGCGGTAGCCGGTCGCCGGGGCCGTCGGTGCCCACCGTCACGGCTCTCAAGGCGACTCGGCGCGGCCACGTCGCGATCCACGTCGACGACGCCTTCGTCGCGGCGGTAGGCGACGCGTTCGTCGTGCGGCACGGTCTGTTCGTCGGCCTCGAGCTCGATGCCGCACGGCTCGACGAGCTCGTCGCCGCCGCCGGCGTCGAGCGCGCGCTCGCCGACGCCTACCGCCTGCTGGGCCATCGCGCCCGTTCCCGTACCGAGCTCGCCGAGCGCCTGCGCGCCAAGGGCCATCCCGAGCCCATCGTAGCCGGCGTCGTCGAGCGTCTCGTCGCCGAGGGCCTGCTGAACGACCCCGCCTTCGCGGCCGCGTTCGTCGCCGACAAGCGCCGTCTGGCCGGCTGGGGCGCCGGCCGCATCGCTCGCGAGCTCGCGCGCCACGGCGTCGCCGACACGATCGCGCAGGCCGCCCTGTCCGGCTCCGGCGACGACGCCGACGAGCTCGCCCGCGCCCTGCAGGCGCTGGCCCGTCGCGGCCCGGCGCGGGCGCCCCTCGACGCCGCCCGCAAGCGCGCCTACGACTACCTGCTGCGGCGCGGCTACTCGACCGCCGTGGCCTACCGTGCCGTGCGCGACTGGTCGGCCGCGGCCGCCGGTTCGGGCCAAGTCACCGATTGACAGTGCCTTCGAGGCGAACCTACAATCACAAGTGAGCAGCTTGCTCACTGACTTTGCGTATGACTGTGGCACCTGAAGGCCATGCATTCCGGTCCTAGGCGGCCGGCCTGTCGAACGAGCGACGTAGGGGTCTCACACAACGTAGGGAGCTTTTCGAGAGCACTTCCGGGCTTTCCCCGAAGCCGCACGTCAAACGACTGCAAAGATGCTCAAAGAACCGCGTGAGTGCCGGTAGGCACCGCGGCATGGCACCGTCAGGGACGACGACCGTACGAGAGGCCGGGCGAGTTGCCCGGCTTTTTTCGTCTCATTTGACGTGACGTCGCAACTGACGATCACCGGCACAAGGGGACCAGCATGACCGCAGTGTTCATCGTGATCGCGCTCGCCGCCGGCGTGGCGGCCGGATACCTGGTCAGGCGCTATCTGGTCGACAACCGGGTGAAGGGCGCGCAGGGCGAGGCGCAGCGCCTGCTGCGCGACGCCCAGCGCGAGGCCGAGGCCACCGTCAAAGAAGCCCGCCTCGAAGCCAAAGAGGAGCTCCACAAGGTGCGCACCGAGGTCGAGAACGACCTGCGCGAGCGACGCCTCGAGCTCAAGAACGCCGAGGATCGCGCCGCCCAGCGCGAGGAGCAGCTCGAACGGCGGGCGGCCGAGCTCGAGCGCCGCGACCAGCAGGTCTTCGAGCGCGAGGAGCAGGCCGCCGCTCTCACCGAGCAGCTCAAGGTCGCGCAGGCCGAGCAGGCCGCCGCCCTCGAGCGCATCTCGGGCCTGACCGGCGCCCAGGCGAAGGAGATGCTCCTGCGCAAGATCGAAGAAGAGGCACGGCACGACATGGCCCGCCTCGTGCGCTCTATCGAGGACGAGGCCAAGCGTGAAGCCGACCGGCGGGCCCGCAACATCCTCTCGCTGTCGATCCAGCGCACCGCCGCCAACCACGTCGCCGAGACCACGGTCTCGGTCGTGCCGCTGCCCTCCGACGACATGAAGGGCCGCATCATCGGCCGCGAGGGGCGCAACATCCGCGCCCTCGAGAACCTGACCGGCATCGACTTCATCATCGACGACACGCCCGAGGCGGTCGTGCTGTCGGGCTTCGACGGCGTGCGGCGCGAGATCGCCCGCCTCACCATCACCAAGCTGCTCGCCGACGGCCGCATCCATCCGGCCCGCATCGAGGAGATGTACGGCCAGGCCAAGGCCGAGATCGACGCGACCATCGAGGAGGCCGGCGAGCAGGCCTGCTTCGACGCCAACGTGCACGGCGTGGCGCCCGAGCTCGTCAAGGTCCTCGGCCGGCTCAAGTTCCGCACGAGCTACGGCCAGAACGTGCTCAACCACTCGGTCGAGGTCGCCCACCTGGCCGGCATCATGGCGAGCGAGCTGGGCGCGAACCCCAAGATCGCCCGGCGCGCCGGCCTGCTGCACGACGTCGGCAAGGCGATCGATCACGAGGTCGACGGCTCCCACGGCCAGATCTCGGCACAGCTCGCCCGCAAGTACCGCGAGACTCAGAGCGTCGTGCACGCGATCGAGGCGCACCACCAGGACGTCGAGCCGCAGACCGTCGAGGCGGTCCTGGTGCAGGCCGCCGACGCCATCTCGGCCGCCCGCCCCGGCGCCCGGCGCGAGACCCTCGAAGGCTACGTCAAGCGCCTCGAGTCGCTCGAGAAGATCGCCGAGAGCAAGCGCGGCGTCGAGAAGTCGTATGCCATGCAGGCGGGCCGTGAGGTGCGCGTCATGGTCAAGCCGGCCGAGATCAGCGACGACGATGCCGTGCTGCTCGCGCGCGAGATCGCCAAGGAGATCGAGGAGACGCTCGACTACCCCGGCCAGATCAGGGTGACCGTCATCCGCGAGAGCCGCGCCACGGAGCTCGCCAAGTAGGAGCGGTCCACGTGCGCACGTTCTATCTGCGGTCGTTCGGCTGCCAGATGAACGACCACGACGCGGAGCGTATCTGCGCGCTCCTCGAAGCGGATGGTCTCGTCCGGGTGTCGCGCGTCGACGACGCCGACGTCATCGTCTACAACACCTGCACGGTGCGGCGCAGCGCCGACGACCGACTCGCCGGCCACCTGGGCGAGGCGGCCCGCGTCAAGGCGCTCGACCCGGCGCGGGTGGTCGTCGTCGCCGGCTGCCTGCCGCAGGTCGAGCGCGAAGGCCTCTTCGAGCGCTTTCCGTTCGTCGACGTGGCCCTTGGACCGCAGCACCTGGCCGAGCTGCCCGACGCCCTGCACGCCTGCGGGCAGCGCGGTTACTTCGACGGCGAGGGCGGGTTGTCGAGCGCTCTGCCGGCGCACCGCGAACGCGCGTTCCAGGCCTGGGTCCAGGTGATGTCGGGCTGCACGAACTTCTGCTCGTACTGCATCGTGCCGGCCGCGCGCGGGCCCGAGCGCAGCCGTCCCCTCGACGACGTGATCGCGGAGGTGCGCACCCTCGTCAGCGACGGCGTGCTCGAAGTCACGCTGCTCGGACAGAACGTGAACGCCTATGGCAACGACCTGACGGTGGCAGATCCGCCGACGTTCGCCGCCCTGCTGCGCAGGCTCGACGGGCTCGCCGGCCTGCGCCGCGTGCGCTTTACGACCTCGCATCCGCGTGACCTGTCCGACGAGCTCGTCGCTGCCATCGCCGAGCTGGCCACCGTGTGCGAACACGTGCACCTGCCGGCGCAGTCCGGCTCTGATCGCGTGCTTACCGCCATGGGCCGTGGGTATACGATGGAGTGGTACCTGGGGAGGGTCGACGCCTTGCGTGCAGCGGTGCCGGACATCGCGATCACCACCGATCTCATGGTCGGCTTTCCCGGCGAGACCGACGCCGACTTCGACGATACGATGACCCTGGTCGAGCGCGCCGGCTTCGACGCCGCCTTCACCTTCGTCTACTCGCCCCGGCCGGGCACACCGGCGGCGGCGTTGCCCGACCCCGTCGCGCCCGACGTCGCTCGCGAGCGTATCGTGCGCCTCGTGGGGGCGACGCAGGCGCAGAGCGGGCGCCGGCGGGCCGCGGTGGTGGGTTCGACCGTCGAGGTCCTGGTCGAGGGCGAGAGCCGGCACGGCCGGTTGTGGCGCGGCCGCACGCGGCAGAACGTGACCGTCAACTTCGCGGGCACGGCCGCGCCCGGCGAGCTCGCGCCGGTCCTGGTCACCGCCGCGACGTCGACCACGTTGAGCGGCCGGCGCGTCACCTGAGGGGGGATGACCGTGCGAGGCTGTGTATGTCCCCATCCGCCGTTGCTGATCCCGGCCGTCGGCGGTGAGAACCGGCGCCAGGTGCAGGCCACGGTCGACGCGATGGAGCGCCTGGCCGCCGACGTCGGCCCCGCCGACCTCGCGATCGTCATCTCGCCGCACACGCCGGGCTACGCCGACGCAGTGGCGGTGCGCACGCCGGCCACCCTCTGGGGCGACTTCGCCGCCTTTCGCAGTCCCAGCGTGGGGGTCGAGATCGACAACGACGTCGAGTTCGTCCAGCGCCTGATCGAGCGGGCCGACGGCGAGGCGGACCTCGACGTCGAGCCGCTCGACGACGAGCTCCTCGACCACGGCGTGCTCGTGCCGCTCTTCTTCTTGAGCGCGCGGCGCCTCGTCAACCTTGCCGTGGCGCGCCCGTACGAGCTGCACGCCCGCCTCGGACGCCTCATCCGCGAGACCGTCGACGAGCTTGGCCGCCAGGCCCTGTTCGTGGCCTCGGGCGACCTGTCTCATCGCCTGCAGCCGGGCGCGCCGGCTGGCTACGACCCGCGCGGCGCGCAGTTCGACGCCACCGTCGTCGATCATTTCCGTCGCGCCGACCTCGACGGCCTGCGCCGCCTCGACCCGTCGCTGGTCCAGGGGGCGGGGGAATGCGGGCTGCGCTCGTTCATCGCGCTGGGCGCCTACCTGGGCGCCGACGCCGGCCCGGCCCGGGTCCTGTCCTACGAAGGGCCATTCGGCGTGGGCTACGCCGTCGCCGCCTTTGGCGAGGTCTCATGAGCGGCCCGGGACCCGTCGAGGAGCCGGGCACGTCCGGTGCGGCGCTCTCGACCGGACCGGCCGACTACGCCCGCTCGTGTATCGAGGCGTTCGTCGCCGGCCGGCCGGCCCCCGCGCCGCCGGCGGACGCCCTCTACGACACCGTGGCCGCGTGCTTCTGCTCGCTCAAGAAGCACGGCGAGCTGCGCGGCTGCATCGGCACCCTGTCGCCTGCCGAGCCCTCACTCGGCAACGAGATCGCGCGCAACGCCTGGGCGGCCGCCTTCCGCGACCCGCGCTTTCCGCCGGTCGCCGCCGGCGAGGTCGCCGCGCTCTCCTGTTCGGTCGACGTGCTCGACCCGAGCGAGCCCTGTGGTCGGGCCGACCTCGACCCCCGCCGGTACGGCGTGATCGTCGTCGCCGGGGCGCGCCGCGGCGTGCTGCTGCCCGACCTCGCCGGCGTCGATACGGTCGAGCGGCAGCTCGGCATCGCCTTGCAGAAGGCCGGCATCGACCCCTCGAGCCCGTATGCGATCGAGCGCTTCACCGTGCGGCGCTTCGGCGAGGGCGCCGGCTGCGACGTCGCCTGTGGCTGACGAGCCCGCGCCGCCGCTCGTCGCCCTCTTCGGGCCGACGGGCATGGGCAAGACCGAAATCGCCGTCGCCCTCGCGGCCGAGCTCGGTGCCGAGATCGTGTCGGCCGACTCGATGCAGGTCTATCGCGGCCTCGCGATCGTCACCAACCAGCCGACCGCCGAGCAGCTCGCCGCGGTGCCGCACCATCTGGTCGGCGTGATCGATCCGCGCGACGAGTTCTCGGCGGGCCGCTACGCCAGGCTGGCCGAGGCGGCGATCGCCGCCGCCCGGGGGCGCGGCCGGCGCGTGGTCGTGGCCGGCGGCTCCGGCCTCTATCTGCGCGCGGCGCTGGGCGGCCTGACCTTCGGCGGGCCGCCCAGCGCCGCGCGCCGCCCCGAGCTCGAGGCGCTGGCGACGCGCGATCCCGGCGAGGCCCGTGAGCGGCTGCGGCGGGTCGACCCCGAGGCCTATGCGACGATCGATCTCGCCAACCCGCGCCGCGTCGTGCGCGCCCTCGAGGCCGCCGCGGCGCGTGAGGCGGGCGAGCTCGCGAGCACCGCCGCTCGGGGCGAGCTCTGGTCGCCCGAGGCGACGCGCCACGAGACCCGCCTCTTCTGCCTCGACGTCGAACGCACCGGCCTGCGTGAGCGCGTCGAGCGGCGCGTCGACGACATGGCGCGCCGCGGCCTGCTGGCCGAGGTGGCTGCGCTGCCGCAGCCTGTGTCGCGCACCGTCGCCCAGGCCATCGGCGTGCGCGAGATGCTCGCCGTGCTCGCCGGCGAGTCGAGCCTCGAGGCGGCGCTCGACCGCATGAAGGCCCGCACCCGTGCCTACATCAGGCGCCAGCTCACATGGATGCGCAAGCTGAACGCTGATATCATCCCCACGTCCGCTCGTCCCCCCGAGTCCGTCGCGTCCGAGCTCGTGCGGCGACTGTCGTAGACCAAGGAGGCTCCGCCGTGCCACAGCCCTGGCGAGGTCCCGGCAAGTTGCGGTTCTCCACCTGGCAAGGTCTGGGGAACAAGTACATCGTGCTGCACCAGGAGGAGATCCCCTTCGAGCTCACCGCCGAACGCGTGCGCGTGCTGTGCGACCGCGACTTCGGCATCGGCTCCGACGGCATCCTCGTGATCGGTGAGCGGCGCGGTCCCGAGCGCTTCGCCCTGCGTATCTTCAACCCCGACGGCAGCGAGGCCGAGATGTGCGGCAACGGCGTGCGCATGGTCGCGCGCAAGCTGAAGATGGAGGGCTCGATCGAGGGCGACCGTGTGGTGCTCGAGACCGCGGCCGGCGAGATCGTGCCCGTGCTGGGCGACGGCTATACGGTGCGTGTCGACATGGGCGTCGCGCGCTTCGGCGGCGAGAAGCTCGCGCACTTCGCTGGCGATGCCGTCGACGAGAAGCTGACCACCGCCGGGCGCACGTTCCAGTTCACGTTCGTCGACGTCGGCAACCCGCACGCCGTGATCACCTCGCCCTGGCCGCTCGAGCTCGTGCCGCTGCACGAAGTCGGGCCGGTGATCGAGGAGCATCGTTACTTCCCGCGCAAGGCCAACGTCGAGTTCGTCGTGCCGATCGACGCCCACAACGTCAAGATCCGGGTATGGGAGCGGGGCGTGGGGGAGACCCGCGCCTGCGGCACCGGCGCCACGGCGACGGCCGTCGCGATGGTCAGGACCGGCGCCTGTGAGAGCCCGGTGACCGTTGATCTGCCGGGCGGCAGGCTCGTCGTCGAGGTGTCCGACGACTGGCGCGTGCACATGACCGGACCAGCCGAGGAGATCTACCACGGCGACTGCTCACTCGAGTTCCTGGAGCATCTGACATGACCGACACCTTCCAGCCCCGCCTGTCCGAAAGGGTCGAGAGCCTGCCGCCCTATCTCTTCGCCGAGATCGAGCGCAAGGTCGCGGCCAAGCGCGCCGCCGGCGTCGACATCATCAGCCTGGGTATCGGCGACCCCGACTCCCCGACGCCCGAGCACATCGTGCAGGCCATGATCGAGGGCGTGCGCACGGCCCGCAACCACCAGTACCCCACGAACCGCGGCACCGCCGAGTTTCGCGCGGCGGTGGCGTCCTACTATCACAATCGTTTTGGCGTGCGCCTCGACCAGGACAGTGAGATCGTGCCGCTTCTGGGCGCCAAGGAGGGTATCGCCCACATCTGCTTCGCGCTGCTGAACGAGGGCGACCTGTGCCTGTCGGCCGATCCCGGATATCCGGTCTACACGACCGGCCCGCTGATCGCCTCGGGCAGGGCCGTGCACCTGCCGCTGCGGCCCGAGCTCGGCTTCCAGCCCGACCTCGCGGCGATCGACGACGAGACGCTCGCCCGCGCCCGCATGATCTTCGTGAGCTACCCGAACAACCCGACGGGCGCCGTCATCGAGGACGACTTCTTCACGCGTCTCGTGGCCTTCGCCCGCGAGCACGACATCGTGGTCGTCCACGACAACGCCTATGCCGACATCACCTTCGACGGCTACGTGGCGCCGAGCTTCCTGCAGACGCCCGGGGCGCGCGAGGTCGGCGTCGAGCTCTTCTCGCTGTCGAAGAGCTACAACATGACCGGCTGGCGGGCCGGCGCCATCGTCGGCAGCCCGGCCGTCGTCGACGCCTACTGGCGCCTCAAGACGAACATGGACTCCGGCATGTTCGGCGCCCTGCAGCACGCCGCGGCGGTCGCGCTCACCGGGCCGCAGGACTCGGTCGCCGAGCTCTGCCGCCTGTACGCCCATCGCCGCGACCTGCTGGTCGCGGCGCTGGGCCGCGTCGGTATCGGCGTCGAGCCGCCCAAGGGCACGATCTACCTGTGGGCGCCCGTGCCTGCCGGCCACACCTCGGGCAGCTTCGCCGAGCTCGTGCTCAACCAGGCCGACGTGATCGTCTCACCGGGCGCCGCCTACGGTCCGTCCGGCGAGGGCTACGTGCGCTTCTCGCTCACGGTGCCCGACGACCGCCTGAACGAGGCGGTGGCGCGCATCGAGGAGCGCGTCAGCCTGTGACGGCGGTCCGGCGGCGTTTCACCCGCGGCCGTCTCGCGGTCGCCCGCCCCCTGCCGTGACGCTCCCGTCCGACAACCGCGCGCGGGCCGTCGCCATGGTCTTCGCCGTCATGCCGCCCGGTGACGACGACCGCGAGGAGACCGAGCGGCTGGGCGAGATCGGCGAGCTCGTCGAGTCGGCCGACATGGACATGGCCGGCGCCGTCGTGCAACGCAAGGCGCATCCCGACCCGCGCGCCTACCTCGGTCCGGGCAAGCTGCGCGAGCTGCACGACGCCGTGCGCGCGAGCGGCGCCACGTGCGCCGTCTGCGAGGACGACCTCACCCCGGCGCAGGTGGCCGCCGTGCTCGACGCGGTCGACGTCGACGTGCTCGACCGCACCGAGCTCATCCTCTCAGTCTTTGCCCGGCACGCGCGCTCGCTCGAAGGCCGCCTGCAGGTCGACCTGGCCCAGCTTCAGTACGAGCTCACCCGGGTGCGCGGCCAGGGCCAGGTGCTGTCGCGCCTGGGCGCCGGCACCGACATGCGCGGCCCCGGCGAGCAGAAGCTCGAGGTCGACCGCCGCGTCATCCGCCAGCGCATCCAGACGCTGCGTGGCCGCATCGAGCGCATGGCGCGTACGCGGCGTACGCAGCGCGCGCGCCGCGTACGGGCCGACCTGCCGCTGGTTGCCCTCGCCGGGTACACAAACGCCGGCAAGTCGACCCTGCTGAACGCGCTCACCGACGCCGGCGTGTCGGTCAGGGACCGCCTGTTCGAGACCCTGGACCCGACGACACGCTCGTTTCGCTACCGCGACCGCGATTATCTGATCACCGACACCGTCGGCTTCATCCGCAAGCTGCCTCATCTGCTGGTCGACGCCTTCGCCTCGACTCTCGAGGAGACGCGCACCGCCGACCTGCTGCTGGTCGTCGTCGACGCGAATCAGCCGGCCGAGGAGATCCGCGACCGTCAGGCGACCGTCGCCGACGTGCTCGCCGAGATCGGCTCGACCGACGTGCCCCGCCTGACGGTGATGAACAAGGTCGACCTGATCGACGCGCCGCTCCTCGCCCGTTTGCGGGCGCGCGAGCCCGACGCCGTCTTTCTGTCGGCGACGAGCGGCCGGGGGCTCGACGACCTGCTCGAACGCATCCACGCCTTCTTCGAGCGCTCGCTGGTGCCCGTGCGACTGCTCGTGCCGTACGATCGCGGCGCCGTGATCGACCGTCTCCACGGCCTCGCCACCGACATCCGCCTGGAGAGCACGGCCGAGGGCACGATCGTGGGCGCCCGTGTTCCGCGCAGCGAAGCCGAGCGCTATGCGAGCCTGCGCATCGACCAGGCCTCCGGCGGCGAGAAGGACGGCGACGCCCGGGACGACGACGGCGACGACGGCGACGACGGCGCCGGTCGCGAGGTGGGGTAGAGGTGGACCTGCCCGTGGTGCGCCTGCGGCCTTCGGCCCGCTTGCCGGTGCGCGCCTATCCCGACGATGCCGCGTTCGACCTGCACGCCGCGGTCGACGCCGTCGTCGCGCCCCAGGGTCGTGCCGTCGTGCCTACCGGCATCGCGCTCGGCTTGCCGCCGGGCGTCGCCGCGCTGACGCTGCCGCGCTCGGGCCTGGCCGCAAGACACGGCGTCACGCTGCTGAACACGCCCGGTCTGATCGACCCCGGCTATCGCGGCGAGGTCCAGATCGTGCTCCACAACACCGACCCCGAGCACGAGTTCGTCGTGCATGCAGGCGACCGCATTGCCCAATTGCTCATCGTCGGCCTGCTCGAGGTCGCGCTGCTCGAGGTCGACCGCCTCGACGATACCGCGCGAGGCGAGAGCGGCTTCGGTTCGACGGGCACCGACGCCGCACCCAGCTCGACCGCACGGTCCTCACCGTGAGCGCCGCGCCCGCAGACCACGCCGCCGCAGCCGGACGTCGTACGACTGCCGTCGGAGGGTGTGAACGCACGCCTACTGTGCGCGCGGCCGCACTTATCCTTGATGAGCGTGGTCTGCTGCTCGTCCGCCAGCGTCGCCTGGAGCGCACGTACTGGCTCCTGCCGGGCGGCGGCGTGCGCTTCGGCGAATCGCTTGCCGAGGCGCTACGCCGCGAGCTCCTCGAGGAGCTCGCGCTCGACGTCGTGCCGGGACGGCCGCTGGCCGTCGCCGAGGCGATCTCGACCGACATGGCGGCCTACCCGAAGCACGTCGTGCACGTCGTCCTGCAGGCCACGCCGGTCGAGCCCGACGCCGTGCCGCAGCCGAGCGACGACGCCATCCTCGAGGCGCGCTACGTGACGAGGGGCGAGATCGCCGACCTGGCGCTGACACCGCCGATCGCGCCGTTCCTCGACGGCTGCTTCGCTGCGCCGCCGCGGGCCATGACGTACCTCGGCGTGGTGTGGTAGACGCTCCCTGGTGACCGCAGAGGCCGCTGCCGACCGGGCCATCCGGCCGGCAGCGGCGACACAGGGCGTTCTACGAACGTGATTCAAACGCACGATAATCAATGTTATGTAAAGCTACGACCGTCAGCGACTTCTGAGCCGGTCATGCGCCTCGATCACCGCCTCCGCTCCCCCGACGGCCACCGAGGTGCCCGTCCAAAGCCGGATTTCTGCGAACACTCTCACCTGACAGCCCATCTCGTCCCGTGACGGCGCCGCACCGGCACAGACCGGTGAATCGCTCGCACCACGGCGGCCGGCGCGCGTTCGTCAGCGTGGTCATTCGCGCCGCACGCTGAGTCACGACCCCTCGACTTGCGCCGCTGCGGCGGATCGCCGGACGTTCTTGTGCCTGTCGACGTTTGATCGCGTGCCTCTTCCCCGGCCGCCTCCGACCACCGCATACGATGCGCATCGTGACAGCGGCAGTCTGGCCGTCTGGCGCGCCGTGCTTTGCGCTTGGCCGCGCGGTATGATGTCGCCCATCAGGCGAACAGACGTTCGCGCCGAGCCGCGCCGCCGTCGACCGGAGCTTGCGGTCGCGGGCACGACGCAAGGGGGTCTCGTGAAGGCGACGATCATTGCCGTACCGTACGCCGCAGGGCGTTTCGCCACAGGCATGGGGCTGGGCCCCGTGAAGTACCTGGCGACGCACCCCGAGGTGGCGCTCGCTGCAGGGGGACACGACGTCGAGGTGGTCGAGGTGCGGCCCCGCCTCGACCCCGCGTTCGATGAGCCGGCGGCCGTCGCCGTGATCGACACCGCGCTGGCGGATGCCGCGGCGGCGGCCCTTGCCGCGGGGCGGTTCCCGCTGGTCCTGGCCGGCAACTGCAACAGCGCCCTCGGCACGCTCGCGGGCATGCAGGCGACCGGCGCGACCCGCGTCGGCATCGTCTGGTTCGACGCCCACGGCGACCTCAACACCCCGGATACCACGCCGGGCGGGTTCTTCGACGGCATGGGCCTGGCCATCGCCACCGGGCGGACGGGCGCCGACATCGCCGCGGCGATCGGCGTCCGCCCGGTGCTCGAGGCGCACGTGCTCCACCTGGGTGCTCGCGACCTCGATCCGCCGGAGATCGCCTATCTCGCGCGCGGCGTCATGCCGTCGATCGGCGCCGCCGCGCTGCAAGCCGACGTTGCGGGCGCGCCCGACGGCGCGCTCCGCGCTGCCTTGGCGGCGCTGCGCGCCGCCACCGACCAGGTCTACCTGCACGTCGACATCGACGTGCTCGCGGCCGGCTTCGCACCCGGCGTCGACTTCCCGTCCGCCGGTGGCCTGTCCTTGCCCGACCTCGAGAACGCGCTCAGGCGGGTCGTCGCCGAGCTGCCGGTGCGCGCCGCGGCGCTCACCGCCTACGATCCCGATCGTGACCGCGGCGAGGTCACCCTGCGCTCGGGGCTGCGTCTGGTGACCGTGATCGCCGACGCGCTGCAGGCGAAGGCCGGCCGCTGAGCCGCCCGACGCCGGCCGGGTCAGTACGAGATCAGCGTGAAGACGTCGACGCCCGGCAGCTTGTCGCGGCCACCGAGGTCGGCGAGCTCGATGAGGAACGCGGCGCCGACGACGTTACCGCCCATCTTCTGGGCGAGACGCACCTTCGCAGCGGCCGTGCCGCCGGTGGCGAGCAGGTCGTCGTGGATCAGGACGTTCGTGCCGGGCGCGATCGCGTCGGCGTGCACCTCGAGCGCGTCGGTGCCGTACTCGAGCTCGTACGACTCGGACACAGTGTCGAACGGCAGCTTGCCGGGCTTGCGGGCGCACACGAAGCCGGCGCCCAGCGCGTAGGCGAGCGCCGAGCCCAGGATGAAGCCGCGCGACTCGGCCCCCAGCACCACGTCGACGTGACGGCCGGCCGACCACTCGGCCATGCGGTCGACGGCTGCGCGCAGCGCGCGCGGGTCCTGGAGCAGCGGCATGATGTCGCGAAAGAGGATGCCGGGCTTGGGAAAGTCGGGGATCGCACGGATGCGTGCGGCGAGATCGACCTGGGCGTCCTGCACGGTGTCCTCCTGGTGCCGTGGCGCGGGCTGACCGGTCCGCGAGCCGCTAGACCGTGAGCCGTCGGATGTAGCGCGTGAGCAGCAGCTGCTGGAGCTGCGACATGGCCTGGGCGAGCTCCTCGAGGGCGTCGAGGGCCTCCTGACGTTGCTCGGCCCGGCGCGAGCGCAGCGCCGGCAGGATGACCTGCTCGATGAGGCCGCCCTCGCGGTCGACGGCGCTCTTCATGGCGCGCAGGTTCTTGGGCCGCAGACCGGCGCGCGCCAGGCGCGCCGCCGTGGCGACCACGCTGGCCTCGAGCTCGGTGTAGCGGCGCACGCCGCTCACCTGGCGGCCCTTGACGAGCTCGTACTCCTCGAGCTCGGACAGCAGGGCGCCGTCGGCGCCGGCGAGCTGCTGCAACTCCTCGGCGGTGAACTCCTTCTCGCCCGCGGGATTGGGCACGAAGTCGGCCTTGCGCAGGCCGCCACGCGCCGGCCCGGCCACGCCCGCCGGCGCGCGCTCGATCTCTTTGCGGATCACCTTGAGCGGCAGGTAGTCGTCGCGCTGCATGGCGAGCACGCGGATGAGACGCTGGTAGTCGTCGCGCGAGAAGAGCCGGTAGCCGCCCTTAGTGCGGCGCGGCGCGACCAGGCCCTGCTCCTCGAGGTAGCGCAGCTTGCTGACGCTGATGTCGGGGAACTCGCCCTTGAGGCGGTCGACCACCGCCCCGATGGTCATGAGCTTCTCGTCGCCGATGTCGAACAGGACTTCGGTCTTCTCGTTCACGGCGTGATGAAGGTGAGCTTGTACTTGCCGACCTGCAGCTCGTCGCCGTCGAGGAGGGTCTGGCGCTCGATGCGCCGGCGATTGACGTACGTGCCGTTGAGGCTGCCCTGGTCGGCGATCACGTAGGCGTCGTCCTCGCGCGTGACCACGGCGTGGTTGCGCGACACGGTGACGTCGTCTAAGAACACGTCGGAGTCGGGGTGGCGCCCGATCGCGGTGCGCTCGCCCTTGAGCTCGTAGGTCTCACCCGCGCGCCCACCGCCGCTGCGGATGACGAGCGTGGCGCGCTCGGGCAGTTGACGCGAGAGCGGCGGCAGCGTTTCGGGGCTGTCGCCGGGCGAGTAGTTCATGGTGGTCTGGGGGTCCGTCTTGTCGGCGATCAGGCTGGCGCCGCAGCGCACGCAGAAGTTGACGCCCTCGGAGTTGCGGTACCCGCAGTTCGGGCAGAACACGGGTCTAGTGCCCGCCGCTTGCGCCTTCGCCTTCGGCGAGGCCGGCCGCGGGATGCTTGCCGGCGAGGATCTCGGAGAGGCGTGAGACGTCGTCGGCGGTGATGATCGACTCGCCGGCCGCGTGCTCGCGCTGCAGACGCAGGACGAGTTCGGCCCGCAGGATGTCGATCTTGCCGTGGAGGATGCGCCGCTGACGGGAGACTTCCTGCTCCTCGGCGGTCAACGTGCCGATGAGCGCCTTGAGCTCCTCGTCGGACAGCGACACGAAGTCGATGATGTCGTCCATCGCTGGTCCTTTTCGTCGTACCGACCGGGAGAGTTACCTTACAGGACCCGAAGGCAACCTTCAACTTCACGTTGAGATATCCCCGTTGACGGACGCACCGACGCCGCAGCGCGCGCCCGGCGCGACGCTCAGGTCACGAGGCGCACGACGTCGCGCTCGCGCAGCCGGGCGACCGCGAGCAGCACGTCGTACTCGTCGGCCATGCCCTCGACGAGGGCACCCGCGACGATGTCGCCGACGCTGCGCCGGCCGGGCCCGAGAAAGCCGAGCACGGTGGCCTCGACCGAGTCGTGCGGTTCGCCGCCGAGCAGTGAGACCAGGCCGTACGACGGCAGGGCGTCACGCAGCCGGCCGATCTCGTCGACGCGGCGCATGGCCTCCATGAGGAGCGAGCCCGTGGGCAGGTCGGCCGCCGGCGCGTCGCCGGGGTCGAGGTCGGGATCGAATACGAAGCCGCCCTCCTTGAGACCGATCAGGGCGTAGAAGGCACGCTCGCCGACCAGCGCTCCGCACGAGGCCGACGTGAGGGTGCCGCCGCGAAAGGCGAGGCGCCCGGCCGGGGAGCCGTCGGCCTGGGTGACGTCGAGCACGCCCGTCTTGCCGCCCAGCGCCGTGATCTCGACGAGGTCGCACAGCGCAAGCTCCGAGAGGTTGCCCGTGAAGCTCATGATCGTCCTCGAGCGGCCGTTTCCACGCCCGGCAGTCTACCACGCGGCCTCGCCTTCCCTCCCCCGCCGGCTCATGTTCGGCGCCTCGCGCGACGATACAGCAAGCGGTGCAACGCAGGCACTCTTGCGGCGGCTGCCTGATATACTGCGCCAAAAGCGCGCCGTGCTCGAAAGGAGACCTGTGGCGAAGCGGAAAGGCCTCGTCATCAACGACCGCCAGCTCGACCTGTGCGACGACCTCCTGCGCAAGCTCAAGGACGTCACCGGGTCCACCTTCCTGGCGCTCATCTCCACCTCGGGGCAGCCGATCACGACGGCTTCCGACGACTATCACCCCGAGACCCTGTCGCTCGCGTCGCTCGCAGCGAGCTCGTTCGCCGCGACGCAGCAGCTCGCCAGCATCCTCGACGAAAAGGAGTTCACGCTCCTCTTCCACGAGGGCAAGACCTCGAACCTGCACGTGTCCCAGGTCTCCGACCAGGTGCTGCTCATCATCACCTTCGGGCGCGAGACCCAGGTCGGCAAGGTGCGTCTGTACACGCAGCGCGCAATCGAGGTGCTGCGCCCCATCTTCGAGGGCTCAGACGAAGAGAACGAAGCGCTGTCGGTCGACGACGATTACGAAGTCACGGCCGGCAAGGCGATCGACGACCTGTTCGCCGACCTCGAGGGACAGCCCTGAGATGCCCCTGATCAACTTCGCCGCGCGCGAGATCAACTACAAGATCGTCTACTACGGCTGCGGGCTCTGCGGCAAGACGACGAACATCCAGTACATCCACCGCAAGATCAACCCTTCGGCGCGCGGCAAGCTCGTCTCGATCGCCACCGAAGAGGAGCGCACCCTCTACTTCGACTTCCTGCCGCTCAGCCTCGGCACGGTCAAGGGCATGCAGACCCGCTTCCACCTGTACACCGTGCCCGGCCAGAGCTACTACAACGCGAGCCGCAAGCTCGTCCTGCAGGGCGTCGACGGTGTGATCTTCGTGGGCGACTCGCAGATCACCCGCCTGGACGAGAACGTCGAGAGCTACCTGAACCTCTGGGACAACCTCATCGCCCAGGGCGACGACCTCTCACGGCTGGGCTTCGTGATCCAGATGAACAAGCGCGACTTGATCGACATCTTCTCGGTCGAGGACCTGAACGAGTTGCTCAACCACACGCAGTCGCCGGTGATCGAAGCCTGCGCGGTGAGCGGTCTCGGCGTGTTCGATACGCTCAAGCTCTGCTGCAAGCAGGTGATCGCGAAAACGGCCTGAGGGCCGTCCGCTCCAGCGCGGATCGACGCTCGGTCCCCTCGTCCCACCTGTGGCGCCCTCGTCCCCCTGTGCCGCCGGACCTCGGCGTGCTACTGCTCGGTCCCGACACGCTCGATCCAGTCCTTGGGCGCGTAGGTCGACACGAACGAGTCCACGAAGAGCACGCGGCCGTTCTGCCGGACGGTACGCACAACCTTGACCGTGCGGCCGGCGAAGCCCTGCTCGTACGACACGATGCCCTTGGGCAGCGTGTCGTCGGTGATCACGCGCGGGTGCTGACGCGAGGTGTCCGTCGGCACCCAGTCGTAGAACGCGCTCGTCGTGAAGGTGACGGTGCGCCCCGTGCTGCCCACCAGCACCACGGTCACCTGGCCGCCGCCGGCCCAGCAGCGCAGCAGGAGCGCGTGGCCCGTGTCGTTGCGAAAGCGCAGGTCCTGCGAGCCGTAGGCGACCTGCGCGTCGCGGCCGATCGGGTAATGGTCGATCCAGAAGTCGTGCGGATGCCGCTCCACGACCGGCAGGCCGGCGAAGAAGACGGCGTTGAACAGCGTCGTCGCGAACTGGCACAGACCACCGCCGACGCCGAGCCGCAGCACTCCGCCCTCGATCACCGGGGCGTAGTCGAAGCCACGGTCGAGCGTGCGCGGCCCGAGGGTCTGGTTCAGCGAGAAGACCTCGCCCGGCTTGATCACGGTGCCGTCGCAGAGCTTCGCGGCCTGGATGATGTTCTGGGCGCGCGGCTTGTTCGTCTGGTCGTAGTAGGTCGTGAACTGGGAGCCCAGGCCGTCGAGCCCGAGCGACGTGAGGTCCTCGGTCGTGGTCGTGGGCTCGAGGGTCGTGAGCGGCACGACCACCTGGCGCAGGCCGGGCTGGCTTGCCACATAGTCCATGTCCGACAGCAGGGTGGGCATGTCCAGGCCGAAGCCGGCGCTGCTCGGCGTGATCGACACCTCGCGGCCCTTGACCACTACGCGGGCGTTCACGGCGGGGTGGTCCGTGAAGGCGAAGAGGCGGTGCAGCCTGGCGCGCGCCCGCGGATTGTCGAAGGTCAGCGGGCTCGTCGTCGCGTCCGCGCCGGTGTTCACCGTCAGCATGGTCGCCATGGTCGCCGGGCTCAGGTCGATCTCCTGACCTCTGAAGCGCAGCCGCAGCGGGCTGCTCAGGTACGTCGCGGCCTGCTCGGCCGCGACCTGGGCGGTGGCCGTGGTCACGGTCGGCTGGCTCGCCTCGAGGGGCACCGGCCCTTCGTAGCGGCCCCAGGCTGCCAGCGCCTGCTCGAGTCGCAGCCGCAGCGCGGCCGCGTCGATGGCGCTGCCCGTAGTGGCAGGACGCACGCTGACGGTCGTGCCGACCAGCACGAGGCGGGCGTCGCGGGGCGCCGTCTCGACATACGGCGCGATGCGCTCGACCGCGGCGGCGAGAGTGGTGACGTTGCAACGCACGACGGGTGCCACGACGCGGTGGCCGCCGAGCCACAGACGCAGCCCGAGCACGTCGACGCGGCCCGCCTGAGCGGCGCGTCGGGCCGTCGCCGCGGCGTCGACGCGCAGGCCCAGGTCGGCGAGCGTGAAGCGGACCGCGCCCTGCTTTGTCTGCAGCAGCACGGTCCCGAGGTCGCGCGCCGCAAGGAGTCCGGCGATGGCCGTGCGCGCCGGCGCCGGGCCGTCGCCGGCGAGACTGCGGTCGCCGGCCGTCACGCCGAAGGCGACACGGCCGTACAGGTAGCCCTGCAGGGCGCAGAATGCGATGACCACGACGGCGAGGCCCATCAGGGCGACGCGCAGCAGCGGACCGACGCGACGTGCGCCGGCCCCTCCTCCCCGGGCCGCGTGCGCCGGCCGGCGGCGGCGCCGCGCGCCGCCGCTCTCAGCTGGGTCCACGGGTGGTTCGGGATGGCTCGTCATGGCTCCGCTCGGCGCTTGCGACTCGCGTCAGGGTTCACCGTACGGCCCGCGCTTCCCTGCAGAAGGTCCACATCCCCTTCATCGGTCGTCGGGCCGTGAGCTTGACCGATCGCCGCGGCTGGAGCGTGGCCCGGCGCTGGGCATGCGGCCGGCGCCGGCTCGAGCGGTGCCGGCGTCGCGCCGTGAGAGCGCGCCGGCTCAGTCGGCCTTGGCGGCGATCACGGCCCTGACCTTGCCGACGAAGCCGTCGGCCAGTCGCTCGGAGGCGTCGCCGTCGACGCCCTCGGCGTAGATGTGGAACAGGGCCTCGTCGGCGTCGGGGATGATCTGCGCCCAGCCGCCCTTGTAGAAGACCTTGATGCCGTCGAGCAGGCTGAGACGGTGCCCGTCGCTGCGCTGCAGCTCTTCGGTGACGGTGCGCATGACCGTGCCCTTGAGCGACCACGGGCAGCCCACGGTCTTGTGCACGAGGTTGCTCGCCGGGATCGCCGCGACCTGCTCCGAGAGCGGCACGGCGCTCGAGGCGAGCAACTCGAGCAGCTTGCCGAGGCTCATGAGGGCGTCGAAGCCCGGCAGGAAGCGCGGGAAGATGTAACCGCCGCCGATCGCCCCGGCAAAGGCGATGTCGGGGGCGGTCGCGGCCTCCATGAGCGCCGGCAGCGACACCTTCGTGCGCTCGATCTCGACGCCGAAGGGCCGCGCCATCTCCTCGGCCAGGCGGGTCACGGTGAGCGGCAGGGCGATCTTCTGGCCCTTGGGCAGCGATCCGGCCACGAGGCGCACGAAGAGCAGCAGCGCGCGCTCGAGGGGGATCTCCTGGCCGAGCTCGTCGACCAGGTAGAGACGTTCGGCGCCGGGGTCGATCACGGCGCCGAGGTCGGCACCCATCACCTTGACGACGCGTTGCGCATCGGCGATGGTCACGCCGCGCTCGCCCGGCACGCCGCTCGCCTTCTGCTCGTCGGTGAAGGCATGCAGCGAGATGATCTCGGCGTCGAGATAGGGCAGGACCAGGGGCAGCACGAGCGCGGCCGGCGAGTACGAGTAGTCGATCACGAGCCGGTAGCCACGCGCGCGGATACGCTCGATATCCCACGAGCCCACGAGGCCGCGCACGTAGGTCTCCTGGGCGCGGTCGGGGTACTGGATGCGACCGAACTCGGTGTAGAAGGCGCGCCGGAAGTCCTGGCGGCCGTAGTACTTCTCGATGTTCTTCTGGGTCTTCTCGCTCACCGGGATGCCGGGCGGCTCGAACACCTGGATCTGCACGACCTCGGGGTCCCAGCTCGAGATGCGTACGTGCACGCCGCCCTGCGCGTTGCCGCTCTTGATCTCGAAGCGGTTGACGGCCGCCGGGCTCACGCGCAGGTCGCTCACGCCGACGCCGGTCGAGTTGAGGCCGCTGATCATCGCCCGCTTGATCACGCGCGAGGCCGGATGGGCGTCGCGGCTCGTGACCACCTTGGCGCCGTTCGGCAGGGTCGTGCCGTATGCCAGCGCGAGCTTCAGTCCGAGCTCGGCGGTGATGTCGACGTTGATCAGGCCGACCACACCGTCCTTGCCGAAGAGCTGCGCCGTGCCGCGCGACTCCCAGATGATGCTCGAGTTGACCTGGGCGCCGGACTCGACCGTCTTGAAGGGGTAGATCTTGACGTCCGGCCCTACGTAGGCCTGCTCTCCGATCACGCACTCGTCGCCGATCGCGGCGCCCTCGCTGAGCGTGGCGCCGGGCTTGATGTCGCAGTTCTTGCCGACGATCGCGCCGTAGACCTTCGAGCCGGAGCCGACGTAGGTGTTGGCGTCGATCACGCTGAAGCGCGTCTCGGCGTGGTCCTTGACCACGACGTTGCTGCCCATCACCGTGTAGGCCCCGATGCGGGCGTTGCCGTCGACCTTGGCGTAGTTGCCGATCACCGCGGGGCCGGTCACGTGATCGAGCGACTCGATGCTCACGTTCTCGCCGATGTAGATGCCGTTCTCGAGGCGGATGCCGGGGATCTGCGCCTGCACCTTGCCGTCGAGCACGTCGCGGTTGGCGGCCAGGTACTGGCCGAGGCTGCCGATGTCCTGCCAGTAGCCGTCGGCGATCGTCCCGAAGAGCGGCTTGCCGAGCTCGAAGAGCTTGGGGAACAGCTCCTGACTGAAATCGTAGGCCTGGGAGGCCGGGATGTAGTTGAAGACCTCGGGCTCGAGCACGTAGATGCCGGTGTTGACCGTGTCCGAGAAGACTTGGCCCCAGGTGGGCTTCTCGAGGAAGCGCTCGATGCGGCCCTCGCCGTTCACGACCACGACACCGAACTCGAGCGGGTTCTCGACGTGCTTGAGGACGATGGACACCATCGCGCCGCGGCGCTCGTGCTCGGCGATGATGGCGGAGAGATCGAAGTCGGTCAGGGCGTCGCCGGAGATCACGATGAAGCGCTCGCCGAGCAGCTCTTCGGCGTTCTTCACGCTGCCGGCGGTGCCCAGCGGCACCTGCTCGACGGAGTAGTTGATGTTCACGCCGAGCTCGCTGCCGTCACCGAAGTAGTCGCGGATCGCCTTGGGCAGGAACGCGACGGTGACGACGATGTCGTCGATGCCGTGCCGCTTGAGGAGCTCGACGATGTGCTCCATGCAGGGCTTGTTGGCGACCGGCACCATCGGCTTGGGCTGGTTGCTCGTGAGGGGCCGCAGGCGGGTCCCCTCTCCCCCTGCCATCACGACGGCGCGCACGGTCAGGCCGTCCGTGCGACGCTGGGCTGTGAGGCACTCGCCATGCGCTGATAGTACCAGAAGCAAGCGGCGCTTCAGGGCGTGTGACCGGGGCTTCTCCCGCGTTGTCTCGCGAGCGTGGCGCCGGGTCGACGCCCCGCCGGCGGGCGCCTCAGGCCGTCGTCGCCGACGACGGCCGCGCCCGCCGCCAGCGCCTGGACCGGCGCCAGATGTACCCGCAACCGCTGACCAGGTAGAGCGTCCCGCCGAACGCGTACACGGGCCAGGCGACCGCCCGGGCGCCGACGATGAACAGCTCGATGCCGCAGAAGAGGGTGAAGTTGGCGAGGCGTCCGCCGCGCAGGATACGGGGCGGCTCGTGGTAGTGGAACAGCATGAGCGCGGCGCCGGCCAGCATGAGGGCATCGCGCACCACGAGCGGTACGACGGCCCACCAGGGCAGCGCCCCGAACAGCAGCAGCGCGCCGAGCAGGAAGAGGAAAGCGACGCGGTCGGTCACCGGGTCGAGCACGCGGCCGAGCTCCGTCTGCCAGCCGAAACGGCGCGCGAGCCAGCCGTCGAGCACGTCGGTCGCCGCCAGCGCGAGCACGAAGGCCGCGGTCGGCCAGCTCGCCTGCGGCGCCCGCAGGCTGTAGAGCCAGAGGAACAGCGGCAGCGCGCAGAGGCGCGCGATCGTGATCGCGTTGGGGATCATGCGGCGCGACATGCGGCGTAGTGTACACGGAACGACCGACGCGAAGGCGGCCCGGGCGGCCGCCGCGTGGCGGGCGTCGCGGCCGCCACACGGACGGCCCTAGGCCGCCGCTAGGCACGAGTGGCCAAGGCGAGCGATGTGCTACACTACGGCCTCGCGGTCGGCGTGTGGCGCAGCCTGGTTAGCGCACTAGTCTGGGGGACTAGGGGTCGCCAGTTCGAATCTGGCCACGCCGACCAAGTCGCCTTCTCCCTCGCGGATCCGTCGTGTCCGGCCTCGTCTACGACTGCGTGGCTGCCTCGACGGCGGCGCCCGTCCCAGGCTCGGCCGGCCCGAGAGTGATGACCGCCGCGCCCCTCTCCGTGGGGATCGACAGGGAGCGCCAGTGCGGGTGCGCGCTCAGCCAGAGCGCGAGCACCCGCTTCTCGGCCGGCCGGTCGGTGTCGTGCAAGAAGATCACGGCGTCGTCGCGCAACGAGGTCTCGAGCAAGGGCACTGCCGGATACCGGGCGATCTCGTGCACCCAGACCGGCGGGCCGTCGACGATGAGGACGTCGATCGAGGGCAGCTTCACGTGGTCGAGGCTGTACCAGCTCCACTCCTGTGCGCCGATGGTGTGACCTACGAGCGGCGCGTGGACGACCTCGACGAAGTCGCCGACACCGGCTGCCGCCACGTAGCCGCGGACCTGCTCGGCGAAGGCCGCGTCGTTTTCGAGCGACACGATGCGGCCCCGTGCGCGTCGTTGCAGCCAGAGGCCCAACCACACCGTCGAAGCACCCGAGCCGCACTCGAGGATCGTCGGCTCGTCGAACCTCTGGGCGCGCAGGATCACCTCGACGAGAACGTCCGCCGAGAGCGCCCAGCCCCCCATCGGGGGCAGCGCCACCGTCGGCCGGCAGAGCTCGTGAAGGACGAAGAGGGCTTCGGTGCGGCGCTCGCTGAAGCCGCGCCCCTTGACGACGGCGGCCATGAGCCTGGCAAGGAGTCGGCGGTACAGCCACGTGGCGGTGAAGACGCACACAGCCGTGCCCAGCACGACGGCCGCGATCACCGCTTCGCTGAAGATCGCAAGGACGACGGCCACGACCACGACGGCGATCCAGGCTCCGCCGGCCCGGAACGCGTAGGAGCGCGGATTGAGCTTCTTCATCTGCGATCGACTCCTCTGCTTGCCGATTGGCATCGAGGTGCGGCGACGGGCCAGACGTCGATGCGGGTCCGGATCGGCCCCATCGCGCATCGCGGGCTCCCCCTGTGACCGCGCCAGTCTACGGCTCCGCGAACGGTATGCCGAGCACGGCTGTTGCCTGGAGCCTGCGGCACGAGCGGCCAGAGGGCGCCACCGCCGCCGGGCGAGCGTTCTAGCGAGCCGCGGCGAGCCGGCGGTAGAGCAGCCGGCGCAGCTCGCTGTTGAGCGCCGCACGCACGGCGCCGCAGCGCGCGTCGAGCGCCGATACCCCGTAGCGCCGGTCGCCCGCGAGTGCGCCCAGCAGCGCCTTCATGTCGGCCGTCTGCTCGTCGGCCACGTGGGCGCTCCACGAGCCCGTGGTCACGCGAAAGGCACTCAGGGTGTCGGGGATCACGTACAGGTCGCCGAGCAGCAGAAGGCGGCACCAGAGCTCGAGGTCGACTGTGTAGCGCGCCTCGGCCTGGAACCCGCCGGCGCGCAGGGCCGCCTCGCGGCGGAAGAGCGCGGCCGAGGGCTCGCCGACGAGGTTGGTGCCGCGTCGCGCGATGCGGCGCAGCGCGCGCGCGCCCGCCACGCGGCCGGCGCGTGGCCCCCAGCGTCGGCGCAGCAGGCGTCGGCCGCCGGCGTCGACCACGTCGCGGCCGGCCGCGACCAGCACGACGCCGCGGTTGCCCGGATCGTCGAGCACCGCCGCCTGACGCGCGAGCGACCCCGGGTAGAGCCAGTCGTCGGCGCAGAGGATCTTGACCAGGTCGCCTCGCGCTTCGCTGAGGCAGCGACTCCAGTTGCGCCCGGCGCCGATGTTAGTCTCGTTGCGCAGCAGCCGCAGGCGGGGGTCGTCGAGCTCGCGCACGATGTCGACGGTGCCGTCGGTCGACGCGTTGTCGATCACGAGCAGCTCGAGGTCGACGCCGGTCTGGGCCAGCGCCGACGACACGGCCTGCCGCACGAAGGGCGCACCGTTGTAGACCGGCAGGCAGACCGAGACGTGGGCCGAGCCGGTCATCGGGGCAGCGCCGGCTCCTTGGCCGGTCGCTTGCGCCGGCCGGCCGCCGCGGCGCCGCGCAACTCGTCGTCGAGGCCGCCGACGCGCGTGCGCACGACGTACAGCGGCCGTTCCTTGCTCGCGCTGAACACGCGCCCGACGTACACACCGAGGATGCCGATCGACAGGAGCTGTACGCCGCCGAGGAACAGGATGGCGACCAGCACCGACGTCCAGCCGGCGACCACGGAGTGCGGGTCGGTCAGGCGGTTGGCGACGATCCACACGAGGTAGATGAAGGCGCCCACCGTGATCGTGGCGCCGAGCTGCGCGGCCAGCACGAGCGGGCGGCTCGAGAAGCTCGTCACGCCGTCGAGCGCCAGCTTGACCATCTTCCCCATCGAGTACTTCGTCTCGCCGGCATAGCGCTCGTCGCGCTCGTAGGGCAGGGCCTCCTGGCGAAAGCCGGCCCAGGCGACCATGCCGCGCAGGTAGCGGGCGTCCTCGCGCATGTCGCGCAGCACGTCGGCGACCGCGCGGTCGAGCAGCCGGAAATCGCCGGCGTCGAACGGCAGCGGCGTGTCGCTCAACCGGCCGAGCGCACGGTAGAAGAGCTTGGCGGTGGCACGCTTGAAGACGCCTTCGCCGTGGCGCACGCTGCGCGCCCCGTAGACCACGTCGGCGCCGGCCCGCCAGCGCTCGATCATCGCGGGGATGACCTCGGGCGGGTCCTGCAGGTCGCCGTCGATCAACACGACGGCGTCGCCGGCGGCGTGGTCGAGGCCGGCCGTGATGGCCGCCTGGTGGCCGAAGTTGCGCGACAGGCCGACCACGCGCACGCGGCCGTCGCCGGCCGCGATCGCGCGCAGCAGCTCGAGCGTGTCGTCGCGGCTGCCGTCGTCGACGAAGATGAACTGTCCGGCGAGGCTCTCGAGCCCGTCGAAGACGGCCGCCAGGCGCCGGTACATCTCCTCGACCGTATCGTGCTCGTCGAAGACGGGCACGACCACCGAGACGAGCTCCCCCTCGCCGGGCAGTGAGGCCCGGCGGCGTGTCGGTTCGGGCGTCATGCGTGCACCACCAGTCGTCGAAAGCCGTCCTCGAGGGAGACCTCGGCCCGCCATCCGGGCAGCGGGCTGCCCGCGGGCGGCGTCATGACCTCGCGCGGCCGGTACGGCCGCTCACCCCAGCGCACCGGCACCGGCCGCCCCGCCGCCGCGCCGTAGGCCGCCACGACCGCACGCAATGTGCGCGCCTCGCCGGTGCTCACGTCGAAGCGCTCGTGGCCGCTGCCGCCGCCGTCGAGCAGCCGCCGTCCCGCCGTGGCGAAGGCGGCCGTGACGTCATCGACGTGCACGAGATCGAGCAGCTGCTCGCCCGGCGAGAGCGACAGCGGCGTGCCACTGCGCAGCGCTCCGGCGAGAGCGCTCACGAGCTTGGGGCGCCGGTCGTCGGGGCCGTAGGTGTCGTACAGCCGCAGCGTGATCGCGGCGAAGCCTTCGGCGCTGACGTAGTAGGTCAGCACGTCCTCGAAGGCCTGCTTGGTGGCCGCATAGAGGCAGACCGGGTCGTAGCCGCCCTGGAGGTCCCGCTGCCACGAGGTGCCGGTGTTCACGATGAGCCGGCGATCGGTGCGCAGCATGGCTTCGGCGACCCGTGCGCCCGCCAGGACGTTCGACTCGACCAGCGGCGCCACGTCGGCCGCGGCGTGCTCGGCCACGAACATCGAGGCGAGGTGGAAGACGACGTCGGGCGCGGCCGCGGCCACGGCGGCGACGGCGCCGTCGGTGGAGCCGTCCCACCAGTGATCGTCGACACCGGCGAGCGGCGTGGCGGACTCGAGCCCTTCGCGCAGCAGGCGGGCGACCCGCCAGCCCTCGGCGGCCAGGCGGGGCACCAGGTGGCCGCCCACGAAGCCGGTCGATCCGGTGACGAGGGCACGGCTCACGGCGCCACCTCAGCCTCGGAGCTGAAGACGAACGGCGAATCGAATGCGCTCAGCGCCGGCAGCGCGGCGTCGCGGTCGGATACGTTGGGCCGTTCGAACGGCCAGACGAAACCGATCGAGTCCCAGCGCACGCCGGCGTCGGTGCCGGCGGCGTGCTCACCGACCGTGGCGTAGCTCATCACGCAGCCCTCGGTGAGGGCGGCAAAGCCGTGCGCCACGCCGCCGGCGACGACCAGCGCGTCACCGGGGCCGCGCAGGGCGAGCGACACGGGACGACCGTAGGCTGGCGAGCCGCGCCGCAGGTCGACGAGCACGTCGAGCGCCTCGCCGGCCACGCAGGCGACGAGCTTCGCGCCGTCGTCAGGCGGCAGCACGACGTGCATGCCGCGCACGACGCCGGCGTGCGACGAGCTGTGGAAGAGCTCACGGAAGGGCTCCCGAAGCCCGGCGGCGCTGAAGGCGGTCGCCACGAACGGCTTGGCGAAGCTGCCGCGAGGGTCTTCGTGCACGTCTGCGGCGACCAGCAGGCAGCCCGGCACGTCGAGGGGTGTGAGCTTCATCGCGCCGCGCCTCTCCAGGCCCGCAGGCGCAAGGCGCGAGCGACGGGGGCCGTCCTCTCCTGGCGCACGGCGTCGCCGATGGTCAGCACGACGAGCGCGGCCAGCGCCGCGGCGTAGACGATCACCGAGACCGAGGCGTCGATCGTGCCGAGCGCCGGCAGGTACACGTAGTCGACGGGGATCAGCAGCACGCCGAACAGGGCGACGTAGACGAGGTCGTAGCGCGACACGCGGCGCGAGCTCAGGAACATGACGAGCGGAAAGTAGATGAGCGGCGTCGTGTAGTCGGCCGACACGAAGGGCAGGGTGATCGCCGCGATCACCATGAGCGCGGCCTTGCGCCACGACTCGCTCTCACGGAACGTTGCGTGCACGGCGAGCAGCCCGAAGACCGCGATGACGGCCAGCACGTAGGCGGTGTGCTGCCAGGGCTCCTCGACGCCGTGCAGCAGCAGGCTCGGTGCGCGCAGCAGGCCCCACAGCGTGTGACTATGCTGCATGCCGGCGCCAGCGTCGACCTGGATACCCTGATAGGTGCCCTTCTCGGCGTAGGCCTGCTGCCACACGGACATCATCGACCGGCCGGTGAGCAGCGCCAAGGCTCCGGTCGCGCCGACCGTGAGCGCCACCGCGCCGACCGCCGCCACGATGGCGGCCTTCAGGCGGCGCTCCGCTATGAGCAGCACGATCAGGGTCGCCGGGTAGACCTTCATGGCGATGGCGGCGGCTAGGCAGAGCCCCGCTCCCCACGCCGACTCGCGCCGGTAGACGAAGTAGAACATGCCGCCGACGAGCAGGAAGATGACCATCTCGAGGTTGCCGCGATCGAGCGTGAAGAGCACGGGGTAGGACAGCGCCACCAGGATCACCGCGTACTGCAGCTTGAGCTGCCGGCCGGGCAGCACGTCGAAGGCGTGACGCCACAGCAGCGTGACGAGGCCCGACACGTAGGCCAGGGCAAGCAGGGCGAGGCCGACCGACATCGGCAGCAGCGTGGCCCCGGCCACGAACAGGAAGGCAAGCGGGAAGTACACGAAGGGCGCCGGCTGGCCCTGCAGGAAGTGCGACACGTACCGATACGTGTTGTTCCAGTCGTTGAAATGATCGCTCGGCAGGAACAGGAACGTGCTGTAGGGGTAGCCGCGGCCCAGGTAGTAGGCCATCACGTAGTGGAACACGACGGCCGCGGTGGTGCCGGTCAGGACGATCGACGCAAGGAGGGCAAGACGGCGGCGCCTAGCGTCGGTCACGCCATCGCCGTCGAACGCTCGCACCGATCGGTCGCCCACTGTTCCCCTTCCCTTCGCTGTGGCCCCCGAGAGGCGCCATCCGGCGGGTGTGCGGCGGCGCTGGGGGCACGCCACGGGCAGCCCAGCTCCGCTCCCCCCATCTATCGGCGATATCCGGCGAAGGTTTACGAAGCGGGCAACGAAAAACGACCGGCCGGGGCCGGTCGCGGAGGGCGGAAGGGCGCTCTCGCCGTCGCGTCAGACGGCCAGGATCTGCGAGCGTTCGCCGTTCGTGTGGCCGTTACCGGAGCGCTCCAGCATGGCCTTCATCTCGTCGGACAGCGGCGTGTGCAGCAGCAGCACGCTGTAGAGAGCGTCGATCAGGTGCGTGGAGGCGTCGAGCACGTCGGCCACCTGGCGCAGGCGGAACTCGAGGAAGAAGTCGGGCTCGACGCAGAGTGCCGTCGCGATGATGCGGATGACCGGGTCGGCGGGCACCGGACGGGTGCCCTTGGTGAGATGGTTGAGGTAGCCGGCCGAAAGCTGGGTCTTGTAGGCGAGCTGCCGGTAGCTCAGGTGGCGCTCCTCCATGAGGCCCTTGAGAGCAGCCTGGAAGCGCTCGCGAGAGTAACGCGGCCGGTTCGGTTTGAGCATGGTCTGCATATCGCTAGACGTTATCGCCCAAAGCCGCCAACAACTTGAGGGGACTGCAGGCCTTTTGTCGCCCGTTCAGACAACGCGCGAGCCTGAGCCGCGGCCGGCCGCGGGGGCGCGACGGCGCGCTACGAGGCGGCGAGCGCCGCGCGGACGGCGTCGACGAGGTCGGCCACGGGCACGTCGCGACGCTCGCCGCCGGCCCGCTGCTTGAGCTCGGCCACTCGCTCAGCGGCCCGCTTGCCGACGACCACTTGGAGGGGGCAGCCCAGCAGGTCGGCGTCGTTGAACTTGACGCCGGCCGACACGTCGCGGTCGTCGAGCAGCACTTCGACGCCGCGCGCCTGGAGCTCGGCGTGGATCTCGTCGGCGAGCGCCGCCTGGACGGCGTCGGCCGGCCGCACGACGACGACATGTACGGTAAACGGCGCGAGCGCCGCCGGCCAGACGATGCCGTGGTCGTCGTGGTGCTGCTCGACCGCGGCCGCGGCGATGCGGGCCACGCCGATGCCGTAGCTGCCCATGATGATCGGCTGCTCCTCGCCCTGCTCGTCGAGGTAGGTCGCGCCCATCGGCAGCGAGTACTTGGTGCCGAGCTGGAAGATGTTCGCGACCTCGATGACCCGCTCGCCACGCAGCGGCGTGCGGCACTCCGGGCAGCGGTCGCCGGCGTGCACGACGCGCAGGTCGTGGTAGTCGCCGACGATCTCATCGGCGGCGATGCCGCTGAGATGGTGATCGGGCTTGTTGGCGCCGCCGGTGAAGATGCCGCCGCGCAGCGCCTCGTCGGCGACGATCGGCAGCGGGCTGCCGACCGGACCGACGAAGCCCGGCTCAACGCCCTGGGCGGCCAGTACCTCGTCGGCGGTCGCCAGGCGGAACTCGCCGATCACGCGGCGCAGCTTGCCCTCGTGCAGGTCGTGGTCGCCGCGCACGAGCGCGAGCACGGGACCGCGCTCCTCGCTCACCACGACGAGCGACTTGACGAGGTCGCGCGGCTCGATGCCCAGGAAGGCCGAGACCTGGGCGATGGTGCGCTGGCCGGGTGTGGCCACCTCGCGGCCGCCCTCGCCGACCCCGCCGGCGGGCGGCGGGGCGTCGTCGGGCGCGGCGACGGCGAGCTCGACGTTGGCGGCATAACCGCAGCTCTCGCAGAACACGATCTCGTCCTCGCCGGCCTCACTCGGTGCCATGTACTCGTGGGCGATGGCGCCGCCCATCATGCCCGGGTCGGACAGCACGAGGCGTACGGTCAGGCCGCAGCGCGCGAAGATGCGGTCGTAGGCGCCGATGTGCTTCTCGTAGCTCACCTGCAGCGCGTCGAAGTCGGTGTCGAGGCTGTAGGAGTCCTTCATGATGAATTCGCGCACGCGCAGGAGGCCGCTCTTGGGGCGCGCCTCGTCGCGCTCCTTGATCTGCAGATGGAACCAGAGCTGCGGCAACTGGCGGTACGAGTGGACCTCGTGGGCAGCGAGCCAGGTCACGACCTCTTCATGGGTCATGGCGAGGACCATGTCGGTGCCCTTGCGGTCCTTGAACCGGAAGAGCTCGTCGCCGATCGACTGCCATCGGCCCGACTGCTGCCAGATCTCAGCGGGGTTCACGACCGGGTAGAGCATCTCCTGACAGCCGATCGCCTCCATCTCCTCGCGCACGATGGCCTCGATCCTGCGCATGACGCGCCAGCCGGCCGGCAGGAAGATGTAGATGCCCGCCGCGAGCTGGCGGATGAGGCCGGCGCGGACCATGAGCTTGTGGCTCGCCGCCTCGGCGCCGGCGGGGTCTTCTTTGACGGTCGGAAGCAGCAACTGGCTGGCGCGCAAGCGGGACTCCTGACGTGTCGTTCGGGCGGGGCCGGGGCGCTGCCGCCGGCCCCCCTGACGTGGCCCCCGGCGGGGCGACCGGCGCGGGGCGACGGCTGTCATGATACGGCACCCGTGGCGCGAGCCGCAATCGTGGGGCCGGCTTGCGCCAGCCCCGTTGCGGAGGCTCGCGCCGCCTCCATATACTCGCCCTGACCCCGGGCGCCGTTCCGGTCCGGGAGCGGCGAAAGGAGCGGTCGTGACGACAGCGGTGGTCACCGGCGGGGCGGGTTTTCTCGGCTCTCACCTCTGCGACCTGCTCCTGGCCCACGACTACCACGTCGCGGTCCTCGACAATCTCGACACCGGCTCGCTGGCGAACATCGACCATCTACGCGGCGCCGACGTTGAGTTCTACAACCTCGACGTCGTCGAACCGATCGAGCTCGAGGGGGACGTCGACGTGATCTTTCACCTGGCGAGCCCGGCGAGCCCGATCGACTACCTGCGCCTGCCGCTGAAGACCCTCAAGGTCGACGCGTGGGGCACGCACAACGTGCTCGTCCTGGCGCGGCACAAGCGCGCCCGCTTCGTGCTGGCCTCGACCTCCGAGGTCTACGGCGACCCGCTGCAGCACCCGCAGTCCGAGGAGTACTGGGGCAACGTCAACCCGATCGGCCCGCGTGGTGTCTACGACGAATCGAAGCGCTACGCCGAGGCGGTCACCATGACCTACCACCGCCAGCAGGGGCTCGACACGGCCATGGCCCGGATCTTCAACACCTACGGTCCGCGCATGCGCGGCAACGACGGTCGCGCGGTGCCGACCTTCGTGCGTCAGGCCATGCAGGGCAAGCCGCTCACGGTCTTCGGCGACGGCAGCCAGACGCGCAGCTTCTGCTACGTGACCGATCTCGTCGACGGCCTCCTGCGCCTGGCTGAGAGCGACGAGCACGAGCCGATCAACCTCGGCAACCCCGCCGAGATCACGCTCGGCGAGCTCGCCGAGACCGTCACGCGCCTCGCCGGTGGCACGAACCACCCGGTTTACTCGGCGCTCCCGCTCGACGACCCCAAGGTGCGGCGCCCCAACATCACGCGCGCCCGCGAGCGGCTCGGCTGGGAGCCGTCGACCACCCTCGAGGAGGGTCTCGGCAAGATGATCGCCTTCGAGCGCGGCAACAGGTCCTACAGCATCACCGGACTGGCCGGGAGCTGACCCGAGGTGAGCTCCCGCAAGCGGCGCGCCCCCGCGCGGACCGGCCGGCGGCCGCCGGCCCCGCGCGCGGCCCCGCCCCCCGCCGACCGCCCCACCGCGGCGCCGCCGCCCCGGCCGGCCACCGCCGCGGGTGCACCGGCAGCCGCACCGGCCGCCCGCTTCATGCCCGCGGCCACCCTGGCGGTCACCTTCGCCGGCGCGCTCATCCTGTTCGCCCTGACGCTCGCGCCCACCATCACCTTTGAGGACGCCGGCGAGCTGATCGCCGCGGCCTCGTCGCTGGGCGTCCCCCACGAGCCGGGCTACCCGCTCTGGACCCTGGTCGCCCACGCCTTCACCTGGCTGCCGATCGGCAACGTCGCGCTCCGCTGCAACCTCATGTCGGCCGTCTTTACCGCCCTGGCGGCGGCGCTCGTCGCGTGGGCGACGATGCTCATCGTCGACGACTGCCGGGGCGGCGGGGCCGGCGGCCGGCCGGGCAGCGCACGACGGTCCGGCTCCGCCGCCCCGGGCCGGGCCCAGGCCGACTTGGCCGCGGCCTCCCCGTGGTGGCCGGCGACCGGCGCCGGCAGCCTGCTCCCGTGTGCCGCCGGACTGGCGGCCGGCCTGCTGGCGGCCACCGCCGCCACCACCTGGAGCCAGGCGATCATCACCGAGGTCTACGGCCTGAACGCCGCGCTTGTCGGCCTCCTCCTCGTGCTCACGCTGGTCTGGGGCCGGGCGCCGACGGCGCGCCTGCGGGGCCGGCTGTTCCTTGCGATCTGCCTCGTGATGGGGCTCGGCCTGACGGCCCACGACACGTTCATCGTCTTTCTGCCGGTCGTCGCCCTCTACGGCCTCGTCCTCGAACGCCGTCTGCGACCCTCGTGGGGGCGCCTCGCGGCCGGCGCCGGCATGTACTTCCTCGGCCTTGCTCCGTACCTGTACCTGCCGCTCGCCGCCGCCCGCTCACCGCTGATGGACTGGGGCGATCCCCGCTCCTGGACGACCTTCTGGCGGGTGGTCACGCGGCGGCAGTACGTGACCGGCGGCCACTCCGGCCCGCGCGCCACGCTCGCCGAGCTCGGCACGAGCGTGTCGCTGCTCGTCCACCAGTGGCTGCCCTTGCTGCTCGTGCTGGCCGCCGTCGGCCTCGCCGTCCTCTTCACGCGGCGCCGGCCCCTGTTCTGGCTGGCCGTCGCCCTGGTGGTCGCCACCTGGCCGGTAGTGACCCTCGTCACCGACTTCCCCACAAACACGGCCACAGCCTCGCTGAACGCCGACGACCGCGCCCTCGTGTCCGTCTTCTACATCCCCTCGTACCTCGTGCTCGCCCTGCTCATGGGGCTCGGTGCCTGGTGGCTCGCGGCGCGGGTGCTGACGTGGCGCGCCGCGCAGCGGTCGGCGGGTGCGCCCGCGCTCGCCGGCGTCCTGGCGGCCATTCTCGTGGCCGTGCCGCTCGGCCTCGGCGCGGCCCGCGCGCCGAGCCTCACCATGCATCGCTACCGCTTCGCCGACGCCTACATCCACAACGTGCTGCTCCTCGCCGCGCCGCACTCCCTGATCATGGTCGACCGCGACCAGTTCGGCTTTCCACTCGACTACGCCCAGGACGTCGACGGCCTACGGCCCGACGTCGTGGTCCTCGACCAGGAGCTGCTGCGCCGGAGCTGGTACCTGCACGACCTGCAGCGCCGCTACCCCGCGCTGATCGCCGGCTCACGCACCCAGGTCCAGGCGTTCCTGACGGCGGTCGCGCCGTTCGAGGCGGGCCGGCCGTACGACGGCAGCGCGATCGACACCGCCTACTACGCGATGATCGCCTCGCTCGTGCGTCAGTACGCCGCTGCCGGGCGCAGCGTCTATTTCACGTATGGTCCCGACGCGCGCATCGTGAGCGGGTTCTACGGCGAGCCGCTCGCCGTCGTGCTGGGGGCGCGTACCACAGGGCCGGGCAAGACCGAGGCCGCGCTGCAGCGCTGGCTCACGCCGGTCGACCTCGGCCGCTACGACTTCGCCCACCTGACCGACGGCACCGTGCCGCTCGACCGCAACGTGCTCATGATCCGCACCTGGTACGGCGAGGTCCTCTCCAGGCGCGCCGAGCTGCTCGCCGAGGCGGGCAGTGCGAGCCAGGCCGCCGCCTTTGCCGCGCTCGCCACGAAGTTCGGGGCAAAGAGCGGCAACTAGGTCGCGCGCGACGACGGGTCCGCCGATCGAGCCCGTCGCTGAGGCTCAGCCGGGTGCGAGTTCGTCGCGCGCTTCGCTACCGCCGTCGAGCTCGGCGTCGATGAGCGCGAAGAGCGCCCCGACGAGATCGGCCTCGGGCACCGTGGCGACCTTCTCACCGTGCGCGAAGACGATCCCCTCTCCCCTGCCGGCCGCGATCCCGAAGTCGGCGTGGCGCGCCTCTTCGGGGCCGTTCACGCGGCAGCCCATCACCGCCACGCTGATCGGCGCCCGGTAGGCGGCCAGACGCGCCTCGACGGCCTCGGCCAGGCCGACCAGGTCGACCTCGGTGCGCGCGCAGGTCGGGCACGAGATGAGGTTGGGGCCGCGACGGCGCAGCTCGAGCGCGGCGAGGATCGCCCAGGCGACCCGCACCTCCTCGACCGGGTCGCCCGTGAGCGACACGCGCAGCGTGTCGCCGATGCCCTCGGCCAGCAGAGCGCCGATGCCGACCGCGCTCTTGATCGTGCCGGCCCACGGCGTGCCGGCCTCGGTCACGCCGACGTGCAGGGGAGCGTCGGTGCGCGCCGCCAGAGCCCGGTAGGCGGCGATGGTGTCGGGCACGCTGGAGCTCTTCACCGACAGCTTGAACTCCGTGAAGCCCCACGACTCGCAGCGCTCGGCGTGGCGCACAGCGGCTTCGACCAGGGCCTCGACCGGCTTCGTGACGGCCAGCGCGCGCAGGTCGCGCGGCAGCGAGCCGGAGTTCACGCCGATGCGTACGGCCGCGCCGTGCTCCGCGGCGGCCCGCACGATGGCACGCACATGCGCGTCACTACCGATCGTGCCGGGGTTGATGCGCACGGCGGCGGCGCCGTGCTCGAGCGCCGCCAGCGCAAGACGCCAATCAAAATGGATGTCGGCGACGATCGGCACCGGCGCATGCCGCACGATGCGGGCGAAGGCCTCGACATCGGCGGCGGCCGGCAGCGACACGCGCACGAGCTCGCTGCCGGCCGCCGCCAGCGCGCCGACCTGGGCGAGGGTCGCCGCGGCGTCACCGGTCGGCGTGTTCGTCATCGACTGCACGGCGACCGGGGCGCCGCCGCCCACCGGCACACCGCCCACGCTGATCTGTCGCCTGCTGGGCACGCCGGGGCCTAACGCCGCGCGCCGCCGGCCGGCGGCCTGTCGGTCAAAGGGAACGTTGCCATCACGGTCGGAGGATACCACCCGACCGCACTCGCGCCTCAGCCCGAAGCGAGCGCCTCGAGGGCGGCCGGCACGTCGGAGAGGCGAGCCACGACGGCGTCCGCGCCGCCGCGCGGCGCCCCCTCGGCGGCGATCAGGATCGCGCGGCAACCGGCGGCACGAGCCATGGCCACGTCGCTTGCCGTGCTGTCACCGACCACGACGATCTCGGCCGGTCTCAGGCCATGGTCGCGCTCCACGCATTCGAGCAGGTACGTGCCGGGCTTGCCGGCGCAGAAGTCCCAGGAGCGCCCGAGACGCGCGACGACCCTGTCGATCGTCTCACGCGCCGCGGGCCGGCGCTCGCCGTCACCGACCGGGTAGTCGGTGTCTAGGTTGGCGGCGATGAACTCGGCGCCGGGTGCGAGATCGAGCGGCAGCGACGCGGCGTCGAACTGCGGCGCGAAACCGACGACGAGCGCCTGGGCGCGGACCGGGTCGGCCGTCACGGCGACTCCATGGGCGCGCAGCTCGTCGCCCAGACCGGGCAGCCCCACGACGTAGACCTCGGTGTAGCCGCGCTCGACCGCATAACGCGCGACCGCCACGGCCGACGAGTAGATCTCGGCCCGCGCTGCCGCGATGCCCATCGCGGCGAGGCGCTCGCACAGCCCGCGGGCACCGACGGCGGAGGCGTTGGTGACGAACAGCGTCGCCAGGTCGCGGGCGCGCACCGCGGCGACGACCTCGGGGGCTCCGGGCACCACCCGACTGCCGACATACAGCGTGCCGTCGAGGTCGAAGGCCACCGCCCTGACCGGATCGGTGACGGGCGCCGTCGCCGGCGCCGCCGACGAGCCGCCGCGGCCGGCCTCAGCCGTAGACGCCTCCGGCCGCCTCGATCAGCGCGTCGTAGCGCGTCTGCAACATCTCGAGGCGCATCGCGTCCTCGCAGGAGATCGCCTGGTAGAAGTCGCGCTTGTTCTTGAGCCACATGAGCTCGAAGCCGACGGCCTTGAGGATGCCGGCATCGGCGCCGCTGCAAAGCGCTGCGGGGCACTCGAAGATGACCTTGCGGGTCTCATAGCGGTCGAGGCAGCCATCGGGCAGGTCGCGCATGAACGGCAGCGAGGCGGCCGACACGCCGCCGCCCATGCCGCAGGCGAGGCCAGAACCCTTGGCCCGCGAGAACAGGTCGGCGGCCATGGTGAAGATCGCGGGCTCGTTGATGTCCTCGCGGCTCATGCCCAGGGAGCCGGTCATGTCGACCCGGCCGAGCACGATGCCGTCGAGCTCGCCGATCTCGGGCAGGGCGAGCATGTCGGCGAACTTCTCATAGCCCGTGACGGTCTCGACGTTGACGCAGAACTCGACGTCGGCGCGCTCGTCGTCGGGGAAGGCCAGGCGTACCGCGGCGAGGTACTTGCGCAGGGCGTGCGGCGACTCGACCATGGGCCCCACAACGCGCTGCACGCCGATCACTCGCGCCTCGTACATGTCGCGCACGGCCTCGCAGCCGCCGATCTTGATGGTCAGCCCGAGGCCGGCCTGCGTCACGACCTCCTTGAGGCGCAGCGCCTCTTCGAGTCGCGTGCCCTCGGCCTCGAACTCGGCCTTCACACCGCTCACGTGGTGGTTCTCGCGCAGGTCGATGAGCGCGTCGACCATGCGGTGTTCGAGTGCGTTCATGCGTCCCGCCCCTTTCGCTTCTGTGCCGTCCGCGCGGCCCCGCGAGCGGGCCGCCACTGCGGCACGAGCATGTTCTCGGCAAACTCGGCCCGCTCCATGAACGGCCACATGTCCTCGAGTGGCTTGGAGACGATGGTGCCGTCGGGCAGCTTCTCGGCCGCGACCTTGGGCGCGAACTGCTGGTCGGCCGCCATCACCACGTCGCAGAGTGCCGGGCCGTCGCCCGCGAGCGTCGCGGCGATCGCCTGCCCGAGGTCGTCGTGACGGTCGACGCGTCGCGCCGGGATGCCGTAGGCGCCGGCCAGCGCGACCATGTCGGGCAGCGACAGGCCGCTGCCCGGCCCCTCGCCCACGCGGTGCCCGGCAAAGAGGTTGTCCTGCATCTGTCTGATCGACAGATAGCCGCCGTTGCCGAACACGAAGATCTTGACCGGCAGACGGTGGTGGACGATGGTCTGCAGCTCCTGCAGGTTCATCTGGATGCTGCCGTCGCCGGCCAGGCACACCACGCGCCGGCCGCCGGCCGCGAGGCAAGCGCCGATGGCGGCCGGCAGGTCGTAGCCCATGCCGGCCGTGCCCGAGTTGGCGATCAGACGCTGACCCCGTCGCACGCGCAGCGCCTGAAAGGCGACGACGCAGGCGGCGCCGTTGGCGCAGACCACGATGTCGTCGGGCTCGAGGGCGTCCGAAAGCTCGTCGACGAACACGTAGGCGTTGACCGGCGAGGAGCTCGCCCGGTACGAGGGCAGCACGACCGGATAGCGGGCGCGGCGCTCCCGGCACCAGGCCAGCCACGGTTCCCAGCTCGCCGGCCGTCGTGCGGGCCACTCCTCGCCGAGCGCCGTGCCGAGCTCTTCGAGGAAGAAGCGCGCGTCGCTGTGCACGGCGAGGTCGGGCGCCACCGTGGGTTTGCGCAGCTCGAGCGCGTCGACGTCGACGAGCGCGCGCCACGCGGCCCGCGCGAAGGCCTCGTGCTCGTAGCCGATCTGCCTGATGTTCAAGCGACAGCCGACGGAGAGCAGCAGGTCGGCGTTCTGCACGACGAAGTTGCCGGCCCGGTCGCCGACCGTCCCCGGCCGTCCCGCGTACAGGGGATGCTCCTCCCATAGCAGGTCGTGGGCGTTCCAGGCGGTCACGACCGGCGCCCCGAGGCTCTCCGCGACGGCGAGCAGCACGTCGGCCCCTCCCGCGCTGCGCACCCCGCTGCCGGCCAGCACCACCGGACGCTCCGCGCGGGCCAGACGGGCGACGAGCTCGTCGACCTGTCGCGACACGAGCGCGCGGTCGTAGGCGGCATCGGGGTCGAGCGCGGGCGGCGCCTTACGCCGCCCGCGCTCGATCGCGGCGTCGTCGACGTCGGCGCCCTGCACGTCGACCGGCACGTCGAGCCAGACCGGCCCGGGCCGGCCGCTCGTCATGAGCCGGATCGCGGCGTCCATGTGGGCGCCGATGCTCTCGGGCTCGCGCACGAGCGCGGCGTACTTGGTGATCGGCCGCACGATATCGACGATCGGGCCTTCCTGGTCGCCGAGCTGGCGCAGCGGCAGTCCGGACAGCGCGACGGTCGTGTCGGAGCGGACCTGACCCGACACGTAGAGCACCGGCACGGAGTCGTGCCATTGACCGAGCACGCCGGTCACGGCGTTGGTGCCGCCGGGGCCGCTCGTGACGCATACCGCCGCCGGGCCGCCGCGCACGCGCGAGTAGCCTTCGGCGGCGATGGCGCAGGCCTGCTCGTGATGGTTGCACACCAGGGCCAGGTCGGCGCGCCGGCCGAGCGAGTCGTCGAGATGCATGGCGCCGCCACCCGTCACCAGGAAGACGTGCCCCACACCGAGGCCCGCCACGCGCTGCGCGACGTAGTCGGACAGCTTCATCGCCGCCTGCTCACCTCGCTCCTGTCGGGCTCCGTCACGCCTCTGCCGCCTCCGCGGCCGGGTTCGCCGGTCCTCGTCATGGGTCGACCAGCAGCAGCGTCCGGTCGATGCTCGATCGGCGTTGCGCATACCAGTCGTAGAGCTCGGCCACGGCCTGTTCCATGGGCGGCGGCGCCAGGTCCGGCAGCTCGTCGCGCAGGCGCCGGCCGTCGCCGCTGTACTCCACGCCCAGGCCTTCGTTCGCGACGAGCACGGGCACGTCCTTCCCGCTCAGACGCACGACGAGGCGAGCCAGGTCGAGGAGGCGCCACGACTCGGAGGCCGAGACGTTGTAGGCGCCGTGGGCCGGATCGTGCGTGAAGAAGCGTTCGATCACCAGCGCGAGGTGGCGCACCGGCGTGTAGTCGAAGCGACGGTCCTGATGCAGGGTGACCGGCAGGTCGAGGAGCGTCTTGCAGATCGCGTTCGAGATGAACCTGATGGCGTAGTCCTCGTGGGGCCCGAACACGCCAAACGGCCGCAACTCGACCATGTCGAGTCGCGTCGCGGCGTAGGCCGCGCACAGGTACTTCGAGAAGCCGTGCTCGTCGCGCGGGACGTGCTCGCCGAACGCGGTCTCGGGCAGCCGCGGGCGGTAGTGACGCTCGTCGTAGACCGCCCCGGAGCTCACGAAGACGAGCCGCCGGTACCGGCCTCGGCAGCGCGCCAGGTTGGCGAACATGCGCACGTTGCGCTCGAGCTGACCGCTCGGGTCGGCGGCGTGACGATGGCCCGGACGCACGGCGCAGTGCACCACGACCTCGACGGCGTGGGTATCGAGGTACGCCTCGACCCGCTCCTCGTCGAGCAGCTCGAGCTCGCCGTGTGGCGGCGCGAGCAGCTCCCAGCGCGCGCCGAGCTCCTCGACCAGGTTGCGGCCGATGAAGCCGGCGCCGCCGGTGATCAGCACCGCGCCGCTCACGACCGGCTCCCAGCGGCCGCGAACGCCCCACCGGGGACCCGTCGAAACACGACGTACTGGGGCCGCACGAGCACCACCCGGCAGTCGAGACCTGCGCTGAAGCGAGCGCGCAGCGTCGCGTCGGTGAGGCCGGCGGTGCCCACCAGGCGGATGACGACGTCGGGCAGGACGTGCGTACGGGCGTAGTAGGCGAGCGTCGCCGGCGGCAGTGCCCCGGGGTCGTCGTTGACGTCGAGCCCCTGCGCGCTCGAGATCCAGACCGAGTTGGTGGCCACGCCGTGCGGCCAGAACAAGTAGAAGGCGGGCGCCTGATAGAACACGAGCAGGCGGTCCGTGGGGCGCGTCAGGCGGGCGAGGTCGCCGCGCAGCTGCGCGAGGTACGCCGCTCGCTCGGGCGTCGCCCGCACGCCGGCGTACGGGCCGCTGTGGATCGTGGCGGTGAGATGCGACAGAGGCACGGCACGCGGCAGGAACTGATACTCGTAGACGACGGTGACGGCGAGCATGCCGGCCAGGCAGGCGACACCGAGGGCGGGCAGGGCGCGGCGCAGCCGCGCCGGCTCGCCCTCGCGCGGCGAGAGCGAGAGCGCCAGGAACACGCCGGAGAGCACGACCGCCGGCAGCAGCCCCACGTCCATCTGCAGCCAGCCCGAGGCGCTCGTGTAGCCCGACACGAGGCCGGCGGCAAGCGACGGCAGGTACCCCCAGAGCAGGAGGGTGGTCACGAGCGCGCGACGCTCGGCCGGCGCGAAGAGGGCGAAGTACGGCGCCGCGAGCCCGTAGATCACGGCGAAGCCGTCGCCGCCCGACACGAGCTGCTCGCCGAAGGGCAGCAGCGCGAGCGGTGCCGCGACGAGGGCGAGGCGGGCAAGCGGCAGGCGCCGGTAGGCCACCCACAGCGCGAGGGCCGCGACCACAACGAGCGGGTACAGCTCGAGATGGCCGGCGGCGCCGTCGACCACACCCCAGAGCTTCGCCGGGCCTCCGCCCGAGTTCAGGCGGCCCCAGTCCGCGAGCTGGTAGCGCAGGCAGCGCAGTACGTTGCTCACGCCGAAGAGGGCGAGCAGGAGCGCCTCGCCGGCCAGCGTGACCGCGGCGCCCAGGACGAAGGCGACGAGGCTGCGCCGGCGGCTACCGCGAGCGGCGGCCGCCGCGAGACAGGCGGCGCTCACCGGCAGTACGGCGACGAGCGACGGGTAGGCGAGGACCGCGAGCGCCTGGGCGGCACCGGCGCCGGCGAGGCTGCGCCGGCCGGCGCCGCCCGTGAGCGCGCGGGTCCCGAGGGCCATGGCGATCACGAGAAGGCCAGCGCCGATCGTGTTGTAGGTGAGGTCGCTGGTCGTCGCGATCACGAACGTCGAGCACACGAGCGCGGCCAGCAGCGCGTGCTCCCAGCGCACGACCCGGCGCAGGGCGCTCCAGACGACGCTCGCGACGACGAGCGTCCAGGCAAGGTACAGGTGACGCATGAACAGCACGATGCCGGTCGAGCCGCGCAGCGCCACGTACAGCTTGACGAAGGGGTACGAGAAGAACCCCACGGTCTGCAGGATGTTCATCTCGTCGACGAAGGGCCGTGCACCGAGCGCGAAGCGGTAGGGCACCGCGACCGCGAAGCCCTCGTCGGTCAGGTCGACGCCCAGAAACAGGCGGCGCCAGGCGAAAACGAGCGCGATCGCGGCCAGGGCCACGGTGACCGTGGCCAGCAGCGGCGGCGCCGCGCGCCGCCGGCGTCGCGCGAGCAGATCGCCGGCCTCAGTCGAAATTGATGCGCTCCTTCTCGACGACGAGCGGGCGATGGTAGACCTGCGTGTGGATGGCGCCGATGTACTCGCCCACGATGCCGATGAACAGCAGCTGCACCGCGCCGAAGAAGTAGATGCCGATCAGCACGGGCGCCAGGCCGAAGTCGAAGGTGTCCCAGAAGACGAGCTTCATGACGAGGTAGATGACCGAGATGCCCATCGCCAGGACGGCCATGAGAAAGCCGGCCATCGTGGCCAGGCGTAGCGGCACCTTGGAGTGGTTCGTGATGCCGAGCATGGCGAGGTCCCAGAGTGTGTAGCGGTTGTTCTTGGTCAGGCCGTGTTTGCGGGCCGGCTGGTAGTAGCTGATCTCGGCGCGCTCGTAGCCCAGGTCGCAGATCATGCCGCGGAAGTACGGGTAGGGGTCGTCGATCTCGCGGACCTTGTCCATGACCTCGCGGTCGTACAGGCCGAAGCCGGTGAAGTTGCGCACGAGGGGCACATCGGACAGCCGTTCGATCACCGAGTAGTAGGCGGCCCGGATCCAGCGCATGGGCGGGCGCTCCTCGCTCGCCGCTCGCACGCCGACGACGACCTTGTAGCCCTCCTCCCAGCGTTGCACGAACTCGGCGATGAGCTCGGGTGGGTCCTGCAGGTCGGCAACGATGTAGATGACGGCCTCGCCGCGTGCCTCCAGCATGGCGTGGTGGGGCGAGCGCAGGTGGCCGAAGTTGCGCGTGTTGACGATGACGCGCACGCGGGGGTCGGCCGCGGCCAGCTCACGCAGCGCGGCGACGGTGCCGTCGGTGGAGGCGTTGTCGATGAACAGGTGCTCGTACGTGTAGCCGGGCAGCCCTTCGACGACCGCGCGCACTCGCTCGTAGAGCTCGCGCACGTTGTCCTCTTCGTTGTAGCAACCCGTGACCACGGAGATGAACGGCATGGGCGGCAGTCCTTTGTGACGCTTGGCGACGTACTGTTGCCTTATCGGCTTACACCGGCCGTTCCGTTAGACGTCGGCGCCCTCCCCGGAGGCCGCTACCGTGCCGGCGCGAAGCTGAAGTACTTGTTGGCGACGTAGGTGCTGACCACGACCGCCACAGTGAAGGCCGCCTGGATCAGGTACACGCTGAACGGCAGGGTGCGCAGGGCCACGGGCAGCACGATCAGGTTCACGACGAGCACGGCCGCGTAGACCACGAGGAAGCGCGGCACCTCGCGCCGCACCGGGCCGTGGCTGCGGAACACGATGGTGCGGTAGAGCACGTAGTTGTTGATCACCCCAACGACGGTCGAGGCGACCAGGGCGGTCATCGAGCCGCTCACCCGGGCCATGCCGGCGGTGTCGTGCAGGAGGTGGTAGAAGAGTGCGAAGGCGCCGTAGCCGAACAGCGTGTTCCAGCCCCCCACCACCACATACAGGACCTGCTCGCGGCGACGCACGAGGGTCTCGCGGGCGCCCGCCCAGCCGATCATCAGCGCCTCACTCGGACACGCTGCCCGCAGCCACGGAGGCCCGGGCGTCGGCGGACGCCGGTGCGCCCGAGGCGACATCGCCCGCAGGCTCGCCGAGCCGCACGCTCACGAGCAGCAGCAGCTGCAGCACGACGAGGAGCGTGTACTTGCTCCCTTGCAGCGAGGCCGAGATCAGGAGCGTCGATCGGGCCAGCAGCATCATGGTGAGCGACAGGGTGGCAAACAGCACGACCCAGGTCGTGCCGGGTCCGCGCCGCGCCGTCGCCAGCGTGGTCGCAAGCACGGCGATCGGCAGGACGCACAGGACGAGCTTGTAGTCGTTGCTGACGGTCGGCACGATCGCCATCATCGGCACGCAGGCGGCGCCGAGCAGCACGGCGCCGCGCTCGCTCCACCCGCGGCGCACGACCGCGACGACGGTGGCGAGCCACAGGGCGGACGGCGCCGCGATGAGCGGCCAGAAGATCCAGGTGGGCGCCCAGCTCGTATGGTCGCGCAGCACGTAGGCCGTGGCGGTCGCGGAGTCCTGGCCCCACCACTCCTGCGTGCTGCTCGTGCTCAGGGCCCGCAGCGTCGTGAATGCGTGCAGCATGTTGGCCGGCCCGGCGACGAGCAGCACGACCGCGGTGGTCACGGCCACGGGCAGAAGCGCCTTCAAGCGGTAGCGCCAGAGCAGCACGACCACGAGGATCGCCGGGTAGAGCTTGAGGCCGGTGGCGAGGGCGAGGGCGGCGGCCGCCGGCCAGGGCGAGCGCGTGCCGCGCACCGTGAGCCAGAGGGCGAGCAACGAGAAGGCCAGCGCGTAGAGGTCGATGTTGCCGCGGTCGACCTCGTAGAAGAAGCCGTACGAGGTGAGCAGCCACAGGCCGGAGACGGCCGCCACCATCGTCGTCTCGAGGGGCCGCCCGGCGCGCGCCGCAGACCTCTCCCCCACCGCGCGCATCGCAAGGTGGGCGGACAGCAGCGTGGCGCCGAGCGCCAGCGCGACGAGGATGACCACCTGCACGTGATAGCCGGCGGTCAGGCTCAGCAGCGTGAACGGCTTGCCCAGGTAGAGCGACAGCGGCGGCCAGGCGCTGTGCACGGTCGTGAAGGCGCGCGCCGGGTCGTACAGTCCGTCGCGAAAATCGACGCCGGCCGGGTGTGCGCGCGGCACGAGCAGGGTCCACACGCCGCGGCCGAACTTGAGCGAGTAGACGCAGATGTTCCAGCCGACGCCGGCCAGGGCGACGACGCCGAGCCAGACGACGGCGTTGGTGCGCTCGCCGCCGACCTCGAGGGCGGCGAGCGCCGCGACCAGACCGGCGACCGCGACCGGCACCATGAAGCCCAGGCGCGGCACGACGACGAAGTAACCGCCGCCCCGGGCGAGCACGACCGCGATCTCGAGGGCACCGAGCGCCCCGAGCAGCAGACCCACCCAGGCGCCGGTGCGATGCAGCGCCGAATCGCCCGACGACTGCCGCGTCGTGGGCAACCGTCCGGCCACCCGCGTTCCTCCGGCGTCGCCACTCATGCGCCCGCCCCGCGCAGACCGTCGGCGATCGCGCCCGCGATGTGGTCGACCATCTCGTCGGTGAGACCCGGATACACACCGACCCAGAGCGCGTCCGTCATCAGGCGGTCCGTGTTCTCGAGGCTCGAGGCCACCCGGTAGCCGGCGCCGCTCGCGCGCAGCCCGTCGAAGCACGGCTGGCGGACGATGTTGCCGGCGAAGAGCATGCGGGTCTGCACGCCGGCCGCCTCGAGGTGGCCCACGAGACGATCGCGCACGATGCCGTCGTGCCGGGCCGCGGCGGTCAGGGTGAGCAGGCAGCCGAACCAGCTCGGCTCGCTGCCCGGCGTGGCGCGCGGCAGCACGAGCAGGTCGGCAAACGGCTCCAAGGCAGCGATCAGACGGGCGTGGTTCGCGCGGCGCCGCTCCGTGAACTCGTCGAGCCGGGCGAGCTGGGCGCAGCCGACCGCCGCCTGCAGGTCGGTGGGTCGCAGGTTGTAGCCAAAGTGCGAGTAGACGTATTTGTGGTCGTAGCCGTAGGGCAGCTCACCCAGGTGGTGTGAGAAACGCCGCCCGCAGCTGTCGTCGACCCCGGGCGGGCAGACGCAGTCGCGCCCCCAGTCGCGCAGCGAGGCGACGATCGAGCCCAGCTCGGCGCTCGAGGTATAGACCGCACCGCCCTCTCCCATGGTCACGTGATGGGGCGGGTAGAAGCTGCTCGTGGCGAGGTCGCCGAAGGTCCCCGTAAGACGGCCCCCGTAGCGCGAGCCGAGGGCGTCGCAGTTGTCCTCGATGAGCCACAGCTCGTGCTCGTCGCAGAACGCCCGTACGGCCGCCACGTCGAAGGGATTGCCCAGCGTGTGGGCAAGGAACACGGCCTTGCTGCGCGAACCGAGCGCGGCGGGCAACAGGGTCGCGTCGACGTTGGCCGTGGCCGGGTCGACGTCGACGAACACCGGCACCGCGCCGTACTGGACGATGGGCGCCACCGTGGTCGGGAAGCCGGCGGCCACCGTGATGACCTCGTCGCCGGGCATGACGCGGCGCTCGCCGAGGCGCGGGCTCGTCAGTGCCATGAAAGCCAACAGGTTGGCCGACGAGCCCGAGTTCACGAGCAGGCACCGGCGCACGCCGAGCAGCGCCGCGAGCTCGCGCTCGAAGCGCGCGCTGTAGCGTCCGGCGGTCAGCCAGAAGTCGAGCGCAGCGTCGACCAGGCCGACGATCTCCGCGGCACCGAACACGCGCCCGCCGTAGGGCACGCGCGAGCTGCCCGGCACGAAGCTGTCGGGGTCGGTGCCGGGGGCGGCGAGGGCGCGCCGTGGCGCGCCCTCGCCGCCCCCGAACGCCTCGTCGTAGTAGCGCTCGACGAGGGCGAGGATCTCGATTCGCAGATCGTCGGCGCGTGTCATACCGTCCGTCCCGCGATCGCGGTCGCGCGTGCCGTAGCCCACTCCAGGCCGCTCTCTCGAGCGGCCGTCACGAAGGCGGCGACGTCGGCGCGCATCGCGACGCGAGCGTCGCCGCCGGCCGCCCGCTGTCGATACCAGGCGGCGCTGCGCGCGACGGCCTCGTCGACCGTCCAGACCGGCCGCACACCGAGCCGTTCGCGCGCCAGTGAGCTGTCGAGGGTGAGCGCCGCGGCCTCGTGCGGCTCTGCCGCGACGGAGCGCAGCGGATGCCAGGAGCCGGCGCCGTAGGCCGCCAGGAAGGCCGTGACCACATCACCCACGGCCACGCAGCCGGCAGCGTCCGGTCCCAGGTTCCAGGCGCGGGCGAGCACGCCGTCGCCGGCCAGCAGGCGCGCGCCCAGCCAGAGATACCCGGCGAGCGGCTCGAGCACGTGCTGCCAGGGCCGCACGGCGTCGGGGCGGCGCACCACGACGGGTGTGCCGGCGGCCACGGCGCGCACGCAGTCGGGCACGAGACGGTCGACCGCCCAGTCGCCGCCGCCAATCACGTTGCCGGCGCGGGCGCTCGCCACCTGCACGCCGGCCGCGGCGCAGAAGCTCCTGCGGTACGCCGCCGTGACGATCTCGGCGCAGCCCTTGCTCGCGCTATAGGGGTCGTGACCGCCGAGCGGGTCGTCCTCGGCAAACGGCGCGCGCGTCGCGGCGCGGCGCGCGCCGGCCGGCTCATCCTCTGTCTCCGGGTTCTCATAGCACTTGTCGCTCGTGACGACCACGACGGCGCGCACCGACTGACAGGCCCGTACCGCCTCGAAGAGGTTCACGAGGCCCATGACGTTCGTTGCGAACGTGCCATGCGGGTCGTCGTAGGAGGCGCGCACGATGGGCTGAGCGGCGAGATGCACGACGAGCTCGGGCGCAAAGCCGGCCACCGCCGCGGCGAGCGCGGCGAGGTCGCGTACGTCCCCGGCGACGTGCGCGACCTCGTCGTCCAGGCCACCCAGCACGAAGAGGCTCGGGTCGGTAGGCGGCTCGAGCGCGTAGCCTCCGACCACGGCGCCCAGGTCGGCGAGCCAGCCGCACAGCCACGAACCTTTGAAGCCGGTGTCGCCTGTCACCAGCACCCGCCGGCCTTCGTAGAGACCACCGAAGGGGGCGTCGCCGGTGTGCGGGGCTGCCTCGGGCGTCACCAGACCCTCCAGGGCGCCGCGCCCGAGCGCCAGAGCTGCTCGAGCAGGGCTTTGTCGCGCAGCACGTCGACCGGCTGCCAGAAGCCGCGATGTCGGTACGCCATGAGCTCGCCGTCGCGCGCGAGGCCTTCGAGCGGCTCGTGCTCGAAGTAGGTCTCGTCGCCGGCGATGTAGTCGAGCACGGCGGGCTCGAGCACGAAGAAGCCGCCGTTGACCCAGGCGCCGTCGCCGGCCGGCTTCTCGGTGAACGACGTCACGTGCCGGCCCTCGCGGTCGAGCTCGAGCGCGCCGAAGCGGCCGAGCGGCTGGACCGCCGTCACCGTGGCGAGGCGCCCGTGGCCGGTGTGGAAGTCGACGAGGGAGCCGATGTCGACGTCGGCCACGCCGTCGCCGTAGGTCAGCAGGAAGCGCTCGCCGTCGAGGTGCTCGGCGACGCGCTTCACCCGGCCGCCGGTCTGCGTGTCGGCGCCGGTGTCGACCAGCGTCACGCGCCAGGGCTCGACGTCGCCGTCGTGGACCTCCATCGTGCGCCCCTGCAGGTCGAAGGTCACGTTCGCACTGTGCAGGAAGTAGTTGGCGAAGTACTCCTTGATCACGTAGCCCTTGTAGCCGAGACAGATCACGAAGTCGGTGAAGCCGTAGTGGCCGTAGATCTTCATGACGTGCCACAGGAGCGGCCGGTCGCCGACCTCGGCCATGGGCTTCGGCTTGACCTGCGTCTCCTCCGACAGGCGAGTGCCGAGCCCGCCGGCAAGGATCACGACCTTCACGTGCGCCCTCCAGAGTGCGTCGATGGCCGAACGCCGCGCCGGGGGCGGCACCCCGTCTCCCGCGCGGCACAGCCCTTGTATCGGCACCGTTGCCCGTTTTGGTTACGGCGACGGCACGACGAACCCTCTCATCATCGGCGGGTCGGTCGTGTGACCTTAAGGGGTCTTCGGGGGCCGCGGCGCTCCCCACGAGGGCCTCAGCCGAGGCGCGGGAGCCTCAGCCGAGGTGGAAGATACGCTGAATGTCGTTGTAGGTGATCAGGAAGAAGAGCGTGACGAGGACCACGACCCCGATCACGATCGCGCGCTCGAGCACGCGCGGGTCGACGCGCCGGCCGCGCACGGCCTCGACGCTGTTGAAGAAGATGTGACCGCCGTCGAACGGCAGGAAGGGCAGCAAGTTGACGATCCCCAGGTTGACCGACACGAAGGCGAGCAGCAGCGGATACCAGCTCTGGCGCTCCGCGGTCTGCGACACCGAGAGGATGCCGACCGGGCCGGTGGCGCCCTCGGGCCCCGCCGGGTTGATCTTGCCCGTCACGACGAGCCAGAGCCCCCGGAAGGTGGCCCCCACGATGCGCGCGGTCTCGGCCACCGCCACGCCCGCAGCGCGCCAGGGCGTGGGATAGATCGGCGCGCCGCGCGGGCTCACGCCGAGGAAGCCTTTGCCCGGCTGGCCGGGACGCGTCGTGAGCCTGACCGAGACGACCCTCGAGACACCTGTTGCCGTCCGGTAGCCGAGGCTGACGGTGTCGTGCGGGTGCGACTCGAAGAAGGTCGTCGTCTGATCCCAGGTGCGAAACACGACGCCGTTGCCCGACAAGAGGCGGTCGCCGGCGCGAAGACCGGCCGCGGCGGCCGGCGTGCCCTTCACGACCTGGGCGATCGTCAGCGTCGGCTTTGCCAGATAGCCCCCCGCCTGGATGAACACGAACATGATGACGACGGCCGCCACGAAGTTCATGACCGGGCCGGCCGCGATCGTGACGTTGCGCTGCCACACGGGCTTGCTCGAGTACGCGCGCGGCACGACGTCGTCGGGCAGCTTCTCGTCGGGCGTCATGCCGGAGATGCGACAGAAACCGCCCAGCGGGATCACACCGACGCCGTACTCGGTCTCGCCCCACCGGCGCCTCACCACCGCCGGCGGGAAGCCGATGTAGAAGCGCTCGACCCGCATGCCGAAGGCCTTCGCCGCCAGGAAGTGCCCGAGCTCGTGGACGAAGATGAGCAGCGCCAGGCCGAGCACCGCCACGAGGAGCGTCCAGTGCCCGGTGACCAGGAGCGCGGCGATGGCCACGAGCAGCAGCAGGCTCCACGGCGACGGGCCGCCGCGCTCAACGTCGCCGTCGACCCCGGAAGGTCTCTCGGGGACCTGCCCGCTCTTGCGCGACGTCTGCGTCAAGTCTCCCTCTGTCGGTCGTCCGGCCGAGCGTGCGCGCCGGCCCTGAGCCCATGATGCATCATCGGCACGCCGGGCGCGAACCGTATCGTTCCCGTCAAGCCTCTCATCGACGCAGCGGGCCACGGAAGGAGCCGCCGGGCGCCGTGGCCGGCCCCGCGGCGAAGGCCGCGCAGGTGGCGCAAGCCGGCTGCGAGATCAGCGCGAGGCGGCGACGATCGCCGCCGCCTCGCGCCGCGCCAGCGCGTCGCAGGCGAAGACGTCGTCGAGACCAGCGATACGACCATCGCCCATGCCCTCGAGCACCCGCTCGACGACCTCGGCGATGGCGAGAAAGCCGATGCGACCGTCGAGGAAGGCCTGGACCGCCACCTCGTTGGCGGCGTTCAGGGCGATGGGGGCGGCGGCGCCCGCGCCGCCGCCCCCATCGCCCGGCGTGCTCCCTTCCCAGGCACGGGCGCCGGCCTCGCCGGCGGCTCGCGCCAGAGCGAGGCAGCGGAACGTCTCGGTGTCGGGCGCCGCGAAGGTGAGCTCTGCGGCGAACAGGTCGAGGGCCGGCACCATGGGCAACGGAGCGCGGTCGGGCCAGCTCAGTGCATAGCCGATCGGTACGCGCATGTCGGGGACGCCGAGGTGGGCCAGCACGGCGCCGTCCGAGAAGCGCACCAGAGAGTGCACGATGGACTGCGGGTGCACGACCACGCGCACCGCGTCGTAGGGCACCCCGAACAGCTCGTGGGCTTCGATCACCTCGAGCCCCTTGTTCATGAGCGTCGCCGAATCGATCGTCACCTTGGGACCCATGACCCAGTTCGGGTGCCGCAGCGCCTGCGACGCCGTCACGCCGCCGAGCTCATCCGGCCCGCGCCCGCGAAACGGTCCGCCGGACCCCGTCAGCAGGATCTCCTCGGCGTGCAGCAGCGGGTCGTCGCCGGGTCGCCCGGCCGCGGCGCGCGCGGCCGGCATACTTGCCAGCGCGGCGCGGCCGGCGACACCCATCCTCCCCGCTCCAGGGCGACCCGCCTCGAGGCACTGGAAGATGGCGCTGTGCTCGCTGTCGACCGGCACGATCGCGCTGCCCGCGGCACGCGCGGCGGCCAGCACAAACGGGCCGCCGGCCACCATGCTCTCCTTGTTGGCGAGAGCCAGCGTCGCTCCCGCCTTGAGCGCGGCCAGGCTCGCGCGCAGGCCGGCGGCCCCCACGATCCCGTTCAGCACGACGAGCTCGGCTGCGGCGGCTCGAGCAGCGGCCGCCGCGCTCGCGATCAGCTCGGCGATGCCCTCGTCGCCGGCGAGGACCGGCCGGTCGGTCGCGGCCGCCGTCGCGGCGGCCGCCGTACCGTCGGCCAGGGCCAGCGCGGCGGCCGCGCCACACGACCCCGCGCAGTCGAGCAGGCCGGCGCCGTCGCTGCCGGCCACAAGACCGACCACCGACAGTCCGGGCAGCACGGCCGCGACCTCGATCGCCTGCCGGCCGATCGAGCCGGTGGCGCCCAGGATGACGAGCTGCCGCGGCGGCCGCTCAGCCGGGGACTCATGCATCGTGCCTCCTGATCGTTCGCTTTGACTACGTCGTCGTCGCTCAGGCAAGCGTGACTTCGTCGCGCGCCTAGTCCGTCGATTCGACTACGTCGTCGTCGCTCAGGCAAGCGTGACTTCGTCGCGCGCCTAGTCCGTCGATTCGACTACGTCGTCGTCGCTCAGGCAAGCGTGACTTCGTCGCGCGCCTAGTGCAAAAGGAGGATCACGTAGTAGCCCGCCACGGCGGCGAACAACAAGCCGTCGAACCGGTCGAGCATGCCGCCGTGGCCGGGAAAGAACCGCCCGGCGTCCTTGATCTCGACGTCGCGCTTGAGCAACGACTCGAACAGGTCGCCCAGGGGCGCCACCACGCCGATCACGAGCCCGAGGATGAGCGAGTCCAGCTCGCCGATGCCGTGGTAGTAAAGGCCGATGAACACGACCATCAGGACCGTGCCGATGAAGCCGCCGACGAAACCCTCCCAGGTCTTCTTTGGCGAGAGTCGCGGCGCCATGGGCGTGGCGCCGAACCAGCGGCCGGTGAAATAGGCGACCGTGTCGCCAGCCCAGGACCCGAAGATGATCATGAGGGCGTAGCCCTGACCGTCGGCGAGACGCCGGACGAGCTCGAGGTGACCCACGCCAAAGCCCACGTAGACCAGGCCGAGCATGGTGATGGCCACCCGCACGCTGACCCCGGGTCGCGGGCCCGGCGCGGCGCCCAGGACGAACGAGAGCAGCAGACCCAGGGCGACGATCCCCATGAGCGCCCGCGGTGAGTACGTCCAGGCGGCCCACGCCATGAGGCCCACGCCCACGAGCGCGATCAGCGTGAACGGACGATACGGCCGCATCATGCGGCAAAACTCGTTGGCCGCGACGAGCGCCACGATGAGCGCAACCACGAAGAAGGGGACTCCGCCGTGTATCGTCACCACGAGCGCGAGGAGGGCGAGCACGACGCCCACGATGACGCGCGTGCCTAGCACGAGCGGCCTCCGCGCCGTGGCTGAGGCGAGCGCGACCTCATCGGCCCCCGAATCGCCGGGTCCGCGTCGCATACACGGCGAGCGCCTGGTCGAGGTCGTCCGGACCGAAGTCGGGCCAGAGCTTGTCGCTGAAGTAGAGCTCGGTGTAGGCGAGCTGCCAGAGCAGGAAGTTCGAGATGCGTTCTTCGCCGCTCGTCCGGATCAGCAGTTCGGGGTCGTGCATCTCGGGCGCATAGAGGCGCGCCGCGAGCGCCTCCTCGGTCACAAGCTCCGCGATGGCCCGGGTCGAGCGGGACGCGTCGCCGGGTTCGTCGCCCAGGGTCGCCGCAGTCGCCGTCAGCGCCTGCGCGGCGAGCGCCCGGGCCGCGTCGACGATCTCGGCGCGGGCGCCGTAGTTGAAGGCGATGAACATGGTCATCGCCGGCGCGGCCGGGTTGGCGGCCTCGGCCGCGTCGATGCGGGCGAGAAGGTCGGCGGCGACTCCCTCGCGGCGTCCGACGAACGTCACGCCCACGCCGCGACCCTGCACCTCGGGCACCTCGGTCTCGATCTGTTCGACGAACAGCTCCATGAGAGCGTCGACCTCGTCGCGCGGACGCCGCCAGTTCTCGCTCGAGAACGAGTAGACGGTCACTTCAGCGAGACCGCGGTCGAGGGAGTGCTCGATCAGGTCGCGCAGGGCCTTCGCGCCGGCCCTGTGCCCGGCCGCCACCGGCAGGTGCCGGCGCCTGGCCCAGCGCCCGTTGCCGTCCATGATCACCGCCAGGTAGCGGCACGTCGCGCCGCCGGCCGCCTGCTCGGCGGCCGCGCCACGAGCAAGGCGGCGGGCCGCGCCGGCCTTACGCAGCAGCGACGACTGCCGTCTCGGTGTGGGATCGTCTGAGCTCACCGCTCGTGAGGTCTGCCTCTCCTTGCGGGGAGAGGCGTCAGACCTCGAGGATCTCGGCCTCTTTGTGCTTCAGGAGCTCGTCGATCTCGTGTGTGCTCTTGTCGGTGAGCTGCTGGAGCTGCTCCTCGGCGCGGCGCTCGGCGTCCTCGCCGACCAGGCCGTCGTTCTTGAACTCCTTAAGGTCCCTCATGGCGTCGCGCCGGATGTTGCGCACCGCCACGCGACCGTCTTCGGCGAGCCGATGGACGAGCTTGACGAGGTCGTGCCGTCGCTCCTCGGTGAGCGCTGGGATCGGCAGCCTGATGACGGTCCCGTCGTTGCTCGGATTGAGCCCGAGATCGGACTCCATGATGGCCTTCTCGACCGCCTTCATGGACGACCTGTCGTAGGGCGTGATGGTGATGAGGCGCGGCTCGGGGGCCGCGACCGTAGCCATCTGCTTGAGGGGCGTCGAGACGCCGTAGTAGTCGACGTGGATGCGGTCGAGCAGCGCGGTCGAGGCCCGTCCGCTGCGCACCGTGTTGAACTCGGTGCGGGTGGCCGCCACGGCCTTGGCCATGCGCTGGGTCGCGTCGTCGAGCAACTCCTTTTCCACCTCAGAGCCCTCCTTGCCTGTCGGTCATCGTGGGCTTACCACTGCTGGCGAGCTCACGATCGTGCCGACCCGCTCGCCGGCGAGCACGCGCTCGATGTTCTCGCCGGTCATGCGGAACACGAGGATCGGCACGCGATTGTCCATGCAGAGCGACAGCGCCGTCGTGTCCATCACCCTGAGGCCCCGCTCGATCGCCTCGAGATGGGTGATCTCGGCGATGAAGCGAGCGTCCGGCACCTTGTCGGGATCGGCGTCGTAGACGCCGTCGTACTCGCGCTTGGCCATGAGGATGGCCTCGGCGCCGAGCTCGAGCGCCCGCAGGGCGGCCGCCGAGTCGGTCGAGAAGTACGGGTTGCCCGTGCCGGCCGCGCAGATCACCACACGGCCCTTCTCGATGTGACGCAAGGCGCGCCGCCTGATGTAGGGCTCGCACACGGCCTTGATCTCGATGGCGCTCATCACGCGCGTGTCGACACCCTCCTTCTCGAGGGCGTCCTGCAGCGCGAGCGCGTTCTGCACCGTGGCGATCATGCCGATGTAGTCGGCCGTCGCCCTGTCGAACCCGCGCGCCGCCGCCGCCACGCCGCGGAAGATGTTGCCGCCGCCCACGACGACGGCGAGCTCCACGCCGCGCTCGCGGACGCGTCGCACGTGGCGCGCCATCTCGTGCGTGCGCTCGGGGTCGATCGACTGGGCGCCGCCGCCCAGCGCCTGCCCGCTCAGCTTGAGCAGGACACGGTGGAACGGACCGCGCCCGGCCGTGCTCCCCCCGTCGCCCGGCTCACTCTCCCCCATGTCGACCCCTAGCCCTCGGCGGTCTCGCCGAGCTGGAAGCGCACGAAGCGCCGCACGTCGATGTTCTCGCCGATCACGCCGATGAGGTCGGTGCGCAGCTGCTCGATCGTGCGGTCGGGATCCTTCACGAAGGGCTGCTCCATGAGGCAGACCTCCTGAAAGAACTTGTTGAGCTTGCCCTCGAGCATCTTCTCGACGACCTTGTCGGGCTTGCCCTTGGCCTGCTCGCGATAGATGGCCTTCTCGCGCTCGACCACGTCGGCCGGCACCTCGTCGCGCCTGACCCACAGCGGGCTCGACGCGGCGACCTGCATGGCGAGATCGTGCGTGAACTCCTTGAACGGCTCGCTGCGGGCGACGAAGTCGGTCTCGACGCCGACCTCGACCAGCACGCCGATCTTGCCGCCCGCGTGGACGTACGAGTCGATGGTGCCCTCACGTGTCGTGCGCGCCGACTTCTTCTGGGCCGCGGCGAGGCCCTTCTTGCGGAGCTCGTCGATCGCCTTGTCCATGTCGCCGGCGGTCGCGGCCAGCGCCTTCTTGCAGTCCATCATGCCGGCGCCGCTCTTGTCGCGAAGCTCCTTGACCATGCTCGCGGTGATGTCAGTCACTACGCCTCACTCTCTTCACTTGTGCCTTCGGGCACGCCCTTCGTGTCGGCAGCCGGCGCCGCGGCCTCGGTCTTCGTGCTCTTGCGCGCGGCCGGCTTGCGTGTGGGCGCCTCGGCCTCGGCCCGCTTTGCCGGTGTGTCGGCAGCCTTCGCCGGTGCCTCGGCGGGCTTCGGCGATGCGTCGACGGGCTTGGCCTCGGCTTCGGCAGCCTTCGCCGGTGTCTCGGCGGGCTTCGCCGGCGCGACCGTCGGCTTCGCGCCGGGATGCGCCGGCTTTGCCGCAACGTCGGCGACCTTCGCCGCAGCGTGCGTGGGCTTGGCCGGGGTCTTGGCCGCGACCTCGGCAGCCTCGACCGCGGCCGGCGCAGCGGGTTTCGGGGCGGCGGCGCGCTCGTCGGCCGCCTGGGCGTCCGCCAGAGCCTCGGCCTCGGCGGCGACGGCTCGGGCTAGCTCAGCCTCGGCCTCGGCGGCGGCCTGCGCGGCGGCGCGCTCCTCGGCGGCCTTGAACTCGGCCAGCGCGACCTGCGCACGGCCTTCGGCGACCGCGCGGGCCATGGCCTTGACGATCACAGAGCACGAGCGGATGGCGTCGTCGTTGCCAGGGATGACGTAGTCGACCTCGTCGGGGTCGCAGTTGGTGTCGACGAGCGCGACGATCGGGATGCCCAGCTTGCGGGCCTCCTTGACGACGATCGCCTCTTTGCGTGGATCGATCACGAACACGGCGCTCGGCAGGCTGTCCATGCCGGCCACGCCGCCGAGGTTGGTCTCGAGCTTGGCGAGCTCGCCGCGCAGCTTCATCTGATCGCGCGTCGGCAGGACGTCGATCGAGCCCTCGGCGACGAGCTGGCGCAGCTCGTGCAGGCGCTTGATGCGCTTTGAGAGTGTGACGTAGTTGGTCAGCAGACCGCCCAGCCAGCGGGTCGCCACGTAGGGCTGGCCCGCGGCCTCGGCCTCTTCCTTGATGGACTCCTGGCACTGTTTCTTGGTGCCCACGAAGAGCACGCTACCGCCGCGCCCGGCAACGTTGCGCAGGAACGCGTAGGCCTCGTCGATCAGGACGGTCGTCTTCTGCAGGTCGATGATGTAGATGCCGCCGCGCTCGGTGAAGATGTAGCTGCGCATCTTGGGGTTCCAGCGGCGGGTCTGGTGGCCGAAGTGGACGCCGTTCTGCAGCAGGTCCTTCATGCTGACTGTAGGCACAGGTGCCTCCTCGAGGGTCGGTTACGCGATCTCGGTCCGCCGACGGAAGGAGGCGTGGACCCCGCGTGCGGGGCACCGCCACGCGCCCGTGACCCGTCGGGTCGTGGGTGTGCAGGGACGAAGCAGCGATAGATGGTACCACAAACGGGGGCGGGCGTACGCACAAGCAGCAGACCGCGCACGCTCCGACCAGGAGCCGCCGCCGGCGGGCCCGGTGACGGACCGTCGGGAGCGCCGTGGCGTCAGCCGATGACAGCCGGCTCGATCTCGTCGCGCAGGCGGCCCTTGAGGCGCAGGATCGCCTTGGTATGCAGCTGCGAGACTCGCGACTCGGTGACGCCGAGGACCTCGCCGATCTCGCGCAGTGTCAGGTTCTCGTAGTAGTAGAGTGCGATCACGATCTTCTCACGCGGCGGCAGGGCGTCGATCGCGGCCGCGAGCCGGCTCTTCATCTCGGACAGGTCGAGCATGCGCGAGGGGTCGCGGCTCTTGGGGTCTTCGATCGTGTCGATCAGCGACGCGGTGTCGCCGTCGGAGCCCGAGATCGCCCAGAGCTCGTCGAGCGCGACGAGCGACGTGTTGGCGATCTGCGAGAGCGAGTGGTGGAACTCGGGCAGCGAGACGCCGAGCTCGGCCGCGATCTCGTCGTCGGTGGGCGCCCGCTGGAGCTGGTTCTCGAGCTTGGCGCAGACCCGCTCGATCTCGCGCGCCTTGCTGCGCACGGAGCGAGGCACCCAGTCGAGCGAGCGCAACTCGTCGATGATCGAACCCTTGATGCGCGAGATGGCGTAGGTCTCGAACTTGATCTCGCGATGCGGGTCGAAGCGCTCGAGCGCGCCGATCAGGCCCAGCAGGCCGTAGCTGATGAGGTCGGATTCTTCGATGTGGGCCGGCAGGCCGCTGCCCATGCGGCCGGCCACGTACTTGACGAGCGGCGCGTAGGCCAGGATCAGGCGGTCGCGCGCTTGCTGGTCGCCCTCTTCCTTGAACCGGCGCCAGAGATCGTTGATCCTGCTCTCGTCGAGGCGACCCATCGTCGCGACCTTACCCACCGCCGTCACCGGGTACCCGCTGCCCGCGTCGCCACCGGGGGCGACGACGCTCTCATGCTACCACCACTGCAGGTCGTGCCGTAGTACCGGGGCTCGGCGCGTCGCGCCGGGGACGCCGCCGCTGCCTGGTCGAGGCGCCCGCCCGGGGCGGCGCCCGCCGCGCTGAAGGACGCGGTGCTCACGCCCGGGGGTGGTGCCGGCGATGGACGGCTTTGAGGTGCGCGCCGCTCACCGCCGTGTAGATCTGCGTGGTCGACACCGAGCTGTGCCCGAGCAGCTCCTGGATCGCGCGCAGGTCGGCGCCGTGCTCGAGCATGTGCGTGGCGTAGGCGTGGCGGAACATGTGCGGCGAGGCCGTGAGGCCGGCCGCGCCGGCGTACTTGGCCACGATCCGGCGCACGTCGGAGGTGCGCAGCGCCCGTCCGCTGCGCGTGAGCAGCAGGGCGCCGTCGGGCGATGCTGCCGCGGCGCCGCGCCGTTCGAGAGCGCCCTTGCCCGCCGTGAGGTAGCGCTCGAGTGCCTCGGCCGCTTCGTCGCCGAGCGGCACGACGCGGCTGCGGCCGCCCTTGCCGCGCACCAGGAGCTCGCCCTGCACGGCGCGGACGTCGCCGGGCCGCAGGTCGACGAGCTCCTGGCTGCGCAGGCCGCAGCCGTACAGCAGCTCGAACAGCAGGCGGTCGCGCAGGGCGAGCGCGTCGCCGCCGGTCACGGCGTCGCAGATGGCGTCGACCTCGGCCGGCCGCAGGGAATGCGGCAGTCGCCGCCGGCGACGGGGTCCCGGCAGGTAACGCGCCGGATCGGAGGGCAGCACGCCGCGTGCGGTGAGGAACCGGCACAGCGAGCGCAGGCTCGACAGCTTGCGGGCCAGCGTAGCCGGCGCGTAGCCGCGACGCCCGAGCTCGGCGGCGAAGGCGCGCACGGCGACGCGGTCGAGGCACTCGAGCGCCACGCCCCGCTCGCCCGCCCAGTCGTCGAGCTGGGCGAGGTCGGAGGCATACGAGCGTCGCGTCGCCGCCGAGGCGCCGCGTATCTGCAGGTCGCGCAGGAACTGTGCGATCAGCGTGTCGCCGCTCAGCGACGGTCTGTCTGTCGGTGCGGTCGTCGTCATCGTCGTGCGGGCGCGCCGCCGCCCACTCGGTGAGCCGGCGCATGTCGCCCACTCGGCAAGTTCGCCGCCGGCGTCGGGGCATCCTGCCCCCGATGTCGGGTGGGGCCGCTCACCGCGCCCCCGCGCAGCGCGGCCGGTGCCGCAGACGGTAGCGACCGGCCTGCGCCTCGAGCAGGCCTTCGAGCTCGAGTGCCGACAGTGCAGCGGCCACGGTCGGCTGGTCGAGCGAGAGAGCGAGCTCGAGCTGGTCGACCGTGTGCTGCCCGCGTCGCAGTGCGCCGAGCACACGGCCGACCGGTCCGTCGGGGTCGATGCCCGGAGCTGAGGCGCACGGCCCGCCGTCTGCCCGCGTTTCTTCAGGCGACCCCCCACTGTGGCGACCCTGGTCGCCGCCCGCGGCCCGAGCACCGCCCCGCCGCCACGCCGCCGCGGGCAGCAGGGCGAGCACGTCGTCGGGGGACTCGCACAGATGGGCGCCGTCGCGCAGCAGTCGATGGGGCCCCGCCGACAGGGCCCGACCCGCCTCGCCCGGCACGGCGAGCACGTCGCGGCCGATGTCGAGGGCGTAGGCCGCGGTGTGCAGCGCACCGCTTGTGTCGCGACCCTCGACCACGACCACGGCGTCGGCGAGAGCGGCGATCAGCCGATTCCGGGCCGGGAACCGCCACGGCGCCGGCGGCAAGGCCCAGCCGTACTCGGACAGCAGCACGCCGCGGCGCTCGATGTCGGTGAAGAGCGCCGCGTTGGTGCGCGGCACAGCGAGGCGCACGCCGGCGCCGAGCACACCGGCGAAGGCGACTGGGATTTCGTCGCGCCCGTCCGCCGCGCCCGCCCCGTGGCCGGGCGAGGCGGGCCGCACCGCTGCGGGAGCTCCCTCGAGCGCCCCGACGTGGGCTTGGGCGTCGATGCCGAGTGCCATGCCGCTTACCACGTTGACGCCGGCGCGCGCCAGACCGGCCCCGAGCAGCCAGGCCATCTCGAGCCCGTAGGGCGACGGCCGGCGCGCGCCGACGACCGCCACGCTGGGCCGCTGGGCCAGCGCGCGCAGCGCCGTCCGCCAGTGCAGTCCGCGCACGTACAAGGCCGGCGGCGGGTCGAAGAGGTCGCGCAGGCCGGGTGGGTACTCGAGATCGGTCCAGGCGACCACCGCTTCGTGCCCCTCGGGTCGCGCGCCGCTGACCGTCCACGCCTCGGCGCCGTCGGCGGCCGCGGCGCCGCGCGCACCGTCGGCGAGGGCCGGCAGCGGGGCTGCGAGCGCCTCGGCGAAACCGCCGTGGGCCTTGACGAGGCGGGCGACGAGGCCGCGGTCGCGCGCCGCCCGTTCGGCGAGCCGAAGGCAGCGCTCGCGCCACGCAGACCCGCTCTGGACCGGGGAAGCGCCGCTCATCTGCCCTCTGTCGCGGCGTCGCGGTACGAGAGGCTCTCGAGGACGTGGCGCTCGGCCACGACGTCGGCTCCCTCGAGGTCGGCGATCGACTGGGCCACCTTGGCGATGCGGTCGCAGGCTCGAGCGCTCAGGCGGAACTTGTCGTAGGCGCGATCGAGCGCGGCGACGGCCGCAGGCTCGAGAGGGCACAGCTCGCGCAGGCCGCGCGCCGACAGATGGGCGTTCGCCGTGACGCCGGCGACCGCCAGCCGCCGACGCTGGCGCTCCCTGGCGAAGGACACACGCGCGCGCACCGACGCCGAGGGCTCGCCCGAGACCCGGCCGCGGCGTTCGCGTGGCGTGAGGCGTGGCACCTCGATACGGAGATCGATGCGGTCGAGCAGGGGGCCGCTCAGCCGCTGCCCGTAGGTGTCGAGCCGGTGAGCGGGGCAGGTGCACGCGTGGCTCCTGTCGCCGCGAAAGCCGCACGGGCATGGGTTCATCGCGGCCACCAGCATGATGCGCGCCGGGAAGGTGACCGATGTGAGCGCCCGCGAGATCGTCACGTCGCCGTCTTCAAGCGGTTGCCGCAATCCCTCGAGCGCGCTCAGGCGGAACTCGGGGAACTCGTCGAGGAAGAGCACGCCGAGGTGGGCCAGGCTCACCTCGCCGGGACGCGGCGTCGCGCCACCGCCGACCAGGCCGACGGCGGAGATGGTGTGGTGCGGCGCGCGGAACGGGCGGCGGACCACCAGCGCGACGCCCTCGGGCAGCAGCCCTGCCACGCTGTAGATACGGGTGACGTCGATCGCCTCGTCGACCGAGAGCGGCGGCATGATCGACGGCACGCGCCGAGCGAGCATGGTCTTGCCGGCGCCCGGCGGGCCGACCATGAGCAGGTTGTGCGCACCGGCGACGGCGATCTCGAGGGCTCGCTTGACGCGCCCCTGGCCCAGCACGTCGGCCAGGTCGACGCCGCTGTCGGCGTCGGCGCGCAGGAGCTCGTCGGTGTCGGGGCGCTCGACCGCCGGACACGGACCGCCCGCCAGCAGCCCGGCGGCCTCGCCCAGCGTCGCGGCCGGCAGCACCTGCAGGCCACGCACGAGGGCGGCTTCACGGGCGTTGCCCGTCGGCACGAGCAGCGCCCGCAGGCCGCGCCGGCGGGCGCTCTGTGCGACGGCGAGCACCCCGGCCACCGGACGCACCGCGCCGTCGAGCCCGAGCTCGCCGATCGCGGCCGCTCCGGAGAGCGAGCAGCGCGCCTGGCCTGTCGCGCAGAGGAGTGCGAGGGCGATCGGCAGGTCGAACGCCGGACCCTCCTTGCGGACGTCGGCCGGCGCCAGGTTGACGGTGATGCGTCGAGATGGAAAGTCGTAGCCGGAGTTCACGATCGCGGTCCGCACGCGCTCGCGGCTCTCCTGCACGGCGGCGTCGGGCAAGCCGACGATCGTGAAGGCCGGCGCCGCCGGCACGACGTCGGCTTCGACGCCGACAGGGTGGCTGTCGAGACCGGACAGCGCCTCGCTGTGCACACGGGCCAGCACCGGACCTCCCCCGCCTTTTCAGTCGCCCGCTTCGAAGGCGGCACGCAGGTGGCGCAGCTGCGGGCGTTGTCCGCCGGCCTCGACGGCGATGATGTCGAATCGCACGTCGGTGACACCGGCGAGCGCCCGCGGATGGCTGCCCAGCCACAGGGCGGCGAGACGCGCTATCTGCCTGCGCTTGCGCGGCGTGACGGCGTCTTCGGGGCTGCCACAGGTACGCGTGCGCCGCGCTTTGACCTCGATGAAGGCGAGGACCGGCCCGCGCCGCGCGATGATGTCGATCTCGCCGCGGCCGACCCGCTGGTTGACGGCGATGATGCGGTAGGCCTGGTGCTGCAGGAAGGATACGGCCAGGCGCTCGGCGGCGCGGCCGAAGTCGTGGGAGTCGGGCTGCACGTGGCCTCCTTCGCCCATCCGGCCAGGGCCGGACGGCAGACGGCGGGACGCCGCCGACGCTATCCCGCGGCGCTGAACCGAAGAAGGCGCGCGAAGGGCCGGCGCCGGTGACAACGCCGCTACGTCTACCGCAGCGGCGTCACCGGGTGCTCGAGCTGCTCGCTCTCCAGCTCGAGTCCGAGCTGCTCATACGCCACGCTGGCAAACGAGAGGCGGTGCAGGGCGCTCACGCCGTGCTCGAGGATCGCCTGCCGGTGATCAGGGCACGAGTAGCCGACGTGATGGTCGAAGCCGTAAGCCGGGTAGTGCTCGTGCAGGGCGATCATGAGCCGGTCGCGGCTGACCTTGGCGACGATCGAGGCGGCGGCGACGGCCGCGGAACGGCCGTCGCCGCCGACGAGAGCCTCGTGCTCGACGGTGCTCTCCCGCAGGGGGAACCCGTCGACGAACGTCGGTCCGCCCACCGGTCCCAGCAGGGCGAGCGCCCGGTCGAGTGCGAAGAGGTTGCAGCGGTGCAGGCCGCGCCCGTCGATCGACGCAGGCGAGCACGACACGACGGCGAGGCGTGCGGCGCGCACGACCACCGCGGCGTAGACCACCTCGCGCGCGGCCCGGCTGAGCTTCTTCGAATCGTCGAGCGCGTCGAGCGCCGCGACATCGTCGTCGGTGAAGGACCGATACTCGAAGCAGACGGCGGCGGCCACGATCGGACCGGCGAGACAGCCGCGGCCGGCCTCGTCGGCGCCGGCCACGGGGCCGCCTGCGCCGCGCTCGAGGTCGAAGCAGAAGCGCGGGTTCACGCCGATCCCCTGAGCGGCCTAGGGCAGGCCGAGACGGGTCACGGGCCAGTAGATGAAGAAGGCGCGGCCGATCAGATCGGACGCCGGCACCGGCCCCCATACGCGGCTGTCGTCGCTGTCGGTGCGGTTGTCGCCCATCATGAAGTAGTGGCCGACCGGCACCGTGTACGGCCGGTTCAAGGACCAAGGCTCCGACATCGTCGAGCCGGACACCGGCGACGCGGGCTCGGTGGGCACCGGGCGCCCGGCAAGCTTCGGGAGATAGGGTTCGTGCAATCGCACCCCGTTCACGTAGACGGCCCCGTCACGCAACGAGATCGTATCGCCCGGACGCCCGATGAGCCGCTTGATGAAGACCACGTGGGTGTCGAGCGGATACCTGAACACGACGATGTCGCCGCGCCCGGGCGACGTGAAGTGGTACAGGAAGCGGGCCACGAGCACGCGGTCGCGGGGTTGCAGGGTGGGCACCATCGACGGCGACGGGATGCGGTAAGGCTTGACGACGTACGCCTGCAACAAAAAGGCGACGGCGAGCGCCACCACCAGGATGATGCCGTACTCGACGAAGATCCTGCGAGGCGACGACGACCGGGTCCGCCCTTCGGCGGACGCGCTCTCGGTCACGGCGCGCGGCGGCCTAGTGCTGCTTCTCGCGCACCCGGGCCTGCTTGCCGACCTTCTTGCGCAGGTAGTACAGCTTGGCCCGACGCACGTCGCCCACCATCGTGAGCTCGATCTTCTCGATCTTGGGCGAGTGCAGCGGGAACGTGCGCTCGACGCCGACGCCGAAGGACTGCTTGCGGACCGTGAACGTCTCGCGCACGCCGCTGCCCTGGCGCTTGATGACCGTGCCCTGGTAGACCTGCGTACGCTGCCGGCTGCCCTCGATGACCTTGAAGTGCACCTTGACGGTGTCGCCCGCCTTGAACTGCGGGATGTCGTCGCGCAACTGCTTGCGTTCGATGTTTTCGATGATCGTCACGGGAGCCTCTTTCGGAAGAAATGCGCACGGCACTTTACCAGACTCGGGGGCCCGCTGCCAAGCGCGGCCGACGGCTACGCTCGCCCCCGTCCTTCCCCGCCGCCCAGCCGCTCACGCCGCCAGCGCTCGACCGCTCCGTGGTCGCCCGACAGCAGCACGGCTGGCACTTCCCAACCCTGGAACTCGGGCGGACGCGTGTAGTGCGGGTATTCGAGCGCGCCGCCCAGGGCGGGCGAGAACGAGTCGCCGGCCACGCTCTCGGGGTTCGAAACGGCGCCCTCGATCTTGCGCACCACGGCATCGAGCAGGACCTGGGCCGCGAGCTCACCGCCGGCCAGCACGTACGGACCCACGGAGACACGGTCGCTCACGAGGTGGGCGACCCTTTCGTCGATCCCCTCGTACCGTCCGCAGAGCACGCACAGGTCGCCGCCGGCGAGATCGCCGGCGAGCGCGTCGTCGAGCTGCCGCCCGCGAGGCGTGAGCTCGACGACGCGGCGTGTCGTCGCGAGCCGGTCGGGAGCGCAGTCGAAGACGGCCGCCAGGGCGGTCCACACCACGTCGATGCGCAGCACCATGCCGGCGCCGCCGCCGTAGGGCGTATCGTCGACCTGGCCGTGGCCCAGTGGCGTCGTGTCGCGGTAGTTCCAGAGGTTGAGCTCGACCCCCAGGGAGCGCGCCCGCGCGACGTGGACCTGACGTTCGAACCAGGCGAAGGCGTCGGGAAACAGTGTGAAGACGTCGATGCGCACCTACAGCAGGCCCTCCCGCACCGTGATGACGCGGTGCTCGCGGTCGACCTCGACCAGCTCGGCGACGAACGGCACCAGGGTGTGCGCGCCATCGGGCGCAACGATCTCGATGATGTCGTGGGCGGGATTCATGAGCACGTCGGCGACGACGCCCAGCTCGACGCCGCCGGCGAGCACGCGGGCGCCAACGAGCTCGGACACCGCATAGTGGTCGACCCCTTCGTCGAGGCGCTCCCCGGTGGCCAGGACGACCGTGCCGTGCAGCTCCTGGACCGCCGCGCGCGTGTCGACACCGTCGAGCCGCACGAGCGGGCGCCGGTCGGTGCCGCCGGCCCGCGTCAGGACGACGGCACGCGGAACGTCGGCGTCGGCGGACTCCATGAAGAAGCGCTCCCCCTCAGTCAGACAGGCGAGGCCGCCGGGGAGCAGGTCGAGGTAGAACTCGCCACTCAGGCCGTGCGCCCGGCCGACGGTGCCGCAGGCCCACAGGCCGGGAGCCATGGAAGAGTCAGCGCCGATGATCGGCTTCGCCGTCATCGCTCAGGCGTGCGTACCTTCGTTGCGCGCCTAGTCGACGATCTCGACGATGGCGCGCTTGCCGTCGCGCACGGCGCTCGCCTTGATGATGGTCCGCAGCGCGCGCGCGATGCGCCCCTGCTTGCCGATCACCTTGCCGACGTCGTCCTTGGCGACGGACAGCTCGAGCACGACGGTCGTGTCGGTCTCGGTCGCCTGCACGTGGACCTCGTCGGGCGTGTCGACAAGCGACTTGGCCAGGTACTCGAGCAGGTCCTTCAGGACCACGCCCTCTGTCGCGTCCACCGCCATCTCTAGGCGTCGATGCCCTTGATGGCCAGGAGCCGCTTGACGGTACGCGACGGCTGGGCGCCCTTGTGCAGCCAGTCGCTGGCCTTCTCGGCGTCGATCTCGATCAAGGAGGGGGTCTGCCGCGGGTTGTACTGACCGATGGTCTCGATAGAGCGCCCATCACGCGGCGACCGGGCGTCGGCCACCACGATGCGGTACACGGGGTTTTTGGCGCTCCCGACCCTGCTCAGCCTCATACGGACGGCCAACTCATCACCTCTTCCCACTGATGAACATGAGGCGCTCCCGCGCCCCGAACGTCGCCCATGATATCACAGCGGCTCGAGGCGGCGCCCGGACCCGCGCGCGCCGCTGCAGGGTCTACCTCGACGCGGCCGCCGGCGCACCGCGCGCCGGGCCCGGCTCGAAAAGCCGGCCTAGCCGCCCAGACCCGGCAGCCGGCCGAGCAGGCCGCCGCGCGGCCCGGCCATCTGCCGCAGCATCTTCTTCATCTCGCGGAACTGCTTGAGCAGACGGTTGACGTCGGCCACCTGCGTGCCGCTGCCGCGCGCGATCCTGGTCCGCCGGCTCCCGTCGATGATCTCGGGGTGACGGCGCTCGTCGGGTGTCATCGAAAACACGATGGCCTCGATGCGATCCATCTGATGCTCGTCGACCTGGGCGTTTTTGAGCTCCTTCACGCCGGGCACCCCGGGCAGCATGCCGAGGATGCTCGACAGCGAGCCCATCTTGCGCACCTGCTTCATCTGATCGAGGAAGTCCTCGAAGGTGAAGTCGGCGCGGCGCAGCTTCTCTTCCATGCGCCGCGCCTCGCGCTCGCTCACATCGACCTGGGCCTTTTCGATCAGCGTGAGCACGTCGCCCATGCCGAGGATGCGCGACGCCATGCGGTCGGGGTGGAACGTGTCGAAGTCGTCAAGCTTCTCACCGGTGCTCGCGAACTTGATCGGCTTGCCGGTCACGGCGCGCACCGACAGGGCCGCTCCGCCGCGGGCGTCGCCGTCGAGCTTGGTCAGCACCACGCCGTCGATGTCGACGCGCTGCTGGAACTGCTCGGCCGCATTCACCGCGTCCTGGCCGGTCATGGCGTCGATCACGAGCAGGATGTCGTGCGGCTTGACGGCCGCCCTGATCCGCACGAGCTCCTCCATGAGCTCCTCGTCGACGTGCAGCCGACCGGCGGTGTCGACGATCGCGACGTCGCCCTTCTCGCGGGCGAAGGCCACGCCGTCGCGCGCGATGTCGACGGGGTCGACGTCGGCGCCCGGCGCGTAGACGGGCACCCCGATGCGCTCGCCGAGCGTGACGAGCTGGTCGATCGCGGCCGGGCGGTAGACGTCGGCGGCGATCAGCACGGGCTGTTTGCCGTCCTTCTGCAGCAGGCGCGCGAGCTTGGCCGCCGTCGTCGTCTTGCCCGAGCCCTGCAAGCCGGCCAGCAGGACGACGGTGGGCGGGCGGCCGCTGAAGACCAGGCGCGAGTCGCCGGCCCCCATCAGCGCGACGAGCTCGTCGCTCACGATTTTCACGACCTGCTGGGCCGGCGTCAGGCTCTCCATGACCTCGGCCCCCAGGGCGCGCTCCTTCACGTGGTTGACGAACTCGCGCACCACCTTGAAGTTGACGTCGGCCTCGAGCAGGGCCAGGCGGATCTCGCGCATCGCCTTGTCGACGTCGGCCTCGCTCAGCTTGCCGTGGCCGCGCAGCTCGCCGAAGACGCTCTGCAGGCGCTCGCTCAGGGAATCGAACATGACGCTGGCCAGTCCTCTCGCTGGGGACGACGGTGGGAGGGTACCCGCCGGCAGGCGATTCTACCGCGCGCCGCGGCGCCGCGGAAGGCCGCCGTCGACGGCCAGGCCGCGCCGCCCGAGGGTGAGCCGGCGCCGCGACGCCGGCAGCTCGAGCGCCCACATGCGGTGCGGCAGGCCGGCCCAGGCGAGCTCGCGCTCCGGGATCATGCCGAGACGGCGGGCCACCGCCTCGGAGCGCGGGTTGTCGACGTAGATGAGGCTCACCACGCGATGCAGGCCCAGCCGGCGAGCGTGCTCGAGGCAGGCCGCGCCGGCCTCGGTGGCGTAGCCCTGCCCCCAGTAGCCGTGGTGCAGGTGGTAGCCGAGCTCGACCACATGGGCCCCTTCGAGGTCGCGCCACACGAGCCCGGCCCCGCCGATCACCTTGCCGCTCGCCCTGAGCACTACGGCCCGCCGCCCGGTCCCGTCACGCCCGGCCAGCCCCATCTCGTCGGCCAGCCAGCGCTGCGCCCGCTCGCGCGTGAACGGCTCCTTCTCCCACCAGAACACGGCCGGGTCGGCCAGGATCTCGGCGACGTCGTCCAGGTCGGCCGGCGCGTAGTCGCGGACCGTCAGGCGCGGCGTCTCGAGCGCGAGGGTCACGAGCCCCGCTGCCCGTCGTCGAGGAACAGCGCCCGGGCGAACTCGTCGGCGTCGAAGGGGCGCAGGTCTTCGAGCCTCTCCCCCACGCCGATCAGCTTGATCGGGATGCCGAGCTCCTCGCGGATGGCGATCACGATACCGCCCTTCGCGGTGCCGTCGAGCTTGGTGAGCACGATGCCGGTGACGTCGACCGCTTCGGCGAACACCTGGGCCTGGCGCAGACCGTTCTGCCCCGTCGTCGCGTCGATCACGAGCAGGGTCTCGTGCGGCCCGCCGGGCACCTGCCGCTCGATCACGCGACGCACCTTGGCGAGCTCGTTCATGAGGTTCACCTGGGTGTGGAGACGCCCGGCGGTGTCGACGATCACGACGTCGGCGCCACGCGAGCGGGCGGCCGCGACGCCGTCGTACACGACCGCGGCCGGGTCGCTGCCGGCCGCCTGACGGACGATCTCGCAGCCCACCCGCGAAGCCCACTCGGAGAGCTGCTCCACGGCCGCGGCCCTGAACGTGTCGGCGGCCACCATCAACGGCCGCTTGCCGAGCTCGTCGAGGCGAAAGGCGAGCTTGCCGATCGTCGTTGTCTTGCCGGTGCCGTTCACGCCGACCAGGAGAAGGACCGCGGGCGCACCGCTCACGTCGATCAGACGTCGCTCGGGATCGTCGGGCTGCAGCATCGCGGCGACGATGGCGGCGAGGCGCTCGAGCAGGTCCTCGCGGGTCGTCAGGCGCTGCTCGGCGGCGTCGGCCTCGAGCTGCTCGACGATGCGCACCGTGGCCTCGATGCCGACGTCGGCGAAGATGAGCGCCTCCTCGACCTGCTCCCACAACTCGTCGGTGATGCCCTCGAACATGATGGAGCGGACGTGGTCGCGCAGGGCACCGCCAGCCTTGCCGATGTTGTCCCGCAGCCGGCCGAACAGGCCGCGCCGCTCCTCTGCCTCGTGCTCGACGGCCGCCGGCGGCAGCTCGGTCGAGAGGCCCTTGAACGCCTCGTGCCAGTCCACCCTCGTCAGATCCTTTGCGTCTCTTGGTCGATCTCTTCTTCGGCCATGCGGGCGCTCACGACGTGCGAGGTGCCGTCGGCCCCCATGGTCACGCCGTACAGCAGGTCGGCCGCCTCCATGGTGCGCTTCTGGTGCGTGATGATGAGGAACTGCGTGCGCGTCCGGTACTCGCGCACGAGCGACACGAACAGCCCGATGTTGATGTCGTCGAGGGCCGCTTCGACCTCGTCCAGGATGTAGAAGGGGCACGTCCGCGAGAGCAGCAGCGCGAGCAGAAAGGCCAGGGCCACGAGCGACCGCTCGCCGCCCGACAGCAGGGCCAGCTTGCGGCCGAGCTTGCGCGCCGGCTTGACCTCGATCGCCACGCCGGGCGGCTCGTCGTCCTCGCCGGGGACGGTCGTGAGGCGCCCGCGACCGCCGGGGAACAGGATCTCGACCATGTGGGCGAAGTTGTCCTGGACCACGGCGAACGTCTCGTCGAAGTCGACCTCGATGCGCCGGGTGAGCTCGACGATCAGCGTCTCGGTCTCGTCGAGCGAGCGCTCGAGGTCGCGGCGCTGCTCGCGCAGGAACTCGACGTGCTCCGTGAGGCGGGCGCACTCGGCCTCGGCCAGTGGGTTCACCGGACCGACGCCCTCGCGGCGGCGCTCAAGCCGGTCGAGCCGGCCCCGCAGGGCGATCGCGTCGTCGTCGCTTGCCGGCGGTTCGAAGGAGCTGATCTCGAGGATCGACGCGATCTCCTCGAAACGGGTCGCGACCTCGAGGCGACGCTCCTCGAGGCGCGCCACCGCGACCTGGGCGGTCGCACGCGCGTCGCCGAGACCGTCGATCTCGTGGCGCAGCGCCACCTCCTCTTCGGCCAGGCGACGGGCGTCGCCGCGCTCGCGCACGCGGCCCTCAGCCTCACGAGCCTCGTCGGCGAGGCGCGCGATGAGAGGCTCGATACCGGCCTGCAGGCCGGCCAGCGCCACCGCCACCTCGTCGCAGGCCGCGGCGGCGGCCGGCACGCTCGAGAGGCGCCGCTCGACCTCGACCAGGCGCGCCCTGGCCGCGGCCGCGCGGCGCCGCGCGTGGTCGCGCTCGTCGGACGCGCGCTGCGCCCGGGCGCGCCGCTCGTCGAGCTCGATGCGGGCGTGGGTCAGAGCCGCGAGCGCCTCGTGGTGGGCTGCTTCGCGCTCTGCGGCGGCGGCCTCGGCCGCGGCGAGCGTGTTCTGGGCGGTCGTCCGCCGCTCATCGAGCTCGGCAGACCGCTCCGCCAGTCGCGCCAGCTCGGCGGCGAGGTCGTCCGACTCGCCGGCGGCCGCGGCGGCGGCCTCGCGCAGCCGCGCGGTGCGCTCGACCGCCATGCGGCGCTCGGCGGCGACGGCGGCCTCGCGGCGGCGGGCCGCGTCGAGGGCCGTGCCGGCGTCGTCGAGCACAGCCGCGGCGGCGGTGCGCGCCGCCGCCGCGGCGGCGGCGTCGGCCGCCGCGCTCGCCGCGCCGGCGTCGGTGGTCGCCCGCTGCTCGACGAGCGCGTCGCGCCGCTGCGTGAGAGCCACCGATCGGGCGCGGCGCTCCACCATGAGGGCGCTCGGCAGCCCCGCGGCGAGGCCGAGCTGGCCGGTCGCGGGCCGGTAGTAGGCGCCGTCTCGCGTCACCGCGAGTCCCGAGAAGGCGTCGGGCACGGCGGCGAGATCGTCGACCACCACGACGTCGGCGACGAGACCGCCCACGGCCTCGTCATCGCCGCTCACCACCTCGGCCAGGGGCCGCCCCCCGGGCAGTCCGGCCGGCGCCGCCATCCGGGCGCGCGGTACGAGCAGACGGGCGAGGCGCACGCCGGCCGCGCGCAGAGCCTCGAGCAGCGGCCACTGGTCCGCGCGCCGGGGCACGGCCAGCGTACCGGGATGCTGCGCCAGGGCCGCGCCGAGCGCGAGCTCGTAGCCGGGCTCGCAGCGGAGCGCCGCCGCGAGCTCGACCACGCCGGCGTAGCGCTCGGCCACGCCGAGCACCGCGCCGTCGACCTCGCGCAGCTCCGCAAGCGACGCCTCGGCGTGGTCGAGCTCGGCGGTCACGCCGGCCAGCTCGCCGGCCAGACTCCGTTGCGCGTCGCCGGCGCGCGCGGCCGCGTCCTGCGCCGCGTCGGCTGCCGCGACCGCCCCCTCGAGCGCCGCCTCGGCCATGGCCAGCGCCGCGGCGGCCGCCTCGCGCGCCGCGCTCGCGTCGCGCTCGCCCGCGGCGAGGTGGGCGACGGTCTCGTCGCCGGCGCGCGCCTCGGCCTCGAGACGCGTGCGCTCCGCGAGCGTCGTCGCACGGCGCTGCTCGGCGAGCGCGCGTCGGGCCGTTGTCGTGTCGCGCTCGACGTCGAGCGTCGCCGCCGCCGTGCGCGCTGCGGCGAGCGCCTGACGCGCCGCCGCCAGCGCCGCCGCACTCCCGGCCTGCGCCGCCTGCGCGGCCTCGAGGGCGCGCTCGTACTCGGCAAGCGCCGTGTCGACCGGCTCCGACTCGGCGCCGGCCTCGGTGGCGGCCAGCTCGGCCACCAGGCTCGCGCGTTCGTCGTCGGCGCTGCGACGCAGCTCGCCGAGGAGCGTCCCGCGCTGCTCGATCAGGCTGCGGCACCCGGCCAGTCGATCACCCAGGTAGCGCGCGCGCAGCGCCCGGCCGGCGCGACGCTCGCGCTCGCGAGCGTCGCGCGCGAGCGACTCCTCTTCGGCCAGTCGCGCTCGCTCGGCGGCCGCCAGGCGCTCGTCGATCGACGCCCTGCGGGCGGCGACCGTGGCGACCGCCTCGCGCTCCTCGGCCAGGCCCGCGTCGAGCGCCTCAAGCTCGCCGGCGAGCAGCCGGCCGCGGAGCTCGGCCATCTCGTGCTCGATCGCGCGCAAGGTCTCGGCTGCGCTCGCCTGCCGGCGCAGCGGCGCGAGCTGCAGGCCGGCCTCGCGTTCGAGGTCCCGGGCGCGCTCGAGGTTGCGGCGCACCTCACGGAGCTTGATCTCGGCACGCTCGCGGCGGCGCTTGTAGCGGCCCAGCCCGGCTGCCTCCTCGACCAGGGCGCGGCGCTCCTGGGGCTTGGCCGCGAGCAGGGTCTCGACCTTCCCCTGGCCGATGATCGAGTGCATCTCTCGACCCAGACCGAGCTCGGCCGTAAGCTCGATGACGTCGGTGAGGCGACAGCCGGCCCGGTTGATCGTGTACGTCGTCTCGCCGCCGCGCACGACGCGGCGGCCGATGCTGACCTCGGGAGTGGGCACCGACAGGGCGCCGTCGGCGTTGTCGAACGTCAGCTCGACCTCGGCGACGGCCGCCGGGCGCCGGCCGTCGCTGCCGGCGAAGATCACGTCCTGCATGGAGGTGCCGCGGATGCTCGTCGGGCTCTGCTCGCCGAGCACCCACATGACCGCGTCGGCGATGTTGCTCTTGCCGCTGCCGTTCGGCCCGATCACCACGGCCACGCCCGGCTCGAAGACCAGCTCGGTCTGCCGCGAGAACGACTTGAAGCCCTTCATGCGCAGCGAGCGCAGGTACACCCTCGGTTACACCCCGCCGTCCGCCGCGGGACCGTCGCCCGCCGGAGCGTCGGCGCCCTCGCCGGTCGCGCGCGGCGCCGGAGCGTCGGCGCTCTCGCCGGCTGTCCGCGATGCCCTGGCGTCGCCGCCCTCGCCGGTCGCGGGCGTCGCGGCGGAGCCGCCGCCCTCGCTCGTCTCGCCCTCGACCACCCCGACGACGCCCGAACCGCCGTCGGCGGCCGCCTCGGGCACGCTCCGGCGCCGGCCCCGCAGCCGTACACGGCGACGCTTGGGCCGGTCGTCGCGGTTGAGCTCGCGTAGCGCCTCGGCCGCGGCATCCTGCTCGGCGCGCTTCTTGCTGGCGCCGACGCCGCGACCGACGGCCTGGCCGTCGACCACCGCGTCGAGCACGAACTGGCGCGCATGCGGCGGGCCGATGGTCTCGACCAGCCGGTACGACACCGCTCGTCCCGTCTTGGCGAGCTGCTCCTGCAACTCCGTCTTGAAGTCGACGTAGCTGCGCTCGGCGAACGAGATGTGCTCGGCGAAGGCCTCGATCACGGCGGGTCGCACCACGTCGAAGCCATACGTCAGGTAGATGGCGCCGATCAGAGACTCGGTCATGTCGGCGAGGATGTTCTCGTTGCCGACGAGCTGGTCGAGCTCGTCCGGGTCGTGCCCCGACCCGAAGCGTCGCACGAACGACGGCAGCCCGAGGCGTCCGGCGACCTTGCAACAGGTGGCCCGACTCACGACATAGGCGCGCAGCCGGGCGAGGCTGCCCTCGGAGTGTTCCGGGAAGCGGCGGTAGAGCTCGGTCGTCACCGCCAGGCTGAGTACGCTGTCGCCCAGGAACTCGAGGCGCTCGTAGGAGCGTCCCCGTTCGGCGACCCAGGACGAGTGCGTGAAGACCTGGCGCAACAGCCCGTCGTCGAGCTGCTCCGCCAGAGCCAGCAGACGCCACATCATGTGTCTGTCGTTCCCCTTATGGAAGAGGGGCCGGCTCCACGACGATGCGAAGGGAGGCGGCCCCGTTGCTGCCCGCGGTGGACGACCCGCAGCCTGTCACGTACCTAGCTCAGGCGCCCCATCACGAAGTCGACGGCGTCGCCGACCGTCTTGATGCCGGCCGCCTCTTCGTCGGTGATCTTCATGCCGAACTTGTCTTCCATGGTCATGACCAGCTCCACGAGGTCCAGCGAGTCGGTCTCGAGATCCTCCTGGAACCGCGCGTCGAGCGTGACCTTGTCTTCGTCGACGCTCAGCGTCTCAACGAGGATCGACTTGACCTGCTCGAAGACTTCTTCCCTCGTCATGCAGTGACCTCCGGCCGCGGATTTGAAGGCGAGTCTACCAGAACCCCAAAGGCGTGCAACACAGCCCGGATCGACGATCGACCGCATCTGGGCTGCTCATGGCCGCGCGACTCCGTCGGGCGACTCGACGACGGCGTCGGCCGCCGCCGCGGAGGCATCGGCGGCGGTCGCCGGAGACGCAGCGGCGACGGCCGCCGGCCCGGCGCCCACGCGCCGCGCGATGGTCGGCAGCAGATCGCTCGTCACGCCGCGCGAGGCGGTGCGCACCGCGTTGGCCACGCCCTCGGCCCCCGAGCTGCCGTGCCCCACGATCATGGGATGGCGCAGGCCCAGCAGATAGGCGCCGCCGTACTGCTCGGGGTCGAGCGCCTGGGCGATCTTGCGCAGGTCACGCGACATGATGGCGGCGCCGACCTTGGCGCGCCATGAGCCGAGCACGGCGTTGCGGATCTCGCCCACCACCGCGCGCGCCGTGCCCTCGAAGACCTTGAGGGCGACGTTGCCCGAGAAGCCGTCGGCGACGACGACGTCGACACGGTGATGGGTCAGGTCGCGGCCCTCGACGTTGCCGTAGAAGTTGATCTGCGGATCGGCGGCCATGAGCCGGTGGGCCTCGATCACGAGCGCGGTGCCCTTGGTCGGCTCCTCGCCGATCGACAGCAGCCCTACGGTCGGGTCCTCGATGCCGAGCACCTCCTGGGCGAACGCCTGGCCGAGCACGGCGAACTGGCGCAGCGCCTCGGGGCGTACCTCGGCGTTGGCGCCGGCGTCGAGGAAGACCACGGGCAGGGGCACCGCCGGCAGCAGCGTGCAGAGCGCCGGGCGCAGCACGCCCCTGATGCGGTGCACGTGGAGGAGGCCGGCCGCCAGGGCCGCGCCCGTGTTGCCCATCGTGACGAAGGCGTCGGCCTGACCGTCGGCCACGAGACGAGCGGCGACCACGAGCGACGACTGGGGCCGGCCGCGCACCGCCTCGACGGGCTCGTCGCCCGAGCCGATCCGGTCGGTCGCCGGCACGATCTCGACGTGCGGATGGCCGGACGGCACGAGCGCGCGCAGACGGTCCTCGGGCCCGACCAGCACCACGCGCAGCAGCTCGCCGGCGGCCCGCAGGGAGCCCTCGACCACCACCTCGGGGGCGTGGTCGCCGCCCAGGGCGTCGACCGCCACGCGCACGACGACGCCGGCCTTCTGCGCCGTAAGGGCGGCCTGGATGTCGTGCGGGGTCAGAAGCCTGCTCAAGGTCTACCGGCCGAGGTCGGTCAGGAGCCGGTCGATATCGACGTGATCGGCGATCTCGGCCGCGATCAGGTCGAGCTTGCGCCGGTCGTGCACGCCGAGCTGACCGAACAGCCGCCGGATGCCGTCGATCGCCGTGACCGTGTCGGTCGCGACCGACACGATCGGCACGCCGAGCTCGTCGGCGCGCGCCAGTACCGCGGGGCTCGGCACGTAGTTGCCGGTGAGCACGATGGCCGCGGTGGGTGTGTCGAGCGCAGCGAGGATGATCTCGGAGCGGTCGCCGCCTACCACGACGACCTTGTGGGCGGCGTTCTGGAAGTACCGCATGGCGTGCTCGGGACTCATGGCGCCGATCAGGTAGGTCTCGGCCATGGCGTCGCCGTGTTCCTCGCCGCAGATGTAGGTGGCGCCGAGCGCTGCCACGATCTCGGAGACGGTCACGGCCGCCAGGCGCTGACTAGCCGGCAGCACGCCGTAGGTCGTGATGCCCTGCTCGTCGAGGAAGCGCACGTACTCGCCCCGCACGAGCGCGAGGCGGGACTCGGGGACCATGTTGAAGACCGCGCCGAGCAGGGCGTCCTTTAGCCCGTCCTTGACGTAGCACACGTCGTCGAGCAGGCGCGCGCCGGCGAAGCGCGCCACGATGAGCGCGCGCAGGTCGAGGCGGGCGACGACGTCGGCGCCGCTCGCCTGCAGGAAGCGCCCCTGCCAGATCTCGCCGAGGCCCTCGCAGATCACGAGGTCGCGTCCCTCGCGCACGCGCTCGTACGCCGCCACGACGCGCGCCAGGGTGTCGACGTCGGAACCGGCGAGCACTTCGTGGAGGGCGCCCTCGTCCAACACGACGGGGCAGAGATCGGCGAGCGGCGTGTCGAGGCCGAGCACGTCGGCAACGAAGCGGGCGTCGTCGTCGACCAGGTCGCCGTCGGCGCCCCTGGGCACGATGCCCACCGGCTTGAAGTAGCCGACGTCGAGGCCACGGGCACGCAGCGCGAGCGACAGGCCGACCGCGAGCGTCGTCTTGCCGCCGCTACCTTCGGTCGAAGCGATGTACAGCGATCTCATGGGCACGCTCCGTGCAGGCGGTCGGCGCCGCGCGACGCCGGCCCCAGGCGTTCCTCGCGACCGCTACTTCTTCTTCTCGGTCTCGAGAGGGATGACCTCGCGGCCCTTGTAGGTGCCGCACTTGGGGCAAGCCCGGTGGGGAAGCTTGGGGCTCTTGCACTGCGGACAGACGCTGGCGGTCTCGACGCTGAGCTTGTGCTGGGCCCGGCGCGAGTCGCGCTTGCTCTTCGAAGTCTTTCTCTTGGGAACTGGCATCGTGTCTCACTTCTCGGTTCGCGGACGCTCTACTTTACCGTTGCCGCGCCGCTGTGTCCAAACCGGCCCGCCCCGCGTGCCGCCGAGCGCCTTGGAGCAAAGCTTCCCCGGCTCCGGGCGTCCGAGTCGTCGCTCACGCCGACGGGACCTCGTCGTGGACGTGCTCGCCCTCGATCAGGTTCAGGTCGACGCCGCACACCGGGCACAGGCCGCGACAGTCCTCGCGGCACAGCAGACGGGCCGGCATGGCCTCGGCGATCGCGTCGCGCACCCAGCGCTCGAGCTCGAGGACATAACCTGCGACGTACGGCTCGTCGTCGTCGCCTTCGGATCCGCCGTCGGCCACATAGTCGACGCAGCGCACCGGCACCTCGACCGTGGCGTCGGCGAGACACCGCTGACAGGCTCCGACGAGCCGCGCCACGGCCTCTCCCCGGATCGCTACTCGCCGTCCGACGCGGCTCACGGTGAAGTCGAGGTCGACCCCTCCACCCTCGACCTCGTACTCGAGACCGCCCACGGTGAACGGGGCGACGTCGCAGAAGAGCCGTCGCTCGGCTTCGTTGCGCTCTCCCAGTGAGAGCGGTCGTATGTTGAAACGGCGCATGCTCGGTAAAGACGTCGGGGCGAGCAGCCGAGAGCCGGTCCGGCGCGCTACCCCGTCAGATGAAGCGTGGCGCGTCTAGTCCCACGAGCGACTTCGTCGTCATGGCTCAGACGAGCGTGACTGCGTGGCGCGTCTAGTCCCACGAGCGACTTCGTCGTCATGGCTCAGACGAGCGTGACTGCGTGGCGCGTCTAGTCCTGAGGCTCGGGGCCGATCGAGGGGGTCTGCAGACGCTCGCGCCCGCGGCGCACGGCCGCCAGGAACTTATCGAGATTCACCTCGAGGTTACCCAGCACCTCGTCGGCATAGTCTTCGGCGCCCAGACGGATCTCGCGCTCGCGCTCGCGCGCGTCCTCGACGATCTCGTGCGCCTGGCGCTCGGCCACCCGCACGATCTCCTCCTGGCCGGCCATCTGCTCGGCCCGCTCACTCGCCTCGCCGACGATGCGCTCGGACTCCTGCTTGGCCTCGGTCAGCATCTCCTGGCGCTCCTTGACGATCCAGCGCGCCTGCTTGACCTCTTCGGGGATCGTCGAGCGCATCTGGTCGAGCAGGTCGTAGATCTCCTCGCGGTCGATCATCACGCTGTCGGTGAGCGGGACGGAGCGGGCGTTGTGGATGAGGTCGTCCAACTTGTCGATCAGAACCAGCACGTCCATGCTGACCTACCTCTCCTTCGAGGCGCTTACGCCTTTCGCGGGAACAGTTCGGCGAACCGCCGGGCCACGGCCGGTGGCACGAGGTCGTCGACGGACCCGCCGAACGTGGCGATCTCCTTCACGCCGCTCGAGCTCAGGAAGGCGTGCTCCGGCGAGGCCATCATGAAGATCGTTTCGATGTCGGGCGCCAGCTTCCTATTGAGCTGGGCCATCGCGAACTCGTACTCGAAGTCGGAGATGGCGCGCAGCCCCTTGAGGATGACGTTGGCCTCCCAGCGGCGGGCGAACTCCACCACGAGCTCGTTGAAGCGGTCGACGTAGACGTTGGGGTAGTCGGCCACGGCCTGGCGCAGGAACTCGGCGCGCTCGGCCGGTGTGAACATGGTCTGCTTGCGCACGGGGTACTCGATCAGCCCCACGACGACGCGCCGGAACGTGTGCGCGCCGCGCGTGATGATGTCGAGATGACCGACCGTGACGGGATCGAAGGTCCCCGGACAGATCGCGGTGACGTTGCTCGGCACGCTCTCAAGACCTCGCTTGCAGGAAGGTGACCCATGTGTCGCCGTAGTGCCTGACGCGGAGCTCCGCGAACGGCAGCCGCACGGCCTGGCCCTTGGCCGTCTCGACCGCCACGACGGCCTTTGGGCAAAGCACACCCGGCAGCCGATCGGCAAGCTCAGCCTCGACCGCCGGGTACAGCGCGTACGGCGCGTCCACGAGCACGAGATTATACCGTCTTGCCGTGGCGAGGTCAGCCTCGAGCGCGCGACGGTAGTCGACGGCGCGCACCTCACGCGCCGCCGGCGTCACCTCGAGAGCCGCGAGGTTCGCCCGCAGGGCGCGCAGCGCACCCGCCTCGTGCTCGACGAAGACGCAGGCCGTCGCCCCGCGCGACAGCGCCTCGATGCCGAGGGCGCCGCTGCCGGCGAACAGGTCGAGCGCGGCGAGGCCGGCGAAGGGCTCAGCGGCATCCTCGCCGGGCGGCGCCTCGCTCAGGCGCTGGGCCGTGAGAACGTCGAAGACGGCCTCACGCACGCGGTCGGACGTGGGGCGGGTCGCGCGGCCGGCCGGCGCCGTCAGGCGCCGGCCGCGCCAACGTCCGCCCACTACGCGCATCAGTGCGCCGCCCCGGCGGCACGGCCGGCCGCGGAGTCGCGGCCGAGCACGGCGGCGCGCGCCGCCGGCGGCTCGTCGCCGATCTCGAAGGCGGCGCCGAGCAGCCGCGCGGCGGCCATGCGCGCGTCGCGCCGGCGCGAGAACACACGCGCCAGCGTGTCACCGGCGGCCACGGCGCTGCCGGGCGGAGCGTCGACGATCACCCCGGCGGCGGAGTCGATCTCGTCGTCGGCACGGCCGCGACCCGCGCCCGACGCCTGCGCCGCCCGCCCCACCGCGCGCGCGTCGACGGCCCGCACGAAGCCGGCGCGCGGGGCGACGACGGGGTCGTCGGCCAGGCGGTGGAACTCCCCGGGCTTGAAGCGGCCGCCCTGCACGGCGACCCAGCGCTCGAACCACTCGGCCGCCCGGCCGCCTTCAAGCGCCGCCTCGGCCCGCGCCCGGGCGGCGCGCTCGTCGAGGCCGAGGTCGGACAGGCCGAGCAGCACCGCGGCCAGCGCGAGCACGACCTCGCGCACGTCGGCCGGTCCGCCGCCGGTCAGCACCTCCCAGGCCTCCTCAACCTCGAGGCGGTTGCCGACCGCGCGCCCGAGGGGCGCGTCCATCGCCGTGTACACGCAGCTCACGTCGCGCCCGTACTCGCGACCGATCAGCCGGCAGAGCTCACCCAGCGCCTGGGCGTCTGCCGGCGTGGCGCTCAGGGCGCCGGCGCCGACGGTCAGGTCGAGCACGAGGGCCGACGTGCCGCTGGCGACCTTCTTCGCCATGATGCTGGCGGCGATCAGGCCGGCGTTCTCGACGGTCCCTGTCACGTCGCGCAGCGCGTACAGGACGCGGTCGGCCGGCACCAGGCGCTCGCTCTGGCTCACGACGGCGACGCCGATGCGCTCGAGCTGGCGCAGAAAGTCGCCCTGCGAGAGCTGCACACGAAAGCCGGGGATCGATTCGAGCTTGTCGAGCGTTCCGCCGGTGTGCCCGAGCCCGCGCCCCGACATCTTGCCGAACAGGGCGCCGCACGACGCGACGAGCGGCGCGAGCACCAGCGTGACCTTGTCGCCGACCCCGCCGCTCGAGTGCTTGTCGAGCACCGGGCGGCCGAGCACGCGCAGGTCGAGCACCTTGCCGCTGTCTACCATGGCTCGGGCGAGCGCCACCGTCTCGGCCGCCGAGAAGCCGCGCAACACGATCGCCATGAGCAGGGCGCTCGCCTGGTACGGCGGGATCGAGCCGTCGACGACGCCGGTCACGAAGGCCCGCAGAGCAGGCTCGTCGAGCTCGGCGCCGTCGCGCTTCGGGGCGATCAGGTCGTGGACCACGTCGAGCGTCACGCGACCTCCTGAAGGAAGGCCTCGGCAAGGGTCGCGAGGCCCTGGCTCAGACCGGCCTCGAGCCGCTTCCCGACCCCGAGGACGGCGCTGTGGTCTGAGACGGCCCCGGACCGGTTCGCCACGAGCGACAGCATGCAGACGGGCAGCCCGTGGCGCCGCGCCGCGCGCACCTCGACGGCGGCCGACATCCCGACGACCTCACCGAAGGAGCGCAGCCAGGCGGCCTCGGCCGGCGTCTCGTACTGCGGGCCGGGCACGGCCACGTAGCGCCCCACGCGGGCGGGAAGCTGGGGCGGGAGCTTCCTCGCCAGGCGTGCGGCCGCGCCGTCGCCCGCCACGGGTAACGTGCGCGCCGGCCCGCGCAGTGCGCCCTGCAGATCGACTACCGACCTCACGACGACGGCATCGCCGGGCGCGAGAGCCTGGTCGAGCGCCCCCACGGCGTTGGTCAGCAGCAGGCCGCGCACGCCGGCGCCGGCCAGGTCGTCGACCGCGCGGGCGGCGCGACCGGGCGTCCAGCCTTCGTACAGGTGGCAGCGTCCGCAGGCGAGCAGAAGGCGCACCGTCGGCCGGCCGGCCGCGGGCCAGACGGCGACGAGCAGCCGGTTGGGATGGCCGGCGACCGCGCTCGCCGGCCAGCCGAGCGCACCGTAGTCGAGCTCGTCGACGACCTCGGCCCCCGCCGGCACGACGGCCAGGCCCGAGCCGGACACCACGGCCAGATCGGCGCGCGGCAGGTATCGCGCGGCACTCACGGGATCACGTCCCCGTCGAGCGGCGGCGCAGCGCTGGTCAGGCGCGCGAAGGCCGTCGCGCCGACGTCGGAGAAGTGACCGTCGTAGCGGCCGCCATGCAGACCCCAGGCCAGCAGCGGCGCGTACTCGCGCGAGTGGTCGGTGCTGGCCGTGGTGGGGTCGACGCCGTGATCGGCGCAGAACATGGCGAGGTCACCGGGTGAGAGCTCGGCGAGCAGCCCCGGGACGGCGGCGTCGACCTCGCGCAGGCCGGCGGCGAACCCGGGCACGTCGTTGCGGTGGCCCCACGTCTGGTCGAAGTCGACGAGGTTGGCGAACAGCAGGCCGTGCCGCAGCTCGCGCAGGTGTCGCCGGCAGGCGGCGAGGCCGGCCGTGTTGTCGGTCGTGTGGTCGTCGACGCCGACGCCGCGCTGCGTGAAGATCTCGCCGATCTTGCCGACGCCGATCACGGGCACACGGTGTTCTTCGAGCAGGTCGAGATACGTGGGGCCGATCGGCGGCAGCGAGAAGTCGCGGCGCCGCGGCGTGCGCGCGTAGGCGCCCGACGGGCCGGCGAACGGCCGCGCGATCACCCGGCCGACGGCATGCGGGCCGTGCAGGATGCCGCGCGCGACGGCGCACCACTCGTAGAGCGTCGCCACGGGCACGACGTCTTCGTGGCAGGCGATCTGAAAGACGGAGTCGGCCGACGTGTACACGATCGGCTGGCCGCTCGCCACGTGCTCGTCGCCGAGCTCGGCGATGATCGCCGTGCCCGAGGCCGGCAGGTTGCCGAGCACGTCGCGGCCGATGGCCGCCTCGAAGGGCGCCATCACCTCGCTGGGAAAGCCGTCGGGGTACGTGGGAAACGGCCGCGCCAGCGTGAGCCCCATCATCTCCCAGTGGCCGGTGGTCGTGTCCTTGCCGGCGCCGCGCTCGCGCAGCCGCCCGTAGGTCGCACCGGCGCGCGGCACGCCGAGCGGCAGCCCTACGATCTCGCCCAGTCCCAGGCCGGCGAGGTTGGGCAGCGCCACGGTGCTGGCCTCGAGCACGTGGCGCAGCGTGTCTGAGCCGACATCGCCGTAGGCGGCGGCGTCGGGCGCCTCGCCGGCCCCCACGCCGTCGAGCACGCAGACGAAGACGCGGGTCACGACTCCTCCCCCGCGGCATGGCCGCCGGCGCGCGGCACCCCTCGCGCGCGTCGCCGGGCGCGCGGATGGGTGCTGTAGTAGACCTCGCGCAGGTGCTCGGCGGTGACGTGCGTGTAGACCTCGGTCGTAGCGATATCGCTGTGACCCAGCATCTCCTGCACGGCCCGCAGATCGGCGCCACCCTGAACGAGGTGGGTCGCGAAGCTGTGGCGGAACGTGTGGGCGCTCGCTCGGCCCTCATAGCCGACCCGCTTGAGTATGCGCCGCAGCACGTAGTCGAGGCCCTGCCGGCTGAGCGGCCGGCCGCGCGCGTTCAGAAAGAGCTCGTCGTGGCGGCGGCCGCGCGCGAGAAGGCGGCGGCCGTGGGCCACGTAGCGGCCCACGGCCGCCGCCGCCGGCGCGCCGAGGGGCACCACGCGCTCCTTGTCGCCCTTGCCGAGACAGCGTAGGAGACCGCCCTCGAGATCGACGTCGGCCAGGCGCAGGCTCACGATCTCGCCGGCGCGCAGGCCGCAGCCGTAGAGCAGCTCGAGCAAGGCGAGGTCGCGCTCGGCAAGCGGCCCCTCGAGCGGCACGCCGGCGAGCACGGTCTCGACCTCGTCGACGCGCAATACCCGGGGCAGGTGACGCGGGTGCTTGGGCGTCGTCAGGTGGGCCGCCGGGTCGGCCTCGAGGTCGCGTTCCCGTACGAGATACCCGTACAGCCCGCGCACGGCGGCCATGCGGCGCGCCACGCTCGTCGTGGCGCCGTCACCACCTGGGCCGGCGAAGTAGCCGTAGACATCGTCCTCGGTGGCCGTCAGGACAGGCGCGCTCGAGACCGCAGCTGCCGGATCGGCGGTAGCGTCTCGAGCCGGCCGGCGGCCGTCGAGCCAGGCGGCGTAGGCGGCGAGGTCGCGACCGTAGGCGGCGACGGTGTTGGGGCGCAGCGCGCGCTCGAATGCGAGGTAGGCGAGGTAGTCCTCGACGGCCGGGTCGCCGGCCGGCCCGGGCGGCATCCTAGATGGCGGCCGCCGCCGCGCGCAGCAGCGCGTGGAGCAGCCGGTAGGTCTCGCCGAGCCGCTCGACCGGCAGGTACTCGTCGGGCGTGTGGATCTTCTCTGCGCCCTGGCTCAGATTGACGCTCGGCAGCCCGACCGCGTTGTAGACGTTGACGTCGGAGCCCCCGCCGCTCGCGCCGATGCGCGGCTCGATGCCGATCTCGCGCAGGGCGGCGCAGGCGATGCGCACCGGCAGCGCGTCGTCGGCCAGGGAGAACCCCGTGAAGGCGTCGCGCACGGTGACCTCGACGTCGATGCCGGCGAGGCCGGCCGCGAGCTCGACGGCGTCGATGACCGCGCCCGTGTGTGCGGCGAGCGCGGCAGGATCGTGGCTGCGCACCTCGCCCTCGACGCGGCAGCGCTCGGGCACGACGTTGACCGCGCTGCCGCCGCTGATCAGGCCGACGTTGGCCGTCGTCTGCTCGTCGATGCGGCCCAGCTCCATGGCGGCGATCGCCACAGCCGCCGCGGCGATCGCGCTGCGCCCCGTCTCGGGAGCGATGCCGGCGTGCGCGGCCACCCCGTGGAACTCGGCGGTCACCATCTTCTGCGACGGAGCCCTGGTGATGACGGCGCCGACCGGCCCAGCGCTGTCGAAGACGAAGCCGGCGCGCGCCCCGAAGGGGGCGAGGTCGAGCGCCTTGGCGCCGCGCAGTCCCACCTCCTCGCAGGTCGAAAAGACAGCCGCCAGGCCGCAGGGCGGCGGAGCGACGGCGAGATCGGCGAGCACCGCGAGAAGCGTCGCGCAGGCCGCCTTGTCGTCGCCGCCGAGAATGGTGTCGCCGGCGCTGCGCACGACGCCGCCCTCGACGACGGTGCGGATCGGACCGCTCACCGCCACGGTGTCCATGTGGGCGGCCACGACGACCGGCGTGCCTCGTCCCTGCCCAGGCACCTGCACGGTGATGTTGCCGCTGTCGGAGCCGGTCTGCGGGCCGCTGTCGTCCTCGACCGGCTCGAAGCCGGCGTCGCGCAGGTAGCCGAGGATGAAGTCGGCGACGCCGCGCTCGTGTCCCGACGGCGACGGGATCTCGGCCAGGCGCACGAACAGGTCGAGCAGGCGGTCTAGGTCTGCACCCACGACTCCTCCAGCTCGCCCTCGCGCTCGTTGTGGTAGCGCGCGGCCGCCCCGACGAACTCGCGGAACAGCGGCGCCGGTCGTGTCGGGCGCGACTTGAACTCGGGGTGGAACTGCGACGCCACGAACCAGGGATGGTCGGGCAGCTCGACGATCTCGACCAGGCGGCCGTCGGGCGTGGTGCCCGACACGACGAGGCCGGCCGCCTCGATCCGCGGCCGCAGGTCGTTGTTGACCTCGAAGCGATGGCGATGGCGCTCGCGGACCTCGTCTGCGTCGTAGGCGCCCTGGGCGCGGGTGCCGGGCACCAGCCGCACCGTCTCGCCTCCGAGCCGCATGGTGCCGCCCATGTCCTCGACGCCCTTCTGCTCCGGCAGCAGGTCGATCACCGGGTACGGCGTCTCCTCGTCGAACTCCCACGAGTTCGCCCTGGTCATGCCGCAGACGCTGCGCGCGAACTCGATGACGGCGCACTGCATGCCAAGACACACGCCCAGGAAGGGCACGCGATGCTCGCGGCAGTACTGGATGGCCTCGATCTTCCCCTCGATGCCGCGCATGCCGAAGCCACCCGGCACGATCACCCCATCGGCGCCGCCGAGCCGCTCTGCCACCGTCTGTGGCGTGAGCTCCTCGGAATCGATCCACAGGATGCGCAGCCGGCGCCGGTGGTGGATGGCGGAGTGCTTGAGCGCCTCCCAGACCGACAGGTAGGCCTCGTGCAGCTGGACGTACTTGCCCACGAGAGCGATGGTGACGGGCTCGCGACAGGCGTCGATGCGCTCGACCAGGGCGCGCCAGTCCGACAGGTCGGGCTCGCCGTCGGCGAGGCCGAGCTTCCGGACGACGAGCTCGTCGAGCCGCTCCTCGTGCATGGTGAGCGGCACCTTGTAGATGTCGTCGACGTCGGCCGCCGACACGACGGCCTCGGGCTCGACGTCGCAGAACAGTGCGATCTTGTCACGGATGCCGCGAGACAGCGGCTCCTCGGAGCGCGCCACGATGATGTCGGGCTGGATGCCGATCTCGCGCAGCTCGGCGACGCTGTGCTGCGTGGGCTTGGTCTTGGGCTCGCCCACCACGCCGATGACCGGCACCAGCGTGACGTGCACGTAGACGACGTTCTCGCGCCCGATGTCCTTGCGGAACTGGCGGATGGCCTCGAGGAACGGCAGGCTCTCGATGTCGCCGACCGTGCCGCCCACCTCGGTGATCAGCACGTCGACGTCGAGCTTCTGGGCCAGGCGGTGCACCCGGCTCTTGATCTCGTTCGTGATGTGCGGGATGACCTGGACCGTGCCGCCGAGAAAGTCGCCACGGCGCTCCTTCTGGATGACCGCGTTGTAAATGCCGCCGGTCGTGATGTTGGAGTCGCGCTCGACGAACTCGTCGATGAAACGCTCGTAGTGCCCCAGGTCGAGGTCGGTCTCGGCGCCGTCCTCGGTCACGAACACCTCGCCGTGCTGGTAAGGGCTCATAGTACCCGGGTCGACGTTGATGTACGGGTCGAACTTCTGGTTGGCGACCTTGAGGCCGCGCGCCTTGAGCAGCCGCCCGATCGATGCCGCCGTGATGCCCTTGCCGAGGCCGGACACCACGCCCCCGGTCACGAAGATGTGCTTCGCCATGCCCCCTCGCTTGTGGCCGCCGGCCACGTCGTCGTTGCCGGTGCGCCCCACGACCGATCGCCGTCGGCGCGCACGGACGTGCGGCAACAGTCGACGCTCCGGGGATCGATTCGGTGGGTGCTGGGCTCTGCCCGATACCGGCGGGCCGTCGGGAGCGGGTGTGAGGCAAGCCCTGACGTCACTTCGGGAAACAAGTATACCAAAGGGGACACGCCCCACAAGGAACCGGCGATGCGTCGGGTGCGGCCGGCCGCCGGGCGCGCCGTGTGGCGCTCAGGCGGTGCGCGCGGCGCGGGCCCGTTCGAGCAGGGTACGAGCGTGCTCGCGGGCCGAGGCGTCGCCGGCCTCACCGCCCAGCATGCGGGCGAGCTCGTCGAGGCGCTCGTCGCCGTCGACGACGCTCACGAGCGTCTCGGTAGTGTCGGCCGCAAGGTCGGCCGTCTTGCGGATCACGAAGTGGCGCTCGGCGAAGACCGCCACCTGCGGCAGGTGGGTGATGCAGACCACCTGGGCGGCCCCCGCGAGGGCCGCGAGGCGGGCGCCGAGGACGTTCGCCGTCACCCCGCCGATGCCGGTGTCGACCTCGTCGAAGATGAGCGTGCGCACGTCGTGGCCCAGGTGGACCAGGCTCTTGATGGCGAGCATGGCGCGCGACAGCTCACCGCCCGAGGCCGTCTCGCGCAGCGGTCGGGACGGCACCCCGGGGTTGGCCGAGAACAGGAACTCCGCCTCGTCGCGACCGCGCGGACCGAGCCCCTCGACGCCGTCGCCGCGCGGCCGCAGATCGACCGCAAAGCGGGCGTGCGGCATGGCCAGACCGCGCAGCTCGCCGGCCACCGCCTCAGCGAAGGCCGGCGCGGCCACGGCGCGTGCCTGCGTCAGCTCGGCGGCGACGGTGACGGCGCGTGCCTGAGCCGCGTCGAGGCGCTCGACCAGGGCCGACTCGTCGGACTCCTGGCGCTCGAGTGCCGCGAGGCGCTCGCTGGCCGCCGCTGAGAAGGCAAGGACGGCGTCGGCCGAGCCGCCGTACTTGCGCGTGAGCAACGTGAGGCGGTCGTAGCGCAGCTCGACGGCGTCGCGGTGGGCGGGGTCGACGTCGAGCTCGTCGAGGTAGCCGCGCAGGGCCGCAAGCAGGTCGTCGGCTTCGGCCGTGAGCGCGGCCAGGCGCGTCGCAGAGGCGGTGAGCAAGGAGTCGAGCGCTTCGGCCTCGGCGAGCAGCCGCTCGGCCGCGCGCAGCGCGTCGAGCCCGCCGCCGGCGGCGCCGTCGTCGCGCAGCAGCGCGACGGCGCCGGCCACCCGCTCGACCAGCTTCTCGGCGTGACGTAGGCGCTCGCGCTCGGCCTTCAGCGTCTGGTCTTCGCCGGGCTGGACGCCGGCCGCCTCGATCTCGTCGATCTGGAAACGCAGCAGGTCGAGCTCGCGCTCGCGGTCGCGGCCCTCGCCGCGGATCGCGCCGAGCTCGCGGGCGAGCTCCTGCGCCTGCGACCAGGCGGTCGCGTAGTCGGCCAGCAGCGCAGCCACGGCCGACCCCGCCCAGGCGTCGAGCAGGTCGAGCTGCCGATCGAGCTGCAGCAGGCGGGCATGCTCGAGCTGCCCGTAGAAGGCGACCCGCTCGCGCAACGCCGACTCGACGGCCGCGAGCGACGACACGAGGCCGTCGAGGAACGCGCGCGAGCGCCCGCCGCGGGCCACGCGGCGGGCCACGGCGAGCGTCTCGCCACCGTCGTCGAACACGGCTTCGACGAGCGCGTGCTCGCAGCCCGGCCTGACCAGGCTCTCCTCGCCCTTCTGCCCCAGGAGCAGGCCGATCGCCTGCGTGAGCAGGGTCTTGCCGGCGCCGGTCTCGCCGGTGATCACGTTGAGGCCGGGGGCGAGCTCGAGGCGCGCCCGGGCGATCAGCACGAGATCGTCGATGGCAAGCTCAGCGATCATGGCGCGCTGTCCGGACCGCTAGAAGACATGCTTCGCCCGATTGAAGAGCTTCTCCTCGACGTTGTGGTAGAACGAGCCGCCCTCGCTCACGAGCAGGCGCGCGCGGGCGGCGCCGGCGGTGATCTCGACCGTCTCGCCGCAGCACAGGCGACCCACCTCGGTGCCGTCGGCGAGGATCTCGGCTTCGTCGGTGGGCGACGAGTTGCGCACCCGGATGACGTGATCGGGGCGCAGCACGAGCGGCCGGAACCCGAGGGAATGCGGGGCGATGAAGTTGAGCACGAGAGCGTCGGCGTCCCACACGACGAGAGGGCCGGCGCACGAGAGGTTGTAGGCCGTGGAGCCCGCCGGGGAGGCCACGATCATGCCGTCGCACAGCATCTCGCCGACGCGCGTGCCCGACACCTCGTAGACCAGGCGAACGACGCGCTGCGAGCGCACGCGTGCCAGCACGATGTCGTTGACGGCGGCGAAGCGCGCGCCGTTCAGGCGAGCCTCGACGGTGAGCAGTTCGATGATCGTGTAGCTGCCGCGCGTGATGCGCTCGAGGCCCTCGCGCCAGTCGCTGCGGCGCATGCCGGCCAGAAAGCCGACGTTGCCGAAGTTCACCCCGGTGGTCGGCACGCCGCTGCCCAGCATGCGCCCGAGGGCGCGCAGGATCGTGCCGTCGCCGCCCAGCACGAGGCACAGGTCGACGGTGCGCAGCTCGTCGTCGCCGACGACGCGAAAGCCGTTCGCCGCGTCGAAGCCGTGCTTGGCGCCCTCGTCGAGCGGCACCACGAGGTCGAGGCCGAGACGATGCCCCTCGGCGGCCAGGTCGGTCAGCGTCGCGGCCGTGGTGCGCGGGTCGGTGTGGGTGAGGACGGCGACACGCCGCAAGGCCTCAGCCATGGACGGCCTCGACCGCCGCGCTCGCGGCCTGCCGCGCGTCGAGGCGCGCCGCGGCCAGCGGGCTGCGCGCGTCGCAGAAGTACGCGAAGTATTCCACGTTGCCCCTCGGGCCGGGGTGTCCGGAGTCGCATGCGCCGAGCACCGCGGCCCCGCGCTGCTCGAGCCACGCGCCGAAGCCGGCGACGACCTGCAGGTGGACGGCCGGGTCGCGCACGACGCCGCCCTTGCCGACCAGCTCGCGGCCGGCTTCGAACTGCGGCTTGACGAGCACGAGGCCGCGATAGTCGGCGCGGGCGCATTCTAGCACAGGCCCCAGGGCGAGCCGCAGCGAGATGAAGGACACGTCGGCGGTGACGAAGTCGGGCGCGTAGGGCAAACGATCGCACGTCAGATGGCGGCTGTTCGTGCGCTCCAGCACGCTCACCCGGGGATCGCCCCGCAGGCGGTAGTCGAGCAGGCCGTAGCCGACGTCGACCGCGACCACACGGCGCGCGCCGTGCTGCAGGAGGCAGTCGACGAAGCCGCCCGTCGAGCTGCCCAGGTCGCAGACCTCGGCGCCGTCGACCTCGACCCCGAGCGCCGCCAGGCCATGAGCCAGCTTGTCGCCGCCACGCGACACGTAGCGTGGCCGGACGGCCAGCACGAGCTCGCTGTCGGCCGCGACCAGCTCCCCCGGCTTGTCGAGACGCCGTCCGCCGGCCGAGACCTCGCCGGCCAGCACGGCGGCCCGCGCCTGAGAACGCGTGGCGAACAGCCCGCGCGCGACGAGCAGCGTGTCGAGCCGCTCCCGCACCGCTCAGCAGATGTGGACGAGACCCGGCTGGCGCTCGAGGACGGCGGCGGCGATCGCCTCGGGGGTGAGGCCGAGGTCGGCCAGCAGCCGCCGTCGGTCGCCGTGGCCGACGAACTCGTCGGGCAGGCCGAAGCGGCGCACGCGCACGTCGGCATCGGCCAGGTACTCGGCCACGGCGCTGCCGAAGCCGCCGGCGAGGGCGTTCTCCTCGATCGTGATGATGCGGGCGTGCGTGTCGGCGAGCTCGTCGAGGAGCGCCGTGTCGAGCGGCTTGACGAAGCGCGCGTCGACCACGGTCGGATGCGCGCCGGCGCCCTCGAGCAGGTCGGCGGCGCGGAGCGCGAGGTCGACGCCCGTGCCGGCCCCGACAAGCGCCACCTCCCGGCCCTCGCGCAGCACCCTGGCGGTGCCGATCTCGAGCGCCGTGAGCTCGGCCGGCTCGTCGAAGGCCGCCGCGAGGCCGCGCGGGTAGCGCACGGCCACCGGCCCGTCGTGCAAGAGCGCCGTGTGGATCATGTGCTGCAGCTCGGCGTGGCTCGACGGCGCCATGACGACGAGGCGCGGGATGAGGCGCAGGTACGAGAGGTCGAACGCACCGTGGTGCGTGGGTCCGTCGTCGCCGACCAAGCCGGCCCTGTCGAGCGCGAAGACGACCGGGATGCGTTGCAGCGCGACGTCCTGCACGAGCATGTCGAAGGCGCGTTGCAGGAAGGTCGAGTACACCGCCACCACCGGCCGCATGCCGGCCAGGGCGAGGCCGGCGGCGAAGACGACGGCGTGCTCCTCGGCGATGCCGACGTCGTAGAGACGCTGCGGGAACTCGGCCTCGAAGGCCTCGAGGCCGGTGCCCTGCGTCATCGCCGCGGTGATCGCCACGACGCGCGGGTCGCGACGCGCCTCGCGCACCATGACCCTGCCGAAGGCCTCCGTGTAGGTCGAGCCGCGCGCCGCCGCCTTGCGCTCGCCGTTGGCAAGCTCGAACGGGCCGGTGCCGTGGAACTCGGCCGGCTGCTCCTCGGCGGGCACGTAGCCCTTGCCTTTCACCGTGCGCACGTGCACGAGCACCGGCCGCTCGGTGTCGATCGCCTGCTGGATGGCGAGGCGCAGCGCGGCGATGTCGTGACCGTTCACCACACCGATATAGGCGAAGCCGAGCTCCTCGAAGATGAGACCCGGTCCAAGGAAGGCCTTCATGCTCTCCTTGACGTCCTTGCCCAGGCTGTAGGCGCGCGCGCCGATGGCCGGGATGCGGGCGATGCTGCGTTCCATGTCCTCGCGCAGGCGGGTGAGACCGGGGTCGAGGCGGAAGCGATTCAGGTAGAGCTGGAAGGCGCCCACGTTGGGCTTGATCGACATCTGGTTGTCGTTCAGCACGACGACGAGCGGCGTGCGGAGCTGGCCGGCCTGGTTCATGGCCTCGAAGGCGACGCCGCCCGTGAGCGCGCCGTCGCCCAGCACGCAGACGACGTGGCCGTCGCTCCGGCCGCTCAGCTTCACCGCCTCGACGAGGCCCAGGCCATAACTGATCGACGTCGAGGCGTGGCCGGTGCCGACGACGTCGTGCTCGGATTCGTCGCGACACGGGAAACCCGACAGGCCGCCGTACTGGCGGATGGTGTTGAAGCACTCGGCGCGCCCCGTGATGATCTTGTGGGCGTAGGCCTGGTGGCCGACGTCCCAGATGATCTTGTCGCGGGGGCTCTCGAGGACGCTGTGCAGGGCGACGGTGAGCTCGACCGCCCCCAGGCTGGCCGCCAGGTGGCCGCCCACCTCGCTCACGCACGACAGGATCGCCTCGCGTATCTCGTCGGCGAGTCCCTGAAGTTCGGCGATCGACAGTGAGTGCAGGTCGGAGGGACCGCAGATACGCAGCAGCTGGTCCATTGGCCACGGAGTATACCACCCGGGCCGCCGGCCACGCCCGGCGACCGTTCGCACGCAGGGATCTCCGCGTGCGACCGCCGCAGGCGGCGCGCGACGGGCGACCCGGCCGGCGCCCGCCGGGGCCGAGCCTCTAGGAGCGCCGCAGGTAGATGTAGTCGGCCACCGCCGCGAGACTGCCGACGTCGCCGCCCAGCTCGGCGAGGCGGGCCCGAGCGCGAGCGTGGCTCTCGCCGGCGAGACGACGGGCCCCCTCGAGCCCATGACGCGAGACGTAGGTCGTCTTGGCCTGACGCTCGTCCTTGCCGGCCGTCTTGCCGAGCGCCGCGGCGTCGCCCTCGACGTCGAGGATATCGTCGACGATCTGGAACAGCAGGCCGATCTCGCGGGCGAAGGCGCGGTGGAGCTCGAGGTCGTCCCCCTCCGCCCCGCACAGCAGGGCGCCGCCGGCCACCGACGCCTCGATCAGGCGGCCGGTCTTCAAGGAGTGCAGCAGGCGCAGCTCGTCGTCGCGCCCGGCCGTGGCGGCGACGTCCATGTACTGACCACCGACCATGCCCCGCACGCCGGTGGCCCACGCCACCTCGGACAGGGCCGCCACCAGGCAGGACGGCGCGGCCTCCTGACGGTCGGTGATCAGACGGAAGGCCTCGGCGAACAGGCCGTCGCCGGCGAGGATCGCGATGTCCTCGCCGAAGACCACATGGCAGGTCGGCCGGCCGCGCCGCAGGCTGTCGTCGTCGATCGCCGGAAGGTCGTCGTGGATCAGTGAGTAGGTGTGGATGAGCTCGAGCGCCGCCGCGAAGGGCAATACACGCCGCGGGGGCTCGCCCAGACGCTCGGCCACCGCCAGACAGAGGACCGGCCTGATGCGCTTGCCGCCGGCCAGCAGCGAATAGCGCATCGCGTCGACGAGCGGCCGGGCCGGCGGCGCCGCCCCGAAGTCGAGCTGCTCGAGGTACTCCTCGACGAGGGTGCGCAGGCGGTCGGGATACGAAGCGCCGGGGCGGCCGGCCGCCCCGGCAGCGGCCCGCGGCGGCCCGGGGTCGTCGCCCACGCCCGTCCGGCTCACGTCGGCCGGCCGGTCTCTTCGAGCAGCCGGGCGGCCTCGTCGGCGAGCTCGGCCGCGCGCTCGAAGAGGCTCATCTCGATGTCGGTCGAGCCGACCTGGCCGGCGCGCTCCTCGAGGTCGCGCAGCTCGGCGGCGATCTCGCGGACCCGGCCCAGGACGGTGTCGTCGCCCCTGCGACCGGTGTTCGCGGCGCCCGCCTGCCGGCGCGGCGTGACGCCCTCCGCCCCGTCCCGTGGGCCCGCTTCGCTCATCTCAGATCTCCTTTCGCGTCGCCGCGCGCCTCGGGACCACCGCCCGAGCGCAGGGCGCCGGCCAGGATGCCGTTCACGAGGGCGGCGGCCTCGTCGGTCGAGTACCGCTTGGCGAGGCGCACGGCCTCGTCGATCGCGACCTCGGCCGGCGTCTCGCCGCTGCGCAGCTCCCACAGGGCGAGGCGCAGGATGCTACGCTCGACCGGCGCGATGCGCGCGAGCGGCCAGGCCGGCGAGTTGGCGCCGAGCTCGCTGTCGAGCGCGACCTGGCCGGCGATCACGCCGGCCACGCTGCGCTCGGTGAACTCGTCGAGGCGATAGCCCTCGCTCTCGGCGCGCCGCTCGAGCAGCGTGGCGACCGGCGTGTCGGTCACCTCGCGCTGGTAGAGGACGAACACCGCGTCACGCCGCGCCTGCTTGCGGCTCGGTCTGCAAGGGGTCACGGTCGCGGCCGTCAGACGGACTCGATGGCAAACAGCGGCTGACCGTACTCGACCGCGGCGCCGTTGTCGGCCAGCACCTCGCGCACCACGCCGTCGACGTCGGACCCGAGCTCGTTCATCAGCTTCATGGCCTCGAGGATGCACAGCGTCTGGCCGGCCGTGACGATGTCGCCGACCGACACGAACGGCTCGAGAGCGGGCGAGGACGCCCGGTAGAACGTGCCGACCATGGGCGAGCGCACCAGGTGGAAGCCGTTGGTGTCGGGCGCAGCCGGCGGGCCGGCCGCCGCGCGCGGCGCCGCGCGCTCGCCCTCGGGCGGCTCGGGCGGCGTCTTGCGCACGGTGATCCGCACGTCGCCTTCTTCGAGGATGAGCTCCTGGAGGTCGCTCGCCTCGACCATGGCGATGATGTCCTTCACGCGATCGGCGCCCGCCTCGCTCGTCGCGCTCTGCATCTGCGAGCTGAGGTAGGTCGGCACCTCGGTGCCGAACACGTCGTGCTCGGGACCCAGGCGGTGCCGCTCGAGGTAGGTGCGCGCGGTCTGCGGGAACAGCGCGAAGGAGAGCACGTCCTCGGCGGAGTGGGCGAGGTCGCCGATGCCCGCCCGTGCCTCGTCGAGCTCGTCCTCGACGAGCTCGGCCGGCCGCATGGTGATGGGCCGCTCGTCGCCCAGCACGCGTTCGACGATCTCGGCCGAGACCGCTCCCGGCGAGGCCCCGTAGCGGCCCCGCAGGTATGCCTTCATTTCGTCGGGCACGATGTGCCAACGCTTGCCCGACAGCACGTTGAGCACGGCCTGCGTGCCGACGATCTGCGACATGGGCGTGACGAGCGGCGGAAAACCGACCTCGGCGCGCACCACGGGGATCTCCTCGAGGACCTCGGGCAGACGGTCGAGCGCGTTCTGCTCCTTGAGCTGGCCTTCGAGGTTCGAGATCATGCCGCCCGGCACCTGGTGGGAGTACACCTGCATGTGCGTGAGCGACGTCACGCCACGATCGAAGCCCCCTTCGATGCGCACCGTCTCGAAATACTTGGCGATCGCGAACAGCTTCTCGAGGTCGAGCTCGGTGTCGTACGGGGTGCCGATCAGGGCCGTGACCACCATCTCGGTCGCCGGCTGCGAGTTGCCGAAGGCAAGCGGCACGGTCGCCGTGTCGATCACGTCGACGCCGGCCTCGATCGCCTTGAGATAGGTCATGGGAGCGAGGCCGCCGATGTAGTGGCAGTGGAGCTGGATCGGCACCGACAGCTCGCTCTTCATGCGGGTGATGAGCTGCTCGGCGTAGAAGGGCGACAGCAGGGCTGCCATGTCCTTGATGCAGATCGAGTCGGCGCCCATCTCGACGAGGCGGCGGGCCACGTCGAGGTAGTGATCGAGCGAGTGTACCGGCGAGATCGTGTACACCACAGCCGCCTGGAAGTGCTTGCCGGCTTCCTTGATCGCCGCGGCCGCGGTCTCGAAGTTGCGCGTGTCGTTGAGCGCGTCGAAGACGCGGAAGATGTCGATGCCGTTGTCGGCGGCGCGTGCCACGAACTCGCGCACGACGTCGTCGCCATAGTGGCGATACCCGACCAGGTTCTGGCCGCGCAGCAGCATCTGCAGCGGCGTGCGATGCACGTGGTTACGGATCAGCCGGAGGCGCTCCCAGGGATCCTCGTCGAGGAAGCGCAGACAGGCGTCGAAGGTGGCGCCGCCCCAGCACTCGATCGAGTGATACCCGACCTCGTCGATCCGCTCGAGGATGGGCAGCATCTGAGCGGTGCGCATGCGCGTGGCCCACAGCGACTGATGGGCGTCGCGCAAGGTCGTGTCGGTGATGCCGATCCGCCTGGCCCGCACGGCGTGTCTCCTGCCCTCGTTCCCGCGTCAGACGCGGGTGATGTACCCGCCGGTGCGCGTGTCGACGCGCACGCGCTCGCCCTGCTCGATGAACAGCGGCACCTGGATGCTCACTCCCGTCTCGAGCGTGGCCGGCTTGGTGCCCCCCTGGGCCGTGTCGCCCCGCAGCCCCGGCTCGGTGTGCGTGATGGTGAGCTCGACGTGGTTGGGCGGCTCGACGGCGGCGGGCTCGCCGTTCAGCGACAGAAGCAGGACCTCCTGGTTCTCGGCGACCCACTTGAGCGCCTCGCCGGCCATACCGGGGTTCACCGACACCTGCTCGTAGGTGCCGGGGTCCATGAGGACGACCTCGCCGTCGGTCGAGTACAGGTAGGTCATCGTGCGCGACTGCGTGTGGATCCTGTTGAACTTCTCGCCCGAACGGAAGGTCCGGTCGAGCACGGCGCCGGTGGCGATGTTGCGCACCCTGGTACGCACGAACGCGCCGCCCTTGCCGGGCTTCACGTGCTGGAACTCGACGATCGTGAAGTTCTCGCCGTCGATCTCGATCGCCATGCCGTTCTTGAACTGGGCGGTGGACACTACGTCGGCCATGGACTCTTCCCCAGGTCGCTCTCGTTCGAAGGAAGCTGACTGCGACGCCCGTGGCGCGCGCCTGCGGGCGCCCCGGGAATCGGCACATCATGATACACGAAAGCCATCGCGGTCACGCCACCGCGCGAGCGCCTCAGGCGACGACGCGCAGCTCCTTCGGCGAGCGCGTCAGGCGCTCGCACCCGTTGCCGGTCACTGCTACCGTGTCCTCGATGCGGACCCCCAGCCGGCCCTCGAGGTAGATGCCCGGCTCGACCGTGATCACCATGCCGGACGCCAGACGGTCGCCACTGCGCCGGCCGACGCGCGGCTGCTCGTGGATCTCGAGGCCGACGCCGTGCCCGGTGCCGTGTCCGAAGCGCTCTCCGTGACCGGCGTCGTCGATGACGAGCCGCGCCGCGCGGTCGACGGCGCGACAGAGGGCGCCGTCGCGCACCGCGGCGAGCCCCGCGAGCTGCGCCCGGAGCACCACCTCGTACACGAGACGCGCCTCGTCACCCACGTCACCCACGGCGAAGGTACGGGTGATGTCGCTCTGGTAGCCGTCGAGCCGGGCGCCCATGTCGATCACGACGAGGTCGCCGCGGGTGACCACCGCGTCGCCGGGGATGGCGTGCGGCAGGGCGCCGTGCGGGCCGGCCGCGACGATCGTGGGAAAGGCGAGGTCGTCGCCGCCGGCGTCGTGGACGGCGACCTCGACCGCCCAGGCGACGTCGCGTTCGGTGCGCCCCGCGAGGCCGGCCGCTACCACCGCCTCGAGGGCCTCTTCGGCGATCGCGGCGGCGCGCCGCATCGTGTCGAGCTCGTCGGGGTCCTTCACCCGGCGCAGCGCGCTCACCCGAGCGCCCAGGTTGACCAGGCGACCGCCGAAGCGACGCCGCAGGCGGCGGTACCCGGCGTAGGCCAGCACGTCGCCCTGAAAGCCGAGACGAGGCGCGTCGGCGCCCGATCCTCCCGCCCCCGCCGCCCCCCAGGCGGTGAGGACGTCGGTCACGAGCGCCTCGCCGCCCTCGCTGCGCACGAGCTCGAGACCGCTCGCCTCGTCGGCCGCCTGTGCCCAGAACCGCGAGTCCGTACAGATGAGCGCCGCGTCACGGCTCACGAGCAGCAGCGCCTCGTCGCCGCGAAAGCCCGAGAGGTAGCGAACGTCGGCGGGATCGGACACCAGCACGGCGTCGAGACCGCGCGCGTCGAGCAGCAGGCGCGCCCCGGACAGACGATCGGTCATTCGGCCACCACCTCCGCGAGCCGGTCGACCGCTTCGAGATAGCCGTCGATTCCCTTGCCCGACACCCGCACCGCGGCGAGGTCGGCGACCACCGACGAGCGGCGCCACTCCTCACGACGCTCGATCGCCGACAGGTGGACCTCGCCGATCGGGCGGTGCACCATCTCGAGCGCGTCGTGCAGGGCCCAGCTGTAATGCGTCCAGGCGCCGGCGTTGACGAGCAGGGCGTCGACCGGCTCATCGCCGCGGGCGAGCGCGTGGAGCTGCTCGACGAAGCGGCCCTCGTGATTGGTCTGAAAGCAGCGCACCTCGAAGCCGCGCTCCGCGGCGTACGCCGTGACGCGCGCGCACACCTCCGGCAAAGTGACGGTGCCGTAGTGTTCCTCGGCGCGGTAGCCGAGCATGTCGAGATTCACGCCGTGCAGCAGCCAGAGCACCTTCATCGCGCGGTCAGCCACGCGATCACCTCCCCCTGCAGTTCGGCCGGCACCGGGACGCCGGTCACCGGCCTGCCGAGCTCCTCGAGCAGCACGAAGCGTGCCTCTCCCCCTGCCGCCTTCTTGTCGCGCCCGACGAGCCGCGCCACGTCGGCGGGCGCGACGCCTACGAGGCGCTCGGGCAGACCGGCGGCCGACAGCAGCCGCTGGCCCCGGTCGGCCGCCGCGCGGTCGAGCCCGCGCAGCGTCTCCGACAGCCGCAAGGCGGCGCGCAGGCCCAGCGCGACGGCCTCACCGTGCGTGAACAGATCGTACCCACCGGCCACCTCGATGGCATGGCCGACCGTGTGACCGAGGTTCAAGGCGGCACGCTCGCCGGTCGTCTCGCGCGGGTCGCGCGCGACCACGTCGGCCTTCAGGCGCACGTCGGCGGCGAGGAGGCGCGGGTCGGGCACGGCCGGCCGTGCCACGCCGGCCTCGGTCAGCGCGAGTGTCTCGCCGCCGGCCAGCAGGCCGTGCTTCACGACCTCGGCCCAGCCGCTGCGCACCTCCCGCTCCGGCAGCGTGCGGAGCGTCTGCACGTCTTCGACCACGAGATCGGGCTGGTAGAACGTGCCCACGTAGTTCTTGCCCTCGCGAAAGTCGACGGCGACCTTGCCGCCGACCGCCGCGTCGACCATGGCGAGCAGGGTCGTCGGTGCCTGCACGAGGTGCAGGCCACGCTGGAAGGTCGCCGCCGCGTAGCCGGCGAGGTCGCCGATCACGCCGCCGCCCAGCGCCACGACCGTGTCGCCGCGTCCGGCGCCGAGCTCGTAGAGACGGTCGTAGAGCGTGCCGAGGAACGCCACGGTCTTGGTGTGCTCCCCCGCCGGCAGCACCGTGGACGACACTCGCAGGCCACCGCGCTCCAGCGCCCCGGCGGCCGGCTCCAGGTAGTGCGCCGCCACGTTCTCGTCGCTCACCACGAGAGCCTGCGTGCCGGGCCGCAGGTACAGCTCGCCGAGGCGCCCGAGCAGGCCAGCGCCGATGACGACCCGGTAGGTCGCGCCACCGGCTGCGACCGCCACCGAGAGGCTCTCCTGCGCGCTCCGGCTCGCGCTCACGGCCCGACCGCCGCGATCACGCGATCGGCCACCCAGTCGGGCCGCTCGCGGCCGGCCATCGTCACGACCGCCGTGGCGACCTCGCGGTAGAGCGGCCGGCGGCGCGCGTAGAGGGCCTCGAAGAGGGCCGCGTCACGCGCGAGCGGCCGCGTCCCGGACTGCGAGCGCGCGAACAGCACGTCGGCCGGCGCGTCGAGCCAGACGACGTGCGGGAGGCGCGCAAGCGCCTCCCGCACGTCGGCGCTCGTCACCGCCCCGCCCCCCAGCGCCACGACAGCGCCCGCCCCTGCGGCGGCCTCGAGCTCGGCCACGACGACGGCGCGCTCCAGGGCACGGAAACCCTCTTCGCCGCGCTCGGCGAAGAGCTGCGAGATGGGGCCGTGACGCTCGGTGACGACGGCATCGGTGTCGACGAACGGCACGCCCAGGCGGCGAGCGACGAGCCGCCCGACGCGGGTCTTGCCCGCGCCCATGAAACCCACGAGGGCGACGCTCACAGCGCCCGCGCGCGGGCTTGCGGCCCCCTTTGCCCCCATCCGGGACCCGGCCTCGCTCACAGCCGCCGGATGCGCTCGCGCAGCGCGGCGACCGCGGCCACGAGCTCGTCGGCGGTCTCGCCGCCGGACCGCTCGAGGACGGCCGCCGCCAAGCAGAGCGCGACGACGGCCTCGCCGACCACCGCGGCGGCCGGTACGGCGCAGACGTCGCTGCGCTCCACGTGCGCCGCGACCGCCTCGTGCGTACCGAGGCGCACGCTGCCCAGCGGCCTCGTGAGGGTGGCGATCGGCTTCATGGCGGCGCGCACGATGATCGGCAGGCCGGTCGAGACGCCGCCCTCGATGCCGCCGGCGTTGTTGCCGGCACGGCTGTAGCCGGCGGCCTCGGACCAGACGATCTCATCGTGCACCTGCGAGCCGGGCCGCCGGGCGGCCGCGAAGCCGAGGCCGATCTCGACGCCCTTGATCGCCGGGATACCGAACGCGGCCGCCGCCAGGCGGGCGCCGAGCCGGCGATCGGCCTGCGCGTAGCTGCCCACGCCCGGCGGGAACCCATAGACGACCACCTCGAACACCCCGCCCAGCGTGTCGCCCGCCTCGCCGGCTCTGACCACAGCCGCGCGCATGGCCGCGCTGGCGGCGGGATCGAGACAGCGCAGCGGGTCGGCGTCGACGCCCTCGAGACCGGGCGGCGACGCCACGACGCCCGCGGTCACGTCGCCGACGGCTACCACGTGACTGCCCAGCGTGCAGCCTATCAGCGCCAGCAGGCGGCGTGCGACGGCGCCGCAGGCGACCCGTGCCGCCGTCTCGCGGGCGCTGGCCCGCTCGATCACGTCGCGCAGGTCGTCGTGCCCGTAGAGCGCCGCGCCGACGAGGTCGGCGTGACCGGGACGAGGCACGCGCACAGGCTCGGGCGGGCTCTCGACCGGTTCGACGGCCATCGTCGCCGCCCACTGCGGGGCGTCGCGGTTCTCGATGCCGAGCGCGATCGGTGCCCCGGTGGTACGCCCATGACGCACGCCGGAGAGGATGGCGACGCGGTCGTTCTCGATCTCCTGCCGGGCGCCGCGACCGAAGCCGAGCTGCCGGCGGGCGAGGTCGGCGTCGATCGCTGCAGCGTCGAGCGCGAGGCCGGCGGGGCAGCCCTCGACGATCGCGGTCAGACGGCCGCCGTGCGACTCGCCGGCGGTCAGGTAGCGCAGGGTCGACATGGCGACTACCTTACACGCGGGGCCGGAGCCCGCACAACGACGGCGGGGGCGGGCCGCTGGTGCGGCCCGCCCCCGTGACGTACGCGTGCTGCGCGGTCCTGCGTTACTTGTTGACCGTGTCTCCGACGTGGATGGTGACCTGCACGTCGCCGTGCAGGATGGTGACCGTCTGTGCGGGCGTGTTGATGCCGACGACCTTGATCTGACCCCACGAGGTCGAGATCACCGCGCCGACCTTGCGCGCGGCGTAGGTGTGGCCGTCGACCACGAGGGTGGCCGAGGGCACGCCGTCGCTCGTCTCGATGCTCAGGGCCTTGATCGTGTGGCCGGCGAGCGTCGCGCCGGTGTCGCTGCTCACCGAGGAGCTGCTCGAGCTGTGAGCTGGAGCTGCTCGAGTGCTCGAGCCGCCGCTGTAGAGGACGTCGACGACGGTGAACAGGTAGGTCGTGCTCGTCGAGTTCTTCTCGAGGGTGACCGTGGTCGGCGAGCCGACGCTGACGTTGAAGGTGGACGTCGTCGAGCCGCCGACCGTGTAGTCGTTGAGCAGCTTGAACGTGACGGCGTTCGCGGTGATCGCCTTGATCTGCACGATCGCCCCGGCCGGCGGGATCTGGTCGCCGACCTTCTCGTCGTTATAGGTGGCGCTCACGTCGCCCGACTTGGCCTCGGTGGTGAGCTTGATGTCGGCCGCCACCGGGGTGGCCTCGGCGGTCGGCTCCGAGGTCGGGCTGGTCGAGGCGGCCGCGGGTGCGCCGGTCGACTGGATGAACGGATCGCGGCTGTGGAACTGGTCGAGCGTCGGCTGCTGCTTGGCGGGATCGGCCGCCGTCGCGGCGCTGCCGGTGGACGAGGCCAGCGCGGAGGTGTCGGCCAGGCCGACCGCGCTCGGGTTGCCGGAGCCGGCCGTGCTCAGTGCCGTCGCGGCACCGTGGCCGTGGGCCGCCACTACCGAGGCCACGGCCAGGGCGGCGACCACCACGATCACGAGCACGACGTTGGACTTGTTGATCGTCATCATTGCGCACCTGCCAGCGCCGTGGCGTTCCCGGACGGAGTCCACTGGTAGCCGTTGATCGTGAGCTTGATGTCAAGATCGGGATACGGGTTCTTCGAGCTCTTGCCGAGCGACAGGCCGACGACGGAGAACATGCGGCCCGTGGCGTTGAACTGCTGGTTGCGCAGGGTGACGTAGTTCTCGAGCCGGTAGAGGAAGTCCTCGGCATCGAAGTAGCGCCCGTCGAGCTCGAGCTGGATGGGCTGCACCGAGAACGGCACCCCGGCCGCCGTGGCCTGCGGGTTGACACTCAGTATCGTGAGACCGGAGTCCTGCGCCGTCCCGACGATCCCGCGGATGAACGACGGGATCGCGGCCTCGGACGGCATGATCTCGTGGAGCTTGATGAGGTCGGCCTCGGCCTGCGGAGCGGTCTTCTTGACGAGCAGTAGTTGGCGGATCTGCATTTGCGTCTGCTGTAGCGTGTTCTGCTGGCTCACGAGCTGGGTGTTCAGGGCGGCGACCTTCTTTTGCTCGGGCGAGTACAGGAAGAAGTACCAGAGCACGCCCACGACGGCCGCGACGACGCCCACGATGATGTAGAGCTCACGGCTGCGCAGCTTCATCACTGTCCACCTCCCATGGTGATCGCCGGTGCCGCGGGAGCCAGAGGAGGCGCCGCCGCGAACGGCCGCAGGCTGGCGGTGATGCTGAAGACGCAGTCGGTCGCGGGCGACGACGACTGCGCCGACGAGACCAGCTTGATGTTCATGAGCTGCGGCATCATGCCGAGCTGCGTGAGGAACGTCGCCACCTCGTCCTGCGAGGCGTACGCGGTGCTCAGGTTCGCGTCGCCGGTCATCGCAAGATCGCCGGCGAAGGTCGTCGTGGCGCTGGCGTTGGTGTCGTTGGCGCCGGCCACCATGTAGGGCGGCACGATGAGGCTCATGGTCTGGATCGACACGCCCTGCGGGATCAGCAGGGCGATCTCGTCGAGGACGTTCGAGACGATGATCCGGGAATTGTAGATCTGGGTCGCCGCGAGCTGCATCGCCTGGCGTTGGACCTGCATGGTCTGGTAGGGGCGCAGCGCGGCGACCTGGACGTTGGCGGCGTCGATCTGGGCCGCCACGTCGTTGATCTGGGTCTGCTTGGCCGACACCTGGCGGAACTGCAGGAAGTACAGTCCGCCCAGCACGACCACCAGGGCGATGAGACCCACGATGGCGAGCAGCAGACCCTGCTCGCGCGCGGCCCTGGTGCGCTCTTCGGGTGGAAGCAGGTTGATCCGAGTCATCGCGGCCTACCCCTCGTCGTCGAGAGCCAGCCCGATGGCGATCGCGAGCCGCGGCGCCATCCACTCGAGCTGGACTTCAGTCAGTTTGGTCTTGTTCTCGCCGACCTCACGCAGCGGGTTGCCGATCTCGACGGGGAGATGCAGCGTCTGCGAGAGACAGTACGCGATGTTACGGGTGAGGGCGCCGTCGCCGGTGAGGATGAGGCGCGAGATCTCCCCGGTGTGCTCCTGCGTGTGGTAGTAGTCGATCGAGCGTCGCAGCTCGTCGGCGAACGGCTCGCACGCCTGCTCGAGGACCTGGTGGATCTCTTGCTGGGTCTCGGGGGTGAGGTCGCCGGGCTGATCGGGCTGTTCGCCCGAGAGGCCTACCTGGATGCGCAGCGCCTCGGCCTCTTCGAACGAGACCGCACGATGCTGGACGAGCGCCTGGGTGAGCGTCTCGCCGCCCAGGTTGATGACGCGGGTGAACTGCGTAACGCCACCCGCTGCGATCACCAGGTTGGTGATGCCGCCGCCCATGTTGACGAGGGCCACGACCTCGGCACCGTTGCCGTTGGAAGAGCCCTGGTCGATGAACGGCGTCCGCGGCGCGAGCGCCCTGATCATCGCGAAGGCCTGCAGGTCGATCCCGCCGATCACGAGGCCGGCCTTCTTGGCCACGTTGACGAACTGGCGAACCATCTCGCGCTGGGCGGCGACGAGCAGGATGCGCTGCTTGATACTGCCGTCCTCGGCGGCGTGCGTGGAGAGCAGCTTGTAGTCGAGGATGGCTTCGTCGACCGGGATCGGGATGTGCTCCTGGGCCTGGAACTCGATCGCGGCCCGAAGCTCTTTTTCGTCGATCTGCGGGAACTCCATCGTGCGGACGACGATCTTCTGGTTTGCTACACCGAGCTCGACGCTCTTGCTCGCGAACCCGCCCTCTTTCCAGAGGACTTTGAGCTCGTTGGCAAGGGCGTCGCCGTCGACGACCTCACCTTCGAACACGAGTCCCTCGGGAAGTCCGCGGATCGCAGCATGCGTCAGCACGTTGTGCTGCTTTCCGGGCTTGACCTGGACCGCAGCGATGGAGGACTGCTCCAGGTCGAGACCCACACGCATTCCGTTCTTGGCCATGGCCTACCCCGTTCGCCTCTGTTTCTCAGGCAGGTTGTCGGCATGTTGCCTACGACGCTTTAGGTGAAAGTGGCCGCTCAAGGCACGCGGCGTCGACAGGCGCCGAGGGCCGCGGCGGCCGACGCCACCCGGCTGCGGAGCCCTCAGTCGCGCCATGAGACGTCGCGCGCGACGCGACTTCCGGGAGCGTCGAGCGTCCCCGAGAAGGCGACCTGCAGCGGTGCTCGTACCACCAGGCGACCGGCGTACAGACCCCCGTCGACCTGCAGCGGCGCATCGACAGACAGCGTGCCGGTGACCACGAGCGCGCCGCTCAGCGCGGCCTGCCCCGCGCCGGCCGTGACGGTACAGTCGCCCAGCACGACCACGGTGACCGGACACGCCTGCGGCTCGCCGGCTCGTCGGCCCCACAGGGCGAGCCCCGCGGCCACCTCGGGTGCGGTCACCACGAACATGCGACCGCCAGGCGGCAAGGCGGGGTCGCCGAGGGCGGGCGGTGCCGCCGTATCGAGCAGGCCGAGATCGAGCCCCTCCGCATCGAGCGCGCCGCCAGGGTCGGATGCGTGGGCGCGCCAGTCGGCGATCGTCGCCGGCGCCGGCGGCGCCACGAGCACAGCGGGCGGCACGAGGCCGGTGTCCGCGTCGGAGTCGCCGGGCGGCGCCGGCCCGGCGGCGACCGCATGCTCTTCGGCGCCGTTGGCGACAATGTGTCCGGCGGCGTGCACTCCGGCCGCCGACCACAGGCCGTCGTAGGCGAGGTCGGCGGGCGGCGCGTCCACGGCCGCCCCGCCGCCCACAGCCGCGCACGTCACCCATTCGCGCCCATCGACGTCGCCGCCGGCATAGAAGCCGCAACCGGTCAGACTGACGCTTGCCTCGAGGTCGGCGTCGGCGCCGACCACGAGGCCGCGCGGCAGGCCGTCCGGCGTGACCAGCACCATGACCCGCAACGTGCGCGAGGCGTGTCCGCACACGCCGGTCGCCTGCACCCGGCAGGCCGAGATCCCCGGGTCGGCGGCGCCCAGCGCCGCCCCGGCGCTGAGACGCGGCACCAGGTCGCCGCCCGCCGGCGCTGATACGACAACCGAGTACGCGCCACCGCCGCACGCGATCGGCCCGAAGCTCGCCGGCAGTGTGGTCGGGCCCGCGCCGAGCCAGCCCCATCGCAAGCGCTCGAGAGCGTCGGTCACACCGGCCCGTGCCGCGTCGCCGGCCTGCGCCGCCGCGGCGTCGTCGGCGGCGATGGCGGTCGCAGAGAGTGTCACGGACACGAGCGTCGCGGTGCACAGCAGCGCGATCGAGGCGATGAGGAGGGCGGCGAGCAGGGCGAAGCCGCGCTCACCGCCCCGTCGTGCGCGGCGGCTCACGTCGGGCACGGCAGACACACCCGCCAGGTCGCGCGCGCCGTCTGCGCCCCGCTGCGCACGCCGACCGTGAGCGCGACGCAGCGTGCCAGCGAGAGCTCGTCGGCCGGCAGGGCGCCGCCCGCGTCGAGCGGCAGCGTCTGTCCACGAGCGTCGAGGTAGGCGACACTGAACTCGTCGACCGCCTCGGCCAGGTGAGAGCTGGGGCTCTTGCGCCAGAGGACCCCGCGCCCGGCGTCGTAGCCGTAGGTCACGAGATCGGTACCGGCGGCGTCGGTCGACGGCACCACGAAGGCGAGTCCGGTGGCGGAGCACGGCACAGCCGGACAGGCTACGAGTCCGAGCGACTCGCCGAGCTCGGCGGTGGTGAGGCGGCGCGTGGCGGCGATCGTCGATGCGGCATCGGCGCGTTCGACACCGGTCCGGCAGGAGCCGCAGAGAGTCCAGCACCAGGCCCAGGCCGCCGTCAGCACCACGCCCGCGACGGTGGTGGCGACGAGCAGCTCGATCAGGCTGAAGCCCGACGCCGGGCGGGCGCGCCGGGCCGCGCCGCAGGCGGTGGTCGTCGCGCTCATGTCGGGCTCGGTGTCGCGACCGGGCAGAGGCCCGCGGGCCGATCGGCGATGACGAGGGTGCGCGTCACTGTGCCGCCGCGGCTGCCGGCCCGCCAGCGCGCCGAGACGCGCAGCAGCAGGACGGCAGCCGGCGGACACCCGCCGGCGGCGTGGTCGTACCCGCTGAGAAGGTCGGCGTCGAGCGGCTGCAGGCCGTCCGCGCCGGCGGCGAGGAACGTCGCGGCGATGGTGAGGGGCCCGCACGCCGCCTCGCGCACCGTGAAGAACGTGCCGGCGGGGCAGCCGTCGGTCGGCTCGCCCGCCCAGTAGGCCGTCGGCGTGTCGCGCACCGAAGCGGCGTGCGGGAAGACGGCGCCGAGAAGGTCGGCTGCCGGCGTGGCGCTCGCGGCCGCCGGGTCGTCGAAGGGCAGGGCGCGCAGTGCTTCGGCCTGAGCGTCGACGCCCGAGACCGCGGCCGCGCGACCCTGATCGGCGCCAGCCACCGCGCGGGCGCTCAGGCACGCCCCGGTCGCCGCGATCGAGATCGCCATGACCACGGCCGCCGCCACGGCGACCTCGATCAGCGTCATGCCGCGTCCGCTTACTGCCATCGCACCCTGCCTCCGAGTTGCAACACCACGCTGGCGCTGGCGCCGGACCGGGTGAAGCTGAAGCTGCCGGCGCGCGGCGTGCCGCTGTCGGCGCAGGGCCAGCCCCACGGCCCGAACTGCACGACGCCGCCCGGGTAGTTCGAGCTGCAAGCCTCGTGGAACCGGCCGCGATCGACCACGACGGCACCACCGGCGGCGGCTTCGTCGCACTCGTAGCCGAGGCCCTGGTCGACGAGCCGCACCGACACGGCGTAGCCCGTCGCGGCGGCCACCGCTTGCGCGCGCCGCAGCACCAGTGCAAAGGACCGCGCGTCGGCGCCCGTCGCCGCGCGACCCGTGACCCAGGCCACGCCAGGCACCGAGACCGCGGCGATCGTCGAGGCGACGACCAGCACCGCGAGCAGCTCGGACAGGGTGTGACCACGTGACACGGCATCCTCACTTTCAAGAGACGGCGGGGCGACGCCTGCGGCGCCGCCCCTCGATGCTAGCCTCGCCTCGCGCGCGCTGGCGACGTCCTTGGTGGCGCGCGCCGTTCACGTTCGCGATGGCCACGGGTGACGAAGCGATCAGGGGCCACGTCCACGGCGTCCGACGCGGCGCCGGGATCGGCGGATGGAGCGTCCGCGGCCGGGCACCTCTCGTCGTCGCGCGGAGCAGCGTTCGCCGCGGGCCGCCCCTAGCGGCGCAAGGCCGCGTGCAGGTACAGGTGGATCAGCTGGTCGCCGCAGAGCAGCGCGACGACGGCGCCCAGCGCCAGGAATGGCCCGAAGGGGATCGCCGTCCTGGTGCTGCGGCCGCGGGTCAGCAGCGCGACGCCGGCGGCGGCGCCGGCAACGAAGCCGATGAAGAGCGCCGGGATCACGGCCGTGCCGAGGAAGAAGCCCATGCACAGCGCGAGCTTGACGTCGCCCATGCCCATCCCCTGCATGCCGCGCAGCCGCTCGTAGACGAGGCTCACGCCGAGCAGCGCGCCGCCCGCGCCGAGGCCGCAGACGGCCCACAGCCACCGCGGCGCGCCGCCGGGATCGAGGACGGTCATGCCGACCACGCCGATCAACGCCACGGGCAGGATCACGACATCGGGGATGATGCGCTCGGCGATGTCGATGTCGCTGACCAGCACAAGCGCCGCGACCAGGAGCAGCTCGATCGGCAGCACGGGATGCGGACCGGTGACGGCGGCCACGCCGGCGAAGAGCGCGGCCGTGAGCGCCTCGACGGCCGGGTACCGTGGGCTGATGGGCGCGCCGCAGGCGTGACAGCGGCCGCGCAGCACGACCCACGACAGCAGCGGGATGTTGTCGACGGCGCGGATCTGAGTGGTGCACGTCGGGCAGAACGAACGGCCGGCGGCCACGCTGATGCCGAGTGGCAGGCGGTACGCGCAGGCGTTCAGGAAGCTGCCGATGAGCAGCCCGAAGACACCCGCCACCGTGATGACGTAGGCGTCCACCCTAGCCCCTCTCCTCCGGCCGGGCCCCGCGCCTCATCAGTAGCCCTGGAAGAGGTCGGCGACGAACTGCGAGAACAGGGCACGCGGTACCGAGGTCTTGAGGCCCGCCACCGCGCTCTCGCGCGCGACCTTGCCGGTCGGCAGGAGCTTGTCGAGCGCCGCCACGGCCTTCTGTCGCGCGTACGTATCGCCCGTCCTGTCGCCGGTCACCCAGACCTGCGTCCACAGGTCGATCGCGATCTGCGGGCTGTTGCCCTTGGTCGCGAGCTCGGCTGCCAGGCGCGGCACGAAGTCGGGCCTGCCCGGCAGGCGCGCGGCCTTCGCGTACCACTGAGCCGCGACGACGTACCGCTGCGAGTTCGTCGCGTAGGTGTACGCGAAGAAGCCCAGATAAAAGGGGAACTGCCAGTTCCTCGGGTTGGCCGCGAAGCCGCTCTTGAGCAGCCCGTAGGCGACATCGGGCCGGCCGGCGTCGATCATCGCGAAGGCGCCGAAGAAGTAGGCCTGCGTGAAGTGGGGGCTCAAGTCGGTCACCAGGCGCACCATGGCCGGCAGCGAATCGAGGCGATGGTCCGCGTTCACATGCTCGCCGTAGTACTGGATGGTCGCCAGCCAGTAGACGTCGCCCAGGGTGGCACGCATGCCGGGCGAGAAGCTGTGGTACAGCGTCGGCGACGGGACGAAGATGACAGGGTTGGGCCGGGCCGCCGCCGGCCTGTCCGACTGATAGCCGACGACCGCGACCACGCAGGCACAGACCACGAGGAGCGCGGCGGCGTGGCGCAGGGCGCGCACTAGGCGCTCCACGCAGCCGAGGCGGCCTGAGCGATGACGACGGAGTCGTTCATCGGCCTAGAACTCCTTGCGCGCGAAGACCCAGGTGGCGGCGAACAGGGCGACGACGAGATACGCGACGAGGTAGCCGCTCCAGGCCGCGACGCTGGCGTGGCCGATCGCACCCTCGCCCACCACGGCGCCGCGCACGTCGATCGCGCTCAGGTTGGGCACCAGGTAGAACACGACCTTCGACAGCGCGTGGGTCAGACTCGAGTGACCGAGGCGCGACAGCGAGAGCACGTTGTGGCTGAGCTGACCCGCGCCGTAGACGCAGATGCCCCAGACGCTCGCGAGTACGGCCGAGGTGAGGGTCGAGAAGAGGATGGTCATCGCCATGACGACGAGCAGCTGCAGGTAGATCAGCAGGCCCGCCACGAGCAGCGACCCCTGGGGCGGCCGCGCCACGATCCAGGCGAGCGCGAAGAGGAACACGGTCATCCCCATGAGCACGACGAACATGGTCGCCGCCAGGCCCAGGAACTTGCCCCAGATGAACTCGCTGCGCGAGACCGGCTTGGAGAAGATGATGAACACGGTGCGCTTCTCGACCTCTTTGCGCACCAGGCTGGCGGCGACGAAGGCCGCGACGATCAGCCCGAAGAGGCTGATCGCGACCAGGCCGAAGTCCTTGATCATGCGACCCTCCTGGCCCAGGCTGATGCTCGCCAGCCAGAGGCTCGCCACGATCATGGCGAGGGCGAACAGGACGATGACGCCGAGGATGCGGTCGCGGATCGTCTCGCGGAACGTGTTCACGGCGACGGCAGCAACGCGCCTCACGACGCCACCACCTCCATGAAGAAGCGCTCCAGGTCGGCGCCGGGGCTCGACGCCAGGGCGTCGTCGATCGCCCCCTGCCACAGCACACGGCCGTGCCGCATGATCGCGATGCGGGTGCACAGGGCGGCGACGTCGGCCAGGACGTGCGAGTTGAACAGCACGGTCGTGCCGCGCTCGTGCAGGCGCTGGATGATCTCCTTGACCTCGACGCGGCCGATCGGGTCGAGCCCCGTCATTGGTTCGTCGAGCAACACGAAGCGGGGCTCGTTGATGAGCGCCTGAGCGATGCCGATGCGTTGCAGCATGCCCTTGGAGTACTTGCGCAGCTGCACGTGCGCGGCGCGCGCGAGACCGACCTCGTCGAGGATCGCGGCGATGCGGCGCTCACGCTCCTCTCGCTCGACCGAGAACAGGCGCGCGCAGAAGTGCAGGAACTCGGTGCCCGTCAGGTAGTCGTAGAAGTACGGGTTCTCGGGCAGGTAGCCGAGCTCGCCGAGCCCGTCGACGCCGAGCGTCACGGAGCCGCTCGTGGGGCGCATGAGGCCGAGCACGACCTTGAGCGTCGTGGTCTTGCCGGCGCCATTGGGGCCGAGCAACCCGAAGACGTCTCCTTCGCGCACCTCGAGGTCGACGCCGCGCAGGATCTCGACCTTGCGACGGCGGAAGCCGACCGCCACGGTCTTGCGCAGCTCGCGGACCTCGAGTGCGCGCGCGACCGTGTCTCGCACGTCCCGAGCGACCTCTGTCGGATCTTGCCGGTTCATCTGCGCGTCTGTTACTGAGGCCCGCATGCAGATTCCTTCGGAACGTCGCCGAAATCCTTTAGAGGTTGGCGTGGACTCTTAAAGCGCCGTTAATACAATCGATCATCGGACCGAGCGGCATCGGCGCGACCGGAGGGCGCCCTAAAGGCGCGGACCGGCGGCGCCTGGGGCGCCGCCGGTCCGCAACAAAATGAAAGACAAGAGGACGCTGGACTGCTCTGGCGAGTGCTTACGGGACGGTCCAGCCCCCTGAGTTCATGTGTCCGACGAGCGAGAAGCTCATGCCGCTGCCGCCCTGGGTGTAGGTGTAGTCACCGAGGCTCGAGCTGTCCTTCATGTCGACATTCGTGTAAGGGTTCTTGGGCCAGTTGTCGACGTACGGCGTGCCGCTCGAGTCCACAAGCGCTGCCCTGTTGGGTACCGTTGCTGGATAGAGGTCGGTGTGGTCGATCGCATAGCTGGCGATGCCCAGCTCGATGTTGTGCACGGCCCCCTTGACCGCCGCGTCCTTGGCCTTTTCGCGCTGATTCAGGAACATCGGGATCGCGATCGCGGCCAGGATGCCGACGATGATGATGACGATCAGGAGCTCGATCAGCGTGAAGCCGCGCTGACCTCGACGCCTTCTCATCGTCGTCCACCTCCTTTCCGCCGTTCGTTGCTCATTCGTCTACTAGCCTGCCCAGATGTCGGGCGTTTGGACGGAAACCTTAGTGGCTGGCGCTCCGACGCGGCTACGCAGGGCGATTCCGAAGGCGGAGCCGGCTTCGGCTTCCTGGGCGCCGCGCTTGCCGGGCGGGGCATCGTTCCGGTACGTTGCGTTCGTGGGTGAAACCGACCATCTGCGCGAGGCGGTGTCCTCCCGGGTGCTCCACGCCGGGCTCCTGGCGGCCCCCTTCGCGATCGTCGTCCTGGCGTCGGCCGGTCTCACTCATCCGTTCCACGTCTACCAGGACTTCGACGAAGCCGTCCATTTCGGCATCGTCCGCTCCGTCGCCGCGTCGTGGCCGCGTCCCCTGTTGTCCGGCTACCCCTCCTGGTCGGGACCCTTCGTCTACTGGCTCCTCGCGAGCCTGTCGCGTCCGTTCGGTGGTTCCCTCGTCGCCTGCAGACTGGCCGTGACCGTCCTCTCGTGGTCGACCTGCGTCACGGCGTATGTGATCTTCAGGGACCGCCTCGGCGCCACGCCGCGGACCGCCCTGGCGCTGGCGGCGCTGCTCGCGACGTCGCCCTTCTTCTTCGGCGAGTCCTTCCGGGTGCTGACCGACAACCCGGCCTGGCTGTTCGTCGCGCTCGCCCTTGAGCGCCTCCTCGCCTACGTCCAGCGGCCGCGCACCGGCGCGCTCGCCGGCTACGCCGTCTGCAGCGCGCTCGCCATGCTCACCCGGCAGCTCACCGCGTGGCTCGTCCTGCCCGCGCTGGTCCTGCTCCTCATGAGCCGGGCGCCGTCTCGCGAGCGCGCCCGGTCCGCCGCGATCGTGGCCTGCGGGCTCCTGCCCCTCGTAGCGCTGTTCGTCGTCTGGGGCGGCCTCCTGCCGTCCGGCGGGGCCTCGACCGGCCCGAGCGGCTACGGCTTGCGCAACATCGTGCTGGCGCTCGCCGTAGTCGGACTCTGGGGCATCCTGCTCGTCCCCGCCGACGACGTCGCCGCGCTGCCCGCGCGGCTTACTCGCACGGCCTGGGCGGCGGTAGCCGGGAGTGCCGTCGTGACGCTCGCGGTGATCGCCGCAGGCGCCCTCTCCAGCCTGCGGGGCGGCGATCCGTACGGCCTCGGCCTGATCGGCAGGTTGGGCCAGGCGTGGTGGGGGGTCGACGGCACGAGCGGCGTGTGGTGGGTCCTGGCGCCGCTCGGCGCGAGCATGCTCGTCACGCTCGTCGCCACGCGGTTTCGAGAAGACCGCGATCGGGTCCTGGTCGTCGCGCTCGCCGCGCTCGTGCTGACCAGCGCGGCCAGCGCGACCTGGTATCAGCGGTACGTCGACTTCGGCGTGCTGCTCTGCCTCTGCGGTCTCGTCGCCGGTGGCGCGACTCGCCTGCGGGGGATCGACGTCCTGCGTTGGGTAGGAGTCGTCGCGATTTCGGCGGTCTGGGCGTTCACCACAGCCAGGCCGTGAGACGCCAGCCTTGGTCTATCCCGGAGGCTTGTGCCCGGAAGGCCGTCAGGGCACAGTGAAATCGTTGCCGCTGGACGTGTGACCGATCAGCCGGAACGTGCTGCTCGTGGGCAGCGAGTAGGTGTAGTCGCCCTTGTTCGAGCTGGAGGCCATGTACACCGTGGTCCAGGGGTTCTTCGGCCAGTTGTCGACGTACGGGTTGCCGCCGGAGTCCTTCAGGTTGCCCTGTGACACCGTCGTCGCGCCCGGGTATGCGTCGTTGTTGTCGACAGCGTAGCTCTGGATGCCGACCTGGATGCTGTGGATGCCCTCCTTGACCGCGGCGTCCTTGGCCTTGTTCCGCTGACTCAGGAACATCGGGATAGCGATGGCGGCCAGGATACCGATGATGATGATGACGATCAGGAGCTCGATGAGCGTGAAACCCGACTCGTCCGCAGTTCTGCCCCCGTGCATTGCTGCTCCTTTGCGTGCTGGTCCCCGTTCGCCCGTCGTGTGCACTCTCACGGGGCGACCCCGACACGTGGTGCGGGCGTGCCACGTCCCCTGCTCGCCCGAGACGCGCGACGGGGGCCGCTCCGTCGGAGCAGCCCCCGTCGCAAGCTGCTGATCAACTCACGATCAAGGGACCGTGAAGTCGATGCCGCTGGACGTGTGACCGATCAGCTGGAACGTGGTGCTCGTGGGCAGAGAGTAGGTGTAGTCGCCCTTGTTCGAGCTGGAGGCCATGTACACGTTGGTCCACGGGTTCTTCGGCCAGTTGTCGACGTACGGGTTGCCGCCGGAGTCCTTCAGGTTGCCCTGTGACACCGTCGTCGCGCCCGGGTACGTGTCGTTGTTGTCGACAGCGTAGCTCTGGATGCCGACCTGGATGCTGTGGATGCCCTCCTTGACCGCGGCGTCCTTGGCCTTGTTCCGCTGACTCAGGAACATCGGGATAGCGATGGCGGCCAGGATACCGATGATGATGATAACGATCAGGAGCTCGATGAGCGTGAAACCGCTTTGACCCTTGCTGAAGCGCTTCATGTGCTTGTCACCTCCTTCCCAACCGTCTTGGAACGTCATTGCACACTCTGTTGTCGAGGGCCACGAATGAAGACCCGCAGCGCCTCTTCCGGCTAGCCACGGGTCCGTCAGTGTCGTGCTCGCTGCGGCGGCAACCCAGCCGACTCGCTGACATGAGTCCTGTGGCTTTGCGCCCCGCCCTCGCGGACGGTTTGCCTTTATCGCCTTCGAACTCAGACTGCCCAACCGCAGAGAGCCTAGACACTTTTCTTTCGGACCCCGGCTCTCCGACTCGCCATGGGTATCGGCCGGCGCGCCCTATCCCTTTAGTGCGCGGCTCGTTCGTGGCTCAGAACACACGCCGCGTCATGACCTGCTTCAGGCGAGCGAGCGCTTTGATCGACTCGCGCGACACCTTCTTCTGGGTAAGCCCGAGGGCCGCGGCTACCTCGTGCTGGGTGAACTCACGGAAGAAGAGCAGATAGATCAGCTTGCGCTGGAAGGTCGTGAGACGGTCGAGCGCCTCGTAGAGCGTGATGCGGTCCTCGATCGGCAACGCGAACGAGCTCAGGTGCAGCGAGTGCACCTCGGTGGGGTCGGCCACCGGACCGTCACCGTCGCCGTAGGCGCCGGGCAGGCCCTGCAGGTCGATACGCGCGTAGACGGTGAGCACCTCGAGGATGCCGGCCTCGCTGATGTTGAGCTCGGCCGCGATCTCGCCGAGCTGCGGCGCCCGGCCGAGCCGGTGCGTGAGCGTGCGGACGGCGTCCTCGATGTCGTGGTAGACCCTCCTGACCCAGCGCGGCTGCCGCAGCAGCAGCGAGTCGCGCAGGTGGTGGCGCACTTCGCCCTCGACTAGCGGCACGGCGTACGTCGAAAACCGCACGCCCTTCGATGGGTCGAACCGCTGCGCGGCCTTGATCAGGCCCAGGTTGGCGACCTGCAGCAGGTCCTCGTACGGCTCGTCGGCCGACGCGAAGCGCTTCAGGACGTGATGCAGCAGCCGCTGATTGTCGCGGACGATCTGGTCGAGGCTCGCCGGCGAGCGGGTGGCCGCGTACTCGGCTACCAGCTGCTCGTTGTCCACGATGCCTCGACGACGGTGCTACTGCTTAATGATGTTCATCATGTCGAAGATCGGCAGGTACATCGAGATGACGACCAGGCCGACCATGGCGCCGACGCCGAGCATCATGATCGGCTCGATGATCGAGGTGAGCGACTTGACCGCCGCACTCACTTCGTCGTCGTAGAAGTCGGCGACCTTCTGCAGCATGCTGTCGAGAGAACCGGTCTCCTCGCCCACGGCGATCATCTGCACGACCATGTCGGGGAACACGTGCGCGTTGGTCAGCGGCTCGGAGATGGTCTGCCCCTCCTTGACGCTCACCGCGACGGCGTCCATGGCGTTCTCGATCACGACGTTGCCGGCCGACTTGCCGGTGATGTCGATCGCCTGGAGGATGGGCACGCCGGCAGACACGAGCGTGGCCAGGGTCCGCGAGAACCGGGCCACCACGATCTTGCGGATGACCTCGCCGATGCCCATCGGGACGCGCAGCTTGAAGCGGTCCCACGCCGCGCGGCCCTTATCGGTGCGCTTGAGCTTGCGCAGCCCGACCACGATGCCGACGATCGCGATCGCGATGATCACGCCGTGCCAGCTCTTGAGCTGGTTGGACAAGGCGACCATGATACGTGTGAGCATGGGCAGCTTCGCGTTGCCCATCGACTTGTAGATGCCAGCGAACACCGGGATCAGGAACATGACCATGCCGACCAGTACGATGACCGCGAAGGAGCCGATCATGATCGGGTAGGTCATGGCCGACTTGACGGCGCGCTTGATGCTGTCGTCCTTCTCGAGCTGGGTCGCCAGGCGGTTGAGGACGTCGTCGAGGATACCGCCGATCTCGCCGGCCCGGACCATGTTGACGTACAGCGGCGAGAAGACCTTGGGGTGCTTCTCGAGCGCGTCGGACAGCGAGATGCCGGCTTCGACGTCGCCCCGCACCTCGCCGAGGATCCGGGCGAGTTTTGCGTTCTCGGTCTGCTGCTCGAGCACCGTCAGCGCCCGCAGCATGGCGAGCCCCGAGTTGATCATGGTCGCGAACTGGCGCGAGAACACGGTCAGGTCTTTGGCGCGAACGGTCTGCAGTCCCGCGAGGAGATCGACCTTGGCAAGGCTGGTCTTAGTCTCGTTGATGTCGACGACCGTGAGTCCCTTGTTGCGCAGGGTCGCGGCCACGGCCGCCTTGGTGTCGCCGTCGATCTGGCCCGATGCCGAACCACCCCTGGCGTCGAGAGCCTTGTAGCTGAACGTGGCCATCAGTCCTCCGTCACGTAAGCCGACGCGCGGGACCCGGGCTCACAACCCGCCCCGGCGACCGTCGACACCTGTCGAGACTGTTCTCGTCACGCCGGGACAGAACTTTAGCCGACCATGGCGGTCTGACCGGGCGCGCCCAGCATGCGGCTGAGCTCGTCGGGCGTGCTCGAGCGGCGCTGGGCGAGCTCGCGCGAGATCATGCCGCGGCGCACGAGGTCGGCCAGCGACGCGTCCATCGTCACCATGCCGTACTGCGTCCCGGTCTGCATGACCGAGTAGATCTGGTGCGTCTTGCCCTCGCGGATGAGGTTGCGGACGGCCGGCGTCGGGATGAGCAGCTCGCAGGCCACGACACGGCCGCGGCCGTCGCGCGTGGGCAGGAGCTGCTGAGTGCAGACGCCAACCAGGGTGGTCGAGAGCTGCACGCGGATCTGCTCCTGCTGGTGCGGCGGGAACACGTCGATGATGCGGTCGATCGTCTGCGGGGCGTCCTGGGTGTGCAGCGTGGCGAAGACGAGGTGGCCGGTCTCGGCCGCGGTCAGCGCCGTCGCCATCGTCTCGGTGTCGCGCATCTCGCCCACGAGGATCACGTCGGGGTCCTGGCGCAACACGCTCTTCAGGGCACGGTTGAACGACTGCGTGTCGGCCCCCACCTCGCGCTGGTTGATCATGCACTTCTTGTGACGGTGGAGGAACTCGATCGGGTCCTCGATCGTCATGATGTGCTCTTCGCGCGTCTCGTTGATCTCGTCGATCATCGCGGCGAGCGACGTCGACTTGCCGCAGCCCGTCGGCCCGGTCACGACCACGAAGCCGCGCGGCTTGGTGGTGAGCTGGTGCAGGGCCTTGGGCAGCCCGAGCTCCTCGAGCTTGCGGATCTGGATGGGGATTAGGCGGAACGCCGCCCCGAGGCTGTTGCGCTGAAAGTAGGCGTTCACGCGGAAGCGGGCGCGACCCGGCACCGAGTACGAGAAGTCCATCTCCCAGTCGTTCTCGAGGCGCTGCCGCTGGTCCTGCGAAAGGATGCTGTAGATCAGCTCGCGCGTGTCGTTGGCCCCCAGGCGCGGGTAGTCGAGGCGCTCGAGGACGCCGTTCACGCGCACGATCGGCGGTGCGCCGACCGACAGATGGAGGTCGCTGGCGTCACGCTCCAGCACCTCGAGCAGGATATCGACAAGATCCATGATCCTCGTCCCCTCGTATCAGTTCGTCAGATGATGACCCGGGCGATCTCTTCGATCGACGTCATGCCGTGGAGCACCTTGTCGATGCCGTCCTCGCGCAGGTTCTTCATGCCTTCGGCCTGCGCCACCCGGCTGATCTCATCGGCACTCTTGCGCTCGACCGTGAGCCGGCGGATGGCCTCGCTCACGACCATGACCTCGTAAATGCCGAGACGCCCCTTGTAGCCGGTGTTGTTGCACCGCGAGCAGCCTTTCGGGCGGTACAGCGTCACCTTGTCCATATCGAAGACCTCGGGCGGGAAGTCGTTTTTCTTGAGCATCTCCTCGGACGGTTCGTAGGGCTCCTTGCACTCCTTGCAGAGACGACGCGCCAGGCGCTGGGCGAGAACGCAATCCACGGCCGACGAGGTGAGGAAAGGTTCGATGCCCATCTCGGTGAGGCGAGACAGCGCGCCCGGCGCGTCGTTGGTGTGGAGCGTGGAAAGCACGAGGTGGCCGGTGAGGGCCGACTCGACGGCGATGCTGGCCGTCTCGCGGTCGCGGATCTCGCCGACCATCACGATGTCGGGGTCGCATCGCAGGATGGAGCGCAGGGCCGCGGCGAAGGTCATACCGGCCTTCGTGTTGACCTGCACCTGGTTGATGCCGCCGAGGCGGTACTCGACCGGGTCCTCGACGGTGATCACGTTCTTCTCGGGCGAGTTGATGATGTTCAGGGTGGCGTAGAGCGTGGTCGACTTGCCCGAGCCGGTCGGTCCAGTCACGAGGATGGCGCCGTAGGGACGCAGGAACGACCGCTGGAAGCGCTTGAGCGCCTTGGCCGAGAAGCCGAGGTCGGACAGATCGAGCATGACGTTCGTCTTGTCGAGCAGGCGCATGACGATCTTCTCGCCGTAGACCGTCGGCAGCGTGGCGACGCGCATGTCGATCGGCTTGCCGCCCACCACGAGGCCGATGCGGCCGTCCTGCGGCACGCGACGCTCGGCGATGTCGAGGTCGGCCATGACCTTGAGGCGGCTGATCACTCCGTTCTGCATGCGCCGCGGCACCGACATCATCTCGTGCAGGACGCCGTCGAGGCGGAAGCGCACGAGGAGCTCCTTGGCCTGGGGCTCGAAGTGGATGTCGCTGGCACCGTCGTCGACCGACCGCGCGATCACGGAGTTCACGAGCTTGACGATCGGCGGCTCGTCGGTCGCGATCTCGCGGATGTCGGCAATCTCGTCGTCGCCCGCAAGCGCGTCGTCGTTTGCCTCGCTCACACGTTCGTCGAGACGATTGAGCTTGCTGATCGCCGCGAGGATGTCCTCTTCGCTGGCGATCGCCGGCACGATCGAGTAGCCAGTCATGATGCGCAGGTCGTCGGCGACGAGCACGTTCGCCGGGTCGACCATGGCGACCTGGAGGGTCGTGCCGTCGACGAAGTGCACCGGGATCGCGCCGTAGCGCCGGCAGAGCCGCTCCGACAGCAGGCCGGCCGCCGACATGTCGAGCTGCACCTGCGTGAGGTCGAGGTACTCGATGCCGAACTTTGTGGCGAGCGCCTTGGTCAGGTCGAGCTCGGACACGACCTTGTCCTCGAGCAGGAGCTGGCCGAGGCGCTTGTGGGTCTCCTTCTGGCGCGCGAGGCAGGCGTCGATCTGCTCCTCGGTGACGAGCTTCATGTCGACGAGGATCTCGCCGAGCCGCTTCTTGCTGGCCCGCAGGGGCACGGGTCCGCCGGTCGCGGCGGCCTCGTCGGCGGCCTGCAGTCGCTCGAGCACCGCGCCGACGCCGGCCGGACGGCCGTCGTCGGGGTCGGCTTCGGCCTCGTCGGCTACGACGCCCACGCCGCCCTCAGCGGGTGGCTGCTCGTCGTCGTCGGGGATCTCGATCGGCTTCACGGTGGTCAGGATGTCGGCTTCGGCGAGGTCGTCGAGTGTGTCGAAGGTCTCCGCGTCGAAAGCGTCGGCGTCGAAGCTGTCGGCGTCGAGGTCCCCGTCGGGGAAGAAGATCTGTTCGCGATCGGTGCTCACGAAGCCGTCGTCGCCTCCGTCGCCGTTGTGATTGTGCCCACCCCACTCGCCGCCGTCGGCGGCGTCGGTGTCGTCCGGCACGACGAGATCGACATCGGGCAGGTCGTCGTCGTAGCCCGCCGAGCGACCAGCGACCCGACTCTTATCGTCGTGCGGCACTCCGCATCACTTCCAGTGGCGCCGCCCGGCCCGTCCAGAGCTCGAACGCGAGCGCCGCCTGCCAGGCGAGCATGGCCGAGCCGTCGATGGCCCGGGCTCCCTCTGCCCGGGCGCGAGTGAGTGGCGTCGTCGGCCGCTGTCCGTAGACCACGTCGTACACGATGTGGTCACGCCTGATGTTATCGACCAAAACGCCGGGCACTTTAAGCGACTCGTCCATACCGAGCGGTGTCGCGTTCACCACGATGTCGGCGCCGCGGACGGCGCTGGCGTCGAGCGCGTCGAGCGCGACGACGGTGAAGCGCAGCCGCGGCGCGGCCGGCGCCAGCAGGCGGGCCAGCTCCTCTCCCTGCGCCGGGCGCCGCACGACCACCGTGCAGCGTGCGACCCCGAGGCGGGCGAGGCCGAGCACCGTCGCCCGCGCGGCCCCACCGGCGCCGAGGAGCAGCACGGACGCGCCGGTGATGGCCTCCGGGACGACCTCGCGCAGCGCCGCGACGAAGCCGCCCACGTCGGTGTTGTGGCCGGCGAGTGCGCCGTCGTCGTCGACCACGATGGTGTTCACGGCGGAGATGAGACGAGCGTCGTCGCTCACGGTGTCGAGGTACGGCAGCACCGCCGCCTTGTGTGGCATCGTGACGTTGACGCCGCGAAAGCCGAGCGCCGCGAGGCCGCCGACGGCGGCGCCCACGCGCGGCGGCGCGACCGGCATGGCCACGTAGACCATGTCCAGGCCCAGTCTCGTGAAGGCGGCGTTGTGCATCGCGGGTGACAGTGAGTGAGTCACCGGCCAGCCGATGATGCCGGTGAGGCGTGTGGTTCCCGAGATCGTCGTCATCTGCGTCGCCCCCAGCGTGTCGTGGTCCGTCACGGGCCCGGCGCGGGACCGCCGGCGGTCAGTACGCTAGCTTGCACGCGGGGCCCCGACATTCCTGCCCGACGTCCGGCGCGCGGGGGCGGGCCGCGGCCTCAGGTCGTCTGCGTCGCCGCCAGGTAGTCCTCGAGGAGCGCGGCGGCGGCGCGCGCGTCGAGCGCCCCGGCGCCGCCGCGGCGCTGCGCGATGGTCGTGGTGAAACGTTCGTCGTACAAAACCACGGGCACCTCGAGCCGGGACGCGAGCAGCGCGACGAAGGAGCGCACCTCGCGCGCCTGTCTGTGCTCGTGCCCGTCGAGCGACACCGGCAGACCGACCACCACCCGGGCGATGCCGTGGTCGCGCACCAGAGCCTCGATCTCGGCGAGGCCGGCGCCGGCGCGGGCTCGCGCCACGACGGTCAGCGGGCGGGCGAGCGTGCCGGTCTCGTCGGACACGGCCACACCGGTGCGCGCGACCCCGTAGTCGAGCGCCAGCAGCCGCATCCTCAGGCTCCGAGGAGCTCCCGCGCCCGGGCGAGCCCCGCTTCGAGGGCGGCGTCGATACCGGCGACGTTGCCGCCACCGCCGCGCGCCAGCGTGGGCTTACCGCCGCCGCGGCCGTCGATGGCCGGCATCATGGCGGCGAGCACGTCGTTGGCGCGCAGGCCCCGGCCGACGAGCGCGTCGGTCACGGCGACCACGACCGCGACGCGACCGGAGGTAGCCGACACCAGGGCGACCGCCGCATCGGGCCGCCGCAGCCGCACCTCGTCGGCCAGCGCCATCAGGTCGTCGGGCTTGGCGGCCGCCACCTCGCCGGTCACCAGCGTGGCGCCGGCCAGCGGGACGGCGCCGGCCAGCAGCTCGTCGACCCGGCCGCTGCGCTCGCCACTCTGGGCCACGCGCGCCGCCTCGCGCAGGTCGCCGATCTCGGCCACGCGGCGATGCACCGCGTCGACGACGCGCTCCGGCGACACGCCGAGCTCGACGGCCAGGCCGGCTTCGCGGGCCTCGATCGCCCGGTAGTGCTCGATGGCGGCGGCCGAGGTGATCGCCTCGATGCGCCGCGTGTTGGCCCCGACCGACGTGCTCGCGGTGATCTTGCAGAGGCCGATCTGCGACGTCGACGAGACGTGCGTGCCGCCGCACAGCTCACGGCTGAACTCGTCGATCTCGAGCACGCGCACGAACTCGCCGTACTTCTCCTCGAAGAAGGCGAGCGCGCCGAGCTCGGCGGCGTACTCGCGCGTCGTGACGAAGGGCCGCACCGGGTGGTTCTCGACGATACGCCGGTTCACGAGGTCCTCGATCTGGCGCAGCTCGGCCACCGTGGGAGCGCGCCGCGTCTTGTAGTCGAAGCGCAGGTGGTCGGGGCGCACGAGCGAGCCCGCCTGGCGCACCTCTTCGCCCAGCACGATGCGCAGCGCGTTGTGCAGCAGGTGCGTCGCCGTGTGGTTGCAGGCCGTCTGATGGCGCCGCACGGCGTTGACCATCGCCTTGGCGCGCTCGCCCTCGACCACCGTGCCCTCAGCCGGCACACCGACGATCACCTGGTCGCTCTCGAAACGGACCACCTCGACCACGTCGAGCTTGCCGGAGTCGGTGTGGATCCAGCCTGTGTCGGCCACCTGGCCGCCGCCCTCGGCGTAGAAGGGCGACTCCTCGAGCTTCAGGGCGACGCGGCCGTCGGACAGCGCGCGGGCCGCCCGCACCATGGTGTAGACCTCGAGGCGCTCGTAGCCCACGAACGTCGTCTCGAGTGCCGCCGTGTCGCGCTGGAACGCTTCGACCTCGCCGGGGCCGGTCTCGCCGCCGCGCTGGGCGGCGCGGGCGCGCTCACGCTGCTCGGCCATGAGGCGCTCGAAGCCGGCCTCGTCGACGCCCATGCCGCGGTCCTGCGCGATCTCGCGGGTGAGGTCGAACGGGAAGCCGTAGGTGTCGTGCAGCTCGAAGGCGACCTCGGGCGGCAGCTCCGCGCCTGAGTCGCGCGCCCGGCGCAGGGCCTCGTCGAGGATGCCCATGCCCTGGGCGAGCGTACGCGTGAAGCGCGCCTCCTCCTCGCCTACGACGGCGGCGATCTCGTCGCGGCTCGCCGCGAGGGCCGGGTAGGCGTCGGCCATGATCTCGACGACGCGGTCGCACAGGCGCGCCAGGAAGGGTTCGTCGAGGCCGATCGAGACGCCCTGCTGCACGGCCCGCCGGATGATGCGCCGCAGCACGTAGTCGCGGCCCTCGTTGCCGGGCAGCACCCCGTCCATGATGAGGAAGGCGATGCCGCGGGCGTGGTCGGCCATGGTACGCAGGGCGCGCGTGACCGGCTCGCTCACGCCGTAGGTCTGTCCCGACAGGCGCTCGCCGAGCTCGATCAGGGGGGTGAACACGTCGGTCTCGAAGACCGAGCGGACGCCCTGGACGATCGCCGTGATGCGCTCGAGCCCCATGCCGGTGTCGATGCTCTGCGCGGCGAGCTCGGTGAGCTCGCCGCGCTCGCTCATCTCGTACTGCACGAAGACGAGGTTCCAGTACTCGAGCCAGCGGTCGCAGTCGCAGCCCGGGCCGCAGTCGGGCCGCCCGCAGCCGAGCTCCTCGCCCATGTCGATGTACAGCTCGGAGCAGGGCCCGCACGGTCCGGTCGGCCCCGCGGGACCCCAGAAGTTGTCGCCGCGGCCGAGGCGCGCGATGCGCTCGTCGCTGAAGCCGTGCGACTTCCAGATCGCGACGGCCTCGTCGTCGGCCGGCACCTGGTCGTCGCCACCGAACACGCTCACTCTGACACGCTCGAGATCGATGCCGAGCTCGCGCGAGAATTCGAGAGCCCAGGCGATCGCGTCGCGCTTGAAGTAGTCGCCGATCGAGAAGTTGCCGAGCATCTCGAAGAAGGTCAGGTGGCGGGCCGTGCGACCGACGTTCTCGATATCCGAGGTGCGAAAGCTCCGCTGACACGTGGTCAGACGCCCGGACGGCGGCGTGTCGACGCCCAGGTAGTAGGGCTTGAACTGCTGCATGCCGGCGGTCGTGAACAGCACGCTGGGATCGCCCGCCGGCACGAGCGAGGCCGCCGGCGGAGCCAGGTGGCCGCGCGCGCTGAAGAACTCGCCGAACCTCCGGCGGATGTCGGCCGCCGTGAGCGTCGGCCCGTCGCCTTGCTGGGTCATGCTCCTACCTCGCCTGCGTGCGTGTCGCGCGGGGCCCGGTACCGCCGCCGGCGGCTAGAGGGCGCCCTCGCCGATGTTGGCCCGCAGCTTCTCGAGGGCGCGGCGGATCAGCCGCGACACATGCATCTGCGAGATGCCGACGCGCGCCGCGATCTGCGACTGCGTGAGCCCTTCGAAGAAGCGCAGGTGGAGGATGTACCGCTCACGCGCGTCGAGCCGGGCGAAGCCCGGCGCCAGCATCGTGCGGTCCTCCATGGTGTCGTAAGCCTCTTCCTCGGTACCCATGTAGTCGATGAGGCCGGTCTCGTCGTCGCCGGATTCGCCATTGGGCGCCGCCTGCAGCGAGACGGAGTTGTAGGCCTGGCTCGTCTCGAGAGCCTCGAGGACTTCTTCGGGCGTGGCCCCCGCCGCCTCGGCGATCTCGTTGATCGTCGGCGAGCGCTGGAGCTTGGGCACGAGCTCGTCGATCACCTTGTTCAGCCGGATGTTGAGCTCCTGCAGGCCGCGCGGGACCCGGACCGACCAGCCCTTGTCGCGGAAGTACCGCTTGATCTCGCCGATGATGTTCGGCGTGGCGTACGTCGTGAGCTCGACGCCGCGGGTGAGGTCGAACCGGTCGATCGCCTTGATCAGGCCGATCGAGCCGACCTGCACGAGGTCGTCGAAATGCTCGCCCCGCGACGAGTACCGCCGCGCCAGCGAGCGCACGAGCGGCAGATACATGGTGATGAGCTGGTCGCGGGCGCGGCGGTCGCCGTGCAGGTGATACCGGCGCAGCAGGAACTGGTCGAGCTTCTCGGACTCGTCGCGACCGCGCGAGGTGCGCGGCACGACGCGCGCGATCGCGTCGTCGCCCTCGACTTCGTCTTCGTCGACCTCGGCCTCGTCGTCGTCGTGCTCGTCGCGCTCCTCGTCGTCGGGCTCGTCGGCCTCGTCGTATGGCTCGAGCGCCTCGTCGTAGGCGTCGTCGGATGCGCGCGGACGCGGGTTCTCGTCGTCGTCGGGCGCGAACGACCCGTCGAGGGGGTCTATCGGGTGAGCGTCTCCCACGGGACTCCTCAGGCCGCGCCGCGCCGCTTGGCAAACACGACGCAGTAGCAGTCGTCGGGGACCGCGCAGACCTCGACGGACCCGACTACGCCGTGCATCAGGGTCTTGAGGTCGAGCCCGACGTCGCCCACCCCGCCGGCGAGGCGGGCGCGCAGCCCATCGGAACGGAACGGCCCGGCGCTGACCGCCAGCCCGTCGTCGCCGACCTCGACGATGAGCTCGTGACGGGGCTCCTCACCGGAGCTCGCCGCGGCCCTGAGCAGCTCCTCGACCGCCACGTACAGGTCGTCGATCTCGTCGAGCGACAGGTCGACGCGCGCCGCGACGCCGCCGAGCACCATACGTACGACGGAGAACGCGGCCGGTGTGGCCGTCACCTGAAGACGGATGACGTCTCGCACGGTGCCTTCGCCTTTCAACTCGCCGTACCTGCCTCGTGCGGCGCGGCCGCGCCCAGGGAACGATCGACCTGCAGACCGCGATCGCGCGCCGCCTGGAGACCGTCGCCCAGAGCGAGCTGCGCCCGGCGACGCACCTCGCCGAACCCGTGGCGCGCCTCGGACGGCAGCTGGCGCAGGACCTCGAGGTAGCTCTGGCCGGATTGCTCCTTGCGATCACGCACGTAGTACGCAAGCCCGGCGCCGGCCAGCGCCGTGCCGAAAAGGAGAGTCCCCCAGAGCCTCACCCGCCGCTCACCTCACTCGTCTCGTCGGTCGCCGTACCGCTCGGCGCACCCTCGGCAGATGCACCCGGCTCCGCGGCGGCCGTGCCCTGCGTGGGCCGACCGGTCGTTTCGTCACCCGACATACCCGCGGCGGCCGTCGCCGAAGCCCCGGCCGTCGGCTCGCTCCAGCCGGTGAAGGGCTGGCTCGCGGCCGACGCCGCCGCGCCGGCAGCGCCGCCGCCAGCATCGCCGCCGGCCGACTCTTCCGGCTCGGCGCCCCGATTGAAGAAGCTCGAGACGGCCTGCGAGACTCCGGCGCCGAACGCGGCGGCCTTGCGGGCCGGTACGCTGATCGCCGACTCGACCGCGCGCGTCGTCTGATCGACCTTCTCGGTGACATCGACCACGCTCGACATGACCACGTCGACCTTGTCGAGCTCGGCGTTGACCCCGTCGAGCGTCTCGGTGGCCTGCTTGAGCAGCGGCACCACCTCGCCGTCGACGTCGCCCAGCAGCTTGTCGGCCGACTTCAGCGCGCCGCCGAGCCGCACCAGAGCGTAGATCAGGCCGATACCGACGACGACCAGGAAGAACGCGGCGGCGTACCGCAGGGCCATCGAGGGGGCGCTCGCGGCCACGGTCAGCAGCAGTGGGTCAGTCATCGATGTCGCCTCCATCGCCGCGCGTGCCGGCCTCGGGTTTGCGCGCACACCCTATCACACCGTCACAGGCCTCGGCGGCGCCCGCGACGACGCCCCCGCCGACCACGACGTCGTCGCGGTAGAACACGGCCGACTGGCCAGGGGCGACACCGCGGAACGGCTCCCGCAGCTCGACCAGGGCCCGCCGCCCGGGCCGCCGCAGCACGCGCGCGACCCCCACCGCCGCCGACCTGTACCGCAGCTGCACAGAGAGGTCGCAACCGTCGCCCAGCCCGCGGTCGACGACGTCGCGCAGGGCGACCGCGCGAAGCGGCGAGGGCGTCGGCCGGGCCGACGACCACACGGTCACGCGCGACGTCGATCGCGAGCACGTACTGGGGGGCCGCGGCGCTCAGGCCGAGGCCGCGGCGCTGGCCCACGGTGAAGCGCCAGCAGCCGTCATGCCGGCCGAGCACGCGGCCGGCACGATCGACGATCTCGCCGCTCCCCGGCGGCGCGCCGCGCGCCGCCAGGAACTCGCGATGGTCGCCCGGGGCGAAGCACACCTCCTGACTCTCGGCCTCGTCGGCGACCGCCAACGCGGCGCGCCGGGCCCGCTCGCGCACCGCCGTCTTGGTCAGCTCGCCCAGAGGCAGCACGAGCCGCGCGAGCGTCGCTTCGGGCACCCGCCAGAGCATGTACGACTGGTCCTTCGCGCGGTCGCGCCCGCGCGCCACGTAGGGGCGCCCGTCGAGCCACACCACGCGGGCGTAGTGACCCGTCGCCACCCAGGCGGCGCCGAAGCGGTCGGCGAGCGCGACGAGCCGGGCGAAGCGGCCCGGGTTACAGTCGACGCAGGGGTTCGGGGTCTCGCCGGCGAGGTAGCCGGCCACGAACGGGTCGACGACCTCGGCGGCGAAGCGGGGCTCGTCGTTCACGCTGAAGTGGGGCGCTCCGATGGCGTGCGCGCTCTCCCGCGCGCGCAGTAAGGCGGCCGGTGAGCAGCAGCTGCGTTCGTCGTCGCCGGGCCAGAGCCTCACGGTCGCGGCGCGCACCTCGTACCCGCCCTCGCGCAGCACGAGGGCGGCCACGGCGCTGTCGACGCCGCCGCTCAGGCCTACGACGACGCTTTTTTTCCGAGCACCTTCGCGACGTCGTCGGCCCTGCCCGCCTTGGTCAGGTAGTCCTCGATCGCGAGGTGCAGCGCGTCGGCCGCCAGGTTCGAGCAGTGCATCTTCTGGGCCGGGAGGCCGCCCAGCGCCTCGGCGACGGCGCGGTTCGAGATCTCGGCCGCCTCGTCGAGCGTCTTGCCCATGACCATCTCGGTCACCATGCTCGAGGTGGCGACCGCCGCCCCGCAGCCGAAGGTCTTGAACTTGACGTCGGTGATGCGATCGTCCTCGACCTTGATCGTCATGCGCATGACGTCGCCGCAGACGGGGTTGCCGATCTGGCCGGCGCCGTCGGCGTCGTCGACCTCCCCGACGTTGCGGGGGTTGGCGAAGTGGTCCATCACGAGATCGGTGTACATGCGGTTACCTCTTGACGTAGAGCGGGCTCATGTCGCGCAGGCGCGCGACGATGGACGGAAAGACCTTCAGGAACTCGTCGACATCGGCGTCTGTGTTCTCGCGGCCGAGCGTGAGCCGCACGCTGCCGTGGGCCTCCTCGGCGCGGTAGCCCATGGCCAGGATGACGTGCGACGGCTCGAGCGAGCCCGAGGCGCAGGCCGAGCCGCTCGACACGGCAAAGCCCTTGCCGTCGAGCTGCAGGACCATCGACTCGCCCTCGATGTAGGCCACCGAGACGCAGACGTTGCCGGGCAGGCGCTCGGTCGGGTGGCCCAGGTTGATCGTGTCGTCGATAGCCTGGACGATGCCCTCGGAGAGGCGGTCGCGCAGCGCCGCGAGGCGTGCCGCCTGCGTGGGCAGCTCGGCGACGGCGAGCTCGAGGGCCATGCCGAGCCCGACGATCGCCGGCACGTTCTCGGTGCCCGAACGCAGCCGGCGCTCGTGGCCGCCGCCGTGCAGGATGGGGCCGATGCGGGTGCCGCGCCTGATGTAGAGGGCGCCGATACCCTTGGGGCCGTAGAGCTTGTGGCCCGACAGCGAGAGCAGGTCGACGCCGAGCGCGCCGACGTCGATCGGCAGGGCGCCGACCGCCTGCACCGCGTCGGTGTGGAAGGCGGCGCCGTGCTCGTGGGCGATACGGGCGAGCTCGGCCACCGGCTGCAGCGTGCCGACCACGTTGTTGGCGAACATGATCGAGGCCAGGCGCGTGTCGGCGCGGAAGGCCGCGGCGTAGGCGTCGACGTCGACGACGCCGTCGCGGTCGACGGCGGCGAAGGTGCAGTCCCAGCCCTGGCGCATGAGGGCGCGGGCCGTCTCCATGACCGCCGGATGCTCGACCGCGCTCACGACGAGGTGACCGGGCTCGAAGCGCTGCAGATAGCCGGTGAGGGCGAGGTTGTCGGCCTCGGTGCCGCCGCTCGTGAAGACGATCTCCTTGTCGGCCGCCCCCAGCGCCACCGCCACCTGGGCCCGCCCGCGCTCGACCGCGGCGCGCGCCTCGCGGCCCGGTGCGTGGATCTCGGACGCGTTGCCGTAGCGCTCCACGAAGTAAGGCTCCATCGCCGCGAACACGCGCGGGTCGACCGCGGTCGTCGCCGCATGATCGAAGTACACGTAGCTCATGTCGTGATCGCCTCCACCGAGAGTTCGTCGAGACTGATGTCGCCGAGCGCCCTGCTGATGGCGTCGTCGAGCCGGCGCCACACGCGTTGCGACGCGCAACTGCCGGCGCGGGCGCAGCCGCCCTCGTCGGGCAGGCAGCCGACCAGCGACAGCGGGCCTTCGATGGCCGTGACGATGTCGGCGACCGAGATGGCCCCGGCCGGACGCGAGAGGCGGTAGCCGCCGCTCGCGCCGCGCGTGCTGGCGACGAGCCCGCCGTCACGCAGGCGGGCGAGGATCCGTTCGAGGAAGGCGGTCGGCATGTCTTCGCCGTGGGCGATCTCGGTGAGCGGCACGGGCTCTTCGCGCGCCGCGCGCGCCAGGTAGATCATGGCGCGCAGGCCGTACTCGCAGCGGGACGAGATGCGCACGTGAGATGGCCTCCATGGCTCGCGGCCAATACCGACAGAAAAGGTCGGGATTATCGTACCACGCCGGCCGCGCTCGTCAAACGATGCTTGGGGTGCCGATGCGGCGACGCCGCCCGGAAGGGCGGCGTCGCGCTGGTGACCGGGTGTCGGCGGGCGCTACTGGGCGAGCGCGTTCGCGACGACCTGGGACATGACCTTCTCGCTGATCCAGCCGGTGTACTCCTGGTACACGCTGCCGTTCGGCGAGATCACGACGAACGCCGGTGGCTGGGTGATCTTGAGCTGGGCGAGCACGTCGCCGAGCTCGGAGGCCTTGTGCGCCTCGAACGCGAAGAACGAGCCCTGCGCGGCGTACTTGGCCTTGACGTCGTTGAACTGGGTCAGCATCTGCTGGTCGACCGTGCCGCCCGCGAGGTACACGAGCAGGATGACCCCGCGCTTCTCGGCGAGCGGGTTCTTGATGAACGACGGGATGTTGTTGCTCTGGCTCGAGATGGAGAGGGTCGGGTAGCCGGTGATGCCGTAGCTGCCGGCCGTGTTGTAGTTGCCCGACACCACCGTGCCGGTCGTTGTGGCCGCGGGAGCATTCGTGGCGAGGACGATGCCGCCTGTGAGGAGGGCCATGATGCCCACACCCATGACGACGATCAGGCCCGCCTTGATAAGGAAGGACCGGTACGAGGGCTGGCCAATCATCTGCGCCTCCAAGGAAAAGGCTCCACCTTGCCGTGTTCGCTTTCTTATTGAACCTGCAAGTGCAGGTGGGTGCCCTCCCGGCGGTCCACGGACCGGCCGGAGCCGGGCTCCCGGCGCGTGAGTGTTGGCTCAATAACGCCGCGAATCACGCACAAGGTCGAGCGGTCGGCATGATAGCACGACGAGCGCTCATCCTGTGAACTTAAGTCGGCAGCACGGCGAAATGCTTGAGCGCTTGAGCCTGACCGACGCCGCCCCACGCCGTGGTCGAGCCGGCCTCGAGCGGCGGCGACGCCGTCGCTCGACGGTCTACGACAGGCGCAGGTGCAGGTCGCGCAACTGGCCGGGGTCGACCGCCGCGGGCGCGCCGGTCATGGGGTCGGAGCCCGACGCCGTCTTGGGGAAGGCGATCACGTCGCGGATCGAGCTCTCGCCGGCGAGCAGCATGACGATGCGGTCGAAGCCCAGGCCGATGCCGCCGTGCGGCGGCGCGCCGTACTGGAGCGCCTCGAGGAACCAGCCGAACGCCGCCTCGATGCGCTCGTCGTCCATGCCGAGCGCGTGCAGGACCGCGCGCTGCACGGCGGCGTCGTGGTTGCGCAGACAGCCGGAGCCCAGCTCGACGCCGTTCAGGACGAGGTCGTACTGCTCGCCGCGCAGCGACAGCGGGTCGCTCTCGAGCAGCGGGAGCTGCTCGGCCGTGACGAGGCTGAAGGGGTTATGGCCGTAGGTCAGCCGGCCGCTGTCGGCGTCGATCTCGAAGAGCGGGAAGCCGACGACCCACACGAACGCGTGGCGCCGCGACGGGGCGATAGCGAGCCGCTCGATGAGCGCGAGGCGCAGCGCACCGAGCACGGCGGCCGCGACCGACGCAACGTCGGCGGCGAAGACCACGAGGTCGCCGGGCCGTGCCCGGGTGCGCTCGACCAGGGCGCGCTGCTCGGCTTCGGCCAGGAACTTGACGATGGGACCGCGCAGGCCGCCGTCGGCCGCGACCGTGACGTACGCCATGCCGCCGGCGCCGTGCGCCCGGGCGACGTCGGTCAGCGCGTCGAGCTGAGCGCGCGACAGGCCGGCGCCGCCTTCGGCCCTGAGGGCGCGCACGACGCCGCCGCGCTCGAGCGCGTCGCGGAACACCCGGAAGCCACTGTCGGCGAATGCCGCCGAGAGCTCGACGATCTCGAGGTCGTAGCGCAGGTCGGGCTTGTCGGAGCCGTAGCGCAGCATCGCCTCGTCGTAGGTCAGCAGCGGCAAGGGCAGCTCGAGCGGCCCCCGCCCCACGCTCTCGACGATCGCCGCCATGAGGCCCTCGAGCAGCGCCAGGATCTCGGGCACGGTCATGAACGACATCTCGACGTCGATCTGAGTGTGCTCGGGCTGACGGTCGGCGCGCAGGTCTTCGTCGCGGAAGCAGCGGGCGAGCTGGTAGTAGCGGTCGACGCCGGCCACCATGAGGATCTGCTTGAACATCTGGGGCGACTGCGGCAGCGCGTAGAAGCTGTGCGCCTGCAGGCGCGACGGCACCAGGAAGTCGCGCGCTCCTTCGGGCGACGAGCGCGTCAGCAGCGGCGTCTCGATCTCGAGGAAGCGGCGTTCGTTCAGATACTCACGCGCCGCCCGTGCGGCGCGGTGGCGCAGCTCGAGCCGGGCGAGCATCGCTGGACGGCGCACGTCGAGGTAGCGGTACTTGAGGCGCAGGATCTCGTCGACGTCGTGGCCCTCGCCGGACTCGACCTCGAACGGCGGCGTGCGCGCGCTCGACAGCACCTCGGCATCGGCGACCCGGACCTCGACCTCGCCGGTGGGCAGCGCCGGGTTGACCGTGGCGGCCGCGCGCGCCACCACCGCGCCCTGCACGCGCACCACATATTCGGGGCGCAGCCCTTCGGCGAGGTGATGCGCCGCCGGCGCCGTACCCGGGTCGAACACGAGCTGCACGAGGCCGGAGCGGTCGCGCAGGTCGACGAAGATGAGGTTGCCGTGATCGCGCCGGCGCGCCACCCAGCCGGCCAGCAGGACCTCGCGGCCGACGTCGGTCGCGCGCAGCGTGCCGGGCAGGGTGTCGCGGATCACGCCTCTCCCCCGCCGAGCGGGTTGCCGTTGCCGTTGCCGCCGTGGTTGTGGCCGCCGGCGCCCTCGTCGTCGAGCCAGTCGTCGAACCAGTCGCCAAGGTCGGCGACCGCGACGTCTTCTTCGTCGCCCGTGTCCAGGTCGCGCAGGCGGACCTCGCCCTCGGCGACGTCGTCGAGGCCGACGAGCAACGCGAGCTCGGCGCCGCTGCGACCGGCCTGTTTGAGCTGGGCCTTGGGGCTGCGGCCGGCGAGGTCGCACTCGGTGTCGACCAGGAGGTCGCGGCGCAGGAGCTGGGCCAGCGCGAAAGCGTCGGTGCGGCTCTCGGGCGTGAACGACACGACGTAGGCGAGCGGGCCTTCGTCCTCGGCCTCGTCGAAGCCGGCCACGAGGCCGACCCGCTCGAGGCCGCTGCCAAAGCCGAAGCCCGGCGTCGGCGGGCCGCCGATCAGCTCGACGAGGCCGTCGTAGCGCCCGCCGCCGCCGATCGTGCTCTGCGCGAACCCGAGCGCGTTGGACTGGTACTCGAAGGTCGTGCGCGTGTAGTAGTCGAGGCCGCGCACCAGGCGGAAGTCGAGCACCGGGTCGAGGCCGACGCGTCGCAGGAGGGCGAGCACCTCGTCGAAGTGACGGCGGCACGGCTCGCAGAGGTGGTCGACCAGGCGCGGCGCCTCGGCCATGATCGCCCGGCAGCTCTCGACTTTGCAGTCGAAGGTGCGCAGCGGATTGGTGCCGATGCGTTCGTTGCACTCGCCGCAGAGCTCGGCGGCGTGCTCGGTCAGGAACGCGCGCAGCAGCTCGACGTAGGCCGGCCGGCACTGACCGTCACCCATGCTGTTGACCGCCAGGGTGAGGTCGCCGATCTCGAGCTCGTCGTAGATCTGGCCGAGCATGGCGATGACCTCGGCGTCGACCAGGGGGTCGTCGGAACCGAGCGCCTCGGCGCCGAACTGGTAGTGCTCGCGGTAGCGCCCGGCCTGCGGGCGTTCGTAGCGGAACATCGGCGCGTAGTACCACAGCTTCACCGGCTTGGTCTGCTTGAACAGCCCGTGCTCGACGTAGGCGCGGCAGACTGGCGCCGTGCCCTCGGGACGCAGGGTCATCTCGCGCCCGCTGCGATCGGTGAACGAGTACATCTCCTTGCGCACGATGTCGGTGGCGTCGCCGACGCCGCGCGCGAACAGACCGGTCTCCTCGAACTCGGGCGTCACGATCTGGCGGAAGCCATACGACGTGAAGACGTCGGCCGCCACGGCAACGATGTCGGCACGCCGCTCGGCGGCCGCCTGGATCAGGTCGTAGGTGCCCTTGGGGGCCTTGGGTGCGTTCACCAGCGATGCTCCGGGTCGTAGCGCAGGGGCGCGAGGAACGGGTTGAGGGCAAGCTCGCGGCCGAGCGACGTGTCGGGTCCGTGGCCACAGTGCACGAGCGTGTCGGCCGGGAACCGGCGGATCAGGCCGGCGATCGAGTTCAGCAGCTCATCTGACGACCCCCCGGGCAGGTCGGTGCGCCCGACGCTGCCCTGGAAGAGCAGGTCGCCCGAGAAGAGGTGGCCCTCGACGGAGAACGAGACCGAGCCGGGCGAGTGGCCCGGGGTCGGGATGGCGGTGAGCGGCACGACCAGGTCGAGCTCGCGCTCGCCGTCGATCAGCACCGGGTCGACCGACACCGCCTCGACGGGAAAGCCGGCGAGCGGGCCGCTGGCCGGTCGGGCGAGCAGGCCGGCGTCGGCCGCGCCGCAGTAGACCGGCACGCCGTAGCGCCGGGCGAGGGCATCGACCGCGCCGATGTGGTCGAAGTGGCCGTGCGTGACAAGGACGGCCTGCGGTGTCGCCCTCACCTCGTCGAAAGCGCCGACGAGGGCGTCGCCTTCGTCGCCGGGGTCGATGACGAGCGCCCGCCCGCCGCTCACCAGGATGAAGCAGTTCGCGGCGAGCGGTCCGAGGGTCAGCATGAAAACGTCGAAGTGATCGGCCATCTGGAGTTCCTTCACGTCACGGACGAACGGCAGCCGCTTACGCTATCAGGAGCGCCGGGCGGTCGTCGAGCGACGTGGCCCGCCCGGCCGGCCGGCACCGGCCCGGCGCGCCCCGCGTGGTCAGCTCGACACCACGCGGTAGGCGTCGTACACGGTGCCGATCGCCTTGAGGTTCATGATGATGTTGGCGAGCTGGTGGACGTCGCCGATCTCGAGCACGAAGCGGTCGCGCACGATGCCGTCGGGCAGGGTCTGCACCGCCGCGCCGATGATGTTGACGCCCGAGTCGGACAGCGTGCGGGCGATCTCTTCGAGCAGGTGGTTGCGGTCGAGCGCCTCGACCTGGATCTCGACGCGGAAGGCCTGGGCGCCGAGACCCTCCCAGCTCACCGTCGTGAAGCGCTCCGGGTTCTTGCCGCGCAACGCGCTCGCGTTCTTGCACTCCGAGCGGTGGATGGTCACGCCCTTGCCGAGCGAGATGTAGCCGAGGATCTCGTCGCCGGGGATCGGCTTGCAGCACTTGGCCATGCGCACGACGATGTCGCTCATGCCCTCGACGGTGATGCCGAACTCGCTCGACGCGGCGCTCGCCAGGGCGCCCTGCTTGGGCTCGGTCGGCAGCATCTCGACCTCGGGCACCGCGGCCTTCTCGCCGCCGCTGCGCTGGAGCACCTTGGTCACCACGGCGCGCACCGGGATACGGCCCGAACCGAGCGCCGCGTAGAGGTCGTCGGCCTTCTGGTAGCCGAGGTCCTTGACCACACGCGGGAAGACGTCGGACGAGAGCAGCTTCTGGGCGGGCAGGCCCTGCCGCCGCAGCGTCTCCTGCAGCAGGTCGCGGCCCGAGTGCTCGGAGTCCTCGCGCTGCTCGCGCCGGAAGTGCTGGCGGATCTTCTGGCGGGCGCGCGGCGTGGTCGCGATGCCGAGCCAGTCGCGCGACGGCCCGCGACTCGAGCGTGAGGTGATGATCTCGATGATGTCGCCCGAGTTCAGGCGCGTGTGCAGCGGCACGATGCGACCGTTGACCTTGGCGCCCACGCAATGGGCGCCGACGTCGGTGTGCACCGAGTACGCGAAGTCGATCGGCGTCGCGCCGGCCGGCAGGCTCTTGACCTCGCCCTTGGGCGTGAACACGAAGACCTCGTCCTCGAACAGGTCGATGCGCAGCGTGTCCATGAACTCGCGGGGGTCGCCGGCGGTCTCGGACTGCCACTCCATCATCTGCCGCAGCCAGGCCAGCTTGTCGGCCGGACGATCGCCGTCGCCCTTGGCCTTGTAGAGCCAGTGGGCCGCCACGCCGAACTCGGCCGTCTGGTGCATGTCGAACGTGCGGATCTGGATCTCGAGCGGCTTGCCGCCGGGCCCGATGACCGTCGTGTGCAGCGACTGGTACAGGTTGAACTTGGGCATCGCGACGTAGTCCTTGAAGCGCCCCGGGATCGGCTTCCAGACGGCGTGGATCACGCCGATCGCCCCGTAGCAGTCCTTGACCGTGTCGACCAGCACCCGCAGCGCGGTCAGGTCGAAGATCTCGTTGAACTCCTTGCCGCGGCGACTCATCTTCACGTAGATCGAGTAGAAGTGCTTGGCGCGGCCGGTGATCTCGGAACGGATGCCCACCTTGGAGAGCTCGTCCTCGAGGAAGCGCGCCGCGTCGTGGATGTACTCCTCGCGGTCGGCCCGGCGCTGCGACACCAGGCGCTCGATCTCGCCGTACTTGCGCGGATGGAGGGTCGAGAACGCGAGGTCCTCGAGCTGCCACTTGACGCTGTTGATGCCGAGGCGATGGGCGAGCGGCGCGTAGATCTCGAGCGTCTCCTTGGCCTTCTGGATCTGCTTCTGCTTGCCCAGGTAGCAGAGCGTGCGCATGTTGTGCAGACGGTCGGCGAGCTTGATCAGGATGACGCGGATGTCCTCGGCCATCGCCACGATCATCTTGCGGTAGTTCTCGGCCTGCTCCTCTTCGGTCGAGGTGAAGCTGATCTTGGTCAGCTTGGTGACGCCGTCGACGAGCATGGCGATCTCGTCGCCGAAACGCGCCCGGATCTCGTCGATCGGCGTGTCGGAGTCTTCGACCACGTCGTGCAGCAGGGCGGCGGCGATGGTGGCGTCGTCCAAGCGCAGCTCGGCGCAGAAGATGGCCGTGCCGACGGGATGGTTGATGAAGGCCTCGCCGCTCTTGCGGCTCTGGCCGCCGTGCTTGATGCAGGCCATCTCGAAGGCGCGCGTGATCAGGCCCTCGTCGAGGGCAGGGTTGTAGACCGCGACCGCGGCCAGGACCCGCTCGAGCAGCTCGCGCTGGCGCTCGGCCTCGGGGGCCAGCGGCGCCGCTACAGGCGGATCGTCAGGCAGTGCCTGAGAAACGTCGTCGTGTGGAATCGTTCGTGCCATCGGCGATACGTGGCGGAGGCGGTCAGGTCGACCTTGCCCTCCGCCTGTTCGACTCCCTTCTTGCCGTGGCCGTCGGTCAGCAAACCGACCTCGGACAGCGTCGCGAGCGCGGCGGCCAGCGTCGCGAGGCCGGGCAGGCGACCCTGAGCGAGCAGCGCGGACATCGTATCGGCAGCCTCGTCGCCCGTCCCGAGGGCACGGTAGACGCGGCGGCACGCGGCGTCGAGGTCGTATCGGTCCGCTACGACGGCTCGCGTGAAGTCTACCTCAGCCTCGCCCCAGAGCGCCGAGACGCAGGCCTCTGGCGCGAGCGCGGTGAGCAGAACGGCGAGCAGGCCGCCGTCGAACGGCGGGTCGACGAGCGCGACGTGGTCGAACGCGGCCACGAGCTCGGGGCTGGCCGCCGCGGCCACGAGGTCGGCCATGACGATGTCGGGCTCGTCGACGGCCCCGTCGCCGCACACCGCGAGGCCGAGCCGGGCCGGCGCGCAGGCATCGTGCAGGTACAGGCACGAACGGCCGAGCTGCGGCAGGCAAACGTCGCGGGTGAGGAGCGGGCGCCGCGCGGCGACGTCGGCGACGAGCACGAGCACCCTCCCCCCCGCCGTGGCGAGGGCCGCCAGCGACGCGCCGAGCGGGCGGCGGCGGCGGTCGAAGAGGCGCCGCTCGCGGCGCAGGGCGGCGACCGTCGCCGCCGCCCCGTCGGCGCCGACCGCCCCCGGCAGGTCGAGGCCCTCGAGCGCCTCGAACAGCTCGTCGTCGGACACGAAGCTCGGGCACTCGGCGGCGCAGTCGGTCTCGCACAGGTCGACGGCCGGTCGCGCCACCTGGAAAGCGCCCTTGAGCTGCGCCTGGGGCCGTACCACGCCGTTGAAGGCGTTCTTGACGTAGCACACGGGCACGTCGTACAGCGCGCCAGGCTGCAGCTCGCACACCGCCGAGAAGCCGAACCGCACCCCGGGCGCGCTCACGCCGTCGAGGCGCAGGTCGCACTGCAGGTGACGGCCGTTGCGCGTGAGCCGGCAGGCGCCGATCTGGGCGCCGTGCAGCAGCAGCAGCGGCCGCGGATTGCCGAGGCCGTGGGGCGCGAACAGGTCGAGCTCGTCGGTGAGACCGAGCGTGAGCTCGTCGCCGGCGGCCACGGCGTCGACCGTGGTGACGCTGCGAAAGTCGGCTTCGCCGAGGCGCTCGCCGGCATAGCCGGCGAGCGCCTCGGCGAAGCCCGCCACGTCGGCGGCGCGCAGCTCGAGACCGCAGGCGGCCCGGTGGCCGCCGTAGCGCACGAGACGGTCGGAGCAGGCGGCAACGCCCGCCAGCAGGTCGAAGGCGGCGATGCTGCGCCCGGAACCCTTGGCCACACCGTCGGCCTCGCAGAGCAGCACGGTGGGCCGGCCGGTCTGCTCGACCACGCGCGACGCGACGATGCCGATCACGCCGGGGTGCCAGTCGGGCGACGACAGCACGAGCGCCGCCGGGAGCGGCTCGGGCAGCGCGCCAGGGCCTCGCGCAGGATGACCTGCTCGATCTCCTGGCGCTCGGCGTTGAGCGCCCCCAGGCGCTGGGCGAGGGGCAGCGCGGCGGCGCGGTCGGGGGCGCCCAGCAGCTCGACCACCTGCGAGGCGTCGTCGAGCCGCCCGGCCGCGTTCAGCCGCGGCGCCAGGCGGAAGGCGACGGCGCCGGCGTCGACGTCGTCGGGCCGGGTGTCGCTCACCTCGAGGAGCGCGGCGAGGCCGGGGCGCGGCGCACTGCGCAGCCGGCCGACGCCCATGGCGACCAGGCTGCGGTTCTCGTCGCGCAGGGGCACGACGTCGGCCACCGTACCGACGGCCACGACGTCGAGGTAGGGCCGCAGCGCGAGCGGCAGCTCGACGCGGTCGTCGCGGCGGTCTTCGAGCAGGGCGTGGGCCAGCTTGAGCGCGACGCCGACGCCGGCGAGGTCGGGGAACGGATACCGGCCGATCTTGGGGTCGATCACGATGCAGTCGGGCAGCGCCCCGATGGGCTCGTGATGGTCGGTCACGATGACGTCGAGGCCGAGGCTGCGGGCGTGCTCGACCTCGGCGCGCGCGCCGATCCCGCAGTCGACGGTGACGACCAGACCGGCGCCCGCCGCCGCGAGCTCGTCGAGCGCCTCGGGCGCGACGCCGTAGCCTTCGCTCAGCCGGTTGGGCAGCCGCCAGAGCACGTGGCCGCCCATCTGGCCGCCCAGGAAGTCGGCGAGCAGGAACGTCGCCGTGATGCCGTCGGCGTCGTAGTCGCCGTAGACGGCGATGGTCTCGCCCGCCGACAGGGCCCGGTCGATGCGCCTGCGGGCCTCGGCCACGCCGTCGAGCAGGTACGGGCTGTGCACGAGGTAGTCGGGATGCAGGAAGGCGCGCGCCGCCGCCGGGTCCGTCAGGCCGCGCCGCGCGAGGATCTCGGCCGTGACCCGGCCGACGCCCAGCTCGTCGGAAAGGACGGCGGCCGCGCGCAGGTCGACGGGCGCGATCTGCCAGGTCTGCTCTCTTGCCACGAGTGCCAGTCTAGCGGAAGGCCGCGACAGAGGGAGCGCCGGTTCGCGTCAGCGCGGTTCGGGCGGAGCCGCCAAGCCGGCCGGCGCAGGCCCGCCGCCCTCGAGCGGCGCCGCGCCGGTGGAACCTGCCTCGGCGGCGCGCAGCCGGACATAGGTGCGTTCGAGCTCGTCGTGCAGCACCCGGCGGTCGCGACTCCGGCTCAGGTCGACGGCCACGCCCGACAGCACACCGACCACGACGAGCAGGGCCGCGACGACGGCGGCGAGAGACAGCAGCGATACCTGATGCCACGTGCCGGCCACGTAGTCGAGGTCGACGCGCGAGCCGTGGCTCGCGATACCCACGGCGAGCACGGCGACGGCGAGGACGAGCAGCGCGGTGACGACGTTCTTCATGGGGCGGCTCCGCTCTCGACGGTGGGCCGAGTATACCGCGCCGCCCGGCCGGCGGCCGGTCTTGCCGGCAAGCCGCTACGCCCCGGTCGTGACGCGGGCGGTCGCGCGGACACGGACCAGCCAGGCCTGGAGCAGCGCGGCCTGGCGCTCGCTCACGAGCTCGGCGACGATGGCCGGCCGCGCCGCGGCCAGCGACTGCGTGTGCGCCGCCCGGCGCCCCAGCACCTTCAGCACGTGCCACTCGCCGGCCGCCTTCACGGGGTGCAGGACGACGTCCGGGCGGGCGGTCGCGGCGGCCTTGGCGAGCGCCGCCGGCAGCGACGACGTCTCGACCCAGCCGAGCACCCCACCGGCGGCCACCGACTCCGAGTCCATCGAGTAGGCCCGCGCCACCTCGGCGAAGGGGTAACCGAGCGCGAGCCGGCCGATCACCGCCTCGGCCAGCGACCGCGTCTTGACCACGATCTCCGCCAGCCGCACCGCGGCCGGCGTCGTGAGCTGCGCGCGATGCGCGTCGTAGAAGGCGCCGATCTGCCGCCGGCTGGGCACGACGTGCGGGAACTTGCGCGCGGCCAGGCGCTCCGCAAGCAGCCCGTCGCGCACCTCCTGCCGGTACTGGGCGAGGCTGACGCCCGCGGCGGACAGCGCCGACTGCAGCGCCGCGCTGCCGCCCAGGCTGGTAGCGACCTGGTCGAGCCGGCCCTGGACGTCGGCCGCCGTCACGACGACGCCGAGCCGCACGGCCTCGGTGCGCAGCAGGTGCTGGCGGATGACGGCTTCGAGCGCCTGACGGTACGTCAGGGTCTGCGAGGACAGGCTCGCCATGGCGACGGTCAGGTCGACCTCGCCGCGGGTGACCACCTGGCCGTTCACGTGGGCGACGACCGCCGCCGCGCTGGCGCGGCTGGGTGAGGTCGCGGGCGAGGGGCCGCCGCCGCAGCCGGCGAGCGCCGCGGCGACGAGCACGAGGACGCCCAGCGCCGTGACGACGCGCGGGCGCGCCGCACGCCGCCGGCAAGCAGGGGTATCGCAGGGTGCCATTCCCGTCCGGCCGCCAGTGCCGTCAGGCGTTCTTGGTGACGTGCCCGGCCTCGTCGTAGAGCGTCGGGAAGTAGCAGGCGACACGGTGACCGTCGCCGAGGTCGTCGATGGCCTCGAGCGGCGGCACCGCCTTGGTGCAGGGATCGGGCTGCATGCGCGGGCAGCGCGGGTGGAACACGCACCCGGACGGCGGGTTGGCCGGGCTCGGCACGTCGCCCTCGAGGATGAGACGGCGGCGCTCGCGCTCGGTGCGCGGATCGGGGATCGGCACGGCCGACAGCAGCGCCTCGGTGTAGGGGTGCTGTGGCCTGACGTACAGCACGGAGCTGTCGGCGATCTCGACGATCTTGCCCAGGTACATGACGGCGACGCGGTTCGAGATGTGCTTGACCACGGACAGGTCGTGCGCGATGAACAGGTACGTGAGCCTGAGGTCGCGCTGCAGGTCCTCGAGCAGGTTGATCATCTGGGCCTGGATGGAGACGTCGAGGGCGCTCACGGGCTCATCGCAGATGATGAGGCGCGGGTTGAGCGCGAGGGCGCGCGCCACGCCGATGCGCTGGCGCTGGCCGCCGGAGAACTCGTGCGGGTAGCGCTCGGCGTGCTCGACGGTCAGGCCGACCGTCTCGAGCAGCTCGAACACCCGGCGTTTGCGCTCGGCCTCGGTGCCGATCCCGTGGATGCGCAGCGGCTCCGCGATGATGTCCTTCACGCGGCGGCGGGGATTGAGGCAGGCGTAGGGGTCCTGGAAGACGATCTGCATGTCGCGGCGCAAGCGCTGCAGCGCCGTGCGCGACGCGGCCATGACATCGGTGCCGTCGAACTTCACGTTGCCTGCCGTCGCCGGTAGCAGGCGCAGCAGGACCCGGCCGGTGGTCGACTTGCCGCAGCCGCTCTCGCCGACCAGACCCAGCGTCTCGCCCTCGCCGATCGAGAACGACACGCCGTCGACCGCATAGACGTGACCGGTGGTGCGCTTGAGCACACCCGACTTGATCGGAAAGTGCTTCTTCAGGTCGGTGACCTCGAGGATGTTCACGAGGCGGCCTCGCGAAAGCGCGGCAGAGCGGCGCGGACCGCCTCGCGCTCGGCGGCCGGGACCCAGCAGTGCACGCCGTGGCCGGGGGCGACGATCTCGAGCGCGGGGAACTCGCCGCGGCACACCGGCATCTCGTAGGGGCAGCGCCCCGAGAACGGACAGCCGTCGGGCAGCAACAGCAGGTTGGGCGGCTGACCTTCGATCGGCGTGAGCCGCTGCTTCTGCGTCTCGTCGAGGCGCGGCAGCGAGCCCAGGAGGCCCCACGTGTAGGGCTGCTGCGGGTTGTAGTACACATCGTCGACCGGGCCGTACTCGAGTGTATGGCCGCCGTACATGACCATGACCTTGTCGGCCATCTGGGCGACCACGCCCAGGTCGTGCGTGATCATGATCACGCCGGTGTGATACTGGCCCTGCATGTCGCGGATGACGTCCATGATCTGCGCCTGGATCGTGACGTCGAGGGCGGTCGTGGGCTCGTCGGCGATCAGGATGTCGGGGTTGCACGAGATCGCCATGGCGATCATGGCGCGCTGCCGCATACCGCCCGAGAACTCGAACGGGTACTGGTCGACGCGCTTGTCCGGATCGGGGATGCCGACCTTGGCGAGCAGGTCGGTCGCCATGCGCCACGACTCGCGCTTGGACTTGCCCTGGTGGCGACGGATGACCTCGGCGATCTGGTCGCCCACCTTGAACACGGGGTTCAGGCTCGTCATGGGGTCCTGGAAGATCATGGCGATGTCGTTGCCGCGGATCTCGCTCATCTCGGCCTTCGACACGGACAGGAGATCACGGTCCTTGTGGCTGATCGTACCGCCTACGACACGCCCCGGCGGGTCGGGGATCAGACGCATGACCGACATCGCCGCGACCGTCTTGCCCGAACCCGACTCGCCGACGATGCCGAGCGTCTCGTCGCGGTCGAGCGTGAAGCTCACGCCGTTCACGGCCTTCACCACGCCGGCGTGCGTGAAGAAGTGCGTGGACAGGTCGGCGACTTCGAGGAGGCGTTCGGTCATGCCTATTCCTTGAGCTTGGGGTCGGTCGCGTCGCGCAGGCCGTTGCCGAACGAGATGAAGCCGAACACCGTGATCACGAGAGCGAGGCAGGGGAACAGCTCCATCCACCACTGCCCGGCTTGCAGGTAGTTCAGGTAGTCCGAGATCATGTTGCCCCAGCTCGCGTTCGGCGGTTGCACACCGATCCCGAGGAAGCTCAGCGCCGCCTCGGTGACGATGGCGCCGCCGACGCCCATGGCGGTCGCGACGTAGACGGGGGCCATGCTGTTGGGCAGCACGTGGCCGAACACGATGCGCAGGTCGCTCGCGCCGGCCGCCTTGGCGGCCTCGATGTACTCCTGCGTCTTCACCGACAGCACGGTGCCGCGCACGATGCGGGCATAGGACGCCCAGCTCAGGATGCCGATCGCGACGAACACGTTGCGGAAGCTCGGCCCGAGAACCACCACGAGCAGCATCACGAAGAGGATGTACGGGAAGGCGAAGAAGACGTCGGCGACGCGCATGATGGCCGAGTCGATGCTGCCGCCGTAGTAGCCGGCGACCGGCCCCAGGCCAAGCCCCAGGGCAAGCGAGATGCTCACCGCGATCACGCCGACGAGCAGCGAGATGCGCGAAGCGACCAGGGTGCGCGACAGGACGTCGCGGCCGATGTAGTCGGTGCCGAACAGATGGTGCAGCGAGGGCGGCGCCTTGGCGATCGAGTAGTCGACGGCGTTCGGGTTGAAGGGCGCGAGGTAGCCGCCGTGGAGGCCCGTCACCCAGAAGACGATCTCGACGAGGCCGACGATGGTGAACACCATCACGATGCCGAGTCCGACGAGCGCCAGCCTGTTGCGCCTGAGACGGCGCCAGGTGTCGGCCCACAGGCCGAGCGGCTTGACCTCGAGTGGCTCCTGCTCGGAGCCGACCGGGAGCGGCGCAGTGGCCTGTGGCTCGGCGGAGGGCGGTCCGTATCCGATGGCGCTCACGGCTGCTACTCGTACCTGATGCGCGGGTCGACGTAGGCGTAGGCGACGTCGACCACGAGGTTGGCGATGACGTAGACCAGCGTGGCGAACAGCACGCCGGCCACCACGACCGGCAGGTCGCGGGCGATGATCGCGTTGTAGATCATGAGGCCCACGCCCGGCCGCGAGAAGACCGTCTCGGTCAGGATGGCGCCGCCGAGCAGCGCACCCAGGTCGATCCCGGCGATGGTCATCACCGGGATCAGCGCGTTCTTGAGGCTGTGCTTGAGGATCACCGAGCGCTCGGGCAGGCCCTTGGCCCTGGCCGTGCGGACGTAATCGGAGCGGATGACCTCGAGCATGGAGGCGCGCTGCATGTACGAGATATAGGCGACCTCGATGAGGCCGAGCGTGACTGCCGGCAGGATGAGATGCGAGAAGTTGTTCCAGTCGGTCGGGATGACCCAAAGGAGCCTGCTGCCGCCCGTGCCGAAGAACGGCAGCACATGAAGGTAGACGCCGAAGACGTACTGCAGGAAGAGGCCGAGCACGAACACCGGGATGCCCCAGATGATGAGCGCCGTCGTGGTCATGCTCGTGTCCCAGATGGTGTACTGGCGCAGGGCCGAGTACACCCCGAGCGGTATGCCGAGCAGCTCGATGAGAATGGCGGCGAAGGCGAGTTGGGCGGTGTTGGGGATGGCCGCGGTGAGCATGCCGCGCACCGGCCGCTCGAACTGGTACGACTCGCCGAAGTTACCGTGTATGAGCCGGTCGACGAACCGCGCGTACTGGATGTAGACCGGCCTGTTGAGGCCGAGCTCGACCCGCACCTCGGCCACGCGTTGCGGCGTCGCGTTCTTGCCCGCCAGCAGGTAGGCCGGGTCGCCGGGGATGAGGAACATGATGAGGAAGGTGATGATGCTCACGCCGATCAGCACGATCACGAGCTGCACGAGCCGCCTGGCGATGTAGCCGAACACGAGCGGTGGCCTTTCCTGTCGGTCGATCCGTCCTAAGAACCGGCTCCGGTGCTGCGCGGCGCCGAAGGTGAGGCTGCGGCGCGGTGGGCCGGCGCCCTGGGGCGCCGGCCCACCGCACGTGCGGTGCTGGCAGTGTACGCGGTCGTCAGGCCGCGGACAACCTGCCCGCAGGCGTGGTCAGCCGGTTACTTCTGAGCGACCCAGACGAGGTTCATGTCCTCGCCGCCCATCGGGTTGTGCTGCTGCCCGTCGACCCGCGTGTCCATGATGCGATAGTCGCGGTAGAAGTACAGCGGGATGACCGCCACGTCGGCCAGGATCTGCTTCTCGGCCTCGGCGTAGATCTGCAGGCGTTGCGTCTCGTCGACGGTGCCCCGCGCCGTAGCGAGCAACCTGTCGACGGTCGGGTTCGAGTAGAACGAGAACGTGTTCACACCCGACACGCTGCTCTGGAAGAGCGGATACAGGAAGTCGTCCATCGACGGGTAGTCGGCCAGCCAGCCGAGCCGATAGAGCTCGTCCTGCGTGCCCTGCGAGCACTTGGTGAGGTAGGTGCCCCACTCGAGGCCGGTCATCGTGACCTTGAGGCCGATGGCCTGCCAGCCGGCCTGCACCGGGGCGAGGATCTTGTCGTGGTTCGCACCGGTGTTGTACCAGAGCTTCAGCGTCGGGACGTTGCCCAGGCTCTGCACGATCTGCTTTGCCTTGGCCGGGTCGTACTTGTACGGCAGCGTCGAGAGGTTGCTGCCGGGGATGCCGATCGGCACGACGCCGTTCGGCATGAGCGGCACGCCCTCGGAGACGGTGTTGATGACGGCGTTGCGGTCGACCGAGTACGACAGGGCCTGGCGCAGCGGCAGGTTCTTGGCGCCGCCGACGACCGGGTTCTTCTGGTTGATGCCGATGAAGTAGATGCCGAGGTTCGGCCACTTCTTGGCGATCCAGCCCTTCTGGGTGGCCATCTGCTCGGACGAGGCGACCTGTCCCGTCGGCACCGACGTGAAGTCGATCTGGCCGGCCTGGAAGGCGAGCCACTCCGTCGAGGGGTCGGTGAACTCGGGCATGTGGATGGTGTCGACGAACGGCCCGTTGGTCGCGCTCGCGTTCCACCAGTGCGGGTTCTTGACCAGGTCGACCTCCTGGTTGTGCACCCACTTCGAGAACATGAAAGCACCGGTGCCGACCGGCTTCTGGTCGAAGGTCTTGAGGCCTTCCTTCATCGCGTAGTCAACCGGCCACACCGACAGGATCGGGTGACCGAGGCTGGCCGGGAACTCAGCGAACGGGTACTTCAGCGTGACCTGGAGCGTCCACTTGTCGAGCGCCTTCACGCCGGTCAGGCCGTGCTTGGCCGCGCCGGTCTCGTCGGTGCCCACGATGGGCTCGAGGATGTAGGCAGGAGTGCCGGTGACCCAGTTCTTCGCGTCGGCGACGGCGTTCCAGCTCTTCACGAAGTCGTAGGCCGTCACCTCGGTGCCGACCGGCTGCTGGAAGTAGACGCCCTGACGGATCGTGAACGTGAACACCTTGGCGTCGGGGCTGACCGTGTACTTCGTGCACAGCCACGGCACCGTGTCCATGGTCACGCCATCCTTGGCGGTCTCATACTTCATGAGACCTTCGAACATCTGCGTCGTGACGTAGTAGCCGATGCTCTCCTGCTGGGTGACGGGCGCGATGCCCACGGGCTCGCCGTCGAGCGGGAAGTTATAGGTACCGCCGGGTGTCGGCGTGGCGGCGGTCGTCGGCGTGCTGCTCGAGCTTGGCGAGCTGCTGCCGCAGGCGACCAGGACGAATGCGAGCGCCACCAGCAAGATGCCTGCGATGAGCGCCCCCCGTGACCTCATACCGAGGTTCTTCAAGGCTCCCTCCTTCGGGTTACACGGAAAAGTGGGACGACCCTGCACGGGCCCCCAGTCGCGATGCGCCGACGTGATGGCGCTCCGCCCCGCACGTTCGCCGACAGACGCTACCCCCTTTCGTGATCGCACAGCCTGCCCCGTGCTTCGAAACCTCGTCCATGAGGTTCGTGGCCACCATACCACGTACCTGCAGAGCGACCTAGCCGGACCCAAAACCGGTCGCTTGCGGGCAGTTCACTACTACAGGCGCCACACGAGGACGAAGGTGTTGATGAACAGCACGACGCCGGCGATGATCGTGTAGCGCGTGAGGTTGCGCTCCATGACACTGGCCTGGGCCGCAAACGAGAACCCGGTCGTGCTGCTCATGCCGGCGTCCTTGCCGGAGTGCAGCAGCACGAGCACGATGAGCAGCACGCACACGACGAGCTGCAGGACGATGAGAAACGCGTTCAGCACCGAGGGACTCCTTCGTGTTCGCCGATACGCCCGACTGCGGGCGTGCACTTCAGGATAGTAATCCTGAAACGCCTATGCAACAGCCTCGTGCCGGCTTCGTCCGCGCCGGCGCCGCCCGAGCGCGCCGCGCCTCCTCCCCACGCCGCTCTCACGGCGCCGCCACGAGCAGAACACGCCCCGTCATCTCGGGCGGCGCGGGCACCCCGAGCAGGGCGAGGATCGTCGGCGCGATGTCGGCCAGCACGCCGCCGGGACGCACGGCGGTCCCGGCGACGGTGGCGACGAACGGCACGGGGTTAGTGCTGTGCGCCGTGTTCGGCCCACCGTCGGGCTCGACCATGTTGTCCGCGTTGCCGTGATCGGCCGTGATCAGGCAGGCGCCGCCGAGCTCGAGGACGCGCGGCACCAGGCGGCCGAGGCAGGCATCGACCGTCTCGACCGCGGCGATCGCCGCCGCGAGCACCCCGGAGTGACCGACCATATCGGCGTTCGCGTAGTTCACGACGACGAAGTCGAGGTCGCCCTTGTCGAGCTCGCCCAGCAGCGCGTCGGTCAGCTCGGGCGCACTCATCTGCGGCTTGCGGTCGTAGGTGGGTACGTCGCGGGGGCTCGGCACCAGGACGCGCCGCTCGCCGGCCACGGCCCGTTCGACCCCGCCGTTGAAGAAGAAAGTCACGTGCGCGTACTTCTCGGTCTCGGCGATGTGCAGCTGGTGCAGGCCGCGCTCGGCCAGCACCTGCGCGAGAACGTGGGCGACCGGCTCGGGCTCGAAGGCCACGGGCAGCGGGAACTCCTTCTTGTAGCGCGTCATCGTGACGAAGTCGACGCGCGGCGGTCGCTCGCCACGGTCGAACTCGGCGAACGACTCCTCGGACAGCGCCCGCGTGAGCTCCCTGGCCCTGTCCGGACGGAAGTTGAAGAACAGGCAGACGTCGCCCTCGCGCACGCGGTGCTGGTCGCGGCGCCCGATGACCGTGGGGGCGACGAACTCGTCGGTCTCGCCGCGCCCGGCCGCCTGGGCCACGGCGCTCGACGCATCGGGCGCCTCGTGACCGGCGCCGTGGACGATGGCGTCGTAGGCGAGCATGACGCGCTCCCAGCGGTTGTCGCGGTCCATCGCGTAGTAGCGCCCGCACACCGTGCCGTACACGCCCACCCCGACCGTCCGCATGTGCTCCTCGATCTCGCCAAGGTAGCCCGGCGACGAGTCGGGCGGCGTGTCGCGGCCGTCGAGGAACGCGTGGACGACGACGTCGACCACGCCCTCGCGGCGCGCCATCTCGAGGCAGGCCTTGAGATGGCCCAGGTCGGAGTGCACCCCGCCGGCCGACACGAGGCCGAGCAGGTGGAAGGTCGCGCCGCGCTCGCGCGCCGTGGCGAACGCGCGCACGAGCACGGGGTTGCGGAAGAACTCGCCGTCGGCGATGGCCTTGGTGATGCGTGTCAGGTCCTGATACACGATGCGCCCGGCTCCGATGTTCAGATGCCCGACCTCTGAGTTGCCCATCTGGCCGTCGGGCAGGCCCACGGCACCACCCGAGGCTTCGAGCGTGCCGTGCGGCCAGCCCGTCCACAGGCCGTCGAACGTGGGCGTGTCGGCCAGCTCCACGGCGTTGCCGGAGCCGACCGGGGCGCGGCCCCAGCCGTCGAGGACGGCGAGCACGACGGGACGGTAGGTGCGCCCGTTCGGCGACAGCGCGGCGTCGGTCCCCGACGCCGCGCTGTCGCGCGCCGGGGGCTGTCCGGGGGCATCGGTCACAGCGGCTCGAAGCGCACGATGCGGGCGAACTCGGCCGGATCGAGGCTCGCGCCGCCGACCAGCACGCCGTCGATGTCGGGCTGCGCCATGAGCTCGTCGATGTTGCCCGCCTTCACGCTGCCGCCGTAGAGCACGCGCACGGTGTCGGCCGCCGCCCCGAGGTTCTGCCGCACACGAGCGCGCACGAAGGCGACGGTCTCCTGGGCGATCTCGGCCGTGGCCGTCTTGCCCGTGCCGATCGCCCAGATCGGCTCGTAGGCGATGGCGACACGGGCCAGGTCGTCGGGCGTGAGCGTCGCGAGGTCGCGGTCGATCTGGCCGCCGATCTTCTTCTCGGTCCGGCCGGCGACGCGCTCCTCGTCGGTCTCGCCGCAGCACAGGACGGGCAGCAGGCCGTGGTCGAGCGCGACGCGCACCTTCTGGGCGAGCTCGGTATCGTTCTCGGCGAAGTACTGCCGGCGCTCGGAGTGGCCCAGGATGACCGCGTGCACGCCGACCTCGGTGAGCATCGCGGCCGAGACCTCGCCGGTGTAGGCGCCCTCGGCCGCCCAGTGCATGGTCTGGGCCCCGACCCCCACGTTCGTGCCCGCCGTCGCCGCGACGAGCGCGGTCAGGTCGGTGAACGGCGCGCAGAGCAGGACGTCGCGGTCGTCGACGCCCGCCACGAGCGGGACGAATGCCTGTGCGTAGGCGCTCGTGTCGATCTGCGTCTTGAACATCTTCCAGTTGCCCGCCATGAGCGGCCTGCGCGCGGCTTCCATGCTCCGGTCTCCTTCCGGCGCCCGGTGGGCGCCTGTGGTGTGAACGTCAGGCGTCGAGCAGCGCCTCGACGCCGGGCAGCGCCTTGCCTTCGAGGAACTCCATCGAGGCGCCGCCGCCGGTCGAGACGTGCGTGATGCGGTCGGCCAGGCCGAAGCTGCGGACGGCGCTCACCGTGTCACCCCCGCCGACCACGCTCACGCCGGGACACCCGGCCACGGCCTCGCCGACCGCGCGGGTGCCGGCGGCGAAGTCGGGCACCTCGAACAGCCCCATGGGGCCGTTCCAGAACACCGTCCCCGCGGCCCGCAGGCGCTCGGCAAAGGCGGCCGCCGTGGCGGGCCCGATGTCGAGCCCCATCTCGGCGGAGGGGATGGCGTCGGCCCCGACCACGTGCCGCGCTGCTCCGGCTGCCGGCTCGGCCGCCACCACCACGTCGCTCGGCAGGACGAGCTCGCAGGTCGCGCCGGCCGCTGCCGCGAGCACGGCGCGGGCCGTTTCGGCCGTCCCCTCCTCGACCTTCGAACGGCCCACCTCGAGGCCCTTGGCGAGGAGCAGCGGAAAGCACATCGCGCCGCCCACCAGGAGGGTGTCGGCGACGGTCAGCATCTTCTCGATGACGCCGATCTTGTCGGACACCTTGGCGCCGCCCAGCAGTACGACGAAGGGGCGCGCCGGGTCGGTCAGCAGACGCCCGAGCACCTCGAGCTCGCGCCCCATGAGCAGACCGGCCACGCCGGGCAGCACCCGCGGCACGCCGACCGTCGAGGCATGCGCCCGATGGGCCGTACCGAAGGCGTCGTTCACGTAGACATCGGCGAGCGCGGCGAGGGCCGCCGCGAAGGCCGGGTCGTTGGCCGTCTCCTCGGCGTGGAAGCGCAGGTTCTCGAGCAGCAGGAGGCCGCCCGGCTCGAGCGCCGCCGCGGCGGCGCTCGCCGCCGGTCCGACGCAGTCGCCGGTCGTCGCCACCGGTCGGCCGAGCAGCTCGGAGAGGCGCCGCGCGACCGGCTCGAGCCGCAACTCGGGCACGACCTGGCCCTTGGGACGCCCCAGGTGCGAGGCCAGCACGACGCGGCAGCCCCGCTCGACCAGGTACGTGATGGTCGGCAGGGCGGCACGGATGCGCGTGTCGTCGGCGACCTCGTCGCCGGTGAGCGGCACGTTGAAGTCGACGCGCAGGAACACCCGCTTGCCGTCGACCGGATAGTCGGTCACAGCACGCTTGGCCATACGGCCCTCCTTCCCTCGCGGATCGGCGCGATCATCGGGCGCTCGACAAGGCCGCGCAACCTGAGCGGCGTCGCGGCCTCTCGACGGTCTAGAGCACGCGCTGGGTCAGGTCGACGAGGCGGCAGGTGTAGCCCCACTCGTTGTCGTACCAGGCCACCGTCTTGACGAGGTTGCCGCTCGCCAGGGTGAGGGCCGAGTCGATGATCGACGAGGCGGTCGTGCCGACGATGTCGATCGAGACGATCGGGTCCTCGCAATACTGCAGGATGCCCTTGAGCTCGCCCTCGGCCGCGGCCTTGAAGGCGGCGTTGACCTCGGCCGCCGTGACCTCGCGCTTGAGGACGGCGGTGAGGTCGGTGCAGGAGCCGTCCGGGGTCGGCACGCGCAACGAGAAGCCGTCGAGCTTGCCCTTCAGATGCGGCAGCACCTGGCCCACGGCGCGCGCCGCGCCGGTCGTGGTCGGGATGATCGACAGGGCGCCGGCCCGCGCGCGGCGCAGGTCCTTGTGCGGGAAGTCGAGGATCTTCTGGTCGTTCGTGTAGGCGTGGATCGTGCTCATGAAGCCCTTTTCGAGACCGAAGGCGTCGTCGAGCGCCTTGACCATCGGCGCCAGGCAGTTGGTCGTGCAGCTCGCGTTGGAGATGACGTCGTGACGCGCCTTGTCGTAGGCGGCGTCGTTCACGCCCAGCACGACCATGACGTCGGCGTCGCCGGCCGGCGCCGAGATGATGACCTTCTTGGCGCCGGCGGTGAGGTGGGCGGCCGCGGCCTCGCGCTTGGTGAAACGTCCGGTCGACTCGATCACCACGTCGACGCCCATGTCGCGCCACGGCAGCCGGACCGGCTCGGTCTCGGACAGGACCTTGACGGCCTTGCCGTCGATCACGAGGCTGTCGTCGGCGAAGACGACCTCGCCCGGGAAGGTGCCATGCACCGAGTCGTACTTGAACAGGTGGCGCATGGTCGCGCCGTCCATGAGGTCGTTGATGGCGACGATATCGAGGTCGGCGTGCTGTTTGGCGACGGCCCGCAGGTAGAGACGGCCGATCCTGCCGAACCCGTTGATGCCTACCTTCAATGCCATGTTTCCTCCAGGTCGGTTCCCGATGCGAAGTCTACCAGAGCGATCGTGCGCGGCGCCGTGAGGGCGCGTCCCGTCCTTTCTACCCAGCCGCCCCGCTCAGTGCGCGGCGCGAGGGCCTACGAGCGCGAGCGGTCCGCGCCGGCGCGGCGCGCGCGGCCGGACGGCTCGCCCGGACGTTCGCGGGCGGCGCGCCGCAGCTCGCTGCCAGCCAGCGCCTCGAGCCGCCGCAGGCGATGGTTCAAGGCCGACTTCGAGAGCGGCGGGCGGGCCTTCGCGGCGAGCTCGGCCAGGTTCAGATAGGGATGGCGCAGCCGCAGCTCGGCCGCGGCGCGCAGCGCGGCCGGCAGGCGGCCCCACTGGTCGCCGGCCCTGAGTCCGCGCAGCGCCTCGACCTGACGCAGGGCGGCGCGCGCGGCACGTCCGGCGTTGGCCTGGTCGCAGTTGGCCAGACGGTTGGCGCGCCCGCGGACCTCGCCGAACACGAGGTGCTCCTCCCAGGCGAGGCGCGCGCTGTGCGCGCCGAGCAGGGCGAGCAGGTCGGCCGCCACCTCGCCGCGCTTGGTGTAGCAGGCGACGTTGCGGGCGCGCGTGACGATCCTGAAGTCGAGCCCGAGACGAGCGAGCAGGCGGCGGCAGTCCTCGGCGAGCTCACCCGACTCGAAGGTGAGCTCGGCGTGCACCGGCGCGCCGGGCGGTGAGACCGAGCCGCAGCCCAGGAAGGCGCCGCGGGCAAAGGCCACCCGGCAGCAGCGCCGGGCGACGACGCGCGGCGGCACGCCAAGCTGCACCCGGAACGAGTCGGACAGCACGCCCGCCTCGTTCAGCACCTGCAGGTGGCGCGGGTCGTCGCCCAGCACGACCTCGTAGCGCAGGCCGGCCGGCGGCGTGTCGGCCGTGCGCAACTGGGCGTGCGTGCCCATCGGTCGCAGCAGCGACAGCACCGAGCGCGCCACCGCTGGCAGGCGCGAGCTCACCCGTACCGTGTACTGGCCGCCCGAGGCGATCTCGAACGTGCCGGCCGCGAAGAGCAGCCCCGCGAGCTGAGCCCGAGCGCAATGACTCTCGACCGGCACGACGGCGGCGAGCTCGCGCTTGACGTCCTGGGTGAAGGTCACGGGGTGCGCGCCAGGCGCAGCACGGCGTCGGCCAGCCGGCCCGCGTCGTGACGGAAGTAGTCGCCCGCGTGGGCGAGGCGGGCGTGCACCACGCGCACGCCGAGCCCGGCGAGCTCCGAGTCGTCGGCCACGACCGGCGCCGCGCCGCCCGCCCGGTAGACGGCGGCCAGCTCGCGCGAGGCGGGCGTGTCGTTCACGAGGACGTCGTCGACCACACCGGCCGCGCCGTGCCGGAAGAGCGCACGCAGGTGGTCGGCCGCCGAATGGTCGTCGGTCTCGCCCGGTTGCGTCATCACGTTGCACACGTACACCACGCGCGCTCTGGTGCGCGCCAAGGCCTCGCGCACGTCGGGGATGAGGAGGTTGGGCACGATGCTCGTGTAGACGCTGCCGGGGCCGAGCACGACGAGGTCGGCGGCGGCGATCGCCTCGAGGGCCTGAGGCACCGCCGCCGGTCTGCCGGGGTCGAGCCAGACGCGCAGCGGCAGACCGTCGTGGGCCGTGATCGTGGATTCGCCGGCCACCCGCTCGCCACCCTCGAGCTCGGCGTGCAGCGTGACGCTCTCGAGCGTGGCCGGCAGCACCCGGCCGCGCACGTTCAGGACGCTCGTCGACTCCTGCACGGCGCGCTCGAAGTCGCCGGTGACGCCGGCCAGGGCCGCCACGAAGAGGTTGCCGAAGCTGTGGCCCTGCAGGCCGCCGTCTTCGGGGAAGCGGTACTGGAAGAGGCGGCTCATGAGCGACTCGTCGTCGGCGAGGGCGACGAGGCAGCTGCGGATGTCGCCCGGCGGCAGCACACCCAGGCTGCTGCGCAGCAGACCCGAGCTGCCGCCGTCGTCGGCCACCGTGACCACCGCGGTCAGGTTGCTCGTGTGCTGCTTGAGGCCGGAGAGCAGCACCGACAAGCCGGTACCGCCGCCGATCGCCACGATACGCGGGCCGCGGGCGAGCCGGGCGTCGTGGCGCAGGCCGAGCACGCCCGGCTCGCCCGCCGCCCGCGCGAACCGGTAGAGGCTGCGCGCGCCCAGCAGGACCACGAGGGCGCCGGCCACGAGGCACGCGACCGCGAGGCCGATCGCCGTGCTCACGTGGCCCGTGATCCAGGTGCCACCGACGTCGTGGCGCCGGCCGCTCGTCACGACGATACCGAGCGCGAGCCAGAGGGCGCTGCCGACCAGCGCACCGCCGGCACAGACGGCGACCAGCCGGCGCTTCATGCCGAGCCCCGGATAGAGCCACTGGAGCCTGCTCAGGCGGGACCGCGGCGCCACCGCACGCCCCTCCGTCAATCTCTGTTCATGTCGCGGTGGCGCACCGTCGTCTGCAGACCCTCGGCCGCGTAGTGGTCGGCCAGCCAGGCGGCGATCGTCACCGAGCGGTGGCGGCCGCCGGTGCAACCGATGCCGACGGTCAGGTGCGCCTTGCCCTCGGCCACGTAGCGCGGGAACAGGTAGTCGAGCAGGGGCAGCAGCACCTCGAAGAACTCGGCGCCGTCGACCGACTGCAGCACGTACTCGCGCACCTCGCGGTCGAGGCCGGTGAGGGGCCGCAACCCGGGGTCGTAGAACGGGTTGGGCAGAAAGCGCACGTCGAACAGCAGGTCGGCGTCGATCGGCACGCCGTACTTGTAGCCGAACGAGACGAAGCTGAAGGTGATGCTCTGCCGCCCGCCGCGGTGGATGATCTGCTCGTTCAGCAGCAGCTTGAGCTCGTGGATGCTGATGCCGCTCGTGTCGATGATGTGGTTGGCGCGCTCGCGCAGCGCCTGCAGGAGCTCGCGCTCGCGGGCGATGCCGTCGAGCACCGTGCCGTGCCCGGCGAGCGGGTGGCGCCGGCGCGTCTCCTTGAAGCGCGCCACGAGGACCTCGTCGGCGGCCTCGAGGAACACGAGCGAGTACTCGACCCCGGCCGCACCGAGCTCGTCGAGCACGCGCTCGATCTCGCCGAAGTACTCGCCGCCGCGCACGTCGCAGACGACCGCCACGCGCCGCACCTTGCTGCCCTCGATGCGGAACAGGTCGACGAGCGGCGACAGGAGCTGAGGCGGCAGGTTGTCGACGCAGAAGTAGCCGGCGTCCTCGAAGGCGTCGATCGCCTGCGTCTTGCCTGCGCCGGACAGGCCGGACAGGATGACGAAGGGCATCGGGTTGGTCATGTCCGACCCCCACGGCCGGCGGTCGGCAGCGCGCCCTCGAGCTCGAGCAGGCGGCGCTTCCAGGAGGGGTCGTCGCCGTAGCGGCCGAGCTCGCCGTCGCTGCGCGTCACGCGGTGGCAGGGCAGGATCACCGGCAGCTCGTTGCGGGCCATGACCGAGCCGGTCGCGCGCCAGGCCGCCGGATGACCGGCGTCGCGGGCGAGGTCGCGATAGCTCACCGTGCGACCGTAGGGCACGCGCGAGAGGGCGCGCAGCACGTCGGCTTCGAAGGCCGTGCAGCCGAGTCGCGCGAGGTACGCGTCGAGGTCGAGCGGAAAGACGACCCGCTCGCCGGCGAAGTAGCGCCGCAGCAGCTCGCACCAGCGCCCCTCGTCGACGGCGGCGCCCGGCGGCGGCACTCGCCCGGGCTCGGGGATGTCGAGCGCCACCGGGCTGCCGGCGCGCAGCTCGAGACGCCCGACGCCGTACGGCGTCTCGAAGAACACCTCGCGGCGCGGCTCGTCGTGGGCGGCGGCGCCGTCGCTCGTCGTCATCTCGTCACCTTTCGTCCGACCGCTCCCCTCGCGCCGCGCGCTGCCCGGCCACGTCGCGCGCTGCCCGACCGCGCTGGCGGCGCGCCGCTCGCTCCGAGTCTGCCAACGGCGCGCCGGACGCGGCTCGTCGGCACGTCGCGCCCTGTCCGCCGGCGGCTAGCCGGCCTTGTGCAACTGCCCGTAGATCTCGCGGGCGACCCGGCGCGGCAGGCCGGGGACCTGCTCGAGCTCGTCGCGCGATGCCGAGAGGAACCGCTCGGGGCTGCCGAAGTGCTCGAGGATCGCCCGCCGTCGCACCGGCCCCACCTTGGGCAGCTCGTCGAAGATGGAGGCGCGGCGCAGGTCGGTGCCGCGGCGCTGCCGATGGAAGGTTACTGCAAAGCGATGTGCCTCGTCGCGTATGCGTTGCAGCAGCAGCGACGCGGGGTCGTCGGGGCGCAGCTCGAGGGGGGTCGACCGGCCCGGCACGAACACCTCCTCGCGCTGCTTGGCGAGCCCGATCACCGCGACGTCGAGCCCGGCCGCCCGCACCGCCTCGAGGGCGGCCGAGAGCTGGCCCTTGCCGCCGTCGATCACGAGCAGGGCCGGTCGCGCCGCGAAGCTCTCGTCGTACCCCGCCGCGGCGTAGCCGGCCCCGACAACGCCGTCGGCCGCCCGCGACGCCGCCCCTTCGCCGCCTTCCACCAGCCGCGACGCTGCCCCCTCGCCGGCGCCGTCGAGGCGCCGCAGGCGCCGTCCGACGACCTCGCGCATCATGGCGAAGTCGTCCTGCCCCCGCACGGTGCGGATCGCGAACTTGCGGTAGTGCGCCTTGCGCGGCCGGCCGCCCTCGAAGACCACCATCGAGCCCACCGCGTGCTGCTCGCCGAGGTTGGAGATGTCGTAGCACTCGATGCGCAGCGGCAGATCGACGAGCCCGAGCGCGTCGCGCAGGCGGACGAGCGCCGCCTCGCGCGTCGCGCGCGTCCGGGCCAGGCGCGCCTCTTCGTCGCGCGCCGCCTGGCCCGCGTTGCCCTGCGCCATCTCGAGCAGACGCCGCTTGGGGCCGCGCCGCGCGCGCCGCACCTCGACCCGCGCCCCGCGCCGCGCCGCGAGCACGGCGGCGAGCTCGGCCGTGCCTTCGTCGAGCGGCACGATCACCTGACCGGGGATGCTCACCCCGTCGCCGTAGTAGCCCAGCGCGAACTCCTCGACCACGTCGCGCGCCTCGCGGTCGGCCGTGTTCTCGACGAAGAACGTCTGGCGATCGACCAGCGCGCCGTCGCGCACCCTGAAGACCTGCAGGTTGCCGCCGGGCTCGCCCTGCCAGAGGCCGAGCACGTCGAACGACCCGGCGCCCTCGCTCTCGACTGCCTGGCGCTCCTGCACGTGACGCACCGCGTCGAGCCGGTCGCGCAGCAACGCCGCCTTCTCGAACTCGCGGGCGGCCGCGGCGGCTCGCATGTCGCGCTCGATGCTGTGTTCGACGTCGGCCAGCTTGCCGCGCAGAAAGTCGATCACCTGGTCGATGACCTCGAGGTACTCGTCGCGCGAGACGCGATCGTCGCACGGTCCGAGCGAGCGGTCGATGAAGTACTGCAGGCAGGGCGAGCCGCTCGGCCGGCCGGGCCGCTCCGCCTTGCACTTGCGGTACGGGAAGATGCGCCCGATCAGCTCCAGCGTCTCGCGCACCTTGCGGGCGCTGGAGTAGGGCCCGAAGTAGAGGTTGCCCGGCACGTGGCGGCCGCGGAAGAAACGCACGCGCGGCCACTCGTCGTTCAGCGTGATCTCGATGAACGGGTAGCTCTTGTCGTCGCGCAGGCGCAGGTTGAACGGCGGCCGCGCCTCCTTGATGAAGTTGTCCTCGAGGAGCAGCGCCTCGGTCTCGGAGTGGGTCACGACGTAGTCGATGCTGCGCGCGCGCGAGACCATTTCGGCCGTACGCGCCAGCGGGGCGGCGGCGCCGCCCCGAAAGTACGACGACAGGCGCTTGCGCAGGTCCTTGGCCTTGCCGACGTAGAGCACGTCGCCGGCCGCGTCGAGCCAGCGATAGACGCCGGGCGCGGCCGGCGCCCGACGGGCGATCTCGTGCAGCGCGGTCAGCGCGTCGTCTGAGCGTTCGTCGATCATGTCTCGGGGACGATTATCGCACCGCGCCGCGGGACCGCGCGCTACGCGAGCGGCCGAGCCGTCTCGCGGCCGCCCCGCCGGTCGCCGGTCAGGAGCCGGCGGTGTCGCGCGCCCGGCGCCGGCGCGACGCCGCCGCCGGCCGCGCGGCCTGCGGCCGCCGCCCGCCGCCGCGCCCCGCACCGTCGTGCCCGTCGTCGGCGGCCGCGACCGGCGCCCGGCGGCGCTCGCCCAGGACGCGCGACAGGTACTGCCCGGTGTAGGAGTGCTCGGCCGCGTCGAGCAGGTCCTCGGGCGTGCCGGTAGCGATCACGAGGCCGCCCTCGTCGCCGCCCTCTGGACCGAGATCGATCACCCAGTCGGCCGACTTGATGACGTCGAGATTGTGCTCGATCACGACGACGGTGTTGCCCTGATCGACGAGGCGCTGCAGGACGTCGAGCAGGTGCTCGATGTCGGCGAAGTGCAGCCCGGTCGTGGGTTCGTCCAAGATGTAAAGCGTGCGTCCGGTGGCCACCTTGGAGAGCTCGGTGGCCAGCTTGACGCGCTGCGCCTCGCCGCCCGACAGCGTCGTGGCCGGCTGACCGAGCTTGATGTAGCCCAGCCCCACGTCGTTTAACGTGGTGAGCCGGCGCGCGATGCGCGGCACATTGACGAAGAACGCGCAGGCGTCGGTCACGCTCATGTCGAGGACCTCGGCGATGGTCTTGCCCTTGAAGTAGACCTCGAGCGTGTCGCGGTTGTAGCGCTGGCCCTTGCAGGCCTCACAGGGCACGTAGACGTCGGGCAGGAAGTGCATCTCGATCTTGATCTGGCCGTCGCCCTTGCAGACCTCGCAGCGGCCGCCCTTGACGTTGAAACTGAAGCGCCCCGGCTTGTAGCCGCGGACCTTGGCCTCGGGGGTGGCCGCGAAGAGCTGGCGGATGTGGTCGAAGACCCCGGTGTAGGTGGCCGGGTTGGAGCGCGGCGTGCGGCCGATGGGCGACTGGTCGATGTCGATCACCTTGTCGAGCAGCTCGAGGCCGTCGATGCCGCCGTGCGCCCCGGCGCGCGCCTTGGAGCCGCGCATGACGCGCGCCGCCGTGCCCTTGTAGAGGATCTCGTTGACGAGGGTCGACTTGCCCGAGCCCGACACCCCGGCCACGACCGTGAAGGCGCCCACGGGGAACGCCACGTCGATGTGCCTGAGGTTGTGCATGTGGGCGTCGCGCACGGTGAGCCACTGCAGCGGCAGGCGGCGCTGGCTCGGCAGCTCGATGCGGCGCCGGCCGCCCAGGTACTGGCCGGTGAGCGACGCGGGCTCGGCGGCGATGAACGCGGGCGGGCCCTGGGCCACGACGTAGCCGCCCTGCTCGCCGGCGCCCGGCCCCATGTCGACCAGGTGGTCGGCCGAGCGCATGGTCTCCTCGTCGTGCTCGACGACGATCACCGTGTTGCCCAGGTCGCGCAGCCGCAGCAGCGTGTCGATGAGCTTGCGGTTGTCGCGCTGGTGCAGCCCGATGCTGGGCTCGTCGAGGATGTAGAGCACGCCGACCAGGGCCGAGCCGATCTGGGTCGCGAGGCGGATGCGCTGGGCCTCGCCGCCCGACAGCGTGGCGGCGGCGCGCCCCAGGGTGAGATAGCCGACACCGACGTCGGCCAGAAAGCGCAGGCGCTCGCGGATCTCCTTGACGACCCGCCCGCCGATGAGCCGCTCGGTCTCGGTCAGGTCGAGGGTCTCGAGGAACGCGAGGGCGTCGGTCACGCTCATCAGGGTGAATTCGTAGACGTTGCGCCCGCCCACGGTGACCGCCAGGCTCGTCGGCTTGAGGCGCGCCCCGTGGCACTCCTCGCAGGGCCGCTCGCTCATGTACTCCTCGATCTTCTGGCGCACCATGTCGGAGTCGGTCTCGGCGTAGCGTCGCCGCAGGCTGGCGAGGATGCCGTGGAACTGTGCCCGGTAGTGACGCCAGCGCCCCTCGTAGTTGCGGTAGCGCATGTCGATGCGGTCGGGCGTGCCGCGCAGGAACAGGTCGCGCTGCTCGGCCGTCAGGTCCTGCCAGGGGGCATCGGGGTCGACGTGGTAGCGCTCGATCACTGCCTGGAAGGTGTCCTCGAGCCAGCCCGCCGCCAGGCCGAACGGCAGCAGCGCGCCCTGGTTGATGGAGAGCGTGTGGTCGGGCACGACGAGGTCGGGGTCGATCTCCTGGGTCGAGCCGAGTCCGTGGCAGGCGGGGCAGGCCCCGTGCGGGTTGTTGAACGAGAAGACGCGCGGCTGGATCTCGGGCATGGAGATGCCGCAGTGCAGGCAGGCGAACTTCTCGGAGAACGTCAGGCGCGGGCCGTCGGCCAGCGCGACCTCGACGAGGCCGTCCGACAGGTGGGCCGCCGTCTCGATCGAGTCGGTCAGGCGGCGGCGCAGGCCGTCCTTCATGACGAGCCGGTCGACCACGACCGCGACGTCGTGCTTGAACTTCTTGTCGAGCTCGATGTCGTCGTCGAGGCTGCGCGACTCGCCGTCGACCTCGACGCGCGTGAAGCCGTCGCCGCGCAGGTCGCGGAAGAGCTGCCCGTACTCGCCCTTGCGGCCACGCACCACGGGCGCGTTCACGCTGAAGCGCGTGCCGGCCTCGAGCTCGAGCACCTGGTCGACGATCTGCTCGAGCGACTGGCCCTCGATCGGCCGCCCGCAGTTCGGGCAATGCGGATGGCCGATGCGAGCGTAGAGCAGCCGCAGGTAGTCGTAGATCTCGGTGGCCGTACCCACGGTGGAGCGCGGGTTGCGCGAGGTGGTCTTCTGGTCGATCGAGATGGCCGGCGACAGGCCCTCGATGGAGTCGACGTCGGGCTTGTCCATCTGGCCGAGGAACTGGCGCGCGTAGGCCGACAGCGACTCGACGTAGCGCCGCTGACCCTCGGCGTAGATCGTGTCGAAGGCCAGGGACGACTTGCCCGAGCCCGACAGGCCGGTGATCACGATGAAGCGATCGCGCGGCAGCCGCAGGGAGATGTCCTTCAGGTTGTGCTCGCGCGCGCCGGTGATGATGAGGTCGGTCGTCATGAAGGCAGTGTCACTCCAGTCGGTCGGAAACGAACGGCGACGGGCCCGCGCCGACGGGCAGCGGGCCGGCCGGCACGGGGTCGGGATCGCGCCAAGCGATGCGCGCCGGCGCGCCGGCGGGAGAGATAGGTGGTCATGGTCGCCGCCCCGGCCAAGGCACGTCAGCCAACCGCGGCCTCCCTTCGAGAGAGCTCCTTGCCGAGCTCCCTGATCTCGTCGCGCAGCTTGGCCGCGTACTCGAACTTGAGCTGGTCGGCGGCGGCGAACATCTCGGCCTCGAGGTTCGTGATGAGCTTCTCGAGGTCGGCGACCGGCATGGCCGCGCGCTCGCCGGCCGGGCGCTGACCGCGACGCCGCCCCTTGGGCGTGGCCGCCTGCTGCGAGCTCATCTGGGCGATGTCGGTGACCGCCTTGACGATACTGCGCGGCGTGATGCCGTGGTCGTCATTGTAGGCCATCTGCCGGCCGCGGCGGCGGTTCGTCTCGTCGATCGCGCTGCGCATGGCCTCGGTCACGCGGTCGGCGTACATGACGACCGTGCCGTTCACGTTGCGGGCCGCCCGGCCGATCGTCTGGATGAGGCTCGTCTGGCCGCGCAGGAAGCCCTCCTTGTCGGCGTCGAGGATGGCGACGAGCGTGACCTCGGGCATGTCGATGCCCTCGCGCAGCAGGTTGATGCCGACCAGGATGTCGAATTCGCCGAGGCGCAGCTCACGCACGATCTCGAGGCGCTGCAGCGTGTCGATCTCGCTGTGCAGGTAGCGCACGCGGAAGCCGTTCTCGACGAGGTAGTCGGTGAGGTCCTCGGCCATGCGTTTGGTGAGCGTGGTCACCAGCACGCGCTCGTCGCGCTCGATACGCCGCCGCGCCTCGTTCATGAGGTCGTCGATCTGGCCGGTCGTGGGTCGCACCTCGACCTGGGGGTCGACGAGGCCGGTCGGACGGATGATCTGCTCGGCGATGTTGACGCTCTCGCGCAGCTCGAACGGTCCGGGCGTGGCGGACACGAAGACGATCTGGGGCACCTTGGTGATGAACTCGTCGAAGCGCAGCGGCCGGTTGTCGAGGGCGCTCGGCAGGCGGAAGCCGTAGTCGACCAGTGTCTGCTTGCGCGAGCGGTCGCCTTCGTACATGCCGTGGATCTGGGGCACCGTCATGTGCGACTCGTCGATGAACACGAGGTAGTCGTCGGGGAAGAAGTCGAGCAGGCAGTTGGGGGTGGCCCCGGGCTGCTTGCCGAGCAGGATGCGCGAGTAGTTCTCGATGCCGTTGCAGAAGCCCATCTCGCGCAGCATCTCCATGTCGTACTGGGTGCGCTGGCGCAGGCGGTGCGATTCGAGCACCTTGCCGTGCTCGTCGAACCACGCGCAGCGCTCGTCGAGCTCGCGCCGCATCTCGGTCAGCGCCCGCTCGATCGCGGGGCCGCTCGTGACGAAGTGCGTCGCCGGGTACACAGCGACGTAGGCCGGCTTGTCGACGACTTCGCCGCTCACCGGGTCGTAGCGCACGATGGTCTCGATCTCGTCGCCCCAGAGCTCGACCCGCAGGAGCGTGTCCTCGTCGGCCGGCCAGACTTCGAACGAGTCGCCCCGCACGCGGAACTTGCCGCGCGTGGGCTCGTAGTCGTTGCGCTGGTACTGGATGTCGACCAGCTTGCGCAGCACGGCGTCGCGGTCGATGTGGTCGCCGGTGCGCAGCAGCACGACGCTCTGCAGGTAGTCGTCGGGCGAGCCCAGACCGAAGATGCAGCTCACGCTCGCCACGATCACGGTATCGCGTCGCATGAGCAGCGCGTTGGTGGCGGCGTGGCGCAGCCGGTCGATCTCGTCGTTGATCGACGAGTCCTTCTCGATGTAGAGGTCCTGCTGAGGCACGTAGGCTTCGGGCTGGTAGTAGTCGTAATAGCTCACGAAGTACTCGACCGCGCTGCCCGGCAGGAACTCGCGGAACTCGTTGCAGAGCTGCGCCGCGAGCGTCTTGTTGTGGGCGATCACGAGCGTCGGCTTGCGCGCCCGGGCGATGACGTTGGCCATGGTGAAGGTCTTGCCGGAGCCGGTGACGCCGAGCAGGGTCTGGAACCGGTCGCCGCGGGCCACGCCGGCGGTCAGGCTGTCGACGGCCTGCGGCTGGTCGCCGGTCAGCGCATACCCGGCCTCGATCTGGAAGGTATCGGTCACGTGGTCGTCTTTCGTGTCGCGCGCGCCGCGGCCGTACGCCCGGCCGCGGCAAGATGCTAGCAGAGCGAACGTACGTTCGCAATGCCCGCCGTGACGGCTCAGCCCCCGGGCGGCGGGCCGAGGCTCGACCCCCACGCGCGCCGGTACGTTTTCTGCAAGTCGAGCACGGCGGCGACGTAGTCGCGCGTCTCGCTGAACGGGATCTCCGCCGTCGTGAGCTTGCCCCCCGTGACCGACAGCCACGCATCGACGTTGGCCTGACCGGCGTTGTAGGCGGCGATCGCGGCGACCATCGCGCCGTGATAGTGATCCAGCAACTCGCGCAGGTAGTAGCAGCCGTACAGGACGTTGACCCGCGGATCGGTGAGGTCGGTGACGACGAAGTCGGTGCCGCCCGTCTTGCGCGCGATCTCCTGAGCCGTCGAGGGCAGGACCTGCATGAGGCCGACAGCGCCCTGGTGCGAGCTCACGTCGTCGCGGAAGTGGCTCTCCTCATAGATGACCGCGGCCACGAGAGCCGGGTCGAGCCGGTTACGCGCGGCCGCCGCGTGGATCGCGTCGACGTGCGAGAGCGGGTAGACGATGCGCAGGTACCAGGCGGGCCGGGCCGCCGCCAGCACGCCCCAGGTCAGCGCCAGCGCCGCGACGGCGAGGCCGACGATGAGCAGGCCGCGACGCACCCGTTAGCGGGTCGGCGAGTCGTCCCGCCGGCCCCCTTCCGCGAGGATGGTCGCGTAGATCTCCCCGACGTAGCGCCGCAGGTTCTCGCGGCTGCCCACGTTCTCGACCACGAAGTCGCTGCGCGCCGCCTTCTCTTCTTCGGACAGTTGCCGCGCCGCCCGCCGCGTGAACTCCTCGGCCGTCACCTTGGCGGACAGGCGCCGCCGGCGTGCGGCCTCGGGCGCCGTCACGAGCAGGATGTAGTCGAAGATGTCGGCCATGTCGGTCTCGAAGAGCAGCGGCACCTCGGCGACGAGCAGCGCCGGCCGCGGCCGGCGCGCCTCCTGCTCGCGGGCCCAGTCGTCGATCAGGCGCTTGACGTGGGGGTGGAGCAGGCTCTCGAGCCAGACGAGCTCGCCGGCGTCGTTGAAGACGATGCTGGCGAGCGCCGGTCGGTCGACCTGCTCGTCGTCGAGCACGTCGCCGCCGAAGTGGCGCTCGACGCGCGCGATGATGGCTTGCTCCTCGAGCAGGTGGTGGACGAGCTCGTCGGCCGATACGACGGCGGCCCCCAGCTCGGCCAGGAAGGCCGTGGCCGTCGACTTCCCGGAGCCGATGCCGCCGGTCACGCCGAGCCGCGGGACGCGGCGCGCCGTGCTCGCGGCGATGCCGGTCGTGCGGACGGCGCGGCGCTCGCGCGCCGCGCCGTCCGCCGACCGGATCGCCTGATCGTCAGTCCTCGACCGGCTCGTCGGAGGCCTCGCCGTCGGCGGCCTCGTCGGCCGCGTCGTCGGCACGCCGCTCGGCACCCGCCGGGAACACCTCATCGGAGAGGCCCAGGGTCGGCGTGTCCTCGACCACGGCGGGTTCGTCGTCGGGCGTCTCGACGGCCTCGGCCGGCTCGTCGGCCGACTGCTCGACATCGACCACCGCGACCGGCTCGGTCTCGACCGCCGCCTCGGCCTCCTCGGCGACCGCGGCCTGCTCCTCGGCCTCCTCGACGTCCTCGGCCTCGGGCTCGACGTCCTCGGCGACCTCGGTCTCGAGCTCGACGTCCCCGGCCTCGGGCTCGACGTCCTCGGCCGTATCGGGCTCGACCCGCCGCATGGGCTCGACCTGCTGGCCCTCGACGCGCTTGATGGAGAGGCTCAGGCGGCGCCGGTCGGAGTCGATCTCGATGACCTTGACCTGCACCTGCTGGCTGACGGAGACGACTTCGTCGGGACGCTCGACGTGACGGTTGGCGAGCTCCGAGATGTGGACGAGGCCCTCGATGCCCTCGTAGATCTCGACGAACGCGCCGAAGGCCACGATCTTGGTGACGCGGCCCTGCACGACGTCGCCGATACGGTGCTCGGCCACGATCTTCTGCCACGGGTCTTCCTGGGTCTGCTTGAGGCCCAGGCTGATGCGCTGGCGGTCGCGGTCGATGTCCAGGACCTTGACCTTGACCTCCTGGTTGACCTGCAGCACCTCGGACGGGTGGTTGATGTGCGTCCAGGACAGCTCGGAGATGTGGATGAGGCCGTCGATGCCGTCGAGGTCAACGAACGCGCCGAAGTCGACGATGTTCGAGATGGTGCCCGTGACGATGTCGCCGACGTTGAGCTCGTCGATGATCTGCTGACGGACCTCTTTGCGCTCCTCCTCGAGGACCGCGCGGCGCGAGAGCACGACGTTGTTGCGGTTGCGGTTCATCTCGATGACGCGACAGGAGAGCTCCTGACCGACGTACTCGGAGAGGTCCTGGACACGGCGGATGTCGACGAGCGAGGCCGGCAGGAAGCCGCGTACGCCGAGGTCGAGGATCAGCCCGCCCTTGACGACCTCGATGACCGTGCCCTGGACCGGCACGCCACTCTCGTGCGCCTCTTCGATGCGCTTCCAGGCCTTCTCGAAGCGGGCCCGCTTCTTGGACAGGATCAGGCGCCCGTCGGCGTCCTCTTTCTGCATGACGAGCGCGTCGATCTCCTCGCCGAGCTGGACCTCTTCGGAGGTGTTGACCGACTTGCGGATCGAGAGCTCGCTGACGGGGATGACGCCTTCGGACTTGTAGCCGATGTCGACCAGGACCTCGTCCTTGTCGATGCGGACCACGTGGCCCGTCACGATGTCGCCCTCGCCGAAGATGTTGATGGTGAGGTCGTAGTTGGGGACGATCTGCCCGTCGACCTCGGTGAGGTAGCCCTCGCTCTCGGCGATGATGCGGGCGTTCTCGGCGGAGATCTGGGTGGGGGCGGCTTCTTGGGTGTCTTCGGTCATGTCGGTCGCTTGCCTTCCTTTCCGGCGTGCACAGGCGGTCCGTCGCTTTCCGGAGGTTGAGCCGGCGACCCAGCTGGACCGTGAAGGGTCGCCAAACTTAGGGATTGTACCACCGGGCCCGATTTCGTCGCCAGGCAGACCAGCGTCGCGACGGCTCGCCTGTGCCGTCCGAGCCGAGGCCCCGCGCGGTCGCCGAGCGCCGCCGGCTCGCTACTTGGCCGCCAGCCAGGTGTCGCCCACGCCGATCGAGACGTCGAGCGGCGGCTCCATGGTGAAAGCGCCGCACATGGCGTCGCGCACGATCGGCAGGACGGGATCGACCTCGTCGTCGGGGCTCTCGAAGACCAGCTCGTCGTGGATCTGCAGCACGAGGCGCGTGATCAGGCCGGCCGCGGCGAAGGCCTTCGTCACGCGCAGCATCGCCACCTTGATGATATCGGCCGCGCTGCCCTGAAGCACGGCGTTGACGGCCAGGCGCTCGCCGAGCGAACGCTCGCGGAAGCTCGCGGCGCGCAGCTCGGGCACGGCCCGGCGGCGACCGAAGACGGTCGTCACGAAGCCGGCGTCGGTCGCCTCGGCGATCACCTTCTCGCGGAAGGCCTGCACCCGCGGGTAGCGCGCGAAGTAGGCATCGATGAAGGCCCTGGCCTCGTCGACCGGCATGTCGACCTGCTCGGACAGACCGAAGGCCGACAGGCCGTACATGATGCCGAAGTTGGTCGCCTTGGCGCGCTCCCGCTGGGCCTTGGTGACCTGCTCCACCGGGATGCCGGCGACGGCCGCCGCCGTGACTCGGTGCACGTCCTCGCCGCGTTCGTAGGCGGCGATCAGGGCCGGCTCCTGGGCCAGGTAGGCCATGAGACGCAGCTCGATCTGCGAGTAGTCGGCGACGATCAGCCGCATGCCCTCGGCGGCGATGAAGCAGTCGCGGATCTGGCTGCCGAGCTCGGTGCGAATCGGGATGTTCTGCAGGTTGGGGTTCGTGCTCGACAGGCGGCCGGTCGAGGCGACCGTCTGGCGGAACGTGGTGTGCAGGCGGCCGGTGCGCGGGTCGATGCGCGCCGGCAGCGGCTCGAGGTAGGTGTTCACGAGCTTGGTGAGCTCGCGCCATTCTTCGACGAGCGGCACGAGCGGGTGCTGGTCGCGCAGCTGCCGCAGCACCCGCGCGTCGGTCGAGTAGCCCGTCTTGCCCTTGCGCATCGGCTGCAGGCCGAGGCGCGAGAACAGCACCTCGGCGAGCTGCTGGGGCGAGCCGACCGTGAACGGGCCGCCGGCGAGCTCGTACAAGCGGTCGCGCACCTCGTCGATGCGGTCGCTCAGGCGCGCCGAGATCTCGCCGAGGCGGTGCGTGTCGATGGCCACGCCGACGGCCTCCATGCCGGCCAGCACGCGCACGAGCGGCAGCTCGATGTCGTGGAACAGCGTGTCGAGTCCGAGCTCGCCCAGCCGCACGCGCTGCTCGGCGGCCAGGCGCAGCGTCAGCACGGCCCGCGTGGCCGCCAGCGCCTCGAGGTGGGGGCCGTCGACCAGGTGCTCGGCGTCGGCCTGGGCGAGCGTGAAGAGGTCGTCCTCGGGCCGCTCCGGCTGGAGCAGGTAGGCGGCGATGTCGGTGTCAAAGGCGGGGTCGGCCGCCGCCGTCGGGAACTCGGGATACGACTTGGCGTCGTGAGCCACGACGTGCGGCGCCAGACGCCAGATGGCGCGCCAGTCGGCGCTGTCGAGACGGGCGGCGACGGCCTCGTCGCCGCCGTCTGCGACGGCGGCGACCCAGCCGTCGCCCTCGGGCACGAAGCCCACGGCTGCCGGCCCGCGCCCGAGGACGGCGAGCAGGGGCGCCGCGTCGGGCGCTACCACGAGGCGCGGGAAGGGGACGGCGGCGAGGCCGCCGGCCTCGCCGCCGTCCCCCGCTCCCTGCGCCGCTGCCATCTCGCGCAGGCGGCGTCCCAGGCTGTTGAACTCGAAGCGTCGGCAGAAGACCTCGGCCTCGCGATACGGCAGGGCATAGCCGGTCCGCCCGACGATTTTCACGATGTCCTCGTCGAGGGGCACGTCGAGCACCATGCAGGCGAGGTGCTTGGAGAGGCGCGCGGCCGGCTCGTGCTCGGCGAGCAGCGCGCGGCGCTTGTCGGAGCTGACCTCGCCGAGGCGCTCGTACAGGCTCTCGACCGTGCCGAACTGCTGCACGAGGGCGGCCGCCGTCTTGTCGCCGACACCCGGGATGCCGGGGATGTTGTCGGACGTGTCGCCCTTCAGGCCGATGAAGTCGGGGATCTGCGCCGGCGTCACCCCGAAGCGCTCGACCACCGCGGCCGGCGTGTAGATCTTGACGTCGGTGACGCCCCTGCCGGTGGTCACGACCCAGATGTCGTCGTCGACGATCTGCAGGGCGTCGCGGTCGCCGGTCACGACGAGCGAGCGCCGGCCCTGGCGCTTGGCCTCTTCGGCGAGGGTGCCGAGGATGTCGTCGGCCTCGTACCCTTCCTTCAGCAGGTTGGGGATGCCGAAGGCGTCCATGAGTCCCGGCAGGTGCTCCCACTGCAGGGCGAGCGGGTCGGGCATCCGCGGCCGCTGCGCCTTGTAGCCGTCGAACTCCTCGTGGCGGAAGGTCTTCTCGCGCCCGTCCCAGGCCACGGCCACCGCCGACGGCTCGAACTCGGTGATGAGCTTGACGAGCATCTGGGCCAGGCCGAAGAGCGCGTTCGTGGGAAAGCCGTCCCGCGTGGCGATCGACTCGGGCAGCGCGAAGTAGGCCCGGTAGGCCAGGCTCGAGCCGTCAATGAGGATCAGGCGGTGCTTGACCGCGGCGTCGTCCATCGTCCGATTCTACCGCGCGCGCCGGCGCCGGCGCGGCGCGTGCGTCGATACCCGGCGCGGCGCCCGCCGCCGCACGTTCACCGTGGTGCATACTTGGCGGGCAGAGCGGCGCGGCCCGCCGGGTGGCGCCGTCCCACCGCCGGCAAGGAGCGATGCGACATGGGCAGTCTCGAGTTCGCGACGGGCAGGACGATCGTCGCCCGTCTCGCGCACGGCGCCGACCTTCTCGAGGAGATCGTCGGCCTGGCCGAGCGCCACGGCATCGAGGCGGCCGCGCTCCAGGGCCTCGGAGCCCTGCGGCGCGCCCGCCTGGCCTCGTACGACCAGGCGGCGCAGGCATACGCGGAGTTCGACCTGGACCGCCCGCTCGAGCTCACCTGCCTGGCCGGCAACCTGTCGCGCCGCGACGGGGCGCCCGCGGCGCACGTGCACCTGACGCTCGCCGACCACGACGGCCGCGCCTGGGGCGGCCACGCCGCGCCCGGCTGCGTCGTCTTCGCCTGCGAGCTGATCGTGACCGAGCTCCTTGGTCCGGCCCTCGACCGCGCCTCCGACGAGGTCACCGGTCTGCCGCTCTGGCGCGGGCTGTAGGCGGAAGACCGCGACGGCTGCGGCGGCCAGTCGGTGCCACCTGATCCGGCGCCGCCGCGCCGCCGGATCAGGTGGCGGACGACCGCGCCCGCGTGATCACGCAGATGCCCCCGACGATGTCGCCGTCGGGGCCGAGGACGGGCTGGACGTGGAGGTTCACGGACATGGCGTGAATCCCGTCCGGCGCGATACGGGCGCTCTCGAAGCTGCCCTCGCGGCCCTGCAGCGCGGCCACGAGGGTGTCGGTGAACGGCCGGCCGCGCAGGTCGGCGGCCATGATGCGTTCGCGGGGAGAGCCGACCATCGCCACCGCCGCGTCGTTGCACGACGTCAGGCGCAGGTCGGTGTCGAACAGACAGATGCCGACCGGCGCGCGCTCGACGAACGACCGGTACATGCGCTCGGAGCGGGCCAGGGCTTCTTCGGCGCGGCGCTGCTCGGTGATGTCGCGCACGACCACGACGCAGCCGCTGTCGGGCAGCCCGACGACACGCGCCTCGAACCAGGCCGGCCCGTCGGGGGTGGCCACCGAGACCTCGCACGACTCGGCGACGCCCCAGCGGCGCGCCCGGTCCAGCGCCCTCGTGAGCGCCGGCGCGGCGTCGGCCGGCAGGACGTCGATCAGACGGCGGCCGAGCAGGTCGTCCGAAGTCAGGTGACGGTCGAAGCCCGAGTCGATGTGGAAGTCGACCACGGCGCCCTCGTGATCGATCCTGAAGTAGAGGTCGGGCAGCGCGTGCAGCACGCCGTGGAGCTCGTCGGCGACGCGCGCGTAGAGCGCTTCGGCCGCCTTCTGCGAGGTGATGTCGGTGAGCGTCACGATCACCGCCGGCGGCGCCCACGGCGGCAGATCGAGCGTGCGCTGGGCCGACACCAGCAGCCAGACGGGCTCGGCGCCGGCCGGCCGCATTCCCAGGACGGTGGGCACGATCGAACGGCCGGCGCGCAGGTCGGCGAGCGCGGTCTCGCCCAGACGCTCGGCCGGGCTGCCGTCCTCGAAGAACGGTCGTGCCGGCAGCCAGGACAGGTCGACGATGCTGTGCCCGACGATCTCGGCGGGCGGCAGCAGCAGCAGACGCGCGGCCGCCGCGTTGCAGTCGTGGATCACGCCGTCGCTGTCGCAGACCACGACGCCGCTCGAGACGCAGTCCGCGTACAGGTGGTTGATGTCGTCCCACGTCTCTGGTTCGTGCGCCTCGTCCGCCATCTCCATCGCGCCGTCCGCTTCGTCCACAGGGAGGCCACCCCGCCGCGCCGCACCGCCACCGGTCCAGAGCCACTATACGCTCGCCCGCGACCCGGACGGAGAGACGCCGGATACGCCACCCGAGGCGTCGTGCGTACCGGCGCGACGCGCCCATCGACCGGAAAGGGGGGTGGTGTCGGAAGGGGGACTTGAACCCCCATGAGGTAATGCCCTCACTAGGCCCTCAACCTAGCGCGTCTACCAATTCCGCCATTCCGACACGCGGCGAACGGGCGCATGACGCCCGGGCGAGACAGTATAGTCCGCCGCGCCGAGGAGGGTCAACGCAGGCGCGACGGGTCGTGTGGGTGATGGAGTCTGTCGGCGACGCCAGACGGAACGGACTCTCTCATCCGGGTGCGCGCCGGACCAGCCGCCGCGCCCCGCGCCGGGTAGCGTCCGGCGAGGACCGCTCGGGTAGCGCCACAGTGCGCCGCCGACAGACGGACTGGCGACCGTGACCGACGGACACAGCCGCCGTCCCCGTCACTATAGGACGACCACCGGGACGTGACAACGTGGACGATGACGCCGCCGGCCGCGCCGCGGCAGGTCCCCGGGGTACACTGCGGGCGTACCGCTCGAGAGGCGACACGCGGAGGCGCGCATGGACAGCCGGGCCGGCCGGATCCTCGTCGGCAACTGCTCGTGGACCGATCCCACCCTGATCGCCTCGGGCGGTTTCTACCCGCCGGGCACCACCAGCGCGGCGCGGCGTCTTGCCTACTACGCCACGCAGTTCCCGATCGTCGAGGTCGACTCGACCTTCTATGCCCCGCCCGACGTCGGCAACGCCACGCGCTGGGCCGAGCGCACGCCGCCCGGCTTCGTCTTCGACGTCAAGGCGTTCGCCCTGCTGACCGGCCACGGCGCGGCGCCCGAGCGGCTCACGTCCGAGCTCCGGTCCTGCCTGCCGGCCGACGCCGCCGGCAAGCGCAACGTCTACCTGCGCGACCTGCCGGCCACGGCCGAGACCATCCTCTGGGACGCCCACCGCCTCGCCCTCGCGCCGCTCCAGGCCGCCGGCAAGCTCGGCGCCGTCCTCTTCCAGTTTCCACCCTGGTTCAGCGCCAGCCACGAGAGCCGCGAGCACATCCGCAAGGCGGTGCGCGAGCTGCACCCCTACCGCGTCGCGGTCGAGTTTCGCGGCGGCGGCTGGCTCGCCGACGAGGCCGGCATCGCCCGCACCCTCTCGTTCCTCGAGTCGGCGGGGGCGAGCTACGTGTCGGTCGACGAGCCCCAGGGCTTCCCGAACAGCTCGCCGCCGCTCGCCGCCGCGACCTCCGACCTGGCCGTGGTCCGTTTTCACGGACGCAACACCGACACGTGGCAGATCCGCGGACGGGCGGCGTCCGACCGCTTCAACTACCTCTACCGCGGCGAGGAGCTCGGCGAGTGGGTGCCACAGATCCGCGCCCTCGCCGAACGGGCGGCGACCGTCCACGTGCTGTTCAACAACAACTACCGCGACTACGGCGTGCGCAACGCCCGCCAGATGACCGCCCTCCTCGGACTCGACGACGCCTGGCCGGCCGCCGACCCCCCGGGTGGGGGCGTGAGCGCCGGGCGACGACAGGCTCCCGACGACCGCGGCGACGAGTCGTCTCCGGCGCGGCGCGCGGCGCCGGGGCAGCAGCGGCTGCTGTAGGCCGGGGGCCCGCGACCGCCAAAACCGATATCATCGTGCCGCAGGCGAGCGGCGAAAGGATGCGGCGATGCAGGTTCCGGGCTTGGCGCGCGACGAGTGCAGAGCGATCGAGCGCGAGGCCGTCGCGCTGCTGGCGGAGCTGCTGCGGACCGACACCACCAACCCACCCGGCAACGAGACGCGCGCGGCGCTCGTCCTGCGCGAGTACTTCGCCGGCCACGGCCTCGACGCCGAGCTCATCGGCGAGTTCCCCGACCGGCAGAACCTGATCGTGCGACTGCCCGGGACGCGGCCGGGACCCCGTCTGGGGCTGCTCGGCCACCTCGACGTGGTGCCGGCCGAGGCCGCCGAGTGGACCGTCCCGCCGTTCTCGGGCGAGGTGCGCGACGGCTACGTCTGGGGCCGCGGCGCGACCGACATGAAGAACCAAGTGGCGGCCCAGGCGGTCGCCCTCACCCGTCTGGCGCGCGCCGGCACGCCGCTTGCCGGCGAGATCGTGTTCATCGCGACCGCCGACGAAGAACGTGGCGAACACTGCGGTGCGCACTGGCTCGTGACCGAGCATCCCGACCTCGTGCACTGCGACTACCTCGTGAACGAGGGCGGCGGCACCTTCTCGGTCGCCGGCGGCGTGCGCCTCTACCCCCTCACGGTGGGCGAGAAGGCCTTCGCCGACTTTCGCATCACCGTCCGCGGCCGTGGCGGCCACGGCTCCGTGCCGCTGCACGACCTCAACCCCGTCGAACTGCTGGGCCGCGTCATCGCCGCCCTCGCCGACCACGAAGCGGCGGTCGCGATCGCGCCGTTCACGGCGCGCTACATCGACCGCCTCGTCGCCGACCCCGACCTGCGCGCCGCGCTCACCGACCCGGACCGTGCCCGCGCCGCCGTTCGCCGGCTGCACGAGCTCGATCCCGAAGCCGCCTATCTCATCGAGCCGCTGCTGGGCGTGACGTTCTCGCCGACCATCGTGCGCGGCGGCGGCGAAGCGGTGAACGTCATCCCGTCCCACGCGGCCGTCGACATCGACTGCCGCATCCTGCCGGGCCAGACCGGCGACGACGTGCGCCGCGAGGTCGCCGCGGCTCTCGCCGGCATCCCCGGCTGGGAGTTCGCCTGGACCGACCTGACGAGCGGCAACGAGTCGCCCGTGCCCACGGCGCTCTCCGCCGCCGTCGAGAGTGCCATGGCCGAGCTCGTGCCCGGCTGCGACGTGGTGCCGCTCCACCTCTGCGGCTTCACCGACTCGCGCTGGTTCCGCGAGGCGTTCCCCGACATCGTGGCGTACGGCTTCTGCCCGTTCGTGGCCGAGGACGCCGCCACCATGGGCGGGCGCGAGCACGCCCGCGACGAACGCATCGCCGTCTCCGACATCTCGTTCCAGGTGCGCTTCTTCGAGCTGCTCGCGGACGCCCTGCTCGGGGAGGCGTGACGGCAGCCGATCCGCCGCCGGCCGGACCGGGCGACCCCCAGGGCGCCGCGGCCGAGGTCGCCTGGCAGCCGGCGGCGCTCGGGCGGCCCGTGCCCCGCGATCGTTTTCGCGGCGCGCTCCTGGGCCTCGCCGTCGGCGACGCCATGGGCGCGCCCGCCGAGTTCCTCACGCCCGCGCAGGTGCGCGAGCGCTGGGGTGTGCTCGCCGAGATGGTCGGCGGCGGCTGTCACGAGGTGCGTCCCGGCGAGGTCACCGACGCGACCGAGATGATGCTCGCCCTCGCCCACAGCCTGGTCGGCGTCGGCGGCTTCGACGCCGAGGACGTGCTCTCGCGCTACCGCGCCTGGTTCGCGGCCGGGCCACGCGACGTGAGCCTGACGACGCGCACCGTGATGCTCATCCTGACGGCCGGCACGCCCTGGGACCGCGCCTCACGACGCGCCTACGAGGTGCTCGGCTTTCCGACCGCCGGCAACGGCAGCGTCATGCGCTGCGCCCCGGTCGCGCTGCGCTACGCCTGCGACGGCGACACGCGCCGCCGGGTCTCGCTGCGCGAGTCCATGCTGACGCACTACGACCGGCTCGCCGGCTGGTCGTGCGTGGCCCTGAACGAGCTCATCGTGGCGGCGATGGCCGGTGCGCTCGACGAGAGCCTGCCGGCCATCGCCGCCGCGCTCGACATCGAGGAGGCGCGCGTCTCGATGACGCTGCGCGACGCGGTCGTGGCCGAGCCCGACGAGATCGAGCCGGCCGCCTTCGTGCTCGACTCGCTGCGCGCCGCCGTCTGGGCCGTGCTCCACACCGACAGCTTCGAGGGCGCCATCCTCGAGATCGTCAATCGCGGCGGCGACTGCGACACGGTGGGCGCCGTAGCGGGCGCCCTGGCGGGCGCCCGCTACGGCGCCGCGGCCATCCCCGCCCGCTGGCTCGACCCGCTCCGGGTGCGCGACGAGGTCGCTGCGGCCGCCGACGCCCTGGCCGACCTCGCCGACGCCGACGCGCCGGCCGACCCGGTCTCGGCCTGACCAACACGCGGGCCGGCCCCGCACACCGCCGCACGTCCCGACACGCTCGCCGGCCTTCGTGTACGACGGTCCAACGCCGGCCGGCTTTTCGCGGCCTTTCTTCGTAGGAGATACTGGCGCCGAGACGCCGCCGCGAGATCCTCGGCGCGAGCCGGCGCGGCGGTGCCGGCGCAGGGCCGCTGCCGACCAGGCGGCCGGTCACCGGCGAGGCACGCCGACTCGCGGGCGACCGCAGACACCGAAAGGAGCATCATGCCGAAGCACGACTCCAAGGACGCCAAAGCGGCGCGCGGCAGCGCGCGCAAGGCCGGCGGCACACGCGACGTGAAGGCCGCGGCGACCACCCGCGGCACGCAGGCGGCGACCGGCACGGTCGCCGGCTCGCCGGCGCGCAGGGCCGGTCGCGCCCCGATCACCAGAGGGGCGCTCATCGACCACCTGAACGACGATCTCGCCAAGGAGTTCCAGGCCCTGATCCAGTACGTGCAGCACGCGGCCGTGATCACCGGGCCGCAGTACGACGCGATCCGCGCCGAGCTCACGATCCACTCCAACGAGGAGCACACCCACGCGATCTCGCTCGCCGAGCAGATCGACTTCCTCGGCGGCACGCCGGGCGTCGACGTGGCCAGGGTGCAGGTCTCCGAGGTCGCCAAGGTCATGCTCGAGCAGGATCTCGAGGGCGAGCTCGACGCCATCGGCCGCTACAAGGCGCGCATCGCCCAGGCCGAGCAACTCCAGGAGTACGGGCTGCGACGCGCCCTCGAGGACATCCTCATGGTCGAGGAGGAGCACGCCCGCGACCTGCAGAACGCCCTCGACCTGTAGGCGCGGCTAGTCGACGTCGGCCAGCGCGCCGGCCGGCCCCGGCCGGCGCGCTCCGACCTTGCCGCGCAGCAGCGCGAACAGCACGGCGCCGGTCAGGCCGACCACGAACACGATGCCGAACGTCGGCCGGCCGCCGAGCGTCTGCATGGCCCAGCCGCCGAAAGCCGGGGCGAGCGACGCGCCGCCGTTCCAGACGATCGTCCAGGCGCCGTTGTAGCGGCCGCGGATCGCCTCGGGCGCCATGTCGGACACGACGGCTGCGGCGACCGGCCCGAGCAGGACCTCACCCGCGCTCAGGACGCAGACGAGCGCGTAGAGCTCCCAGCCGCGATGGGCCAGCGCCGTGCCGCCCAGGCCGACGGCGATCAACACGCTCGAGCCGGCGAGCAGCAGCATGCGGTCGACGCCGGCGACGGCGCGCATCGCCGGGTAGCTGAGCACGGCGACGACCGCCGCGTTCAGGGCGAGCAGCAGCGCCCAGGTCGTGTTCGACACGTGCAGGAAGCCCGTGATGTAGAGCGAGAACATGGCGCCGAACATGCCGAAGCAGAAGACCGGCAGCACCGCGACCGCGCAGAACAGCAGGAACTGGCCGTCGCCGAGCACGATCGCCCAGCCCGTACGGCCGGCGGCATCGACGTGCCGGGCGGGGTGCCGGGCGCTCTCCGGCCGCGTCTCGCGCAGGGCCACGGCCACGAGCGCGAGGAACGCCAGGCAGCCGACGGCGGCGGCCAGGAACAGCTCCCGGAACGAGGCTCCCAGGCCGAGCGCGAGGCCGCCGATCGGCGGCCCGCCGACGACGCCGACGTTGATCGCGGCGCGCAGCAGGCTGAACGCGTCGGCACGGCGCTCCTCGGGCAGCAGGTCGGCGGTCATGGCATTGGCCGCCGTCTGGAACAGCGGCCAGCCGAACGCGCCCTCCATCGCGACCAGGATCGCCACCTGCCAGGCGTTGTGCGCCGCGGCGAAGCCCACGAACCAGACCGCGGCGCTCACCCCGGCCACGAGCATCATGCTCTTGCGCCCGAAGCGGTCTGTGAGCGTGCCGCCCAGCACCTGGAAGGGCATCACCGCGAGCGTCACGAGGCCGAACACGACGCCGATCATGAGCAGCGAGATGTGCAGCGTCTGGCGCATGTACAGACCCTCGAACGGAAAGCCGAGGGCGGCGACGCCCGTGTAGACGAACGTGCCCACGACGAGGAGCCAGAACTGGCGCGGAAACCCGCGCAGGCCGGTGCGCAGGCTCGCCATGCCCTCGCCGAAGCGTCCCGAAGCCCGAGTCATCTCCCCCACTTCTGCCGCGGCGACGGTCGCCCGTGCGGCCGCCGCCCGGCCCCATGGTATCGGACGCGAGGGGGGCCGGGCGAGCGTGAGCGGTCCGCCCCGTGTTGACCGTGCCGCCGTATTTGGCTAGCTTCCACTCATGTACTTGAGCGTGCAGCTCGCGGCGCGCCGGCTCGGCGTCTCACCCCATACCATCCGTCGCTGGACGGCGTCGGGCTTCCTGCCGTGCACCCGGACGGCCGGCGGCCACCGTCGCATCCGGCGCGAGGACGTCGACGAGCTCGCCGGCCTCATCCACGACGGCGACCACCTGAGCGCCCGCATCGCCCGGGAGCGCGAGCTCGAGACGCTGGTCGAGACCTCGATCGCCCTCACCAGTCGCCTCGACCTGCCTGAGCTGCTCGTCGAGATCGCGCGCCGCATGACCGCCCTGCTCGACTGCCACTTCTGTGCCATCTCCGACTACGACGAGCGCTCCGACACCGTACGCGTGCTGGCCGACTTCGACCGTCACGGGCGGCGCGTGGCCGACTGGCAGCCCTACACCCTCAAGGACTTCCCTTTCACCAAGCGCCTCATGGCCGAGCAGGAGCTGGGCGTCATCAACGTGAGCGACCCGCGCGCCGACCCCGCCGAGACCGCCATCATGCGCCACTGGGACGACAAGGCGCTGCTCCTCGTCCCCCTTGTCTACCACGAGCATCCCGTGGGCCTGCTCGAGGTCCTGGACGGGCTGCGGGAACGCCGCTTCACCCGCCAGGAGCTGCGCCTCGCCCGGGCGCTCGCCGGCCTCGCCGCGGTCGCCCTGCAGAACGCCAAGGCCTTCGGCCGGCTCGCCCACGGCGAAGGCGAAGGGCGCGACCTGCAGACGGCGCTCGAGCGGACGGTCGCCGGCCTGCCGGCGCTCGCGGCCGCGAGCTCGGTCGACGACGCGCTGGCGGGAGCGGCGACGCTCGCCGCCACGGCGCTGCCGGCCGTCGCCGCCGTCGCCCGCCGCGGCGAGCTGACCGCCCAGGCCGGCGCCGGCCTCTCGGACGGCCCCGCCGTGCCGGCGGAAGCGGCGGGCGCGCGGCCCGACCCCCGCGTGAGCACGGCCGTGGCCTCCACGCGTGGCGGCGACCTCGTCCTGACGGTCGCCCTCGACAGGCTGCCGACCGATGGTCACGCCGCCCTGGTGCGTCTCATCGCCCTGAGCGCGGCGCAGGCGGTCGACGCCGCCGCGGCGACCGCCTGACACGCGGAGGCGGCGAAGGTCCACCCCTCCGGGCCGATCGCGGCCCGACACCCTGTGCTACGCTCGGCCCGATGCCAGCGCCACCGCTAGAGCTCGTCGTCCTCGACACCGAGACCACCGGCCTCGACCCTGTACGTGACCGTGTCGTCGAGATCGGCGCCGCGCGCCTCGACGCCGGCCTGCGCGTCGTCGCCACCTGGGACACCCTGGTCGACCCCGGCTGTCCGCTGCCGCTGCAGATCGCGCGGCTGACCGGCTTGAGCCCGGACGACCTCGCCGCCGCGCCGCCCTTCGGCGACGCCTACGCCGCCCTGCGCGACTTCCTGGGCGACGCCGTCGTGGTCGGTCAGAACGTCGCCTTCGACCTCGCCATGCTGGGCGCGGCGGCGGCGCGCTGCAGCGCGCCGCCGCCGCACCCGCGCGTGTTCGACACGCTCGAGGCGGCGCTGCTGCTCCTCCCCGAGCTCGACCGCCACGGTCTGAGCTCGCTCGCCCTCACGCTCGACCTCGGCGACGCGCCCCATCGCGCCCTGCCCGACGCCCTGGCGACGGCGGCCCTGCTGCGCGAGCTCGCGCGACGCGCCGCCGGCCTGTCCGACGCGGAGCGTCGCCTGCTCACGGCCGCGGCCTGGCGGCCGCTCGATCTGCTCGACACGCTGAGCGTGGCACCCGACGACCTTCCCGCGAGGCCCACGGCCGCGGCGCCAGAGCACCTTCGCGGCGTCGCTCGCCGCCCGGCCCTCACGGTGGACCGCGCCGGACCTGCCGCCGACGAGCCCCCGCCCGACGACGCCGAGCCGGCCGGCGCCGAGGCCCGTCCGGCCTCGCTGCCCTGCCGCGCCGACGGCTGGCGCGCCGCCTTTGCCGCCGACGGCGCCTTGGCGGCGGCGCTCGAGGGCTTCGCCGTCCGCCCCGGCCAGGTCGAGCTGGCCGGCGAGGTGGCCGACCTGCTCGACGGCGGCGGCCTCGCGCTCTTCGAGGCCGGCACCGGCATGGGCAAGAGCCTGGCCTATCTGCTGCCGGCTGCCTTCCGCGCGGGCGCGAGCGGCACCCGCGTCACGGTCAGCACCAAGACCAAGGCGTTGCAGCGCCAGCTCGCCGAGCGCGAGCTGCCGCTCGTCGCCTCGTGCCTGCCGGACGGCTTTCGCTGGACACTCCTCATGGGCCGCGAGAACTACGTGTGCCGCCGTCGCCTCGACGAGGCGCTCGCGAGCGCCGGCGCCGACCTGTTCGACCGCGATCGCGCTCTCGCCCTGGCCTGGCTCGCCGGCCGCCTCCGCCGCGGCCAGGTCGACGTCTCCGCGCTGCCCTTCGGCGCGACCAGCGCGCTGCCGGCCCTCGCCGAAGCCGCCCACGAACTGCGCGCCCACGCCGCGGCGTGTCTGGGCGGACGCTGCCGCGCCCGCGACGGCTGCCTCTGGCGGCGCGCTCGCGCCGCTGCCCGCGCCGCCCACCTCGTCTGCGTGAACCACGCCCTGCTGCTCGCCGGCGGCGACGCCCTGCCACCGTTCGACGACCTCGTGATCGACGAGGCCCACCTCCTGCCCGACGAGGCCGTGTCGGCCTTCACCGAGCGGGTGGACCAGGCCGCGATCGACGCGCTGCTCGACGAGGTGCGCGGCGGCCGCGGCGGCCGGCGGCCGCTGGCCGCGGTCGTTCGGCACGCGGCGAGCACGGCGCCGGCCGAGGTCGCCGCGACGCTCGAAGGCGCCGCCGTGGGCTTCGAGCGCGCCGCCACGGCCCTCCCCGGTCTCGCGGCCGACCTCGCGACGGCGCTCGAGGCGCTCGTCGCGGCGGCCGCGCCGCCGGCCGACGGCGAGGCTGCCGAGCTCTACGGTCGCACCCTGCTGCTCACGCCCGGCCTGCAGGAGCAGCCCCTGTTCGACGACGTCGCCACCGTCGGCAGCGCGCTCGGGGCCGCGCTCGCCGGCCTCGCCCGGGCATCCGCCACGGCCGCCGACGCGCTGCCCGACGAGCACCGTGAGCGGCCGCGAGCGGTCTCGGTGGGCGCCGAGGCCGCGGCTGCGGCACGCCTGCTCGACGACGCGAACCGCCCGCCACTCGCCGACGTCGTGTCGTGGGCCGAGCACGCCCGCCGGCCCGTCCGGCAGGCCGGCCGCGCCGCACGAGGCGGCTCCGTGTGGTCGCTCAACCGCGCACCGCTGTCGCCGGCTCCCCTCGTGCGCGAACGCCTGTGGGACCGGTTACGCAGCGGCGTGCTCCTGAGTGCCACGCTCGGCGTCGCCGGCTCCTTCGACTACTACCGGGGCGAGGCCGGCCTGGCCGCCGACCTGGACGTGCGCGAGCGCGTCTTCGCCTCGCCCTTCGACTACCGCCGTCAGGCGGCGCTCGTCCTCGAGCACGATCCCGCGGCGCGCTACGACGCCGCCGCGCGGCCGGCCCGCCTGGCCGCCCATCTGCGGCGCCTCACCGAGATCACCGGCGGCCGGCTGCTCGCCCTGTTCACCAACCGCCGCGAGGTCGAGGACGTGGCCGGCCGCGTCGGACCCCACGTCGAGGACGAGGGTGTCGTCCTCCTCGCTCAGGGCGTCCACGGCGGCGCGGCCGCCCTCGCCGAGGAGTTCCGCAGCCACTCGGCGACCGTGCTGCTCGGCGTCGACGCCCTCTGGACCGGGCAGGACTTCCCCGGCGACGCCCTCGTCTGCCTGGTGATCGCACGCCTCCCCTTCCCGCGTCAGGACGCGCGCTTCCAGGCGCGCCGGCGCGTCGCCGAGCAGGAGGGCCGCGACTGGTTCGCGTCGTTCTACCTGCCCGAGGCCGTCCTGCGTTTCCGTCAGGGGTTCGGACGCCTCATCCGCACCGAGACCGACCGGGGGGTCGTCGTGGTGCTTGACCAGCGCCTCACGCAGAAGTCGTACGAGCGCCGGTTCCTCGACAGCCTGCCGGCGCTCGACACCGTGCGGGTCGCGCCCGACGAGCTGCCGGCGGCCGTCGCGACCGCCCTCGCCCACCTGGGGGTGGAGCAGCGGTCGTCATCCGGCGCCGTGCGTCCCGGCTGACGCCGGCTGATCGTTGCGCGCCTCGTCCGGCAGTCGACTTCGTCGGCGCCGCTCAGGCGGGCGTGACTACGTTGCGCGCCTAGTCCGGCGATCGACTTCGTCGGCGCCGCTCAGGCAGGCGTGACTACGTTGCGCGCCTAGTCCGGCGATCGACTTCGTCGGCGCCGCTCAGGCAGGCGTGGCTGCGCTGCGCGCCTAGTGCTTGCGGCCGCCGCGGCGCTGCGGCGCGCGACGGGCGCCGCCCTTGGCGGGGCGTCCGCTCTGGCCTCCGCTACGCTCCCGTGAGACGTAGGGGTCGGCGGGCGCGTCGCCGGTCGTCATCTTCAGGGCGACAGCCCTGGTGCGCTGGCCGCAGCGCGGGCAGGTGAGCGACTTCCAGGTGTGGTAGGTGCCGTCCGGGTTGCGGCCCACCCCGGAAAAGGTCAGAAGGTTGACGACCGTCGGCGCCCGGAAGGCGTGGCCGCAGTTGCCACAGCGATACGAGTAGGTGCGCGAGAAGGCGCGCACCAGCATGAGCGTCAGCAGCAGCATGATGAGGACCGTGAAGGCCAGGCCCCAGCGCGGGTAGATGAACATGACGACGAAGGCGAACGCCACGCCGAAACCGAGGGCGATCCCGATGCGGTAGAGCGCTTCGCGCGGGTTGTAGCGGGACGGACTCACGTGAGCATCACTCCCAGCGGAAGAAACGGACGGACAATACGAAGAAGAAGCCGGTAACGACCGCCAGGATGAGGATATCCCAGCGCACCGCCCACAGCGCAAAACCCTTGACCATGACGTCGCGCATGGCGTTGGCGAGGTAGTAGAGCGGCATCGCCTTGACCACCGGCTGGATCCAGGCGGGCGCATTGTTCATGGGAAAGAAGATGCCGGACAGGAACATCATGGGCGTGCCGATCACCTGACCCAGGGCGGCGGCGATCTCGGCGTTGTGCGAGACGGCCGCCACGAAGAAGCCGATCGACACGAACCCCCCCGAGCCGAGCAGGGCGAGCACCGCCATGCGCTCGAGGGTCGGACCACTCGCCATGTGCACGTGGAACATGCCCACGCCCACGGCGATCACCAGGGCGGCCTGGATGAGCGCGAGGAACAGGTGGACCAGCACGCGCGAGCCGACGAAGCTCGGCAGCGGCATCGGCGTCGCCTTGAGGCGCCGCAGCACGCCGCGCTGGCGGTAGGTGACGAAGGTGCCGGAGACCCCGTAGATGCCGTTCGTCATGAGCGCCATGGCGACCACGCCGGGCACGAGGAAGCTGATGTAGTTGAAGCTCGAGCTCGCGATGCCTTGCGAGGTGAGCTCGAACTTCGGCTGCGAGCCGGTCGCCCGGTCCGAGAACTGGGTCATCACCGTCTGGGTGACCATCGTCACCGTGCCGGCCTGTGACAGCGACGTGTTGTCGTAGTAGAAGGGCAGGTGGGCGACGCTGCTCGCAAAGCTCTTCTCGAGGCCGGCCGGCAGCACGAGCACCGCCGCGTAGTCGCCGTTTCTGAGCGAGTGGAGCGCCCGCTGCCTGCCGGTCACCTCGGAGACCTGCAGCGCGTCGACCTTCTGGAAGGCGCCGACCAGGGCGCTGGCCATCGGCCCGTGGTCCTGATCGACGATCGCCAGCTTGGTGGTGAACGAGCCCGACTGGCCGAACACGACGCCCAGCAGGAACATCAGCAGGACCGGGAAGAAGAACGTCCAGAACAGCGCCTGGCGATTGCGCACGGTGATCTGGACGTCGGACTTCACGAAGTCCCAGAAGGTGCGCATCTACCGGCCTCTCCCCCAGCCGAAACGCCGCTTCTTGGGCGCGGCCGCGGCCTCTTCCTCGTCGTCGCTCAGCTTGCGCCCGGTCATGCTGAGGAAGACGTCCTCGAGGTCGGCGCCCTTTACGTCGAGGTGCGCGACCCGCAGGCCGCGGGTCCGGGCGAGGTCCAGCAGCGAGACCACCGTGCGCTGGGCGTCGTCGGCGATCACCTCGTAGCCGTTCTCGACGGCCCGGCAGGCGGTGGCGCCGTCGAGGTCGCATAGGTCGTCGGCCGCCATCCGCTGGCTCAGGTCGAACCGCACCGTGGCCTCGGTGCCGAGCTGCGTGATCAGCGCGCGCGGCGCGTCGAGGGCCATGACGCGGCCGCGGTCCATCACGGCGACGCGATCGCACAGACGCTCGGCCTCCTCCATGTAGTGCGTCGTCAGGACAACGGTCGTGCCGTCGCGGTTGATCTCGCCGATCACGTCCCAGAGCGCCCGCCGGGCGCGCGGGTCGAGCCCGGTGGTGGGCTCGTCGAGGAAGGTGACGACCGGGTCATTGACGAGCGCCAGGGCGATCGAGAGGCGCTGCGCCTGGCCGCCGGACAGCTCGCTGGCGAAGGCATCGGTCTTCTCGGCGAGGCCGACCCGGTCGAGCAGCGCGACGCAGTCGCGCCGCTCACGGTAGATGCCGTAGCAGGAGCCGAAGATGTAGATGATCTCGTGGAGCCGCTGGTAGTCGAACAGGGCGGTCGCCTGGAGCTGCACGCCGATGCGTCGCTTGACGGCGGTCGGGTCAGGCCAGACCGGCAGGCCGTCGACCGTCACCTCGCCGCCGTCGGGCCGCCGCAGCCCCTCGACCATCTCCAGGGTGGTCGTCTTGCCGGCGCCGTTGGGGCCGAGGATGCCGAAGATCTCGCCGCGCTGCACGGCGAGCGAGATGGCGTCGACCGCCACCAGGTCGCCGTAGCGCTTGGTCAGGCCGCTGACGCGGATGACGTCGGGATCGTCGGGCGTGATGGTGACCAGCGTCGCTCCTCGTGGCGCTCTCGTTCGTGCGGGTCACCGTCGAGTATACCGGCGTCGCTTGCCGCGGCGCACGCATCGGGACGGCCGGGCGTGGACGATCAGGCGCGCGGCGGCTCGGGCGGCGCCGGCGGCGGACCGGGCGGCGCCGCTGGCGGCGCCGGCGGCTGCGAACGGCTCCAGGGCGGAGGCTCGCTCACCCAGGGTCGCGGCTGCTCGGGCTGCGCGCCGGGCGGCGACGCCTGTTGCGGCGCTCCGCTCGGAGCGCCGGACGGCGGCGCGGAGGGCGGCGACCCTGGTGCCGCGTAGGGCGGCGGGCCGTACGGGGCGACCCCGGGTGGCGGCTGCGTGGAGGGGGCCCAGCCGGAAGCGGCCGGCGGGCCGTACGGGCCCCGCCCTCCCGCCGGCGCGTACGGCGGCGGACCGTACGGCCCCGCGGCGGGCGGCGCGTACGGCGGCGGCCCAGCCGGGGCGGAGTACGGCGCGGGTCCTGTCGCGCCCCAGGCCGGCTGCCAGGGTCCGAACGACCACGAGTAGACCACCCCGCCCTGCCAGGCCGCCGACGGACCGGGGAAGCTCGAGGGCAGGGCCCCACCCCCACCGCTCGCCTGCAGGTACATCGAGGAGTAGGCGGCGAACTGCCACGGCGTGAGGACCACGGCAGCGACGAGACCGCCGATGCCGAACGTCACGGAGCTCAGCAAGCTGTTCGCCATGCCGGCGATGAAGCCGACCAGGAAGATGGCCAGGAAGGTGATCCAGAAGCCGCTGCCCGAGACGAGCTCGCGGCTGGCCCTGAGCGCGTCGACCACGCCGAGCCGGCGGTCGGCCATGAGCGGCAGCCAGTAGACCCAGACGGTCCCGAGGTAGGCCGCCACGAACGCGGCGGCGATGGCGGCGATCATCGTCAGGAAGATACCGAAGGCGCGTGCGCCGGAGTCGCGCACGACGAGCAGCAGCAGCGGCGCGCCGACGACGACGGCGAAAGCCAGAGCGACACCGACGAACAGCAGGTAGGCGAGCAGGAACGCGCCGATCCGATCGCAGCAGTCGAACACGTTGCGCATCTCGGGCTTGCGCCCCTCGCGCACGCGGCGCAGCATCATCAGGTAAAGGCCGGCGCACAGGGGCGCGGCCAGGATGCCGACGGTGACGACAGACAGGGCGAGCGTGATCAGGGCGCCCAGTATGAGTACGCCCCAGTCCTTGGTGAAGATCACCCACGAGTCCTTGAGGACCCGGCCGATGTCCATGCCGTCGTCTCCCCCGTCGTCGCCCGCGCGCGGCGGCCGCACGCGTGCCGCGGCCCGCTCACGGGCCGCCGGACCCATCGTCGTTGCCCCGTCGTCGTCGCCGCCCGCACACGGGCCCGCGGAAACCGCCGTGGTTGCGGCCCGCGCCCGAGCCTACGGAGCATCTATCGGCCTCGTGCGCCCTGGACATGAAGCGGCACGGCCGCGGGCCCGCGGGCCGTGACCGTCCGGCGCCGGACCGAGCGCCGCCGGTTACACGGTCGCCAGGACCGCCGCCAGGTTGCGCGCGAGCGCGACGCCCAGGAAGTCGTCGTCGTAGGAGAGCAAGCCGAGCTCGTCGAGCTTGCCGCACAGGCCGCTCTCGCGGGCCAGCACGTCGCGGTCGAGACCGGCGAGCAGCAGCGCCGTCTCGCGCTCGTCGAACACGGCCGTCTCGGCGAGCTTGTCGCGCCCGGCGAGGTTCTCCGGGCAGCAGCGCTGGCAGCGCAGGCAGCCCCAGAGGCAGTGGTGCCAGGACGGGTCGATCCAGGCGGGGAACGGCCGGTCGCTCTCGTTGTGCAGGGTCAGGCAACGGTCGCCGTGCAGCAGAAAGCGGTCGGCGCCGATGGCGCCGGTGGGACAGGCGCGGCGGCACGCGTCGCAGGTCTCGCAGCGCTCGAGCAGGCGCGGCCCCGTCCAGAGGTCGTCGCCGGCAGGGAGGTCGGTCGCGCACACGGCGAGCTCGCAGAAGCTGCCGCACCCCTCGGCGTAGAGGATGTTGTTGCGGCCGTACCGCCCCAGGCCGGCGCACGCCGCGACCAGCTTCTCGGGCAGCGCGACGAGCGCCGCCCGGCGGCCCGACGGAGCGAGGGCCGCCGACACGGCGCTCAGGACCTCGGCCTGGGTCTCGGTGTGATGGCAGTAGGTGGTGGGGATCGGCACGTCGTGCTCGCGACCGTCCCGGGTCACGGTCACCCGCGCGCAGGCATGCGGCACGACGGTCGCGACGAGCGACCGCGTCCCCTGCAGGCCGGCATCGAGGTCGACGTTGCGCGCGAGGACCTCGCGCACCCCCGGGTCGAGCTCGGCGCGACCGGCGTCGATCTCGGCGCGCAGGTCGTCGAGACGCTCCACCGGCACCACCGCCACTCGCCAGCCGCGCCCGGTCAGCGTGGCGCTCAGACGGTCACTCGTCAGGTCGCTCAAAGCCTGCCTCCCTCGCGGCTCACGGGCAGGCCAAGGGTAGCCCGGATCGCGGCCGCAAGTACAGCCGGCCGGTCAACCCGCGGCGCCTTGTGGCCGATACCCTCGCCAGGACCGGCGGGCGGCGCCCGCCGGTCGAGACGACGACAAGGAGCGCGGCATGCGCAAGACCTGTCTGCTGATCGCCGCCTGCCTGCTCTGCGCGGCGGCCGCCATGCTCGCCGGCTGCAGCCTGACGAGCGTGTCGAGCGGCCAGGGCAGCAAGAACGTCGACGTCACCATGGGCGGCCACGTGACGACCGACGGCACCCTCGACTTCAAGGCCGTCGGCTACAGCGGCAACGGGCTCCAGATCGAGAACTCGGCGACGCAGGCCAAGCTTACGATCCAGCCCGGCACGCCGATCTATGCCGGCGACGGCAGCGTGGCGGCGCGCGTCGTCGGCACGGCCGCCCTGACGCTCGCCCCCGGCCAGACCGGCACGCTCGTCCTGAGCGCCGAGCTGGCTCCGGGCGAGGAGTACTACCTGGGCGCCACCGACGGCGGCACGCCCTCGATCCGCCAGCTCTTCCTGTGCCCCGGCGATGCGGCCGGCACGGGCTCCGCCGACTCCACCGGCAGCGCCCTCGACAACCTGCCGTGAGCGTGCCGCGCGGCGGCGGCGGGACGCCGCCGCCGCGCGGCGCCGGCCCACCCGCCACGCCCCCGACTGCACGTGCGGCGTGCGGCCCGCGGCCGCTCGACGCCGACCGCCGCGGGCCGGTCCCGTATACTGGTCGCCCGTGACCATCGTCTCCTTCGACAACGTCTCCAAGTCGTTCGGCGGGCAGGAGCTGTTCAAGGGCGTCTCCCTGGCCCTGGACGGCCATGACCACGCCGTGCTCGTCGGCCGCAACGGCAGCGGCAAGACCACGCTGTTGCGCATGATGGCCGGCGGTCTGCACGCCGACGCGGGCCGCGTGAACCGCGCCCGCGGCCGCCGCATCTGGCTGCACGAGCAGACGCCCGAGCTCACCCGCGACCGGCCGGTGCGCGACTACCTGATGGAGGCCTTCGCCGAGCTCCTCGACCTCGAGGCGGCGGTGCGCGCCGCCGAGCAGTGCCTCGCCGGTCTCGACGAGCACGACCCCGAGCTCGCGACCGTCATGAAGGACTACCAGCACCTCCAGCACCGCTTCGAGCTGGCCGGCGGCTACCACTACCGCGCCGACCTCGAAGGAGTGCTCGCCGGCCTCGGCCTGCCGGCCGGGCTCCTCGAGCGCCCCCTGCTGTCGACGTCGGGCGGTGAGCTCACCCGCATCACGCTGGCGCGCGCCTTGCTGGCCGACGCGGACCTGCTGCTGCTCGACGAGCCCACCAACCACCTCGACATCGACTCGGTCGAGTGGCTCGAGCAGTACCTGCTCGACTACCCCAAGGCCTACGTCCTTGTGACCCACGACCGCCGCCTGCTCGAGCGGGTCGGCTCACGGGTGCTCGCGCTCGAGCATGGCGTGGTCACGAGCATCGGCGGCGATTTCGCCACCTACGTGCGCGAACGCGCCGCCGCGGGCGACGCCGTCGCCCGCCGCTACGAGCAGGACAAAGAGAAGATCGCCCAGCTCCAGCGCTTCTACGACCGCTTTCACGCCAAGAAGCTCAAGGCCAAGCAGGCCAAGGCGAAGCTGACCCAGATCGAGCGTATCCGTCGCGACATGCAGGCGCCGCACCGCGACGCCCGCCGTCTGCATCTCGGCCTGCCCCAGCCGGCCCCGTCGGCGCGCGTCGTGCTCGAGATGAAGACGCCGGCGCTGACGGTGGGCGCCGGCGACACGAGCCAGGCCCTCGTGCGGCGCGTCGACGTCGTGATCGAGCGCGGCGAGAGAGTCGCCCTGCTCGGCCCGAACGGCTCCGGCAAGACCACCCTCGCCGAGACGATCGTCGGCCTGCGCACGCTCGCTGAAGGGGTCGCCTACCTCGGTCACAACGTCCGCTTGGCGTACTTCTCGCAGCAGGGCAGGGAGCTCGACGAGGACGCGACCGCGCTCGACACGGTGCTGCCTCTGACCGGCCACGACGAGCAGGTCGCCCGCGGCCTGCTCGGCCGTTTCCTGTTCAGCGCCGACGAGGCCCACAAGACGGTCGCCCAGCTTTCGGGCGGCGAGCGCAGCCGGTTGCGCCTGCTCACGCTGCTCACCGGCGACGCCAACTTCCTGGTGCTCGACGAGCCCACGAACCACCTCGACGTCGACTCGGTCGAGGCCCTCGCGGCCGCCCTTGCCGACTACACCGGCACGGTCCTGCTCATCACCCACGACCGCCACCTGATCGACAGCGTCGCCAGCCGGGTGCTCGAGATCAGCGACCGGGCGCTGGTCAACCACCTCTCGGCGCAGCGCTACTGGGAGAGCCGGGCGGCGCGGCGCGAGGCCGACCAGGCACCCCCGACGCCCACCACGCCGGAGCGGGCCGCGGGCGCGGGCGCGCCGGCCACCCGTTCCCGCGAGGCCGTCGAAGAGGGTCGCCGGCGCCGCGCCCGGCAGCGCGCCATCGAGGCCGACATCCTGCGCACCGAGAAGCGTCTCGGCGAGATCGACGAGCGCCTCGGCGATCCCGGCACGTACACCGACCGGGGCGCGGCCGCCGCGCTCGCCGGCGAGCGTGAGCGCGCCGCGGTCGCGCTCGAGGAGCTGTACCAGGCGTGGGACGCGATCGCCGAGTGACACGGCCCACTTCCGCTGGAGCGCCGGCCGCGGCGATCGCCGGCGTCGTCCCGCCGCCGGCGATCGTGCGGGCGCTGCAGGAGCGGCTGCTCGCGTGGTACGGCGAGCACCGCCGCGACCTGCCCTGGCGGCGCACGACCGATCCCTATGCCATCCTCGTGAGCGAGGTCATGCTCCAGCAGACGCAGGTGCCGCGCGTGATCGCCCGCTACGGACCGTTCCTCGAGCGCTTTCCCACGCTGGCCGCACTGGCCCGCGCTCCGCTGCCCGAGGTGCTGGCCGCCTGGCTCGGCCTCGGCTACAACACGCGCGCTCTGCGCCTCAAGCGCTGCGCCGAGGCGGCGCCCGGCGGCCTGCCGCGCGACCTCCTCAGTCTGCGGGGCCTGCCCGGCGTCGGACCCTATACCGCTCGGGCCGTTCTCGTCTTCGCGCACGACGCCGACCTCGCCGCCGTCGATGCCAACGTGCGCCGCGTGCTGACGAGCGAGCTCGCCCTGCCCCACGACCTCTCCCCCGCGGCGCTGCAGGTCGTGGCCGACGCCGTGCTGCCGCGCGGGCGCTCGCGCGACTGGCACAACGCCCTCATGGACTACGGCTCGCTCGTGCTCACGGCGCGCGCCACCGGCATCGCGCCGCGGACGCGCCAGACGCCGTTCGCCGGCTCGCCCCGCGAGCGCCGCGCCCGACTGCTACGCCGCCTGGTCGACGACGGCCCGCTCACGCTCGCCGCCGCGGCCGCGGCCCTCGGCGTGCCCCCCGCCGCCTGCCGCGAGACGGCCGCGAGCCTGGCGGCCGACGGCCTCGTCGTCGAGGACGCCGGCGGCCTGCTCAAGGTGGTCGAGGCATGACGGGCGGCGGCGAGCAGACGGGCGTGGGCGCGACGCCCGGCGCGGCACCGTACGAGATCGAGATCGTACCCGTGGCCGAGCAGGTCTTCGTGTGCTTGGGAGGTCGCGGATCGGTCGGCGAGCTGCGCGAGCGCGAGCGGCGGCTGGCCGCCGCCCTCGCGGCTGCCGGCGTCGCGCCGGCCGGCCCCGTCATGGCACGCTACCCCGAGACCGGCTACGACCCGGCGGACGTCGAGTTCGAGGTCTGCCTGCCGATCGCGCCGCGCCCCGACGGCTCGGTGCCGGACCGCGTGGCCGGCCTGCCGACCGTGCTGATCCCCGCGCACCACGCGATGGTCGCGCGCCACCATGGTCCCCGGACCGGCCTGGCCGCGGCCCACCACGCCATCGCCGCAGCGCTCGACGACGTCGGCTACCGGCGCGCCGGGCCCGTCAGCGAGGTGTACCTCGTCGGTCCCGCGCAGGGTGTCCCGGCGAGCGAGTACCTGACCGAGGTGCGCTACCCGTACGCCCGCTGAGGCGGACCACGGGCCGTCCGTCAGTGGCCGACGGTCAGCGGGATCGTCACCTCGTGGAGCGTGGAGCCGTCCTCCATCGACACCTCCCACACTGACAGGGACACCGTCGGCGCCCCCGTCGCGAAGGACACGCCGAAGCTGAAGTTGCCGCGCGTGCCGCTGCCCGAGCTCGCCGTGACCGTCTTGCGCGCGAGGCCGGCCCCCGTGCCGGTCACCAGCCGCGCCGAGAAGGTCGCCTCGAACACGTCGGCGGTGCCGGTCACGCGCAACGGGGCCGTGACGCTGTCGAACGGCGCCGGTGACTCGACGAAGATGGGCGGCGTGACGGCCTCGAAGTCGGCGCGGTCCAGCGGCGCGCTCGCGTCGACCCCGCCGTAGGAGTCGACCGCCCGACCGTCGAGCTCGAACCGCACGCCCTGCACCGTCGGGAACTGCGTGAGCGTGTAGACGACCTGGGCGAGTCGCGCGAGGGCCGTGCGACGGCCGACCGCGCCGCCGGGCAGCGAGAGGTCGACCGTGGCGATGCCGTCGTCGATGGCGACGCCGCGCAACGCCGACCCGTGCGGCAGCGCGCTGCGCATGCCGATGCCCTGTTCCCGTGCAAGCGGCCCGGCCAGTAGCGCCCGGAGGGCGCTGCTGGCGGCGGCACGGCTCTTCGCCACCAAGCGGTGGGCCGTGGCGATGAAGGGCCCCTCGGCCACGGCCTGTCCGGCCTTCACGCTCATGACCGGCCGCAGGAAGTACACGGAGACGCGCATCGTCTCGGCCGGCGCCTGAGACGGCGCCGTGCTCGCGCTCGCCGTCGGCTGAGCCGGCGCGCTCACGCTCGCCGTCGGCTGGACGGCCGCGCCGGAGCCGGAGCCCGAGCCCGACCCGGAGCCGCAGGCGAGCAACCCCGTCACGCACAGCGCGAGGGCCGCGCCGGCGAGCATCGTCGCCGGGACGGGGCTGCGCCACCACCGTCGTTGCCGCGCCGGTCCGTGCATGTCGACTCCCCGCTCGCTCGTCGCCGGCGGCCGGCTGCCGCGGGCCGCCGTCCTTCGTCTCGCTCTTTTCAGTCGCGGAACATCGTGAGGACGAAGACGAGGTCGTCCCGCGCCCGCACCGCGTGCCGCAGCTGCGCCGGCATGTAGTACAGCATTCCGGGTCGCGCCTCGTGCTCCTGCCCGCCGAGCTCCACGGTCCCCGCGCCGCTCACGACGTGGATCACCGCCGGCACGCTCGCCGTGTGCTCCGACAGCTCCTGCCCCGCGGCGAGGGTGAAGAGGATCACCTTGTGGCGCTCGTTCTCGACGATGCTCTTGCTGACGATGCCGTCGCGTGCGAACTCGCTCATGGCGGCCAGGTCGACCGCCACCGCTGCGTCCGTGGTCATCCTTCGTCCTTTCGTCGCCCTCGCCGGCCACCCCGCCCTGCCGGGCGCCCGGCGCCGGGGCGCTCGCTGCTTCTGGGCACCCGCGAGCATACGCCGCCGGCTCGTCGCCCGCCGCGATCGGCCGTACCAGGGGGACCAGGAGCGCCGGCCACCGCCCCAGCGGGCACGGCGCGAGCGGCGCTCAGCCGGCGTCGACCGGCGAGAAGCAGGCCGGGTAGCGCCGCACCGGCTTCTTGCGGCGCTGGTAGGTGCGCGCCAGCTCGAGGAAGATGCCGATGTCGCGCTCCATGTCGCTCTGGGTGCCGTCGAAGTAGAAGGTGCGGATCGGCAGACCGTTCAGGTCGCGGCTCACCGCGGGGTAGATCGCCTCGGTGACGATGCCGTTCATGCAGGTGAAGGGGCTGATGTCGATGATGCCGTCGGCGCCCTTGCCCTGCAGGTAGATCGTCGTGCCCGTGCTGATCACCATCTCGCCGAGGGCGCCGTCGTAGGGCAGGTACGGCCAGGCACGCTCGAGGATGGCGCCCACCGAGTGCTCCTCCTCGTAGCCCACGAAGTCGTCGGCGAAGGGCCCGAGCAGGGCGCGCTCGTCGCGGCCCATCACGAACGCCTTGATGTTGCGCACCAGGTTCTCGCGCGAGAAGCGCCGGCCCTCGTCGGCGAGACGGCGGCGCTGCTCGTCGTCGACGTACCAGACCCACTCGCCGATGCCGGCCAGCCAGCACTCGCCGCCCTGCTCCTCGACCAGGCGCACGACGTCGGCGTTGGCGAACTGGTTCAGGCGGCAGAAGATCTCGCCGACCACCCCGATCAGCGGGCGCGACCGGTCGTACTGCGCCGGCACGGCGCGGAAGCGGTCGCGCGCCGCGGTGAGGGCGGCCACGACCGCGTTGCGGCGCTGCCCGTCGGAGACCTCGCGCAGGGCGAGCGCGCGACCGACGTCGCGCAGCGCGTCGAGGTAGACCCGGTCGGTCGCGCCGGACTCGATCTCGTAGGGCCGCGTGCGCAGCAGCATCTTCATGAGCGCGTCGCTCACCAGCACGGCGCGCCAGGCGGTGCGGACGAGCGACTGCGAGTACTGGCCGATCGACGCGTAGCCGTCGTTGGAGGTGATCGTGATGATCGGCACGTCGGAGTAGCCCAGGTCGTCGAGCTTGTGGCGAATGAGGTGCCGGTACTGGCCGAACCGGCAGGGCCCGTTGGCCTCGGGCATGAGGAACGCGACCCTGTCGCGGCCGACGTCCTCGATCATGCGCAGCAGGTCGCCGACGACGATCTTCTGCGGGTAGCACTCCTCGCCCGACGTCACCGCGCCGGCGAGCTCGATGCTGTGCGAGGTGGAGTGCGTGGCCGGCCAGCAGTCGAAGCCGATCGAGCGGATGGCGGCGGCGAGCAGGTAGCTGCCGCCGTAGGGCATGTGTGGCAGGTACAGCGTGCGCCCCTCGAGGCCGAAGTCGCCGATCGCCTGGATGACGCGCCCGTCGGTCGGCGGCGCGACCGGCTCGTCGCGACCGTCGCCCATGACCACCAGTGAGGCGTACTCGACGCTCATGGCCTAGGCCCGCACCGCCGCGCCCGACATCTCGCCCGCAGCCGCGGCGGGCCGGCCGCCCAGCTCGTCGCCGCCCTGAGACCACCAGCGCAGGAACCCCTTGCTGTCGAGGTAGGCCTCGCAGCGCGTCATCGCGCCGGCGTCGTTCTGGTGCTCGTCGAACTGCAGCGTGAGGAACGGCTTGCTCGACGCTCCCCTGATGTAGTGCTTCAGGTAGGAGTCGGGGCCGCACTTGAAGTTCGTGAGGTAGATGATGTGCAGCCGCTCGCGCTGACCGACGTACACCGCCGCCTGCAGGATCTTGCGCCCGTAGTTCCAGTACATGTTGGAGATCACGTGGCGCACGTCGATGCCCTTGAGCGGCAGGTAGTCCATCGGGATGACGTTGACGCCGTAGTACGTGCGCAGCTTACGCGGGATGTCCATGTTGACGCCCTTGTCGTACATGTTGTACGGCCGGCCGATGATGACGATGCCGAGGTCGCCCGACGCCTCGAGGTCGGCGAGCGCGGTGCGGCCGGCGGCGGCGAGCTGCTCGCGGAAGCGCTGCTGGGCGGCGTCACCGGCGCGGTAGGCCGCGAGCACGCGCTCGTCGGTCAGGCCGAGCCGGCGGCTGACCGGCGCCACGTCGGCGACGAACTTGTCGGGCCCCAGGCGGAAGCGCACCCGCGGGATCAGGATGCGGTCGGCGAACGGCTCGAGCCGCGGCGCGCGGCGCACGACGAAGGGCAGCGTCTGGCCCCATGGACAGGCGTGCGAGAAGACCTCGGGGAACTCGGTCTCCTCGTTGATCACGTTGGGCAGGAACACGTAGTCGGCGCCCGCCTGGACGAGGGCCTCGACGTGGCCGTGGGCCACCCTGATCGGGAAGCAGGGTTCGGCCACGGTGATGTCGACACCGGCCTCGCGGATGCCCTTGTCGGTCTCGCCCGAGAGTAGCGGCCGGAAGCCGAGCTCGGCCCAGAACGTGGCCCAGAAGGGCAGGCGGTCGAAGGTGTACATGCTGCGCGGGACGCCGATCGTGGTGGGCGCTCCGGCTGCCTCGGCCCGCGCCACGGCGGCTTCGTAGGGCTCCAGCAGCAGGCGCTCGCGCAGGGCCACGAGGTCGTCGATCACGGGCTGCCTGTCGACCTTGGCGCGCTTGCGGTAGCGGTCGGAGCACTTGTCGCCCCAGTAGGTCTTCTCGCCCTCGATCGTGAACTGGCGGATGTCGCACTCGTTGGAGCAGTGTTTGCAGACGAAGTCCTTGACCGTGTAGTCGACCGCCGACAGGTCCCAGCCGCGGAAGGTCGTGACCTCGCCGGTGCGGCTCATGCGCTCGCGCGCGAGCAGCGCCATGCCGATCGCCCCCATCACGCCGTTGTGCGGCGGCACGATGATCTCCTTGTCGAGGATCTGGGCGAAGGCGGCGGCCACCGCGTCGTTGTAGGCGGTGCCGCCCTGGAAGAAGATGCACTCGCCGACCTTGCGCTCGCGCACCAGGCGGTTGAGGTAGTTGAAGGCGATGGAGTAGGCGAGGCCGGCCACGAGGTCCTTGCGGGCCGCGCCGCGCGACTGGTAGCTCATCACGTCGCGCTCCATGAACACCGTGCAGCGCTCCCCCAGGCGGATGGGCGCCGTCGATTGCAGCGCGAGCTCGGCGAACTCGCCGACGATCTCGATGTCGAGCTTCTCGGCCTGCTCCTCGAGGAACGAGCCGGTGCCGGCCGCGCAGGCCTCGTTCATGGCGAAGTCGACGACGATGCCGTCCTGCATCGAGATGAACTTGGAGTCCTGGCCGCCGATCTCGAAGATGGTGTCGACCTGGCGGCCGATGCTGCGGCCGATGAAGTCGGCGCCCGTCTTGTGTGCGGTGATCTCGTCGGTGATGAGGTCGGCGCCACAGAGCTCGCCGACGAGCTCGCGGCCTGAGCCGGTCGTGCCCACACCGAGCACGCGGATGCGGTCGCCGATCTCGTCGCTGATCTCGGCGAGGCCGGCGTCGACCACCTCGACCGGCCGCGCCTGTGTCTTGGTGTAGATCGCCTTGACGACCTCGCCGGCCTGGTCGAGCACGACGAGGTTGGTCGAGACCGAGCCGATGTCGATGCCGAGGTACGTGTCGACGATGGCGCCGTCGGCCGGGAACTCGTAGGGCCGCGCGAGGTCGCGCAGCAGGAGGACGTTGTCGGTCGCGAGCGCATCGGCCGTGGGGAACACCGCGGCCGGCAGCCGGGCGGGATCGAGCGTCACGCCGTGTGCGTCGCCGGCGCCGTCGCTCGCGCGACCCGCGTCGGCCTCGATCAGGGCGGCGCCCACGGCGCCCATCCAGGCGTAGAGGTCGGGTACGAAGAGCTGGCCGTCGTCGAGCCCGAAGGCGTCGCGCACCGCCTGCACCGCGCCTTTGTTGGCGGCCACGCCGCCGATGAAGGCGACAGGCGGCGCGATCAGCTTGCCCTTGGTGATGGTGCCCTTGTAGTTGCGCACGACGGCGTCGCACAGGCCCTTGAGGACCTCGGGCGGCTCGTAGCCCTTCTGCTGGGCGTGGATCATGTCCGACTTGGCGAACACGCTGCAGCGCCCGGCGATGTTGGCGGCCCGACCCGCCGAGACGACGATGTCGCCGACGTCCTCGATCTCGTAGAGCAGCCGGCTGGCCTGCTGGTCCATGAACGAGCCGGTGCCGGCCGCGCAGTCGCCGTTGGTCTGGTAGTCGGCGATGCCGGTGCGACCGGTCGTGGCGTCGGTATCGAGCCGCAGGAACTTGGACGACTCGCCGCCCATCTCGAAGACGGTGACGACGTCGGGGTGCAGGCCGGACAGACCGCGCGCGATCGCCTTGAACTCGTTCTCGTAGGTGGCGTCGAGCGCCTGACCGATGAGGCGGCCACCCGAACCCGTAACACGCACGCCGCGCACGCGGTCGGCCGGCACGACGGCGAACAGCTCGTCGAGCAGCACCCGGGTGGCCTCGCTCGGGCTGCCCTTGATGCGGCGATAGTTGGTGACGACGACCGGCCGGTCGCCGGCGCGCACGACACCGCCAGGGGACACGTGGAGGAGGTCGGGAGCCTGGACGGCCGCTGAAGCCAGGAAGTCGAGTTCGTCAGCGTCTCCGACCAACGCGGCCTTGAGGCTGATGCAGCCGATGTCTATGCCCAGGAACGCCATACCGGAATTGTTCGGACCTCCCCGAGGGCTCGTATGAAAGCCCCGTGTAGGGTAGCGGCCCGAGCCTCATCCCGCAAGCTCCGCGCCGCCAGCCGAAATGAAGACTAACTTCATCCGCTTTTTCGGTCAACCGTTCCCGGCGAGCCGCGTCCGCAGCGCCGCCGCCGGGGCCGGCTCTACCGTCAGCGCGGTCGGGCGCTCTACGGTGACGGCGCTCGTGCAGCTTGCGGTCGCGGCGGTCGTGCACCTCGCCGACGCGCCGACGTCACCTCGACGGGCGCTCTCGTCATCTGTCGACGACGAAAGCCCGTCGCTAGGGTCGTGGCCGCACGGAGAAGCCCGGACGACGTCGACCCCCGGAGGAGCAGTGAACACGCAGCCATCCCTGACCAACACCGAGCGCCGCGACGACGTGCTGTTCCTGGTGCAGCGCTACGAGGCGACCGGCCAGCGCCCGCCCGACCTGCTCGACGACGACGACAAGCGACGCTTCCTGGCCGGCGACACGCACACTCAGCACCGCCTCTTCTTCCGCCTGCTGTGCTACGGAGCGCTCGCCGCGCAGCCGGCCCCCGAGGCGCTCGTGCGCGCCGACTGGCAGCGCCTGCGCGCCGCCGGACTGCCCGACGACATCTTCGACCGTCGTTTCGACGTCGAGCGCTTCGCCGCGGCGGCGCCGGTGGCCCGCACCGACAGCAAGGGCCGCGTCATCGACTTCGTGCGGCTCTCGGAGACGCGCGACGTGTGGGCCCGCCTGCTGCCTTGGCCGGCCGACCCCGCGACGGTCGTCGACGTCCTCTACGCCTGCTCCGGCGGCGCCCTCAAGTCGCGCGCCTTCTGGGTCGTGCGCGAGATGATCAGGATCGGCCTGTGGCAGCCCGCCGGTCTCGACCGCTTCGCCTGCGTCCCCGACGGACGCGTGCGCAAGCGCGCGGCCCGCATCGGTCTCGTCGATTGTGACGAGAAGGCCGACGCGATCGACGACATGAAGCTCGTCTCGGCCGGACTGCATGCGGCCCTCGGGCTCGGCGGCAACGGCACGCGCAGCTACTTCGACCTGCCGCTGTCGACCGCCGAGCAGCGCTGCGAGGTCTGCGACCGCGAGCGCATGGCCGAGTGCGCCATGCCCCACTGCCGGCACCGACGGGCGACGCTCGGCGCCGACTAGGCGCGCAGCGAAGCTACGCCAGCTTGAGCGGCGGCGACGAGGTCGACCCGACCGGCGCGACCGCTACTTGACCGTCAGCGTGAGCGTGGCCGGCTTGGCCTGCCCGTTGCCGGCCAGGTCGGTCGCGGCGATCGTCACGCGGTAGACGCCGCGCGCCGCGGGCTTGAACGCCCAGGCGGTGCGGGCACCGACCGCGACGGCCGGCAGCGTGACCGACTTCACGACCGCGCCGGCGCCCGACTTCACGATCAGCGTCACGCTCGCCCGCGGGCTCATGGCGTCGGCCACCCGATAGCCCAGGTGCACCGTGTGGCCGTGCTTCATCGTCACGGCGGTCGAGATCCACGACGCGGTCGGCGGCGCGGTGTCGACGTAGCCGCGTACCGTCACGGCGACCGTGCCCACCGTGTTCACCGCCCTCACCGCGACGGCGTAGGCGCCATCGGGCAGCGTCGCGCCCGCGCCACCATGGCCGTCCCAGGCCCAGGTGTGCGCCCCGCTCGCCAGGGTGCCCAGCGCGGCGCGACGCACGACCTTGCCGGCGGCATCGGACACGCTCACGGTCACCTTGGCGTTGCGTGTCGTGCGAAACGACAGCGTCGTCGCATCGTGCACGCCGTCGCCGTTCGGCGACAGCCAGACCGGCGTGAGGCGCGGATGGCCGAGCGTGTCGTCGACGACCAGGCTGTGCGTGGCCGTGGTCGAGTTGCCGGCCGGGTCGGTGGCCTGGAGCGTCAGGCTGTACGTGCCGTCGGGCGCGGCGCTCAGGCCGGTCGCGCCGCTCACCTTGCCGTCCCACGACAGCCGCGCACTGCCGGCGCGGACGGCGAGCGGCGCGAGCGTGCGCACCAGCACGCCGCGCGCGTCGCGCACCACGAGACCGACGCTGCAGCTCTCGCTGACGGAGAAAGTGAGGCCGACGGTGTCGGCGAGGCGGTCGCCGTTCGGGCTGATCAGCGCCGGCGACAGCTTCAGGCCGGTCACCGCCGGCGGCACCGTGTCGAGCCGCACGGCCAGACTCGCGGGCCGTGCCGTGCCGTTCGCGCTCGTCGCGCTGAAGGCGGCGGTGTAGAGCCCGTCGGGCAGGTGCCGACCGGCGGCGTCGTGACCCGCCCAGGTCGCGGCAGCCGCGGCGCCGGTGCCCGAGAACTGGTCCACGACCGTGCCGCTCCCGTCGCTCACGGTGATCGTCCAGTCGTCCTTGCCGGAGAGCCCGGCGTGCAACGTGACCGTATCGCGCACCCCGTCGCCGTTCGGGCTGAACGCGGCCGGCGAGGCGGTGGGCGTGTAGATCTTGGGGTCACCGATGGCCGCGACCGCGGCGCGGATGGTCGGCAGCAGGCCGAACAGCACGTTCCCAGGACACTCGGTGTAGTTGACCTGCCGATGTCCCGAGATGACCGGTATCCTCACCCACTGGCCGGCGCGGTACTTCTGGGTGGTCAGGCACTCGACTCGGGCGGTGCCCTGCGGGTCCAGGTGAGACAGGTCGAGCTTCCATGCCAGCAGCCGCTCGAGCGACGAGAGCGCGGCCTTCGAGGGCGCCACGGTCTGGAAGGTGCCGATCAACGACACGCCCGTGCTCATGCTGTTGAAGCCCAGCACCTGAGCCCCGATCACGGCCTTGGCCACGCCGCCGTAGCGGCCTTCGTAGATGGTGCCGAAGCGGTCGATCAGGAAGTTGTAGCCGATGTCGTTCCAGCCGTTCACGCGTGTGTGGTAGTAGTAGATGCCGCGCACCAGGGCCGGCGCCTGGGCGCGCGTGTAGTCGTTGGCGTTCACCGTGTGGTGCACGAACGCACAGCGCACCTGGCCGTAGCTCGGCGACGCCGAGCGCAGGGCCTCGTCGGCGCCCCACTGCGCACGTGTGACGATCGCGGGTTCGGCCGGGCGCCCCAGCGGGGCGGGCACACCCGGACCCGCGGTGCCTGCGTCGGCGGCGGTCGCAGCGCTGCCGGCCGGCGCCGCGACGTCGGCCGTCGCGACCGTCGTCTTCGACTCGACGCAGGCCAGACGCACGTCGGTCACCGGCACGGCGCCGCCGCTGAAGGCGACCTCGTACTGCACGTAGCGGGCCGCGCCCACCCAGACCGGCTCAGTCACGAGATCGGCACGCCCTTCGACGCTGCCGGCCGGTCCGCCGCCGTCGTCGGCGCGCAGCGTGAACCACGGCGTCCAGGTGCGCCGATCGGCGCTCGTGCGCACGTGGAACTCGACCGTGCCGGCCCCGCCGGCCGTCGTGCGGAAGAGGATGCCGATCATGTCGAAAGGAGCGCCGGCGTCGACGGTCGCCGCGGGGCGTCCGTCGGGGCCGGTCACGTCCGGCAGCGCGAGGGCGCTCCGCAGGGCGGGGCCGTCGGCCACAGCGGCGACCGGCGCGGCGGCTGCGCCCGGCGTCGCCACGATGAAGCCGGTAGTCGGCGACGACGCCCAGGCGGGCGTCGCCGCGGCGCCCGCCCCCAGGGCGAGCGCGAGGGCGACCCCGAGCACGGCGGCGAGCCGGCGCGCGGTGCGCGGAGCGGCGGTCCTGGCGGCGGTGAGCGGTCGACCGAGGCGTCGAGACGGACTGTGCATGACTCTCCCTTCGCAACCCTGCGGTCAAGGTCGTCACAACCGCCGAAACCTTTACCGCTCGCGGCGCGCTCGCGGCGTGAGCCGGCCGGCGCGAGCCGCGAACGCCCGCGGGGCGGGCGGCCATGCTGGCCGCCCGCCCCGCGGGCATCGTACAGAAGCGAGCGACCGGCGCGCGGCCGGCCGGCGGTGCGCTACTTCTTGTCCTCTTTGGCCTGCGTCATGCACGACCACACCGGCTGGTAGACACGGTCGACCTCGCTCGCGTACTCGTCGAGCTCGGTGCGCAGCTCGGTGATCATGTTCTCCGCGCCGACGTGAGTCGGATGCGCGCCGGTGACCTCGATGATCTCGCGCGAGTGGTGCGGGTTGTCGATCAGCATGCACGGCATGAGCAGGTTGTGGTTGAAGGGCTGGCGGCGCCGGATCTCCTGGAAGAACGGCGACGAGAAGGCCTGCTTGAGCGACACGTCGTGCACGTTGTCGGTCGCGAAGTGCGTGAAGATGCAGGGCTCGACCCAGCCCTCGTTGTTGATGTGGATGTAGTGCTTGCCGGCGATGCAGCCCTTGACGTACGGCGCGTCGCCCCAGAAGTCGACCGGGAAGAGCGCCTTGGTGTTGCGCACGCGCTCGATGCCCTCGCGGAACCGGTTGCGTTCGGCCGGCGTGAGCATGAGGCTCATGTCGGGGTTGGCGCCGACCGGCATGTAGAGGAAGTTCCAGGCGAGCATCGCGCCCTTCTCGACCATCAGGTCGGTGAACTCGTCGCTGACCAGCATCTCGAAGTTCTTGCGCGTGACGGTGGCCGAGTAGCCGAACACCATGCCGCGCTTGCGCAGCCCATCCATGGTCTGCATGATCTGGTCGAAGATGCCGGGTCCGCGGCGCGCGTCGGTGGGCTCCCGGCCGCCCTCGATGCTGAGCATGGGAGCCACGTTGCCGAGCGCGGCCAGGCGGTCGAGGGTGTCTTCGTCGAGCAGCGTGCCGTTCGTATAGACCTGGAAGTAGACGTCGGGGTTGGCCGCGTAGAAGTCGAGCAGGTCGGGCCGGAAGAAGGGCTCGCCTCCGAGGATGGTGATCAGGTAGACGCCCATCTCGTTGGCCTGGTCGACGATCCGCTGCAGGGTGGCGACGTCCATGTCGCTGTCGCGCGAGTACTCGCCGGCGAAGCAGCCCTCGCAGGTGAGGTTGCAGCGCATGGTGGGGCTGATCAGGATCGTGAACGGCGTGGGCACGCCCTCGCGCTCGGTGAACTCGGAGCGCTTGGCCGAGCCGCGCAGCATGGTGTTGATCACGAAGCACTCGATGAAGCGGTTGCGCGCCCGCGGGCTGAGCTGCCCGACCACGTGCTTGGCGATGTGCAGCGCGGGGTGGTCCTCGATGACCTTGTCGCGCACGAACAGGATCTCCGCCTTGTGCGCCTCGGGCGTGAGCTTCTCGGCGAGATTGAACGCTTTGACGATCTTGCCCTTGTCGTCACTCGTGGCGAGCTTGAGAATCTGATTGATGGTGCGTCGCTGGACCGCCGTGTACAGGCCCTCGGTGGTGCTCATCGTCTCCCCTCCCCTGAGGCTGTCCTCGAGTCTGGCGCCCATCATACCAAACGAAGCCGCTCATCTTCGAACCGGTGCGTGCGTGGCTATCCTCATACCCGACCGCGGCGGCTTGCCGCGGCCGTTGACTGCGGCGACATCGGCGGCGCCGCGCGTGGCGCCGCCGATGTCGCCGCAGCGGCTACGCATTCGCAGGCCCTACCCCCTACAGGAAGCGCACCACCTGTCGATAGACGGATTGACAAGGGCAAACCTGCCGCGAGGCAGGGACGCAAAGCCAGAGGTCTTGAGGTGATCAAGATAGCTCGGTTGCCGCAAACGAGAGCCATCCAGGCTCACAGCACCCTCCTCTCTCCGCCTCTGCCCGCGTCGACCCCTCGTCGCCGGCATCAGACCTGACGGTCGGGGCTGCCGGCGTCCCGATCGTCAGTGCGTCGCGGAGGCGGTGTGATGAAACGCAGATTCCTCGTGGTGGCAGCCGCGCTGCTGGTCGCGGTGGTGCTCGCCTGGGGCGGCACCGCCTGGGCCGACCAGACGAGCGCACAGATCGATCCGAGCGTGCTCACGGAGCTCGACGCCGCTGGCGGCGCCAGCGTGCCGGTCATCGTCTATGCGACCCCCGGCCACCTCGCCGACCTGACCGCAGAGCTCGGCGCGACCAACGTCGATGAATCGCTCGCGCTGATCGGCGCCGTCTCGACCGACGTCACGCCCGACACGATCACAACCGTCGCCGCGCTGCCCTACACCGACTACGTCGCCGCCGACGCCCCCATCTTCGGCACCGACTATCAGGCGAGTCTCGACGTGACCAACGCCACGATCGGGCTTGGCGCCATCGCACCGCCCGCGCCCGTGGCGCACGGGCTCGACGGTGCAGGTGTCGGTGTGGCCGTGCTCGACAGCGGCAGCGCCGACGTACCAGACCTCGATGCCGCCAACGGCCAGTCGAGGGTCGTCGCCTTCGTCGACTTCGTGAACGGCCGGCGCCGCATGTACGACGACGGCGGGCACGGTACCTTCGTCGACGGCATCATCGCCGGCAACGGCGCAGGCTCGGTGCCGGTCGACCAGGGCGGCAAGGCCGCGACGCAGTACCGCGGCGTCGCGCCCGACGCGAACATCGTCTCGCTCAAGGTCCTCGACCGGCACGGCGACGGTCGCTCCTCGGCGCTCGTCGCCGCCATCGCCTGGGCGATCGCCCACCGGCAGCAGTACGACATCCGCGTCATGAACATCTCGGTCGAGGGGAACGTCACCTGTCCGGCCGCTTACGACCCGGTCGATCGTGCCGTCGACGCCGCCTGGAAGGCGGGCATCGTCGTCGTCTGCGCCGCCGGCAACGAGGGCGCGTTCGGCGAAGGCGGCATCCTCTCCCCCGGCAACGATCCCTACGCGGTCACCGTCGGCGCCGCCGATACGCAGCAGACCGACGACCCGAGCGACGACGCCGTGTGCTCGTACAGCTCGATCGGTCCGACCCAGTTCGACGAGTTCGCCAAGCCCGACATCGTCGCCCCCGGCAACCACATCGTCTCGCTGCGGGCGCCCGGGAGCTGGGTCGACCTGAACTACCCGCAGACTCGCGTGCCGGTGTCGAGCTACATCCCGGGCGCCTCCAACTGGACACCGAGCGCCTACGCCGTCATGTCGGGCACGAGCGCCGCGGCCCCGGTCGTCGCCGGCGCGGCGGCGCTCATGATCCAGCAGGACCCGACGCTCACGCCGGGCGAGGTCAAGCTGCGCCTCATGGACAGCGCTCAGCCGATCGCAACGAGCGACAAGTACGCCGCGGGCGCCGGTGAGCTCGACGTCGCGGCCGCCCTCAAGGACGGGGCGACCACGACCGGCTACGACACCTCCGCCAAGCTCGGCAACGGCACCACGATCCTGCCGATCGACGTCCAGCTCCAGTGGCAGCGCTACAGCTGGTCGCGCTATAGCTGGTCGCGCTACAGCTGGTCGCGCTACTCGTGGTCGCGCTACAGCTGGTCGCGGTACTCCTGGTCGAGATACACCTGGAGCAGGTACTCGTGGTCGGTGATCATCGACGGGGAGTGAGCGGCGCCTCTGAGCCGATGCGCCCGGCAGCGGCCGCGCAATCGCGCGCGGCCGTCACCGCGTTCGTCGTCGCGACGGCGCTCGCCGCCTGCGCGGCTCTCGTCTTCGCCCACACCCAGGGCGCCGCCGACCTGCCTCCCGGCGTGCTCGCCTTCGTGGTGCTCGTGTTCGTCACCAGCCTGCGCGACGTGCGCCTTCCGGTGGTCGGCCACGTCACGCTCACGTTCGTGCCGGTGCTCGCCGCGCTCGTCGTCTTCGGTCTCTGGCCGGCGCTCGTCGTCGTCGTCTTCTCGGGCCTGGCGACCATCGGGGTCACGCGCGACCCCGAGAAGATCCTCTTCAACGTCAGCAGCTACATCGTCGCGATGTTCGCGGCCGGCACCGTCTATCTCGTGCTCCTGCCCGCCGCGCCCACCCTGTCGACGAAGGTCCTGCCGGCCTTCGCCGCCACCGGGGCCGACTTCCTCGTCAGCACGGCCATGCTGGCCACGGTGATCGCACTGTCCTCGCAACAGAACCCCGTTGTCGTCTGGCAGCGCAACTACCAGTGGGGCTTCCCGAGCTACCTCACGGGCGCCTCGCTCGCGCTGTGCGTCGCCTGGCTCTACCTGCGGATCGGCGTCGCCGGGCTCGCGCTCGGCGTGCCGCCGCTGTTCCTCATCTGGTACTCCTACGACGTCTACACCGGACGCCTGCGCGACCGTGCCGCGTACACGAGCGAGGTGGCTTCGTTTCGCGAGGAGCTCGCCGCCGCGGTACGCTCGCAGGACGAGCTGCGTTCCGCTCAGCACCGGGTCGCCGCCGAGATCGAGCGGGCGCGCGGCATCCAGGCCGACCTGCTGCCGCGCCAGGCGCCCGACGTACAGGGGCTCGAGCTCGCCCACCGCATCGAGTTCATGACCGAGATGGGCGGCGACTACTTCGACTTCGTCCCGCTGGACGACGGCCGCCTGGGCATCGTCTGTGGCGACGTCATGGGCAAGGGCCTCGCGGCCGCTCTCATCATGACGATGGCGCGCAGCATGATCCTCGGCGCCGCCCGCGACGGACGCCGCCCCGGCGAGGTCCTGTCGGCGGTGAACGATGGCCTGACCCGTGATCTCGCCGGCCAGTCGGCGCCCTCGTTCCTGACGCTCGCCTACGCCATCTACTCGCCGTCACAACGCGAGCTCGTCATCGCCAACGGCGGACACAACCCGCTGCTCGTGTTCGGCTCCGGCGGGCGCCGCGAGCTGCCCTCGCGGGGCAGCATGCTGGGCGTGCGCACCGACCTCGAGTTTCCCGAGGACCGTGTCGCGCTCGCGCCCGGCGACTCGTTCGCGCTCTTCACCGACGGTCTCACCGAGGCTCGCGGCGAGGACCGCGAGCTCTTCGGCGTGGAGCGTCTCGCCGACTCCCTGGCCGACGCCTCCGGCACCTCGGCCGCGGCGACCGTCGAGGCCGCCTGGCAAGCGGTGAGCGACTTCCGCGACGGCACGCCGGCGAGCGACGACGCCACCCTGCTGATCGGCCGCGTCGTCGCCTGATCGAGCCATCCAGAATCGGCGATTTCAGCCGATACACAACAGCGGAGATGGTCATGCCAGCGCACGAGAGCAAGGTGAACCCCGCCACCCTCCAGGTGATGCGCTACGACGCTCGCCGGGGCACGCTGTCGGTCATCGTCGGCGAGGCCAGCGGCATCCCGCGCGAGATCCTCGGCCAGCGCGCGATCGAAGCCATGCGGGCGCGCAGCTTCATCTGCCACACGACCGAGGCCGACACGCTGCTGGGCGCCGACGAGATCTGCTTCATCCCGCGCGGCGACCGCTGCGAGATCGTGAGCATCCACACCAACGGCTGGCGCCGCCACCACGGCGACCATCGCCGCAGCCTCGTCGAGATCCTGAACGATCTCGCCGCGGCCGTCGCCCGCGGCACGCTCACGTTCCTCGACCGCGGTGAGCTCGAGGCGGTCAGGGCCGAGGGACACGCCGTGCTCACCTGCACGATCGACGACACCGCCTCGCTCGCCCAGGCGCGCGCCGCGGTGGCTCAGGTCCTGTCCGACCACGGCGTCCCCGCCGACGCCCGGCGGCGCCTCGAGCTCTGCGTCTCCGAGGCCACCACGAACATGCTCGTGCACGGCGGCGGCGGCGGCACCATGAGCCTCGTGCGCGTCGCGGATCGTCTGCGTATCATCGTCGCTGACCGGGGACCCGGCCTGAACTTCATCAACTGGACCGAGACGGGCTCACGGCAACCCTCGATGGGCTACGGCTACAAGATCATTCTTGATAACCTTGAGCGCGTGTACCTGCACACCGGCGACGAGGGCACGACCCTCGTCCTCGATCACACGATCTAGAAGGGACGGGACCGATGCTGCACACGCGCGTTGAGACCGCGGACACGCCCGTCATCCACCTCGAGGGCGAGATCGACCTCGACTCGGCGGAGACGTTCCGTTGGGTCGTGACCGACGCGGTGCGAGGCGCGACCCAGGTCGTGCTCGACTTCGCCAAGGTCACGTTCATCGACTCGTCCGGCACGGGGCTGCTCGTCCGCCTCTGCCTCGACTACAAGTCGCAGGGCGTGCGGCTGCTCCTCACCAACATCCCGCCCGCCGTCGACGACGTCTTCACCATGCTCAAGGTGCGGACCCTCGTCGGCGACGAATCGTTCCTCGACGCCTAGCCTCCCGCCGCGGCGCTGCTCCCGGCGGGTCCGCCGCGCGCCCCGACGCAGGTCCGCGCGCCGCGACTCAAGCCGAGATCGTCTTCTCACCCGGGCGCCAGTCGACCGGGCACAGCTCCCCGGTCTGCAGCGCCTGCAGCACCCGCAGCGTCTCATCGGTATTGCGCCCCACGTTGTTGTCGTGGACGACCATGTACCGCAGCAGCCCCTCGGGGTCGACGATGAAGGTGCCACGCAGGGTGTGTCCCTCGTCGGGTAGCAGCACGCCGTAGCTGCGCGCCACCTCGCGCGTGAGGTCGGACAGCAGGGGGAAGCCGAGCTCGCCGAGGTCGTGCTCACACCAGGCGAGGTGACTGTACTTGCTGTCGACGCTCGCCCCGAAGACCTTGGCTCCCAGGGCCTCGAACTCGCCGCAACGCTGCGCGAAGCCGCGGATCTCCGTCGGGCACACGAACGTGAAGTCGAGCGGATAGAAGAACAGCACGACCCAGTTGCCGCGCTGGTGGGCGAGCGTCACGGTGACGAAGTCGCCGTCGAGCACGCCGTCGAGGGTGAAGTCGGGGGCTGGCTGGCCTACCTGGATCACGAGCGCTCCTTCGTCGTCCCGGCCGCCGCGACGCAGGGGTTCGGCGGATCGGCGAAGACAGATACCCCGTGCCGTGCCCTTCCAAGCCGGGCCGGCGGGTCGGCGGGCAGCCCGCCGGCCGGCCCTAGGCGGCGCGCGGCGCCGCGCGGCAGTCCGTGACCGCGCAGCGCTCGTCGGTGTACCGGCGGTAGCGCTCGAGGTCGTCGCGCAGGCGCTCGCGCACCCGCCGCGCCTCGTCGGGCGCGCCGGTCGGCTCGTAGGCCAGCTCGACGGTGACCGCGACCTGGCCATCGGCCTCCCGCGCGAACGTCACCGTGCCGCGCTCCACCGGGCTCTCGTCGACCCACCAGCGCGAGTCGGCGACGCTGCGCGGCCGGCCCGCGCTCCTCGACGCGAACACGTATTCGTCCCACGCGCGACCCGCAAAACGCGCCGGTACGTCGGTGCGGATCGACTCGCTGATCGTCTCCATCGCCACTCCTTCTCGCATGCGAATCCGCTGCCACTGTCCCTGTCCGAGCCGACCTCCAAACCAGCGCGAGGGCCACCCGGCACCCGCCGGCGCAATCGCCGGTTAGTGTCGGGCCGCGCGCCGGTACTTTCACCTCATGGCAAGCGAGCCGACCGGTCTCACCGCGACGAGCGACATGCTCGACGAGGCCCGTGCCCTCATCGACGAGGCGCGGGCGGGCGGCGTGACGCTGCGCCTCGTCGGCGGCCTGGCCGTGCGCGCCCACTGCGCCGCGCCGGTGCTGTGCGAGCGGCCCTGCCGCGACATCGACCTCGTCGCGCCGCGCCGCGCGGGGCGCGCGGTCGGCGCGCTGCTCGACGGCCTCGGCTGGACCGAGAACCGCCAAGTGGCGATGGCGGCGGCGGGCCGCAAGCGCCAGTTCTTCCGCGGCTGCCGCCACGCCACCTCCGCCGGCAACGCCCATGTCGACGACCGCGTCGACCTGTACCTCGACGCCTTTCGGCTGCACCACACGATCGACCTGCGCGAGCGCCTCGACCTCGATCCCTACACCGTGTCGCTGTCCGACGTGCTGCTCGTCAAGCTGCAGCGCACCCAGGCCGAGCCCGACGACGTGCGCGACATGCTCGGTGTGCTCGAGAGCGCCGGCGCGCTGGGTGAAGACGACGGCCCCGGGATCCTCAACCTCGACTACCTGACCCGGCTCTGCGCGGCCGATTGGGGCCTCTGCCACGACGTGGAGCGCAACCTCGCGCGCTGCCGCGACGCCCTCGCCACGCCCGCGCGGCGAGACCCTGGCGTCCAGCGTGCGCCGGCCCGTCTCGACGCCATCGCAGCGGCCCTGGCGGGAGCGCCGCGGAGCTGGCGCTGGCGGCTGCGCGCCGCCCTGGGCGAACGGCTCGCCTGGCACGAGCCGGTCGACGACGTCGAGGGCGTGACCTTCGCCCCGGGCGAGCGGCCCTGACGATCGCTCGACCGCGCGCGTCGGCTCTGGTCCCGGAACCGACGCCGCCTTCGCCCTTGTTGCGACGCGGCCACGCTGCGACGATACTGTGGCAACGTCTTCGGCCCGTCCGCCGTCGCACGAGTGATCGGGGGGATCGCCGGTGTCGACCGTGCGCACGCCACGCCGCACCACGCCGCGCCGAGGCGTCCGGCCCCCGGGCACGCCGGGCGGGCGCCCCGCGCTGCGGCACGCCGCGCGCCAGCCCCAGCGGCTCATGCGCAGCGTCCTCGGCCCGGTCGACATCGCCGCCTCGACCATGGCCAACATCGCCCCGGCCATGAGCTTCTACTTCGGCTTCGGCTTCCTCGCGCTCACGGCCGGCATCGCCTCGCCGCTCACGATCGTCGCCGCCGGCGTCGCCATCGCCTTCCTGGCCAACACGCTGGCGCAGTTCTCGCGGGCCCATCCGTCGACCGGCTCGTTCATCACCTTCATCGGCAAGGCGTTCGGCCCGACGAGCGCGATCGCGACCGCCGTCATCCTCATCACCGGCTACGTGATCGCCATCATCTCGGTGCTCGTCATGTCGGGCGGTTTCACGGCCATCTTCCTGCACCGTTACGTGCCCGGCGTACCGGCCTCGTCGTGGCCCTGGTTCATGGTCGTCTTCGTGAGCGCGGCCGCCTACCTCATGGTGCGCGGCGTGCACATCTCGACTCGCTGGGCCGGGATCTTCTTCGCTTTCGAGATCGCGGTACTCGTCGTGGTCACGTTCAGCGCCCTGATCCACCACGCCGACCACCTGACGCTCCATCCGTTCGACCCGCGCTACCTGTCGAACGGCTTCAAGGGCCTGGGCCTCGGGTTCCCGCTGGCCGTGTACCTGTTCATCGGCTGGGAGAACTCGGCCGCCCTCGCCGAGGAGACCGAGAACCCGCGCCGCAACGTGCCCCGCGCCCTCTTCGCCAGCGTCGGCCTGATGATGCTGAGCTACGTCCTGTTCGCCTACGCCACCGTCGAGGGCTTCGGCGAGAACGTCGCCGCCCTGACCGCCGCGCCGATCCCCTTCATCACGCTGGCCGACAGCGTGCTCGGCGTGCTCGCCTTCCTCGCCTACCTCGCCGGCGTGACGTCGACCCTCGCCTGTCTGATCGCCGCGGTGAACTCGCAGTCGCGCCTGCTGTTCCACGCCGGCCGCGAGGGTCTGCTGCCGTCGTGGGTCGGCCGCGTGTACGCGCGCCGGCGCACGCCGGTGAACGCCCTCATGACCTTCACCGGTATCGGCCTCGTGCTCGTCTTCGCCTGGTCGTTCGGGCAGCACATCGACCCGGTGACGCTGTTCGCCGAGGCCTCGACGCTCGGCACCATCCTCGTGGTCGTCGTCTATCTCGTCGCCAACCTGGCACTGCCGGTCTTCTACCGCAAGCACCACCCCGACCAGTGGTCGCCCCTGCCCCACCTCGTCATCCCGCTCGTCGGCGCCGGCCTCATCGCCCTGCCGATCTACGAACTCGTCAAGCCGGGGCAGGCCTCACCCTACGACCTGTTCCCGTACGTGGCGCTCGCGGTGATCGTGGTCGCCGTGGCCTACGCGGTGGCGCTGAACGCGCGCGACAAGACCTTGGCCGACCGCGTCGGCTCGCTCGTCGCCGACGACGCCGCCGACGGCAAGTTCGCCGGCTTCCTCGACGATGACGAGGAGCAGGTCCGCCACCTGCATCGCATCGCCCGCTGCCTGAACGAGGACCGCGACACCAAGCCGGCCCTGCAGAACGCCTTGCGCGTCGTCGCCGAGACGCTGGGCGCCGCCTCGGCGGCCGTGTTCGTCGTGCGTCCGGGCGACGTCGCCGAAGCCCTCACCGTCTGCGGCGACGCGCGCCGCAGCTTCCCCTACGCGCCGCTCGATCTCCGCCATCCGCTGCTCGCCCGGCTCGTGCGGCGTCCGGGCCTGCTCGAGGTCGTCGACGTCGACGGCCTGCCAGCGCCCCTGCTCGCCGTCGTCGCTCCCGACGCCGCCCGGGTCACCCTCGCGCCCCTGCCGGCCGGCCCCGGGGTCGCCGCACTCCTGCTGCTCAGCCGGCGGTCCGACGCTCCGCTCAGCGCGCGCAAGGCGGCCTTCGTCGCCGTCGTCTGCGAGACCCTGGGACCGGCCATCACGAGCCGCGCGCTGGCCGAAGAGTCGCATCACACGGCGGCCGTGCTCGAGACCGCCTACGCGGTCTCGCGGGCGATCACCCAGAGCCTCGACCTCGAGCACACCTACCGCGAGATCGCACGAAGCGCGGCGCGCGTCGCACGCGGCTCCCACTGCCTGTTGTTCGAACTCGAGCGCGGCACGGGCGACCATCTCGCCGTCGCCTGCTCCGATCCGGAGAGCGAGGACCTGCTGGGCACGCGCGTGCGGCTGCTCGAGAGCGCCGACCGGCCGCGCCAGCGAGCCGGCGGTGGTTTTGTCGTCCGGCCGGCGGCCACCCGCGGCGGCGGCCAGACCAGCAAGTTCTCGCTGGGCGGCCACCTCGGCGCCCGCCTGGCCGGCATGTTCAACGCCGACTCCTCGGTGCTCGTGCCCCTGTTCGCGCAGCAGGTGCCCGTCGGCTCGCTGCTCGTGTACGCGGCCGGCCGGCGGCGCCGCTTCTCGCCGCTCGAGGTGGCCGAGCTCGGCAGCGTGGGCGAGCAGGCCGCGATCGCCATCCACAACGCCCAGCTCTACCGCGACCTCACCGATAGCCGGGCGAGCGTCGAAGCGCTGCTCGGGCGTCTCACGCGGATCCGCGACCAGGAGCGCCAGGGCCTCGCCCGCGTGGTCCACGACGACATCGTGCAGTCCATCGTGGGCGCGGTCTACCGCCTCGACCTTCTGCGCGACGGCGTGGCCGGCGATCGGGTGGCCGAGTTCGACGAGGCGGTCGCCGGTCTGCGCCAGAGCATCGACGACGCCCGCCGGGTGATCTGGGAGCTGCGCCCGCCGGCGATCGAGGGCCTCGGCCTGCCGGCGGCGCTGCGCTCGCTGGCGGAGCGCAGCCACGACGGCGGCGCCCGCGTCGCGGTGTCGATCGAGGACGTCGTCGGCCTCTCCGACGCGGTCACGACCGGCCTCTACAAGATCGCCCGCGAGGCCCTCACCAACGCCCTGCACCACGCCGGCGCGCGCCGCATCGGCATCTCGCTCGCCGGCGCGCCCGCGGGCGAGCACGGCGGCGCGCACCTCGTCGTCGAGGACGACGGTGTAGGCTTCGTGGCCGACGCGAGCCGCGACGGCGGCCACTACGGGACGGTGATGATGGAGGAGCAGGCGACGCTCATCGGTGCGACCCTGTCGATCGAATCACAGCCCGGTCGCGGCACGCGCGTCCGGGTCGTCGTGCCGGCGCCCCGCGCCGCGGCGGCGGCGAGATGACCGCGTCGGCCGACAGGACACGCGTCCTCATCGTCGACGACCACGCCGTCGTGCGCGAGGGTCTCGAGCGCATCATGGCCAAGTGCGCCGATCTCGAGGTGGTCGGCTCGGCCGCGAGCGGCGAGGAGGCGCTCGACCTGGCCGCCTCCCTCGAGCCCGACCTCGTGCTGCTCGATCTCTCGCTGCCGGGCATGCACGGCCTCGACGTGCTGGGCGTCCTGCAGACGCTGCCGCGCCCGCCCCGGGTGATCGTGCTCACCGTGCACGACGACGACGACATCGTGCTCGGCGCCGTGCGTGGCGGCGCCCAGGGCTACGTCCTCAAGAACGCCACGCGCGACGAGCTCATCGCCGCCGTGCGCCACGTCGCGACCGGCGGCCAGTCTTTCGACGAGGTCGTCGTGCGCGCCCTGCTGCGCGGCGACCAGCGCGAGGTGCTGTGCAGCCTGCTCACCGCGCGCGAGCTCGACGTCCTGCGCCTCGTGGCCGGCGGCCAGACCAACAAGGAGATCGCCGCCGCCCTGTTCATCAGCGCCGACACCGTCAAGGGGCACCTCGAGACGATCTACCGCAAGCTCGGCGTGTCCGACCGGGCGCACGCCGTGGCGGTCGCCATCCGCAACGGCCTCGTTGCCTGACGGTCATCCCCCGAACGGCCCCCCGCCTCGCGGGCCGAACGCCGGCGCGATCCCACCCGATCGGCGCCGGCGGAGCGCCGTTTGTGGCGTTTCGGCGGCGGCCCGCGTCGCCTAGGCTCGGCGCGGCGGTATCCGTAGTCGATGATCGGGGGGATCTATGGCTGAAGAGATCGCGTTTGCCCGCAAGGCGAGCGGCCTGGTGCGCGGACTGTCCTTCTGGGACGTGACCGGCATCGGCCTCGCGTTCATCACGCCCATCTACGCCATCTGGTACATCATCGAGGTGGGCCTCGTCCTGTACCCGTCGGCCAACCTGCTGATCGCGATCCTTATCTCAGTGCTGACGATCGGCTGGGCGAGCCCCATCGTCTGGGGCGTCCTGGGCGGCAGCATGCCGCGCAGCGGCGGCGAGTACATCTACAACTCGCGCATCATCAACCCGGCCGTCGCGCTGGGCGCGAGCTTCACCGCGATCGTCGCCCAGTTCTACTGGAACCTCTTCAACTCGAGCCTGATCGCGGTGCCCTCGCTGGCCATCCTCGGCCAGTACCTCGGCTGGACGGGGCTGTCGAACTTCGCCACGAGCAAGCACGGCGGCGTCATCCTCTCGTGTCTGGGTATCGGCATCGCCTTCCTCATCCTGGCCTTCGGCATGAAGACCTTCCGGCACCTGTCGAAGGTCGTGATCGTCATCATGCTGGGCGGCGTCGTGATCCTTGACCTCGCCCTGACCCTGGCCAGCAAGGCGAGCTTCATCAAGCACTGGGACGCGCAGGCCGCCAAGTACCACTCGCTGCCCTACCACCAGTTCGTCGCCGCGGCCCACACGGCCGGCGCCGCCACGCCGACGACCTGGACCTGGGGCGACACCTTCGGCGCCACGGCCGGCGTCTTCATGATCTTCATCTGGGCGTTCGGCATCGCCTACGTAGGCGGCGAGGTCAAGCGTCCCGACAAGACCGTCATGCGCGCCCAGTGGGCGGCCGTGGGCATGCCGGTGCTGCTCTGCATCTGGGCCGTGCTGGCGATCGGTCACATCATGCCGTACGACTTCCTGCGGGCCGCGGCCTTCCAGGACTTCTCGGCGGCCACCAAGGGCTACAACCTGCCCTACTCGACGAGCTTCATGTCGATCGCCTTCGTCGCCTCGGGCGCGAACTGGTTCATCGGCCTCGTGGCCGGCGTCACCTTCGGAGTGACCGCGCTCTGGCTCGTCGTCGTCAACCTGCTGATGTGCCAGCGCGCGATGTTCGCCTGGGGCATGGACCGCATGGGGCCGACCTGGTTCACGTCGATCAACACGCGCACCGCGTCGCCGATCGGCATGCTCGGCTTCGTGGCGGCCATCTCGGCGTTCCTGTCGGTAGCCTACTGGTACCTGTTCCCGAGCGTCCTGTCGGGTCTGTTCGCGTCGGGCATGCAGCTCGTGTCGGTGTTCGGCGTGACCGCTATCTCGGCGATCATCTTCGCCTACCGCAAGAAGGCGGCTCACATCTGGAACTCGTCGCCCTACCGCAACTGGAAGGTGGCCGGCATCCCGGTGCTGACGATCGCCGGAGTCGTCTACCTCTGCTACATCGTCGCGCTGCTGTACTTCGCGTTCTTCGACGCAAAGACGAAGGACGTGACGGGCAAGAAGGTCTGGCTCATGGTCGTGGCCTGGGCCGCGGGCATCGCCTGGTACTACTTCTGGAAGTACCGCAGCGCCCAGAAGGGCGTCGACGTGGCGACCATGACCTACGGCGAGCTGCCGCCTGAGTGATCGGACGGCGTCACGCCGCCTGCAGCGAACCGGGGCGGCGGGGGCGGGCTGGCGCCCGCCCCCGCCGCCCCTTTAGATGGTACGGTTCAGCGAATCAGCACGGGACGACGAGTGGAGGCGGCCATGACGCAGGACGCGCAGATGCGCAGGAGCGACAAGGAGATCACCGACCGTGACGTGCTCGAGCGCCTGCTCGACGACGCCCAGGTGCTGCACCTCGGGCTGGTCGATGAGGGCCGCCCCTACGTCGTGCCGCTCAACTTCGGCCGCGAGGGCGACGTCCTCTACGTGCACTGCGCCGCCGAGGGCCGCAAGCTCCGCTGCCTGACCGCGCAGCCGGCCGTCTGTGTCGAGGTCGAGCGCCTCGACCGCGTCACCAAGGGCAGTTCGGCCTGCGGTGAGTGGACCAGCCACTACGAGTCGGCGATCGGCTTCGGCACGGCCCGCGTGCTCGCCGACGAGGCCGACCGTGAGCGCGGCCTGCAGGCGATCATGGCCAAGTACTCGGGGCGGCGCGACTGGACCTTCAAGCCCGAGACGCTGGCCAAGACGATCGTCGTACGCATCGACCTCGAGCGGCTCACCGGCAAGCGCTCGCCGGCGCAGTCCGCTTAGGCCGAGCCCGGCGCCCTCGTTTAGACTCGCTCGGCGCGCTCCGGCGCGGCCGCTCCGCCGAGGAGCTCCAGCTCCATGCCCTGCGCCGCGAGCTCGTCCTGGATGCGACCGGCCGCGAGGTCGCGTGGCGCGCACCCGTCGCGCACCGCGAGCGCCGCGGCGACGCCGGCCGCCTGCCCGGTGGCGAAGCACACCGGGATCAGGCGGAGCTGCACCATGGCGTCGGGAGCCGCCGACAGGCAGCGACCGGCGAACAGCAGTCCGTCGACCGACTCGGGCACCAGTGAGCGGTACGGGATGCGCATGGAGCGCCCGGCGTAGGGCTTGGCCACCGTGTCGGGGAACACGGTCGCGAAGACCTCCTTGAGGCCCGGTGTGGCGAGGCCGGTGATGCGCCGCGTGCCGCGCACGCCGACCTGCGCCGCCGTGCACTCCAGGCGGGCGCGCTCGAAGCCCGCCAGGCGCGTGCGCAGAAACGCGACCAGCCGCATGGTGTGCTGGCGGGTCACGATCTCGGCCCTCGTCAGGTCGTCGGGGTCGATGCCGTTCACGCCGAACAGGCTGCCCGACCACAGGTTGATCTGACCCGGGTAACAGAGCTCGGCGGCGAAGACGCCCGGCGCGAACGCGCGCGAGTGGACCTCGAGGTCGAACTCGAGCTCGCCGGCGGCCACGGCCGCTTCGACCAGACCGCGCAGGTTACCCCAGCTGCCGAGCTGCCCGAGGGCGCGAGCGGTGTCGATGCCGACGACCGTCGACATGAGGGTCACCGGCAGTGGCCGCGAGTCGAGCTCGTAGGCGGCGCCGGCGGCGGCCGCGAGGTCGCCGTCGCCGGTCGTGTCGATCACGAGGCGGGCGCGGATCGCCGCCCGCCCCGCCTTGGTCTCGATGATGACGCCGCTCACGCGACCGTCGTCGGTGAGGCTACCGACCACGCCGGTGTGCAGCAGGAGCCGGGCACCGGAGTCGAGCAGCAGGGTGAGCAGCTCGAACTTGAGGATCTCGGGGTCGACCGCGATCAGGCCGTCGACCGCGGGGTCGTCGCCCAGGTTGGCGCACTCCTGGTAGGTGCGCGCCTCCTCGAGCCGCCCACGTACCTCGCCGTTGATGCCGTTGTCGAGCGGCGGCACGGTGATCACGAGGCCGCCGGTGGCGAGGCCGCCGAGATAGCCGTACCGCTCCAGCAGGATGACGCGCGCGCCCAGGCGAGCGGCGCAGACGGCCGCCGCCACCCCCGCGACGCCGCCGCCGCAGACCACGACGTCGGTCTCGTCGTACACCGGGATCGAACGTCTCTCCTCGATCACCACATCCATGATCTACTCGGCCCCCTTGCACCGCGGCTCGCGCACCACGCTCGAGGTCCGCCGCGTCACTCCTGTCCTCCCGCGTCCTTCACTGCCTGCTTCAGCGAAGCGTAGCCGGGGAGTGTACGATAAAACTCGTCGCGGGTGTAGCAGCCCGACACGGTGCCGAAGCCCGGCGCGATGTCGCACCAGCTACAGGCGTTGCAGAGGCTCTTGCGCCGCAGCGGGCGCCCCGCGACGACGTCGGCCGCGATGTCGGGGTAGCTCAGCGCCATGCGCCCGATGCCGATCGTGTCGGCCCAGCCGCGCTCGACGACCGCCTGACCCACGTTGGGCAGCCACTGCTGCAGGTACGAATAGCCGCTGCCGATGTGCACGAGCTCGGGATGCGCCCGCTTGAGCTCGGCCACGATCTTCACGAGTCGCACGACGCCGACGAGCGGGTCTTCGGGCGGCCGGTGCGGCGCGACCGGCAGCGACATGTAGGGCTCCATCACGTGCGAGTTGTACTCGGCGCCGCCCGAGGCCGACACCAGACTGATGTCGAGCTCGGCCAGCAGGTCGAGGAACGCCAGGGGCTCGCGCAGGTCGCAGCCCAGGCCGCTGCCGTCGCCGCCGAAGGCGTAGCGGTAAGGCTCCCGGCCCGGAGGCGCAGGCTGCGTGCGGTCGCCGTCGCCGTCGATGAAGGGCACGAAGTCGACGGCGCTGAAGCGCACGGCGATGCCGAGACCGGGGGCCTCGGCACGGATGCCGGCCACGATCTCGCGCAGGAAGCGCGTGCGGTTCTCGAAGCTGCCGCCGTAGGGGCCGGGCCGCTCGACGGCGCTCAGGAACTCATGGCCAAGGTAGCCGTGACAGTGCTTGACGTCGACGAAGTCGAAGCCCGCCTGCCGCGACAGCACGCCGGCGTGGACGAAGTCGGCGACCACGCGCTCGATCTCGGCGTCGCTCATGACGGCGTCGTCGCCCTGGGCGTCGTAGCGCTCGTCGAGCAGCGGGTGGTGGTACAGCACGCGCGGCTCGCAGCGGTCCATGTCGTGCGGATGCGCGACGCGCCCCGAGTGGGTGAGCTGCACGCCGACCATGAGGTCGTCGGTCCTGCCGAAGTGGCGCTCGTGGGTGGCGACGAGCAGCCGCCGCAGGCCGGCGATGTCGTCGAGGTTCTCGTCGACCATGACGAGCTGGCTCGGGCTGCCCCTGCCCTCGGGACAGACGGCGATCGCCTCGGCCCCGAAGATGAGCTTCGCGCCGCTCAGGCCCCAGCGCTCCCAGCGCCGCCGGGTGAGGTCGGTCGGGCGGCCGTCGACCGTACAGTCCCAACCCTCCATGGGCAGGATCGCAAAGCGGTTGCCCACCGTGCGCCCGAACACCTCCAGCGGACGGCCGAGCGGCGAGTCGGGGCCGGACCGCACCTCGTCGTCGACCGGCAGCTCCAGGCCGAGCGACTCGACGTACGCGCGCAGCGACTCCACGTCTTCAAAACGACCGATGTTGCGCATGAGCCTCTGCTTCCTCCTTCGGGCCACGTCACTGCCCTCGTGCGGGCGACGCCGGCCGCCGCGCCGGGCCCGGCGCGGGCCCGGTTCGACCCCGCCGGTCGGGACCGGCCGTCCGTCGTGCTCGCGGCGGGGGTGGAGCGTCGCTCCACCCCCGCCACCCGCGGTTGTCGTTGGCGATCCCCGGCGACTACTCGTCAGCGACGAGGGCACCGACCCTGTCGCCGAGGGTCTTGTCGCGGCTGTTGATGATCGCGGCGTAGATCAGCGCCACGACGATCATCGCCAGGGCCACGTAGGGGAACGCGTTGTACGGCGAAGGCTGGCCGGGCTTCACCAGGTTGTAGAGCGGATACACGATGACCGCCGTGCCGATGACCGGCAGGATGAGATCCCTGACGACGCTGAACTGGCTGCGGTAGTGCTTGAGGTAGAAGATCGGCAGCGACAGGTTGGCCACCGCGTACGCGATGATCACGAGGATCGTACCAAGCGTCGAGGGTTCGGCGAAGAGCACGATCGGCGTGATGCCCTGGATCAGCGCCCAGCCGAAGCAGCCGACCAGGCCGATGATCATGAAGACGACGAGGGCGTTGACCGGCGTGCCGCGCTTCGCGGACACCTTGCCAAGCCACTTCGGCAGCAGACCCTCGCGCCCCGAGTTGAACATGAGCCGGGCCTGCGAGTTGACCGCGGCGATCAGACAGCCGACGGTCGAGGTCACGCCGGCGATGTAGGCGAGGAAGGCGAGGAAGGCAAGCTCCTTCTGGGCCACGCCGATGAACGGGATCGAGTTGGCGGTCAGCTTGCCGACGTTCTCGCCGTAGGCCTCGACGGTGGCGTAGGAGAAGAGCACGAAGCTGGCCAGCATGAGCGCCACGCTGGCAAACAGAGCACGCGGGATGTTCTTGCGCGGCTGGTCGGTCTCTTCGGCCATGGGGCCGGCCGCCTCCCAGCCGATGAACATGTAGACGGCGAGCGGGAAGCCCAGGCCCAGCCCCTTGAAGCCGCTCAGCAGGTAGTGCGGGTTGAAGGGGTGCAACGTGAGATGGCCGCCGTTCTGGATGAGCGCGATGATGCTGACGAGCATCAGGATGATGAACTCGAAGGCGAAGAAGGCGCCCGCCCAGCGGGTCGAGAGGTGCACGCCCCTGATCATGAGGAAGGCGGCCAGACCGACGAAGGCGCAGACGAAGATCGGCCACGTCCACGACGGGAACGAGTGGAAGTAGTTCTGCAGGAACATGGTCATGAAACCGCCGGAGATGGCCATGATCGAGAAGATGTTCACAAGATAGCCGCCGACCAGCACGATGGCCGTGGTGATCGCCAGGACCGGCCCAAGAGCCATGCCTATGAACGTGATGAACGAGCCGGTCGACGGGTGGGCCTGCATATAGCGTGAGAGCGTGTTGGCCAGGAACGCGACCGCAATGCCGGCCACGATGATGGTGAGCGGCGAAGCGACACCCGACGTCGCCGCAAGGAAGCCAAAGCCGAAGTAGAAGCTCATCGCCGGGGCGATGTCGGCCATGGTCGAAGCCGCGACCTCGAACGGCCCGAGCACGCCGCGCTTGAGGCGGTTGCTCTCGGTGGCCGGGGTGGCCGCGGCTTCGGTCGCCGCGGGCGGCGGTGCCGTCACCGTGCTGACGCCACTGCGGGCGCCCTCTGCGTCGTTGGACTCCATGTCCCCCTCCCTCTCTTTCAGGTACGCGGTCAGCGGTACGTGGAACGGACGGCGGGACTCCCCCAGACCGGCCGGCTGTCGGGACGTGCCAGGCGTGCACCCGTCATCGCGGCGGCTCGATCGCCGCCACGAGCGGCTTCAGGATGTCGACGACGCGGTCGGCCTCGTCGACGGTCGTCGTGCAGGGCGGCGCGATCACGATGCGGTTCGAGCCCATCTGCCGCAGGTGCAGGCCCAGATGCCGGGCCTCGTCGAGCAGCGGCATGATCGGCCCCACCGGCGGATTGAACATCGCCTTCGTCTCTTTGTCGGCGACGATCTCCATGGCGAGCATGAGGCCGAGGCCGCTGTGCGTGCCGACGCACGGCATCGGCATGAACTCGCGTTCGATGCGCTCGACGATGTGGGCGCCGACCCGGGTCGCGTTCTCGGCGATGTGCTCGTTCACGTAGACGTCGACCGCCGCGATCGCGGCGGCGCAGCCGGCCGGCGAGCCGCTGAAGGTGTACTGGTGCATGAGCGGGATGCCCTCGAGGCCGGCCCAGATCCTGTCGTTGAAGGCGACGGCGCCCATCGGGACGTAGCCGCCGGTGATGCCCTTCGACATCGCGATCACGTCGGGCACCACGTCCCAGTGGTTGATGCAGAACATCGTGCCGGTGCGGCAGAAGCCGCACATCACCTCATCGGCGATCATGGCGACCTCGTACCTGCTGCAGATCTCGCGGATCAGCGGCCAGTAGGTGTCGGGCGGCACGAGGAAGCCCGACGCGCCGAGCTCGGGCTCGGCGATGAAGGCGGCCACGTTCTCGGGCCCCTCAGCCTCGATCACCGTCTCCAGGAAGCGCGCGCAGCGCGTGTCGCAGACCGGATACTCGAGACCGAACGGACAGCGGTAGCAGTAGTAGGCCGGGATCTTCAGGTAGCCCGGCGCCTCGGGCCCGTAGCCGGCCTGCATGGCCGGGATACCGGTCAGGTTCATGGGCCCGTTGCCGGTGCCGTGGTAGCTCATGTAGAGGCTCACGACCTTGCGCTTGGTGGGCTGGCCGATCGCCGTGAAGTAGCGCCGCACGAGGCGGATCGCGGCGTCGGTCGACTCGCCGCCGCCCGAGGTGAACCAGAAGTGGTCGAGGTCGCCGGGCGTGACCGTCGCGAGCTTGCGGGCGCATTCGACCATCGGCGTGCTGGAGTGGCCGTAGTACTGCCCGACGTGCTGCAGCTTGTTCAGCTGCGCCGTGACCGCGTCGATGATCTCGCGCCGGCCGTGGCCCAGGTTGGCGCTCACCATCTGCGACGAGGCGTCGAGGTACTCCTTGCCCTCGGTGTCGCGCAGCACGATGCCTTCGGCGGAGTCGTAGATCACGCCGAGCGTCTCGCCGAGCGGGATCTGGGCGTGCAGGATGTGCTCTCTGTCGTACTTGACGAGCTCTTCGGTACGCGCACTGGTCATCTCTGTCTTCGACCCGTCCTTTCGACCGTCAGGTGTCAGACCCGAAGGGGCCACGTTCACGTGCTGCACACATAAAACGATTTATGCGATAGAAAACGATTTCTGCTCTCCTGTCAAGCCGGGCTGTCCTCAGGAGGAGTAAGCCTGCTCGAGCGGCAGGATCTGGATCTGCGTCGTGTTGACCACGCGCGGCTGAGCGAGCGCATAGGCGACCGCCCAGGCGATGTGCTCCGGCGACAGCGCCTCGATCTTCTCAAGGTCGTGCTTGCCGATCGGCAGCGCGTGGATGAGGGGCGTGTCGACCAGACCGGGCTCGATCTGCGTGACCCGCACGCCGTACTCGAGCGCCTCTTTGCGCAGCGAGCCGGCCATGCCGGCGATCGCCCATTTGCTGGCGATGTACATGGGCTCACCGACGTAGGTCACCCGCCCTGATATCGAGGCCATCACGACGATGTGGCCGTTGCGCCGCACCTTCATGAAAGGCAGCACGGCACGGATCAGAAAGGCGGTGCCGAGCACGTTGGTGTCGATCATGCGCTGCCACTCGGCCGGGTCGCCGGTGAGCATGTCGCCCTCGATGTCGATGCCGGCGTTGGGCACCGCGAAGTCGACCTTGCCGTAGGTGTCGGCGCACAGCTTCGCGAGGCGCTCCATGTCGTCGAAGGAATGGACGTCGGCGCTGAAGCCGACCGCCGTGCCGCCGCTCGCCGTGATCGTCGCGACCAGGCGATCGATGTCGTCCTTGGTGCGGGCGCAGACCACGAGCTGCGCTCCCAGGCCGGCGAGCTCGCGCGCCACGGCCTCGCCGATGCCTTTGCCGGCGCCGGTGATCACCCCGGCGCGCCCCGTCAGGTCGAAGTCGAGCATCGCTCATCCCCTTTCGCGGTCTGCTTGCGCGGACGTGCCGGTCACGATGCGCCGGCCCAGATCACGGCCTTGAGCTCGGTGAACTCCTCGATGCCGACGTCGCCGATCTCGCGGCCGACGCCGCTCTGCTTGAAGCCGCCCCACGGCAGCCCGAGCGGCGCGCAGGCCCACGTGTTGTTCACGAAGACGGTGCCGGCGCGCACGGCCCGCACGTAGCGCCGGGCGCGCTTCGGGTCGCTCGTCCAGACGCCGGCGGTGAGGCCGAACACGGTGTCGTTGGCGATGCGGATCGCCTCGTCCTCGGTGTCGAAGGGGATGACGACGAGCACGGGCCCGAAGATCTCCTCCTGTGCCACACGCATCGCGTTGTCGACATCGACGAAGACCGTCGGCTCGAAGAAGAACCCCACGTCGCCGATGCGCTTGCCGCCGCAGGCGAGGGTGGCGCCCTCCTGCTTGCCGATCGCGACGTAGCGCTCGACCGTGGTGAGCTGCTCGGCCGACGACAGCGGGCCCATCTCGGAGGCCGGGTCGAGCCCGGGTCCGACGCGCAGGGCCTTGGCGCGACGCACCAGGTCGGTCACGAAGGTGTCGGCGATCGAACGCTCAACGAGCAGCCGCGAGCCGGCGCAACAGGCCTGACCGCAGTTGCCGAAGGCGCTGAAGAGCACGCCCTCGAGCGCCGCGTCCAGGTCGGCGTCGGCGAAGACGCAGTTCGGCGCCTTGCCGCCGAGCTCGAGGCTGACCTTCTTGATGGTCTGCGCCGCCTTCTCCATGATCTGGCGGCCCACCTCGACGCTGCCGGTCAGCGTGACCATGTCGACGAGCGGCGTGCTCGCGAGGAAGTCGCCTACCGTCCGGCCCGGGCCGATCACGACCTGGAAGACGCCCTGCGGCAGGCCGACCTCGTGGAAGACCTGGGCCATGCCGATGGCGGTGAGCGGCGAGAGGCTCGCCGGCTTGATGATCACCGTGTTCCCGGCGGCGAGCGCCGACGCGAACTTGAAGCTGGCCAGTACGAGCGGGAAGTTCCACGGGCACACGCCGACGACCACGCCGATCGGTTCGCGAACGAGGGCCGTCGGCTCGGTGATCGGCTGCTCGGCCAGGTACCGCTCGGCGAGCTCGCCGGCGTAGTCGAGCAGGTCGGCGACCCGCTGCATGTCGCCGCGTCCGTCGCCGACGAGCTTGCCCATCTCGAGCGTCTCCCAGCGGGCGAGCTCGTCGACGCGCTCGCGCAGCCCGGCGCCCGCCGCGCGCAGCAGCTCAGCGCGCTCGTGTGCGCTCGTGCGGGGCCAGGGCCCTTCGTCGAACGCCCGCCGCGCGGCCTCCACGGCGGCCTCGGCTTCGGCCAGGCCGCCGTTTGCCACCCGCGCCACGACCTGCTCGGTGGCCGGGTCGACGACGTCGATCAGGCCGCCGTCGGCGGCGTCGACGAAGGCGCCGTCGATGTACATCTGAAAGTCGCCCAGCATGGTGGTGGCGGCAGCGGAGGCCCTGCGGCCCGCAGTCTCATCGCTCATGATCACCCTCCATCGTGTCGGTCCCGGCCGGTGGCACGGTGACGCTTCTCATGCACGCTCTTCTCGATCAGGCGCGATCGCGCCGCCGCCCGCCGCCGCGACGCCGGCCGCCTCGCGGCTGGCGGCCGGCGGCGCCGTCGAGGCGCGCCGCACGAGCTCGAAGGGCACCTGCTCGCAGGCCGGTCGGCCCGACGTCTCGCCGGCTCGCAGGAGCCGCCAGGCCGCCAGGCCGAGCTCGCGGGCCGGCACGCGGATCGTCGTGAGCGGCGGCTCGCTGTGCGCCGACATGACGACGTCGTCGAAGCCGACGACGCTCACGTCGGCCGGGATACGGAGGCCGTGCTCACGCAGCGCCGAGATCGCGCCGAAGGCGACCTCGTCGGTGGCGGCGAACAGGGCGCTGAACGGCGTGCCGGCGGCGAGCAGGCCGGCGACGGCGTGCGAGCCGCCCTCGACGCTGAGCGGCGTGGGCACCACGAGGCGCTCGTCGAGCGGCTCGCCGACGCGCATGAGGGCCGCGCAGTAGCCGGTGTAGCGGTCCTGGACCGTCGTCGAGTTGAGCGGGCCGCCGAGGAACGCGATGCGCCTGTGACCGAGCTCGACCAGGTGCGCGACGGCCGCGTCGGCGCCGGCGACGTCGTCGACCGCGACGTGCGGGATGTCGAGCTCGTAGCGGCCGACCGCCACGACCGGCACATCCTGCTCACGCAGCCGCTGCACGGCGAGGGCGACCGGCAGGGTCGCGGCCGGCTCGCGGAGCTGACCGCCGATCAGCACGACGCCGGTGGGCTTCTGGCTGAGCAGCATCGTGAGGTAGCTCTCGAGCTTGCCGGCGTCGCGGTCGTCGTTGCCGACCAGGACGACCAGGCCGTCGGCCACGGCGGCGTCCTGCAGGCCGCGCACGACGACGCTGAAGAACGGGTCGGTGATGTCGTGAACGATGGCCCCGACGAGCTCGCTGCGCCCGGTGACCAGGGCGCGCGCCGCCGAGTTCGTGACGTAGTTCAGGGCGCGCGCGGCGTCTTCGACGCGGCGCCGCGCGCGGTCGCTCACCGGGTACGACGAGCCCGACAGCACGCGCGAGGCCGTGCCGGGCGACACCCCGGCCAGGCGGGCGACGTCGCGGATCGAGGCGCCCTGCCGGCCGCGTCCGGCCCCGCGCCGACCAGCGCGCGCGGACCGTCCGGTCCCGCCGGAGCGCTCCTCCGAGGCCGCGCTCATCGCTGCACTCTCGCCGACGCGCCACGTACGAGGCTCTCGACCTCGGCGAGTGTGGCCATCGACGTGTCGCCGGGGGTCGTCATGGCGAGCGCGCCGTGCGCGGCGCCGTACTCGAGCGCGAGCGGGGGGTCGAAGCCGCTGAGTAGTCCGTAGATGAGACCCGAGGCGAACGAGTCGCCACCGCCGACGCGATCGAGGATCTCGAGCGCCGGACGCGGCGTCGAGCGATGCAGCTCGCCGCCCGCCCAGCAAACGGCGCTCCAGTCGTTGCGGCCCGCCGACACGACGGCGCGCAGGGTGGTCGCCACCAGGCGCACGCCGGGGTAGGCGGCGACGACCTGCGCCATCATCGCGCCGTAGCGCTCCGGGTCGAGGGTCGAGAAGTCGCGGTCGAGCCCCGCCACCTCGAAGCCGAGCGCCGCGCTGAAGTCCTCTTCGTTGCCGAGCATGACGTCGACGAGCGGCGCGACCTGCCGGTTGACCTCGCGGGCGCGGTCCTGGCCACCGACCGCGCGCCACAGCGAGGGCCGGTAGTTCAGGTCGTACGACACGATCGTGCCGTGCCGGCGGGCCGCCGCCATCGCCTCGGTGGCCAGGTCGGCGGTGTGTTCGCCGAGCGCCGCGAAGATGCCGCCGCAGTGGAACCAGCGGGCGCCCTCGGCGCCGAACACCTCGTCCCAGTCGATGTCGCCGGGACGCAGCTGAGACACAGCCGTGTGGCCGCGGTCGGAGCAGCCGACGGCGCCGCGCACACCGAAGCCGCGCTCGGTGAAGTTGAGGCCGTTGCGCACCGCGCGCCCCACGCCGTCGTAGGGCACCCAGCGCACGTGGCTCTGGTCGACGCCGCCGCGCAGGACGAGGTCCTCGACGAGGCGGCCCACCGGGTTGTCGGCCAGGGCGCTTACCAGGGCGCTGCGCAGGCCGAAGCAGCGCCGCAGGCCGCGCGCGACGTTGTACTCTCCGCCGCCCTCGCAGACCTCGAACGAGCGGCTGGTGGCGATGCGGCCCTCGCCGGGGTCGAAGCGCAGCATGACTTCGCCGAGCGCCACGAGGTCCCAGCGGCACTGGTCGGCGGGGCGGATCTCGAGCAGGCCCATGACTCCCTCCTGACGCTCGCTAGACGACGCTCGGGCGCGCGGCGCCGGCGAGGCGCCTGGCCTCGGTGGCCAGGCGACCGATCGTGTCGAAGTCGCCGGCCGCGATCAGGTCCTTGGTGACCATCCAGCTCCCGCCGCAGGCGATGACTTGCCGGACGGCCAGATAGGACGCCAGGTTGTCGGGGCCGATGCCGCCGGTCGGCACGAAACGGGCGGCGCCGAACGGCGCGGCCAGGGCCTTCAGGTACGCGACACCGCCCGCCGCCTCGGCCGGGAACAGCTTGAGGACCGACAGGCCGCAGGCGAGCGCCAGCGTGACCTCGGTCGGCGTGCAGACCCCGGGCACGACCGGTATGCCGCGCTCCAGGGCGAAGTCGACGACCGCCGGATCGAAGCCGGGCGCCACGATGAAGCTCGCGCCGGCCCGCACGGCGGCCTCGGCCTGGGCCACCGACAGGACTGTGCCGGCGCCCACGCGCAGCTCGGGCACGCCGGTGGCGATGGCCGCGATCGCCGCGGCCGCGGCGTCGGTGCGGAACGTGATCTCGGCGCACGGCAGACCGGCCTCGACCAGCGTGCGCGCGAGCGGCACGGCGTCGTCGGCCCGGGGGATCGCGACGACCGGCACCAGGCGCACCTCGGCGAGGAACGATGCGAAGCCCTCTGCGCTCAAAGACCCGACCTCCTGCGACGGCGGTTGACGGCTAAGTCCAGCACATCCGCGAGCCGGAAGCAAACGGTTTCTATCAGCATCCATGAAGAGGTACGTTGTCAGCGACGCGCGCCGAGCCTGCGCGGCCGTGAGGTCCGACAACGCCGGCGACGTTTGACAGACGGGGTCCGCGCGCGATGATGGGGGCGCCGGCACGTACAGCGGGTGCCGGCCCGTCGAGGAGGGACGACACATGGGCGACGTACAGCCGGAGCATCTTCCCGAAGTCTACCTGCGGTTCAGGGGCCACAACGCCGAGGTGGCGACGGCGCTCGACCGTCTCGGCGCGGCCGTCGACGGCGCCGGACCGCTCGACGAGCGTACGCAGCGTCTCGTCAAGCTCGGCCTGGCGATCGGCGCCGCCGCCGAGGGCGCGGTGCGGTCGAACGCCCGCAAGGCCATGGCGGCCGGCGCGTCGCCCGCCGAGGTGCGGCACGTCACGCTGCTGGCGATCACCACGTGCGGCTTTCCGACGGCGATCGCCGGGGCAGCCTGGGTCGACGAGGTCCTGGGCGCCGAGGGTTGACCCGCGCGGTCGGTGCGCATCGCCTTCGCCGACGCTCGCCTCGATCGCGCCGTCGCCCCGGGAGCCCACCGGCACGTCCGCTCTGGGCCCCCACCGGCGCTTACTCGCTGGGCCCCTCTGACGCTTGCGCCGGCACGGCCGATTCGTAAGACTTGAGTCCGACACATGCGGACCTGAGAGCCCCAGGCGGGGCAGGTTCCCGACGGTAGCGAGGTCGCCCCATCGACCCAAGTGAGTTCCACGCCGCCGAGGCCGGACGGGTGGTCACGACCCCCGACGGCTACGCCGCCTTCGTCCCCGCGCCCCTGCCTCCCCACCGGCTGATGTTCGGCCGCGAGCTCGTGCTCGCGCTGTCGCGCGCCGATGCGGCGCTCGGCGAGCTGTCCGGCATCGTGAGCGAGCTGCCCGAGCCGCACCTGCTCGACGCGCCTTTCAAGCGCCAGGAGGCGCTCTGCTCATCGCGTATCGAAGGTGCCCGTGTGAGCCTGTCCGACCTGTTCCTCGACCAGATCGGAGCGGCCCCGGCCGGCGTGCCGCGCGACCACCTGCGCGAGGTGCGGGCCTGCATCGCGACCCTGCGCTTCGGCGTCGAGCGCCTGGCGGACGAGCCGCTGTCGCTCGACCTCGTGCGCCGGCTCCACGAGGAGCTGCTGCGCGGCGAGATCGGCGGTAACCGCACGCCGGGCGAGTTCCGCACGGGCGAGAGCTGGCTCGGACCGCCCGGCTCCACCTTGGCGACGGCCGCCTACGTCGCCCCGCCGGTGCCCGAGATGCTCGAGGCCCTCGCCGCCTGGGACGAGTTCCTGCGCACGCGCGACGAGCTGCCCGACCTGGTGCAGTGTGCGCTGCTCCACGCCCAGTTCGAGAGCATCCACCCGTTCGTGGGCGGCAACGGCCGTCTCGGCCGCCTGCTCATCACGCTCTTCCTGATCGACCGGCGGCGGCTCACGCGTCCGCTGCTCTACCTGTCGGCCTACTTCGAGGCGCATCGCGACGAGTACTACCGCCGTCTCCAGCGCGTGCGCACGCACGCCGAGTGGGTGCCGTGGCTGCAGTTCTTCTTGACCGGGGTGCGTCAGACCGCCGAGCGCGGCGTGCGTCAGGCCCGCGCCCTGATCGCCATCCACGGCGAGCTGCACGCCCGCCTCAAGGGACCGGCGCTCGCCCTGGCCAGCGAGGCCTTCCGCACGCCCTGCGTGACCGTCCCCCAGGCTCAGCGGGTGCTCGCCGTCGCGAACGGCACGGCGCGGCACGCCGTGCACGAGCTCACGAGCCGCGGCATCCTCGAGGAGTACGCAGAGAAGCGCTGGCCGCGCGTCTACCTGGCGCGACCGGTCCTGGACGCCGTGCTGCACCCGCTCGAGGAGCTGCGCCAGGCGCACCAGAGCGACGGCGACGGCGCGGTGCTCAAGTCGGTGGCCGGCCTGCGGCCGGAGCCCACGCGCCCGGCCGATCGCCTCATGGCCGAGGCGATGGCGATCATCGACACGGCCCGCGAGCAGGGCGTTCAGCTCCGTCTCACCGGCGGGCTTGCGATCCGCCGCTACTGCACCGACCTCGACTTCATGGACCGCGAGTACTCCGACATCGACGTCGTCGGCCTGGCCGCGCAGTCCCGGGACATGCATCCCGTGTTCGCCGGCCTCGGCTACGCCGAGAATCGCTACGTGAGCCAGGCCACCGACAGCCAGCAGCTCCAGTACGTCAAGGCCGAGACCTTGGTCGAGCCGGCGCCCGAGACGGATTCCGCCGAGGCGCCGCTCGTCGACCACGTCGACATCTTCCTCGACGTCATGCGCATGGACCACGACGTCGATGTCCGCGAGCGGCTCGACATCGACGACTACGCGATCTCGCCGGTCGACGCGCTCATCGCCAAGCTGCAGATCGGCAAGATCAATCAGAAGGACGTGCACGACGTGGTCGCCCTGCTCAAGGACGTGCCGCTGCTCGACGCCGAGGGCGGACCCTCGGTCGACGTGCCGTACATGGCCGACACCTGCTCGCGCGACTGGGGCCTGTACCACGACATCACGACCAACCTCGACGCCGTGCTCGCGCGGGCCGGCGACTACGGCCTGCCGGCCGACGACCTCCAGCGCGTGCGCGAGCGCGTCTCGGCGATCAAGGAGGCGGTCGAGGACGCCAGCAAGCCGATCGGCTGGCGCCTGCGAGCGCGCGTCGGCGAGCGCGTGGCTTGGCGCCGCGAGGTCGAGGACACCGAAGGCACGCAGCTCATCGCCCCCGAGTGGGACTGGCGCCGCGACCTCGGCTAGGATCGACCACAGGCGGGAAGCAGACGTCCAGAGTCGACGGGGAGCGTGCGATGGTCGGTCACAGACAGGATCTCGAAGGCACACGGCTGCGCGGAGACGGCCTCGATGGCGTCGTCAAGCGGCTGCTCGTGGGCCCGGCCGAAGGCTGGCAGGGCTGGGCGCTGCGCCTCTTCGAGCTCGAGCCGGCCGGCCACACGCCGCGCCACGCGCACCCCTGGCCGCACATCAACTACGTCACAGCCGGCAGCGGCACCCTGCACATCGACGGCGTCGACCACGCCGTGAGCGCCGGCTCGTACGCCTACGTCCCGGCCGGCGCCACCCACCAGTTCAGCAACTCGGGCGACGACACCTTCGCCTTCCTGTGCGTGGTCCCCGAGGAGGGCGAAGCCTGACGGAGCGCCGCGCGGTGCGGCCGCGGGCCAGCCCATCGGCACGCCTCAGACGCGCCGCCGTGCGGCCGCCGCCGGAGACGGTGTCGCCGCTCTCAGAGGAACTCGTAGAGCGGGAACGTCTCGAGCAGGTCGAGTACCTCCTGGCGGATCTCGGCCAGCACCGCCGGCTTGCCCTTGGCCGCCACGGCGCGCAGGATCAGCCGCCCGGTCTGGCGCATCTCGACCTCGGTGAAGCCCCGTGTGCTCACGGCCGGCGAGCCCACGCGCAGGCCGCTCGCCACCGACATCGGGCCGTCGTCGAAGGGCACGACGTTGCGGTTGGCGGTGATGTTCACCGACTCCAGCAACTGCTGACACTCGAGGCCGTTCAGGCCGGTGCCGCGCAGGTCGACGAGGGCAAGGTGCACGTCGGTACCGCCCGACACGAGGCGCAGGCCGCCGTCGGCGAGCGTCTCGGCGAGCGCCGCGGCGTTGGCCACGATCTGGCGCTGCAGGCGGCGGAACTCCTCGCTGCGCGCGATGCGCAGGCAGACCGCCTTGGCGGCCACGACGTGGGCGAGCGGCCCGCCCTGCATGCCTGGGAACACGGCACGGTCGATCGCCTTGGCGTGCTCGGCGCGGCACATGATGAGGCCGGCGCGCGGGCCGGTGAGAGTCTTGTGTGTGGTCGAGGTGACGACGTCGCAGTACGGCACCGGGTCGGGGTGCAGGCCGGCCGCCACGAGGCCGGCGATATGGGCGATGTCGGCCAGCAGCAGGGCGCCGACCTCGTCGGCGATGGCGCGGAAGGCGGCGAAGTCGATGGTCCGCGGGTAGGAGCTGTAGCCGCAGATGATGAGCCGCGGTTTGTGCTCGAGCGCGAGCGCGCGGACCTCGTCGTAGTCGATCGTCTCGGTGTCGCGACGCACGTGGTAGGGGATGGCGTTGTAGGCGACCCCCGACATGTTGAGTGGCAGGCCGTGGGTGAGGTGGCCGCCGTGGGCCAGCTCCATCGCCAGGAACGTGTCGCCCGGCTTGAGCAGGGCGAACAGCGCAGCCAGGTTCGCCGACGAGCCCGAGTGCGGTTGCACATTCACGTGCTCGGCGCCGAAGAGCTCCTTGCAGCGGTCGATGGCGAGCTGCTCGACCGCGTCGATCACGTCGCAGCCGCCGTAGTAGCGCGCGCCGGGATACCCCTCGGCGTACTTGTTCGTCAGCACCGAGCCGGTGGCTTCGAGCACGGCGCGGCTGGCGAAGTTCTCGGAGGCGATCAGCTCGAGCGTCTCCTGCTGGCGGCGCAGCTCGCCGCGCAGCAGCTCGTTCAGGTCGGGGTCGAGCTCGTACAGCGGCTCGCGGCGCCATTCCTTGCCGACGGGGTTCACAAGGGCTCCTCGTGACGATGTCCGGGGGATCGGGCCGTCGCCGGACGGCCACGTCCATCCTACCAGAGCCGTGGCGGCTGGGCCGAGCGGTCCCGCACAATGGGACGTGACCGGGCCCACTCAGCGGGACGCGAGTGGTCCCGCACAGTGGGACGTGACCGTGGGCGGTGCGCAGCGGCCCAGGCGACGGCTACACACGCATGCGCGCGCCCGACGGGTCGTAGAAGGGCGCCGTCGACAGCGTCGCCGGCGCCCTCTCCCCCGCCACCTCGACCTTCACGTGAGCAGCGGCGAGCAGCGCGTCGATCTCGCCGGGCGGGACCTCGAGCAGCGCGAGCCCGACGGCCGCGCCCACGCTGTGTCCGTACGCCCCCGACGTCACCCGGCCCACGGGCCCGCCGTCGGCTCGCACAGGCTCGCCGCCGAGCAGGAGCGGACCGGGGTCGTCCAGCCTGATGCCGGCCAGACGACGCGAGCGCCCCGCCGGCGGCCCGGCGAGCAGGGCGGCGCGACCGGTGAAGCCCAGCGGTTTGCCGTGCGCGACGGTCGCGCCGAGCCCGGCCTCGTCGGGCCGGTCGGCCGGGCCCATGTCCGCGCCCCAGTGCCGGAACCCCTTTTCGGCCCGCAGACCGTCGAGCGCGAGCATGCCGGCGAGACGAAGGCCGTGCCGCACGCCGGCGGCCGCCACCCGGTCGAACAGCGAGACCAGCGACTCGCTCGGCACGTAGAGCTCCCAGCCGAGCTCGCCCGCGTAGCAGACACGCAGGGCCAGAGCCCGGGCCCCGACGACCTCGATGGCACGGGCCGTGGCCCACGGGAAGGCGCCGGAGTCGAGCGCCTGGTCGGTGAGCTCCCGCAGCAGCGCCCGTGAACGCGGTCCGGCGAGCGCCAGGACGCCCAGCCCCGACGTGACGTCGGTCGCTACGGCTGAGCCGGCGCAGGCGCGCCGCAGCAGGACGACGACGGCGCGCTGCGTGACCGTGGGCGCGACCACGAGAAAGCCGTCGGGCGCGAGCCGGGTCACGGTGACGTCGGCCTCGATGCCGCCGCCGGCGTTCAGCAGGCACGAGTAGACGACAGACCCCAGGGGCCGGTCCACATCGGCGCTGCAGGCACGCTGCACAGCGGCGAGCGCGCCCGGCCCCTCGACCCGGACCTTCGCAAACGTCGACAGGTCGAACAGCGCGACCCCCTCACGCGCGGCGCGGTGCTCCTCGGCGACGGCGCCGAACCAGTTCTGCCGGCCGTACGAGTAGCGGTAGGCCGGCCGCACACCGGGCGGCGCGAACCAGTCGGGCCGCTCCCAGCCGGCGGCCTCACCGAAGCAGGCGCCGGCGGCGGCGAGGCGCTCGAACAGGGGGCCGCGGCGCAGCCCGCGGGCAGTCGCCGGCTGCAGATGGGGCCAATGCATGGCGTAGAGCCGGCCGAGCGTCTCGCGCGTGCGCTCGGCCAGATAGGCCTCGCCCGCCTGCTCTGGTGCGAAGCGCCGCACGTCGAGCTCGGCGACGTCGATGGTCGGAGCGCCACCCACGATCCAGGCTGCCAGGGCGCGGCCCAGGCCGGGCCCGAGGATGATGCCCTGGGAGTTCAGCCCGGCCGCGACGAACAGGCCCGTGACCTCGGCGGTCTCACCGACGAGCGGGGCGCCGTCGGGAGTGAAGCTCTCGGGCGCGTTCAAGAAGTGCTCGACCGCGACCTCGCGCAGGCCCGGCACGCGCCGTCGCGCCTTCTCGAGCGACGGCGCGAAGTGCTCCCAGCCGCCGGGCAGCTCGCCGAAGGCGAAATCGCCGGACAGCTCCGCGGGCGGGCACGGCAGACCGTCGGGCTCGAACGCCCCGACGACGAAGCCGCCGCGGTAGGGTCGTACGTAGACGTGGCCGTCGAGGTCACGCAGGATCGGAAGGCCGCGCTCGGCGCCCGCCACCGGCGCCGTCAGCGCCCACATGTGTTGCGCCGGATACAGGGCGAGAGGCACGCCGGCCAGGGCGCCGAGCGCGCGCGACCACAGGCCGGCCGCGATCACCACGACCTCGCACTCGATCGCACCGCGACCTGTCTCGACGGCGGCGATCGCCTCGCCGTGCAGCCGCAGGCCGACGACAGGGCAGTCCTCGACCAGACGCACGCCGAGGTCGACGGCCGCTTTGGCCGTCGCCAGCGTGACGTAGCCGGGGTTGACGGTGGCGTCGCCCTCGAACAGCACGCCACCGACCAGCCCGTCCGGGTCGATGGGCGGCCAGGCCGCGGCGACGCCGGCAGGGTCGAGCCGCCGTGCGGGCAGGCCGTGGTAGCGAGCGAGGGCGAGACCATACTCGAGCTCCGTCATGCGCTCCGGGTCCTGAGCGACCGACAGCGAGCCGTTCTCATGAAAGCCGACGTCGATGCCCGTGCGCGCGCTCAGCCCGGCGTAGAAGTCGCGGCTGGAGCAGGCGAGGGTGGTCTGCACGTGGCTGCCGCGGGCCCGAGTGACGAGACCGGCGGCGTGCCAGCTCGTACCGGAGCCCACACGGGCTCGCTCGACGAGCACGATGTCCGTCCATCCGAGCGCGGCGAGGTGGAAGGCGACCGAGCAACCGACGATGCCGGCGCCGATCACCACCACCCGCGCCCGCTGCGGCGGATCGTCCTCGCCGGCCGTCGGCGCGAACGGACGTGCCGTGATCGATGCATCGCGCAGGCGCTCCTCGCCCGGGCTCAAGGCGCCCCCTTCGGATCTCGACGTGGGAAGGCCTTCCTACCCGCGCTGCGGTCCCGCCGCACCGTCGGCAGACGCCGTGCGTGCGCCGCTCAGGCGTGCGTGGCTTCGCTGCGCGCCTAGTGCCGTCAGTCGACTTCGTCGCTGCCGCTCAGGCGTGCGTGGCTTCGCTGCGCGCCTAGTGACTCGAGCCGACGGTCTCCTCGAGGGCGGCCTCGCGTGTCGCGTCCTCGGCGCGTTCGAGCGCCGGCAGCTCGACCGAGACCGGGGACAGCGCGTCGTCCACGGCGGAGCCCGCCGGCACGATCGTGCCGTGCCGCAGCGCCCGGATGCGACGCAGCTCGAAGCCCGCCCAGACGGCCACCGCCAGCGTCGCAAGGCCGCCCAGGGCGAGGGCGAAGCGCGCCCCGAACTGCTCGGCGAGGTAGCCGATCAGGGGCGAGCCGATCGGTGTCGTGCCCAGGAAGACCATCGCCCACAGCGCCATGACGCGGCCGCGCATGGCCGGCGTCGCGTACAGCTGCAGGAGCGAGTTGGCGGCCGCGATGAACATGATGCTGGCCGCGCCCATCGGCACGAGGAGGGCGAGCGCGAAAGGCAGGGTCGGCGCCGCCGCGACGGCCAGGATCAGGGCGCCGAAGGCGAGCGTCACCGCGACGAGCAGGCGGTAGCCGGGACGCTCCCGCGAGGCGATCACGAGCCCACCGCCGAGCGCCCCCACCCCCATGGCGGCCATGAGGCTGCCCAGCGTGCCGCCGCCACGGTGGAAGACGTCGGCGGCGAAGAGCGGCAAGAGAACGCCGAAGTTGTACGCGAGCGTGCCCATGACCGCCATCATGACGAGCGGTACGCGCAGCTCCCACCTGCTCCAGGCATAGCTCAGCCCGGCCCGGATCTGACCCTTGGCACGCTGCACCGGCGGGCGGCGGTGCAAGTCGGACGGACGCATCGCCAGGAGCGCGCCGATCACGGCGGCGAACGAGACGGCGTTCACGAGGAACACGCGAGAGCAGGCGGCCGTCACACCAGCCGCGCCACCGCCCGAGAACGCCAGGATCAGGCCGGCCACGGCCGGCCCCACGATGCGCGACGCGTTCACGATGACGCTGTTCAGGCCGACGGCGTTGGCGAGGTCGTCGGGCCCGACCATCTCGACGGCGAAGCTCTGGCGTGAGGGGTTGTCGAACGCGTTGATGACGCCGTAGATAAGGGCGAGCGTCCACACCATCCACAGGCGGGAGTGGCCGCTCGCCACGACGAGCCAAAGGGCGACGGCCTGGACGGTGAAGGCCGCCTGGGTCACGAGCAGCACCCGGCGCTTGTCGACGCGGTCGGCAAGGAGGCCGCCGAACGTGCCGAGCACGAGCACGGGCCCGAACTGCAGCGCCAGCGTAAAGCCGAGGTCGAAGGCGTTGTGCGTGAGGACGCGGTAGACGAGCCAGCCCTGGGCCACGCTCTGCATCCAGGTGCCACACTGCGAGACCGTCTGGCCGATGAACCACAGCCGGTAGTTGCGGGTCCGCAGTGAGCGGAAGGTGCGGTCCACGACGCCGGCGCGGCGGTTCAGGGCCTCGCCGGCCACGGTCGCCGGCAGGTCGCTCACTTGCCCTCTTCGAGGAGTCGCTCGAGCACGGGCAGGGCCTCGCGCAGGACGCTGATCTCGGCGGCGTCGAGCCGCCGCAGGCGCCGCGCGAGGTAGGCGGTCTTGCGGGTCCGCGAGCGCTGCACGACGCGCAGCCCCGCGGGCGTCAGGCTGACGCGAGCGACGCGGCGGTCGTGCAGGTCGGCCTCGCGACGCAGCAGGCCGAGGCCCTCGAGGGTGGCGACCATGCGAGTCACGCTCGGCGGCGTGACGCGTTCGCTCGCGGCGAGCTGCCCGAGTGTGATCGACCCCTGGCGCTCGACCGTCACGAGCGCCGAGTGCAGCGACGGGCTCAGGTCGCCGGGCGTCTCGCTCCGCAGCCGCCGGACGAGCCGATTGAGCACGAGCCGCAGCCGCGCAGCCATCTCGGGCTCGCTCTGCTGCGGCTCCTCAGCGACACCCGACACCGACAGCGTCGCGGAGCGAGTCGGGCCAGCGGTCTCCCGCAGCGGGTCGGCGGGCTTGTCGTCGATCGTCTCCACGGCAGATAGTTTACCACGTTAATTACCTTGGTGAACAAAAAACCCATGGCTGCGCCGCTGATCCGCCCGCTCAGGCCGATCGCCTGATCCGCCCGGTCGGGCCGCCGCCTGATCCGCGGGCTGCTGCTGCTGACCCGTCGCTCAGGCGGCTGTGGCCTCTCGGCCGGTGGCGAGCGTCGACCTGGCCCGGGCGACCCGCACGGCGGTCTGCAGCGCTTCGATGTCGTAGACGCCGTAGTGGCGCCGGCCATTCACGAAGAACGTGGGCGTGCCCGACACCCCGGACAGGTCGGCGCTGTCGACGTCGCGGACGATGCGAGCGACGCCGGCATGGCGGCGCAGGTCGTCGGCGAAGCGCTCCTCGTCGAGGCCGATATCGCGCGCGTAGGCCAGCAGGTCGGGCACGCGCAACCGGCCCTGATGGACGAGCAGCACGTCGTGCATGCCCCAGAAGGCGCCCTGGGCGGCGGCCGCCTCCGACGCCTCGGCGGCGAGCTGGGCCGACGGGTGGACGTCGTTCAGGGGCAGATGGCGCCAGACGTACCGTACGTCGCCCGCGTCGGCCATGAGCTCGCGCACCACCGCTTCAGCCTGGCCGCAGTACGGGCACTCGAAATCGCCGTACTCGACGAACGTGACCGGCGCGAGCCGCGGCCCCCTGATGTGGTCGTGCTCGTCGTCGACCGGGACGGCCAGGTCGACGATGGGTTCGACCGCACCCATCAGAGCCCGCAGGCGCAGCGGTCGCGGCAGCAGGGCGGTCACGCGAAACACGGTCCAGGTCGACACGGCGGCCAGCAGCGCGCCGGCCAGCACGCCGAGCTTCGCCTCCTCGAGCACCTGGCCGCGGAAGGCGAGCGCGGCGACGAGCAGCGAGACGGTGAAGCCGACGCCGGCGACAGCGCCACCGCCGGCGACCGCCGCCCACCCCACCGGCGGCCGCAGCCGGCCGCGACTCACGCGGCTCACGAGCAGCGACACGCCCAAGATGCCGGCGGGCTTGCCGACGACGTAGCCGATCACGATCCCCAGCGTGACCGGCGACGACCAGGCCCGGCCGAGAAAGCCGCCGCCGAGAGGGATGCCGGCGTTGGCCAGGGCGAACAACGGCACGATCACGTAGCTCGTCCAGGGGTGGAAGCGCTGGGCGAGGCGCTCGTTGGGCGAGATGGCCGACTCCACGCTGGTGCGTGCCTCGCGCGCGAGCTCGGGCGTCGGCTGCTCGCGGAACAGCCGGAAGCGCTCGGTCGCGCGCTCCAGATCGGGGCGCGATGCGGGGTAGGCCGACACCAGCAGACCCATGGCGAGGCCCGTCACGACCGGGTCGACGCCCGACTGCTGGAGGCCGATCCAGGCGCCGACGGCGAGGACGGCAAACAGCGGGCCGATCCAGCGTCCGGCCAGGCGCAGCGCCAGCACGACCCCGAGCAGCGCGACGGCCCCGACCAGGGGGACCAGCGTGAGGCGCTTCGTGTACACGGTGGCGATCACGACGAGGGCGACGAGGTCGTCGACCACGACGACGGTCAGCATGAAGGCGCGCAAGCGGTCGGGGAAGCGCGGGCCGACCAGGGCCAGCGTGCCGAGCGCGAAGGCGGTGTCGGTCGACATCGCCATGCCCCAGCCGTGCCCGGCGGGGCCGCCGGCGTTGAAGGCGAGGTAGATGAACACGCCGGCGGCCATGCCCGACAGGCCGGCGAGCAGCGGCACGGCCGCCCGCCGGCGTTCGCGCAGCTCGCCCATGTCGAACTCGCGGCGGGCCTCGAGCCCGACGACGAAGAAGAAGAACGCCATGAGGCCGCCGTTCAGCCACTGACGCAGGTCCTGAGCGAGCACGGCCGGGCCCACGCGAAGCGCGAACGTCGTGCCCCAGAGCCTGTCGTACGAGGAGCGCGCCGCGTTCACCCACACGAGCGCGGCAAGCGTGGCGGCGAGCAGGATCGCCGCGCTGCCCGTCTCTGTGCCCAGGAACTCGCGCAGCGGGGTCTCGAGGTGCCGGGCCCAGGCCGTGCCCCGAGCGGCCGGGGCCTGGCGGTCGGCGGACCGCACCTCCGGCCGACCCGACGTCCGCCTGCGTTGGGGCGCGCCGGTCACGGCATGCGGGTCGCGGGTATCGTCGCTCGTCGTCGTCTCGTCATCGTCGCTCGAAGGCGGTGCCGTCAGGACTGCCTTGGGCGTTCCCCGCCGGGGACGACCTCACGCTCGTCTGCCGATCGGCTCTTCTCGGCGATCGCGCGCGGGCCCGCGCGACGGCTCGTGCTATCGTTGACACCGGCCGCCCTGTGGAGGACGTCATCGAGCCCGACCTGCGTTACCGCGACGCCGACTATCGCCTGGCCGACCTCGTCGTCGCCCTGCTCGCCTTCGACCGCCGCGAGTGCGGCGAGAACTCCACCTTCTCATATGTGACGACGACCGGGTCGCAAGGCGGCCACACTCCCGCCGGCGAGCACCGGCCGCGGGAGCGGGTGTCGCGCCTGCTGCGAGCCGTCGCCGACGGCGCCTGGCTGTTCCTGCCCTTCTGCGTGTTCTCCGCCGACCACGCACGCTGCGCCGACGGCGCCCGCCCCGGGCGCCGGCCCGCCTCGGAGCGGGCCGGCGCGGGCTGGCTCGGCCGGGCCCGCGCCGGCGACTGCGTCGGCGTGCTGCTGAGTCGCGAGGGCGAGTCGCTCGTGGTGCGGCCGGCCTTCAACGAGTGGCGCGGCGGCGACTCGCTGATCGCGGTCGCCGACGACCTGGCCGCGCTGGGCGCGCCCCTCCGGCGGTTCATCGACTCGTTCGCGCGGCGCTGACGCTCGCTCAGGGGTCGGGAACCCGGTTCCCACGCTTGTGCGGAGCGGCCCGCCCTGGGCCGACCTCTCGGCGGGCGACAACGTCAACCTGAGCACCACACCACCGGACCCGAGACGCGACGGGAGGGCGAGCCTCCTGCGGCTCGCCCTCCCGTCGGCGCGGTCGGTCGGCGCGCCCGCCGTTGCCAGGCCCAGGGCGCTCCGTTCACAAGCGCGCCCGCCGTTGCCAGGCCCAGGGCGCGCCCCCGCTTTCGTGGCGCGAGGCCGGCACGGCCTCGCGCCTGCGGTGCGCCCGCCGGTCGTCGGCCCGGGCGCGCCGCCGCCGGCCGTGCTAGCTTGCCATCGGCACCGTCTGCACGACCGTGCTCTTCGTGCCGTCCCGACCGACGGCGTAGATCTCGATCTGCCCCCCCACCTCATGCGGGTCGACGACGTAGTCGATCACGATCGTGCCGCGCAACCTGGCCACGGTCAGGTCGCTCGCGGCGTACCTGTCGGCCGCGAAGCCGGGGGCGCTCGTGATCCAGATGGCGGGCGGGGTGCCGCCCGCGGGCAGCGTGTCTTTGTCGACGACGCGGTCCGAGCCGGTGCAGGGGTTGACGACATGCAGGTCGCCGCCGACCCGGCGTCCGTTGCTCAGGTCGCCTGCGAGCCACCCGCGAGCAACCGTGACGGCGCCGGTGAGCGAGGTCGGTCCGGCGTCCTGCACGTCGGCCCACGACGTCTGGACCGGCGTGGTCACGTTGCGCGCGTTGGCGACGAGCAGCACGTCTTCGGCTTTGCTCCGCTCGCTCGCGTACACAGGACAGGCCACCACGCTGACGACGCCGAGCGCGACCACGACGATCAGCAGCTCGAGGAGGCTGAAGCCCCGCTGGTCGTGACGTCGTCTCATGGTCTCCTCCCAAGGCCTCGTCGTCTCTGCGTTACACAGCATCGGGCGCCGCCTTCCTGACGTCCATGGGCATCGCTCCCTATTTCCGGCTCCCGGGCAAGGGTGACGGACTCCGCGGGGGTGTGTAGAGTGCTCAAGCGTGAGGGTCCTGCCCGAAGCGCTCCCAGACGCCCCCCACGTCGGACCGACGCCCGTGCGTGTCGGCGGCATGGCGTTCGGCAACGGCGTGCTCATGAGGAGCGTACGGTTCTGGGCCTGGGCCCGCGACGACGGCAGCGTCCTCGACGGCCCCGTGCTCAGCCTGCTCGACCGCTACCCCCTGCTGCGCTGGCCGCTCGTACGCTCGCTCGTCGCCTTCGCCGAGATGGTCGTCTTCGCCGTGCGGCTCCACCGGCGCAACGGTCGCCGCCCGAACGGCCGGCTGCTCGCCTGGCTCGGGCTGTGCCTGGTGGCCGGCGCGTGCCTCGACGAGGCGGCCGGCGGCCTGGGCGCCGCTGGTCTGCCCGGCGAACTCGCCGTGGACATCGCCAGCGTCGCGCTCGCCCTGGCGGCGCTCCGCCTGGGCATGGGCCGCGACGTGTGGCGCTACCACGGCGCCGAGCACAAGGCGGTCAACGCCTACGAGGCCGGCGCCGACCTCTCCGACCTGGATGCCGTGGGCCGCTTCAGCCGTGTCCACGACCGCTGCGGCACCAACCTCACCGTGATCATCGTGGCGCTCTCGCTCGCCTACCTGCCGTTCGGCGCCGGGTCGGTCGGCGAGGCGCTCGGCATCGCCTACGGCCTGCTGGCAGTGGCCGTCTCGCTCGAGCTCTTCCGCCTGGTCACGCGCCGGCCGCAGCTGCTCGCCTGCCGGGCCGTGCTCCTGCCCGGCCGCGCCCTGCAACGCTGCTGCACGACGCGCGACCCGCGGCGGGACCAGCTGGCGCTCGCCTGCCTGGCCCTCGGTCGGGTCGTCGCGCTCGAACGAGGGATGGCCGTCCCTCAGATCGCCGGCGTCGGCGCGGACGACGTCTGACCGACACGGTCCGCGCGGACCATGCGGCGCCGATGGAGCGCGACGGGGGAGCTATCGACCGCCCTGAACGGTGAGGCCGCACGACCCCCTGGGAAGCGAGATTGCCAGACCCTGCCCAGGCGTCGGCGCCGGCGGGCGCCGCGCACGTCGGCGGAGGGAGCGAGGAAGGGCGCTCCCGCCGCCGTTCCTGCGCGAACGGCGGCGCTCCCGCACGACCGGGGAACACCTTCTGCCGGACACCCGGACCGAGGAGTCCACGCTCGCCAGCCTGACCGCGCACACCACGCGCCGCTTCGCCGTGCCCGACCTGCGCCGCGCCGGCCTGCTCGTGGGCGGCATCCTGCTCATCGTCGGCTTCGGCCTCATCATCTACGCGCTGCACTTCGGCACCACCCTCTGAGGACTCATGCCCCGCCACGCGAGACCCGGCGTGCCACGGCTACCCGGCGCGCCTGTAGTCCGAGACGAGTCTAGGCCAGGCCGGTCGCGGCCAGGAAGTTGGCGGCAAGGCGGTCGCAGAGCGCCGCCGAGGCCGGCAGGCGCACGCGGCTCTCGGCGAGCAGGGTGTCGGCATCGGAGGCGGCGACCTCGCGCGCCGACCGCGCGTCCTCGCCGAACCACCCGGCGACGATCTCGAAGGTCACCTCGGGGTGGAACTGGACGCCCCACGCGGCGGCGCCGACCCGGAACACCTGCGGGTCGCCATCGCCACTCGCCGAGAGCACCGCCTGCTCGGGCAGGCGACAGGCGTACCAGCGCCAGTGGAAGACACGCGTCGTGGGGTCGATACCGGCGAGCAGCGGATCGTCGTCCTGCACGGTGAAGGGGCGCCAGCCGAGACCCAGGCTCACGCGCCGCCTCACCCCGCCCCCGCAGGCAGCGGCGAGCTGCTGCGCGCCCAGACAGATACCGAGGGTGGGCAGGCCGGTCGCCACGGCCTCGCGCAGGAGCTCCCGCTCGGCGAGCAGGAAGGGGAACCGCTCCTCTTGGCCGACGTTCATGTCGCCGCCGAGCACGATCAGGGCGTCGTGGCCGTCGAGGTGCGCCGGCGTCGCGTCGCCGGCGCACAGGACGCGCTCGTCGAGGCGCAGGCCGGCGGCCCGCAGCGCCCGACCGAACAGACCGGCCGGCGCCGCCGGCTCGTGCTGCAGGACCAGGGCGAGCGGCGCGCGATCGCTCACGGCCTACCTCACCCGGGTCACGAAGTCGGGCTTGCGCGGGGCCGGCTCGGGCAGCTCGCCGTCGGGATAGCCCAGGATGCAGGCCCCGACGCCGACGTAGTCGCCGACGATGCCCCACGCGCGCAAGAGGGCCTTGCCCTCGTCGGTCTCGAACATCTGCCGCTCGCGGTTGACCCAGCACGAGCCGAGACCGAGCGAGTGGGCTGCGTTGAACATGTTGCCGAGGGCCAGCGCGGCGTCTTCGACGGGCGTCGACACCGTGCGGTCGGCCAGCACGAGCACGATGGTCGGCGCCCCATAGTACGGGTCGTCGTCGCTCGGGCGCACGTCACGGTTCATGCGGCTGAGCCGCGCCCTCGTGGCGACGTCCTGCACCACGACGAACCGCGCCGACTGGCGGTTGTTGCCGCTCGGCGCGTACATGCCGGCCCGCAGCACGGCCTCGAGCTCGTCGTCGCGGATCTGGTCCGGCCTGAAGCGCCGCACGCTCCGCCTGCCGAGCAGGGTCCCGATCGTCTCGTTCATCAGCCTGGTCATGGTTTCACGATATACCCTGGCAAGATACATCGCATCAGCCAATCTGATTGAATCTCCCGGCCGAACGGGTACACTCATGAGCACCGCCCCGGCCCGTCGCGACCGCTCCGTGCGCCGGGACGGGCATCGCCGCAATCACGACTATCGATGAGGTGTCCATGACGTCTACCGCCGCACGGGCAAGCCTGGCGAGCGACATCGCCGACAACTTGCGCCGGGTCTACGCCACCCTTCAGCACTTCAACGTGCCGACCTGGCTCGAGCTCGACCTCACGATGGCGCAGTTCAAGGCGCTCGTCGCGGTGCAGCGCCACCCGGACACCTCGCTGTCCGAGGTCGGCCGCCGGCTGTCGATCGGCGAGTCGGCCGCGAGCCTGCTGGTCGACCAGCTCGTGCGCCGCGGCTACGTCGAGCGGGGCACCGACCCCGACGACCGCCGGCGCGTGCGCCTGAACGCAAGCGAGCACGGCCGGCGCCAGCTCGACGAGCTCCGACAAGTCAGCGGCGCGACGGTCGCGGCCTGGCTCGTCGGCCTGGCCGACGACGACCTCGAGGCGCTCGCGCGCGGGTTGCGGGCCCTGGCCGTCACGGTCGGACCGGCGGTCACCGACGACAGATCCCCACACGACGAACGACAGGGTGTGACGGCATGACGACAGATGATCGACAGGCGACGACCTACGGCCCCGTCGCCCCGCCCGGGAGCGACGCGCGACCGCCGCGCGGCGCGGCCGGCCCGCGGCGCCACGTGGCCTACAAATGGGTCGTCCTCTCGTGCACGACCTTCGGCGTGCTCATGGCCATGATCAACGCCTCGAGCCTGCTGATCGCTCTGCCGGCGATCTTCCGCGGCATCGGTCTGAACCCGCTCGACGCCGGCAACTTCACCTATCTCCTCTGGATCCTGATGGGCTACGGCCTGGTCGCGGCGGCCCTCGTCGTGACCGCCGGACGGATCGGCGACATGTACGGCCGCGTACGCATGTTCAAGTTCGGCTTCGTGATCTTCACGGCGGCCGCGCTCGGCCTGACGCTCATCTGGAGCAGAGGCGCGGCCGGGGCCACCGAGATCATCGCCTTCCGCATGGTCCAGGCGGTGGGCGGCTCCATGATGATGGCCAACTCGGCCGCGATCATCACCGACGCGTTCCCCCACGACCAGCGCGGCATGGCACTCGGCATCAACGGTGTGTCCATGCTGGCCGGCTCCTTCATCGGCCTGATCGCGGGCGGTGTGCTCGCGGCTGTCGATTGGCGCCTGGTCTTCGCCATCAACGTGCCGATCGGCCTGATCGGCATCCTCTGGGCCTTCTGGCAGCTCCACGAGATCGGCGAGCGCCACCGCGCCCGCATCGACTGGGCCGGCAATCTCACCTTCGCCGCCGGCCTCGCCATGGTGCTCACCGGCATCACCTACGGGATCAAGCCTTACGGCGCCTCGAACATGGGTTGGGCGAACCCCTTCGTGATCGGCATGATCGCCGGCGGCATCGCGGTGCTCGTCGCCTTCGTCTTCGTCGAGCTGCGCATCGACCAGCCCATGTTCCATCTCGACCTGTTTCGCATCCGCGCCTTCGCCGCCGGCAACCTTGCCGTGGTGCTCTCCTCGCTCGCCCAGAGCGGCATGCAGTTCATGCTGATCATGTGGCTGCAGGGCATCTGGCTGCCGTTGCACGGCTACAGCTTCGAGCAGACTCCGCTCTGGGCCGGCATCTACATGCTGCCGCTCACCGTCGGCTTTCTCTGCGCCGGGCCACTGTCGGGCGTCCTGTCCGACCGCTACGGCGCGCGACCCTTCGCCACCGCGGGCATGCTCGTCGCCGCGGCCAGCTTCCTGCTGCTCATGACCCTGCCGGCGAACTTCGCCTACTGGACCTTCGCCGTCGTGCTCTTCTTGAACGGCATCTCGTTCGGCATGTTCGCGGCGCCCAACACGGCGGCCATCATGAACAGCGTGCCGGCCCGCGACCGCGGCGTCGCCTCGGGCATGCGGGCCACGTGCCAGATGCTCGGTCAACCCCTGTCGATCGGCATCTTCTTCAGCCTCATGGTGGTCGGTCTCACAGCCCACGTACCGGCCGCGATGTACGCCGGCCTCACCGCCCAGCACGTGCCGGCCCAGGTCGCGACGCCGCTCTCGCACATGCCGCCCACCGGCTACCTGTTCGCCGCCTTCCTGGGCTTCAACCCGCTCAAGCAGCTCCTCGGCGTGCACGTCCTGCACCTTGTGCCGGTGGCAAGCGCCCACGTGCTCGTGAGCAAGGCCTTCTTCCCCATGCTCATCGCCAAGCCGTTCAAGGACGGCATCGTCGACGTGCTGATCTTCGCCGCCGCCATGTGCGCGGTCGCGGCCCTGGCGTCGTGGCTGCGAGGCGGCAAGTTCGTGCATCACGAGGCACTCGCCGCCCACGGCCACGAGCATCACCGCGTCGCCGAGAGCGCCGGCGAGCCCACGCAGGGCTGACCCCGTCGTCGGCGCGGGCCGCCGCCCCGCCGGCACCGACACGCGACGCGCGGCGCCGGCGGGCGGTGGCGACCGGTGTCCACCGGTCGCCACCGCCCGCCGGCGCCTCCGGATGGTCGCCCACGGCCTCTAGACAGACGTCCCTGTCTGCGAATCTGGCAACGGGGCAGGCTGGTTGCGAACAGAGTCCCGGATACCGAGGAGGAGGTGATCATCCACATGAAGCGTCTCGCCGCAGATCAGCGAGGGTTCACGCTGATCGAGCTCCTCATCGTCATCATCATCATCGGCATCCTCGCCGCGATCGCCATCCCGATGTTCCTGAACCAGCGCGGCAAGGCCAAGGACGCCGCCCTCAAGGACAGCCTCCACAGCATCCAGATCGGCGTCCAGAGCTACGCGCTCGACAACAGCGATACCTACCCGCCGTCGGTCGCCACGAGTGCCACACTCGTCGACCCGACCGGCAAGGCCTATGTCGACAACTGGCCGAAGAACCCGTTCACCAACCTGCCCATGAAGGACAGCTCGTCCCAGGGCGACTACACCTACTCCAAGCCGACCAGCAACAGCTACCGGCTCGTCGGCCACGCCTCGAACGGCATCGACATCACGGTGCCCTGACCTGCAGCGACATCCCATGCAGACGACGAGGGGCCGGCCCCTGACGGGGCCGGCCCCTCGTCGTCTCGTCAGGCCCGTCCCGGCAGGTTCCAGACCGTGCCCGGCGGCGCGGCGGCGGGGCGCGGCAGCAGCGCCGCGAGCGCCGCGACCGCCAGCGGCAGGGCGGCGATCACGTAGACCACGGCGACCGGTCCGGCGGCGTCGCCGAGCACGCCGAGCAGCGCCACGATCAGCCCGCCGACGCCGCTCGTGAAACCGATGGTGAGGCCCGTGGCGAGGCCCATGTGCCGCGGCAGGTACTCCTGGGCGAGGACGAGGGCGATGCCGACGTTGGTGTTCAGACAGAACCCCACGGGCACGGCGAGCACGAGGATCCCCGCGTACCCCAGGCTGGGGACCAGGGCCAGCAGAGGCAGCAGCACGAGCTGCGGCCAGATCAGCACCGCGCGCCTGCCGAACCGCTGAGCGGCGATGCCGCCGGCCAGCGTGCCGAGCGCCTCGGCGCCGAGCAGCACGCCGGTGACGACGGTGCTCCAGCCCGGCGAAACGCCGCGCGTGCGCTCGAGGAACAGCGGCACGTAGGTGAGCAGGCCGATACTGACGCTGCCGGCGACGCAGAACTGCGCGAGCAGTAGACCGAACGGCCGCCACTCCGAGACGAGCGCCTCGACCGGCCGGAACCCTCCGTCGTCGCCGGCACGAGCACGAAAGCGCGCCAGGCCGACGGTCACGGCGACAGCCGCGGCCGCCGGCACGAGCATCATGAGCGGCGTGCCGTGCAGGCCAAGGGGGAGCACGACCGCAAGCACGAGCGGCGTGCTGAGGGCGTAGCCCAGCGTGCCGCCGACCGAGAAGACGCTCATGTCGGCGGCGACGCGCTCCCCGGACGCGAACCGGGCCCAGCGAGCTCCCTCTGGGTGGTACGCCGCGACTCCGGCGCTGCAGACCACGACGGCGAGGAGCGTGAGTGGGAAGCTCGGCGTCAGCCCGACCGTGCCGACACCGACGGCGGCGAGCGCGAGGCCGACCGGCAACAGCCATCGTGCCCTGCCGCTGCGGCTGTCGCCGTGCACGCCGACCGTGGGCTGCACCAGAGCGGTCGCGAGGCTGCCGACGAGGGCGAAGATGCCGGCCTGGCTCAAGCTGTAGTGGCGCGCGCCGGCGAGCGACGGCAGGAGCGCGAACAGGCCGCCGGAGCAGAGGTCGACGCTGCCGTGCCCGAGGGCGAGCGCGAGCAGGGTGGGCCGCGAGGCCGCGCGCGCGGCGACGACGCTCACCGGCGCTCGCGGCGCCGACCGCCGTCCGGCCGGGCGCCCGTCACGCCGTGTCCCTGTGCTGCGCTCCGACCCATCCCGCCCGGCACTCTATCACCGCCGCGTGGCCGGCTCTCGCCCCGCCGGCGGACGTTCCGTATCCCCTGCACCACACCTGCTATGACAGAATGGAGCCACCGAAGAACGGACCGAGGAGGGGTCGACCGTGCGTCAGCGCTGCGCGTTGCTTTCCGTCTACGACAAGACCGGCATCGAGGACTTCGCCCGGACCCTGACCGAGTCGGGCTTTCGCATCTACGCCTCGGGCGGCACCGCGCGCACGCTGGCGGCCGCGGGCATCGACACGACCGACGTCGCGACCCTCGTCGGCGGCGCCGCGATCCTCGGCCACCGCGTCGTCACGCTGTCGCGCGAGGTCCACGCCGGCCTGCTCGCCCGGCCGGTGCCCGAGGACTTGGCCGAGCTCGACGCGCTCGGAGTGCCGTTCATCGACCTCGTCTGCGTCGACCTCTACCCGCTCACGGCCGAGATCGCACGGCCCGACGCCACGACTGCATCGGTGATCGAGAAGACCGACATCGGCGGGCCCACCATGCTGCGCTCGGCGGCCAAGGGGCGACGCATCGTGGTCAGCCTGCCCGAGCAGCGCGCCGCGGTGCTCGCCTGGCTCGCCGCCGGCGAGCCCGACGCCGACGCCTTCCGCAACGACCTGGCGGCGCGTGCCGAGGCGGTGGTCGCCGACTACTGCCTGGCGTCGGCCCGTTATCACTCGGACGGCCGTTTCGACGGCGTCGTGGCCCAGGCCGCGCAGACCCTCAAGTACGGCGAGAACGCGCCCCAGGCGCCCGCCCACCTCCTGACCGTGCCCACCGGCGACCCGCTCGCGCTCGACCGGCTGACGCTGCTGGCCGGCACCGCGCCGAGCTACAACAACCTCGCCGAGGTCGCCCGCCAGATCCAGACCGTGACCCACGTCGCCGCCGGCTTCGAGCGCAACTTCGGCGCCGTACCCTGCATCGCGCTCGGCACCAAGCACGGCAACGCCTGCGGCGCGGCGGCGGGCGACGACCCCATCGACGTCGTGCGCACGATGGTGATGGGCGACCCCCGCGCCATCTTCGGCGGCCTCGTCATGCTCAACTTCGCGGTGACCGAGGAGATCGCCGGCGAGCTGCTCACCTGGGGCGTGAGCGAGGGCCGCCGCGTGCTCGACGCCGTGACCGCACCGGCGTTCGAGCCCGCCGCCGTGCAGCTGCTGTCGCGCAAGGGCGACAAGTGCCGGTTCCTGGTAAGCGAGGCCCTGGGCTCGCTCGGCGTGGCGTCGCTCGACGCGACGCCGATGCTGCGCCAGGTGCGCGGCGGGTTCCTGCGTCAGCCCAACTACACGTTCGTGCCCGACCTGGCTGCCCCCGAGGTTGCCCGCATCGGCGAGCTCAGCGACGCGCAGCGCCGCGACCTCGTCCTGGCCTGGGCGATCTGCGCCACGTCGAACTCGAACACGGTCACCCTCGTGCGCGAGGCCGGCCTGATCGGCAACGGCGTCGGCCAGCAGGACCGCGTCGGCTGCTGTGAGCTCGCCCTCAAGCGCGCGGCCGACGCCGGCCACGACGCGGCCGGCGCGATCGCGGCGAGCGACAGCTTCTTCCCGCGCTCGGACGGCCCGCAGACCCTGATCGACGCCGGCGTCGCCGCCATCTGGGCGACCTCGGGCTCGGTGCGCGACGGCGAGACGCAGGACCTCTGCCGCGCGCGCGGAGTGGCGCTCTGGCAGGTGCCCGACGCGGTCGGCCGCGGCTTCTTCGGGCATTAGGCCACGCAGGCCTGAGCGTCGACGACGTCGTCGCCTGACGGCGTGATCGCGCCGCCCTGCGCGGGTCACGACCCGCGCAGGGCGGCCGACAGGCTCACCTGATGTGAAGAGCGGCCGACGTTCGGCCGACCCGCGCCGTCCGGGGGTGGTCCGGTTGGGTCTTCGTCGGCGCGTCCGTCACGAACTGTGGGCCCGATAGAAGCTCTCGAGCCGGTCGCCCTCGTCGCGGCTGAGCATGCCCTTCGCCTTGAACGACGGGGCGCTGTCGATGAACGCGCTCCCGTGCGGCACCACGACCTTGCCGCCCGGCGTCTCGACGACGTCCATCGGCACGAGCAGGTCGCGTGCCAGGAAGCGTGAGATGACGAGGTAGGTACGGTCGGTCGCATCGTCGCCGATCAGGGCCCTGATCTTGCCGAGCTTGGCGCCGTCACGCGAGAACGCTTCCAGCCCCACCAGCTCGTCGACAGCGGTCGTCATGACCGGTCTCCTCCTTTCCGCGCGGCCCGGCGGCGTGCGCCGCGGACCGTCGTCGGCTCGTCTGACCGTACCGTGACTGTACGAAGGGACGCCGCGCGACACATCGCCCGAAGGGCGCATCTTCGGGTCGGTCAGCCGACCGAGGCGACCGGCGGCGCTCGAGGGCGTAAGCTGGCCCCCGCGGCTCTTGTCGCGTGAGCGCACGGCGCGAAAGACGGCGAGGAGGACGGACGTGACAGACGAGCACCACACGGGACGTGACGCGGTGAGCGCGTTCGGCTCTTTCGAGCCGCCGCGGCGGACGCTGATGGGCCCCGGGCCCTCCAACGTCCACCCGCGCGTGCTGGCCGCCACGGCGCGCCCCACCATCGGGCACCTCGACCCCGCCTTCGTCGCCATGATGGAAGAGGTCAAGGAGCTCCTGCGCTACGCGTTCCAGACCGGCAACGGCACGACGTTCCCCATCTCGGGCCCAGGCTCGGTGGGCATGGAGTCCTGCTTCGTCAATCTCGTGGAGCCGGACGACACGGTGGTCGTGTGCCGCAATGGGGCCTTCGGCGGCCGCATGGTCGAGAACGTCGAGCGCTGCGGCGGCCGGGCCGTCGTCGTCGACGACGACTGGGGCCGCCCCGTGTCGCTCGACAAGGTCGCGGCCGCGCTCGACGCGCACCCCGCGGCACGGGTCGTCGCGTTCGTGCAGGCCGAGACCTCGACCGGGGCGCACACCGACCCCGGCCCCCTCGTGGCCCTCGCCCACGAGCACCGCTGCCTGACGATCGTCGACACCGTGACGGCGCTGGGCGGCTGCCCTGTGAAGGTCGACGAGTGGGAGATCGACGCGGTCTATGCGGGGACGCAGAAGTGCCTGTCGTGCCCGCCCGGCCTTGCTCCGGTCAGCTTCGGCGAACGCGCCCTCGAGCGCGTCCGGGCGCGCACGACGCGCTGCCAGAGCTGGTTCATGGACCTCGACCTGCAGCTCGGCTACTGGGCCGCCGGCACGCGCACGTACCACCACACGGCGCCGGTGAACGCCCTCTACGGGCTGCACGAGGCGCTGCGCCTGCTCGCCGAGGAGGGCCTCGAGGCGGCCTGGGCGCGCCACCGTCGCAACCACGAGGCGCTCGTCGCCGGGTTCGAGGCCATGGGCCTGCGCCAGCACGTCGCGGCGGGCGACCGCCTGCCGCAGCTCAACCTCGTCGTGGTGCCCGAGGGCGTCGACGAGGCGGCCGTGCGGCGCCGCCTGCTCGACGACTTCGACCTCGAGGTGGGCGCCGGCCTGGGCACGCTGGCCGGCAAGGTCTGGCGCGTCGGTCTCATGGGCGAGACCTGTCGCCCGGAGACGGTGCTCCTGTGCCTCGATGCCTTCGAGCGCGTGCTCGTGTCGCTGGGCGCGTCGCTGCCGCAGGGCGCCGGCGTCGCCGCGGCCCGCGCGCTCCTGCCGACGCGGACCGGCTAGCGCGCGGGGCGGGGCGCCCCGTCCCGGGGCGCCCCGCCCCGCACCGTCACTCGCTCGTCGGCAGGTGCACGTACATGGATTGCACGCCGACCCGTCCCGGCCCGCGGAAGCGGTTGAACATGAGCTGGCCGGCACCGCCGAAGATGCCGGTCTTCAAGCCGTAGACCGTCGGCTTCATCTGCACGCTGTGGTCGTGGTAGATCCAGCCGCCGGGCTCGATGTCGATCTCCTCGCCCGCGCCGAGCACCTTCTCGAAGACGTTGCCGTAGCCGTGCAGCCAGACGACGCCCTCGCCCTGCGTCGCCGCGAAGGTGTCGACGAAAAAGCCGCTGCCCCCGAAGAGCATGTTGCCGATGCCCTTGAGGCGCTGGAAGCTGAAGTCGACGTTGCCGGTGGCGCAGAGCATCTGATGCTCGCGCACGACGACGCTCTGCCCCTGCTGCAGGTGCAGGGGGACGATGTGCCCGGCGCCGTCGCGTGAGAAGGCGATCTCGCCGGGTCCGCGGGCCTCGGTCATGAAGATCTGCATGCCGGACACCATGCGCTTGAAGGTGCCCTTCATCGCGCGGATGCCGATCTCGAGCTGGGGGCTCTTCCACAGCACGATGTGGTGCTCGAAATACACCGGAGTCTGGCCGTTCAACGCGAGGTGGAGCACCGGTACGAGCTCGCCCTCGATGCGGTAGCCGATGCCGGCCGCCTGGCCGTCCTGCACCTGCGTGGGCAAGAGCATGGGTGGTGCGCCGCCGACGATCGTGCTCACAACGCCTCCTTGGATCGGGTCGTGCAACTGCTACGCCACGCGACTCCGACTACCTTCTTCGGGGGGCGATGGTTCAGGCGAGCGCCTGCGCGAGGTCGGCGATCAGGTCGTCGGCATCCTCGATGCCGACGGAGTAGCGGATCAGCCCCTCGGGGATGCCCATGGCCGCGCGCTCCTCGGCCGTGCACTCGACGTGGCTCGTGGTCGCGGGCGGCCCGGCGATCGTCTCGACAGCGCCGAGGTTGGCGGCGCGGTGCGCCAGGCGCAGGCTCGGCAGGACACGCTTCACGGCGTCGAAGCCGTCTTCGAGCATGAAGCTGAGGACCCCGCCGAAGCCGCGCATCTGGCGCAGGGCGATCTCGTGGCCCGGGTGCGACTCGAGGCCGGGGTAGTAGACGGCGGCCACGCCCGGCTGCTCCGCAAGCCAGCGCGCGATGCGCAGGGCGCTCTCGTTCTGCTGGCGGATGCGCAGGTAGAGCGTCTTCATGCTGCGGATCAGCAGGTAGGCGGCCATCGGGTCGAGCGCGGCGCCGGTGATCTCGCGGTAGTGGAACACGCGGGCCACGAGCTCGGCGTCGCCGCACACGACGCCGCCGAGCACGTCGGCGTGGCCGCCCAGGAACTTGGTGGCGCTGTGCAGCACGAGGTCGGCGCCCAGGGCGAGCGGGTTCTGGTTGACCGGCGTGGCGAAGGTGTTGTCGGCGACCACCAGGGCGCCGGCGCGGTGAGCGGCCGCCGCCAAGCGCGCGATGTCGATGACCTTGAGCGTCGGGTTCGTCGGCGTCTCGAGGTAGACCAGCCGGCAGCCGCGCGCGATCTCGGCCTCGAGCCGCTCGTGGTCGGTCGTGTCGCAGAGCTCGACCTCGACGCCCTGGCGCGGCAGGAAGCTCGTGAAGAGCTGGTTCGTGCCGCCGTAGGTGTCCTTGACCGACACCACGCGTTCGCCCGGTGCGACGAGCGCGAATAGGGTGTTGCTCACCGCTGCCATGCCGCTCGCGAAGCTCGTGGCTGCCGCCGCGCCCTCGAGCACGCGCACCTTTTCCTCGAAGGCGTGCACGGTCGGGTTGGTGTTGCGCGAGTAGATGTGGCCGGGCACGCGCCCCAGGGCGACGTCGAGCCACGCGTCGACGTCGGGGTAGCCGTACGCCACGCTGTAGACGACCGGCACCTGGGTGGCACCGAGCAGGGACGGTCCGTCCTCGCCGGCGCGCACCGCCAGAGTGGCCGACGACAGGGCTTGCTGCGGTCGCTCACTGCGCGCGTCGTCTGTCATGTCGCCTCTCCTCGGAAGGTGGTTACCAGCGCCGTGCGGTCGCGGCGCCGGATCAGTCGACGTCGGGCAGGAGCTCGGCCCGGCCCGTCTCGGGCGGCGCGCCGACCACGAGGACGACGAGCTCGGCGTCGGCCTCGTTGCGGATCTGCTGGCCGGTGTCGGTGCCGACCACGGCCACGCCGCCGCGCGGCAGCACGGCGCGCTCGGGCGGGTCGCCGAGCAGGAGCGTCGCGGTGCCCTCGAGGACGACGAACATCTCCTCCTGGGCATGCTCGACGTGACGCGTGCCACGCGTGCCGGGCGGCAGGTGCCAGATGTTCGCCCGCATGCCGGCCAGGTCGTCGGACAGGGGCGTGAGGCGGCGACGCTGGTCGCCGCGCTTGGGCGACTGCAGCTCGCACGCGCCCGGCAGAAAGACCCTGAAGCTCATGTCGGCAGGCTAGCCGACGGCCGCCGGGCGGTCAACAGGAGCCCGGGATAGGGGATAGGGACGCGAGAAATGTCCGGTTGCGTGACATCGGCCAAAGATCGACACTGCCGCGAGGGTGCCGGCGACGGCTCTCCTGCCCGCTCGCCGCGCTGCGCGCGGCTCGCTAACCCCACCGGAGCGACGGCTCCCGGCGAGGGCCGAGGCCGGATTTCGGACTCCATGCCCGGTGCGCCGTCGCGCCATGGGCCGGCTCACTACTCCCCAATCCCAACCCAGCACCGTGCACGCTGGCAGCGCTCAGAATCCGTTGCCCTTGTGGGTCCTGGCACGGGCGTTGGATCGTCGCGGGCGGGCTCAGGGACCGTCAGACGTGGTCAGGGTTACGAGCGACGGGTGACAAGTCACGGGCTCGCCGCCGCTTCGCGCGGCTCGGCGAAAGGGCGACGAGCGAGGCGTGCGGCTGGGGCGAGGGTGGTCGAGGCGCGAGTCGACGGTCCGGCGCGTCGCGTCGTCGCGGGTGGCGCGGTGGGTCAGGGCTCGCCCCCGCTTGCTGTGGTGAGCACAAGGCGTCCGCCGGCGACGCAGCCGTCCTTGGCATCAAGGAAGGCGACCGCTCGAAAGTCGCTGCCGGCCGGACCGCGGACCTGTTCGTGCCAGGTCGCACCACCGTCGTCGGTCGCCACGACGATGCCGGCCATCGTGTGTCCGGTGGCGACGTCTCCGGCCACCCAGCCGTGCAGCGAGTCCGCAAAGGAGACAGCCCACAGGAAGCCGGGCATCCCCGCGGTGTCCTGCAGCTTCCAGGTGGCGCCACCGTCTGTGGTATGCAGGACGGCGATCTTCTGGGAGAACGGCGGTAGGTTCTGCATGACGGTACCGACGACCCAGCCGCTGCGCTCGGTCGTGAACGTCGCCGCGTTGAGAATGAGCCAGCAGCCCTTGGCCACCCGAGGCAGTGTCTGTCGATGCCAGGTGACGCCGCCGTCCGTGGTCGCCTCGATAGAGCCTTGGCCGACTCCCCAGCCGTCCTCAGAGGTGACGAAGTCGATAGCCGTCGTGTCATGTGCGCCGAGACTCCTCCAACGTTTGCCGCCGTCGGTCGTGACGGCGAGGTCACCCGCTGCGAGAAGCCAGCCGTGCCGGGCATCGACGAAGCTCACGTCGGACAGGCCGTTAAAGGGGGGCTGCTGGACCTGCCAGTGACTGCCGCCGTCGGTCGTGGCCAGAATGACGTGCCAACCACCCACCACCCAGCCGTGCTTGGCGTCGACGAAGTCGATCGCATCCATGGGATCGGACGTGGGCACGTCTCGTTTGTCCCAGCTACGGCCGCCGTCGGTCGTCGAAAAGACGCAGCCACCGTCACCCGAACCGACAGCCCAGCCGTCCTTGGCACTGGTGAAGGCAAGGCCGCGGATGTCGGCGTGCAGGCCGATCGCATGCCAAGCGCCATCACCGGCCAGGGCGACCGGCGAACTGTGCATCTTGGCCTGCCCGCAGCTGCACAGCAGGGCGGCCAGGACAAGGGTCATGACAGCCACGAGGATGCCGCTGGAAGCGAGAGTGGCACGACTACTCAAGTGAGACGGTGACCTTCTGCGCGCCACGGGCTCCAGTCCTCCGACGAATGGCTTCGTGGGGTATTTCGTCAGGCGTGGCCGCAGCCTTGAGACTAGCTGACGGGTAGACCAACACCCACAGATGCTTAGTGAGCCGCGATGACCCGAATTGCCATGGCCTGTCGCTTCAGTTCGCCGCGCTTCGCGGCTTGCCGAACGGCCGTCGGGCGATGCGGGCGGGGGGAGGGGCGAAGGCAGCCGGGTCGCGAGCGACGAGTCCGGAGCGTCGCATCGTCGCGGGTGACGCAGTGGGTCAGGACTTGCCCCCGCTTGCCGTGGTGAGCACGAGCTGGCCGCCGGCGACGCAGCCATGTCGAGCATCAGAAAAGGCAACCGCCTTGAAGTCGTTGCCGGCCGGACCGCGGACCTGTTCGTGCCAGGTCATGCCGCCGTCGTCGGTCGCCAACACGACGCCAGCGGTCTTGCCATTGTCAGCGACGATCCCGACCGCCCAGCCGTGCACTGGATCGGCAAAGGAGACAGCCGAGAGGGAGCCACGGAGCCTTGGTGTGTCCTCCAGTCTCCAGTTGGCACCACCGTCAGTGGTATGCAGCACCGCGAGCCTCTCGGGAATCGGAAACACGTTGGGCTCAACCATCGCGCCAACGACCCAGCCGGACCGACGCGTCGTGAACGCGACCGTGGAAAGGTCGAGGACCCACCCTCTTGGTACCCGGGGCAGCGTCTGGCGGTGCCAGCTGGCACCGGCGTCTGTAGTGGCCTGGATGTTGCCGTCAGCGACGCCCCAGCCGTCCTCGGAGCCGACGAAGTCAATCGCCCAGACGCCGTCAGTCGTGAACAGGTGTCGTCGGTTCCAGGTGGCGCCGCCATCGGTCGTTGCCAGCAGGATGCCGCTGCCGGTGAGGATCCACCCGTGTCGAGCGTCGCCGAGGCTCACGTCGCTCAGGCCGTTGACCGGACTGTGCTGTACCTCCCAGTGCGCCCCGCCGTCGCTTGTCGCCAGGATAAGGTCGCCACCGACGATCCAGCCGTGCCTTGCGTCGGCGAAGTCGATCGACTCCAGATCGTCGCCCAGCCCTATCCCGGGGTGCGGCACGCTCCGTCTGAGCCAACTACGGCCGCCGTCAGTGGTCGCAAACACCCATCCGCCATCGCCGACGCCCACGGCCCAGCCATCATCGGTACCGTTGAAGGCTAGGTCGCGGATGTTCGCGCGCAGGTCGGTCGCCTGCCAGGCGGCATCACCGGCCAGGGCGACCGGCGAACTGTGCATCGTGGCCTGCCCGCAGCTGCACAGCAGGGCGGCCAGAACAAGGGTCAAGCCAGCCACAAGGACGCCGCTGGAAGCGAGAGTGGCACGACTACTCAAGTGAGGCGTTGACCTTCTGCGCGCCACGGGCTCCAGTCCTCCGACGAATGGCTTCGTGTGGTATGTCGTCAGGCGTGGCCGCAGCCTTGAGGCTAGCCGACGGGTAGACAAACACCCCCCCGGAACCTAGTGAGCCGCGATGACCCTAATTGCCATGGCCCTTTCGCTTCAGTTCGCCGCGCTTCGCGCGGCTCACCGAACGGCTGTCAGGCGACGGGTGCGGGCGGAGGGGCAACGACAGCCGGGGCGGGACCGACTGTGAGAGTGCAGCGGGGCCGCGGGGCCGGCGGGCCGCCGCGCCCATTCTCGACCCCCCAACAGGTGCTACGATTGCCGCAGGTGGATGGGCGCTCAAGACGCCGCCGAGAGGATGCGACACGTGGTCACGAAACGGGTCTCAGCCGTCGCCGTGCAGTCTCTGAAGGAAGCTCTGGCCAGCATCTTCTGGTACAAGCGGGACCTGCGGGGCTTCATCTCCAACTGCGTCAGCGATCCGCGACTCTTGGCGGTGGCGGATTGGGGCGGATACAAACACCAGATTGTCTCGGACATCATCGACTATCTATGCGCTCACCAGCCGCAGTCTTCCGATGACCTCGCCGTCCTGTTCGACGAGGTGGCTGAGTTCGATTCCTTTCGACACCTTGAACAGCTCGACGACGGGGCTGCGAAGGTGGCGAAGGCAAGACAGGCCGTCGCAGACCTTCGCAAGATCGTTCGGGCTCACGGCCAATTGACGGCAGAGGCAAGAGCCATCGAGGCGCGACGCAAGACGGCTGCCAGCAAGCGCGAGAAGAACGAGTCTTTCAAAAGCGCTCTCGACAAGCTGCGGGGGGATTACCTCAAGATGCTCGCCGCCGATTCCCCGCAACAGCGCGGGTTCGACTTGGAACAGCTGCTGTATGCGGTCTTCGCGTTGTTCGATCTGGACCCGAAGGCGTCTTTCCGCATCACCGGAGCACAAATGGACGGGGCCTTCAGCTTTGACGGAACCGAGTTTCTGCTGGAGGCAAAATGGGAGTCGGGGCCGGTCGACGGTAGTGCGCTGGATAGGCTGGCCTCCAAGGTGAAGCGTCAACTCGACAACACCCTGGGGCTGTTTCTCTCCATCAATGGTTTCTCGGCGGACGGAGTTGCTGACCATTGTCGAAGCCGCCCGGTGCTCATCCTGATGACGGGGGCTGACCTCATGGCTGTGCTCGACGGCAGGATAGACCTGGTGAGCCTCCTGCTTCGAAAACGTCAGCACGCTTCGCGGACGGGTCGAATACTCATCACCGTGCAGGAGATTCTGGACTAATCCCGGCTCGCCTGGCTCTTTGCCGACATAATGCACTACAGAACGTCGCTCGCACCTTCACGGCTCCGCCGCAGACGGGACAAATCCGAGTCCGCTTGCCCAGCTCCCCAACATAGGCGCGCAGCGCCGCCATGTCGCCGCGCGGAACCTCCAACCCGGCGGCCGCGAGCCGCGCTCGCGCCTCTTGCGTCGCAAGCGCCGTGAGCGCGGCGCGGTTCTCCGGTTGCGGTAGCGATTCACCCTTGAGGTTGCGCCGCAGTGTGCGCACGTCCACGTCCGCTGCTGCGGCAATTGCGCTCTGGCGCAGGGTCCTGAGCACGGGAACCACCAACCGCACAAACGGATCGTTGCTCGGGTCGACATACTCGTTCATGACCTCGTCTTCGTCTTCGATAAGACCGTGCTGTACCTCTTTGAGGCGGTTGGTCTCCTTACCCACGTAGATGACGCGTAGCGCTTCGACTGGCCTGCGCCGCAACACTCCGACGGTTGTCTGCGAGCACGGCTGTCCACCTGGCGCGAGACTCTTGAATTCGCGATGACAGCGGTATTCGGCGACCACATCGGCATAGGTCTTCACCCGGGCGACCCCGGGCGCGAGCGCGTCGCCTGTAGTCACGCGGTACGCCTTGCCGCTGTAGCGGTCCGTGTAGCGCAGCTTCAGCCATTGGCTCGGGTCGGCGTTGTACGGAGCGATGAGATGGAAGGGCTTGAGCGGGTCAATGCCGGGCGGGTGACCGAGCGGGGCAACTTGTGCCGAGAGCAGGAAGTTCTGGGGCTTGACCTGCGCGGCGTAGGGTCGACCCTTGTTTAGAGCCGCAAACAACGTCAGCGTGCGGGGGTCGTTAATGCCGACGCGACCGAGCGCGGGACGCGTAAACCAAGAGGGCGCTTGCGGCAATTCCCCGAGCACGTCGGCCGCGATGATGTAGTGCCATATCTCTTCGATCCAATCGTGCTCGCGTGAGTCGGGATCGCTCGGGTTGAGCAGGTGCCCCAAGCCGTGTCGTGAGTACTTGCGGATGACGGGGCGACCGTCGGCGTCCAAGTTGTACATGACATACCGCTTGGCGCTAATCGCGTAGCAGTACAGCTCGCGCTGCTCGCCGGTGACCTTGTCGAAGTTCTCGTCTTCGGCCTTCAGGACAGACCCGGACACGGCGTCGGGTTCATACGGATTGAGCGCCGCGAAGCGTTGGCGAACCTCTTCGACCTCCGCCCAGCTCAGGGCCTTGACGGCTTCACGTCCATCGCACAGGCGGTGCCGCCCGCCCGGACAGGCCAGCAGACCGCCGTCTTCGTTGCCGACTATCGCCAGCGAGTCGGTATCGCAGAACACATACGATCCGCCGCGCTCGCGCACGCTGCATTCAAGCAACGCCAGCATGAGGCGAGCGGCTGAGGTAATCAGGGCGGCCAGTGGCGGGAAGCAGAACGGGCCGGGCTTTTCGGGAGCCGCCACCTTGGTTGTAAACGGCTGCCCGTCGCTGTTCCAGGCGGTCACCTTGGCCTTGCGGTTGCCCGGCTGTTCCTTGCGGTTCATCTCCGCGAAGATGCCGTAGCTGCCGGCGTTGGCCGTCACCTTGAGCGCCTTCTGCAGGCGCTCGCGTTCGGTCGAATCGAGGGCCTGGTTGCGTTGCGTGCGCTTGCGTTCCTCGATAACCACCTTAAAGAAATCCTGCGCGCGCGGGTCGACCGGCACAGCGCCACGCAGCTTGGTCGGCCGCATGCCCTCTTGCTGTCCTTGCGCTTCGAGACAGAAGGCTTCCACCACCTGCGGTGTCTTGCCGGTCAGGAACTTGGCGGCGACCACGTCGGGCAGGGCAAACCAGACGGCGTTGTCACTTCTCAGGGGATTGGAGCCTATCTGCCAGCTTGGGCCGTGGGGGTCGTACTTCACGCGCACGGGGAAGGTGTCGTCCTGCGGTCTGACCTTGACGAACGCCGCAAGCCGTGGCCACGTCTCGCGGCAAAAGCAATCCTCAAGGGTCACCGTGTCGAGGAACTCGGCGACCTCTCGCGTCGCCTCGACGGCACGAATCTCGCCAGCGGTAAGCATGGCCCAGTTGCCGAGCAGGGCGTTGACCGTCGGATACATCGAAACGAAGTCCGTGTAGACGACCGGCAACGCCACCCGGCGAATGCGACATTCGGCCCGCCCGCCATAGAAGGCGTTCATCGCCGAGCCGAGCCTGTGGCGCGGGAAGTCGGGCTGGCGGGCAAGCACCGCGTCGAGGCGCATCGCCTTCTGATAGGACTTGGCAAGCGAGGCCGGCGAGAACGCCTTGGTCACCTGCAGCGGGATCGGGTGGCGCTCGAACTCCTCTAGCAGCTTCACGAGTAGCTCAGCCGTCGCCTTCACGTCGCGGCGGTTGTAGTCGACGTACTCGGGCGTGATCTTGCCGTGTTCTTCGGCTTGCTGCTTGGGGTGCTCGACGCCGAAATCCTCGCAGGCTTTGGCGAGCGTGTAGCTGCGGTCGGAGAGCGCGAAGGCCAGCGTGCGCAGGTCGAGGAAATGTCCCGAGAACGCGCTGCGGCGCTCCTTGCCGTCGTCGTCTTGCCAAGTCTCGTAATCTTCCGGGTCACCGACGCGGCGGTCGGTGAAGCGGAAGAGATGTTCCTTGGAGTTGAGACTCTTGATAATCAGCAATGGGCGATTGACGTCGGGCCGCAGCACGCCGCTCTCTTTGTCGGGGAAGTCCCACAGAGTGAAGGAGAAGCCACCGCCGTATGAACGCCGAGCGTCTTTGACCTCGACGGCCAACCGCGACAGATCGAATGGCAGGTTGAATCCGACGACCAACGCCTGTGCCTTGTAGGCCGCCCGCCAGAACGGCCCCGTCACGTTCCGCTTCAGCCGTGGCTCGTAGCGCTTCACTACGAACTCGCGGCGTGAGTAGAGGTGTAGCGGCTTGCGGTAGCGCCGCACGTCGAGGTCGGCCTCATGGGCGGCGACATACTCCCGAAGGACGGCGAGCCCTTCGGGGTAGCGCTCGGGCAGCTCGTCGGCGTAGAAGATGCCCTCTTCAAGACAACTGCCGGGCGCGTGCTTGCCGTAGGCAAGGGCGATGAACCGGTACGAGCCGAAGTTGAGCGCCTGCGTGGCATCGGTCGTGGTCTCGGTATCGATGACCAGGGCGAACTTGGGCGGCGTGATGAGCGTCGGTTTGTTACGGTCGGGCGCATGGGCGGAGTCCGTGGACTCCGCCCATGCGCGTAGCGCTATCGTCTCGTGACTCAAAGGGCGGCCTCCGGAAGCTCGCGCCACTCGGGGTACTCGCTGTCGAGCGAGGCGATGAACAGGCCAAGCAAGCCAGCGAGCCACACGAAGGTATCGGCAAGCTTGCGCAAAAGCGCAGCGGCGGCCACGAGAATCACGCTGGCGACGACCAACAGGATGCGCTTCGGCGGGTGGGTGAGGTCGACGCCCGCGTCGAGCATGTCGACGTGCAGCTTGCGATGACAGTTGCGGCAAAGCCAGACGGTCAGGTGGGGCAGGTTGCCAACGCCCGCGATGTGGTGATCTTCGAGCATCGTCTTGTCGACCTCGACAAAGCAGGCGGGGTCGTGCTCGCCACAGAACGGGCAGGCCGTGCCGGGCGGCACCTTGCGCTCGCGTTTGGCCGCTCTCGCGGCCTCGCCGATGGGATCGTCACTCATGACTTCATCGCCTCATTTCTCGTAGGGTTCGTACTCAAGCTCGCCGCTGCGTTCCAGGTCCTCCAGGACCTCCGGGCGCGTCTCAAGCTCGCGGCCGCCGACCTTGACCCCGGCGAACTTGCGCAGCGGCTCGGCGTCGCCGGTCAGCAGGAACTTCTTGATGGCATTGGCGTGCTCGCCAACCAAGGTAGCCTGGCGCGAGCTGCGCAGGGACACCTCGACCACGCCCTCGGTCGTGACCGCGTTCATCACGCGGTAGAGGCGGTCGGAGCGGCTGGCCACCGTGCGGCCGCCCTCGCGACGCAACTGCTCGCCTGCGTACTTGGCGACGGTGTTCGGCGTCGTTCCGGCCTGCTGTGCGGCACGGGTCAACGTCTCGCCGTGGCGAACCTTCGAGAGGGCGTCCAGGGCGCGGGCGCGAGCCTGCTTCTGCGAGGCGCGTAGCGAGCCATAGCCCTTCGCCGTTACCTTCTCGGCTGCCCTCTGCTGCCCGTGCCAGCTCGCAAAGCCCTGACGTTGGGCGAGGGCGTTGCGGTACTCGCGCTCCGTGTAGAAGGTCCGGTCCTTGAAGGCTCCGGAGCGCGGCGTGTAGGGCCGCGCCTTGGTGATGGGGGGTCGTGCCATGGCACCTTCCTTTGATCGTCGCGGCCACCTGCCGCGTTGATCCGGAAGGGTAGAGAGCGTGGCTCGCGCTGTGGCGAAGTTTCGCGCGGAGTTGTAGAATCACAGAATGCCACGGCGTCTGTCGACAGCCTCATATCGCGAGCTGCGCAAGGAAGTCGACGAGCTGCTTTGGCCGCAGGAGAAACCACCCTCGATGACTCAGCTCGAACGCTGGCGGGGTGGTGGCTACATTCCGCGCACCGAACGTCACGGGCAGGGTCAGCGGCGCGGCATGTGGTCGCGTTACCCGCCGCAGACAGCCGAGCAGGTGGTCGCCCTACTGCGCGAGTTGCCGCGCAGTCACTCACTCGACAGGGCCGCGTTGCGCCTGTTCTATCAGGGCTACTGGATTCGCAACGATGTGCTGCAGCGCGCCATTCTTGCCGAGATGACGCGCGTGCGCGTTCAAATGGAGATGTACGCCGGGACGCGACGCAGCACACGGCAGCCAAGTCCCGACCCCGAGCTAACCGCCACACGGCTTGCCCATCGGCTGGCGAGCGGCAGACTGAGTGAGGAAACGCGGCGACAGACGGACCTCATGCTCGCCCACCTGGGCAAGGCGCTGCGTTGGGTTCGCGAAGACGCACCGCAGGACAACCTTGAGACCGTCTATGCGAGCCTCTTCCATCTCTTCCTCAGTGGCGACCTGCTGCCCGGATCGGAGGATGTGCCCTATCAGGCGTGGGTCGCCTACGGCGGCGAGGCGGCGCTCGCCGGCACGCTCTCTGCCAAGACGGCCGTGGCCGTGGCGCAGCAAGTGGAGAGCGACGAGGTCGTTCGCGAGGTGCTCTGGCGTCTCAGCCTGCCCGGCCTTACCAAGACGGTGCAGGAGATGGAGACCGCCGACTTCGAACGCGCGCGCGACGACTGCGCCATGGTCGTCGACCTCGTGCTGTTTATCCTGCGAGTTCTGCTCGCCGCGCTTCCGCCCGACCTTGTTGCGCAACTGCCGTGGCGCGTGAGCAAGGGAGTCGACTGGAAGCTCGTGGCGAGTGTGGCCGCGCTGCCGCTGGTGTTCGATGTGCGCCGCAAGGAGGCAGACACCTTCGACGCCTTTCTCGCCATCGCACGCGAGCACCTGCCGCAGTGGCGAGAGCGCTTCGAGGCGGCCTTGCGAGCGGAGGTCTTCGACGACGAAGAGAAGCGTGATGCGATCCGCGCTGAGACGATTGCGGGCGCTCAGGGGGCGCTCGCGGCAGGCAAGCCAATCGTAGACGTTTGACAAAGTGCCCCCGCGACCGTGCGACCGGTCCGGGGGCGTGGCACTCGGAAAGGTAGTTCCGAAATGCAGAACTATGTTAGCGCAACCTTCCGAAGCCTCGACTGCGCGGGCGGCGTCTGCGTGGTCGACGGCTACGGCGTCCAAGTCAGAGTCCGCAGACGGTCTCTCGTCGTTTCCGATGGCATCGGACGGTTTCGCAGAGAGCGCAGCTTCGCCAAGGCGCTCGTCGGAATCAAGCGGCTCGTGATACTCAGCCACGAGGGCGCAATTACCCTCGAAGCGCTGCGCTGGCTAACCGACGCGGGAATCGCTTTTCTGCAGATCGACCGCGACGGCGAGGTGATTGCCGCTTCCGCGAGTTACGGGCTCAGCGATCCGCGTCTGCGTCGTGCGCTGGCACTCGCGACGACAAATACCGCTGGCCTCGAAATCGCGCGATTTCTACTGCACGCGAAGATCGCAGGTCAGGAACGCAATCTGACGCGGCCGATATTCGCGAATAACGTCCGCGCTGAAGTATCCGATTGCCTGAATGTCGCCAAAAATGCGCGGTCAATTCCCGAGATACTGACGGCCGAGGCGCGGGGCGCTTTGGCGTATTGGGGAGCCTGGAAGGATGTTTCCCTGCGGTTCGCTCGTAAGGAGGAGAAATCAATTCCCGAGTACTGGCGGACATTCGGGCAGCGGCGCTCACCGATTACCGACTCACCGCGCCTGGCGGCGAATCCCGCGAACGCTACCCTCAATTACCTCTATGCCCTGCTTGAGGCGGAGTGCCGCTTCGCCTGCCTAGCGTGTGGGCTCGATCCGGGGCTCGGCGTGTTCCACGCAGACCAGAAATCGCGCGACTCGTTGGCACTCGATCTCATGGAGGCGGTGCGACCGAAGGTCGACGCCTACCTGCTGGACTTGATCGAAGCGCGCACCTTCAGCTCCAAGGATTTCGTCGAGACGAGAAGGGGCGTCTGCCGCGTGCTTGCGCCGCTCACACACACGCTGGCAGAGACCGCGCCACGATGGGCGGAGGCGGTTGCACCGGTCGTCGAAAACGTCGCCGCGCTAGTCGTCTCAGGCGGCGAGCTTCAGTTGCGCCTTCCGACACCGCTCACACAGGCGAACCGCAGTGCCGGGCGCAACAGAGTGCGTCGCAACCCGACGAAGGCCAAGCCGGCGAGGGCCAAGCTCGCGACGACCTGCGCGAACTGTGGCGGTGCGCTGCCGAGCCCTGACCGCATGTTCTGCAACGACTGTCTGCCAGAGCACGAGAAAGAGAAGCTAGTCCTTTTCTGCGAGGCCGGATCGGTTGCGTTGGCGCGTCTCCGGGCGGAGGGTCGCGATCCGACCACAACCGACGATGCAAAGAAGAAACTCAGAGACGCGCACTGTCGCCACGTCTCCGACGCTGCGCGCTGGGACGCCGAACACGAGCCTTGCGACAGGGCGGAGTTCATTGAGAAGATACTGCCCGGGCTTCAAGGTGTACCGCTTTCAAGGATGATGGACGCGACCGGCCTGTCACTGCGCTACTGTTCGAAGATTCGACGGGGGCGCGTGCCGCACCCGATGCACTGGGACGCATTGCGACTGTGCGAACGCGGCGCATCTGGTGCTGGCGTCGACGGATGAGGCTGGTGCGGAATAGACTCGCTCGGTGTTCACAAAGGAACACATTCTAGCTGAGATTCAGCGCACCGCCGGAGCGAACGGCGGCCGACCGCTCGGTCGCGCGCGGTTTGAGGCCGAGACCGGAGTTCGCGAAGGTGACTGGCTCGGTCGCTACTGGACGAAGTGGGGGGACGCGCTCTCAGAGGCAGGCTTTGCGCCAAACACCTTGAACGCGGCCATCCCAACTGTTGACCTGATCGAAAGGCTCGCGCGGCTGGCTCGCGAAGTCGGGCACTTCCCGACAGACGCGGAGTTGAAGATGAAGCATGGACTCGACCCATCCTTCCCGAGTTCCAACACGTTCTGGCGGCTTGGGTCGAAGCGCCAACGCGCACAGGCGGTTCTAGAGTTCTGCGAACGCTCGGGCAACCTCGACGACGTTGCCGCCCTGTGCCAACAGCTCACCGACGGCGAGCCGATGGCCCACTCCGACCCCGCCCTGCGCGATGAAGCCGGGCCGAAGGGCTTTGTCTACCTGATGAAGTCCGGAAGGTACTACAAGATAGGTCGCAGCGTCTGCGCCGAGAAGCGCGCGCGCGAGGTACAGCTTGTGCTTCCCGAGGAATTGAGGCTCGTTCACAAGATAGCGACAGATGATCCAGTCGGCATCGAGGCCTACTGGCATTCGCGGTTTGCCGCCAAGCGGAAGATGGGCGAGTGGTTCGACCTGAGAGCCGACGATGTGGCGGCTTTCAAACGCAGGAAGTTTATGTAGCCCATTCGTCCTAGCCGATCCGGAGGAACTAGGTACGTCGTCGCACCAAGTAGAAGCGAACCGGCCAGCCAGTTGCCGAGTTACCCTCAGCATGCTCACCTTGGTTGTGTTATCAGTGCTCGTGGCCGGATGCGCGCCTGCAGCCACGACCACCGGAGCTGCGCGCAGCTTGGGCTGGATCGCACAACAGTCTGGCACCGGAAATGGCCTCATGGGCGTCTGCTTCACCAGTGCCAACGATGGCTGGGCCACTGGAGAGGCCGGCATGCTGCTTGCCACCTCAGACGGCGGTGCCCATTGGCAAACGGTCGACTGTGGCACTTGGGAGGACCTCTTCGATGTCACCTTCACGGACAGATCGCACGGCTGGCTACTCGGCAACGACGAGGTGATACGCACCTCGGATGGTGGCAAGCACTGGTCGGTCGTGAGGCTCGCCCCGCCAAACGCGGGTCTGGCCTTGGCGGCGCTTGCGTTCACCGACCGTCTCCATGGTGCTGCGACAGGGGTAATCGCACGCGGCAACCACCAGGTGGGCGTCATCTTCTACACGTCCGACGGTGGCGCACATTGGCGCACGGCGTGGAAGCAGAGCCCGACATTTCGCTTCACCAAGTATGAACGGTTCCTGCAACATGCGGCCGGTGTCACGAGCGAAACAGTCGGACTGGGTGAGATTGCCGTTGTCGATCGTCAGCACCTCGTGGTCACAGACGGCGGAGGCATCTGGTTGGCCAGCCGGGACGGAGGCGCAAGCTGGTATCTCCTTGCGAACAGCGAGTTCGCTGACGGCCTGCGCTCGCCGGTGTTCCCAACCCCATCTCAAGGATGGGCGGTCACAGCACGAGGCGGGATAGTGGAGAGCAACGACGGGGGCCGCACGTGGCAGCTTCGCCAGACCGTTGGCCAGTACTCGCTGTACCAGATCGCCTTTGCCAGCAAGACGGTCGGATGGGTCGTTGGTGATGGCGGGCTGTTCCGAACGACAGACGGCGGCGCGCATTGGACTGCCGTGCCTGGGCTTCTGCCGGCTTCGTCGCCGCAAGCGGAGGCGTTTGTGGGGCCGGACCACGGCTGGATCGTCGGCGATGGCGGAAGCATCTACGCCTTCCGCTAGTTCGGCTCCGCCCACAGCCGCCCCGGGCCGACCATGCTGGGGAGCCGGGCGGCGGCCCTGCACGCCCGTCGTCCTGACGACAACCGCCGGTGGGTAGGCGAGCCGGACGGACTCGGACAGGCGGAGTCTCGCGCATTCCTCGTGGTGCTCCTCACACTCGATAGGTAGGATCACCTCCAGGAGGCGGCCCATGTTCGAGGCGCAATACGTCTTCAGCCCATCTGTCGCCCGTCGCGCCTTCGTGAGCGCACTGTGGCACGAGCACAGTTCCTTCGTCTGCGCGGTCGTCACTGCTCTCGGAGTTGCAGTTGTCGGCATGCGCTGGTCAGCAGTCCGCCTGCCATGCGTCTTTGTCGCAGGATTTGCGTGTTTTCCGTGCTTTGTGGCGGCGGTGGTGTTTCTTCGGGTAGGTCCCAACGCGAAGGAGCAAACGGGAACCGTCGAGCTTCGATTCACCGAGGAAATCTTGGAGTGCTCGGCTCCATGGGGGCACTCTTCAGTCCCGTGGTCCGCGCAGTCCGCCTCGTATCTGACTCGCGGCTTCGTCGTCTTCGTGAGATCCAACAAGAAGCAACTCTTCGTACCGCGCAAGGCCTTAGGTGTGGAGGCGCTGGCCTTTGTCCGAGAGAGACTGGACATCGCGAGGCTTCTTTCTGACGTCTCCCCCCCCGAGTTCGTAGCTCACCCGGCCACATCCCCACTTTCCGGCAAGCCCCATTCCCGACTCTACCCCCAGACGCCACCGGGCCGACCACACCGGGGATCCGGGCGGCGACCTCCACACTTATCACCCTGACGGCGACTCCCGGCAGGTAGGCGAGCCGCCGCGAAGCGGCGGCGAGCCCGTGACTTGTCACCCGTCGCTCGTAACCCTGACCACGTCTGACGGTCCCTGAGCCCGCCCGCGACGATCCAACGCCCGTGCCAGGACCCACAAGGGCAACGGATTCTGAGCGCTGCCAGCGTGCACGGTGCTGGGTTGGGATTGGGGAGTAGTGAGCCGGCCCATGGCGCGACGGCGCACCGGGCATGGAGTCCGAAATCCGGCCTCGGCCCTCGCCGGGAGCCGTCGCTCCGGTGGGGTTAGCGAGCCGCGCGCAGCGCGGCGAGCGGGCAGGAGAGCCGTCGCCGGCACCCTCGCGGCAGTGTCAATCTTTGGCCGATGTCACGCAACCGGACATTTCTCGCGTCCCTATCCCCTATCCCGTCAACAGGAGCCCTCCCGTGCCTGTCCGCACCAGAATCCGTTGGCGGTCCTGACGACGAAGGCCGTTTTGCCGTGAAGTCCACGCTCCCCCCTGTCGATAGAAGTACCAGGAGGGTCAGATGCCGCCCCCGGGTACGGGCGGTCACCGAGTCGCTCTCCACCATCGCCAGGATTTTCCACGGATGGTGGGCGCCATGCTTCGGGAAGGGAGGTCCATATGAGGGTGCCAAACGCCTGGTTCAACCGCGTCGCCTTTGCCGCGTTCGTGGTGTCGTGCGCGCTCGCGAGTGGCGCGTTCAAGAAGTGGGCCTGAGCGAACGGGCTCGCTCAGGCTGAAAGGACGTTCACGGCTCACCAGGCTTCACATGGAGAGGGAGTACGTTATGAAGCAACTGCTTTCGAGCAGGTTCATGATCACCGTCGGCATGATCACCGCGCTGGCGGTCACCAGCGGTTTCTTCCACGTGGTGCCGATGTGGCTCAAGTGGGACTGAGGCACCGCTAGAGACAGTCCGTCGACTCCGTCGGCGACGAAGGCCGCGACCGGGGACCCGATCGCGGCCTTCGTGTCTTTGGCACGCGATGGTTGCGGCGACACGAGTGCGGTCGTAGGGTCGTGGCCATGTTCCGCGTCTGTCTTGTCAAGCAGCACACCACCTACGACCTGTTCACGCGCACCGGTCCCGACCTGCGCGCCATCGTCGCCTCGTCGAACTGGCGCTCGGGTCCGATCGGCCTGTGGGAGGCCTTCCCCACCACGGCGCGCATCGTCTGGGAGGACGACGCCACCGAGTGCCGGATCGGCAAGAGTACCTGGAGCCGCTACGTCGAGGGCTGGGACGTGTGGCCGGCCGACGGCGAGGCGGAGCGTGCGGCGGAGGTCGACTGGGACGCCTACGACGTCGTCGTCGCGATCGACGTGGCGGTGCCCACGCGCATCGTCGCCCGGCACCCCCGCGTCCTGTGGTGTTACTACTTCATCGAGGGCGGGCCCGCCAGCATCGACGGCCCCCGCCGCGGCAGCCCCTTCTACGGCTACAACGTGTTCTGCAGCCAGCGACTGGCCAAGGAGCGCCTTACCGTGGCCTCGCCGGCCATCCGCCGCCTGACGGCGACTCGCCGGACCGTGCTCGACCTGCCGTACTACCTGCAGTCGTCGCGCTCGATCCGCCAGCTCTATCCGGAGCTCGCAGCGGCGCGCCGCGAGGGCATGTGCCTGTCGCACCACAGCCGCGGGGTGTGCGGCAACTCCACCCGCGCCGCCCTCGAGGCCTTCGGTCCGGTGCGCCGCGAGTGGAGCACGCTCAGCGACATCCATCGCGCAGAGATTGCCTCGCGCTACTACGTGGTCCTGCCCGACAGCGTGCGACGAGCCGGCCTGGGCGTCGTCGAGGCAGTGTCGGCAGGCTGTCTCGCGCTCGCGCCCTCACAGCGCCTCTCCGGGTTTCCCGAGCTCGTCCTGCCCGAGCTCGACTTCACCACGTTCGACGAGTTGCTGAGCCTGCTCGCCGACCTCGAGGCCGACCCCGCCTTTGCGGGTCGCTGCCTCGCCGCACAGCAGGACCTGGTCGATCGCTGGTGCTTTGCCAACCCGGTCGCCAACCTCGAGACCGCGCTGCGCGCCTTCAGGGAGTCGCGAGCCACACCGGCGCGCCAGCGGCACGCCGAGGAGCGCTCGCGGCTGTCGGCGGAGGGACGGCGCCTCGCCGTCGATGAGCTGCGGCGCGTGCGCCGCGCGGCCCGGCGCAGCGGCGTCGATACGATCCGCTCCGGCGCTGCCCGGCCGGCAACCCCCTAGCGGACCACCAGCCTGTTGCCGGCCGCCGCAGTCTGGCGGTTGCCGGCGGCATCGGTCGCCGCCACGGTGAAACGGTACCGACCCCGCGGCAACCAGCAGGTGAAGACCCATTGCTGACGGCTATCGACCGCGACGCCGCGCAGCACGGTCTTCTTCGCCAGCACGCCGCGCGCGTCGACGATCCGGATCGTCACGGTGGCCGTCGGGCTGCCTGGTCGCGGATCGCGGACGAAGAAGCTCAGCGCTGTGCGGGCGCCGCGCAAGGCGGAGCCGGCCCACAACGCCAGCGGAGTCGGCCGCCGGGTGTCGATACCGACCCAGCCGCGGCGTGTCGCCTCGACGTTGCCGGCGTTGTCGCTCGCCCGGTAGAGGAAGGCATGGACGCCGTCGCCGGCATGATCCGCCGGCGCCGGCACGGTGAACGTCGAGCCCTGGATCCAGGTCGCACCGCGGTCCAGCGAGTAACGGATCGCCGCGATCCCCGACCCCCCGGCGTCCGCGGCGTGGACGACGACCCGGGCGGCGCGGTCGTGCCAGCTCGTGGCGCCGATCGTCGAGGCCGTCGGCGGGCGCGAGTCGGTCCAGCCGCCGCGCCGGGTGGCGAGCATCTGGCCGGCCAGGCTGCTGGCGAAGCCGTGCAACGGATCGACGAAGGCGACCGACGTGACGTCCTGCCGGGCCGGGTCCGGCTGCGCGCGCCAAGTCAGGCCGCCGTTGGTCGTGGCCAGGACGAGACCACTCGCGCCGACCGCCCAGCCGTGGCGCCCGTCGACGAAGTCGGCCGTGTAGAGGTCGCCCGCCTTCGCCGGGCGGCGCACGACCCAGCGAGCGCCACCGTCGGTGGTGGCGAGCACGATCCCGCCCTCACCGACCGCCCAGGCTCGCGCCGCGCCGTGACTGGCCACCCCGTTCAGGTAGGCAGTGGTCGGCGAGCGTTGCGCTGTCCAGTCGACGCCGCCGTCGGTGGTAGCGAGGATCGTGCCGGCGTCGCCGACGGCCCAGCCGTGCAGCGCGTCGGCGAAGCTCACCGCGTAGAGGTCTGCCGTCGTCGAGGTCGGCTGCACGGTCCAGTCGACGCCGCCGTCGGTGGTGGCGAGGACCGTGCCCTGCTCGCCGACCGCCCAGCAGTCGCCGGCCTTGCTGGTCGCACCGATCAGGGCGACGGTCGCCGGCGCGGTCTGCGCGGTCCAGTTGACGCCGCCGTCGGTGGTGGCCACGATCGTGCCGTCCGCTCCGACGGCCCAGCCGTCGGCGGCGTCGGCGAAGGTCACGGCGTACAGGTCGCTCGAGACCGGCGCCTGCTGCGCGGTCCAGCTCGCCCCCCCGTCGGTGGTCGTCACGATCGCCGGCCCCGGCCCGACCGCCCAGGCGTGCAGAGGGTCGGTCGCCGCCACCGACAGCAGCGGTCCGGGGGCGACCGCACGGCCGGCCCAGCCGGCCGGTGCAGCGCCGGCGGGCGCCGCGACCACGATGGCCCCGACGACCCACGCCACGGCGACGACGGCTACGGTGCGGAGCGACGATAGCGAGCGCCTCATGAGCCTCCAGCGGAAGAGCCGTCACCGATCGGCCGGGCCTGCCTCGACCGGCGCGTCTGCGGGCGTCGCCGGCAGACGCTGTCTGAGCAGGTTACACGACCGTCGACGCAATCGTTATATCACGCCCCCGTGGCTCCGATATTGCTCATAGGCTGGTACCGCTTCCGAGAGAGGGACGGAGAGGGCCATGCGACACGCACGAGCGCTGCTTCTGATCGTTCTCACGACCGCCCTGCTGGGCGTGCCGGTCTGCCGGGCGCTCGCCGAACCCGCGCCGAGCTACGGCGCGGCCGCCCAGACCTTCACCTGCGTCGGCAAGGTCACCTCAGCCAGCCACGGCAGCGTCACGATCACCGTGCGGCACGCGTCGCTCGCCCTTCAGGGCGCGCTCGGCCAGCGACTCAGCCTGACCGTGACGAGCAAGAGCGCGTTCGCGGTCATCTCGCGCGGCACGACCAGGACCGTCACGGCGGCGAGCGTGACGGCCGGCGACCTGCTGGCCGTCCAGGGCACCGTCGACGCGACCAGCGAGCCCGGCGCGACACTGTTCGACATCTCCACGGCCACCGCCTGGAAACCGCAGGTCCTGAACAGCTTCTACTGCGTGGGCACGGTCACGTCGGTGTGCCCCGAGCCCAGCGCCCAGTCACTGACCGTGACCATCGGCCGTGGCTCGACCGGGCTGGGCAGCCGGACGGGCGCGAGCGTGACGATCGACGTGCCGACTAGTGCCGGCGTCTACGTGCTCCAGCACCGCCTGGCGACGACCACGACGTTCAACGACCTGACGAGCGGCGACGCCGTGCTGGTCAGCGGCACCGCCGATCGTACCGACGCGAACGTGCCGCTCTTCGCCGCCAGCCGGGTGCTGGCGACCCACGTCACCGCTGTCGACCAGATCACGTGGTTCGCCCTGCGTGGCGTCGTCCAGGGGCCCGGCCCGTCGGCCGGCACGCTGTCCGTCACGCTGACGTGCGGCACGCGCGCCGTGCGCACCGACGTCGGCGCCGACCTGACCCTCGCAACGACCGCTTCCAGCGTCGTCCGCACGCTCACCGGCGGCGTCGTCTCGACGCTGCCCGTCACCGACGTCGCGGCGGGCGAGTCGATCGCGGTCACGGGCACCATCGATCGCAGCGTCCCGGCCGTGCCGGTCTTCGAGATCGGCAGCGCCTTCGTCTGGCAGACGGCGACGCCCTGAGCGGCTCGCGGCCGCTCGGGCCGTGGCCCCAACGTAGTCAGGTCACTCGCGACAGACCGCCGACAGCCCGGTGCGCCCTCAGGCGGCCCGCCTGTCGGTCATGGCCTCTACCTCGGCGCGCTCCGTCGTCTCCGCCTGCGCCCGGCGCTCGGCCAGCAGCGTGCGGTAGACGAGCCCACCGACGACGCCGCCGACGATCGGAAAGACGATGAAGACCCAGACCTGGCCGACCGCCCAGCCACGCGCCCAGATCGCCGGCGCGAGGCTGCGCGCGGGGTTCACGGACGTGCCGTCGACCGGCAGGCTGACCAGGTGGACCAGGGTCAAGGTGAGGCCGATCGCAAGAGGAGCGAGCGCGGCGGGCGCGCGTTTGTCGGTCGCGCCGTGGATGACGAGCACGAAGAAGGCCGTGAGCACGATCTCGGCGACGATCACCGCGCCGAGGGCGTAGCCGCCCGGCGAGTGGCTGCCGTAGCCGTTCGAGCCGAAGCCGCGCGCCAGGGTGAAACTGTGGATGCCGGTGGCGATCGGGTAGAGGACCGAGGCGCCGGCGAGACCGCCGAGCACCTGCGCCGCGATGTACACAGGCAGGTCGCGCGCGCGGAAGCGCCCGCCCGCCCACAGGCCGATCGAGACGGCGGGGTTCAGATGGGCTCCAGAGATGGGGCCGACCGCGTAGGCCATGGTCAGCACGGTGAGCCCGAAGGCGAAGGCGACGCCCAGGTAGCCGAAGCCGAGCCCGGGAAAGGCCGCGCCGATGACCACGCTGCCGACACCGGCGAAGACGAGCCAGAACGTACCGAAGAACTCGGCGCCGAAGCGCCGGGGCAGTGAAGGCATGGTTCCTCCATGAAGTCGACTGGACCTCCTGGGCAGCTTCCCGGGCCTTCGCGCGCCTAGTCCCGTCAGGGGACTGCGTCGCTGCCGCTCAGGCGTGCGTGGCTGCGCTGCGCGCCTAGTCCCGTCAGGGGACTGCGTCGCTGCCGCTCAGGCGTGCGTGGCTGCGCTGCGCGCCTAGTCCCGTCAGGGGACTGCGTCGCTGCCGCTCAGGCGTGCTATCCGAGGAGTCCTCGCGCCGCCGCGACCACGTCGGCGGCCGCGATGCCGGCCAGCTTCAGCAGCTCGGCCGGCTCCCCCGAGCCCGGCAGGTCGCGCACGGCCAGATGCCGCCAGGTGAACGGTTCGGCGGTCGCCGTCAGCGCCGCCACGACCGCCTCGCCGAGGCCGCCCTCGGCGTAGTGGTCCTCGACCACGACGAGCCGCCCGCCCGCCGCCCGGACACTCGCCGTCAGCGTCTCGCGGTCGATCGGCTTGATCGAGTAGAGATCGAGCACGCGGGCGCGCCGGCCCTCGCCGGCCAGCTCCTCGGCCGCCTGGAGGCACTCGTAGAGGGTGACACCCGCGCCGACCAGCAGGATATCGTCGTCCGGAGACTGGCGCACGATCCTGGAGCCGCCGACGTGGAACTCCTCGTCGGGCGCATAGAGCACGGGATAGGCGCCGCGCGTCGTGCGCAGGTAGACGACGCCCTCGGTGTCGGCCATCGCGGCCGTGAGCGCGACGGCAGAGGTGGCGTCGCTCGGATAGAGCACCGTCGAGCCGTGTACAGCGCGCATCATGGCGATGTCCTCGAGGCCCATCTGCGACGGTCCGTCAGCACCGATCTCGACTCCGGCGTGCGAGCCGCAGAGCCTGATGTCGGCCTGCGATATGGCCGCCATGCGGATGAAGTCGTAGGCGCGGGTCAGGAAGGCCGCGAAGGTGGCGGCGAAGGGCACGTACCCGAGCGCGCTCAGGCCGACCGCCGCGCCGATCATCTCCTGCTCGGCGATGAACGCCTCGAAGAAGCGCTCCGGGTAGGCCTCCTCGAACTCGCCGGTGAAGGTGGAGTTGCCGACCTCGCCGTCGAGCACGACCACCTCGGGGCGCGCCCCCAGCGCCACGAGAGCGTCGCCGAAGGCCTTGCGCGTCGCGACCTTCTGTCCGAGGTCGTACCGCGGCAGCTCGACGGTGGCTCCTTCCCGCACACGCACCGCCACCCTGGGCCCGCGCGGGCGCGGCGGCGTGACCACCCGCAGGTCGCGCTCGCCGCCCAGCGCGCGCACGGCGTCCAGCGCCATCGTGGCCGGGAGCGGCTTGCCGTGCCAGCCCTCCTTGTCCTCGAGCTCGGGCACGCCCTTGCCTTTGATCGTGCGCGCCACGACGACGGTCGGTCTGTCGCCGCGCTCGGCCTGCGAGTAGGCGTCGTCGATCTCGTCGACGTCGTGGCCGTCGATCAGGCTCGCGCGACAGCCGAACGCCTCGACCCGGCGGCGATAGGCTTCGAGATCCCATTGCAGCTCCGTGGGCCGGCTCTGCCCGAGACGGTTGACGTCGAGGATGACGACCAGGTTGCCGAGGCCGTAGTAGGAGGCCTTGTCGAGGGCCTCCCACATGGAGCCCTCGGCCATCTCGCTGTCGCCGCAGAGCACCCAGACCCGATAGTCGACCTCGGCGAGTCGCTTGCCGGCGAGCGCCATGCCCACGCCCGCGGGCAGGCCCTGCCCGAGCGAGCCGGTGGCGACGTCGACCCAGGGGAGCGCGGGTGTGGGATGACCCTGCAGGCGCGAGCCGGCGCGACGGTAGCCGCTCATGAGCTCCTCGTCGGTGACGACACCGGCCGCCTTGAACAGCGAGTAGAGCAGGGGCGACGCATGCCCCTTCGAGAAGATCAGGCGGTCGTTGTCCGGCCGGCGGGGATCGTCCCAGTCGTAGTGCAGATGCCAGGCGAAGAGCGTCGCCATGAGGTCGGCGGCCGAGAGGGCCGAGGTCGGATGCCCGGAGCCGGCCGCCGTGCTCGAGCGGATGCTGTCGACGCGGAGCTGCCGCGCCAGCTCGTGCACGAAGGCCTCACTCGGCCTGATCTCCTCTTGCGGCAGCGCGCTCATCGCGACCCTCCTCGCCTCGTTCCCGTACGCATGGTAGACGTGGTATTCCACGGTGATGGGCCGCCAAGCCGTGCCGCCGTCACCATGTGGGCCGGCCGGTGACCCCGCGCGGGCCCGGGACTGCTCAGGCGTCACCAACGGGCGTCGAGTGCCGCCGTCGCGGGCAGGTGGACTCGAGGACGCCCCACCGGACGGCGCCGACCACCACCGACCGGGGCGCGCGCACGGGGAAGGTCAACGAGCGGAAGGGAGACTGTCACGAGCGCGACCGAGTCGGATGCGTTCGTCTTCTACGGCGCCTTCGGCGACCTCGCCCACAAGAAGATCTTCCCCGCCCTGTACGCCATGGTGAGGCGCGACGGCCTCGACGCACCCATCGTCGCCGTCGCCCGCGGCGACAGGGACCTCGGCCTGCTCAGGCAGCGGGCGCGCGAAAGCATCGAGCAGCACGGCGGCGGGGTCGACGAGAAGGCCTGCGCCAGGCTGCTCTCGCTGCTGCGCTTCGTGCACGGCGACTACGATGACGGCGGCACCTACGCGCAGCTTCGCGAGACGTTGGGCGACGCGGCCCACCCCATCCACTACCTCGCGATCCCACCGGACATGTTCGAGACCGTCGTCGGCAAGCTCGCCGCGTCCGGCTGCGCCGCCGGCGCCCGCGTGATCCTCGAGAAGCCGTTCGGCACCGACCTGGCCTCGGCTCGCGAGCTGGACCGGACGCTGCACTCGGTCTTCGCCGAGAAGCGTGTCTTTCGCATCGATCATTTCCTCGGCAAGAGCGCCGTGCAGAACATCCTCTGCTTTCGCTTTGCCAACACGTTCCTCGAGCCCGTCTGGAACCGCAACTACGTCGACAACGTGCAGATCACGATGGCCGAGGAGTTCGGCGTGCTCAGCCGCGGCCGGTTCTACGAGGCGACGGGGGCGATCCGCGACGTCGTCCAGAACCACCTCCTCCAGGTGCTCGCTTACGTGGCCATGGAGCCGCCCCTGCTCGGCTACCGCGAGTCGATCCGCGACGAGACGGTCCGCCTGCTGCGCGCCGTCGAGCCACTCGATGCCGCCGACCTCGTGCGCGGCCAGTACCGCGACTACCGCGAGGAGCCCGGCGTGGCCCCCGACTCGCGCGTCGAGACCTACGCGGCCGTCCGCCTGCGCATCGACTCGTGGCGCTGGAGGGGCGTGCCCTTCCTCATCAGGGCGGGCAAGCGACTGCCGCTGACCGCCACCGAGGTGCAGGTCACGTTCAAGGCGCCGCCGCTGGCGCCGCTACGTCCGGCTCGTGGCAACCGGGTGCGCCTGCGCATGAGCCCGCAGGTGGTGATGGGGATCGAGGCGCGCATCAAGGGCGAGGGCGAGGGCGGCCTGCTGGGAGGGTCGCTGCGCGAAGAGGAGCTCCTGGCCGAGTACCCGACCGGCGCCACGGAGCTCGGCGACTACGAGCTGCTGCTCTCCGAGGCGATGCGCGGCGACGCCACCCTGTTCGCGCGAGAGGACGCCGTCGACGTCGCCTGGTCGATCGTGGAGCCGATCCTGGGCGACGCCACGACGGTCCATCTGTACGAGGCCGGCACCTGGGGGCCCGCCGCAGCCGACGTCCTGGCTCGAGACGTCGGCCGCTGGCACGAACCCGCCCGGGAGCAGGGGGCGAGCCGGTCTCAGTGAAGGAGCCGGACGAGCGCGGCGACGTCGTCGGGCTGATCCGCGTCGCGCACCAGCCCGACGAGACACGAGGCCCCTCCCCCTGCCTACCATCCGACCGTCTGCTCGAGCTTCTCGAGCAGCGGCTGCCACCGTACGCTCCGTCCCGTGCCGAACTCGACGCGGTCGGCGTGGGAGAGGACGAGGTTCACGCCGGTGGCCGCCAGCCAGCGCAGCGGCTCCGGTTCCCACCGCCGGCTGCGATGGCCCACCCAGGGTAGCCGCACGAGCTCGCTGTCGAGCCCGAGGATCAGGTCGCGCAGCGTGCGGCCGGCCAGGTTGGCGGTCGCCACGCCGTCGCCGACGTAGCCGCCGGCGAAACCAAGGCCGGTGCGCGCATCGTACTCGGCGGTCGTGTGCCAGTCGCGGGTGGCCCCCAGCACGCCGCCCCAGCGATGGGTGACCTCGACCTCGCCGGCCGCCGGCAGCAGGAGCCGCAGCGCGCGATGCACGCGCTCGTAGATCGCCGCGGGGCGTTCCAGGCGCTCGCTGATGCGCGAGCCGTAGTAGTAGGGCGCAGTGGTGCCGCCGATCGCGACGCGCCCGTCGGCGGTGCGCTGCGCGTAGACGATCATGTAGCGTCCGTCGGACAGCACCTCGCGGCCCGCCCAGCCGATCTCGTCCCAGGCGGCGGCCGGCAGCGGCGCCGTGGCGATCATGAAGTCGTAGATCGGCACGACGTCGCGCTCGTGGCCGGGCAGCTCGACGCTGTAGGCCTCGGTCGCCAGGATGACGCTGCGCGCGGCCACCGAGCCGGCCGGCGTCTGCGCGGCGCCGGGCTCGATCCCGACGGCCGGCGTGCGTTCGTAGATCGTCGCGCCGAGCTCCTCGACGCGGCGCGCCAGGCCGCGCGCCAGGCGCGCCGGCTGCACGCTCGCGTAGTGGGGGCTGAAGACCGCGCCGCGACAGCCCTCGACCCGCAGGCGGCTCAGCACGTCGGCCCGCTCGAGCCAGGTCCAGTCGGTCTCGCCGTAGCCGAACGAGCGCTGCTCGGCCACCACGGCCTGCAGGCGCGGCGTCTGCGCCGGCGACGTGCTGACCCACAGCATGCCGCCCCTGTGGTAGCCGGCCTCGATGCCGTCCTGCTCGACGACCCGGCCGATCTCGGCGACCGTGTCGATCATCGCCCGCTGCATGGCGACGGCAGCCTCGCGGCCGCTCTCTTCGGCGAGCGTGGCGAGCGGCGTCGCGAACATCGACGACACCCAGCCGCCGTTGCGGCCCGAGGCGCCGAAGCCGGCGATCTCCTTTTCGAGCACGACGACACGCAGGCCGGGTTCGGCCTGCTTCAGGTAGTAGGCCGTCCACAGGCCGGTGAAGCCGGCGCCGACGATCGCGACGTCGGCCTCGATCGAACGGTCGAGCGAGGGCCGCGGGACGAGGTCCTCCGGGGTGTCGTCGAGCCAGAAGCTCCGAGAGCGGTAGTCCGTCATGCCTTCTCCTTGTGCACATTCCCTCCGACCGGCGCACTCGCGTCGGCGGCGGCGGCCCTGGCCCGCAGGCTGGCGAGCTCGCGCTCGACGTCGTCGTCCAGCGGCAGCGGGCGGTGGCTGGCGAGCAGCTCGGTCGCCCGGCCGGCGGCCTCGTCGGCCACGTCGGGCCGTCCGGCGGCGAGCCAACGCTCCGGGCTGTCGTGAAAGCCGAGGCCCGGCAGGTAGAAGTCGCCGCCGCGCACGGCGGCGCGTGTCGATGGTTCGCGCAGAAAGTGCGCGCCGGGGCCGCCGCGCTCGAGCACATCGGCGAGCCAGCGGTCGTCGCTCGTCGGGATGCCCTCGCGAGCGTGCGCGCACATGCGGAAGATCTCGGCGTCGACGAGCAGCTCGGCAAGGCTCAGCACCGTCGCCCCGCCCAGGCAGCCGGGGCCCACCATCAGGTCGGGCCAGGAGAGCGTGCCGTACAGGGCGCTGAAGGCCTTCTCGCAGGCCGCCTGAGGGCCGGGCGCGAAGGCGTCGGTGCCGGCTGCCGAGCCCATCACCGGCAGGCCATAGAAGCGCGCCATCTCCACGCCGGCGACGCCGATCGCCGCGTGCGCGGTCGTGCCCGCGTAGCGGCCGCTCCGCGGGTCCATCGTCAGGGCGATCGGCGCGTACACGAACGGCGTGCCGGGCTCGGCCGCCTGCACGAGACACAGGGCGCCGATCGTCTCGCAGTTGGCGAGCAGCGTGGTGGCGAGCAAGCTGGCCGGCGCGGTCGTGCCCATCATCGGCATGGGCAGCACCGCCACCGGGATGTCCCAGCCGCGCAGGGCGAGCCAGCTGTCGGTACAGGGCGCGTCGATCACGAGCGGCGAGACCGGGGTGAGCAGGAATGAGAAGGGGTGGCTGTGACGCACCTCGCCGCGGCCGAAGACGACGTCGAGCGCCTCGAGCACCCAGGGCGAGAGCGCTGGGTCGAGCCAGGAGTCCTGCACGTGCTTCGAGAAGCTACGGTGCAGCTCGATGGTGTAGTCGACGAGGCCGGCCCGAGGGCCGCCGCCGGAACGCACGCCCTCGACCATCGCCCAGTAGACGCCGACCTCGTCGAGCGCGTCGAGCAGACGGGTGGCCGCGAGCCAGTCGCCGTGCGTCGCCGGCCGCGGCTCGGCCGCGGCGCCGTCGAGGACCTTCACGGCCTCGCCGTCGGCGACCAGCGTCATCTGCCCGGCGCCCAGGGGAAAGCTCCACCCCGGCCGCCGACCCCCCAGGTCGAAGCGCCGGGGGGCGAGACGCAGGGCCTCCTCGACGAGCGCCGGCGGGAACCGCACGACGCCGGTAGCGGGATCGACGCGTGCTCCGGCGCCGGCCAGGATGCGGCGACCCTCCGCGGAGTCGACCCGCATGCCGGTCTCGGCCAGCACCCGCAGGGTGCGCTCGTGGACCTGGGCCCGCTCGGTGGGCGACAGGACGTCGAGGCACGCCTTCACGAACGACCCGATCCTGAGCTCGACACGGCCCCCTCACCTTCGCCGTGCCCCGAGGCTGTGGGGAGCAACGGCTCGACCGGACCATTCTAGGAACGCGTCGGCGGGCAGACGAGCCCCGATCACTCGACGAGAATGTGCACCTTCGCTGGACGGAGTGTGGACAAAGTTGACAGATGCGCACGGCACCGGTCATATAGAGGGCGATGTACCTGAGCACACAGGCAGCGGCGCGGCGCCTCGGCGTGGCACCCCACACGCTGCGACGCTGGGCGGCGTCGGGCATCATCCCTTGCGTGCGCACCGCCGGAGGCCACCGCCGCTTTCGTCAGGAAGACGTCGACGAGCTCCAGCGCCAGTCCCGCCACACGGGGGTCCGCGAGGCCACGGTCGCCCGCGAACGGGAGCTCGACACGCTGCTCGACGTCCTGGTCACGCTCACCGGCCAGCTCGAGCTGACCGAGCTGCTGGCCGACATCGCCTGCCAGGCCACCCGCCTGCTCGACTGCCAGGCCTGTGTGATCTCGGCCTTCGATGAGGCGAGCGGCATGGTGCGGCCGCTCGCCGAGTTCGACCGCGCCGGCCAGCGCCTGCCCGACTTTCCGCCCTACACGATCGACGACGAACCCACGATCCGCGGCGTGCTGCGGCGTCGCGAGCCGGCCGTGCTGACCGCGAGCGACCGCTCGGCCGACCCGGCCGAGACGAGCGAGCTGCGCAGGTGGAACATCAGGACGGTGCTCCTCATGCCGCTCGCCAACCGGGACGGCGCGATCGGCCTGCTCGAGGCGATCGACCGCGAGCGCGAGCGCCGCTTCTCGCGTCAGGAGATGCGCATCGCGCGGGCGATCGCGGCGAGCGCGTCGGTCGCGCTGCACAGCGCCCAGCTGTTCGCCCGGCAGCAGCTCACCGACGCCGACGCGCTGCGGTTCGAGACGGCCGTCGAGCGCACCACCGCCCGGCTGGGCGACCTGTGCGGCGCGGCGTCGGGCGACGACGCCCTGCGCGCCGCGGCCGCCGTCGTCTGCGAGGCGTTCGACGCGCCGTCGGCGGTCGCCCGCTGGGACGACCGCGCCCAGCTCGCCGGCGGCGAGCTGGGCGCGGGCCCCGCCGGAGCGGGACGACCGCGACGGACCGCCGCCGGCACGGATCCCGGCCCGAGCAGCGTGCTGGCCTGCCGGATGCCGTGCGGCGACGGCTTCGTCGACCTCAGCGCGACGCTGCACGACCCGCCCGGCCCCGGTCTGACCGGGCTCGCCCGGATGATCGCCGCGCTCGCCGCCTGGCGGATCGGCGACCTGCCGGTCGACCGCGCTCCGTAGCGCCCGCCGAGAGGCGCGGGCCGCCCGACGAGGGCGGGTCGCACGACGGCCGGGCTGCTACGCGCCGTCTGCCTCGAGCGCCCGGGCGCGCAGCGCCGCCAGGGCGCGCTCCACGTCGTCGGGCAGCGGCAGCGGCTCGTGCGCGGCGAGCAGCGCGGCGACGCGCTCGTGACACTCGTCTTCGAGCGACGGGCGCCCGGCGGCCAGCCAGGCATCCAGCCCCGCGTGCCAGCCGAGCCGCGGCGCGAACCACGTGCCGTCACGCACGGCAGTGCGGGTCGTCCGCTCGCCGAGGAAGCTGCCGCCCGGCCCCACTCGGGCAAGCACGTCGTCGAGCCAGAGGTCGCCGGCGACCGGGATGCCGCGACTGGCGTACTCGCTCATGCGGAAGATCTCGACGTCGATCAGCACCTGGCGAGGGTCGAACACGAGAGCGCCGGCCAGGCTGCCCGGCCCCAGCAGCAGGTCGGGACGGGCGAGGCTGCCGACAAGCGATCCCGGCGTCTTCTCGTAGGCGGCCTGGGCACCACCCACGGCGTCGCAGCCGCTGCCGGAGCCCATCACCGGCAGGCCGTAGAAGCGCGCCATCTCGGTGCAGGCGGCGCTCAGCATCGGGTGGAAGGTGTTGCTCGTGTAGCGCCCGCTGCGCGGGTCCATGGCCACCGGCAAAGGGGCGGCGATGAAGGGTGCCCCCGGCTCGGCGGCCTGCACCAGGCAGAGCACGCCCAGGGTCTCGCAGGTGGCCAGCAGCGTGGTGGCGAGCAGGCTGGCCGGCGCGGTCGTGCCCATCATCGGCATGGGCAGCACCGCCACCGGGATGTCCCAGCCGCGCAGGCCGAGCCAGCTGTCGGTACACGCTTGCTCGATGATCAGCGGCGAGACCGGCGTGAGCAGGAACGAGTAGGGATGGTCGCGGCGCACCCGGTCGCGCCCGAAGACGACGTCGAGGACCTCGAGCAGCCAGGGCGAGAGCGCCGGGGCGAGCCAGGAGTCCTGGACGTGCTTCGAGAAGGTCGCCTGCAGCCGGGCGTTGTAGGCGACCCAGTCGGCCAGCGGGTGCGGGCTGGGCGGGCTGGCCTCCACGGTCGCCCAGTAGACGCCGATCTCGTCGATCGTGTCGATCAGCCGCGTCGCCTGCAGCCAGTCGTCGGAGGTGCTCGGACGCAGCTCGCCGCTCGCGCCGTCGACCACGTGCGTCGCCTCGCCGGACATCACCAGGGTGGCCTCGCCGCGGTTCATGACGGTCCGCCAGCCGGGACGCCGGGCGCCCAGTGAGAAGTCCTTGGGCGCCAGGCGCAGCGACTCCTCGATCAGCGCCGCCGGGAACCGGACCATGTGCGTGTCCTGGTCGACCAGCGCGCCGGCCTGCGCCAGCAGCTCGCGCGCGAGCGCCGAATCGACGCGCATGCCGACCGCCGCGAGCACGTGGAGCGCGCGCTCGTGGAGCGCGCCCCGCTCGGTGTGGCTCAGGACCTGCAGGTGAGCCTTCATGCCGGGCTCGCCTTCGCGCCGCGGCGCAGGCCAGTGTGGACGTCGATCACGCCTCGTCACCTCCTGGTCGTCGAGGCAGGCCCGGCCGGGCGACGGCCCGGCTGCTGCTCATTGTAGAAACGCCCCGTCACGCGCGGCGAGCCCCGATCACTCCACGAGGGTGCTCAGTCCTTGCTGGCAGAAAGTGGACGAAGTTGACAGCAGCGGCCTGCGCGGAGCGTCGCCAGCTCGATCCGCCCCGTCTCTTCGACCGTCACCGCGGACCCGCCGCCACGCCCGGTCCTCAGGCCCCGACCTTACAGGAAGGACGCCGCCGGACATTGGATCTACGTTGACGGTTCGAGCAACGTGCTTGAGACTGACAGGAGCCTTCTCGCCCTGCTCGATGATGAGGCCGTGACCTCAGAGGGTGCCCTATCCGACGACTGAGCTTCATACCGTGCGTAGATCCCGGCTCGCCGGCCAGGCTGCGTAGGCTGCGCCACCTTTGACCGGCGTCCGGCAGGTCCTCAAGAGGTCGGATACGCTGGTGCGGCTCGTGCGAGTCGCCCGCCCCATCCAGGGCCGGCTCACCGCTTCCAGGCGCATCAGCAGACTACATGGCGAGCAGCGGAGTACGCCGTCTGCAGCTGGGCGCGGAGGGCGCACCGCTGCCCGGCTGGCTCTGCGTCGACCATCGCGTGGATCGCGGCCCGCTGGCCTACCTCGATGCGAGAAAGCCCTTTCCGTTCGGCGACGCCGTGTTCGACTGCATCTACAGCGAGCACTTCCTCGAGCACTTCACCTGGGCCGACGGCGCCCGGCTGCTCGCGGAGTGCCGGCGCACCCTCAGGCCGGGAGGGACGCTCCGGGTCACGACCCCCGACCTCGCGGCGCTCATCGGCCTCTACGGCGACGCCGACGATCCCGACAAGCAGCGCTACGTCGTCTGGCAGACCGACAAGCTCGACGACGCCGCGTTGCGCAGACCCCAGTTCGCCATCAACCTCGCCTTCTACGGCTACGGCCACCGCTTTCTCTACGACGGCGATGCCCTCGAGCTGGCACTGGACAGAGCCGGGTTCGCGGAGATCGAGCGGCTGCGCTGCGGCGAGTCTCGCGAACCGCACTTGCGGGACATCGACTCGCATACCACCTTCGTCACGATGGTCTACGAGGCGCGGCGGCCGGGGTAGGCGTCGGCGGGTGCAGCCAGAAAAGTGACCATGCGCAGGCGTTTATCAGTCTGATTGGGTCGTTAGCGGCGTATGAATGAGGAGCTCTTCACGGAGCGGAGCATCGCTTCGCGCTCGGCTTGACGCAGTGTCCCGCAAATGGCACTGCGCCGGATGCTCACCGCACGGCGACGTGGTCACTCAGGCCCTAGTTGCGCCCCTTGGCGCGCGACCTGCGTCTGCTGCGGGCGATCGTGTCGATCTCGTCGAGGTATGTGCCCGCGCCCACGGCGACACAGATGAGCGGCGACTCGGCAAGCTGTACGGCGATCTCGGTCTCCTTACGCAGGCGCTCAGGAAGTCCGCGCAGCAGCGCACCACCGCCGGCCAGCATGATGCCGCGATCCATGATGTCGCTGGCAAGCTCGGGAGGGGTCTTGTCGAGCGTGGCCTTGACGGCATCGACGATGGCCCCCACGGGTTCCTCGAGGGCCGCGCGGATCTCCGCGGAGGACAGCACGATGGTCTTGGGCAGGCCACTCACCAGGTCGCGCCCGCGGATCTCGGCCTGCTCCTCTGCGGCCAGCGGGTAGGCAGAGCCGATCTCACACTTGAGCTCCTCGGCGGTCTGGCTGCCGATCAGCAGCTTGTGCTCCTTTTTGACGTGGCTGATGATCGCCTCGTCTAGCTCGTCGCCGGCGATGCGCAGGGACTGCGAGCAGACGATGCCGCCCAGCGAGATCACGGCCACCTCGCTCGTGCCGCCGCCGATGTCGACGATCATGTTGCCGGTGGGCTCGGCCACCGGCAGGCCGGCGCCAATCGCGGCTGCCATGGGCTCTTCGATCAATTCTGCCGAGCGTGCCCCGGCCGAGTAGGTCGCCTCCATGACGGCGCGCTGCTCGACACCGGTGACCCCGGAGGGCGCGCAGATCACGACGCGGGGATGGGCCCACCTGCCGGGACTGACCTTGGCGATGAAGTGGCGCAGCATCTGCTCGGTGACCTCGAAGTCGGAGATCACGCCGTCCTTTAGGGGGCGGATCGCGGAGATCGAGCCGGGCGTACGGCCCAGCATGCGCTTGGCCTCGGCACCCACGGCGTGCACCTCGCCGGTGCGGTGGTCGATGGCCACCACCGAGGGCTCGGAGAGCACGATGCCGTGGCCGCGGACGTAGACGAGGGTGTTGGCGGTCCCTAAGTCGATCGCCATGTCGCGTGCGCCAAAACCTGGGAGGAAGTCGAGAAGACCGATGCGCTACTCCTTTCGGTCCCTGGGTGGCTCATGCTACATGGCGCCGCAGGTGTCGCCAAGCCGCGAGGGAGGGTCTGGCTGGAGGATCAGCCAGCCACAGCAACAGTCCGCAGCACGTCCACCATCTGCGAGATGCGCAGCTGGCCGACGGCGCTCAAGAGCATCACGGCGCGGTCAAGGAGAACCACCGAACAGTAGCGCGACTCCTACCAGAGACGGCCCGGAGACTATCATGGGAGCGACTCGATGAACGGAGTCTGATCGCCACTACGACACCGCCAGTCACGTGGAGAGCGGCGGCTCGTTCCTGGCCGAGCCCAGCCCGACGTCCAGCACGGAGGCCCATGCCGATCGAGAACCTGGCCTTTCTCAGCGCCGACGAGGTAGCGCAGATCGCCGCGCGCTGGGGCACGCCGCTGTACGTCTACGATGAAGCGACCATCCTGCGCCAGGCCGCCCTGGCGCTCGCCTTCCAGGCCCCCTTCGGCCTGACCGTGCGCTTTGCCATGAAGGCTAACCCAAACCCGGCAGTCCTTCGGGTTCTCGATGGGGCTGGTGTGCGCTTCGATGCCAGTTCCGGCTATGAGGCAGAAGCGGCTCTTCGGGCCGCCATCAGCCCGGAGAAGGTCCAGATCACCACCCAGGAGATGCCCAAGCAGCTCGCCGAGCTCGGCGAACTGGGTGTCAAGTTCAATGCCAGTTCGCTGCACCAGCTCGAGCAGTTCGGCAAGCTCTTCCCCTCCGGCTGCGTCGGTGTGCGCATCAACCCCGGCATCGGCAGCGGTCACTCCCACAAGACGACCACGGCCGGTCCGACCGCCAGTTTCGGCATCTGGCACGAGTACATCCCAGAGATGCTGGAGATCGCCAGAAGATGGGATCTGACCATCTACCGCATCCACACCCACGTCGGCTCCGGCGCTGATCCCACCGTGTGGCTACGGGCCTCCGAGCTCAGCCTGCGGCAGATCGCCAAGCTGCCCGATGTCACCCACCTCGACCTTGGCGGGGGTTTTCGGGTGAGGCGGATGAGCTACGAAGAGCCCACCGATCTGCAGGCCGTAAGCAACGTAGTCGCCGAGGAGGTCCGCAGGTTCGCTGAGCTGTGCGGACGCCAGCTGCACCTGGAGATCGAGCCCGGTACCTTCCTGGTGGCCAACGCCGGCTCACTGGTGACGACCATCCAGGACATGTCGGACACGGGCTCAAGGGGCTATCGCTTTCTGAAGCTCGATTGCGGCATGGATGGCATCCTCAGGCCGAGCCTCTACGGCGCTCAGCACCCGATGGTCGTCGTCAACGACCGCGCGCGATCAGAAGAATACGTGGTGGTTGGCCACTGTTGCGAAGCGGGCGATCTGCTGACTCCCAGCCCGGATGATCCCGAGAACCTCGCGCCCAGGCTCGTACGGGAAGCTGCGATCGGTGACCGCCTGGTGATCGAGGGAGTCGGTGCCTACTGCGCCCACATGAGCGCGCACGGCTACAACTCTTTTCCGGTGCCGCGGGAGATCATGAGACGACAAGACGGTAGTTTCATCGACCCGTAGCTGACCCGCGCGGCTGCTGCTGCGTGATGCAGTGCACGTTGCCGCCACCGAGCACGATCTCGCGGCCGGGCACGGTCGCGACCCGGCGGTCGGGGAACACGGCCTCCAGCTTCGCCTTGACCACCGCGTCGCTTGGCTCGTCGAACACCGGCATGATCACGCCACCGTTCACGAGCAGGAAGTTGAGGTAGGAGGCGGCGGTCTTGTCACCGGGCTCTCGCGGGATGCTGCCCTCGGCGCTGTCGACGCCCCAGGCCTCTGCTGCGGTGATCTCCATGATGGTCGGCATGGGCACCGTGTGGATCTCGAGCTTGCGATCTCTGGCGTCGGTCGTTCCGCGCAGGCGATGCAGGTTGTCCTGCAAGAGCTCGTAGCGCCAATCGTCGGTGTCGTCGATCACGGCCGCGAGGCCACGCCCGGTCTAACGAAGCAGGCGACGTCATCGACGTGGCCGTTGGTTTCGTCAGGGTCGAGCGCTCGTTGGCGCTCTTCGGGGTCCTGCGGGTGTTCGGCTTGGCAGATGAGCTACCAGGTTGGGAGGTACGGCTTCCCTGCGCCCGCACAGCCCGCTCGGTCAGCGTCCGCCGGCCCCAGAGGCGATCGTCTGGCAGGGCTTCAGGCTCTCCGACATCGCACCCCCGTCACCAACACCGGAGCTGTCTATGGCACTGATATGGAGCAGCGTTTGTCAAGCGGCCGTCGTCGAACCGCCCGCACTCGCAGAGGCGGGTTTGGCGTGGATTGCCGGGGGGACGCCACGGTGAGCGCGTCGAGCCGCGCTGGCGACTCGCGGTCAGTCTGATATGCGCGGGTTTGACTATCCGAATGACCGTCCTGTGCGTCGGGAGCGGCGCTGCTCTAACGGCGAGCGTGGCCCTCTCAGAGGGCTGCTCATAGTGCCATCGCGCATGCTCCTCGCGCGGGCGGCCCGGCGCGCTTGCCGCGACGTCCCATGAGGTGGGAGGCTAGGCGTCCATCGTCGCCAGGCTCCAACACCAGCCGGCCAGCTCGCGGGCCACGGCCACGGCGGCCACCGGGGAGCGCTTGCCGCGTGCATCGAAGGCCGCCCAGCGTCGCTGTAGACGGCGTCCCGCGGCCTCGGCACGCACACGCACCTCGGCCGGCTGCCCCTCGCGACGGCGCGCCAGCTCTCGGCTCACACGCAAGGTCGATCGCCGCTGCTGCCAGGCGGCTTCGACCAGCAGGCGCCGGGCGTGGCTGTTGCCGGTCTTGGTGATCGCCCCCTGGCGGCGGTGCTCCCCGGAGGAGCTCTCGCTGGGGGTGAGACCCAGGTAGGCGCCGATCGAACGGCCATCGAAGCGCTGCCAGTCGCCGATCTCGCAGGCCAAAGCGAAGGGGGTCAGCGTGGAGACGCCACGCAGACAGGCAAGCCGACCGACCGTCGCCGCCCAGGGCTGCTTGGCGGCTTCCTCGCAGATCGCCGCATCGAGGGCGTCGCGACGCGCACGCACGCTCTCGACGGCAGCCACGGCCTCCCCGTAGGCAAGAGCCAGGCCGCGCATCTCGAAGCGCTGGCTCGCCAGCCAGCGCTCATGTGCCTGTGTCCACGCCGAGCCCTCCCAGACGAGGCCCTGGCGCAGGAGCAGCCGCGAGAGACGGTGGCGGGCACGCATGAGGTCGCAACGCGCGTCCTCGCGGGCGCGTACGAGGTCACGGGCGGCTTCTTGCTCAAGGCTCGGCACGCGCACTGCGACCAGCTCGCCGAGGCGCAGCAGGCGGGCCAGCTTGAGGGCGTCGCGGCGGTCGGTCTTGACGCGCTCGCCGGGGGCGCGGGCGATGCGCGAGGGGGCGGCCACCAGGCAGGGGATGTGCGCCGCTTCGCAGGCGCGCGCCAGGCCGAAGCCGGTGGGGCCCGCCTCGTAGGCGACGGTGATCGAGTCGCCCCGGGCGCGCAGCCAGGTGACGAGCTCGGCGGTGTGCACCGGGGCGGCGCAGCTGCGCACCTCGCCGGTACTCCCATCGAGCACCGCAGCCGCGACCGACCGTGCATGCACGTCGAGACCGATGAACGTAAGCTCACTCATGCGGCGCCTCCCCGTAAATGCGGCTCTGCCACCACCCGGTGTGGCGGCAACCCGCGCCAACTTACGTGGCGAGGCGCCGCGCCGCTACATACGGTCTAACATAGAAGGTGGACCGATGAAGGGGGTCCGGCCAAGTGGTTCGGCCAAAGTGACGACCTGACGGATGTCGTCGTCGAGCGGGGGGTGTGACGTGCGGAGCAGTGTCCGTGTGGAGCAAGAGGTCCAGCCGCTCTACGAGATCGGCGAATACACCTATGGGACACCCAGCGTCGCCCAATTCGGTTCGCACGCCAGACTGTACGTAGGCAAGTACTGCTCGATCGCCGACAAAGTTCTGGTCTTGCTGGGTGGCAACCATCGGGCTGACTGGACAACGGCGTACCCATTCCCTTGGGCGATGGGTGACGAGTGGCCGGAGATTGCCGCAATCGACGACTGGCACGGCACGAAGGGCGACGTCGTGGTAGGTAACGACGTCTGGATCGGCTTGGGTGCACTGATCCTGTCGGGTGTGACGATCGGGCACGGTGCTGTGGTGGGTGCGGGGTCGCTGGTCACTGAGGATGTGCTGCCCTATGCGGTCGTTACAGGCAATCCGGCGCGCGTGATCCGCATGCGTTTTGATGAGGATACCGTCAGCAGACTCCTGGATCTCCGCTGGTGGGATTGGTCGCTGGAGCGTGTGCGGGCCAATGCTCGCACTCTTTGCGCCCCTCTGGATGAGTCGAGGCTCCAGCTCGCGAGGCCCAGTGAACCTTGGCCGCCCCCCATTACGAACGCGGACGTGGGGGGCAGCATCACCGGGCTGGATTGCAGCTTGTTTGGCGAGGTTGGTGCGCAATCCTCAAGAACCGAGCGCATGTCATGGCTGGCTTTACAGCGGGCAGTGCGCAGTGCAAAGCCCGGATACAAGTACTGTGAGATCGGACCTGCACGCGGCGGCGGCCTGATGACCCATCTCCTGGATCCGAAGTGTTCGAGAGTTGTCTGGCTCAAGGAGGCCGACGGGTCGGATGCTGGCAATGAGGCTGTGCCATATCGTGACGAGCCGGTGCTGAGAGTGCTGGAGGGGATACGCCGACGGCCAGACCTCGCAGCCAAGCTGTCGCCCCTCGGCACAGAGGACGCGCAGCGTGGCGACCCTGCCGACATTTGCCTCGTGGACTGGACGCCATCCGTTGAGTCATCCATCCGGCGAGTCGAACTGGCGCTGCGCACCTGCGCACCCGGCGGATTGCTTTGCTTCCGCCACGCGAAACTCTCTAGGGCTGCCATACACAAGTGCCTCGACTTGCTCAAGCAATCCCGGAGCGGCTACTTCTCCCACCACCTCCCAGGAGACACTTTCTGCGTGTGCCTCAAGGGATCGCCCGCCATCAAGGACAGTGGGATACGAGCGATGTCTGAGGATGGCACACTCTGGCTTGCCAAGACGGATGGGCTGGAACGCGTGCAGTCGATCGTCGGGCACAGCCTCTACACGCTTCGCGCTGCTCTCGGCGCCGCGGCCGGCCCCCGATAAGGGGCCAAGTCATGGTCAATCACGGCCGGGGCGGCCACCACGGCCGGGTCAGGCTTGCGTGATCTCCAAGTGCAGGGTCGCTGGAACATGATGCCGACGGCGCGGTCGTAGGTGAGCCTGCGACTCGTTTGCTACCGTCCTGATCGTAGTCCACACTGGCTCGTATCATGGTCCTTTCTGAAGCCGAGCAGGCCGAGCATGAGCGGCGCGTCCTAGCCCGCTGGGACCGCCAGCCGAAGGTCGCCCTGCGAGGACTTCCTGAACCGCCCCGGGTTTCCTGGAGGCTCCACTCCTTGAGAGGATGGAGCCATGAGTACATCAACGAGGTATCCAGCAGAGGTCCGGGAACGCGCCGTGCGCATGGTCAGAAGTGGCCGGGTTGGCCTGGACAGCTGAAAGGGGTTCGTAGGTGATGAACTGTTCCTCATGCAGCTGTTGCTTGAGTGCGTAGTGTAGACCAGTAGACCTCATCGGGGGTGCGGTCTGCGAGCCCCTGATGCCGGCGGCGGCGATTGTAGAAGTCGAAGTAGGCCCCGAGCTCGCGGCGCGCCTCGACCAGGTTCGCGTAGGCCTTCAGGTAGACCTCCTCGTGCTTCACGCTCCGCCAGAGCCGCTCGATGAAGACGTTGTCTAACCAGCGGCCGCGGCCGTCCATGCTGATCTGCACGCCGTGGCCGGCGAGCACGCTCGTAAAGCCCTCGCAGGTGAACTGCGCGCCCTGGTCTGTGTTGAAGATCTCGGGCGCCGTGTGGCGTTCCAGCGCCTCCTCGAGCGCCGCGATGCAGAAGCTGGCGTCCAGGGTGTTCGACAGCCGCCAGGCAAGCACCCGCCGGCTCGCCCAGTCCATGATCGCCGTCAGGTAGCAGAAGCCTCTGGCCATGGGCACGTAGGTGACGTCGCACGACCAGACGTGCCCGGCCTCGGTGATAGGGAGAAGTGGCCGGGCAGATTCGGACAGCCCGTTAGGTGATACTGCTCCCCGGCAGCCGACCGAGGAGGAGCACCCGCCATGGCACGACGCCCACGCCGCAACCACTCGCCCGCCTTCAAGGCCAAGGTCGCCCTGGAGGCGATCAAGGGCGAGCAGCCGATCATCGAGATCGCCGAACGCTTCGACGTTCACCCCAACGTGATCACCAAGTGGAAGCGCCAACTCCTGGAGGGCGCTCCCGCGGTGTTCGGGGCCGCAGAGAGCGAGAAGGAACAGGCCCCCGACGTCGCCAAGCTGCACGCCAAGATCGGCGAGCTCACGATGGAGAACGATTTTTTGTCCGGGGCGCTCGGGCGCACAGACGGGCCGAGCGCAAGGCGATGATCACCAGAGAGGCATCGCTGCCGATCACCAGACAGGCGCGCCTGCTCGACCTTGCCCGCTCCAGCGTCTACTACCGGCCGCTGGACACAAGCGAGCGTGACCTTGCCCTGATGGCGGCGATCGATGAGATCCACACCGAGCTGCCGTTCTACGGGATCAGAAGGATCCGAGGCGAGCTGCGCGGCCGTGGCTTCGATGTTGGCCGCGCTCACCTGGCCACCCTCATGCGCCGCATGGGCATCACGGCGATCGCCCCCAAGCGCCGGCTCTCAAAGCCGGCTCCGGGCCACAAAATCTACCCCTACCTCTTACGTGGCCTACCCATCACCGAGGCCGGGCACGTCTGGTCGTGCGACGTCACCTACGTGCCCATGGCCAGAGGCTTCTGCTACCTGACGGCGATCATGGACTGGGCGAGCCGGCGGGTGCTTGCCTGGCGGCTGTCGAACACCCTGGACGCCAGCTTCTGCATCGCGGCGCTCGAGGAGGCGCTGGAACGCCACACGGCGCCCGAGATCTTCAACACAGACCAGGGCGCGCAGTTCACCTGCGAGGGCTTTACGAGCGTGCTCGCCGGCCACGGCGTGCAGATCAGCATGGACGGCCGCGGCCGCTGGTTAGACAACGTCTTCATCGAGCGGCTCTGGCGGAGCGTGAAGCACGAGGAGGTCTACCTGAAGGCCTACGCGAACCTGGTCGAGGCGCGCCGCGAGCTCGGGGCCTACTTCGACTTCTACAATCGCCGCCGCCGGCATCAGGGGCTCGCAGACCGCACCCCCGATGAGGTCTACTGGTCTACACTACGCACTCAAGCAACAGCTGCATGAGGAACAGTTCATCACCTACGAACCCCTTTCAGCTGTCCAGGCCAACCCGGCCACTTCTGGGTAGGCCACGTAAGAGGTAGGGGTAGATTTTGTGGCCCGGAGCCGGCTTTGAGAGCCGGCGCTTGGGGGCGATCGCCGTGATGCCCATGCGGCGCATGAGGGTGGCCAGGTGAGCGCGGCCAACATCGAAGCCACGGCCGCGCAGCTCGCCTCGGATCCTTCTGATCCCGTAGAACGGCAGCTCGGTGTGGATCTCATCGATCGCCGCCATCAGGGCAAGGTCACGCTCGCTTGTGTCCAGCGGCCGGTAGTAGACGCTGGAGCGGGCAAGGTCGAGCAGGCGCGCCTGTCTGGTGATCGGCAGCGATGCCTCTCTGGTGATCATCGCCTTGCGCTCGGCCCGTCTGTGCGCCCGAGCGCCCCGGACAAAAAATCGTTCTCCATCGTGAGCTCGCCGATCTTGGCGTGCAGCTTGGCGACGTCGGGGGCCTGTTCCTTCTCGCTCTCTGCGGCCCCGAACACCGCGGGAGCGCCCTCCAGGAGTTGGCGCTTCCACTTGGTGATCACGTTGGGGTGAACGTCGAAGCGTTCGGCGATCTCGATGATCGGCTGCTCGCCCTTGATCGCCTCCAGGGCGACCTTGGCCTTGAAGGCGGGCGAGTGGTTGCGGCGTGGGCGTCGTGCCATGGCGGGTGCTCCTCCTCGGTCGGCTGCCGGGGAGCAGTATCACCTAACGGGCTGTCCGAATCTGCCCGGCCACTTCTGTCTTCGAACACGAAGGCGAGTATGGCTCCCAGTGGGCGGCGATCAGCTCGATCGCCGCCAAGCTCGGCATGACGCCGGAGACGCTGCGCACCTGGGTGCGCCGCGCCGAGACAGACGAGGGCCTGCGGCCGGGCCTGACCACCACGGAGCGCGAGCGCCTCAAGGCCCTTGAGCGCGAGAACCGCGAGTTGCGCCGTGCCAATGAGATCCTCAAGGCGGCCGCAACTTTCTTCGGGGCGGAGCTCGACCGCCGTCAGAAGAGATGACCAGCTTCATCGAGGATCACAGGGAGAGGTTCGGGGTCGAGCCGATCTGCGCGCAGCTGCCGATCGCCCCCTCGACCTACTACGCAGCGCGCTCCAGGCCGCCGTCCGCCCGGGCCTCGCGCGACGAGGAGCTCCGCCGCGAGATCCAGCGCGTCTACGACGCCAACTACCGCGTCTACGGCCCCCGCAAGGTCTGGCGGCAGCTGCGGCGTGAGGGCTTCGCGGTCGCCCGCTGCACGGTCGGGCGCCTGATGCGCAAGATGAGCCTGCAGGGCGCGGTACGCGGCAAGAAGTGGCGCACGACGATCAGCGATCCGCAGGCACCCAGGCCGGCCGACTTAGTCGAGCGCAACTTTGCAGCGGCGGTCCCGAACCGCCTCTGGGTCGCCGATCTGACGTATGTCCGTACGTGGTCGGGCTTCGTCTACGTCTCGTTTGTCTTCGACGCCTACAGCCGCTTCATCTGCGGCTGGCAGGCCGCCAACCACTTGCGCACCGATCTTGCCCTGGACGCCCTGGAGATGGCCCTCTGGCAGCGCCAGGGGGCCGGCGACGGTCTCGTCCACCACTCAGATAGAGGTGTGCAGTACCTCTCGATCCGCTACACCGAACGCCTGGCCGAGGCCGGCGCCGTGACCTCGGTGGGCTCCCGCGGCGACAGCTACGACAACGCCCTGGCCGAGTCGGTCATCGGCCTCTACAAGACCGAGCTGATCCGCAAGGGGGGTCCCTGGAAGAACCTCGACGACATCGAGTACGCCACGCTCGAGTGGGTCGACTGGTTCAACCACACTCGGCTGTTGGAGCCGATCGGCTACGTCCCGCCGGCGGAGTTCGAGGAAGCGTACTATGCTCAGGCCGCTGCCACGGAAGCAGAGGAAGGACTCAAACAAAAGAGCCTCCACTGAAGCCGGGGCGGTTCATCCCCTCTTCCTCTGGGGCATTCTCTACGTCCTTGGGGGCCTCCCTGTGGCCCGCCTCGGTCTCATCGGCTGGCTCTCTGGGTGGGATCCGTTGAGCTTCGGACCCGATGGCAGCGCTCCCTGGTCGGGAATCGCCATTGAGGGCCTGGTGCCCCTCTGCCTCGGCTGCCTGGTCCTCTTCGGGATGGTTGTGTTGACGGTCAATAGAGGGGCATTTCAGGGCACGCCTAGAAAGGCGCGTTTTGGAGGGAAGAGGCTGGTGGCGAGGGACAGAATTGAACTGTCGACACCATGATTTTCAGTCGTGATCCGAGGCGACCGACGGGCCGTTTAGTTCAGCTTAGTTCAGGATTTGCACCCCGTCCGGTGCCTCAGAAAAGGCCTCTACGCAGGTATTCCTGCGCTCAGCCTCCGCGCTGCACGGGCGATTCCCTGAACTAAAACAGCCCCTTTTGCACCCAAACTGCACTCTAGCGACGCCTTTCGGGCCGTAGTGCTGCACGATGTCGGCGGCCCGTCGGCGGCGGTTCATGACCGCTCCCCCTCTCCGGGCCCGGCCGCCGGTCCCTCGCCGGACTGTTCATCGGCTGCGCCCTCGCTGTCGCGCTGCGCCATGAACTCCTTGATGGCGATCAGGCGCTCAAGCACATCGGCGCCGCTGCCGTGAATCAGCGGACCCGAGGCGGCCCGGCCGCGGCCGCTGAGGCCCAGAAGCCCAGCCTGTCTCGCCCGGGCGATGCGACTGGCGGCCGCGGTCGGGCTGATCGCAAAGTAGGCAGCCACCGCCTGGCGCGGCGCACGGTGCTCGGCATGGGCCTGGGCGTAGACCTCGGCGACCTCCTCCAGGTGGGTGAGGTCAAGCCGCCGTTGTCCCGCCCGCTTGGGGCCGGCGGCCAGCAGGGCCTCCTCCCTACGGCGCTGCTCAAGGAGCCGCTTGCGGTACTCGGTCTGCGAGCTCGGCGCCGTAGTCGCAACGGCAAGCTCGCTGGCCGCCGCCTTGGCAAGCTCCTCGCGCAGCTGCCGGTAGGCGGCCGCGGCTATGCCCCTCATGCCCAAGCCGCGCAGATCGGCGGTCTGCAGGGCCCGTGGCGCTACTCCTGCGGGAAAGCCGACGTGCAGGCCGACAGGCTCCCAGCGACCTTCGAGCAAGACGAACTCGACGCTGAGCTCAAGCTCGCCGTCGCGGCCGTTGGGCCAGCGGAGCGCAATCGTCTTACTTTGCCAGGGTCCGAGCGTCATGAGCGACATCGTGCCGAATTTCGAAGGATCCGTCAATAGATTTGCGCTTCTGTCTGATATGCGAGTAACTCTCGGTCAGTCAGCTCCTTCGTTATTCACCGGAGGTCGTCATGAGCAACACGGCGTTCGACAGCAGGCAGCCGGGGGGCACTCTTCTCGCGCGCGCGACTACAAAGGTTACCTCGCCACCAGCCTCATCACGGTGGCGACGGCGCTCACCGTCGCCAGCGCCACGGTCTCTGCCACCAGGAGGTGATGCGCCATGCCCCGCGCGAGCAAGGCCGAACACGAGCAACGTATCGAGCAGTTCGTCCAGCTCATGATCCTCAAGGACGCACAACGACGCGACCTGATCCCCTGGGCCAAGGCACGCTGGGGCATCGGCGAGCGTCAGGCCGACAAGTACATCGCCGCTGCCCGCGAGCGCATGGTCCAGGGTCTCGCCGTCGATCGCGCCTTCGAAAGCGCCCAGTCGCTGCGCCGTCACGCGGTGGTCTTCGTCCAGGCTCTCAAGGACGGCAAGCTCGCCGTGGCCGAGAAGGCGCTGCACGATATCGACCTGCTGCGCGGCCTCGGTGTGCGCGGCGCACAGGCGCAAGAGCTCGATACCGCCACACTACGCCGCAACTTCGCGGAGATCGCCGCTGAGCTGCTCGAGGCGGGCGAGCTCGATGAGGTCGGCTGAAGCCAGGCGGCGCGCCGAGGCCTGGGCGGAGAAGCTCACGCACGAGGAGCTGATCCGCATGGCTCACGGCATCCGCCTACCCGACGAGATCACCTTCCTCAAGACGTTGCAGATCGAGGACAAGGTCTGTGGCGGTCTGATCGATTTCACCCCCTGGGACTTCCAGGAGGAGCTCATCGCCGAGCTCGATCAACACGACCAGGTGATGGTGCTCAAGGCGCGTCAGCTCGGCATCACCTGGACGGTCCTGGGTCACCTGCTCTATGCGGGCACCTTCTGGGGCAACAGGCTCTTTTTGATCTTCAGCCAATCCGGTGACGATGCGGTCGCCGCCCTGCAGCGCATCCGCCTCATGCACGACTCGATGCCCGAGGCCTGGCGCCCGGCCAAGCTCAAGGACAACACGAAGGAGATCGTCTTTGCCAACGGCAGCCGCTACAAGGCGATGAAGGCAACCAAGCGCGCCGGCCGCGGCCTGGCACCCTATGCCGTGCTGGCTGACGAGCTTGCCTTTTGGGCCTGGCCTGCCGTGCAGATGGCCACGATCGAGGCCGGCGCGGCGCGCATCTGCGTGGTGACCACGGGCAACGGTCCCGACGATCACGCCCACCACATGTGGCTTAAGGCGCAGGCCGGCGAGGGCGAGTACACGCCCATCTTCTATCCCTGGAACGCGCACCCCGACCGCGACGAGGAGTGGTACCGGCGCAAGGTCGTCGAGTCGGCTGAGCCGCGCCTGGCACGGCGCGAGTTCGCCGCCAACCCGCAGGAGGCCTTCGCCGCGCCCGAGGGCGTCTTCTTCGAACGCTGGCAGGACGAGCGCAACGCACCCAAGCCCTTCCGCCCGGCCGCTAACTGGGAGACCTGGCGCTGCGTCGACTTCGGCTACCACTGGCCCGCCTGCCTGTGGGTGCAGATCTCGCCCAAGGGCCAGTACCTGGTGGTCTCCGAGCTCGCCCAGCGTGAGTCGCGCGGCTGGACCACGGCCGAGTTTGCCGAGGCGATCCTGGAGCGCGACGCCGAGCTGAACCTGGCGATGCCGATCCGCGGCACCTTCTGCGATCCGGCCGGCAAGGCCAAGGAGGTCACGACCGGCACCAGCGAGTTCGAGATCTTCTCCTCGATGGGCCTGGCGCCGATCGGCAAGCCCTCGTCTGTGCGCGACGGCTGCGTGCGCATCACAGACGAGATCGCCCACCCGGCGCTGCCGCTGCTGGTGAGCCGCTCGTGTAAGTGGACAGTCGAGGCGCTCACCACGATCGCCGCCGACAAGAGCCACCCCGACGTCTACGACGAGGGCTCGGTCTACACCCACGCACTCGATGCGCTGCGCTACTTTCTGGTCAACCAGACCCGCGCCGCGGCCCCGTACCGGCCCATGAGCCGCGGCTTTGACGAGGCCCCGTTCGGCGGCGTCTTTAGCATCTACTAGAGGCAAACTCGGCCGGCGAGACCCGACTGTGAGTCACGCGCCACGACGCGGTCCCGAAGGCGTCTCACAGCGAGCCTCCACCGGGGCCTGGTGGGTCGGCGGGCCTGCCTGCCTGCACAGGTGTGACAGCAGCCGCCCCTGCACCCCGCCCCTCGGCGTCGTCGAGCTGCCTCGCGTAACCCTCAAGGAGGGAGCGCAAGCGGAAGTGCAGGTCCTCCTCGACTCCTTGCAGCACGGCGATCTCCTTGGCGAGGGCTTGCTGCGCGGGGTAGGCGTCGGCGACCGCCTGGCGCGCCTCAAGGGTGGCCTCGCTTCTGGTGAGCTCGGCCTCCTTTTGGGCGGTGGCCGCAAGCTCGGCGACGCTTCGCTTGGCGACGAGGAGCGTGTTGTGAAGCGTCTGTTCGAGCGTGCGGTACTGCTCGAGCTGCTGCTCTGTGGCCTCGCAACTCTCGGCTAAGGCGACGTTCTCGCCAAAGAGGCGCTCGAACTGCTCGGCGAGCTCCTCAAGAAAGGCATCGACCTCGGCGCTCAGGTAGCCGCGCGACGTGTGCTTGAACTGCTTGCTGCGGATCTCGAGCGGCGTCAGCTTCACAACGACCCCCAGTTCCGGCTTCTGGGGCGCCGCCTGCGTCTGCGTGTGATCGTGTCGATCTCCTCGAGGTAGGTGCCCGCACCCACGGCGACACAGGTAAGCGGCGACTCGGCAAGCGGTACGGCGATCTCGGTCTCTGCGCGCAGGCGCTCGGGCAGGCCGCGCAGCTGGGCAGCGCCGCCGGCCAGCATGATGCGTCAAAGCCGTCGCCCCTGCTTGACTGCTCCCCCCTCGAGGCGACGTGGTCGGCGACGTTCCTCTTCCTGCATGGCCTGTTCGTAGGCCTCATCGTCTTGGTAGAGGTCGTCACCGTCGTGTCTGACGTAGTCGCGAACATCGTGCCAGGCCTGAGCAACACGTATGACTCCTCCCCACACAGACGAGCGAGACTGCTCAAGGGTCGGGCTCGCGAGTCGACACCGGCCTCCAGGTCTCCGTGATTCGCGCTTGCCTGAGCGTTGCCTTCTCTTCCGGAGGGCACGACCGCCGGGTCTAGATCGATCACCCGGCCACAGGTGGCCTCGTGTGGAGTTGGAGCTGAGCAACCGGTTTCAGCCGTGGATCAGGCCGCCGCCGCGAACCCCGCGAAGAGCGCCGACGCTGAATCCGGGACTCCGGAGCCACTCGCTTCCCACAACGTCGTGCTAGTAAAAGGGCGCCGACCAGAGAGACTGCAGGGGGATGGGCAAGCCTCCTCGGTCGACGCCCTTGTCCCGCCAGAGCGCCAGGCATGACGTGATGCGGGCTTGCAGGTAGACGTGCTACAAACGCTTGACGACCTCCCCCATCAGGTCTTTCTCGGCCAGACCGCGTTCGACGTCCGTGATGACGGAGCAGCTCTCGGCCCAGCAAGCGACGGTGACTCCCTGGTCGGTCGCCCACTCCCGCCGCGCGCCGTGGAGGATGTTCTGCTGCAGCACCTGCGCCAGATGCTTACCCTCGATGTCGACGATGAACTGCGTCACCGAACCCATGTACACGACGGCCTTGATGGTCGCACGGAAGACGTTCTGCGGACGGTTGTGTTCATCGAGCCCATCCTCGGCAGATGGAGCAGCTTCTCGGGTCGGACCACGATTCCAACGCGAGGAGCCGACGGTGACGCCAGAGGCTCTCGTCGCGCACAGATTCGCAGGACCAGTCCGTTGTCGGTGCGACATTCGGCGATGCCCGCATCGAGGTAGGTCACCTCACAGGGGTAGACGTTTGCAGACGCCAATGAAATTGGCGACGAAGGAAATTCTGGGCGTTTTCGTAGATGTCCGCCGGCCGGCCCACCTGCTCGACGACTCCCTCAACTGATCACGGCGAGGCGATCGCTCATGGTCAAGGCCTCTTCCTGGTCATGAGTCACGTAGATGAACGTGATGCGACCCTCGGGCTTGAGCCTCTGGAGCTCGAGCTGCATCGCCTTGCGCAGCTTCGCGTTGATAAGCACCCCGAGCGGCTCGTCAAGCAGCAGCACAGTGGGCCTGTTTACGAGAGCGCGCGCTAACGCGACGCGCTGCTGCTGGCCGCCCGAGAGCTGACTGGGTTTGCGCTTGCCCATCCGGTCCATCTCGACCATCTCGAGAGCCTCTTGAACGCGCTCCCCGACCTCCTTCTTCGGGACCTTGCTGCGCCGCAGACCGAAAGCCACGTTGTCCCAAACCGTCAGGTGCGGGAACAGCGCGTAGCTCTGGAACACCGTGTTGACGTTGCGTTTGTAGGCCGGCACGCCGGCGACAGGCGGTGTTGCCGAGGTAGATCTCGCCCTCGCTTGGCTGCTCGAACCCGGCGACCATCCGGAACGTCGTCGTCTTGCCGCAACCCGACGGTCCGAGTAGCGAGAAGAACTCGCCCTTGTGGATGCGCAAATCCATGTCGCGCACGGCCACGAAGTCACCAAATCGCTTGGTCACGTTCTCGAGCTCGACGTCGACTTTGCTCGGTGCTCACCTGCATGTCCTCGCACCCCCCTTCTTTGCCACGGACTGGACGAGCCGCCGTGAGACTCACCGGAGCCATGCTAACTCCGCTGGGACTCTCCACACGACCTACACCCGGCGACGGCGACTGCGCGTAGACATCCGGACGGCAAACCTCGAGCACGGGCACCTGTGCCCGGCGCCGCCTGGCCTCCGCAGCGTCAACATTCGGCGACGACGACCCCATCCCCATCAGGAAGCTCGGCGAGGATCGTCCCCCACGGATCGATGATCAGACCGTGTCCCCAGTGCGGATACCCCTCGCAGACCCCGTCGGGCAAGCGCCACCACGAAGGCAAGGTTCTCGATCGCACGGGCGCGCAGCAGAACCTCCCAATGCACCCTGCCGGTCGCCTCGGCCCAGGCGGACGAAACAGCCATCAGGCAGACGCCGGCGCCCGCCAGCGCCCGGAAGAGCTCGGGGAAACGCAGGTCGAAGCAAGATCCTCAGGCCGAGGATGAACTCCGGCAGCTTCACGGCAACGAGGCGGTCGCCGGGGACGATGAGGGTCGATTCGACTAAAGGGTCACCTCACCGGGCACGTCGATGTCGAAGAGGTGGACCTTGCGGTAGACGGCGCGGATCTCGCCCTCCGGGTCGAGCACGTAGCTCGTGTTGTAGAACTTGCCGGGCACCGGCGAGACCTCGATGAAGTTCTCCCGCATGGACATGGATGCCGTGCTCGCGCGCCTTCGCCGCAAAGCGGGCTGACGTCTCTCCCGGCAGTCGTTCGGCGACGCTTGCGTACTCCGCTTCGGGGGCGATGAACGTAGCGTACTCGGGAAGCACGACAAACCGGCGCCCGGCGCCACCGCCTCGTCGATCAGCTCGAGGGCACGCTCGACGTTGGCCTCCTTGGACGCACCGGCCTTGATTTGCACCGCAGCGACGCGCATGGCCGAGGACACCCCCTCACGAGACGTGTTGAAGTGCACGCGTGCCTCACGGACAATCTCGTCGACGGCGAGCCCGACGCTGCCCGCGTCGGCCAGCGTCGGCCGCCCCAACACCCCCGACGACGTCACCTCGCGGTACGACGGGATCCGCCTGATACCGCCCGTGAAGGGGTCGACTTGTGGGACGAAATCCTGGTAGGGCCCGCTGCGCACGAGATCGCTGCGCAGGTACATGAGCACCGATGTGCACAGCTCGCCGGCGTGACCGGCCACCCAGGGGTTGTCGGTGAGCTCCTTGAAACGCCAGGTGGACGCAGAACCGCCACCAGTCGATCTGCATGCAGCGCGCTCCGGCATCTTCGATGAGCGACGCCGCCAGCTCGTCAATGTACTCACGTTTCCTGCATGGGTGTTCAGGAATAGCAGGTCAGTGAAACCCCAGCCGATCAGGCTGCGGCAGATGCCTTCGAGCATAGCCGAGAAAGGCTCTGGGCTCGACAGTGAGCGTCCCGGGGAAGCTCATCAGGTCACGCGAGTGGCCAACCGGAACAAAGCGGCCCGCAGACCGCCCCCAGCCGCTCCGCCACGAGCTGGGCCACCGCCGCCGCGCACCAGGGGTCCAAGGCCAGCGGGGAGATGCGGGCCGTAGACCTCAAAGGCGCCGCTCGGCAGCACCGCGATCGGCGACGCCGCCGCCATCTTCTCGACCTCGGACCACGTGTGGCTGCCGTACTCCACGGCCGGCCGACCGGCGGCGCTACCGTCCATCACGCGCTCCTTCAATCAGTTCGGCGATGGGAGCGAAGCTGCGATGGCAGCCCGCGACGCAGGAGCGCTTGCCGATACTCATCGTCCCCGCGCCAGTCGGCATGAGCCGGCTCCAGTAGCGACTGCGCTTCCTCTACCGACAGCACGAGAACGCCGTCGTCGCTGGCCAGGATCAACTCCCCGGGCTTAATCCCGCACACCGCCACACGTGATCGGTGTGTTGCCACGGCGCCGGATTCGCCAAGCAGCAGCGTCGTCAGTGGCGAGGCGCCGCGCGCGAAGACGGGCAGCCCAAGCGTGGTATCTGCGAGATGTCGGTGGCCGGGCCGTCGACCACGACGCCCGCGGCGCGCGCAGCTTGGCGGCGAGCGTCATCATCTCGCCCCAGCACGAATAGCGCTCGCCGCCCTCCTGGCTCATCACGACGACGTCACCGGGCGACAGCAGGTCGTCTTCGACCGCCTCGCGGGGCACCGTCGAGTCGCGACCACGCACCATGACCGTCACTGCCAGACCGACGATCGCGGACGCAGGCGCTATAGCCTTAATCCCTGAGTCCATGGCCCGCCCATCCATAATGTGTCCGAGCGTCGACGGCGC
>CAVYCN010000003.1:0-457575 GCA_963767005.1 uncultured Actinomycetes bacterium
CGGAGGCTGCGGACACATGGCTGACGGCCTGGGCCGGACCAAAGGGCCGACAGCGGTTTAACCCTATCGTCATAGTGTGATGCTCGCCGCCTCTGGGTATCTCGTCACTCGTGGCAAAGACGATGCGCCAGCTCCTGGTCGCGCTGATCACAGCCGCCTTCCTGGTGACGGCCGTGAGCGGCCTCGTCCTTGCCTTTCCCGCAACACTCCTGCCGCTCGTCGGCCTGTCGCTGCTTGCCTGGCGCTCGATTCACGAGTGGAGCGCGCTCGCCTTTGCCGCTGCCGTCGTCGCGCACCTCGTCTTGAACCGGAGCCGCATCGCCGAGTTGTTCATCATGCGTGGTCGGCCGGATGAACGGCCGGCAATCGCGGCCCCGCCGCAGGAGCAGCCGGCTCTTGCGGCTGAGCCAGAGGCGGCAGCGCAGCAGACTCAGCCCACCGAGCGACACCTGCGCCTGAGCCGCCGCCGCTTCCTCATCGTTGCGGGTGGCGCCCTGGCGGCGCTCATCGCCGCGCTTGCTTTGGACCGTGGCCGTCCCGGAGGCTCCACCTCGCAGGCGGGCAACTCGCTCGCCGACTTCCCCGTGCTCAACATCGAGGCCGGTCCGCCCGATGTGGTGGCGGCCGACTGGCAGCTGGTGGTCGACGGGCTGGTCGCGACGCCGCTGCACCTCGATCGGGCCGCCTGGCTTGCGCTGCCGCGCACACAGGAGACGCGTGACTTCCACTGCGTCGAAGGCTGGAGCGTCGACAAGCTGGGCTGGTCAGGAGTGCGGGTCGCAGAGCTCCTTAGGCAGGCTGCGCCGATGACGCAGGGCCAGTTCGTCACTTTCCACGCCTACGGTGGCAGCTACACGGACAGTCTCGCCCTGGCCGAGGCGCAGGAGCCAGAGACGCTACTAGCCGACAGGCTCGACGGCGCACCGCTGCCGGCCGCCCACGGCGGACCGCTGCGGCTCGTGATCCCCTCGCAGCTGGGCTACAAGAACGTGAAGTGGGTCGTGCGGCTCGAGGTCACGGCTTCCCGGGCGGAGGGTTACTGGGAGCGCACCGGTGGCTACCCGGCCGAGGCGCCGGTGGGGTGAGGCGCTCAGCGGCACCGAGAAGTAGACTTCGGAACCCCAGGTCTGCGCCGCGCTCTCAAGTGGCAACAGGTCCCAGAGGGCACTGGCCGTCCGCGACAGGTTGAGCTCGGCCATCAGCTCGACGCCGGCTTCCTCGATCACAATGCGCACGCGCGTCATGCACGAATCTCTTCTCCTCGCTCCGCCTAAAACGAGCCGCCGCGCGCCTTGATGGTGCGCTTCAGGAAGTTGTTGTGCAGGGAGCTCTTCGGGTCGTCGGCCCAGCGACAGAGCGACTCGAACATCGGCTTGGTGGCGGTGAAGGCAAGCAGACCGGGATCGAGGTGCTGACGCATGGCCTGGTCGGTGGCGCCGATCACGGCACGCGGCTCGTCGAGATCGCCGATGGCCGCCGCAAGCTGGCCGCAGCCGGAGCTGAATGGCGCCGTCACGGGCGGGTCGTGTGGCCCGCTGAAGTACGAGGCGCCGGTGACCAGCACGGCGAGCTGGTCGGCGTTGACGTAGAAGGTGACGCTGCGCAGGTAGTCGTACTGCTCGGCCTTGAGCGGTCCGATGAGCACGTGGCCGTGACGTGGCGCAAAGGCGGCGCCACCGTCGAGCCACTGGCCCATGAGCTCGTGCGAGGCGCGCAGACCCTCCTCGTCGACTAAGAACTTGACCATCTCCTCGCGCGAGCGGGTCTGCAGGCCGAGCAACTGTGGCGCGCCGCAGCCGTGCTTGTCGGCGGTGATGTGCAGCGTCTTGCCCTCGCGCCAGGCGCCGAAGGAGGCAAAGACGCACTGCCGCTGCGTTCTGGGCTCGACCAGGGGTGCAAAGGGCGTCGGGTCCGGGGCGTCGTAGAGACCGACGATGGGCTCGCGAATGTTGAGCGCCGCGAGGATGGTGCTGGGGTCGGGCTGCACAGTGGCCTCCTTCACGCTTCGTGTGGCTGCTCGGTACTGCTCCTGCGCGTGGTCTCCGGCGTTCTCGCCGGGGCTCTCCCCGACTGACCCGCTCCGCCGGTCAGCTCCACATGATATGGCGAGAGCCGCCTTCGCGGGCTGGCTCGGCGGCGTTCGTTGTGCATAAGAACTTCCAAACCCACCGAAGGCGTGACGGGCGGTAGCTTGCCGTGCGCGATTGTGCTGTACGGCCCAAGGTACTGGCGCGGCGCGATGCTCACCGGCGTCTCGTCGTGCTCGGCTGTCGCGATCCGCTCGCCGGCGAATGCCGGCAAGCCCGTGCTCCTGCGCGACCCACTCGCGGCACAGGCGCGATTCAAACGAGTGCCACCAGGCCGATGCCCACCACAATGAGTGCGACGCCACAGGCGCGACCAATCGAGAAACTATCCTTTGTGGTCAGCCATCCGATGGCGGCCGTCAGGGCGATGGCTCCGCCGTAGACGGTGGGGAAGACGACGGCAAGTGTGTCACCCCGAGCGTAGATCCTGATGAGCAGGACCGAGAAGACGGCGATGGCCAGACCGGCCAGCACCGAGTACACCAGGCCGCTGCGAGTCAGTTGCGCATGGGCTTGTCCGCCAAAGCGACCAACCAGCAAGGCGGCCAGGCAGACGAGCGCGCCTAAGCCGTTGAAGATCACTGAGCTGGCTACCGGCGCGATGCGTCCGCCCGCTTTGGAAGTGCATAGGCCGAATAGCGCATAGAAGACAATGGCGAAGATGACGAGCAGTGCCGAATTCACAAAACCACCTTCTTCGGTAGGACCCAACACTTTCCACGCCGGCATCGTAGACGGACGTGCCGCGGCGGCCAAGCCCCTGGGACTCGTTCTCTGACCGTTCATCCGTTGGAGAAGACAGAGGGCCTGAAATCAAGGGTGGCTGGCCGCAGCCGGCAGCGGCCACTACCAGGAGTCGCTGTTGACCGTCACACGCATCTTCGGTTTGGCCTGCTCCGCCGAGGGTAGCCCGGTGGTGATGAACATCGAGACGTTGCGTGCGGGCTACGGAGCATACGGACTGGGCGCCGCTGAGGCGATGCTGGCCATGTTCGACCGAGATTCTCGGGGCGGCGCGGAATGGAACGTCGGCCACCAACAATCACCGGTGGTCGCCAGGGCACAACTGGCACCCTACGACCTGTTCGGCGGTGAAGACGACAGGTGGGACATCGTACGGGTAGAACCCAAAGATTTCGAGCGGCGTGCAGACAGGATCATCGTCACGGGCCACGTGTTCTGGAGACCACGGCGCGGTTGGCACACAGTCGCCGTCCCATTCCTCCACATCTGGACGCTACGCGAGCGACACCCGGTCAAAGTCGTGAGCTACCTTGACGGCATAGAGCTCTGTCGGGTCGAATCGGACTCGGGATGGCGCTGAGCCGGTGAGGCGCGGCCGCGCTCTTCTCCGGTCGTTCAACCAGGGGCGGGCTCCAATGCAACGGCCCGAACCGGCGCCCCGTCGCAGCCCACGATGTTGAGGGGCAACAGCAAGAGCAGCGGCTCCACGCCGGGCGTGAGAGCCGCGGTACCGGCCAGGTTCTCTGCGATCAGCGCACCCGCGGCCGCGAACATTTCGTGGATGGGAAACTCGTCGCCGCCGGTGAAGTCGGCGTTCAGCGTGTCGATCGCGATCGTCATGACGCCAGCCTCGAGCAGCGCCCGGCCGACGGCGGCCTCTAAGTAGGGGTGTTCGAAGAACGTCGGGTTGCCGGCGTGCCCGTACCAGCCGGTGCAGAACAGGGCGATCGCGCCCGGCCGCAGCGCGGCGCGGTACGGGCCGAGGTCGCCGAGCGTAATCGTCTGGCCCGGTGCCTTGCCCGGCACGGGCACGACGACCGCCGGGCCGACCGTCATGGCGAGCGGCATGCGATCGATCGGGGCGCCATCGTCGCGGAAGTGGTATGGGGCATCGATGTGCGTGCCGGTCTGCGTTCCGACGTGGACGTGGCTCAGATTGTAGCCTTCGTTCGCGACGGTTGTGGCAGTTAAGATGTGCGGCTGCGGGTCACCTGGGTAGATCGGCGTCGTGTTCGTCAACGGGTGGCTCAGGTCGACGACGCGTACGCCAAGTCCGCCCCCCATCCAGGCTGGCAGCAGGGCAGCGTCGCCTATCCGACGACCGTTCATGCGAGGAACAGCGCGGCGACGGCCTTCTCGGTGTGCATGCGGTTCTCACCCTGGTCCCAGAAGGCGCAGTAGGGGCTCTCGATGACCTCGTCGACCATGTCCTCGCCGCGGTAGCCCGGCAGGCAGTGCATGTAGATCACGTCAGGCTTGGCCATCTCGATCACGCGCATGTTGACCTGGTAGGGGGCGAAGTCCTTGAGGCGCTGCTCGCTGGTTCTCGGTGGCCATCGAGTGCCAGGTGTTGCCGTAGATCACGTCGGCCTGGCCGGCGACCTCTTCGAGGTCGGGCGTATAGACGATCTTCGACCCCGAGAGGGCGGCCCACTTCTGGGCGATCGCGAGCTGCTCGGCGTTGGGCTGATAGCTCTCGTTGGGCTGGGCGGCGTAGAAGTCCATGCCGAGCATGGCGGAGCCCATCATGAGCGAGTGGCAGACGTTCCAGATGTCGCCCAGGTAGGCGACCTTGAGGCCCTTGTAGTGGCCCTTCTTCTCTTTGATCGTCATCAGGTCGCAGAGGCCTTGGCAGGGGTGGGTCTCGTTGGTCAGCGCGTTGATCACCGGGTTGAGCATGTAGCGGGCGAACTCCTCGACGACCTCCTGGCCGAAGGTGCGGATGAAGAGGCCCTCGCAGTAGCGGTCGATGATGCGCGCCGTGTCGCGAGATCGGCTCGCCGCGGCTGGTCTGCATCTGGTCGGGGCTCATGTAGAAGGTCTGGCCGCCGAGCTGGGCGATGCCCGCCTGAAAGCTCAGGCGGGTGCGCGTCGATGCGCTTCTCGAAGATCAGGGCGACGGTCTTGCCGCGCAGCGGCTCGAAGAGCTCGCCGATCAGGCGCTTGCGCTTGAGCTCGATCGCCGTGTCGACGATGAAGCGCACCTCGTCGGGGGTGAAGTCGGCGAGCTTCAGGAAGTCTCTGCCCTGGAAGTGGTGCTGCATGACGAAAGGCTCCTTTCAATCGGGATGAGGAAGGCCGGCGGCCGCCAGGGCGGCCGCCGGCCCTAGCACGGCAAAGCTACCCCGATGTCAGCTGCACAGTGACGACCGTGTCCGCTGCGAGCGTCACGAGCGCGCCGCGCAATACGCCTTCCCCGTATTCGCTGCCCGGATTGACGGCCATCGTGCGACCAATCGGCATCTGAGCACGCGACTCGTGGATGTGGCCGTGCAGCGACAGCAGCGGCTGGTACTTCTCGATCGCCTGCCGCACGGCGGCGCTGCCTGCGCCGTACATGACCGGCGTACCGCCCGAGGTGATGACCTTGGGAGGATCAGTCGACCAGTCGAGCTCGGCGCAGGTGTCGAGGCCGCTGTCCTTGGGCGGCGAATGAAAATTGAAGATCACTCGGCTGAAGTCGTCGATGCCGGCGAGGATGCGCTCGATGTGGACGTGGAGCTCCTCGTCAGGCACTTCGCGCGGTGTCTTCCAGGGCGTCGGATTGCTGAGCCCGAGGCTGACCATGGTGTGGCCCTCCTCGTCGATCGCGACAGTCTTGTCCTCGCAGTTGATGACGGCGTCGTGAGCCTCGCGCTCAATGACTTCCAGCACATCGACCGAGTCGTCATTTCCGCCGGTGATGTAACAGCGGATGCCCGTACCGGCCAGGCGTTCTTCCGCGAGCTGGACCCAACCGGCAAGCCGCTCGGCCGCGAGTTGGTGGTAGAGAGCGTCCACCTTGGCGGGATCCTCCCTGAGCGCGTCGTACTCGTCCGGCGACACGACAGCGGTGTACTGACCGAGTTTGCCGGCACGCTTCTTGAAGTCCGCCATTGCCTCGGGACTCTCGATCTCGCGAGTCAAGGACTGGATGGTGGCCCGATAGCGGCCGCCCCCGAGGTCGAGGATCGGCACGACGATCTTGCCGGCGATGTCGCCGCCCAGAATGAGGACGTCGACGCCGTAGAACTTGCCGGAGTTCACGAACTTGCGGAAGGTCGTCTCCGAGCCATGCACGTCGGTCACAAAGAAGAGTTTCGTCGTCTTGCCCTTCTCCCTCTTGCCGAACAGGGGCATGCGGATTCCTTTCGTCACACCTCAGGCGTCATTCTTCGGGGACCTGTTTGAAGCTGAGCGCCACATCGACGCCTCGTCTGCGCTGCACGTACTTGGCGACATAGTAAACGACGAGGCCGCTCAGGAAGACGACGACGTTGAAGACGATCATGCCGGGATGACCACGCAGGCCGGCGCTCGGATCGCGCAAGAAGACCCAGCCCATGAACGCCTGGGCGGCGAAGCTCGCGATCCCGATGATCGTGATGACCGGCACACGTCCGATCCGCTGGTTGATCGTCGAGGTCTCGAAGACGTCGGGCAGCCGGTAGGGCAGCAGCGCGGCCGAAAGAGAGATAAGGCAGAAGCTCAAGATGAAGCCGAAGATGCCCACAAGCGTGGCGAACAGGCTGGTGAACACGTAGATGCCCAGGGCCACTATGCTCATGATGCCCATCGTCATCAGGGCGTTGATCGGCGTGTATGTCTTGCTGTTGACCTGCTTGAACCAGCTCGGCAGCAGGCCGTCAATCGCATAGGCGAAGATGTTGCGCGAGCCGTTCAGGATCTGACCAGGCAGCCACGCGTAGCTCCAGAAGATGAAGCCGAACAAGATGAGGAAGGCAAGCACGATGTTGTTGGAAACGAAGGCAGCGAGTTCCTGGAAGGTCGGCGCCGACTTGAACCCCAAGCCGGACGGGTCAGCGTAGCCGAGCTGGGCCAGGAAGTTGTAGCCCACCGCGTGATCGATGACAAGAACGCTCACCAGCACCCCGCCGCCCACGATGAACAGCGTGGCTGGCATCGACCAGAGCTGTAGCCGCCGGGCGTCTTTGACCTCGCTGCCGATGTATGCCGACGAGCTCATGAACGACAGATTCAAGTACACCCAGGTCATGACGAGCAGCGTCCAGTACAGCGAAAAGTGCGAGAGCCCGGTGTAGCCAGCCGCCTTGGCCGACTGCGCGACGTAAAGCGACGGTACCGCCTTGCCCGACACCGCCCTCATGTGCATGTTGAAGGCGTGGATGCTGTCGAGCGGCACCTTGCCGACGAACACCGCCACGGTGAGCACGGTGCTTGCCACGGCCAGCAGGATGAGGATGTTCTGAACCTTGAAGTAGGTCTTGGTGCCGATCGCAAAGATGACGATCAGCGCGATGATCAGACAGGTGCCCAGAATGAACGTGCCGACGTCTGTCGTGAACCAGTTGCCGATACTCGTCAGCGTCGCGTTCCCCGTATAGATGCCCATAGTGCGAAAGAACGGCGCCAGGCCGTAGCGTGCGAGAAACGCGCTCGGCACGCCGCCGTAGAAGAACCACCACATGGTCATGTTCCAGTTGGACATCATGCCGAGAGCAGGTCCCATGACGCGACTCACGTAGACGTAGTCGCCGCCCGAACGCGGCATGGCCGAAGCAAGATAGCCGTAGACCATGGCGAGGGGCAGGATCAGCAGCGTGCAGATGACGGCAGCCCACGGCAGGCTCGTGCCTGGGTAAAAGGCCGGGCCGAAAAGGAAGAGGAACAGCAGGAGCAAGCCGATGCTCGTGAAGTTGACATTGTAGGCGAGCACGTCCCACGTGCCCGCCGTGCGGATCAGGCCACTGGCCTTCCGAACGAAGACCTCCGGCTTCTTGTCATCAGTCGCCATGGTGCAAGCCCCCTTTGTGTCTTGCGGGTGTCGTGCCGCGACCGGCCCGCGTGTGGGCGGACCGGCCGGCGCCTGGCCGCGCGCATTCCGCGCGCGCCCTCCTCATCTCACTCGGTCCAGGCATAGGCCCTGATCGGCGAGCTCGACGAGCGGGTCGCCGGGGTACATCGGCATGCCGGTCGCGAGCTCGTGGCTCAGCTCCACGAAGCGCGCCATGACCCTGTCTCTCTCAGACGTCCCGCAGGAGCGGGAACGTCATGCAGTGCGGTCCGCCGCCGCCCTTCAAGATCTCGCTGATCTCGGGGGCGATGACCTCGAGGCCGAGGGCGCGCAGCTTCGCGTTGACGTCGCGATTGCCGGCGAAGGTCAGCACGCGGCCGTCGCCGAGCGCCTGGATGTTGCAGTGGTGGGCGAGCACGCCGGCGCTGCTCACCTCGATCAGCTCGAAGCGGCGCTTGGCCAGGGCGCGCAGGAAGAACTCGGGCATCTGCTCGACGGCGCACACAGCGACGCCCGGCGCCACGATGTTGAAGGCCATGTCGAGGTGCAGGTTGCGCGAGGGAAGCTGCACGCCGCGCACGGTGTAGCCGAGCGGCTCGAGGATCTCCTGGGCGTTGCGCAGCCCCTCCCAGTCGGTGCGCGCCACCACGCCGTGGGCCACCGTGGCCTCGTCTATGAGCCAGAAATCGCCGCCCTCCAAGGAGCCGCGGCAGACCTTGCCGATGATGGGCACGCCGAGCTCTCGCAGCCTGGCCTCGTAGAGCAGCTCCTCGCCCTGGCGCACCGGCTCGCGGAAGCTGCCGATCAGCGCACCCTCGGCCAGACAGGCGCCGAAGTCGCGCGCGTAGACCATGTAGGGCAGCTCGGGATCGGGCTCAATGAGCTCGACCGCGACGCCGGCCTCGCGGTAGGCCGCCACGAGCTCTGAGTGCTCGCGGGAAAAGGCCGCAAGGTCGGGCTGCTCGCCGCGGGCCAGCACGCCGCGGGTGATCTCGTTGATGGGCTGGAAGCTGAAGTGGTCGGGGGGGCACAGCAGGACCTTGCGGAGCCTGCCCGTCGCGTTCGACACAAACAGCTGCTCGGTCAATCCGCGCTCCCTGCGTCAACGTCTTGTGTGCGTACGATACCCAGCTCGCCCAACTCCGATGAGTGGACATCTGCACTCGAATAGATACCTTATGGAGTGCAAGCAGACACCATGTCGGCACGCCTTCTCGATGCTCACGGAGGCGGCCAGTCGGCCGTACGTCCGCAGTCAGATCCCCGTCAGCCGACCCGGTTGCCATCGAGGTCGATATCGCTCGGGAGTCGCCCTGGCGACAGGAACGTTGTGCCCAGACGGCGAGCGTCTTCAAGACAACCGGTCTCGCCCTCGCATCTGTCAACCGGTGATCAAGGTCTTGCAGTCAGTCCCACGATCGAGCCCACGGCGATCAGCAGGCCGGCTGCGGCGACGGCGGGGTCTGAATGGTTCATGCCCCGGCACCTTCGGGTTGGTTTGCTCGCCTACCAGACGAGGGGACTCGCGCCTCAGTCGAGCTCCTCGACCATCTCCTTGAAGGCCTCGAGGTCCTCGCTGACGCGGCGGTTCATCCAGTGGCGCACGGTGTCGGGCCTGCCTTCCCAGGCCGTCGGGTCGTAGTCGAGCTGGTAGGTCACCCTCGTGTGGTCGGCATCGAGCTTCTCGAAGCGCACCTCGCCACTCTCGCGACCGTCGGTGGCTCGCCAGGTGACCTTCTCGTCGGGGATGTGCTCGACCAGATCGGCATCCCACTCGACGGTCTCGTCTTCGATCACGGCGACCCAGTGCAGGCGGTCTTCCTCGACCAGGGTCACGGTCTCGATCGTCGCCATGAACTCGGGGTAGTCCTCGAAGGCCGTCCAGGCCTCGTAGACCTCACGGACGTCGGCCTGTACCTCGATGGTCTTGTCGATGAACGCCATCTCTTCCCCTCCGTCGTCTTGGAGTGCTCGCGAGCCGAAGCCCCGGTCGTCACTCGAGAGCTTGGCCCGCCTGCGTTAGCCGCCAAAGAACGCCGCAAGAGCGTCGCGTGAGCGCGGCTCAGGCCCGCTGCGACTCGACGAACTCCTTGTAGCGCACAAGCGTCTCCTGCAGGTGGAGCTGGGTCTGGGCGATCTCTGCGGCGGCGTCGATGCCTTCGTAGTGGGCGCAGTAGTTGAGGTCGACCGTCACGCGGGTGCTGTGGTCGTCGAGAGCCTCCATGCGCACGAAGCCCGGGTCCGGTTCGGCCTCCGTTTCATCGGGACCCCTGAGGCTGCGGTGGTAGATGTTCCAGAACAGAAACTGCGTCCACTCCTTGTTGGCGACTGCAGCGGGGACCTTGACGTCGATCGACTGGTGGATCTCCTCACAGCGGTTCATCGGCGGCTCCTCTCCGTTGCTCCACGAAGTCACACCGAAGGGCATCGTTCCCACGAGAAGGGCGCAGGAGAGCCGTTCGCGAGCAGTCCACCGGTCCCGGTCCCGAACGGCTGCTGTCGCCGAGAGCCCCCGTTTGTGGCGGGTATGTCCGTATATAGAGCCCGCCGCCCGGCGGGCAAGCGAAGACGGAGGTGGGGTCATGGCAACCTACGTGCTCCTGGTCAAGCTCACCGACAAGGGGGCTGCCGACATCGAGAACGTGCCCCAGCGCATCGATCAGAGCATCAAGGCCTGGAGGGAGGTCGGCGGCAAGGAGCTCACCGTCCATCTGACGATGGGCGAGTACGACTACTGCTGCATCGGCGAGGCGCCCGACGACGAGACCGTGGCGAAGTTCCTCTTCAAGCTGGCCAAGCGCGGCAACGTGCGCACCTCGACGCTGAAGGCGTTCTCCAAGGAGCAAGTCGCGCAGTTGCTGGCGGGCGCCGACAGGAAGGGCCTTGTGACCGACTGACTTCGCGAGCGGCCCGCCTGCCCTGAGCAGACGCCGCACCTCCCCAGGAGAACGACGGACGGTAGCGGTGCTGAGTGCGCAAGTTGAGTCCCGTAATGTGGTGTAAGTCCTAGAGAAGCTCCGAGACCGGATAGTGGCCGAGTGCAGGAGAATCTTCTGGAGGCGGCGACCGGAGTCGAACCGGTGATTAAGGTTTGGCAGTCAGTCTCGCGGTCCGGCGCAGGCCGGTATGTTGCAATTTACTTCAGAGAATCGAGTCTCGTCTTGTCCGCAGAATCGCTCCTGAGTAGCAGTTCTTGCTCCCGCGATCAGCCCGATCGGGGCGATTCCCTGAAGTAAAACGCCCCCTTTGTGCGCTGACTGGCGCCGTCGCGACCGCTTTGGCGGCGGTTCTGTCGGCACCGATGTCGGCACACCAGTCGGCATCACGACTCCCCCACCCCCTCGGGATCGTCACGACGGCGCTGTTCTCTGACCTCGTCGATTGCGATCTGGCTGGCCAGACTGGCAGCATCACGATGCCCCATGAGTGCACCCCCGATGCCGGCCTTGCCCTGCTCGGCCGGCCCGAGAAAGCCGGCCGCGCGGGAGCGGGCGATGCGCTTGGCAGCGGCCGACGGGCTCAGCCGCAAAGCCTCGGCCACGGCCTGCCTCGGCGGCTTATGGTTGCGGAAGGCCTCGGCGTAGATGAGCGAGACACGGTGCAGCTCGCTATCTGAGACCGGCGGCCGGCCCGCTTTGCGGGGCTCGGCGGCGCGCAGGGCCTCGTCGGCTCGGCGACGCTCGAGCAACATCTGGCGGTACTCGACTCGTGAGCTCGGCCGCCCCTGGGTGGCACGCAGCTGCTTGGCTTCCTCCTCAAGCTCGTCGCGCAGCGCAACGGCTGCCCTGGCCACGATCTGAGGCAGACGCAAGCGACGCAGATCGACCGTGTGCAGGGGGCGCAGCTCGTCCTCCTCGGCCAGCGTGACGGAGAAGGCGACGCATTCCCAGCGCTCGCCCAGCAGGCGCCAGCCGACACTGATCAGATAGGGCCCCGTCTGCTCGTCGGGCCAGCGAATCAGGCTCGCCCGTTCTCTTCGATCACCGCTCATCGTGAACATCCTAGTCGCGCATGGACAGGCGTCAACTGCTAGTCGATAATGACGTCATAGATAGGTGGCATCACCTATCCGTTTATCGTCCAACAGGAGGTTCGCGATGACCAACAGCACGACCATCACGGGCACGCCCATCGTCGGGCGGTCCATCCCTCGCGCGCGTGGGCGAGCGACAGTCAAGTCCGAGTCGGCGGCGACCGTCGCGACGGTGCCCATCGGCACGGCCTGCTATCGCAAGGAGGTACCTCATGCCCAGAGCAACCAAGGCGCTACGTGAGCAGCGCATCGACGCCGTGGTCGACCTGCTCATCGCCTCAGGCCGCCGAGGCAACATCCTGAACTGGATCGCACAAACATGGCTGGGGCATCACCGAGCGCCAGGCCGACAACTACATCGCCCTGGCCACCGAACGTCTCGGCACGGTCGCCCACGCCGACAAGACCTTCGAGCTGGGCCGCACCATAGTCCGCCTGCAGTTGCTCTTCGGCAAGGCGCTGGCCGGCGGCGATCTGCAACTTGGCCTGCAATGCCTGCGTGCCCTGGCCCAGCTGCTCGGCCTAAACGCGGCCAGCGAGCTTGAGCTCTGCGGCCAGCTCGACCGGCGCGCCGACCGTGAGGAGCTTGCTCAGCGCCTGGCCGAGCTCCACGAGAGCGGGTTCTTCGAATCTGATGGAGGTAGTGATGAGTCGTGACCATCGGGCCCGGGCGCGAGCCGACGTCGCCCGCCTCTCCGACGTGCTAGTCTCCCGTCTTCTGCGGGGTGCCCGGGTACCCGACGAACGCAGCTTCATCGAGGCGACCTCGATCGACGACAAGCAGCACGGCGGTCTCGTGCCCTTCCGTCTTTGGGAGGGCCAGGCGGCGCTACTGCCGCTGCTCTCCTGCCCGCGAGTCTACGTGCTCAAGGCCCGCCAGTTGGGGCTGACCCGGTTGAGTCTCGTGCACTGGTTGTACATGACCACGTCCTAGGGTAACCGCCTCATCTTGGTCACTCGTCAGAGTCGCACGGACGCCTTCGACGCCCTGCGGCGCATCAAGCTGCTGCCCGCCTCACTTGGCGCCGAGCACCCCGACTGGCAGCAACGCATCGTGAAGGACAGCCAGACTGAGTCGGTCTTTGCCAATGGCAGCCGCTTCCGCGTGTTGTCGTCAACCAAGAGGATGGGCCGCGGCGAGGCGGCCTATGGGGCGACCCTCGACGAATTTGCATTTTGGGAGTGGCCGGCCGAGCAGTTCGCCGCCCTCGAGGCGGCCTGCGCTTACCTCCACTTGATCACCACGGGCGCCGGACCCGGCAACTACGCCGAGGCGCTCTGGCGGGCCGCCGACCTTGAGGGTAGCCCTTGGCGCAAGGTCTTCCTGCCCCGGTCTGCCGACCCGAGCCGCACGCAGGAGTGGTACGCCAAGACGGTGGAGGCAGCGGCCGAACCGCGCCTTGCCCGTCGTGAGTACGCCGCCTCCCCCGAGGAGGCCTTCGCCGCGCCCGAGGGCGTGTTCTTCGAGCGCTTCTCAAGCGAGGTCAATGTGGTCGAGATGAAGCCTCAGCACAACTGGTCGACCTGGCGCGCGGTGGACTTTGGCTACCACAGCCTCGCCTGTCTGTGGATCCAGGAGGCGCCCTCTGGCCAGGTCTGTGTCGTGGCCGAGATTGCCGGACGCAAGCGCTTTGACTGGACGACCGCGGAGTTCGCCGACGCCATCCTGGCAAAGGAGGCCACCCTGGGACTCGTCGAGGAGCCCCGGGCAACCCTCTGCGACCCGGCCGGCAATGGCGTGACCGCCCAGACCGGCGAGAGCGAGATCCTGATCTTTCAGGTCAAGGGCCTGGCGCCGGTCTTCGAGCGCTCTTCGGTGCGCGATGGCTGCATCCGCATCTCGGACGCTCTGGCCGAACCGAAGATCCCGCTGCTCGTCTCGCGGGACTGTCCCTGGCTGGCCGAGGCCCTCGGGGCGGTCGGACCGGACCGCCAACATCCCGACGTCTACGACGAGCACTCCGTCTACAGCCATGTGCTCGACGCAATGCGCTACTACTTCATCAGCCGGCTCCACATCGCCGAGGAGAACGAAGGCGGCTTCTACTGCGAGTGTCGCTCGCCGTTTCCGTGGGAGAACCTGGGGGACGGTGATGCGATGCTGCGGTACGGCCACCCGACGCCTCCCCAACAGGGCAGCGGGCCGATCTGGTAGCGGACGCCAGCCCTCACCGTCCGGTCCTCAAACTGTAGGGCAGCACCGGGAACAGGAGGGCTCCGTCTCTACCGCAGTCGTCGTGCGGTGTAACGGGTGATGGATCGTGATGATCCGTCGCCCGTCTTCTGCCCGTAGGGCCTGGTCCCGCTAGTGTCGTTTGCTCAGCTCATCGCCACCATCAGCGTGAAGCTCTGCGCCACGCTGCCGACCGAGTTGCTCGCGCTCAGGGTAATCGTGTAGCTGCCGGCTGTGCCCGCCGCCGGCGTGCCGCCGAGCGGGCCGACACCGAAGCTCAGACCATTGGGCAGGCTCAAGGAAGCACAGATCCTGGTGGCCCACTGGCGCCGGCTCTACAACGGCCTGCGGCGCCACAGCGCGCGCGGTCGCCAACCGCCGGAGACGATCGTCTGGTCGGGGTTCCCGCTCACAGACAACGCACCGCCGGTGCTCACCCCCGAGATGGACTTGGCACCATCATAGGAAGTGGACCACGCAATGGGGACAGGTCACTTCTGGACGGGCGCACCTTCGGCGTCGGCCTCGGCCGGGGCCGTCAGCCGTCCCGGACCCCTGGCATGCAGGAGTTCGCGCAAGGCGACCTGAGCAGCGCCGGCGAGCGGGATCGCAAGCAGCACGCCGACCACGCCGCCGAGCATGGCGCCGGCCAACGAGACGAGCAGGACGATGAGCGGCGACAAGACCACGGTCCGGGCGTAGATCACGGGCGCCAGAAGGTGGTTCTCGGACTGTTGGTAGATCACGAAGTAGGCCACCAGGGCGACCGCCTGCGGCCAGCCGATCGATAGCGCGACCAGGACGCAGAGCACGGCGCCGAGAGTCGCGCCGACCAGCGGGATGATATCGAGCAGGCCGACGGCCAGGGCGAGTGGCAGCGCGTAGGGCACGCCCAGGATCGACATCGCCGCAAACGAGCCGACGCTGGCGAGCACGCTGATCAGCAGGTTGCCGGCCATGTAGCCGCTCACCGAGCGCTGCATGTGGCGCCCCACGGCGTCGACGCGCCCGCCACGCTCGCCCAGCGACGCCATCAACAGCCGCCAGGCGCGCGGCCCCTCGAGCAGCAGCATGAAGGTGATCGTTACGACGCTCAGCACCGCGCCCAGGAGCGTGGCCGCCTGCGAGAACATCGAGGAGATCGTGCGCGGCCCTGCGATGAAGCGAAGCACACGCGCTGGCGTGACCGCGCCGATGCGGCGCTCGATGTCGAAACGCTGCTGCAGGAAGGCGAGCGGCCCGCCCGGCTTGAGAAGACTGTGGGCCAGATGCGGCAGGCCGCTCAAGAGTTGATCCGACTGGGTGGCGACAGGCACAGCCACCGCCACCACAATGGCGCCGACGACCGCGGCCGTGGCAAGTGTGATGAGGGTCGCGCCCAGCCAGCGCCGCACGTGGTGTCGCTCGAGCCAGGTCACGGCCGGTGCAACGGTCACGGCCAGCACGATCGCGATGAGTAGCCAGACGATGATTCGGCGCAGGTCCCAGACCAGCAGGCCGAGGAGGGCGGCGCCGGCCACGACCGCCACGACGATCCCCGTCCGCAGAGCCAGCTCCGCGGGACTGACGACTCCTGCCCGTCTTGCTGAGGCGAGGTCCCTCGTCTCGGTCATGTGCCACTCACCCTCTCCACCGAGGCACGAGACCTACTCGGCCCGCACCTCTGCGCGACTAGCTGTCGATCGTCTTCGAGAGCTGTAACTAGGCGGCCTTGTTCGGCCGTGTCTCGTTGACTTGCGCCTCGCCCTCGAAGCGCTTCTCGAGGCGTCTCATGGTGCGATGAAGATCGAGCAAGCGCAGACCGACACCGAATGAGAGCACACCCTGGATGATCAGGAAGGTGCCGACGAGCATGCCCAGCACCACGGCCGAGAAGGTCGGGTGGACGAGCACCAGGACGCCGAGGGCCGCAAGCGCGAGGCCCAAGACCAAAGCAGCGAGGCGCGGCTTGACCACGGAGTCCGTGACTGACCGGCAGACGTCGTAGACGCCCCACGCGAGCAGGCTGATGCCCACGAAGATGGCCACGACGTAGAGGGTCGCGCCCGGCCAGGCCAGCGCGCAGGTGCCGAGCATGATCGAGGCGGTGCCGGCGACGATCGCAAGCCACGACCTCGGCCGACTCGTCGAGCCGATCGCGATCTCCGCCCCCCCGCTGCACAGCAGGAGCACACCGACCAGCGCGATCATGGTCGAGACCGCGTTGATCTCAGAGGCCAGGGCAAATACGCCCAGAGCGATCACGACGAGGCCGAGTAGCACATGCGTCCACCAGGCGCCCGTTGCCCGCCTACCTACCCGGCGAGCAACGCCCATCGGTCCGAGCAATACGTAGTGCCTGCTGGCTGGTTCTCTGTCTGTCGACTGCGTTCCCACGACCTTCCTCCTCTGGCTGTTGTGGCTTTGTGCGAGCTACTTATTGCGCACGACAGGATGAGCAGGCATCCTCCCAATCGGATGAACCAGGGGCGGTCGTGCCAATCGCTCCATGCCTAGCGATGCAAGATGCTTCTCAGCGTCTACAATGGCGGCGAGAGAAGCCGCCCAGACAGCAGGGGGGAGGAGCTAGTGGGCAGCGGTCCGCCGGCTCGCGCTAATCGGTCAGGCAGCGGAAACAGATCTCCGACTGTTGCCCGCAGGGGACTGTTTGCGCGACTCTCGGCCAGCGGTCCTGCAGGAGTCATTTTAGTGTCGGCGCCGGCCGGCAGCGGCAAGACGGTTCTACTTCGCTCCTGGGTCGACGAGTCCGGCCTCGCCGACCGAGTCGCCTGGCTCACCGTCGAGCGAGACCAGCGGGACCCGCAGCGGTTCTGGCTTGCGGTCGTCGACAGGCTACGCGCCACCACAGGCGCCGACGCGTTCGTCGAGAAGCTGACGCCTGCGCCCGACTTCGACGGCCAGGCGCTCGTCGGACGCCTCCTCTCGGAACTCGGCTCGCTGGACGATCCAAGGGTGCTCATTCTCGACGATCTTCACGAGCTGAGATCCTCAGAGGCGCTCGCCCAGCTCGAACTCCTGCTGGCTCGCCGACCTGCGCAGCTTCACATCGTATTGGCCACCCGCCGCGACCCGCAGCTCGGCTTACACCGCCTGCGCCTCGCGGGCGAGCTGACCGAAGTGCGGGCCTCCGATCTGCGGTTCAGCCTCGATGAGACGCGCGAACTCCTCGTCGCCTCGGGAATCTCGCTCTCGGAGACGGCCGTCACCATGCTCCATGCGCGGACCGAGGGGTGGGTGGCCGGACTACGCCTCGCGGCGCTCTCGCTGCTCGGCAACTCCGACCCCGAGCGATTCGTCGCCGCATTCTCGGGCAGCGAGCGCAGCGTCGCCGACTACCTGCTCGCCGAGGTGCTCGAGCACCAGCCAGAAGATGTGCGGCGACTCCTGCTACGGACCTCGATCTTGGATCATGTGTGCGGTGCCCTCGGCGATGTCCTGACCGAAGCCACCGGATCGGAGCGCATCCTGCTTGAGCTCGAACAGGCGAACGCGTTCGTCGTCGCCGTCGGCCCCGAGCGGACGTGGTTTCGCTACCACGCGCTCTTCGTCGACCTTTTGCGCCTCGAGTTGCGCCGCACCGAGCCGGGCGCTCTCGTGGGGCTGCACCGAGCCGCGGCGGCCTGGTTTGAGGAGCACGGGCGCGTGGTCGAAGCCATCCGTCACGCGCAGGCCGCCGAAGACTGGCCGAGAGCCGCTCGTATGGTCGCAGATCACAGCTTGACCCTCGCACTCGACGGTCAGGAGGCGACGGTGCATGCGTTGCTCGGGGCCTTTCCTGAGCGGGCACTCTCCGATGCGGAGCTGGCGCGAGCGTTTGCCTCTGATCAACTCACCTACGGGACGCTTGAGAGCGCGGACACGTACCTCTCCCTGGCAGCGAGACACGCACTGGAGGTGGCTGACGATCGGCGGCACGGGTTCGAGGTCGCGCTCGGCATCACCCGGCTCTCCCTCGCCCGTCGACGGGGCGACTTCGGCTCTGTCCTCGACGGGGTGGGGCCGCTGCTCGCCCCAGCGACTGCCGAAACGGCAGGCGAGATCGTGCTCGGCAACGACGCCAGGGCGTTCGCGCTGATGAACCTCGGCATCATCGAGCTGTGGTCCTTCCGGGTCGCCGAGGCACAGGGGCATCTGAAGCAGGGTCTCGAGCTGGCCCGGCGGATCGCGCGCCCGTACATCGAGATCGGCTGTCTTGCTTACCTCGCCCTGGCTGCTGGCCAGCGCTCGTTCGTTCAGGGGCGAGCGCAATGCCGCGAGGCGATCGCGCTTGCCCAAACGCTTGGCTGGGAGGACGAGCCGATCACCTGCATCGCTCTGGCGACGATGGGTGCCGCTGCCGTGTCGGAGGCCCGCTTCGAAGAGGCCCGATACTGGCTCGAACGGGCCGAACGCGGCCTGCGACCCGACCTCGACCCCGCCACAGCGCTTCTCATCTGCCTCGCGCAGGGCATGCAACATGTCGGCGAGGGCCGACTCGAGCAGGCGCTCGCAGCTTTTCGTTCCGCCGAGCAGTGTCAGACGAAGCTTGTTGCGCCGCAGGCCTTGATGGTCCTGACGCGCGAGTTCACCGTGCAGACTCTGTTGCGAGAGGGCGACTGCGCAGCGGCCCGGGCGACGTTGGCAGAGTTCTCGGATGATGGTGCCGAGTGGGGCGAGGTTCATGTTGCAACTGCCGCCCTGCATATCGCCGACGGGGACGCACAGGCAGCCGCCGATGTCCTCGCCCCCGTCCTTGCCAGGCGCACGCCGGTCCTTCTTGAGTTCACCGTCGTCAGCGCCGCCCTGCTCGATGCCGTCGCGCGCAACCTGCTCGGCGAGTCACAAGCTGCAGAAGCCGACATCGAACGCGCGCTCGACCTCGCTGAACCCGACGCGCACATCTTCCCGTTCGTGATGACGCCGGCCCGAGAGTTACTCGAACGCCACCCCCGGCACCGCACCGCCCACGCCGCGCTGCTGTCCGACATCCTGGACGTGCTCACCGGCTCGACGCTGCCCGTCCGAGCAGGTGAGCCTCCTGCGTTGTCCGAGGGCCTGAGCCGTAGTGAGCTCCGCGTGCTCCGCTACCTGCCGAGCAATCTGTCCGCCTCAGAGATCGCCTCTGAACTCTACCTGTCGACGAGCACAGTGAAGACGCACATGCTGCACATCTACACCAAGCTCGACGTGCATCGCCGCACCGAGGCCGTAGAGCGCGCCCGCGCGCTGGGTCTGCTTACGCCGCACGGCGCACACCGCTAGCAGCCGTCATTCATACGATCCGGACGACGCCGGCTCATCCTCTTGGGCGGCATGCTCGCGCCATGGACCGATCAGCGCAACGAGGACAGGAGCTCGACAGGCGGGTTGAACTTGAGGGCCGCGTGCGGCGGGTGCTGGCCACCCAGGCAGCCGATGACGCTCGCTGCGACGAGAACCTCACTCCCGGTCAGCGCGCTGCAGCCCGCGTCGCTCAAGCAGGCGGCAGCTGGACTTTCGTCTTTGTGTTCCTCGGGGTGATTGCCCTCTGGATCTGCCTGAACACGGTCGGATGGTCACGCCACTGGGACGTCTACCCTTTCATTCTGCTGAATCTGGTGCTCTCCGTCCTGGCCGCCGTGCAGGCGCCGCTCATCATGATGAGCCAGAACAGAGACCAGGACCGTGACCGTCGGCACGCGGAGGCCGAGTTTCGTTCCAGCGTGCGAGCCGAGATCCTGCTCGAGCACCTTACGACCGAAATCGAAGACCTCAGGCGGCGCTTGGACGGTCCGTCCACGCACGCCTGAGAGAGGGTAGCCCACATTGACAGTCGCGGCGGACGTGGTCCGGATACTCGGTCTTGGCATCCCTTGGTGGATCGCTGCGCCGCTGCTCGTCTACTGGCTGGTTGTCATCGTGCTGGTCATTTCCGACGACCGCGAGCCTGCCAGCACACTGCTCTGGCTCGCCGCTCTCGTCTTCCTGCCCGGCGTCGGCGTCGTGCTCTTCCTGTTCTTCGGGCGCGACTGGAAGGTGATCACGGCCCGCAGGCGCTGGGCTCAGTCCTATGTCGGAATGGTGCTCGCTGCGATGCGCCCGGTCTACGATCACAACCAGGCCGCCGACCGGCTGTTCCGGGAGCGCTACCCCCGCGGCCTCGCCACCGACATCGCCACCACGATCCAGCAGGAGAACGGCTCGCGCCCACTTCCCGCCGAGAGCGTCGAGGTCTTCGCCGACGGCGCCACATACTTCGCTCGTCTTGAGCAGGACCTGGCGAGCGCCCGCAGCTTCGTCCACCTCGACTTCTTCATCTGGGAGCACGATGCACTCACGACGCGCATCACCGAGGTCCTGCTGGAGCGGCTGCGGGCCGGCGTCGAGGTGCGCATCGTCTACGACCTGCTGGGCAGCATGCGGTACAGCAAGGCGGAGCTCAGGCGGCTGAAGGCCGGCGGCGCCCGGGTCAGCGCCGACGTCTGGCAGCTCTTCAAGCTCAACTACCGCAACCACCTGAAGATCGCCGTGATCGACGGCACGATCGGCTTCACCGGCGGAGCCAACCTCGGCCAGGAGTACATCGACGGGGGCCGCAGGTTCCCCACCTGGCGTGACACCAACATCCGCATCACGGGGCAAGCCGTGGCCGAGCTGCAGAAGCTCTTTGCCATGCGCTGGTTCGAAAACGAGCGCGAGGACGTCCTGCAGGAGCGCTATCTGCCGCTCGCCGTCGATGCGCGTCCGGAACGCTGCGTGCCCACCCAGCTCGTCGCCCACACGATCGAGCTACCCTGGGAGGCCGCGCGCCGCGCCCACATGATCGCCATCTCGCGGGCCGAACGGACGCTGCGCATCCAGTCGCCCTACTTCGTGCCCGACCGCGCCACCTACGATGCCATGATCAACGCCGCGCTGAGCGGCGTCGACCTCAAGCTCATGATGACCGGCTGGGTCGACCAGCACCTGCCCTTCTGGGCGGCGCAGACCTACTACGAGCCGCTGCTGCGTGCCGGCGGGCACATCTACCAGTACACCGCCGGCTTCTTCCACGCCAAGACAATCGCCGTCGACTCGAGCATCTGCGCCGTTGGCACCATGAACCTCGACAACCGGAGCCTGCGGCTCCACAAGGAGCTCATGGAGTGGATCTACGACGCCGCGCTCACCAGGCGGCTCGAGGAGATCTTCGACGCCGACCTTGAGCAGTGTCGCGAGGTGACCCTCGATGACGTTCGCTCGGTCGGTCCGCTGAAGCACTTCCGCAACTCCTGCGCGCGGCTGTTCTCGGCCGAGATCTGACGGCGCAGATTCTGCCGCAACGCCAAGCCATGCCGTCGATCGACGATCTGGGTCTAACCCGGTCCGAAACGGGGGCAGTCCGACCCGGGCACACTCGCCGGCAGCCATCGTTCATACCATCCGGTCGATGCCGGCTCATCCTTTTCGGGGCGATGCTGGCGTCATGGACACATCAGCACAGCCACTGAACTACGAGATCCACATCCGCGGGGCGCTGGGCGAGACGCTGCTCAGTGCCTTTCCCGGTCTGGATGCCACGCGACGGGACGGCGAGACGGTACTCAGCGGGGTGCTGTCCGACCAATCCGCTCTCTTCGGCGTGCTTGCCCAGATCGAGGCGCTTGGCCTCGAGCTGCTCGAGATCCGTAGCGTCCGGTCCACGAAGGAGCCTATCAGGCGGAAGAAGTGACGGCGGCTCAGCGCCCGAGGCGCACGGCTTCGGGCTTACCCAGATAACCGGCACCGATGCGGTCGCCAAGAGACTTCGGTGCGAACCACAGGAGGCACAACGATGACTGAACAACGACATGCGGAAGAGCACGACACGTCTCAAGCGTCGTCCAAGGAAAGCAGAGCCCGCAACCGTGGAGAACCGACGGGACCGGCTTGGCGCCTGGAGGGCAAACCCGCTGGCGGCAAGAGTGGGTCCGGCCAGCAGCTGCCGGGCGAGCCCCCGCCCGGTCTGCGGTGGGGCCGGGTCCTGTTGGTCCTGCTGGGGCTGCTCGCACTCAACTGGCTGATCGCCAGCGTGTTCTTCAACCAGGCGACCATCCTGCCGGTCTCCTACAGCTTCTTCCGCCAGGAGGTGCAGGCCGGCAACGTGACCCAGATCACCGCCACCGGCAACGCCGTCCAAGGCACCTTCAAAACGGGCGTCACATCCTCGCAGGCAAACGGCCAGAAGTCCGCGCAGAACGCGGCCACCTACACCCGTTTCCAGACACAGCTGCCCGGCTTCGGCACCGGTGACCTCATGCCGCTTTTGCAGTCCAAGGGCGTCCAGGTGACCGCCCACCCACAGGGGACTCCGCACTGGGAGACGCTGCTCATCTGGGTGGCTCCGGCGCTGCTCTTCTGGGGTCTGCTGGTCTGGGGGTCACGGCGCGCGCAGGCGGCCGGCGGTGGGGCGGAAGCGGCATGATCTCCGTGTTCGGCAAGTCCAAGGCCCACCGCTACGAGGGCAGCGAGCAGCGCACCACCTTCTCAGATGTGGCCGGTATCGACGAGGCCAAGGAGGAGCTCTCCGAGGTCGTCGACTTCCTGCGCCGTCCCGAGCGCTACCGCAAGCTCGGCGCCCGCATCCCGCGCGGCGTGCTGCTCTCCGGACAACCCGGCACCGGCAAGACGCTGCTCGCCCGGGCCGTGGCCGGCGAGGCCAAGGTGCCCTTCTTCTGGCTGAGTGCCTCGGAGTTTGTCGAGATGTTCGTGGGCGTCGGCGCGAGCCGCGTGCGTGACCTCTTCAAGCAGGCCAAGGACTCGGCCCCGGCCATCGTCTTCATCGACGAGCTCGACGCCATCGGCCGCTCGCGCTCGGCGGGCGGCGCCATGGGCGGTAACGACGAGCGCGAGCAGACCTTGAACCAGATCCTCACCGAGATGGACGGCTTCACCGGCCAGGAAGGCGTCATCGTGATGGCCGCCACCAACCGTCCCGAGGTCCTCGATTCCGCCCTGCTGCGTCCGGGGCGCTTCGATCGGCGCATCGTCGTCAACCCGCCCGACCAGAAGGGCCGCGCGGCGATCGTTGCTGTGCACACCTCGCGAGGTGCCCCTGGCCGCCGACGTCGACCTCGAGCGGATCGCCGCAGACACGCCCGGGCATGGCTGGCGCCGACCTTGCCAACCTAGTCAACGAAGCCGCCCTGGCGGCTGCGCGGCGCGGCGAGCAGGCCGTCCATGGCCAGGACTTCTCAGACGCTCTGGAGCGCATCATTCTCGGCTCGGCGCGGCGTCTCATCCTCTCGCCGCTGGAGCGCGAGCGTACCGCCTACCACGAGTCAGGTCATGCCTTGCTCGGCATGTTGCAGCCCGGTGCCGATCGCGTGCGCAAGATCACGATCGTGCCCCACGGCCAGGCCCTCGGGGTCACCTTCCAGAGCCCGACCAGCGACGTCTACGGCTACGACGCCTCCTATCTGAAGGGCCGCATCACGGGCGCCCTGGGTGGACGCGCCGCCGAGGAGCTCATCTACCACGAGACCACGACGGGGCCCGAGAACGACCTCGAGCAGGCCACGGCGATCGCCCGTCAGATGGTGGGCCGCTGGGGCATGAGCGAGGCGGTCGGGCCGGTCAGCGTGCTGCCGCGCGACGGCCAGCAGAGCTTCTCGTTTGACGCATCGGCACCCTCTGACGAGACCCGCAAGCTGGTCGACGACGAGGTGCGACGGATCCTCGACGACTGCTCGGGCAGCGCGAGCAAGGTGCTGGCCGACAACCGCGACAGGCTCGACGCCCTGGCCCACGCCTTGCTCGAGCGCGAGACGCTCGACGAGGAGGAGGCCTACGCCATCGCGGGCGTCGCGCACACCAAGAGCGAGGGGGCCGAGCAGGCCACGGCGGCTGTGGCCGTCGATGCTGCGGTGAGATGAGGCTAACGGACCAGGGCTGAGGCGACGTATGTCGCAGAAGTCAGAAGTCCGGCTCCACGCCGGGGAGGTGCTCGAGATAAGGCGACGCGTCAAGGTGGCACGATGCGCCACGACAGCGAATGGTCAATGAGACAACACAAACGAGAGGACCCGGACATGAACGAGAAGGCAAAGCAGACCACCGAGCGGGCCAAGGCCAAGGCCGCCGAGATCGTCGAGAAGGCAGAGGCTCAGGGGGCCGAGCTGATGGAGCTCGCCAAGGCGAAGGGGGCCGACCTGCGCGAGACGGCCAAGAAGCAGGCGGCCGACCTGCGCGAGACGGCGCGAAGGGACGCAGCCGAACTGCGCGAGAAGGCCAAGAAGCAGACGGCCGACCTGCGCGAGACGGCCAAGAAGCAGACGGCCGACCTGCGCGAGAAGGCGCAGAAGGAGGCCGGCGAACACCTGGCCAACATCAGGAGCAAGGTCAGCTAGGTCGGAGCGAATCTCCGCCCGTAAGGAAGGGGCGGCCCGCTGGAAGCTGGGCCGCCCCTTCCTTCTGAAACGACTAGGAGGTGATATCGATGATCCCGCTCACAGGCGATCTTCCACAGCGACGGTTCCCTATCGTCAACGCGACGCTGATCGCGATGAACTTCGCGGTCTTCGTCCTTTACGAGTTGCCGAACCCGAATGGCGCGATCCTGCACGCCTCGTTCTATCCGGCCACGCTCAGAGGCTGGCACGGGCCGGAGCCCTGGGAGGTGAGCTGGATCACGGCCATGTTCTTGCACGCCGGCTGGAGCCACATCCTCGGCAACATGCTGTTCCTCTTTGTCTTCGGCAACGACGTGGAACGGGCCTTCGGTCGGCTGCGCTACCTCGTCTTCTACTTCGCCGGCGGCTTTGCTGCGATGCTGATGCAGGCGGCCATGACGCTGCTCTTCTCGAGTGCGGCCGCGGCGCGCATCCCCTGCCTCGGGGCGAGCGGTGCCATCGCGGCGGTGCTGGGCGCCTACTTCGTCCTCTACCCGCGCTCGCGCATCGTCCTGTTCCCGATCCCCATCGTCCTGCCCGCCTGGCTCTTTCTGGGGTTCTGGTTCCTCTACCAGTTCGTCATGGCCATGAGCGGCCTGCTCGCGCCGGCCAACAACGGTGTCGCCTTCTTCGCGCATGTAGGCGGGTTCATCTTCGGACTCATGGTCACGAAGATCCTCCTGGACTCGAGCGGGCTCACCTGGACACCGAGGTACGGGAGGTGGGCTGATGTGTGACAGCGGGGTCCTGAAGCTTCCGGGCTGGAACGTCCTCAGCCCCTGGTTCCTTTGCCAGTCCGTCATATCAGCGTACTTCGGTGGCTGATCGCGACCTCAAGCGAGCTTCGTGTCAGCCGTTCACGCCGCCCGCTGGCGACCGACAGCCGGCACCGACGGCATCGGCGCGACACGCGGCGGTCCGCAGACTCCTCCTGCGCCGCGGCCTGCCGCTCGTGGTGACCGGCGTCTGTCTCTATCTCCTGCTGCCCAGCCTGCTCGCGGTCTTCGGCTCGTGGCACTCGCTAGCGCATCTCGCCTGGCCGTTTGCTGTCCTCTGCCTGGCCAGTGAGTCCGCTAGCTACGTCTGCCTGTGGGAGCTCGACCGCATCGCTCTGCGCGCACACCGGTGGTTTGTCGTCATCGCCGCGCAGCTCAGCGCCAACGCCGTCGGTCGCATCCTGCCGGGCGGCGGGGCCACCTTCGCGGCGTTTGCGGCCTCGATGCTCAAGAAGGCCGGCTTCGACCCCGGCCAAGCTGTCACGGCGCTCGGGACCTCGAGCACGCTTCAGCTCGCGACGACCTTCGCCCTGCCCGTGTTCGCGCTGCCCGCCATCCTCGCCGGCGCGCCGGTCAGCCGCAGCCTGGTGACCGCCGCCTACCTCGGCCTGGTCGTCGTCCTGCTGCTCGCCGCGGCCGGCATAGCCGCGTTTGCAAGCGACGCGCCGCTCGAGCTTGCGGGCAAGGCGATCCAGCGGCTGGCGAACGCGACGATCCGACGACACAGTCCGATCAGCGGGCTCGATACAAGCCTGCTGCAGCAACGCGACATCATGTGCCAGACCCTGAGGGAGCGGTGGAAGGCAGCGACGCTGGCCGCTGCTGGCAACACCGGCTTCGACTACCTTGCGCTGCTGTTGGCGCTGCGCGCCGTGGGCGCCGACCCGCGACCCTCACTGGTCCTGCTCGCCTACGTGGCGGCTGCACTGGTGGCGCTGGTACCGCTCACCCCCGGAGGCCTGGGCTTCGTCGAGGCCGGGCTCGTCGGGATGTTCACACTCGCCGGCGTGCCGGGCCACGAGGCGCTGGCGGCGACGCTGCTCTACCGCCTCGCCTCCTTCTGGCTGCCGCTCCCGGCCGGGGGCCTCTCCTACGTGCTGTTCCAGCGCCGCTACGGCCGCCTTCATCAGCCCCCTGAAGCGGAGCACGCTGAGGCCTGTGTGATGGCACGAGATCGCTAGCGCAAGGAGGATCCAGATTGACCGAGTCGCAGCAGCCTACCGCCGCGGTCCCGTCGCCGAGTCAGGAGGAATCGCTCGCCCGGCGGCGCTCGGTGGCCACCATCGCCGAGGCGACGCACACCGCTTCCCAGCTGCGCTCGATGCTGCAGTTCCACGACGACCGCTACCGCTGGCGTCGCCTGTTCGCGGAGCTGCTCGGCACCTTCATGTTGGTCTTCGTGGCTGCCGGCGGCGGCATCGTCAAGGCCAGGTTCGGTGGCAGCGTAATCCCGCAGTTCGTCTTAGTGACGGCGCCCGGCATGATGGTGCTCGGCATCATCCTGTTCATGGGGGCCGTCTCGGGCGCCCACCTCAACCCAGCAGTCAGCCTGGCCTTTGCCATGCGCGGCGACTTTCCCTGGAAGCGCGTGCCGCTCTACATCGTGGCGCAGTTCGTGGGCGCCGTCCTGGCCACGCTGCTGCTCGTGGCGTTGCTTGGCAGGCAGGGCACGGCCGGCCTCACCCTGCCCGGGCGGGGGATCAGCGGCACGACCGCGCTGCTGTGGGAGATCGTGCTCAGCGCCGGTCTTGTGAGCGTCATTCTCGGCACCGCGTCGGGCGCTCAGGCGGTTGGCTGGGGCGCCGCCATCGGCGTGGGGAGCTTCATCGCGCTGGCCGGCATGATCGGGGCTCCGGTGAGCGGCGCCTCAATGAACCCGGCGCGCTCACTGGGCCCAGCCATCGTCCTCTGGCACTTCAGCGACTGGTGGGTCTACCTGATCGGGCCGCTGCTCGGTGCCGTGATCGCCGTGGGCATCGCCTACGTGCTGCGCGGGCGGGGCGGCGACGAGACCGCGAGGCGTGCGGGTTCGGGGGCGCTGGGCTGAGGCGGCCCGCCGTGACAGCCAGGGACGACCCACCAGCGGTGCCGTCGCCTCGCCACGAAACTGCCCGGCGAGCTGCGTTTCAGGAGAAGCATCTGTTCCATACCCATCTCATCTGAAGCTCAGATAAAGGAGCGAGCGATGAAACTGCTGGTGATAGGCGCGAGCGGCAAGACGGGGCATGAGGTGGTGCATCAGGCGCTGGCGGCCGGACACGAGGTGACCGCGTTTGTGCGCGATCCGGCACGACTGGCCGTCCGTGACGCACGCCTCTCCATCGCCACCGGCGACGCACGCAACACCGACGACCTGCGACGCGCTCTCCAGGGGCAGGACGCCGTGATCGGCACCCTGGGCGGGCGGCCCCGACAGGCACTGGTCGATAGGCTGCGTGGCAGGCCGGACCACGTCATGGAGCGCTCGACGACGGCACTGGTCGCGGCGGCGAGCAAGGCCGGAGTCCGGCGCGTCGTGTTTCTGTCCACGTTCATGCTGGCCGAGAACTTTAGGGCGGGCATCCTGACGCCACTCATCGCCTTCTACAGGCCGATGAACGACGACAAGCGCGCCGGCGAGCAGGCCCTGCGGCGCTCTCAGCTGGACTGGACGATCGTCTACGCCACGCGGCTGACCGACGGCCAGCGCTCCGGTCGAGAACGGCTCGTGCCGGCGACGGAGACCGTCACGGCGCGCAACGCCGTCTCGCGGGCCGACGTCGCCGCCTTCCTGCTCGCGCAGATCAACAAGGAGACGAGCATCGGTGAGTGCGTCGTGCTGACGGCGACCTGAGGAGGCACGGTAAGTGACACGCCCGCCTTGCGGCCGACCAAGCCTCGACGCGCGCGCGCCTACACGAGCGACCGGGCAGGCGCCCGGCTCGGCACAAAGTGGCCGTTCCCAGCAGCGACCGGAGGGTCCTGTGCACAACGGTCAGGCTGCACGTCGCAGGGCAAGAAGGTTTGTGACGAACTGGACGACTCTCGAACCCTCGGGGGGGCGACGTTTGGCGACTCCTCGATGGGCTGGCCGAAAACTCGCCGGGCAATCGCTCTGGGCCAGGCCATCAGCTCTCTTTCTCTTGTGATTCGCGGCGTGACACACGCACGTTCATCCGATTCGAAGGATGCGTGCTCATCCCTCCTCCGGTGACTATACAACCACCAAGGCATCAGACAGCTACGAGAGCAAAAGGGAGTGGTTGACATGCGCAAGGATCACAACGTCATAGCAGTCACCTTCGCTGAGGAGAGCAAGGCGTATCAGGCACTGAGCGAACTGCGCCAGGCAGACCGCGACGGCCGCGTCGACGTGCGCGGCGCGGCGATCGTCCAGCGGCAGCGCGAGGGGAACATCAGCATCAAGGAGGGCGACGAGAGCCTGATCGGCACCGGCGTGGCCGGTGGCGGCCTCATCGGCATGCTGGTCGGCGTGCTCGGTGGCCCGCTGGGAATGCTGCTCGGCTGGGGCGCCGGCATGGCCGTCGGAGCGGCTGTCGACCTCGATCGTGCAGACGAAGCCGACGATGTCGTCAGCCAGATGAGCAAGACGATACCGGTCGGTGGCACGGCGATCATCGCTGAGGTCGATGAGTCCGCGGTCGAGGTGGTCGACGGCGAGATGGCCGCCCTCGATGGGACCGTCACCCGGCGCCCGGCCGCAGAGGTCCTGGCCGAGCTGGAAGCAGCGGAGAAGGCCGCCAAGGCCAGCGCAAAGGAGGCACGCCGGGTGCTAAGGGAGGCCAAGAAGGCGGAACGCGCCGAGAAGCACGGGCAGAGCAAGGAGAAGTGAGACGAGCGCCTCTCCGCCCTCAAGGACAGGCGGAGCCGTCACGGCAAGGGTTCGGCCTAGGCCGAACCCGCTGCCGGTCGTCACACGCAAAGGATCGTCACAAGGCAAAGGGCTCCACTGTCTTGGTGGAGCCCTTTGAACAAAGCGTGTCATGGCGGGCTCTCTTGGAACAGAAGTAGCCCTGGACCGACGATCCGCAGGACCGCCGCCACGAGATCATGGTCGACAACCCGGCGCGACTCAAGCCAGGCCCGCGACGCCGGCAGTCGTGACTTCGAGGTGGTCAAGATCCGCTGTACCGGCGACGTGATCCTGAGCGACAAGGAGGCCGGCGGTGTCGACCCGGTCGAGGGCACCGGCCGCGTGAGCCCGGCGATCGCAGGCCGGCCACCTACGTCGACTCCTACGCCTGCAATGGAGGACTGATCATGCCCCTGTTCGATGATCCAAACGACGGATCGGCCGCGGCGGTGCTGCGGCGCCCGTATCCGGACCGCCGCAGCGTGACGGTCACTGGTCGCGAGAACGTGCTGGGCGGCAGCAACGTGCACTGCATCACGCAGCAGCAGCCCTGGGAGGCCTACGATGAGTCATGACCCCGACGTCTCGACCACGCTGGGCGGAGACGAGCGCGTCGTGCTCGTGCTCACCCCCTCGACCAGCCTGTGCCGCCTCCGCGACCGCGACTTTGTGACCGACGAGGACTACACGGCGCACGAGCTGCTCGACCTGCTGCGGCTCGCGGCTGCGCTCAAGCAGGTCCGCCGGCGGCAGCGCGTGACGCCGTTCCTGCCCGGCGCTCGCCTTGCCATGATCTTCGAGGCGGTCGGGGCGGCCGCGACGCGCACGAGCTTCGAGAACAGCATCGCCGAGCTCGGCGGCAACGCTCTCTACCTGCGGCCCGGCGAGATCCACCCGTCGGGGCGCGAGACGATCGGCGACACGGCGAAGACCCTATCGCGCATGAACGATGCGATCGCGATCAGTGCCACGAAGGACAAGACCGTCGATGCGCTCGCGGCGGCGACGACGGTGCCGGTCATCAGCGGCATGGACGGCGACCGGCACCCCTGTCAGGCGATGAGCGACGCGCTTACCATCGTCGAGCACGCCGGCCGCCTGAAGGGGGTCAACTTCACCTACCTGGGCGACGCCAGCCCCGTATGCAACTCGCTTTCGACCACGCTCACCAAGCTCGGTGTGAATGTGACCCTGGTAAACGCCCCGGGCTACGAGGTCGCCGCCGACCGCCAGGAGCGGGCGTTCGCCTACGCGCGGGAAAGCGGCGGCTCGTTCCGCGTGGTCCACGACCCCGAGAAGGCTGTGCGCAACGCCGACTTCATCTACACCGATCGGTGGTGGCGGACCGGCCAGGAGGCCGAGCGCGAGCAGCGCCTGCGCATCTTTCGGCGCTTTCGGGTCAACGGCGAGTTCCTGCGCAAGGCGCCGCCCGGCGTGCGCTTCATGCATTGTCTGCCCGCGATGCCAGGCGAGGAGGTGACCGACGAGGTCATCGACCGCGAGGCCTCGATCGTCTTCTCCCAGGCAAAGAACCGTCTGCACTTCCAGAAGGCTTTGCTGCTCGCCCTGATCGGCATCGACGAGCCGCCGGCCGACCTGGAGCTGCAGACGATCGCCGACGCGCTCCTTCGCTGAACGGCGCAAGCGTACCGAATCGTCCGGGAGCGCCGCGCTGTGGTCGCAGACGGCGGTGAACGGTTTCTTGCCACGCACCATTTCCCAGGGCCTTCTTTGGCGCACCATGCACCTCTAGTTCACTGCGCCATGGAGGCAAAGCGCAAGCTATTCGAAGCCAACCTGCGCCTTGGTCGTGTCCTTCGCCAACCGCTACGTCGGCCAAGGCATGTGGTCCACGGCCCGCCAACCGGGGGGTGTCGCGGTCTGGCGCGCACCCGCCCGCCTAGGGTCGGCGGCGAATGAGCGGCACCCCCTGCCAAATCCCCGTCATGGCCTGCACGAGGGCGGCCTCCGTAACACGATCGGGAGCAACCAGGGCCACCCGTGAGATCCGCAATCGAGGATGTGCGAGCAAGTAGTCACGCGCGCTGGTCACGATGATCTCGGCACGCCTGGACATGGAGATGCCGCCGCCCTTGGCCCCGAGGACCGGCAGCGCGACGCTATGCGCTCCGCGTGACTCGGCCAGTTCGAGGGCGCGCCGTGTCGAGGCGGCGATGCGAGCAGCGTCATCGGCTCCATGCGTATCCAGTATCGGCAGCTGGATCACGCAGCGCAGCGGAATGCTGTGGACGCGCTCGGCGTCGACGAGGGCATCGTCGGTCTCGACCACAACAGCATCGGCCCACGGCGGCGGAGCGTCGCCGCTTGCGATCTCAAGCGTGGTATGTCCGATCGTCGTCTGCATTGGGCTCGCCTCCTGCTGCCGTCACGATGAGAGTGATTCGCGAAGCTCCCGCCACTCGCTGAAGCTGCCCAGCCTGGCGAGTGTGATCTTCTGGATCTGACGGACACGTTCAGGAGTGAGGCCAACCCTCTGGCCGACCTCATCGAGGGTGCGGGGACGGTCGTCGAGCAAGCCGAAGCGCAGCTCGACGACCTCGCGTTCGCGCGCCGTAAGGCCAGCGAGGAGCATCCTCACAACCATCGCGCTGGAGGCCCGTGAGCACTCGAGACGCCGATCAACGAAGAGGAAGACTCCCAGCTCGGCGACGTCATCGAAGACGGGAGCCCTCTTCGTCGAGCGCGTTCGAAGTGGTCGCCGGGGCCATCCAGCGCGAGCGGTTCCGAGGATCTGGCACACCTTCGCGGGTGCGATGCCGGTCTGGGCGGCGATCTCCTCGGGCTTGGGCTCGTGGCCCGTCCCGCCCTCCATCTGGCACTTTGCGCGCACCAGCCGACTGGTCTGGTCGACGACGTGCACGGGAAGACGGATGACGCGAGACTTGTCCGCCAGGGCCCGGCTGATCGCCTGGCGGATCCACCAGGTGGCGTAGGTCGAGAACTTGTAACCCTTGCGGTAGTCGAACTTCTCGACCGCGCGGATGAGGCCGAGGTTGCCTTCCTGGATCAGGTCGAGGAACAGCATGCCGCGACCCACGTAGCGCTTGGCGATCGACACGACGAGGCGCAGGTTGGCTTCGATCAGCTTGCGCTTGGCCTCCATGTCGCGGCGCTCGATGCGCTTGGCCAGCGAGACCTCTTCTTCGGCCGTGAGGAGCGGCACCTTGCCGATCTCCTTTAAGTACATGCGGACCGGGTCGTTGGTCTGAGTCTTCACCGAGAGGTCGAGCTTGGGGAGATCATCCCCAAGCTCGACCGAGTCTTCGGCTTGATCGGCCCAGCTTCCCGCGCCCGCAAGATGCGGTGCTGCAACACGTCGGGCCATCACGCCGCTTCGGCCACCCGGGTGCCGGACTTGCCGGACCGCCGCGCCGCCAACTGGCGAACCTTGCCGCGGACCCGGCGGTAGGCCGGCATCGTCCAGGTGTCGCGCTTCAGATAGGCGACGGTGGCGGCTGTCAGGGCCACCACCGGTGCGACAAGCAGCGCGGGCAGGGCCGCCAGGCCCAGGATCACCTTGGTCGTTGTGCGCATCCGTGACTCCTTTCGTTGCGTGAGCCGGCAGCGGGGCGAGCGCGCCCGGATGGCGGGCGCCCAGCCATCAGCTCGGGGACTTAAGCGCCGCGATCACCGGAATCGCGACGATGACGCAGATGACGATGGCGACCACCGCGGTCATCACTCCTCCTTTCAAATCGGCCGCCCGGCGGCCCGAGACTGGATTCCTAGCCGCGGACCGCGGCTCATGGTGCTGCCCGGTCGAGCAGCCAGCGCTGGAACCGGGCTCCGCGGACGAAATCGTGGTGGAGCACGATGAGCAGACCCAGGCCGGCCAGTGCGCCGCAGTCAAGAAGCGCAAGGACGAGGCCGACACGGTTCCCACGCCACCGCGAGGGTGTGAGCGAGCGCTTCTTTCGGGCGAGGTGCTTCATCTCGGATGCAGCCGGAGCTAATGCTCGACGGGTCCGTCCTGCGGCCCCGTACGGCCGATCAGCTCCAGGGCATGGGCGACCGTGCCGAGCTCGCTGATATCGAGCCCTTCCAGACGTGCCACCATCGCCGTGCGGCGTTGCTCGAATAGCGCGTCGATACGGCGCTCCCCTTCGCTTGTCAGCGAGCAGAGAACGGCACGGCCGTCGGTACTGTCGCGGTGACGAGAGACGAGGCCGCGGCGCCCGAGACGGTCGGCGATGCTCGTCATTGACGACAACCCGACATGGAGGCGGGCAGCCAGTACGCCCATGCGAGCCTGTCCTGTGTGCAGGTACAGCAGGGTCGCCATCTGGGCAAGAGTGAGCTCCGATAGCTCCGGGCTGGACAGCTCTTCGGCGAAGCCCGGGAAGCCGTCGGTCCCGTAGAAGATGGCTTCAAGGAGAGCTATCCCACGGTCGGCGAGTGCCGCGCGTACGTCGTCGCTCACCATGCCTCCTTGGATCGGCCGTTCACGAACTGACTACTTCTCAGGACGCCGGAATCGCTTTTACTTACTGTAGCACGAACTATATCACACAGCAAGTTGAGTGTTGGAGTGCTTGACTCGCTCATGTTCCAGATTATAATTCGCTTTGCGTTAAGTAACCATGGACTCCTCCGGAGGTGCCCTTGGTCGGATCACTGAAGCTCGTGACTTGTCTGCGCCTTTCGAGTCTCGTCGGGATTCTGTGCTTTGCGTCGGTCGTCGCTGTCCGTTGCGCCCTCCCCCGCAGTGCCAGGGGTGCGCGGCGGTCGCTTGGCTTCGCAGCGCCAAGACGAACGGATGCAGTGACCTGAAGAGTGGCCGATGTGGTCGAGATTGCCTCAACCTGGCGGGCCCGCGTGCAGCGCCGCTTTCGGCGTCTGTCCGTTTCCTGGTGCGACGTCCTGGGGCCGCGCCGCAGGACGTACGTTGCGGCCGAGTGAGCGAGATCGCCCGGAAACAAATCGGTGGGGTGCCGCCGCTGCCGGTGGGCTGTCACGGTGAGGGCATACCCGGGCCGCGGCGGTCGGAAAGAGAGGAGCCGGAAGGGCATTCGCAGACGAAGCTGGCCTTGGGGATGATCGCGGGGATCGTCGCGGTTCCCGCGGTGCTGGCGACTCCGCTGGCGCTGGCCGGCATTGCGTATCTCAAGCGCGATTCCCGGACCGTCCCGGCGTGGCGCTGGGTGCCCGTCCGGACGCGTTACCTAGGCAAGGTCCTCGGTGAGGTTGTCGAGACGCCGCGACGCAGCCGCGCCTGCACTGCGTGGCATAGCGCGCAGCAACAAGGCACGATCTCCCGATAGATCAGTCGAGGTGGAACATGCAACAGGTCGTGGTGTTCGGCGCGGGCGTTGCCGGCGCCAGCTTCATCAAGGCTATGACGGCAGCGCCGGTCGACATCACGCTCGTCGACCCCAAGGACTACGTGGAACTGCCCTACCCGATGCTCCGTGCGCTCACCGACTTTACGGGCCTCGCTGCGATGGTGCGCAGACCGATCTCCGACGAGCTTGGAGTGCCTCACATCCAGGCCAAGCTCGAGACGCTCTCGGGCCACACGGCACTCCTTGACGACGGGCAGGAGATCGGCTTCGACTACGCCATCCTGGCGACAGGCTCGACCGTCCGTGGCTTCGAGAGCCTGAAGCTTGCCAGGGGACGCACACTCGAAGAGCGGGCAGCCGAATGGAGAATGCATGCCGATCTGCTGCTCCACGCCAAAGACGTGATCATCGTCGGTGGAGGGCCCGTTGGCGTCGAGCTTGCCGGTGAGATCAGGGAGGCCTACCCCGCCAAGCACGTTACCCTCATCGAGGCCGGCGATCGCCTGCTTGCGGCGCTGGGGCAGGGGGCAAGCAAGAAGGCGAGGCGCGTGCTCGAGGGACAGGGTGTCCAGGTCATGACCGGCCAGCGGACAGCGGTGGAGGCGGACGGGCACACGGTTCGACTCGAGTCAGGCGAGGCACGCCGGGCAGATCTGGTCTACGAGGCTCTTGGGATCGAAATCGATACGTCCTATCTGGAGAGTGAGTTCCGCGAGGCGCTCACTCCGATGCGAGCCGTCCGTGTCGACCGTCTTCTGCGCGTCGTGGGTAGCGAGAACATCTTCGCCCTCGGTGACATCAACGACACACCGGAGATCAAGCTGGGCGTCTTTGCGACCCGCCAGGCCAGATTGACAGCCAGGAATCTCAACTCGCTGCTGAGGGACCAAGATCTCAGGCCGTATCGACCCACCAAGGGGGCGATGGGTTTCGTCACGCTGGGCAGGGGCGCGGGCATTGCGCAGCTGCCTGTTGGTCGATTCGACCCCCTGGTGCGGATGAAGCAGAAGGATCTCTTCCTTTCCCGGTTCTTCTCCGCCGAGGTCCGTGTGCCTCGAACCGCTGAGACAGTCGCCTCGTGACGAGGCCGCCGTCATAATCACCCTTCGCCTGGAGGATCTGCCCGACGACAACTGGGGCCGCTGCCTCTTTCTCCGTCGCCGCTCAGCCAGTCAATCGCATCTTCGAAGGAGGCGAACGCCTCGACCCGGAGGCCGCGGTTCTGGGCGCACAGCGCGAAGAATCCCGCGCTGTCGAAGTTCTCGACGGGACAAAGGACAGCCGTCCTTCGAGCAAACGGTTGGCGTAGCCTGCTGAGTTCAGCCGCCAGGTGCCACAAGTCCGCGTCCGACAGCTGTACCCGCGCCTCCCGAATGTCGAGGAGCACGTCAAAGTCGCCCAGTTGCGTCGAGGCCGACGCGACCTCAACGAGTACCCTTTTCGACTCCTCAAAATCCAACTGACCCTCAGGTGTGGCCTTGATGAAATCATGCGCGTGGACGATCCTGATATCAGTCGCCATCGCCCCCTCCTTCGCGTATCCCCCTGCATCCCCGCGTTCGCGACCAGACCTGCCCGCGGTCCCGCCGCCTTGCCCAGCCGACCACTCCAGAACATCGTAGTGCCTCTTCGGCCGGAGAGAGACACTGGCCGTTTACGAGCCCGACGCGCGCTCCCGCGAAGGCTTGCTCGGCGGCAGTCAGATGGCGGCAGGAAACGCCAGGCACCTGAGAGAAGACTTCAGAGTTACGCGGCTGTGGCCGATGGAGGGGCATGGCAGTCCGACTAGCGACGGGGCGGCTTTCGCGCGAGAGACTTCGCGTCGAGCTGAGCCGCGCCCAGGAACACCTCGGCGACCTCCTGGCAAGCCGCGCGCAGAAGCGTGAGGGCGTGATCGACGGCCTCATTGAGAACCTGACGGACGGCCTCGCACTGGTGAGCCCGGACGGCCACTTCCTCGACGTCAATGCCGCCTTGTGTGTCATGACCGGGTTCTCGCACGACGAGCTCGTCGGCTGTGACGTGCCTGCCCCCTTCTGCCCGCCCGAGGAAGCGGACGCGATGCAAGATGCGTTGCGCAGGCACCTCGAGGGCCAGGCCACTTCGATCAGGGCGACGTTCATGCGCAAGAGTGGCGAGCGCTTTCCAGTGCTCATCACGCCGTCCAGCCTGCGTGATGAGCACGGTCCGCCCTTCTACGTGTTCGCGGGGTTCAGGGACCTGAGCGACGAACAGCGCACTGATCGGGCCCTGCGTGAGAGCGAGCGACGCTACCGCAGCATCTTCGCCAACGCTCCGATCGGCATCTTTCAAACGACAGCGGACGGCCGGATGGTGGCGGTCAACCCGGCCTTCGCGAGACTTCTCGGCTACGCCTCGGTTGCGGAGCTGGTCGAGGTGGTCGATCGCGAGGGTTTCGCGCAGACCATCCATGAGAACCTCGACAATCGGCGCCAGCTGCTTGAGGAGGCGCACGCCGCAGGCGGCAAGGGGGTCACCTTCGAAAGCCGCTTCCGACGCGCCGACGGCAGCCTCCTCACGGGGCTCGTCAACCTGCGTGAGGAACGCGACCCCACGACTGGCGAGCTCTGCTTGTTCGGCTTCGCTCAAGACGTCACTTCACAGAGGGAGGCCACTGAGGCTCTCGAGCACTCGACGCAGCTGCTGAACCACGGCGAGCGCCTCGCGCATCTCGGAAGCTGGGCCTGGAACATCGTCTCCGGCACGCTGGCGGCTTCCCCCGAGTGGCAGCGCATGCACGGACTGGTCGGCGAGTGCCTCACAGACGACGAGGTGATGGCGACCTGCCACAAAGACGACCGGCAGGCGATTTGGGCCGCGCTAGACGAAGCGCGTGCGGGGGGTGACTATCGGGTCGACCACCGCATGGTGCACCCCGAGACACACGAGGTGCGCCACCTGACGACCTTCGGCAAGCCCATCTTCAGTGACGAGGGGCGGCTCGAGTCGGTGATCGGCGCCTCGCTCGACGTCACCGAGCGCACGAGGGCCGACCAGGCGCTGCTCGAACGCGAGGAACGGCTGCGACAGGCCCTCGCTGACACCGTCGAGGCGCTGGGCGCAACGGTGGCCATGCGTGACCCCTATACCGCACGACACGAACGGCGTGTGGCTCAGCTTGCCTGTCTGATGGCAGAACGCCTCGGGTGGAGCGAGGAGGCTATCGAGCGTCTGCGCGTGGCGGCACTGGTGCACGACGTCGGCAAGATCGCCGTGCCGGCTGAGATTCTTGCGAAGCCGTCTCGTCTGCAGCCCGCCGAGTTCGAGCTCATCAAGGGCCACGCGCAAGCTGGATATGAGATCCTCATGCCGATCGCCTTCGGCGGTCCCGTAGCCGACCTGGTTTGGCAACACCACGAACGCCTTGACGGCTCCGGCTACCCGAGGGGGCTGCACGGTGAGGAGGTTCTGCCAGGTGCACGTGTGCTGGCCGTCGCCGACGTGGTCGAGGCAATGGTCAGTCACCGGCCCTACAGGCCGGCCCTGCCGCTTGTGGAGGCCCTCGCCGAGATCTCAAGCGGAGCCGGCGTGCGCTATGATGCAGAAGTCGTTGAGGTCTGCCGACAGCTCTTTGAGAAGGAAGGCTACAACCTTCCTGAGTAGTGAACCGCCCCGGCTTTCCTGGAGGCGCCAACCCTTGAGAGGGCTGGCCGTAGACGGCCAGCGGCGGCTTCCAGCACGGCCTCGTCTACCTGCTTAAAAACTTCGAAACCTCCGGGACCTGCTTCGTGGCTGCACACAGGATCGCTGCCGACGGGATGCCGACGCCAGCGCCGCCATGCTATCGGCCGTTGCTCGGCACCCGGCCGTGTGCTACTAATGCACGGCCCCCACGTCCTAGCAGACTCAGCAGCGCCTGCCGCGCCAGCGGTCGACTCACAAAGCGGTGTTCGAGTGCCTCCCTAGACCCTGGTGAAGTACTTGACTCCGCTCTTGCCGGCCGTGGTCACGACGTGCAGCGCCTTGCGCCCCTTACTCATCGTCGGCACCCTGACTCTGATCTTGGTGGCGCTCCAGGAGACGTACTTGGTGACGGCCTTGCTGGTGAAGAGCACCTTGGAGGCGCCGCGCTTTGCGCCGAAGTTCTTGCCGACGATGGTCACGATGGTCCCGACCTTGCCTTTGGCGGGGCTGATCTTCGAGATCGACGGCTTGGGTGGTGGACAGTCGATCGTGAAGCCGGCGGCGTTGGAGTCGAGCGTTGCGTGCACCACGACGTCCACGAGTCCCGGCGCAAGACCAAGCGGCACGGTGCAGGAAATCGCGCCGTCCGACCAGCTGCTGACCGTGGCGGTCGTGCCGGCGAAGGTCACCGTGCTTGTGCCCTGGGTGTCGCCGAATCCCAGGCCGGCGATCGTCACGGCGGCGCCTCCCAGGGCGTGGGGCGGTGTGATCGAGCTGACGATGGGCTGGCCGGGAACGGCATCGTCGACCGTGAAGGGCTGCGCATCGGAGCTCGCCTGCGAGGTCGCGACTACCACGTCGGCCTCACCGGAGGCAAGGCCGGCGGGCACGCTGCACTGGATCGCCGTGTCCGACCAGCTGCTCACCGTAGCGACGGCGCCGCCGAAGGTCACCGTGCTGGTGTCCTGGCTGGCGCCGAAGTTCCTGCCGCTGATCGTCACCGCAGCTGCCGGGACTGCGTCACCTGGGTACAGCGAAGTGATGGCCGGCTTGTTCAGCGTGAAGATGTAGGCCCCGCCCTGGGAACGGTCGAGGTCGCCCGCCGCGACGGTGTCGGCCGATATCGCCACCGAGCCGAACCTGTCCCACTGTGCGCCGTTGCTTGCCGTCAACTTGGCCTGCTGGCTCCAGGTCGTGCCGTTGTCCAGATAGAGGTAGGCCGAGCCCTGTTCGAAGTTGGTGCCGACACCGTCCATGACCGCGCCGACCACGACCGTGTCGCCGGAGATGCCGACCGAGCAGCCGAACCAGTCGTCGCTTTGGCCATCGGCGGCGCTGAGCTGTGCCTGCTGGCTCCAGGTCGTGCCGCTGCGCACAAAGACGTAGGCCGCGCCCTCATCTTCGGTGGTGCCCACGGTGGTGGCGAGGGCGCCCACCACGGCGGTGTCGCCGTAGATCGCAACCGAGTAGCCGAACTGGTCGGAGCTGGCGCCGTCCTCATCGGTCAGCTTGGCCTGCTGGCTCCAGGTCGTGCCGCTGCGCACAAAGACGTAAGCCGCGCCCTGCTCGGGGTTGGAGCCGACGGTCTCCAGGTTGGCGCCCACCACGGCGGTGTCGCCTGAGATCGCGACCGCCGAACCGAACTGATCGTTGCCGGAGCCATCGTCGACGGTGAGCTCGGCCTGCTGGCTCCAGCTCGTGGCGTCGCAGACGAAGACATAGGCGGCGCCCGAGGAGGCGCCTCCCCCGTGGCCGGGTGCGCCCACCACCGCGGTGTCGCCCGAGATCGCGACCGAGGTGCCGAACTGATCGCCACCGCCGCCGTCGCCGGCGGTCAACTTCGCCTGCTGGGTCCAGGTGGCGCCACTACGCACGAAGACGTACGCGGCGCCCTGGTAGGTATTGGTGCCGACCGTGGCAAAAGAAGCACCCACCACCACGGTATCGCCCGAGATCGCGACCGAGGTGCCGAACTCGTCGCCTTCGGCGCCGTCGGCGGCGGTCAGACGCGCCTGCTGGGTCCAGGTGGCGCCACTACGCACGAAGACGTAAGCCGCGCCCTGCGACCGGTTGGCGCCCACCTTGTCGCCGGGTGCGCCCACCACGGCGATATCGCCCGAGATCGCCACCGAGTAGCCGAGCTCGGCGCCGGCGTTGGCCGGCGTCGCGGTCAGCTCCGCCTGCTGGACGGCCAACAGCGCGGACGTCGACGGCGCGCAGACTGATGTAGCGGACGGAGCGGCGTTTGCCGGGCCGCTCGTGGCCAAGGCGGCCGCACACAGCAGCAGCAGGGCGACACAGGCCACACCAAGGCGACGAGGCTTCATGAGCAGGGGACTCGGCAGGGCCACGGTGGTCTCCTTTCGACGGACGCTCAGTCGCGGTGCTTGCGCAGGTGCCTCATGTCCGAGAACGCCACAAGCCGCCAGGACGCAAGCGTCGGGGATGCAGCGGATGCCGCGCTATCGTGCCCGCGCCCATGCACCTCGCGATGCTAAGTACTTTCATTTTCGGCAGCGGGCATCAGTTCCTTCACAACAGGGGCATTCGAGAAGACGCCGTGGCAACACGGAAGCGGTGCGAGAGTCGAGAGTGGAGCCTGCGGGCGGACCCGCGGGGGCATCTGGTCCAGCGCCATGACCGTCGTCAGTCGGCGTTCTCGACGCGGGTCGCAGGAATGGCCCTGGGGTGTCTATCCGTGAAGGGCCCCCCAGGTCACACGAACATATGCGACCCGTGAAGCTGCAGCACACAGCCATGCGCGCCGACCATTTGCCGACGCGGCGAGCGCGACCAAGGGCTGCCCTGTGTTCGCCACGGGTGGTTCGATCGAGGTCTACGAGCGACTTGCAGTCGGCTGAGGCGTCCAGCGGCAAAGACGGGCAGCCGGGCCATCCTCCGCCCCTCGTGCATGGCGAGCCACGAAGCCTTCGCGCCGCCCTCAGTCGGCGCCGGGAGAGACGCGGCTCCGCTCCTGCGTGAGCGGCAGGCAGTCGCTCACGAGCGCCTCCCCGGCAGCTGCGTCACGCGCGAGCGCGGCGCAGCTCGGCGCGCCGCACAGCCCACAGTCGAGGCCCGGCAGGGAGTGCAGCACGGCGTCGGCCTCTTTCAGGCGCCGCACGCGCTCCTTGAGGCCGCCCCCGTTGGCGACCTCCCGCGGCGCGAAGGGGTGCTGCAACGAGAAGTCCTCGCGTGGGTAGCGCCGCTTCACTTCGGCCTCGGTCTGTGGGTCGCTGTGCGGTAAGGCGGCCATCAGGGTCTGCAGCTTCGCTTGGGAGACATAGACGTTGTCCACCGTGAGGTTGCCGTTGGAGCAGCCCGCCCAGCAGGCGTAGCACTCCAGGAAATCGATGTCCCTGAGCTTGCCGCGCTCGACGTCGTCGAAGACCTGGATCACGTTGGGCAAGCCGGTGACCGGCATGTAATGGTGGCGTCGCAGGATGTGGGGAAAGACGCGCGGTGTCGCCCAGCGCAGCATGGCCGACGAGCGCACAGGGGGCGCCTGCGACGAGGTCGACTGCGCGTCCTCCGCGGCCCGCCGAGCCTCGGCAAGCACGGCGTTGTAGACCTGTGGGATGCCGAGCGTGCCGTCCAGGCTGCTGCAGCCACCGTCGGCGGGCTGCACGATCGAGATGGCACGTGCCTGACAGGGCGTCACGTAGACGGCAGCGATCTGTTCGGGGGACAGGCCGAGCTCCTGCGAGTAACGGCGCTTGACCTCGCGGCCGGCGAGCTCGCGTGGCGGCTGCATCTGCAGCAGTTGCTCGGCCATGCGCGGATAGGAGACCTGAATGAGCCGCACGATGACCGGACAGGTCATGTTGACTAGGGGACGGGGCCCCTGCCAGTGCGCGACGTAGTCGGCGATCGCCCGGGTCCCCAGGGCGAGATCGACGCCGTAGTCCCAGACGGCATCGAAGCCGGCCGCCAACAGGCCCGCGACGACGTGCTCGGGGAGCACATCGCTTGGGAACTGGCCGAACAGGACAGGTGAGGGGATCGCCACCTTGAAGGCGTACTGAGCGAACTCCTCGAGACCCTGGGTGGCAGCCGTGATGGCGCCACGCGTGCAGGACTTCAGGCAGGAGCCGCAGTCGATGCACAGCTGCGCGCGCACGCTGGCCTTGCCGTGGCGCACACGGATGGCCTCCGTCGGACAGGTCCGCATGCAGGCGAGACAGCCGTCGCAGAGCTGCTCGTGCAGGCGAAACCCGTGGGTGTACTCGATCATCACGCGCCGTCCCAGATGATCCGCAGTGGCGGTTTCTCACTAGCCCAATAGGGCTTACTGCTCGTCTATGAATAGCACTTTCTGTTGCCCCAGGACAATGCGAGACGTGCCCTCGCCGGGCCCAGCGTGAGGTAGATGATGGCGGTGAGTCGATTGAAGGACCTGCGACCCCATCTCGTGAGCCGTGAAGGGCGAAACACGGGCGTGGATAGATGGCCAGCTTCATCGACTCACAGGGCACCGGTCAGCAGACATGTGCGGCGTCTAATGCTCCTGCGCAGGGCGCTGGCGCCGACGTGGCGCCGCCGGCCCGCTTGGCGCACGTGCGATGAACCAAGCAACCCCAACCCTGTGACCCACGGCTCAGCCTGCGAGCTGCTGCTCGGTCACTCGGGCCTTCGCCCTGAGCAGCGGGTACAGACAGGCGCCGGCCAGGCCGCAGACGATCAGCAGGCCGTAGCTTGTATGGGCTCCGAGGCGATCGAGCAGCAGGCCGCCGAGCAGCGGCCCGAGGGCGCCCTGACCGGCGATGTAGATCAATGTCCAGCTGCCCATGTAGCGTCCCCGCAGCTCAAGCGGTGCCATCTGGGCGACGATGGCCGAGGTCAGCGGGCCAAAGAGCGCCTGGGCAACGGAGAGCGCGACGACCGGCGCCAGCAGGACCGCGCCGACCGGCACGAAGGCCACCAGACCGACGCCGAGTCCGAAGAGTGTGCTGGCCAGAGCCACCGCGAGCATCGGGTCAAGCCGCTTGGCGGCACGCACGGCGGGATACTGGCTGACCACGATGACCGCCGAGCTGAAGGAGAGCAGCAGGCCCCAGCTTGAGGGCCGCAGGTGCAGGACGGTGGTGAGCAGCAACGGGAAGCTCGAGTACAGCTGGCCAAAGACAAAGAGCGGCAGCAGCGAGATGCCACAGAAGGCCAGGAAACGCCTATCACGCAGGACGTGCCCGTAACCAGTTGCCCGGCGGGCGCCGCGGCGGCCTGTCCGGCGCCGCGGCAGAAGGCTTAAGGCGAGGCTGCCGAAGACCTCGAGGGCCTCCCCCGCCGAGGCCGCCCGCCGTCGTCTGACCGGCTTGCTCTCCTTGAGCACGGCCAGGGTGAAGCCCAGGTAGATGAGGCAACCCAGGCCAGCTGCCACGAACAGCTCGGGCAGGGTAACGCCGGACGCCAGCAGCAGCGCCGCGACCAGGGGGCCGACGATCTCGCCGGCGCCGATCATGAGGCGCACGAGGCTGTAGCCGTCGGGCCGCAGGCGGGGACGCACGAGGTCGGCGACCATCGCGTTGCTGGCCGTGAGAAACAACGGCCAGCCCAGGGCGCGGTCGCAGAACAGCAGGGCGCAGAGCAGCCAGAAACCGTGGGCGAAGGCCAGGCCGCTGTACATCAGCGTCTCCATGGCGGCGCAGGTGATCATCACGGCGCGGCGCCCGAAGCGGTCGCAGAGGCTGCCGGCCAGGGGCTGCAGGGGCAGACCGCCCAGGGCGGTCAGGCCCATGATGGCCCCCACCACGGCGACCGAGACGCCGAGCCTGCCCTTCAGCAGGATCGCGGTGTAGGGGAAGGCCAGGCCGATGAAGGTGAGGTAGAAGAGCGTGCCGCCGACCAGCAGCCAGAACTGGCCGGGAAAGAGGCGCAGCTGACGGCGCAGGCGCTTGACCTGCCTTATGTCTGTGAGATGCAGCGCAGCCGCCTCTTCCTCCGAGCCTGGTGCCATGGTAGCCGATGGGCAAGTGCGAGAAGCGGGCGGACTGGGGGACGGGCTGGCCCGAGAAGCGAGCTGGCGATGGCAGGATGGGAGAGGACGCTGTCATGCTCGGCAAGTGCCAGTTCGGGCTCTGCGTGGCAGTGGCCCGTCCTCGTCGTTGTCTATGTCCCACATGCCGGTGGCAACCAGCGCCGGTGACGTCTACGCGAAAGAGGACTACCGCTGATTGATCGCACAGATAACCGCCGGACCTCTCCCCTCGCTGTTCCTCCTGCACAGGCGCCCGAGCGCCGCCATGTCGCCGACAGACGAGCGCACCACTGTGGTCGCCTGCGGCCGCTCGGCCGGTGCTTTGGGAGGCCCCTGCGGCGTTGAGGTGTCGTCCCCCAGAGCGAAGCTCACAGCGTCACGTACAGACGCGCGTCAAGGGGGACAGCATGCGCGGTCACATCCGCAGGCGAGGCAAGGCCAGCTTCGAGTACATCGTCGATGTGGGCACAGCCCCGGCCCAGCGCTGCGCGAGTTGCAACAAGCGCTACTGGCTTGAGCGCCGGCCAAAGGACAACTGCCCGGCCTGCGGCGGCAAGCTGCGGGAGACCGAGGAGCGCCGGCGCGCCATCAAGGCCGGCTTTCACACACGCAAGGAGGCCCAGGCGGCGATGGCCAAGGTGATGGTCGCAGTCGAGGAGCGCAGTTACGTCGCGCCGAGCAGGCTGACGGTGCGCGAGTACCTCACCAAGGAGTGGCTGCCGGCAATCCGCGCGACAGTGAGACCGACGACCTACCGCTCCTACGAACAGCACGTCAGCTTCCACATCGTGCCGCACATCGGCTCGCTGAAGCTGGAGAGGGTGACGGGCGCCGCCTTGAACGCGCTCTATGCCAAGCTCGCAGAGTCGGGCAAGTGTGACGGTGTGCGCGGCCTCTCGCCGCGCACGGTGCACCATGTCCATGTCTGCCTGCACCGCGCCTTTCGTGACGCCGTGCGCTGGGGTCGCCTTCCTCGTAACCCGGTCGATGCCGCCGACCCGCCCAAGGTGGCCGGCCCTGGATCTCGCGAGATGAAGACCTGGAGCGCCGCGCAGGTGCAGAGCCTTCCTTGAGGCCACCAAGGACGACCGCCTCCACCCGCTCTGGCGCTTGCTCTGCCTGACCGGCATGCGCCGCGGCGAGGCCCTCGGGGTGAAGTGGGACGATGTCGATCTTGCGGCCGGCTGTCTTTGCGTACGGCGTTCACTCATCCCGCTGGGCGGTGAGGTGATCGTCTCTGAGCCCAAGACGGCGCGCGGGCGCCGTTCGATCGCCCTCGATCAAGAGACCATCGAGGTGCTCAAGGCGCAGGCGGCAAGGCAACTTGGCGAACAGGCGGGCGAGGGCCAGGCCTGGATCGACTCAGGCTACCTCTGCACCAAGGAGGACGGCAGCGCCTACCACCCCGAGGTCGTGAGCCGCTACTTCCGAGCCGCGGTCAAGGCCGCCGGGCTGCCTGCGATCAGCCCGCATGTGCTAAGGCACACCCACGCCACCCTGGCGCTGCGCGCCGGTATCCACCCCAAGGTCATCTCGGAGCGTCTCGGACATGCGAACATCGCGATCACGCTGGACACCTACTCGCACGCCATCCCGGCGATGCAGGAGGAAGCGGCAGTGAAGATCGCCGAGCTGATCTCAGGCGAGAGAGCTGAGCCGGCTGACGAAACGGCGACCACCTCCGCGGCCTGAGGGGCACTCGCTTCGCGGTCGCCGCTCAGTACTTCGGCGGCCGTTCGCCCCGTGCGTTAGCTGGACCCGTCCTCCCGAACTTCGAGCCGCGCTCTTTGATGTAGTCGCCAAGTATGCTGTAGGGCGTACTCCAACCGGCCAAGGAGGCGAACGTCATGTTGTTGCTGTGGCACTGGTTCATGCACTACAGCGGAGCCGACAACGGCAAGTGGTATCCGTGGTGGAGCGGCCCCGGCAGTGACCTCGGCGAGCTGACGTTGATCGTTGCGACAGCCGCGTACTTCCGGGCGCACAGCTGTCACGTGAAGGGCTGCTGGCGTCATGGACGTCATCCGTACCGTCACTACATGTTGTGCGCCAAGCATCACCCCGATGTGCCCTCGGCTGGCATCACGCACGAGCACATCCGCTCATTGAGGGTCGGCGAGAAAGCCGCTGAGTGTGGCGCGGAGGCTGCCGCCGGCTCGCGGGTCGGACACGTCGAGCAGATGCAAGAGACGATGTCGCGTCGATGAGAGTGACCCGTTGACGCGGTGAACGACGAGGAACACGCCCTGTCGATGGCCGGTTCGCTGCCAGCCAGCAGGCCCGGGGGCAGCCCCCGCGCGATGTGCAGGAGACTGTCGCCTGAAAGGATGCGACGCAGGCGAAACGGGCCAATCTGCCCGTGATGCCCCCACACACGACCTTCGGCAGCCACGCGACGCAGGCCCTGCACGCCGATACCCGCCCAAGATCGTCGGAGCGCTCGGACATCCCTCTGAGGCGACGTGCGAACCCACTCGCTGTCCCGGCGCCGCGACCGTCAGGAACCGTCACCGGTTGTCATTTTGAGCCGCACAGTTCCGCCACCCTCGCCACTTTCCTCCGCTAATCGACCGCTTCCCGCCACTGGCCCCTATCGCATTCGTAGAGCCTGACCGTGAAATCGAGCGCAGAATTCGCAGAGGCGGGTCGCGGGTGACCTAAGGTCTAGCGCGCGCTCTGCGCTCAGCTCTTCGGCCCGAGCGCGAGCACGCACACGCGAGCACGCAGGTTGTCAAGGTTCACCACCTCTGTTCCACTTTGGCTCCAGCACCTCTGTTCCACCCGTAGCGTCGCAGTCTTCTTCTTGCGGTGAGCGCGTCCGTTCGGCGTTGAGAAGGCGCCGCGCTCCTTGCTCGGGTCGTGCCGCGCGGGCTGTGTGCGCAGAAGCACGTCTGCCTGCCAGATCTCGACCGTGTCGCCCTCAAGGCGCACCTCAACCTGCTTGCGGCGGTGAGTGGTCCCGACCCAGTAGTCGGTGCCGGCGAAGCTCACGTGGCCACGCGCCTGGACCAGGCGCCGCACCGAGGAGCCGGCCCCCAAGGTGAGGCGTGGACGCGCCTGGGGCAGCCGTTCGCGGGCGCGGCTCGTCCGGGCCGGGTGACGGCGGGCGAAGCTGGCGACGAGCACGCCACGGCAGCTGACCTGCACGAGTCCGCTCGCGCTGAACTCGACGGAGCGGCGCCGTGGTCACGCGTCGAGGGCGACTGACGAAGCTCATAGTCTTTGCTCCGTACGCGCAGTATCATCGATGCGGCGCAAGAGGAGGGTCAGTTGGGCTTGGGTTACAGCGGCCCCACGGTCAACTTCCCTGAAGATGTGCATCCCGAGAAGCCCGAGGGTCTTGCTCCTTGGCAGGCAGGCGAGGCGAGGCGCCGGGAACGCACGGCTCCCTCGGCGCGATTCGGGGACGTCCTCCTGCGAGTCGCCTTGGCGCTGCCGCTCGTCTACCTCGTCGACCACGTTCGAGGAATCTTCGGATTCGGCCCCTACTTCCTGTTCACGGGCGGTGACCCGTGGCAGTTCACCGTCGGCCTCAAGCTCCCTGCCGTCGGCCTTTCGTTCGGCTGCGTCCTTGTGCTCTCTGGCTGGCGCGCCCGCTGGCCCTGGCTCATCGTGGCTGCCAGCGCCCTGTGGTTGCCGTTCGGCACGAACTTGGTCGCCATGAATCGCCTCGCATATCCCTGGCCGCTGGGAAATCCAGTGTTCTTGCCCGGCGCGACGTTCGCTTACTGGGACACTGTGTTCAGCTTCACGGCCCTGTGGGTCTACGCACTTCTCCTTGCCCTCGCCATGCTGCTCGGCTCGGGGCCGCTCAGGCGCGGCGGCGCCGCGGTCGCTCCGCGTTCGCCGGCCCCTCCGAGTACATCGCAGCAGCCTTGACAAGCGATGGCCCTGACCCTGGCGCTGTTTCAGTCGCCTTTCACGAGCTCGTCCTCGCCGTGTCCTCGCCGTCGGATGTCGGCGCGAATGTCGGCATCGAGCGTTCAAAGGAGCCCGGACGAATCCGAGAAAGTGGCCGATTGCAGGAAAGTCTTCTGGAGGCGGCGACCGGAGTCGAACCGGTGATTAAGGTTTTGCAGTCAGTCTCGGGGCAGGCGGCCGCAAGCCGTATTGTGCAGTATGGCGCAGCAGGGCACCCCCCTGCGGACCAGCCATTATGCTGATTTGCAGCATCTTTGTGTCGCGCAGGCCACCAGAGCACTGCACAATACGAGCCCTTTTTGGCGCCGCAGAGTCGCCCGCATCCGCGATCTGGCAGCGAAGCGATACCAGATGTCGGCGTTCTCGTCGGCGCAGCGCGCTCCAGCCCGCAACCTGTGCCCCGCCATGCGGCTTGCGGGGCTTAAAGGAGAAGCGCCCTTCGCGGCGAATATTCATTGTCACCTAGGAATCCTCGCCACCCGCGCGAGAGAGAGAGGAGGTCACCAGGTGACCCGGGCGCTACCGCGCTCGGGTCGGCAAGCGAAGAGGAAGAGCGTCATGATCGAACACCGTAGAGGCCCGGCGGCCAGTGCCGCGACGGGCCTTTGTCCGTTCCGGGACCGCCTCCCAAGCGGCCCTCACCCCGCCCGTCAAGAAGGTGAACGATCATGACCCCGCCCGCCGACACCAACCCCTGCCCGACCCCACCGACCGAGGCACAACCACCGAGACGCCGCCGGCCCGCCAAACCCGCCCCCGACGGCCTGCGACTGGACCCCGCCAACGCCAACCGCGGCACCGAGCGCGGCCGCGAGCTCGTCAAGGCCTCGCTTGCCGAGTGCGGCGCCGGTCGCTCGATCGTGGTCGACAGAAGCGGCACCACAATCGGCGGTGCCAAGACCCTCGAGGCGGCCCGTGCCCTGGGTCTGCCCGTCAAGATCGTCGAGAGCACAGGCGATGAGCTGATCGCCATCCAGCGCACCGACTTAGACCTCGGCGCAGACGAGCGTGCCCGCAGACTGGCCTACCTCGACAACCGCGCCTCCGAACTCGGTCTGGAGTGGGACCGCGAGCAGCTTCTGCGCGACCTGAGCGCCGGCCTCGATCTTGCCGGCATCTTCACGCCGCTTGAGCTTGACGACCTGCTCGGCTCCCGGCCGCTCCTGGCCGACCCCGACGAGCTGCCCGAGATGCCCGAGCAGGTCGACGTAGGACGCGGCGACATCTATCGCTGCGGCGCCTCGCGCGTGATGTGCGGCGATGCCACGAAGCCGGACGAGGTCGCCCACCTGCTGGACGGCGCCCGACCGCGCCTGCTCATCACCGACCCGCCCTACGGCGTCGGGCTCGACATGGAGTGGCGCGACCGCGCCGGCCTCAACCAGCTCGGGGCGGCGGAGAAGAGCTACATGAAGAAAAGGCGCGGCGGGCGTTCGATCTCAAACGACACGATCGCCGACTGGTCGGCCGCCTTCGAGCTCGTGCCAAGCCTGCAGGTCGCCTACGTCTGGCACGCCACCGTCCACATGCGCGCGGTGGCAGACGGCCTGGAGCGCATCGGCTTTGCGCTGCGTCAGCAAATCATTTGGGTGAAGCCCTATGCGGTGATCAGCCGCTCCGCCTACAACTGGCGCCACGAACCCTGCTGGTATGCGGTCAAGAAGGGCTCAACGGCACACTGGACCGGCGGCCGTAAGCAGGACACGGTCTGGGAGTGCGCCTCGCCCAAGCAGCTCATGGCCGCTGGCTCGGAGGAGCCACTGCCCCATCCGGCCCAGAAGCCCTGCGAATGCATGGCCCGCCCCGTACGCAACCACTCAGGCGATGTCTATGACCCCTTCCTCGGTTCCGGCACCACCTTGATCGCCGCAACTCAGGAGGGCCGCGCCTGTTACGGCATGGAGCTTGAGCCGCGCTACGTCGCCCTGGCCGTGCGCCGCTGGGAGCTCTACAGCGGCAAGACGGCGCTGCGCGAGGCCCACCATGGCTAAGGCAGGTAAGGCCGAGGTCGAACGCCGAGTCGATGAGCTCTACGAACTGGTCGTCAACCGCATCAGCTACCGCCAGATCGTCACCTACTGCGAGGGCAAGTGGGGCATCGGTGAGCGCCAGGTCTCGGTCTATATCGCAAAGGTGCGGGCCCGCATGGCCGAGCGGGCCGCCGAGAACCAGACAACCGAGCTCGCCCGCGCCCTGGCAGGCTACGAGGCGATCTTCGCCCGTCAGATGGCGGCCGCTCACTACGCAGGGGCGCGCGAGACCCTGGACTCGATCGTGCGCCTGCGCGGCCTGGCGGCCCCCGAACAGCGCAGCTTCGAGGGTGTCATGAACGTCATCCAGCTGCCCCCGGGCAGCGAGCTACCATGAGCGCCGACGTCCTGGCCGGCACGCCCTACCGTCCGCTGGGCGGGGCACTTGCGCTCTTCTTGGCCCGCGAGGGTGAGCTCCTGCTGGCCGGGCCCTCGGGCACCGGCAAAAGCCGCGCCTGTTTGGAGAAGCTCCACTACCAGGCCCTCGAGCATCCCGGCTTTCGTGCCCTGGTGGTGCGCAAGACGCGCGAGAGCCTGACCCACGCCGGCCAGCTCACCTACGAACGGGCGGTGCTGGCCCGCACGCCCGGGGCGGCCCGCCGCTACGCCCGCGGCGATGAGTATCGCTATACAAACGGCTCGCTTGTTGTGATCGGCGGCATGGATCGCGTCTCGAAGATCATGAGCTCCGAGTACGATGCGATCTACGTGCAGGAGGCAACCGAACTCTCACTGGATGAGTGGGAGCACCTCACCACACGGCTGCGCGGTGCGGCGCTCGGCTCCTGCCAGATTCTCGCCTGCGCCAACCCGGCCGGCCCCAACCACTGGCTCAAGCAGCGCGCCGAGGTCGGGAGGCTGCGTCTGATCGAGAGCCGCCACGAGGACAACCCGCTGCTCTGCGACCCCGATACGGGCACCTACAGCGCCTTCGGAGCACGCTACCTGGCCAAGCTCGACGCCCTCACCGGGGTGCGCTACCAACGTCTGCGTAAGGGCCTCTGGGTGGCCGCCGAGGGCATGGTCTACGACGAGTTCGAGGCCGCCCTTCATCTGCGCGACGCGCGCGAGCTATTCGGGACGGCGCGTCGTCCGCCGGCGTCCTGGCGGCGCTTCTGGGCGATCGACTTCGGCTATACCCATCCGTTGTGCTGGCAGGCCTGGGCTCAAGACCCCGCCTCGGGCACCCTTGTGCGCTACGCCGAGCTCTACCACAGCCATCTGCTGGTCGAGCAGGCGGCCGCCAAGATCCTTGCCTGGATGCAGAAGACCGGCGAGGACTTTCCCGCGGCGATCGTCTGCGACCACGACGCCGAGGGCCGGGCGACGCTGCAAGCCAAGCTCGGCGTGCCGACCGTCTCGGCGCGCAAGAGCGTCGCTGTGGGCATCCAGGCGGTCAAGCAGCGCCTGGCGCGCGGCAAGGGCGAGGGCGGGCTTGTGCTACTGCGTAACTGCGGCATCGCCGCCGACCGCGAGCTGGCCGAGGCCAAGCAGCCGACCTGCACCGAGGAAGAGGTCGAGCTCTACGTCTGGCGCGAGGGCATCAAGGACTCAGAGCCCTTGAAGGAGCATGACCACGGCCTCGATGCTCTGCGCTACCTGATCATGCACGTCGACCGCGCCAGTGTTTGGAGTCCTGAGGATATCGCCGCCCTGGGACGGCGCTGGCGCGGTGAGCAGGTCGGCGGCGGCGAGACCGACCTGGAACGCGAGCGCCGTCTGCGCCGCGAACGGGCCGAGGAGGCCGCCCGCCCGCAAGCCGAACCCAGCAAAGCGCGATCCGAAGAACCGGAGCCCACCCCCGAGCAGCTGACCGAGGAATGCCGCGGCCAGTATCTAGCCGAGGTCGAGGAGATCAACCGTCAGGCGCTGCTGCGGGCGCAACGTGGCGCGGGACGGCCGCAGCGGGGGCTGAACGGACCGGGTCGACGCTGAGCAGGTGAAAGCAACGAGTCCCGCCACGGCGAGCCAGAAAGCTGACGACATTGTCGGTGCGGACGCAATGATAGGCGTGGACGAGCCTGAGCAACTGCGCAGACGTTGCCGACCGTCATCATTGTCTTGGATGCGCGCTCCGGCCACGGTCACGTGTTGAGCGCAGGCGCTACGCTGCTCCTTCGTCGACTTGCCGAGCATCGAGCACTCGGCGCAGAAGTGGACCAGCGACTGGGGTCAGACCGAGGGCCGCCAGAGCGACCATGCCGAATGCATCACCGAATGCATCACGAAGATCTGGCCGGCGTCTTCGGGCAGGACCGAACGATTACGATCTCGCCTGGGCAAGGTTGACGTTCTCCAGATCCGGGTGCCGCAGCAGTACGACCTCGACCATTCTCTCCGCTGCGGCTACCTGCTCACGAGCAGCGTCAGCTGCCGCTGAAGAATCTTGACGTAGTAGTGCCTCCACCAGGGCGCCGTGCTCCTGGTTCATTTCCAATCCACGCCTTGTCGAGGAAAGACCAAAATGCAGCATCCTCTCCATTTCGGCGAGTATCTCCTCCAGCAGCTGCGCGATTCGCGCGTTGCCAGACGCGGCCGCGATTGCCACGTGAAATCTCGTGTTGGCCTCCAGAAAGACACTGATTGCCTCATAGCCAAGCTCGTCATGGGTCGTAGCCATGCGAGCCAGGTCACTGATTCGCACCAGCTCCGATTGGCTGGCATTGCGCGCAGCCATCTCCGCAGCCGCCGGTTCCAAGAGCGCCCGTACGGCAAACAAGTCTCGAATGTCTTTGAGGGTGAGCGGGCGCACGACATAGCCCCTTCGGGGACTGGCCTCAATCCAACGTTGCTGTCTCAGCCTGCCTAGCGCGGCACGTACTGCTGCACGCGTCAGGCCATAACGCTCGACTAGAAAGGCCTCGGTCACCTGGCTACCGGGCGTCACCTCGCAAACTACAAATGCTCTGCGTAGAACATCGTAGGCTCGGCGTGAGCTGGAGATACGCACTTCGCTCGAACCATCCGGCGGCATCATAGAGCTCCTCGCATTTCGATCTCCGGCCGAACCCTTACCATAAGCCAAGGCACGACTCCATAGCAGGCGTGAGATGCCAAGCCTCGGGACTAGGTCGACAGCCACCCGGGGTCATCACGGGGAACGCTTCGTATGAGGGCCTTGGTGTACTCATGGCGTGGCGTCGATAGGACATCGGCAGCCTCCCCATATTCGACAATCGCGCCGCGTTCCATGACGTAGACGTAGTCACAGACCTGCCGCACGACGGCCAGGTCGTGGGCGATGAACAGCAATGCCATTCGCATCTGCTGGCGAAGCTCGCGCAGCAGGTCGATGATCTGGGCCTGCACGGAGACATCGAGCGCGGAAACGGACTCATCGCAGACGAGCAAACGGGGGTTGCCGGCGAGGGCGCGAGCGATGGCGACCCGCTGCCGCTCGCCGCCGCTGAGTGCGGGAGGGCGCTTTTCAGCCATCTCCTGCGGCAGCTGCACCAGCTCGAGAAGACGTTTCGCCGCGTCCTTCCCGGAGGGCTCGTCCACCGCCGCAAGCGCCTCCCTGAGGGTATTGCCGACGGTGCGCATAGGGTTCAGAGACGAGTACGGATCTTGAAAGACCATCTGCACGGTCCTGCGCAGTGGCCGGCGCTGGGCCCTGCTCAGTCTCATCCAGGATGTGACATCGACGCCGTCCAGCTCGATCCCGCCCCTCGATGGTATCTCGAGGCCCACCACGCACCGCGCAAGCGTGGTCTTGCCCGATCCCGATCCTCCGACCAGCCCCACGGACTCGCCCTCACGGACCTCCAGGGTCGCGTCCGCTATGGCCGCTTGCGAAGCTCCGCCGAAGGTCTTCCCGAGATGGTTCACCGACAGGAGAGCGGGCGCGGACTTCCTCGTCGATCCGGCCTCTTCCGCGGGCGCGATGCTCCGGCCGAGCATGGCGTCGGCGGGCCGCAGGCACGCCGTCCAGTGGGCCTCCTCGACCTGGCGGAGCTCGACGGGTCCTGCCCAGCACTCCTCGATTGCAAGCGAACAGCGGGGGGCGAAGGGGCACTGGCCCACGACGTCGTCGTGGCGTGGCACCGCGCCCGCCACAGAGCGCAGCCCAGCGACTCGCCGATCCATCGGCGGCTCGGCCGACAGCAGAGCGTTCGTATATGGGTGGGCCGTAGCGTCACGCACCCGCTGGGCCGGCCCGGCCTCGAGCATCTTCCCGGCGTAGAGCACGACGATCCGCTGGCACACCGAGAACGCGACCCGTAGGTCGTGAGTGATAAGCAGGAAGCCCATGCCGCGCTGTCGCTGCAAGTCGGCGATCAATCGCAAGACATCCCGCTGCACCGTGACGTCCAGGGCCGTCGTCGGCTCGTCAGCGATGAGCAGTTGCGGGTCGCGCATCAGGGCAGCCGCGAGCGCGACGCGCTGGCGCATGCCGCCGGAGAGCTGGAACGGGTAGCGCGCGGCGACATCGGGCTCGAGACCCACCTCGGCCAGTCGCCGAGCGATCTCGCCGCCCGACCGCATTTGCCTGCGCTCATTGCTGGGAAAGGCGTCCGCAAGCTGGACGCCGACCCGCTTCAACGGGTTGAGCATGGTGAAGGGGTCTTGCATCAGCAGCGACACGACGGATCCGCGGATCGTCCGGGCGCGACCGGGGTCGTTCATTGCGACGCCGTTGACGGTCACCGACCCGCCGGCAGTGAGCCCCGGCGGAAGCAGACCGATGATGGCGCGACTCGTGAGGCTCTTGCCCGATCCCGACTCCCCGACCAGCGCAAGCGACTCACCGGCAGCGAGGTCCAAGTCGATGCCGGAGACGAGCGTCCTGTCAGACAGGTGGACGGACAGGTCTCGCACCTGCAGCAGGCTCATCGCTCCAGCCCCCGGGCCTCGAGCCGCTCGTAGACCCAGTCTCCGACGATGTTCACAGCCGCCGCGGTCAGGATGATGGCCAGGCCGGGAGCCACGACGCTCCACGGGCTGGTGAACAAGTGTTCCTTGTTGTCGGCCAGGGTGCGTCCCCAATCGGCAGATCCCGGCGAGATCCCAAGCCCCAGGAACGACAGGCTGGCCAGCGAGACCAAGCCGAACGCGAAGTCGAGAAAGCCGTTGGCGAGAGCCACCGGGGCGATGTTAGGCCAGAGGTGTCGAGTCATCACCCGGGACGCGCGAAGATCGAGCAGTCGCGCGGCCTCGACGTAGGGGCGATGCCGCTGGTCTAGAACGGCACCGCGGACTGTGCGCGTATCACCGGGTGAGAAGAGGACGACCAGGACGGCGACGGCGACGACAAAGCTGCCGCCCGCGATCCCGGTTACAACAATCGCCACGAGCAGCGCCGGCAACGAGAACATGAGGTCGGCCCAGCGCATGACCAGGCTGTCGACCCAGCCGCCGTAGTAGCCGGCGACCAGTCCCAGGATGTTGCCGATCAACATCGACCCGACTGCGATTGCGAGCGCCCCGAACACAGAGGTGCGGGCCCCGGCGCATACCAAGGCCAGCACGTCGCGGCCGAGCTGGTCGGTGCCGAGCAGGTGGTGGAGGGACGGCCCGGTGGCGGACAGTGCCAGGTTCTGATTCGTGGCTCCCGGAACGATCAGCGGCGAGAGGATCGCCGAGCCGAACGCGAGGACAGCAATCACCAATGCGGCAAGGACCAGCGGCGCCGGACGGCCGCCTGTCCGTCGCAGCGGCTTGGTTGCAGAAACGATGTCGGCAGAGACGGTCACGTTGGCTTCCTCCCCGCGCCGACGGTCATTTCGAGTAGAGGATTCGGGGGTCGACGACGGCGTAGGCCACGTCGACCAGCAGGTTGATAAGCGTGATCGCGATCGTCAGCAGAAGCGCCACCGCCTGCACCACCGGGACGTCCTTGAACGTCACGGACTCGACGAGCAAGTTGCCCACGCCAGGTAGCGCGAACGTCACTTCCACCATGACGGTGCCGGCCAACGTCGACGTGAGGATGAGGCCGCCGGCCGTGAGGATGGGCACGAGGGAGTTGCGCAGCGCATAGCTGATCACCTGCCCGCGGCGTAGACCCCTCGCCTGGGCGAAAAACACATAGTCCTGGTCCAGTTCCCGCAGGACCGCCGCTCGGGTAAAGCGCAGCACGAGTCCCACCCCACCGACACCCAAAGCGACGGCCGGCAGCGCCAGGTGCCACAGCGTTGAGAAGAAACCTCCGCCGGTGCCGTACGCCGGAAACCACGCAAGCTCGACGGCGAACACGAGCAGCAGCAAGATGCCGACCGCAAACGGCGGCGCACTGAGGGCGCCCACGCTGGCTGCACTGATGATCCGGTCGGTCCGCCCTCCGCGGCGCACCGCGGCCCACGCTCCAAGCGGCACACCGACCGCGACCGCGATCACCGACCCAAGGACTGCCACCTCGAGCGTCAACGGGAAGCTGGATCGGATGTCGGGCCACACCGGCCCTCCGGATTCGATCGAAGTGCCCAGATTGCCGTGGAGCACGCCGCCCAGCCAGCGCAGATACTGAACGAAGAAGGGGTCGTTCAGGTGGTATTGGGCGCGGATCGCGGCAACGGTGGCGGGTGATACCGGCCTGGTGCCGAGCAGGGTGTGCACGATCGAGCCGGGAGCCAGGTACAGCAGGCCGAAGATGCCGAACGACACGACCAGCACGACGGCAGCGCTGGCCGCCAGGCGTCGCACGAGGAAGCGCACCCACGCGCGGGCGGTCATGATTCCTCGTCTGGGTCGAGCTCGTCCGCCAGGACCCCGTGCGTCGTAAACCAGGACACGACCCGTCGGGCGACGTCCCGCCGATGGTTGGCCTCCACCAGCTCATGCCCCTCGCGGGCGTAGACGACGAGCTCCGCGAGATTGCCCGCGGCGGTCCAGGCGTTGTACAGCTGCTCGGCCTGCCCGATCGGGGTGACGCGGTCCTCGAGTCCGTGAACGATCATGAGCGGCGCCGCGCCGCGCCGCACTTGGTGCGCGGGGGACCGGGCGATGAGCTGCTCACGTCCCGCTGGAGTGTGCCGATCGGCGCCGGGGTGGTACAGCGGGTCGTATCCGCCACCGAGGTTGCTGGTCTGCCCGAAGCTCAGCCAGTCGGCGACGCCGGACATCGCGACGCCAGCGCGGAAGACCCGAGTCTGGGTGAGCGCCCAAGCGGTCAGGTAGCCGCCGTAAGACAGACCCATGACGGCGATCCGCCTGGGGTTGACGACACCGTCGCGAGAAACATGCGCGACACCGGCGAGGATGTCGTCTAAGTCGATCGAGCCCATCTGACCGATCACAGCCTCCGCATAGCCCTGCCCGCGTCCGCTGCTTCCGCGCGGGTTGGGGAGCAGGACCGCGGCACCCGCCGCCACGAGCGGCAAAGCAAGCCCTGCGGCCTCGGCCGGGGCAAAACTGTCGGGCCACAACCAGGTGGGCCCGCCATGGACCATTACGACCAGGGGAAGGTTGTGCGCGCTCTCGGGGGCGAGCAACAGGCCGTCGATCTCGTGTCCATCGGACGCCGCCCACCTGCACCGCTTACGGCGCACGTGCTCGGCAGCAGGGAGGGCGGCGGCGTTGAACGCCGTCCTTGGCTCCCACTCAGCTCCGTCGAGGCTTCTGGTGACGATCTCGGGAGCTTGCGTGCCGCTCTCGTAGAGCGCCGCGGCACACCTGCCCGTCGCGTCGAAGGAAAGCGACGGCTGGCCGTCCCGCCCGCCCAACGCTCCGGGCGACTCCCGCCGCGTCCGCACACGGCAGGCGGAATCGATCACCCCGAACTGGACGCCCCCAGGTGTCCAGCCCGTGAACCACAGGCTGCCGCCGCCGAGGTACCCGAGGTCGGTCACGTCGTCGACCCCGTCGAGTGGCCGCTGCCGCCCGTCGACCAGATCCACGCGATGGATGCGTCCGGACACGATCGATAGCCCGCGCAGCACGTGTGCAGTCTGGGAGCCCTGCGGACCGAGCCGCGGCCGGCTGAGTTGCCGTCCGTCCCCGTCCCACAACTCACGCCACGACCCTCCGGACAGATCGGTGGCTATCAGGGAGGGCCCGTAGAAGCCGGCGGGCCGCGCATCGAGCGAGGCGACGACCAGCAGCCTGCCGGTCGCGTCGACGTCGTAATCCCAGACCGTGCGGCCGCGCAGGTCGATCGGCCGAAGCGGTCCCCCCTCGACCGTGGTGGCCAGCAACCGCCGAAGCCGCCAGCCGGGCTTCGTGACACGCGGCTCGGTCGTATCGGAGACCCGCAGTCCCAGATGCATCCCGTCGCGTTCGCTGCCCGGGTCGGCCACCCGCACGACGACGTGCTGCCCGGCCACCGCGATGTCCTCGATGCAGCCGGCGACCGGGACGTCCCACCGTGGCCGCCCGGTTTCGAGGTCGATCGCGGCAAGGACCGACGGCTCCGAGCTCTCGCCGCAGGCGGAAAATAGGGTACGCCCGTCCGCCGACCACCGTGGCAAAACGTGCGACCCCGCCGTCACGGCCGTCACGGCCCGCGGGGCCTCGTGCACGTTCGACAGGTCTACGACGTAGATCTGGCTGGGACCCACGTCGGCCGGTCCCGCCATGCAGAAAGCGGCGAGATCGCCGTCGGGCGAGATCCGGACGTCTTGCGGGGTGCGGACCGAAAGGAGCAGCTCAAGGACGGAAAGAGCGCGCTCCGCTGCGGCCGGCTCCGTCAAGTGGCGTGAACCTGCGTAGCCCAGGGCCCCACGAAGAAGTAGGGCCCGTAGTTCGACGCTGCGACGTGAGGACCGAACGCCGTCGCACCCTCGCCCCACCATAGCGGCTGGTAGGGCACATCGGCTGCCGCCTGCACCAGTGCCTGGCCGATGAGCCGGGCACGAGCCGCCCCGCTGGACGCCTGCGACTCGTCGAGCGCCTTGGTCACGGCCGTGTTCTGGTACTGTGCGATGTTGGTGCCCTGGGGCCCCGCGTTTGCGCCGTTCAGCAGCTGCTGGGCGTACTCTGCCGGGTCACCGGTGACCGCGAAGTACCAGCCCGTGTAGATGCCCGAGTGATGAGCGCCAAGCTCGGCGATCCACTGTTCGAGCGTGATCTCCTTGACGGCGAGCTGGACCCCGATCTGCTTGAGGTTCTGCGACAGCGTGAGCAAGGCTTGACCGATCTGCGGGCCGCTGTTCGGGTAGGTGATCGTGTCCGAGAACCCGTTGGGCACGCTGGACGCTGCCAGCTCCTGCTTCGCCTGAGCCATATCGAACCCGTACTGAGGGATGCTCTGATAGAGCGCATCGACCTGCGGTGCGCTGAGCAAGCCGCCCCATTCCGACTTGGTCGGGAACGTCTCCGCAACCTGGCCGTAGCCGCCGAATATGCTCTTGATGATCCCCTGGCGGTCGACCGCGTGCGCCACAGCCTTTCGCACGTGCACGTCGTTCCAGGGCGCCTTCTTGGTGTTGAACGCCAGCGTCACGAGCGAGTTGTCGGTGGCGACGTCGACCGACGCGCCATTGATCGCCCTCCACTGCGCGATCTGATCCGTCGGTACGTTCAGCGCCATCTCGATGGACCGGCTGCGCAGAGCGTATTGGCGGGTGGTGTCGTCGGCGATGAACTTGAACGTCACCTGCTCGACCGGCACCGCCCCGCCCCACCAATGCTCGTTGCGAACCATGGTCACCTGGGAGTCGGGCTGGAACGTCGCCAGCTTGTAGGGCCCGGTTCCCAGGATGCCGACGCCCGGAGTGCCGAAGGAGGAGCCGTGCTTGGCGAGGAACGCCTTGGACGTCACCTGGAGGCTCCCGGGGCTGGTCGTCCAGGCGAACATCGCGTTGGGCGAGTCCAGCTCGATAGTGACCTCTTCGGTCCCCGTCGCCTTGACCGACTTGACGCCGGCATAGGCGTAGCTCAGATCGGAGGTCGAACCCTTCTCCGAGTTCGCCTCGATCGACGCGACCACGTCGTCGACGCTCAGCGGAGTGCCGTCGGAGAACTTAACCGCGGGCCTCAGCGTGTAGACGAAGCTTTGACCACCGACTTGGCGCCACGACGCGGCCAGCGCCGGAGTCAGTGCACCGTCGGGGCCGACCCCGAGAAGCGACTCCAGGGACAGCAGGGCGATCACGTAGTTGATGATGCCAGCTTCGTGCATGAGGTTGAGCGTGCTGATCGAGTTGGGCAGGCCCACCGAGAGGTTCGCGATCTGACCGCCAGCCGAGGGGCTGGCACTCGAGCTGGGCGTTGAACCGGTAGAGCCGCAGGCCGAAAGCAGTTCCGGCACCGTCACGGCACCCACGGCGACGACCCCAAGCGCCTTCAACAACGATCGCCGAGTGAGCGTCTGTGACAGGAAGTCTGGTTGCGCGTGTAGCTCGGCCACGGATTCCCCTCCCCCAGCGCTCGATGATGGGCAAGCCATGACATTTCATCGAGCCCCTTGTATTAGGCACTGCCGACTTGTTCAGGATGCTATGCATTGCGCTGTGAGGATGTCAAGTTGCCACTTATGACATCTCAGTAATCCCCTATGACGACCTTAGATGGTCTTGACGAACATGTCAGTTTCTGCGCGAAATCTGGCTGCGCGGAATCTGGCTGCCCGGATGTCCGGCTGTCGGTCCGCACTGCGCGAGGCTGTCTCAATGAAAGGATCGCTCATGGAAATGGAGGTCTACTTTCCTGGAGGATGGCGAGTGAACGCGGACTGCGACGGCCACACGATCCATACCGACCATCCCATCGGCGAGGGAGGCGACGATTCGGCGCCTTCGCCGGTCGGTCTGTTCGTGGGCGCCATCGCCACGTGCGCCGGCATGTGCGCCCTGGGGTTCATGCGCCAACGCGGCATCGACGCCGGGGCCGCTAGGTTGATGGTGCATACGGATCTCAACCCGGACACCGAGTTGATCAGCACCATCGACCTCGAGCTGGCACTCCCCCCCGACTTTCCCGAGAAGTACCGAGGTGCGGTCGTAAACGCAATGAGGCTCTGTGCCGTCAAGCAGCACCTGAGCGATCCGCCGTCCGTTCAAATCAGCGTGACGCCTTGACGGCCGGCGCCCCGGTCGGAAGGTTCTGCGGTTGCAAGATGCGATGAGCGAGATGGCGTCGGACCAATGAGCGGATTGCCTTTGGAACGATCCATCGCGTCCGTTGACAACGACGACCTGAAGGCCGCCGAGCAGGACTTCTTGCGCCGCTACCCCGACTACGAGAAGACGGCGCGGCTCGACGATCTGCGCCGGACCGAGTACGCGCGACTCGATCGCCTCGGGCAAGTGTACCTCGATTACACGGGGGCCGGACTCTACGCCGAATCACAGCTGCGTGCTCACTTCGACCTGCTCAACGAGTCCGTCCTCGGCAATCCGCATTCAGACAACCCCACATCCGCCGCATCCTCCGCGCAGGTCACTGCGGCGCGCGAAGCGGTACGTGACTACTTCAACGCCTCAGACAGCGAGTACGAGGTGATCTTCTCGGCGAACGCGACCGGAGCGCTCAAGCTGCTCGGCGAGGCATATCCGTTCGGGACGGGCGGCGCCTACCTGCTCGCCTACGACAACCACAACTCGGTAAACGGCATCAGGGAGTTCGCCCGCCGCAAGGGCGCGGCTGTCCACTACGTGCCGGTACGTGCGCCCGACTTGCGCCTCGATGAGGAGCTGCTGGCGCGCGCCCTGGTCGAGGTCGGCGCAGGGGGGGACCGCCTCTTTGCCTATCCTGCACAGTCGAACTTCAGCGGCGTCCAACACTCGATGCGGCTCATCAGCGACGCACAGGCCCTGGGTTGGGACGTTCTTTTGGATTGCGCCGCCTACGTGCCGACCAACCGGCTCGATCTCGGCGTTGTGAAGCCCGACTTCGTCGCGCTCTCGTTCTACAAGATGTTCGGCTATCCGACCGGCGTGGGGGCCCTGATCGCCCGCCGCGAGAAGCTGCGGAAGCTGCGGCGCCCATGGTTTGCCGGTGGGACGATTACGGTGGTGTCCGTCCAGGACGCGAGCTGGCACCGCCTCGCGCCGGGCACTGCCGCTTTCGAAGACGGCACCGTCGATTTCCTTGCGGCGCCCGCCGTCACCATCGGTCTGCGCCACCTGCAGAGCGTCGGGATAGAAGACATTCATCGGCGCACGCAGTTGCTGACCGCGTGGCTTCTCGAGGAGCTCGGGCGCCTGCGGCATACCAATGGAGCGCACGTCGTGCGCATTCTGGGACCACAGACCATGGACCGCCGTGGCGCTACCTTCGCCCTCCATCTGCTTGACGATGACGGGCGCCCATTCGACCTCTACGATGCAGAAGTGGCCGCAGGGCGTCAGGGCATCTCGGTCCGCACCGGGTGCTTCTGCAACCCCGGCGCCGGTGAAGTGGCGAACGACATAGCCAAGGAAGAAATGGGGCTCTGCTTCAGCGACCTGCACCGGGAGATGAGCTTGAGGGAATGCCAGAAGGCAATCGGCGCCGCGACGGGCAAGACGCCGAACGCGATCCGCGTCTCGCTCGGGCTTGCGTCGACCTTCTCAGACGCCTGGCGCTTCGTGCAGTTCGCGGCTTCGTACCGAGGCCGATCCGGGCCCTTACAGTGCCTCGAGTAACGGCGCCGCAGGTCCAGGAAGGCGCCCCAAGCCCGCACAAGGCGTGCTAGAAGATCGTCTGCCACCTCATGACCTCCGCCCTCAGGGCGCGCAAGTCTCGGAGCTCCAGTTACCCGCCAACTCCAAACCCCTCGCAGGCACCAACCACCGTGAACGACTGATTCCTGTGGAGGCGCATGATCACGCCGCTCTGACCCGGCTGGGGCAGCCACCTTGCCGGCTGCCACGGCCCAATCCCGACGAAGTCCGGGGGCCGAGCAGGCTGCCCTGAAGCCGCGGCTGGTGATCGGTGCTCGGCCCTCGGGAGCACAACATCGGGGAGGTGCACGATGCCGCCGCTCTCCGATTCTGCCGAACTGCGTAGCGAGGTCGAGCTGCACCGCCGCCTTGCCGGGCTCTATCGTGCCCTCGCCTCCGGACTCATGAACGGCTCGCCTGACCGGTATTGACAGCCACAGTATTCTGTTAGAGACTACCAGTAGTTAGTCTCTAACGAAGGGATGTGGCTGCTATGACGATCATCGGTGCGCGCCGCTGGTGGGCCCTGGGCGCGATCACCCTGGCGGTGCTGGCCGTCGGTATGGATGTCACGGTGCTGAGCATCGCCCTGCCCACGCTGGCCGGGGCGCTGAAGGCCAGCGAGTCTGATCTGCAGTGGTTCTCCTCGGGCTACGCCCTCGTTTTGGCCGCCGCCATGCTGCCGGCCGGGCTGCTCGGCGACCGCTACGGACGCAAGAAGGTCCTGCTCGGTTCGCTTGGTCTCTTTGCCGTGGGTTCGCTTGCCTGTGCCCTGTCGCGCTCACCCGATCAGTTCCTCGTCAGCCGCGTGGTCTTGGGCCTGGCCGGCGCCGGGGTCATCGTCATGGCGATCTCCGCACTGACCGTGATGTTCTTAGAGGCGGAGCGCCCCCGCGCCGTGGGCATCTGGGCGGCGGCCAACTTCCTCGCCTTTCCCATCGGCCCGATCCTCGGCGGCTGGCTGCTCACCCACTTCTGGTGGGGCTGGGTGTTTCTGCTCAACGTGCCGGTAGCGGCCATCGGCCTTGCCGCAGTCGTGGCGCTAGTACCCGAGTCGCGCGCCCCGATCCGCCCGGGTCTCGACTGGCTCGGCGTGTGTGCCTCAAGCGCCGGACTTGCCGTCATGACGTACGGCCTGATCGAGGCCGGCCAGCACGGCTGGAGCAGCGCCGGCGCCCTGCTTGCCATCGTCTGCGGGGTCGCGTTGCTGGGGGCCTTCTTTGCCTGGGAGCGACGGCTCACACGCCAGCCGGCGGGCCAGCCGCTCGTCGACCTCGGCCTCTTTGGGTCGGCCTCCTTTACCTGGGGCGTGCTGCTCATGACGATCATGACGCTCGCCATGATCGGCATCATGTTCACCATGCCGCAGTACTTCCAGGCCGTGCTCGGGACAAGTGCTCAGGGCTCCGGCTTGCGCCTGCTGACGCTGGTCGGAGGCCTCCTGATCGGCGCCCTGCCGGCCGATCGCCTGGCGCGCCGCTTGGGCGCCAAGATCACGGTTGTGATCGGCTTTCTCGTGCTGGCCGCCGGTCTGGGTCTGGGCGCCCAGACCAGCCTCTCGTCAGGCGGCACCTTCGTCGCTGCCTGGATGGCCCTGGCCGGTGTCGGCGTGGGCATCACGATGGCGACCACCGCCTCGGCCGCCCTCTCTGAGCTCTCGGCTGACAAGGCGGGCGTGGGCTCGGGCGTCCTGCAGGCCCTCAAGAACGTGGGGGCGCCCTTCGGCGCGGCCGTGCTGGGCAGCGTGCTGGCCGCAAGCTACCGCAGCCACCTCGCTCTGCCCGGTCTGTCTGGCCCCATCGCAGGCGCAGTGCGCGGCAGCGTCTTCGCCGGCCTGGCCGTTGCCGAGAAGCTGGGCACGCCGGCGCTCGCCGTCTCGGTGCGTGGCGCCTTTGTTAGTGGTATGGATGCGGCCCTGTGGGTATCGGTAGGATTCGCTTTAGCCGGCAGCGTCCTGGCCCTGGCCTTCCTGCCCGCGCGAAACGCAGTGCGCGAGACCGCAAGCAAAGGAGCAGACTCCGAAGATGAGCTCATCGTCGCAGAGCAAGCCGACCCGCCTCAGCCTGCGCGAGCGCAAGAAGCTCAAGACCCATCTCGCCATCCAGCGCCAGGCGCTTCGTCTCTTTAGAAAGCAAGGTTACGAGATGACCACGGTCGAGCAGATCGCCGCGGCCGCCGAGGTCTCACAGACCACCTTCTTTCGCTACTTCGGCAGCAAGCAGGACGTCGTGCTCCACGACGCGCTTGACCCGCTGGCGATCGCGGCTCTGGAGGCCCAGCCGGCCGAGCTCTCGCCCGTGCAGGCCCTGCGCCGCGCGGTGCGCGAGGTCTACGCTGGCCTTGACGCCCAGGAGCTTGCTTCAGAGCGCGAACGTCAGACGCTGATCCGCTCCACACCCGAGCTGTGGACCGGCATGCTGAGCGACGTCACGGGCGCACTTGGCATGTTCTGCGAGGTGATCGCGCGGCGCACCGGGCGCAAGGCAGACGACATCGCCGTGCTCACCTTGGCCGGCGCCGTCTTTGGCGCCGGCATCGCGGTCTGGCTCAGCCGCCCCGCCGAGGATGTGGATGACTTTCTCGAGCTCTTCGACGCCGCCTTAGCCCAGCTCGAGGCGGGCCTGGCCTTGTAAGGTAGCTCGCATGGTGGACCGCCGTCATGGGCTTGGGCGTGAGCAAGTGGGTCGGCACGCTCTTTGACGCGACACTGGGTAACGTTGGCAGCGACGGAGACAGCGGCGCCAGTGACTCGCCGAGCGCCGTCCAGCAGCTCGCCACCGTGATCGGCGCCGCAGCGTGTAGCAGTAGGGAAGGGTCCGTGCACTCATGAACGACAAGATGACGACGACCGATGGGAGCGTGTCACCCGAGCAGTTCTGGGATGCTCGCTACGGCCAATCCAACCCGATCTGGAGCGGAGAGCCCAACACTGTTCTCGTGCGTGAGGCGGCGAAGCTGTCGCCCGGAAGAGCCCTTGACCTGGGCTGCGGAGAGGGCGCCGACGCCATCTGGCTCGCCCGGCAGGGCTGGCAGGTCACTGCCGTCGACATCTCGCAGATCGCCCTCGACCGCGCTGAGCAACACGCAGCAGCTGCCAGCGTCGGGCGTCTCATCGACTGGCAACGTTGTGACCTGGGGGCGTCCTTCCCGGCCGGCACCTTCGATCTGGTCTCCGCCCAGTTCCTGCAGTCCGAAGTCGAACTGCCTCGCGAGGCGATCCTGAGCGCCGCCGCGGCAGCAGTGGCGCCTGGAGGCATTCTGCTCATCGTCGGGCACGCCGGGCCTCCCTCCTGGGTGAAGCCCAATCCCAACGTGCAACTGCCTACTTCGGAAGAGGTCATGGCGGCACTGGATCTGTCGATGGACCACTGGGAGCTTCTGCTCAGCGAGGAATACGAGCAGTGCCTGACGGACCCGGACGGGCAGCCCGCTACGCGCACGAACATCACTCTCGAACTGCGCCGTCTCACAATGAACCCTGTCGCGTAGCGCAGGCGACTCCATGGACGAACGACAAGGCGGGACGCCGGACGGACGGCAAGACTTCTTGTTGAGTCCGACCGACGGGGCGTCGTTCCTTCAACCGACATCTCAGACAACGGCGACGAGATGTCATCAAGTACAGACAGCGACTCCCCTCTCTCGGTACCCGAGAAGGTGGCATCCTACGTGAGCGCACATCATCAGCTCCGCCCAATAGGTAGTCGTTCGTGAGCAACATGAACTGGTCTTCCCCCGCATCATCCGACTGGACAGACGACGCCTGCCGTCACTGGTTGTGGCGCACGCTCTATAGCGCAGATGGCTCAACCTCGTACTGCCCAAGCTGCGAAACGAAGCGAACGTTTCATCGACTGCGCGGCCGGTCGGCTTACAGCTGCAGCGCCTGCGGTCATCAGATTGCTCCGACCGCAGGAACGATCTTCCACAAGTCCAAGACCTCACTGGCACTGTGGTTTCGGGCAGTTGCGCTAGCCGCCGATAGTGACCGGCGCGTGACCGCTCGCGAACTCGCTCAGACGCTCGGCGTCAGCTACCGCACGGCGCGCAGAATGCTCGGAATCATCCGGAGTGAGCTTGCAAGGCGCGATCGAGAGGCTAATCGCACTGGAGTCGATGATCCAGCGGGGTCGCCAGGGGCATCCGCGAGGTCTGGCAGCGATCGTGACTTGTTCGGGCTCATCTTAGACGAGTCTAGGTCTCCTGAACCATCGTGGGCGCAACGGGCAACAGGTCGCTCCGCCCCGAGTGAGCGACAGGGCAGCCCGTCGCGGTTCGCGTCAGTCCGCGACGCCACAAGAGAGCGAATCCTTGCCGCGACCTGTCGGGCGATAGTGGCAAAGGGCATGGCGGCCGTGCGCGTCAGCGATATCGCCAGGGACGCAGGACTTTCCACCGCAACCGTTCACTACTACTTCGAGACCAGAGACGACGTCCTGTTCGCTGCAGCGAAATGGCATAACCTGCGCGAAACTCTGCGCCGTGCGGAAATCGTCGAGAGCAATCTCTCGCCTGTGGCCAAGTTGCTGTCGTTCCTTGAGGCCTCTATGCCACCAAACGGGTTCGGACGCGACGAGGCCTTGATCAGGTACGACTTGTGGGGCCGCGCGATGCGAGATGCCCGCTACCGAGAGATCCTCCAGCCCCTGCGCGAGGAGTGGCGGAGTCAGGTGGTGGCGATTCTCAACGAGGGAGTTCTCTCGGGCGACTTTCGCACAGAAGTGTCGTTTGATCTTGAAGTCGAGGAGTTCTTGGCCGTCCTTGACAGCTACTCGTTCCAGTACCTGATCGGCTACGAATGGATGACCGCCGAGCGCATGTGGGCCCTCCTCACGGACTTCACTCGTCGTCACCTTGGCATCTCAGATAGCAGGATGCGAGAGGCGAGAGCAAGCCTCGAAGACACGGACAGTTAAACCAGACTCCGGCGCTCACGTGGTTTTGCCGTAACGTGGGTTAACTGTCACTCTCCCAGAATCTCCACCGGTCACTCAGACTTCGAACCGTGCACCCTGCTTCTGCCTGATTGACCTTTAACCCACGTTATACTAATCTTCGAGTCAGTCATTGTAGCTCGGTCTGCCGGACGAACCCACATGCCAAGGAGGGGACATGTTCAGCGTCTATGACGCGCAGATCATGAAAGAGGTGAAAGAGCGTCTGAGGCCGCCGTCAGAAGCCGAATACAACCGAGTGACCGCCACCTGGCTGTTTGGCAAGAACGCGGAAAAGATGCTCCAGTACGCACCGTTCAGTTTCATTCTCACGAAGCTCATGTGGCGAAGGGGTGAAGAGCCGTGGGCGAAGTAGCGCAGGCTATCGCGGCCCTCGACGCCGCATCCGCACGCTCCGCAACGAGACAAGCCTTGGACGCCGGCATCGACGCTATGTCGCTTCTGGAGGACGCTCGTCTCGGGCTGCAGGAAGTCGGTGATCGTTTCGACCGGGGCGAGTACTACCTGGTTGAGCTCGTGCGCGCGTCTCAAGTCTTCCAAGAGGTGGCGCAGCTCCTGAATCCGGAACTGCAGGCTCGGTACGGCAACGCAACGACTCGAGGCAAAGTGTTGCTTGGCACCGTGGCAGGCGACATCCACGACCTCGGCAAGAGCATCGTCAAGGTCTTGCTCGAGTGTCGTGGCGTCGAAGTGATGGACCTTGGCGTCGACGTGCCTGCCGAGAGGTTCATCGAAGCCGTGCGGGCGTTTCAGCCCCAGGTTGTTGGCATGTCGGCCCTTCTCACGGCGGCCATTCCCCAGTTTCGCTCGACTCTTGACGCCATGGCCGCCGCGGGAGTGCGAGACAGCGTGAGAGTAATCGTGGGAGGGGGCACGGTCGCGGATCTCCACAAATCTGAGGTAGCTGCAGACCACGTCGCCAGTGACGCCAGCGAAGGTGTCGAGAAGATGCTGACCTGGCTCGATTCGGTACCCCCTACCGCCAGGTGAGGAGGCGGTCATGCCAGAAACGATGTCGCACTACGAGCGCATGCGAGCGGCCTGGAACTGCGAGATCCCTGATCGTGTTCCCGTCATGCCCATGACGCTCTTCGTCGTCGCCCGCCAAGGCGGGATAACCATAGGTGAGTTCATCCGAGAGCCCGAGAAGTTCTTACGGGCAGCCCTGGACTGCCTGGACTTCATCGGCGACGCGCAACACCCGGGCATCAATGGCGCCAATCACATGTCACTGCTCGGCCATGCGGGCTGGGACATGACGACACTGGACTGGCGGCTCTGGGACGAGTTCCCTCCAAACGGCAACCTGCCGAGCATCTACGAGAAGATTCTCATCGACGACTACGACGATGTCATGGACCGTGGGTTTGCCACAGTCATCTTCTCGACTGCCATAGAGAACGGTGTGCACAATCGTTCCATTGACGACTTCCTCTACTACCAGTTTGAACACACCAAGGTGATCTCTTCGCTGTGGCACCGGTTCTACCAAGAGACCGGCATCCCCATCCTCATGGGTGCCCGCGCGGAGCATCCTCTGGACATGCTGCAGTCATATCGTGGCATCAATCAGCTTGTGGAAGACATGTACACCGTCCCAGACAAGCTGCTTGATTTCATGAGCTGGCTTGCTGACTACGAGGTCATGCAGGCCACCCGAGAAGCTCTCACCATGGGTGCCGGCGAGTTGCCGGGTGCCGAGAACGTCTTCTTCTACAACGGCGCGCCCCCTGGGCTGCCACCGGGACTCTACGACGAGCTCTATCTCCCCATAGCACGGAAGATGATCAACGCCTGGGTCGACCGCGGATTCAACGTCTGGTGCCATTTCGACAACGACCAGACCCCTCATCTGGAGAGCATCAAGACATTCGCCGATGGCATCCCCAGGGGAAGAGTGCTGCTTGACTTCGAGAAGACCAACATGAAGCAAGCCAAGGAAGTTCTCGGCGGCACGCTGGCAATCTGTGGCAACGTGCCGTCGATGCTGCTGGTCTATGGCACACCGGACGAGGTCGACGCCTACTGCAAGAAGCTCATCGAGGACTGTGCGCCCGGAGGCGGCTACGTGCTGGGCGTCGAATGCGAAACTCCTTGGGACGCGAAACGCGAGAACATCGTCGCGATGAAAGAGGCTGCCACCAAGTACGGAATGTACTGAGTCGCAAGTGCATGCTCACGGGCGTGAGCTCGCCTAGAACGCGGGCTCACGCCCGTGTCTGTGCGCCAGAAGCCCCGCTCTTCAAGAGTTGGCCACGAACGGCCGGCATCTGCGCGTGGCGATCGCGACCGGCGGCAGACCCCGCCGCTACGGCGCCGGGCACGATGCGGGTGCCCGAGCGCCCGTCCATGGCCGGCACGACCTCGGTCAGGCCGGCGATGATCGAGGTGCCGCCCTCGCGGGCGAAGCGCAGGCAGGCGTTGACCTTGGGCCCCATCGAGCCGGCCTTGAAGTGGCCGGCGGCGGCGTACTCTTCCATCTCGGCGACCGTGACCTGGTCGAGGGCACGCTGCTCGGGCGTGTTGTACCCCAGGTAGACCTTGGGCACGTCGGTCAGGATGAGCAGCACGTCGGCGCCGACCTGGCGCGCGAGCAGGGCGGCGGCGAGATCCTTGTCGATGACCGCCGCGATGCCGTGGAGCTGGCCGCCCCGCTGGCGCACGACCGGTATGCCGCCGCCGCCCGAGCAGATCACGAGGCTGCCGGCCGCGATGAGGGCTGCGATCGCCGGGCCCGGTACGATCTCGCGGGGCTCGGGGCTGGGCACCACACGACGCCAGCCGCGGCCGGCGTCCTCGCGCATGGCCAGGCCCTCTTCGATCATCATCTTCTGGGCCTCGGCGGCGGTGTAGAACGGCCCGACCGGCTTTGACGGGTCGGCGAAGGCCGGGTCGGCGGCGTCGACCGCCACCTGCGTGAGCACCGTGGCGACCGGCGCGGCGAGCCGGCGCCGCGCCAGGTGGTTGCAGAGCGCCTGCTCGAGCATGTAGCCGATCTGGCCCTGGCTCTCGGCCCCGCAGACGTCCATGGGCATGGGCGCCACGGTCGAGGCGGCCAGGGCGTTCTGGATGAGCAGGTTGCCCACCTGCGGCCCGTTGCCGTGCGTCAGCACGACCTCCCAGCCCGCTTCGACGAGCTCGGCGATGCGGCGCATCGCGGCGTCGACGTTGACGAGCTGCTCCTCGAAGGTGCCGAGCTGGCCGGGCTGCAGGATGGCGTTGCCGCCGAGGGCCACCACCACGGTCTTGCCGGCGCCTTTGCGGGCGCGCTGCGCTGCGGCTCCGACCGGCGGCGTCATGAGACGCGCCTCGAGCCGCTGGACATCGTGCTGCGGCGGGCTGCTGCCATGGTCGCCGGCCCTGCGATCAGGCGAGCAGGGCCGCGCCGACGTCGCGCAGCCGCGGGTCGGCCGGCAGCTCGTCGATGCCGATCAGCGCCAGCATGAGGCCCTTCTGGAAGTGCAGGCGGTTCTGCGCCTGCGGACTGCTGCCCAGAAGACGCATCGTCCTCAGGGAAGATCGGCCGACAGCAGCGCCCGCTCATACGGGCCCCACTCGTCCTCAGCGATCAGACCGTTGCCGCGGTAGTAATCGCGTGCCTCAGAGAGAATCTGCTCAACCTCGGCTTCTTGTTCTGCGCTAAGGGGCGCAGCTCTGTGGCTGGCCAGGATGTCCCCGGCCTTCTCCCTGGCACGTTGCACGATGTCGGTCTTGCCGCCACGGACCCAGTCAACGTGAGTGCCCCAGTCCGCCACGAACGGGTTATAGCGGTTGTACGCCCAGTACTTCCTCGTCAAGGGTCGGTTCATGAAGCTGGCCGGCGCCGTGCCGACTTCAAGCGACTCATCAAGAGCGAGCGTCTCGTCATCGATCTCGCTTCCCTGAAGGAAGCGACCGATCGAGCCAGCGATATCCTCATCGAGAACCTGAAGAACGTTGCTATAACCCAGTTCTCCGGCGAAGCTGCCCTGCAGAGTGTGCAGGTGGCTTCCCGTCATGACGGAGAACAGCAGACCGAGAGACTTCTCCATGCCCGCCTGGTAGTCGAACATCTTGGCCTGTCCACAGAACCCTGCAGCAGTCGTCACAGGCAGTCCGAACTCTCGACACATCTGGTTGGCCATGGCACGCGCGTACCACGTCTCCGGGGCGCACGAGAGGCCATGGGCCCACTTGGTGTGCACCACACCGTCACAGGGGTGCAGGCCAAGCGGCGTCCCTCTGTGGATGAGCTGGGTAATCACGGCGAACGCAATGGTGCCGGCCCAAGACTGGACGATGACGCTGGGAAGGGGACCTGGCGCCGTTGCACCCGCACGACCACCGGGCGAAGCCCAGACACACCAACCCAACTCAGCGAATCGCCAAATCGCCTCGAGAGCCTCGTCTCCGAACGCCACCGGTGGGGCAACGTCGATCTCGGCATCGAGCGTGGCGCCAACCGCTTGAGCCATCCTGATCGCAAACTGATCGGCATCTTTCATGTAGCCGAAGTGCTGCGGCTTGACCGAGTAGCGTAGACCGTTGGCCAGGCCTTCGAGCTGCTGCATGATGCCCGGCACGCCCTCCAAATCGGTGAAGCTAAAGAGGGCGTCCATGACGTGGACGTTGGGCAGGGCGTCGCCGACGATCTGCACCTCGGCATGCTCACGCAAGGTTGCCGGACGAAGCTCCCAGGTGTCGGGGTCGACATAGCGCATGCCCATGCCCTGAAGGAAGTGCACTCTATCGCCGCCAACGTGGACGTCGAAGCGTCGGTCGCGTGCCTTGATGTGATAGCCAGACGGAACGGCCGCAAGACACTCCTCGGCGAGCCCCGGCTCTATGCGGACCAGATCATTGGCCTGATCAACGGCACACCCGGCCTCACGAAGCAGCTCGATCGTGCGTGCATGCCGAACAAAGACGCCACCGCTCTGCAGGAGCTCAAGAGCATCCTGATGGATACAAGAAACCTCTCTCTTAGAGAGAACGTCGACGGGCGCGAAACGACGTACATAGCCGGACTGCATCTTCAGGGCTCCTCTCAGACAGCGCCGACGAAGGATTTGGCCAGCTCAACGGCTCCAGGTGCCGACGGTTCATAGCCGTCGGCGCCGATCTTGGCCGCGAAATCGGCGTTGATCGCACCCCCGCCCACCATGACCTTGACCTTGTCACGCAGGCCAGCGTCCACGAGCATCTGGATCACTCGTCGGTCCTCAGCCGACGTGACGGTCAACAGTGCCGAAAGAGCCAGGACGTTGGCTTCGCCTTCACGCACCGCCTCGACGAAGCGCTCCGCGTCAACATCGATGCCGAGGTACTGCACATCGAACCCGGCGGCCAGTAGCAGCGTGCAAACCATCTCGATGCCGATGGAGTGGATGTCGCCATGGACGGTCCCCGCGACGACCCTGCCCAGAGACTGCCTCTTGCCCCCCTCGGCCTTCAGAGCCTCTTCCAGGATGGGAGTCGCCGCCTTCATCGCATCAGCGGCTCCAATTAGATCCGGCAGCCATCGCGTCCCTGCCTCGAAGTCGTCGCCGATCGTCTTGATGGTCTGCGTCATGACGTCAAAGGCAGCGAGCGGATCGATGCCCTCGGCGATGGCGCCCTTGGCACACTCGGCAGCGGAAACCGCGTCATATTCATCTATGGCCTTTGCAAGGCCACTCAGCCTGTCCACGAGGTCCCTCCACGATCAGCAGATTGGACGCCCACAATGCGTGGGGTCAGGGTGAGACGGTCTACCGCCGTGGCCCGAATGGGCCACCTTGGCGCCGGCGGATTCGTCCAGCTGCGCCGACGAACCCAGACAGATGACTACTCGAAGGGCGCACGATCAGAAGCGTCGCGCTGGTGTGTCGAAGATAAGCAGGACCGTGCGTTCACCGGAGGTGTTGGTCCAGCGGTGAGGTTCCCGCGGTTGATAGACATGGAGGTCACCGGCGCGCAGTTCCACCGTGCGTTCACCGTGATCGAACTCAATCTGCAACGCACCACGAATCACATAGACGAACGCGTAGTCGGCATCGACCGACCAGAAGCGGCGGTCTGGAGCTTGGCCTGGTTCCAGATGTTCCTCGAACACTTCGAAGCGCGACTCGTCCTTTGTGAGCAGGTAGTCAGTGACACCTTCGGCCTCGAAAGCAGGCGTGCGCGAGCTCAGGTCAGGGCCATCCAGGTCGGACTCAAACAACGACGCCACGGTCGTCTCGAGTGCCTTCGTCCATTGCAGCAGAGACGCCAACGAGGCCGACGACAGTCCGCGCTCCACCCTGCTTAGGAAGCCGCGACTGAGCCCGGTAGCCGCTCCGATGTCTGCCAGTGACATGCCGCGCTGAAGGCGAGCTTCTCTCAGACGACTGCCGACCGATTCACCCTGATCGCCGCCACTCGGCCCAAGCTGACCGCCATCGCCGCTTGACCGCTCGTTTGGCATGTCCCCCTCGTTTACCATCGGCAGCTAGACTTCCGAAGTGTCTTCTTTAACTGACAAGAGGATAGCCATGAAGTCGTCTTCGGTCATCGACCTTGGATTAACCTCACATGCCAAGTTGACCATCGCTGCCTTTGAGAGATGGCTAAGGTCTTGTTCTTGCAGGCTGACTTGATGAAGTGGCACTCCGATATCCGCGATCAGTTCGCGGATCAGAGTTCCCACGCGACGCGCCGCCTCGATGTCCGAGATCGCCCCACGCCGGAGGCCGAGAGCCTCGGCGATGCGTGCGTACTTGGCCGGAGCCGCGATCCAGTTGAAGTCAGTCACCGCAGCCAGGAAGAAGGCGTTGGCCACACCATGGGGTGTGTCATAGGTCCCCCCGAGAGCCTCGGATAGACAGTGCACGGCAGCCGTGCTGGAGATTCCCACGGATATGCCGGCAAGACAGCTCGCGAGCATCATGCCCTCTCGGGCACGCCGGTTGTGGCCGTTTGCGCAAGCCTCACGCAGGTTCGCGGCCACAAGCTCAATCGCAGTTATCGAGCAGGCGTCGGTGAGCGGCTGTGCGATCGTCGCGGTGTAGCTTTCGATTGCATGTGTCAGCGCATCGATGCCGGTCGAAGCCGTAAGCCAGGGTGGCAGATCGACGGTCAACTCCGGATCCACCAAGGCGACGGTCGGGGCGATCAGCGGGCTTCCGACGGAGAACTTGAAGCGTCTCTCGGTGTCACTTATCACGGCCCAGTAGGTGACTTCAGCACCGCTGCCGGCCGTGGTGGGGACCGCAAGGACCGGCCACGATTGTCGCGCGACGCGGTCCCAGCCTTCGTAGTCGGCCACGCGGCCGCCGTTTGCCAACACGAGTGCGCTCGCCTTCGCGGCGTCCATCGAGCTGCCTCCGCCGATGCCGACTAGGCAATCACATTCGGCAGACCTCGCCGTTTCGACCGCCGCATCAACCTGCGCGGCGCGCGGGTTCGGGCTCAACTCCGAAAAGACCGTCGAGGCTACACCGGCTTCGCCCAAACAGCTCAGCACGCCGTCCACAAGCCCAGCGGAACGGATGCCAGGATCGCACACCACAAGGGCGTGTCGTCCGCCAAGGGCCCTTAACTGCTCGCCGGCCGTCTCGGACACGCCGTGGCCGAATTCGATCCTCGTGGGCAACTGGAATGTGAAACTCATGCTCATCTCGTATCACCTAGTCGGTTGTCAGCGTCTGAGTCGCGCCAACCGAGCGCGCTCCTCGAAGACCTGCGGCTTCAGTTCAGCCTCGCTCGTACTGCAGCGTCGAGACGGGAGACGCGGCCGTGCCTTGAGTCGCTAGCCAGAGACCAGCTGATAGCTCTTGACCTCCCCCTGCTCCAGAGCCACCACTACCCCATCCAGCACGCCATCCTGATAGCTGGATCCGGGGTTGATGCAGACTGTCCTTCCCAACTTGCTCACGGCGCGCGACTCGTGGATGTGGCTGTGAAGCCCGAGGATCGGCTGACGGGCCTCAATTAATGAACGCACCGCGCGGCTTCCTACCGGCGCCTGCTGCGGCTGGCCACCGACCTTCTTGACTATGACCATCCCCTCCGCATCGACCCCGGCCACCTCCGGCCCGGTATCGAGGCCACTGTCAAACGGCGGAATATGCAAGTTGAACACGCTCGGTAGTTCGTCGTCGAGGCTCTCAGCGAGGCGCTCCAGCTTCTCCTGAAGCTGGTCTTCGGGCAGCTCACGAGGCGTGTTCCACGGTGACGGGTTGCCCCACGCACACGAGAGGAGCTGGTATTCCCCCATGCGCACCACTGTGCTCTCGACGTTGATCAGATGTTCGCTGCGGAACGCATCATCGACGGCCTGCTCATCATCGTTACCTGCCATGCCGTAGACCACGACTTTGGTTCCGCTCAGCTTCTCATCGGCGATCGCCGCCCATCTGGCAGCCGTCTCGACCATGACGCCGTTCATGACCTCTTTGCGATAATCGACGTCACTATCTATCCTTGCTAGCTCATCACTTGAACAGCGGTACGGGTAGTAGCCGTTGAAGCGCAAGCGTTTCTCTAGGTCATCGAGCTGAGATCGATTCTTCGCAACTTCGATCTTACCGAATAACGATGCCAGATAACGCCCAGGTTTATCCTCGAGAACTGGCACGAGAATCTTCCCGGTTATGTCACCACCTAGAATGAGAGCATCTACGTTGTAGAAAGACGCCGAGTTGAGGAACTTCCGCCAGACACGCTCTGACCCATGCATGTCGGCAGCATAGAAGATCTGCACAGTCAACCTCCGACAGTTACGGTTGTCGCATCAGTTCAAGACCAGTACTGTCAGATGCCATCTGATGCCGTACTGTATCGATTCCCACACTCATTCTGGCGGAATTTCACGATAGTTGCGGCGCAAGTCTATCCCCTGCCTGTTGCGGACCGCAGATGACACGAAATAGACGCAGATGCCTGCCGCGTAGATTGCAAAGAAGGCAATGAACTGCGGGAAGTTGTGCCGAGGCGTGACGCCCATGTTGGCGTCCATGAGTGGCCGCCAGATCCACGTCACGGCCATGGGAATGGCGAGGATCGCAAGGACCGTGAGGTCCGGGACGCCAAACCAGGTGCGTGTGCCGGGTGACGACTTCCACACGTCCTTCTGCAGGTAGGGCAGCAGGCAGGCAGCAATCATGGCGGTGACCATGGGGATCATGAAGCCCCAGTTCGCCGAGATTGCCGTGAGATGTCCGTACGTAACGAGATAGCCGTACACAATCGAGGCGGCAGCGACGAGCCACGTCGCCACCCAGGGCTGATGAGAGCGAGCCGACACCTTCGAAACGGCGTCAGGCAGGACTCTGTCGATCGACCAAGCAAAGACGCAGCGCGAGGCCATGACCATGATCGCGCCGACCATGATCAGCGGATAGGTCATGAAGCCAAGCATGAGCGGAATAGTCACCCAGCCGTGACCGATTGAACCACAGACGAGTGCGGCATAGCTTGGTGCGGCGGCAAGCCCGAAGGTTGAACTCGACATCGTGTTGCTGAGGTTCGCAAAGAACGGCGTCCCGAACAGTGAGCACATCCCGCCTATGACCAGCAGGGCCATCGCTGTCATGAACACGAGGGCGCCCACGCCCCCCATCATCTGATTGCGACCTGGGCTCTTCACCTCACCGCCGATGTACGCGCCGTAGAACGCCACAGCCAAGAAGACCAGTGGCCAGACGGTCGAGAAGTATGTCTGCGAGAAGGAGAAGTGCGGAGAACTCCCGGCAACGAGTTTCGAAGCACTGCCGAACTTCAACTGTGCGAAGAGCGGGTTGAGATGGGAGAGCGCTCCTGAGCGAGACGCTAGGAACGCGTAGAGAGCCATGACGATGAGCGAGGCAGCTCCTGCAATGACAAACACGGTCTGAGCCCTGTAGTAGACCTTCGTCCCGAACGTCGTCATGACGAGCGCGAACACGACAATGAGCACAACGCAGGTGAGAAACGTCGCGTTGCGACCGCCAAACCATGTGCCGGCGCTGATCATCGAATGGCTGTTTAGTTGCACGCCGGCAATCTGCAGCATCGGTGAGAGACCGTAGCCGATGACATAGGCGCCGCCGACTCCGACGTAGAAGCACGATCCCAGGACGAAGCAGAGGTTAGCGGCAAACCCTAATGCCGGGTGCAGGACCCGGGAGGCGTAGACGTACTCGCCGCCCGATCGGGGATAGATCGTCGACAGCTTGATGTAGGCCAAGAGCACGGGAGCCATCATCAGGGACGCGAGCAGGATACTCAGGTACATGTTCGCCCCGACGTACAGCCAAGGGACGTAGAGCAGAATCCAGGCAAGGCCGAGGCCCATGACACCGTTGCTGGAGCTGATTCCAAAGGCGTCCCAGGCAGACACACTCCGGATCAACCCGCTCGCATTGCGCTTGTACTGTTTGGGTAGTGCCGATGGCTCAGTCGAGGGCGTTTGTGTCACGTGAGTTGGGTCAATCGTGGTTCCCATGCTCCCCTCCGGCTCAAGTGGGACTACTTCTCGCCTGACGACGCCCCCACGACCGTCAGGCTTCAGTGAAACCGACGCGCCCCACAACTGCGTGGAGCGCCACGCTATCGTCTAAGTCGCTGGCGACATCATCCGCAATTGCTGGCCTCGCTCCGTCGCTCGTGGGTACCCCCGCTTTCTTCGGGCGCCACGACCGCCTCCCGCCGAAGTGGCCAAGTAGCCCTTTCGCTCATCGGTTGCGGCCCCCAAGTGGTCCGATAGGACTCACGAGCCGCACCCTAGCAGGTGTTGTCTATTTGTCAACAAGCGACGATGCTCTTCGCTGTCAGGCAAAGTACGACCTGAGTTTCCAAGCTAGGAAGAGGGCCGATGACCACCGGCAAATGACATAGAGTCAACACGCTGTTGCTTGTAACGAAACACTGTCGTAGGGTAGTCGCGATATGCAGGCGCAGCGTCCCGCGCTAGCGCGCAGCGGTCGCTAGTTCGGCCTGACCAGTAGGAGAGGAGCCCCCTACCATGCAGCACCACTTCCAGGGCAGAGACTTCCTGAAGCTCGCCGACTTCACCCCCGACGAGGTGCGCTTCATCGTCGACACGGCGATCGAGCTCAAGCGCAAGCGCCTGATCGGCGAGCTCTTCGAGCCGCTGCGCGGCAAGACCGTCGCCCTGATCTTCGAGAAGGCATCGACGCGCACCCGCCTGAGCTTTCAGGCGGGCATCGCCCAGCTCGGCGGCCAGACCTTCTACATGAGCCCCGACCAGATGCAGACCAGCCGCGGCGAGCCGATCTCAGACACGGCGCGCATCATCGACCGCTACTGCGAGGGCCTCTTCATCCGCACCTTCGGCCAGGAGGTCGTCGAGGAGTTCGCCCGCTACATGCTCAACCCGGTGATCAACGCGCTGACCAACGAGACCCACCCCTGCCAAGGCCTCTGCGACCTGATGACGATCAAAGAGAAGAAGGGCCACTACAAGGGCCTCAAGGTCGCCTACCTGGGCGACATCTGGAACGTCTGCCACTCGCTCATGATGGGCTCCGCCATGCTCGGCATGGACTTCTACGCCGCCCAGCCCAACGAGAGCTATCAGCCCAACGCCGAGCAGCTCGCGATCGCCCAGAAGTGGGCCGCCCTCTCGGGGTCGAAGATCGTCTATACGCCCGACCTCGAAGAGGTCGCCGGCCAGGCCGACGTGATCTACGGCAACACCTGGCACTCGATGGCCACCGAGAACCGCGAGCAGCGCCTCAAGGACTTCGCCCCCTACCAGGTCAACATGCGCGTGATCGAGATGGCCAAGCCTGACGTGATCTACATGCACTGCCTGCCGGGCTACCGCGGCGAGGACATGGTCGACGAGGTCATCGAGAGCCCCTACTGCGCCTTCTGGGACCAGGGTGAGAACCGCATGCACACCGAGAAGGCCGTCGCCGCGCTCTTTCTCGGCTGAAGGAGCACGGCCCTTCGAATGATTCAGGGTCACCGCAGGGTCAACACGACGTCAATCACTGAAGCGCGGTCTGCTGCAAAGACGAGGAGGACAACATTGGACACTCTCACAGAGTCTGCTGCATCAACACCCGTCAGCGAGCGATTCCCGGACGGATGGGGAGCATTCAGCAAGATCGGCTTGCTGCGGGACGTACTTCTCGGGGATCCAAGCTACTTCAGCTGGCACCCGACGAGCGCGATCTCACGGGCAACCCTGACCAACCTCGCAACCCGAGGCGTGGTCTACGACTCCGAGCTTGCCAAGCGACAGCACGAAGCCATGGTTCAGGTCTACCGGGAAGCCGGCGTGCGAGTTCACTTTGCCCGAGGCGACAAGGATGCTCCCTACTCGGTCTTCACCCGTGACTCAAGCGTGATGACCCCCTGGGGCCCTGTGATCATGAGCCTGCAGCCTGCGGTGCGTCGTCGCGACCACAGCACCGCGGTCGACTTCTACCACGCCGCTGGCATCCCGATCTGGAAGTGGATCACGGCTGGGCACATGGAGGGCGGCGACGTCGTCATCATCGAGCCAGGTGTCGTGATGATCGGCTACTGCGAAGAGCGTTCACAGCAGTCTGGCGCAGAGCAGTTGGCTGGCTGGTTCAGAGAAGAGGGCTGGGAAGCTCTTGTGGTGGCCAACCCCGCCCACTTCGTTCACATGGACGCGCTCGTTCTGCCGGCCGCTCCCAAGACCGTCGTTCTCTGTCGCGATGCCCTTGAGGACTACGTCACGGACTTCTTGAAAGCCCATGGCTATGACTTCATCGATGTGCCCTACAAGGACTGCGTTCGACTGGGTTGCAACGTCATGCCTTTGGGAAACGAGCGGATTCTCTCGCTCGAAAGCAACGACACCCTGAACAAGAAGCTGGGCGCTCTGGGTCTGAGTGTGTCTGCGGTCGACATGTCGATGTACGCCCTGGGTGGCGGCGGCGTGCATTGCCTCTCGATGGAGATCCGCCGAGAGGCAGAGTGAGACCGGCTGACGATCTGCCTCTCAGATTCGGTACTGCGCCAACCGTTCGCCAGCAACTGTCGGAAAGCCAAAGTGGAAAGGGGGGAATCGAACCGTGAGCACCTCAGCATCCACCGTCCGGAAGACCCTGCCCGAGCGGCCGGGCGTCTTTGTGGCCTACGAGCGCGCCATGAAGGGGCCCAAGGTCGACGAGAAGGACTGGGACTATCACGTCATTCCCGAGACCGCTAAGCGCCTCAAGGAAAAGTACGGGATCGCGATGGACAAACACGTCATGATCCCGACCGACCCCGACCTCATGAAGCGCCTCTATCAGGCCGGCCTTGAGATGCTGGTCGAGTGCGGCATCTACTGCATCGACACGGGCCGCGTCATCAAGTGGAGCGAAGAGGAAGTGCTCTGGGGCGTCGCCCACGCTCCCAGGGCGGCAGTCATCGGCGAGGGCCTGCACGGCCGGCCGCTCGTGCCACGCCACGCAAACGACCCGCGACCGCCGCTCGTGCAGGGCGGTCCCACCGGCGCGCCCTGCAGCGAGAAGCACTTCTTCGGCATCCACTACTCCTACGCCAAGGAGGGCATCGTCGACTGCATTGTCGACGGCGTGCTGGAGACGATCGACGGCTACAACCCCGCGCCGGACAGCCCCTGGGAGGTGATGGCCGGCAAGCAGGAGGTGCTCTACGTGCGCCAGGCTCAGGCTCGAGCCAACCGCTCGGGCATGGGGTTATAGGGCCCCGAGACGCCGCTCGCCCCAGCCTCCGTCATTGCGGCGGACTTCCCCGGTGGCATGCGGGCGTCGGACAACCACGAGGTGTCGCAGCTCAATGAGCTGAAGTGCGACGCAGGGGCGTTGACCTTCACGGCTCATTACAACCAAGCGGCAGACATCATCATGGTTGAGCAGATGCCGATCTATGGCGGCTTCGCCGGTGGCCTCGAGGAGAGCACCATCGTCGACTGCGCCACCCATCTGAACTCGTTCGTCATGTACGGCGGCACCTGGCACTTGGACGGCCCGGTCCACATGCGCTGGGGCATCACGACGACAAGAGAGGCTCTGGCCATCGCGGGCCACGCCAACCGCGCCATCGAGGAGGCCCATCCCCACTTGCTGACCGGCAACCAGTACTACACCCTGGCCGGCCCCTGCACCGTGATGTGTCTTCTGGAGACCGCCGCGCAAGCGATCACCGATACCGGCAGCGGCCGCGAGATCATGTCCGGAGTGGCAGCCGCCAAGGGCGTCATTATCAACAAGACGACCGGCATGGAGGCACGCTTCATGGGCGAGTGCGCCCACGCCGTGGCCGGCCTGCCGATCGAGCAGGTCAACGAGATCCTCGACGCCCTGGTCGCCCGCTACGAGGGCAACTACAAGGCGGCCCCCGAAGGCAAGCCCTACGAGGACTGCTACGACACCGTCAAGGTGGTGCCCACCGACGAGTACCTCGGCGTCTACGACGCAGCCGTCACGGAGCTCGAGGGTCTCGGCGTCCACTACAAGCTCTGGTGACGAGGGCAGGTGAGTCGACCATGGATGGCCTTGGGGCTCTACCTGTCGGACCCTGGGAGCCGTGAGGAGGACGAGCGAGCGATGGCAGACGAAGAGCTGATCAGAGAGGCGCGGCAGTCGCTTCTCGAGCACGACAAAGAGAGGGCGACTGATGTCGCCAAGCGCGGGCTGGCAGCCGGCATCAGCCCCGAGAGGCTGATGAACGAGGGCTTTATTGCCGGGATCCGCGAGCTCGGCGAGCGCTTCGACGAGGGCGAGGTCTTCCTGCCCGAACTGATGCTCGCGGCCGAGGCGATGGAGGCCGCCATGGCGGTCTGCAACGCCGCCCTGCCCGAGGGCCAGAGCGAATCACGGGGCACCGTGGTGATCGGCACGGTCAAGGGCGACGTCCACGACATCGGCAAGGCGATCGTGGTCTCCTACCTGCGCGCCAGTGGCTACGCGGTCTTCGACCTCGGTCGCGATGTCGAGGCCGAGACGTTCGTCGAGCAGGCGATTGCCCGTAAGGCCGACATCGTCGGTTCAAGCGCGTTGCTCACCGCCACTTTGCGCCAGCAGCGTGACATCGAGGAGGCTCTGCGTGAGGCCGGGGTGCGCTACAAGGTGAGGACCGTCGTCGGCGGCGCAGTGTGTACGCAGGGCTGGGCGAGCGAGATCGGCGCCGATGCGTACGCTAGAGATGCGCTCGACGGCGTGAACAAGATCGAAGCGCTCATCGGGGCTCGCGTCTGAGACGACCGAAGCCCTCTAATCGGCTGGTTGCTCCACTACCACCACGATCGTCGTTCGGTCGTGCCCCCAGGGTGGTGTGTCAACCAGCGCCGGCGCCGCAGGCCCCCTGGCCTCCCAGGGGCCTGCGGCTCCCCGGCCCTTCACGCTGAGATGGCGATCGCAGCCGTCATCGGCAGACAACGGACGCCACTTCGAAGATCCAGCACGACGACCCTGCGTGGCCTTGTGCAGTCAATGAATGCGTGCGCTCTCGACCTACCGCCGGGAATCAGCTGCCCGCGTTCTCTCCGCACCGGTGCTTAAGAACTTCGAATTATGTCCTTGAGAAGGTCGGCCGGGCCGCGTCGCGCGACGAGACGCGGCCGATCCTCACGGGCGTGCTCGTCACGATCGGCGCCGGCAAGCTCAAGATGGTCGCCACCGGCGCGTGAACAGCGCAACGTGCTGGCCGTTGTCCTAAGACGCCGACGCGGAGCCGACGCGACCAGACCGCGGCAGATTGGCCCTTCTTGCGGAGTCAGCTAGCGGACGTCTCGGGTCGCCCCCGCGAGAGGGAAGCAATGCGTCAGAGGTCTTCAGCCAACTTCGTAGTAGTCGCAAAAGTCGGCCTCACCTATTTCGCCTACCGGCGCGTACTTGGCCCAGAGATCGCCGCAGTCGCGACCTCCACTTCCGGTGGCGAGCAAGCGACTAGCCCTCACTGGGGCCATCATCGCCAAATCCGACGCGGTGCTTGATGTCGTAGTTGGAGTCTCCTGGCTCACGCGACTGAGACGCGGTGCGGCGCCTGCCTGATCGACTATGCGACCACCACATCCATGTACTCGACCAGACGCCGAGAGTGATCGAAGTAGCCAATCACGTCACCAATGCTAGCCGTCGGATTCCCCCCGTGCGCGAAGTCGTTCCGCGCGTCAACCAGCGACTGAAGAGAGGCCAATAGCTGGATCTTGTCTTGGTCGCCGTCAACCGTTCTCTTGAACAAGAGATGCCAATCTTCGTCGAAGTCCTTCAGATGACTGCACATGTTGGTGTAGGAAGGATTGGAGGACGACTCCCGGACCCGCACGCGAAGAAACCGCTTGACCTGCTTCTTGCTGCGATGGGAGCAGTAGTCTGCAATCAGCGCCTTGAAGGCCTGCTCAAGAGACCCGCACGCCCTGACAATCGCGTACTTCGTCAGGTACGGCACGACTGCGCTGGCTGGACCTAGTGACTTGATGAGTATCGCGAGATCGTCGAGCTCCCTGGCGCAGTCATCCAGCCCTTGCTCGACAACCTTGTTGTTCATTCGCGGACTCCGAAGAGGTAACGGGCCGCCATGTTCACCCGCGCATCAATGCAGGTCCGCGACATGGTTTCCTTTGTGATGGCAAACCGGTATTGCTCGTTCTTCAGAAGTGCGCGGCGCTCCGACTCGGGGTGCTCCGGCATCTCGTAGCCGACGGACAGAGCGCGGTCCGCGGCGATGAGCAGCGAATCACAGAGCGTGGGGCTGAACTTGGGGACGAGCCTGTCGGGATCTGACGGCGATACGTTGTGGAAGGCAGTTCGGCCGAACTCTGCGTGTACCAGGTGGACACTCTTGAGAAAGCGTTGACGCAAATCCTCGAGCCCCGCTACGTCCGGATCGATGTGCGCCTTCATGTACGTGTCGAGGAATCGCTTCAACGACAGCCGTTCTGTCTCGCCGTCGCCATACTCTGAGGAGCTGAGAGCGAAGAACCTGAGGATGAACTCCATATCTCGCATCCGGCACTCCGGCTCGCGCAGCCCGAATAGCTCCCGCCAGTTCAAGTCGCGGTTGAGTTCGAATAGCAGTCCGTTAAGACCGCCCTGGGCGACGCAGTTCCGAATCTCCTGAGGCAACAGAGTGCGGCCGCTGGTGTTGATTCGCTCGAAGACCTGAAAGAGGCTGGTGTCGTCATCCTCAGGATGCTTCTGCACGAAGATGATGGCGTGGATGGTGGTGTTGCGAATTCGCCGCTGCTTCTCTTCGTCTAGCTCCGCGAACGACTTACCTTGCCAGCGGGCGTTCACCTTCTGAGAACGGGAAAGGCGAAACGCACGGCCATCCCCAGAGAAGACTCCCCGGACGTAGTCGCGGACCGTCATGATCCGCTGATATCCATCGACGATCAGCAATTTCTCGTCGTCAGTCTGGGCAAGAAAGATGCTCGGCACAGGCAACCCGAGTAGGAGCGAGTCAATGAAGCGTGACGCCTCAATCCTGTCCCAGACGTAGTTTCTTTGAAGTTCGGGCTTTACGAGCTCATCGTCGTCATACCGTTGGATGAGCTCGCGAAAGGAGAGGTCGGCCCCCCACGATGAGATTCTGAAGAGGCTGTCGTCTGAGTAGCTGTCCGACTCCTCCTCCCGAATGTGTTGGATGACGTCACGCTGTTGAGCCACTCCCGCCTCCCCGAATACGCGCGCATGTTCAGAAGTCCACCGCCTTCTCAACCTGAGCGTACGACCGGACGGCAGTCCCGTCCAGGAACGACCAGACGGCTCACCAATTCAGGATGACCCTTCGCACGAGAGCACTCTCGCATGCCGTGCGAACAACATTGCAGGGGCTGGTCTGGGCGACACCCAGCGCCAAGTCGCGCCGAATGTCGGCACCAATGTCGGCATCAGGCACCTACGAAAGCGATCGGAGAGAAGCGAGAGGATTGATTAGCAGGAGGGTCTTCTGGAGGCGGCGACCGGAGTCGAACCGGTGATTAAGGTTTTGCAGTCAGTCTCAACCATCCAGACGATGTCCAGCACCGCAAGACCAGGCTGCACAGGGCCAGTTTCTTCCTCTAGCCGCGGATCCTAACTGGGTTAGCGGGGCGGCCGATGTCGGCAGGCATGTCGGCAAGCAGGGGGATTAACTGGCAGCAACTGGCAGGATCCGGGGCATCCGCGCCTACGTGAGCTCGCTGTCTTGCCGCGGACTCAAGCTGCGCGAGCATGACAAGCTTATGGCGCTTTGCAGGACTTCTCCACCCCCGAAGCGCCGCGTGACGGACTCCTGATGTTGCCCCTCTGCCCCGCCAGCAGCCGCCCGACTCCGCCAGTTCCAGGCTCGGGGGCTGTCGCCAGATGCTATGACTGTTTGTCCTGAGCAGCCGTTGTGGCCCGTAGCCTGCGCATGCGCAGCTTCGCCGCCGTCTGTTTGCGCTCGCGATAGGCGGCATCCTCGTCGAGGCGCCGCGTGCGCTTGGCGTGCTCCTGACAGGCCGTCGAGCAGTAGCGCCGGTCGGAGCGCGTCGTCGCAAACAGTCGTCCGCAACCGCAGCGCGCGCAGTGACCGAAACGCACCCCACCCTTGATGTCGAAGAAGGCCATGGCCGCCAGCGTGGCGATCAGCGAAGGTGAGGCAAAGCGCGCGACCGGCGTCTTCTTCTCGAAGACGATCTCGAGCGAGACCGGGGCGAGCAGCTCGTTGAGACCGTCGAGATCCTGCACTTTCTGCCCAGTGCCGCCATCCTGCAGGCCGCCCAGCGCCTCGGCCAAGGTCACAGCGTAGCGAGCAAAGCTAACGACGTCCTCCGAGTAGTCCTGCCAAAACAGCGGCGAGTGGGGCTCCGGAAAGGAGCCACCGCGTGTGTCGCCCAGATAGGCGCCCTTGACCTCGCCAAGCTCCGCAAGATCGAGAGCCGCCGGCAAGCCGGCCCTGGCCGGCAGAACGCGGTGCAGCACCGTGCCGCCTTTGAGATGTGACTCATCGAGGGGCCAGTCGCCATGCGCTACGAGCCAGTCGATCGAGCGACGCGACAGGCCCGGGCGACTGCCCTTGGGAACCTGCTCGCGCTGCCTTCGGGTGAACGTGCGCCAGTCGGAGCCGCTGCGCTCGTAGCGCACATAGCTTGAGATCAGGTCGTCTTTGGCGAGCTCGTCGGGCAGGTCGAGCAGGACCTCGGGCCGCGCTCCGGCGTTCAGCGCGAGGGTCTCCTGAGCGAAGATGCCAAGCAGACCGTAGCGCCCACAGAAGGCGAGCATAGGCTCGGCGATCTCGGCGGGCAGCTGCTGCGATGCGCTGTACCCGCCCGACAAGGCGACCTGCGCCTGAGTGGTGTAGTCGACAAGCTCGGCGAGCGTCGGATCTTGCGGTACCGGCACCCTCTCCTGGAAGGTGGCGATGCTCTCCCTAACCTGGCGCTCGTACCAGTCGGTTATCTGTTCGCCGAGTCGGGCGAGCTCGACGTAGGGCGGCTGCCCTTTGCCTTTGTCCGCCCAGGGGTCGTATGGCGCAAGGCGCGCGCCGCGAGCCCGGCAGATGCGCCGCCCCACCAGCTGGTAGGCAGCAAAGCGCCACCAGGTCCCCGTCAGTAATCTCGCGTCGCTTCTCGCAGTTCTCATGTTCGCCCCCGGAAAGTTACCGAGTATTGGACATCCGGCGGGCGAACCCTGCTTGCAACGGCCTCAAAAGCAAGCAGAAGGGACAGCGCCATGACCACCCACAAGCAGGTCCACGCCGACGACGGCAACAGCGCTCTCGGCATTGAGTACTGGCCGATCGACCGACCTCAGCCCTACGCCAACAACCCGCGCACGATCCCGCCAAGCGCCATCGCCAAGGTGGCGCGTAGCATCGCCGAGTTCGGCTTCCGCCAGCCGATCGTGGTCGACGACAAGGACATCGTCATCGTCGGTCATGTGCGCCTGGCAGCCGCCAAGCAGCTCGACCTGACGTCGGTCCCGGTCCATGTCGCCGGTGGCTTGAGCGCGGCCCAGGTCAAGGCCTACCGACTGGCCGACAACCGGAGTGCCCAGGAGACCGACTGGGACGCTACCCTGCTGGGGCTCGAGCTCACAGATCTTGCGGCCCTCGGCCTGGAGTTGGACTTCACCGGCTTTGAGGCAGACGAACTGGCCGCCTACCTGGGTCCCGACAAGGTCGGCCTGACCGACCCCGACTTCGTGCCCGCCCCGCCGGCCGAGCCGCGCAGCAAGCCCGGCGACCTCTGGGGACTGGGTGAGCACCGCCTGCTCTGCGGCGACAGCACAAACCCCGATGATGTGCAGCGCCTGATGGCCGGCGAGCGCGCCACGGCCATGGTGACCGACCCGCCCTACTTAGTCGACTATCGCGGCGACAACCGCCCGCCGACCTGGGCGAACGGCGGCAAGGCCGGCCATCAGAAGGTCAGAGCCTGGGACGAATACACCGACCCCAAGACCGCCCAGGCCTTCTACGAGGGTTTCCTGCGGGCCGCCCTGGAGTGCGCCCTGGCCGAGCGCGCGCCCGTCTACCAGTTCTTCGCCGCCCTGCGGGCGCCGCTGCTCTTCGGCGCCTGGGAGCAGGTCGGGCTGCTCGCCCACGAGGTGCTGATCTGGTACAAGAGCCGGCGCCCGATCGGCCGCTCCGACTATGTGTGGACCTACGAGCCGATCGCCTACGGCTGGCGCAAGGGGTATCGTCCGCCTCCCTCGCGGCGACCCCCGGCGGGCAGCTCGGCGGTCTGGGAGATTCCCTCGGCAATCGAGGACGGTGCTGGCGGCGTGCATCCCACGATGAAGCCGGTCGAGTGCTACCGCAGGCCGCTGCTCTATCACACACGCGCAGGTGAGGCAGTCTATGAGAGCTTCGCCGGCTCGGGAACAGCGCTGATCGCCTGCGAGCAGCTTGGCCGGCGTTGTTACGCGATCGAGATCTCGCCCGTCTTTTGCGACGTGGTGATCCGGCGCTACGAACTGTTCGCCGGCAAGCAGGCCGTGCTGCTCGATCACGCCTGAGCAGGCCCAAGGACATCGTCATGGCCAAAGAACAAGAACACCTCACGCGGGCCCAACGCGAGCAACGCATCGCCGAGATCTATCCGCTCGTGGTCGACGGCTTCCACTTCGCCCAGATCAGAGAGATCGTCGCCAAGAAGTGCGACTGGTCAGTACCGGAGCGCACGCTCTGGCGCTACATCGCCGAGGCGCGCGAGCTGGTGCGCGCCCAGGCCGACTTTCGCCGCCAGGAGAAGCTCGCCGAGGCGGCCGCCTTTCTCGAGCGTCTGCGCCTGCGGGCCTCGATGGCTGGCGAGCTCGGCACCGCGCTGCGCGTGCAGTGCGAGCTCAACCGCCTCTACGACCTGCTCGCCCCGCAGAAGCTCGAGCTCTACGACTTCTCCAACCTATCCGATCAACAGTTAGCCGCCGAGGTGGCACGTGAACTTCCCGAACTCATCAGAGAGGCAGAGCGCCTTGCGGGCGGAACTGCTCAGACGCACACAGAACAAGACGACCGGCCTGACCCGCTGGATCCCCCACACCCCGACGCCTAAGCAGCAACTCTTCTTAGACTGCCCCGCCAAGGAGGCCTTCTACGGCGGCGCCGCCGGCGGCGGCAAGACCGACGCCCTGCTGATGGCCGCCCTGCAGTTCGTCGATGTGCCGGGCTATGCCGCCCTGCTGTTTCGCCGCAGCTTCGCCGATTTGAACTTACCCGGCGCCCTGATGGACCGCGCCCACTCCTGGCTGGGAGCAACCGCGGCCCACTGGAACGCCCACGACCACGTCTGGACCTTCCCCAGTGGCGCCACCTTGACCTTCGGCTATCTGGAGAGCGAGCGCGACAAGTACCGCTACCAGTCCTCGGAGGTGCAGTACATCGGCTTCGATGAGCTCACCCAGTTCGCCGAGAGCCAGTACCTCTATCTCTTCAGTCGTCTGCGCCGCCTGGCGACGAGCGAGCTGCCACTGCGCATGAGAAGCGCCTCCAACCCGGGCGGCGAGGGCCATGAGTGGGTACGGGCCCGCTTCGTCGATGAGAGGAGCAACGAGAGCCGTGTCTTTGTGCCGGCCCGCCTGGCCGACAACCCCCACTTAGACCAGCTCGGCTATGCTGCCAATCTGGCCGAGCTTGACGCCGTGACCCGGGCCCAGCTGCTCGAAGGTGACTGGCAGGTACGACCCGAGGGGGTGATGTTCAAAAGAGAGTGGCTGACGATCGTCGAGCAGGGACCCGCCAAGGCCAGCCGGGTGCGCTACTGGGACAAGGCGGCTACCGAGGGCGGCGGCGCGCGCACGGCCGGCGTGCTCATCGCCCGCACCCCGGAGAAGCTCTACTACGTAGAAGACGTGATCTGCGGCCACTGGTCGGCCTTACGTCGCGAACAGATCATGCGCACCACGGCGGTGCGCGACGGTGAGGAGGTGCGGATCTGGATCGAACAGGAGCCGGGTTCCGGGGGCAAGGAGTCGGCCGAGGCCTCGATTCGCAACCTGGCAGGCTATGTGGTGCACTCAGACCGGGTGACCGGCGACAAGGTCAGCCGGGCCCAGCCCTTGGCCGCCCAATGCGAGGCCGGTAACGTCAAGGTCGTGCGGGCTGCCTGGAACCAGGACTACCTGGAGGAACTCTGCAGCTTTCCGCTGGGCGTTCTCAAGGACCAGGTCGATGCCTCCTCGGGGGCTTTCAACAAACTCAGCCGCGGGGCGGCCGCCGAGTGGACACCCGAAGAGATAGCGCGTGTGGGACGACGCTGGAGCGGCGAGCTACGCGGCGGCGAGAGCTATCTCGCGCAGCAGCGCCGCCTGCGTAAGGCACGCGAGGCCGAGACGGCCGGGCTGTCGGAGGAGCTGATCCCGCTCAGCGCGGAGGAGCGTGCCGTCCAGCGCTGGCGCGATTACGAGCGCGAGGTCGAGGAGATCAACCGGCGGGCCCTGCTGCGGGCACGGGGCGGTCGCTAGGAGGGCGGTCGGTACCTCTACGATACCGAGTTAGGCATTGACTCGTGTGGGTTTGGCTATCCGCATGACCGTCCTGTGCGTCGGGAGCGGCGCTGCTCTAACGGCGAGCGTGACCCTCTGGGAGGGCCGCTCATAGTGCCATCGCGCATGCTTCTCGCGCGGGCGGCCCGGCGCGCTCGTCGCGGCGTCCTTTGAAATGGGAGCTTTCAGGCGTCCATGGTCGCCAGGCTCCAGCACCAGCCGGCCAGCTCGCGGGCCACGGCCACGGCGGCCACCGGGGATCGTTTGCCGCGCGCACCGAAGGCAGCCCAGCGTCGCTGCAGGCGCCGGCCCGCCGCCTCGGCGCGCACACGCACCTCGGCCGGCTGCCCCTCCCGGCGGCGCGCCAGCTCTCGGCGCCGGCCAGGACCTGCTGGCCGCGAGCAGCTGCCGCTGGTCATCGCTTCACGCTGCGCGGGGCTCATCCGGGTGCTACCTCAGGTGAAGCCGGCAAAGACACGACCCGAGATCTACGACACCGAGCACCATGTCTTCTCGCCCGCTCGATGCCCTGCGCTATCTGCTCGTCAACCACGTGCTGGCGCCCAACATGGACATCGTCTGCTGGGACGCCGACGCGCCGAGCCCCTGCGAGACGCGGCAACAGGCGGAGCAGCGGTCGCTGATGAGCCGCTACCGAATCGCAGGTCGCAAACGGAGTCGACTGCCATCGTCCGCCGTCTGAGTGGCCAAGCATCCAAGTGTAGCAAGAACACCAGCACCCTTCAGACGGAGGCGCCCGGACGATCATGGCGATTCGCGAGCTGTTCGACGAGTCGCGCCTCGGGGGAACTGAGGCTATCGAGCCTGCGCTCGAGCCGGCAATCCGGGTCCTCGTCGTGGCCGCCGAAGGCCTAGCAGACGCAGGCATGGCCATCGACTCCTGCTGCCAGCTCTGGGGCGGGTCTCTCTACCGCCAACGCTCCACCTGCTCGCATCGTCTTGAGATGGGAAGAGTGCGCCAAGACCGTCACGTGTGTGTGGGGCGAATCGCACACAAAGGAGGGACCATGGCTATTCTCAGTGGCTCGATTGAGGCAGACGTACCGATCGCCTTCGCCGACCGCGAGTGGACCGAGTTTGTGTTTCGCAACCTCTACGGCAACTATGCCAAGGGCTTCGAGGATGTCGCCACCTCGATCAACGAGACCGACGCCGACTCCGGCACGGTGCAGTTCGAGACCGAGGGCGAGCGCCTGGTCAAGGTGTCGGTCGAGCTCGAGTACACGCCTCACGGCGCCGATTTCGAGGCCGAGGTCGTCCGCGCCCAAGCGCGCCTGAACGCAGACCTCGAGAAGTACCGCGCCTTCCTGCTCAAGCGTTGCGAGCAGGAGAGCTGCCGGCCAAGCTAGATCTGCCGGGTTTGCGTCAACCCCGACCGCGGGTCAGTCCTGGTCGTCGAGCTCGCTGTGCCAGCGCTTGCGGGTACCCACGCGAGCTCGCATGCGAAAACGAAGGCTCTTGGGCGCCTCGTCGATCGCGGCAATCAGGTGCAGCACACCGCGGTGTGTGCGAGTCATCTGGGCCTCGCTTAAGTCGAAGCTGGCGGCACCTCCATCGACGCGTTGCAGGTTCAGGGCGACGTCGTAGAAGAGGCCCCAGTCGTCGCTGCAGAGTCTGCCGATGTAGCCCGCGTCAATCATCCCGGGACCGCCCTGTTCACCGACCTCGGTGTCGGCCAGGATGGTGATGATGTCGCGCAGATCCTTCTCGTTCAGCCGGAAGATCTGTAGCTTTGTGAGGAGCAGATCGGCGAGTGAGAGTGTGTAGGGCTCGACCTCCAGGCGCTGCTCGAGCGAGATCTCGTGGTCCATGCGGAAGGTGCCCAGAAAGACGTCGATGTGGTCGTCGCCGTGGGCGCGGTCACCTTCCGGTCCGCCGCTGTGCCGGCAAGGGCGCACGAACTGCAATTCGCCGTCGGCCGTCGCCGTGCTCACCTCGTGATTCTCGGCGTAGCCGAAATCCTTGAACAACGCCACCAGGCGGCGCACCTGTTTGGCGGAGGCGACCATGTCCAGGTCGGAGTAGTCACGCGCGCAAAGCTCAAGGGTATGGCAGTGCTCACGCACGCCCAGGCCGCCGAGCAGGCGCAGCGTAAGGCCCTTGGCGCGGGCCGCATCGATCAGCCGCCGGCCCTCGTCGGCCATGTCGTGACGAACGCGCTCGGTGCCTTGCGCGACGGATGTCGGCTTACTTGCCATGCCCTCTTGTCACCGTCGGAGACCCGCGAGAAACTCTTCGGTCTCATTTGCACGTCGAGGGAGTGACAAGCTTCTGGGCCACTCGGTGCAATGCTCTAGGCGGCACACGTCCGACTGACCGAGTTCGCGCCGGGACAGCGGCTGCTTTCGGTTATCCCGCGCACCGGACTGCTCGTTACCCGCTTTGGCGATGACTGCAGTTCGCATTCATGGAATCATGACGTCTGGGTCCAAGGCTCGTGTAGCCGCCACGAATGTCTTCCAGAGCTGGCGACGTTCGATTCGCTCACCCTCTTGCAGGCGGGGCTCGAAGCGCCGGCTAAAGGACGCCCGGGCAGCCAGCCCTGGAAGGTCCAATTCTCCAAGCCCAATGGCCGCCAAGCCGGCTGCGCCGGCAGCCGTCCCCTCACGCTCCGCCGAGGCAAGGATAGGTCGGCCACTTAGGTCAGCCTCAAGCTGCAGCAGGACATCGCTCGCGCTCAGCCCCCCATCGACACGAATCTCCGTCGGCAAAGCCTGCACCTCGCCAATCGCGTCCAATACGTCCACCACCCGATGGGCAATCCCCTCCAACACGGCGAAGGCCAAGTCACTCTTCTGACTGGACGCCCTCAAACCGGCGAAGACCCCAGCAGCACCTGCTCTCCACCAAGGCGCACCAACCCCACTCAAAGCTGGGAGGAAGAAGACTCTCCGCGGAATGCCCGACTCGGCCAGTTTGTCTAGGTCAGACGCAGTGTCGGCAAGCCCGAGGCCGACCGCCCAATCGACGGCCGTCCCTCCCGAAAACACGCCACCTTCTACGGCATAGGACATCTCCCCGGAGGGCAACGCCCAAGCGAATATCGGCATCAACCCGTGCTCAGGCCGCACGGGTTCAGGGCCGGCATTCGCGTCAATGAAACAGCCTGTCCCATGCGTTACCTTCATGTCACCAGTCTTTACAGCGCCAATGGCGGCAAGTGCCGACGGTTGATCACAAATCGATGCGGCGATTGGTGCACCACACGTTGTTTTGATTGGTTCCTCCAGAACCGTCTTTCGCATGTCTGCAAGCCAGGTGATATCAATGCCGAAGATTTCAGCACACGATTCCTCGAACTGCAGACTGTCTAGACTCATCAACTGGGTGCGACAGGCTGTCGAAGGATCGGTCGCAAATTCCTTTCCATCGCTCAAGCGAAAAGTGAAGTAGCTATCAAGAGTGCCAACCGCTAATGTACCATTCTTTGACGCATCACTCACAGCATCGATATTGCGAAGCATCCACGCCATCTTACCAGCTGAATAGTATGGGTCAAGAGGCAAACCGGTTACTTGCTCAACCAATCTCTGGTCAGATGTACCGGCCATGCTCTCAATGATATCTGTTGATCGTCGATCCGACCACAATACTACGGGAGATAATGGGGCACCGCTAATGCGGTCAAAAGCGACGACGCTCTCGCCTTGATTTGCAAGACCAATCCCGGCGAGTTCTGCTCCGTCAGCATGATTGAGCGCCTCCGCAAGCGTCACCTCGATTGACTGGACGAGCTCCTCTGCGTCCTGTTCATTCCAGCCAGGAGCCGGATGCTGCGTCCGGGTACGGCGGTAGCTGGTGGTGATGAACCGTCCCTTGGTATCGTACAGATTGGTCCTAGTGCCGGTCGTTCCCTGGTCTATTCCGGCAAACACACGGGACACGCTCATCAGTTCCTCCTGCTTGCTAGATGGACATGAGATCGCTCTTGTGGCAACGCCCGACCGATGAGGGCACATTGCCCATGTGGCCCCCGGGACCGCTACCTAGACCACTCCGCTTCAGAATTCAGCGAATACGCTCAGGGAGGTGTTCGCTGGATCACTGCTGAACCCGAGCGCGAGCGACGTGCAGGCCAGACTGAACATCAGAAGTGCATCCAGGCTCCGTGGTGGTCCGAGCGACCGCCACGCCGGTACCTTCGCGAACCGCGGTGCTCCGCGAAGACTGACGCGGCGGCTAGGCATGGTACGACGCAGTGTTGATCAAATACGTCTGGCTCGTGGGCAACAAATCGCCACTAGCTGGAGAAACTTGAGCTCCGGCTGCGCGAACGGCACGAAGGGTACGCGAGCGGCAGATGTCCTTGCCGCTCGCGCACCCAGAGTCGTTAAGCTCTGCTCAATTGCCTGCTATCGCTGCTTCACTCAGGCGGTACCTCAAGGAACGCATAGGAAAGGTCGATTCCTTTGCCCTTCTGATACCACCGTTGAATTACATAGTACACAAGGACGACGACAAACACGCCAGACACGATCAGGTACGGTGTTGTGCCAGTAAGGCCGTAGCCCTTCTTCAGCAAGAAGGCGACCTCAGCAGACGTAGCAAACACCGCACCGATGACTCCGAATATGGTCACGAGCGGCACTCCGAAGAGCTTGTACTGCGCCCCTGGGGCAGCCTCGTAGAGGGCCTTGGCACGGTAAGGCAGCAGGGCTGCGGCGAGCGCGCTGAAGACGAAGACGTAGCCGCCAGCGAACGTCACGCCCAACGTTATCGTGGCCCACTTATGGAGATATGTGTAGCCGAAGATGACCGGCAAAGTCGCGAGGAAGTAGACGACCTGGACGTTGACGGGGGTGCGAAACCGCCCATTGATCTTCGATAGCCAAGCCGGCAGGGTGCGGTCGAGCGACATGCCAATCATGATGCGGGTGCAACCAATGTAGCCGTTAGCCATGAGCTGAAACGAGGCGAGCATGAACCCCACGGAAGCGAGGACGACGATGATTGGGTTGGGCGAGATGATGATGGCGAACATGCCCGGGAACGGCAGCACGGCGCCTATGCCTTTGCCCGAGGCGCTCACGCCGCCATAGTACGACGCCGACGCAGCATTGAAGAAGCCTGTGCCGATCGCGTGCTGCTCGGTCCACGCGATGAGGGCGAGGGTGACACCGACAGCGATAAGCGCGCCCACGATGATGAACATTTGGTTCCTGAAGACGCGAGCGCCCTTGATTTCGCCGCCCTGCTCCACAGAGTAAGTCGCCCACATCGTGCTAGTCCAGGCAATCGGGGCGGCGAGCAGCGTGGCGCCCAGCGCGAACTTCGGGAAGAGGTTCCAGCCCGTCGAGCTCACGTCATGCTGCAGCCACGTGTAGTAGTGCGGGTTGCTGTCGACGATGCCGTTGAAGTGGTTGATGGCGGTGGCGAAGGACGCCGGGCTCGTGCGCAAGAACTGGACCAGCATGATGATGACGAGGATCGCGGTGCCGGCGAATATCGCGTGTTGCAGGCGGACGTAATTCTTGAAGCCGGTAATAAGCAAGAACGCCGCGGCTCCACAGGCGATCGTGCTCACGATGACGACGCCCTGATGGCTCTCGGACCAGATGCCGGCGTTGATCAGGCTGGTGCTGTGGTAGTGCACGCCGAGGCCCATGAAGAGCGGAACAAGACCGAGATTGCAGAAGAGCCAGCCTGACAGGCCACCAATCCACTGAAGCATCCACACCACGAAACCGCTCATCACGATCGGAAAGCCGATTGCGCCCCCGAGCATGCGGCTCTGAAACACGTAGTCGCCGCCGCTTCTCGGCATTCCGCTTGCCATCCAGACGTAGGCGAGGGCGATGGGCAGCTCCATCAGCGTGGCGAACAGACAGGCCATCCAGACTGAGCAGCCCGGGAAAGCCTCAGGCGCCCAGACGAACGTCCAGGGGAAGATCACCCCCATCGTAAGGAAGTTGTACGCGAACGCAGACCAAGGCGACATCACCCTGGACAGCCCCGAGGCCTTGCGGCTGAAGACTTCGGGCCTGGCGACACTGGACTCCATCGATGTCACCCCCTCGACCGAAGATATGAAGACGCCTCCAGGATCGGCTCCTTGTCGACCTGTCTTACGCTCGTCTGACCCATGACGCCCCTTTCAGAGACAATCGACAGGTCGGGAGGTTATCACTCAGGATCGCTCATGTAAAGCACAATAGTGCCTCTTTCTGCTAGCTCAGTGAAACGGGAGTTAGACAGCACACGTCGCTGGGGCAGGACGTCGCTGCGATCTGTCTCGAGATCTCAACGCTTGCGAAAGAAAGTGACGATTTGCAGGTACTAACAACATCTCATCGGGGCGTCGCCCTGAAGACCCCTAACTCGCCCATAGACATTCTGATACTCACTTCGGGCCGAGAACACATCTGGCTGGGGGAGTCATCTCCGATGTGGGGCAATCCCACCAGCGCGCACGTGACTGGCCTCTGCTCGCTTCTGACTGTCGCTGTCAGTCGCGTGGCGCCCCTGCGATGCGGGTGGAGAGGTATGGCGCAGGCGCGCGCCCCCTGACCGATAGCACATCGTACCCGAGCGCGCGCCTCAGCGTTCTCGCATGTCCGTAAGCTCCCTGATCAGCTCATGAAGAAGCGATGCAGGCGCGACTTGGAAAGCGGCCGCCGGAAGGGAGCCGAGCACGACTGCAGAGCGCGAGGTGAGGTCGTGGCGCCAGGCAGTCGTGAAACGGCGGTAAACGAGTTGATCTAGCCTGACGTCATCTGATAGCCCACCACCTTGCCGGGCTCGAGCGTGATGATGCAGCCCCGGATGATGCCCTCGCCGTACTCGCTGCCGGGGTTGATGACGGTCGTGCGACCGAGGTTCACAAGGCCGCGCGACTCGTGGATGTGTCCCGTAAGGGCGAGCAGGGGCGCGTGCTTCTCGATGATCTTGCGCACCGCCGTGCTGCCGGCCGGCGCCGACTGCGGCACGCCGGCGATGACGATGGGCGAGGGCGGGTCGGTCGACCAGTCGAGCTTGGGGCAGTCGTCGAGCGTGCAGTCGTAGGGCGGCACGTGCATGTTGAAGATGGCGCTCGTGAAGTCGTCGATGCCGTCGACCGCCTGCTCGAGCAGCGTGTAGAGGGACTCCTCATCGGTCTCGCGCGGCGTCGCCCAGGGCGTCGGGTTGCTGTGGCCGCAGTTGGCCATGGGGTAGAAGTCGTCGAACAGCACGACCCGGCCCTCGCAGTTGACTACATGCTCGCTCTGCACCTCGTCGAAGACGGTGAGCACGTCGGGCGGGTCGTCGTTGCCGCCGGTCACGTACCACTTGATCGGCGTGTCGGCGAGGCGCTCGTCGGCCAGCGCGATCCAGCGCTCGATGCGCTCGCGCGCCAGGCGATGGAACGTGCCGTCGACCTGTGACTGGTCCGCCTGCATGGCGTGGAGCTCGTCCTCGGCCATCGTCACGTGGTAGAAGCCGAGCGTCTCGATGCGCTCCTTGATGGCGGCCAGGGCGTCGTCGCCCTCGATGTGCTCGGTCGTGCCCTGGAGCGTCACGCGGTAGTGGCTGTCGTGCTCATGGACGATGGGCACGAGGAACTTGCCCATGATGTCGCCGCCCATGATGATGTGGTCGACCTTGTAGAACTTGGCGCAGTTCACGAACTTGCGGAACGTGCGCTCCGAGCCGTGCACGTCGGTCGCATAGAACAGGCGCACGCGTTTGGCCCCGCCGTCCTTCTTCTTGAACAGTCCCATGGCGTGACCCGTCCTCTCAGTCGATCTCGTTGTACCACTTGACCTTGTCGCCGACCTTGGAGCGCAGGCGCCAGCGGGTGCCCTTGGGCTCATCGTCCATCGCCTTGAGCAGCTCGCCGACGCGCTGCGCCACGACGGCGCGGTCTTCGTCGGACAGGTCGACGTGCGGCAGGTAGTCGCGTACCTTGCCGAGGTTCATCGAGCTCGTGCGCCACAGGCCCCACTCGCCGGCGCACAGGGTGGCGATCCGGGCCGCGTTTATGTGATCGGCGTCGTCGCGCGCGATCTCGTGCTCGCGCAGCAGCATGATGGTGTCGATGATGTCCTTCTCGTTGATCTTGACGATCTGCATCTTCTCCAGGACGAGCTCGGCCAGCGGGATGGTGGGGCTGTCGACGGCGAGCCGGTCCTTCCAGGGGATGGGGTGGCAGAAGTCGAGCCGGTCCATGAAGACGTCGACGTGGATGTGCTTGACCGGGTGGTTGAAGATCAGGCGCCCGGCCTCGGCGTGGAAGCTGTTGATCTCGACGTCCTCGTCGTAGCCGAGCGCGATGAAGAGGTCGCGGATCGGCTTTGACTGCTTGCCGTAGCCGGCGAAGTCGATGTCGGTGTACACGCGGTTGAGCTTGGCCTGGATCCAGCCGAACTGCGGGCAGTGATGGTGGAAGGCAAGGGCGCCGATCACGCGCAGCGCCACGCCGGCCTGCTGACCCGCCTGGACGACCCGCAGGGCCTCGTCCTCGAACACCCGCGCGAGGTCGGCGTCGGGCTGGCCGACGCCGACCTGCGCGCCGACCTCGCCGGCGGGGTGGGTGCCTTCGTCACTCATAGCTTGCTCCCACATGTCTCGAGACGATGACCAGCTCGCTCGCGGTGCTCCAATCGTGAGCGTCCAGAACCAAGAACGATGCGAGCAGATGGCCGCCCAACGTCTGCTTGGAGGTAAACTGATCAGTGTCGTGCATGGTAACGGAAAGTTGAGCGAAGTTGACGACAGTCTAGGCTCTCCTTGCTACTCGTCAAGCTCAGCCAGTTCTTCCATCGCGGGTTTGAGGTCACTGTCCGGGCTTGTGGGGCCGCGGGCTCGCAGTCTTGAGGTGGAGCGACGGCGGCATCGCCGCCGCTCCACCGTTCGGACAGCTGGCTTGCACTCTGGGGGCAGCACGCAAGTTGTCCGCACTCGCCAGCAACCGGGGGAGACAGAGGCTGCTGGCAAGCTTTGCCTTGTTGTTGGGAGGTTTGGTCGCGTCGGGAGGCTGACCAGGGGCACGCCAACCCAGCGATGTACCCCGACGGCACCTCAGGAACCCCGCCGTCCGTGCATTGCTCGCAAGTGTGGCGCGTTCCAGGACACGGATCAGACGAGACCCTGGTCGAGCATGCTGTCGGCGACCTTGACGAAACCGGCGATGTTCGCGCCGTTCACGTAGTTGCCGGGCGTGTCGTACTCGTTGGCCGCGTCGACGCACTGCTTGTGGATGGCCTTCATGATCCCGTGGAGACGGGTGTCGACCTCTTCGCGCGTCCAGGCCAGGCGCAGGCTGTTCTGGCTCATCTCGAGACCGGAGGTGGCCACGCCGCCGGCGTTGGCGGCCTTGCCGGGGCCGTAGAGGATGCCGGCCTTGACGAACTGCTCGACGCCTTCGGGGACCGTCGGCATGTTGGCGCCTTCGGAGACCACGTACACGCCGTTCTTCAGCAGGTTGGCGGCGTCCTTGGCGTTGATCTCGTTCTGGACGGCGCTCGGGAAGGCCGCGTCGGCCTTGATGTCCCACAGCGGGTTGTGGTCGGCGTTCCTGTCGATCGGGTAGAACTTGGCGCCGAACTTGTCGGCGTACTCCTTGATGCGGCCGCGCTTGACGTTCTTGAGCTCGAGCAGGAAGGCGAGCTTCTCGCGATCGATGCCCTCGGCGTCATGAATGAAGCCGCTCGAGTCGGACAGCGTGACGGCCTTGCCGCCCAGGTCGAGGATCTTCTCGACGGTGTACTGGGCGACGTTGCCCGAACCGCTGACCAGGCAGGTCTTGCCCTCGAGGGTGTCGTCGCGCGTGTTCAGCATCTCCTCGGCGAAGTAGACCGCGCCGTAGCCGGTCGCCTCGGGACGGATCAGCGAGCCGCCCCAGTTGAGGCCCTTGCCCGTCAGCACGCCGACGAACTCGTTGCGGATGCGCTTGTACTGGCCGAACATGAAGCCGATCTCGCGACCGCCGACGCCGATGTCGCCGGCGGGGACATCGGTGAACTGGCCGATGTGCCGGCTGAGCTCGGTCATGAAGCTCTGGCAGAAGCGCATGACCTCGCCGTCGCTCTTGCCCTTGGGGTCGAAGTTCGAGCCGCCCTTGCCGCCGCCCATGGGGAGCGTGGTGAGAGCGTTCTTGAAGACCTGCTCGAAGGCGAGGAACTTGAGCATGCCGAGGTAGACGGTCGGATGGAAGCGCAGGCCGCCCTTGTAGGGGCCGATGGCGCTGTTCATCTCGATGCGGAAGCCCTTCTGGATCTGGATCTCGCCCTTGTCGTCGACCCAGGGGACACGGAACATGATGACGCGCTCGGGCTCGATGATGCGCTCGAGGATCTTGGCTTCGCGGTACTTGGGATGGCGCGCGAGCACGGGCTCGAGCGACTCGGCGACTTCCTGGACGGCCTGGTGGAACTCGAGCTCGCCCTGGTTCTTGGCCACGACGTCGGCCATGAGCTTCTTCACGTACTCGGTCTTCGGTGCGGTAACCACGCTCACTTCAGAGCCCTCCATTTTTGAACAGCAAGAGCTGATCTAGCCTGCGACATAGCATTGCGGCACCGCCGCGCCGCCCACAAGACTGGCCTATGCCGCCGTTCGCTCTTCTCCAACCTGCACTCAAAACTCTCATGAGTTGGCAGTGTCGAGAAAAGAGTTAGCCACAATCGAAGGGCACGGGCCGGCGATCATCGCTATGTCGCTTGTTCTGACGTGAGCGATCAGGCTGACGTGCTGATGATTGGGATGCGCATACTCTCACGGGTCCAGACGGAAGCGACCCAACCACTATCACATGGCCGACTGCCTTGCCCGAGATCAGACGGACGCGTCACACTGCCGCCGATGCAGTCGGAACGGGAAGCACGCGCTGGGTCAGGTCGACGAGGCGGCAGGTGTAGCCCCACTCGTTGTCGTACCAGGCCACCGTCTTGACGAGGTTGCCGCTCGCCAGGGTGAGGGCCGAGTCGATGATCGACGAGGCGGTCGTGCCGACGATGTCGATCGAGACGATCGGGTCCTCGCAATACTGCAGGATGCCCTTGAGCTCGCCCTCGGCCGCGGCCTTGAAGGCGGCGTTGACCTCGGCCGCCGTGACCTCGCGCTTGAGGACGGCGGTGAGGTCGGTGCAGGAGCCGTCCGGGGTCGGCACGCGCAACGAGAAGCCGTCGAGCTTGCCCTTCAGATGCGGCAGCACCTGGCCCACGGCGCGCGCCGCGCCGGTCGTGGTCGGGATGATCGACAGGGCGCCGGCCCGCGCGCGGCGCAGGTCCTTGTGCGGGAAGTCGAGGATCTTCTGGTCGTTCGTGTAGGCGTGGATCGTGCTCATGAAGCCCTTTTCGAGACCGAAGGCGTCGTCGAGCGCCTTGACCATCGGCGCCAGGCAGTTGGTCGTGCAGCTCGCGTTGGAGATGACGTCGTGACGCGCCTTGTCGTAGGCGGCGTCGTTCACGCCCAGCACGACCATGACGTCGGCGTCGCCGGCCGGCGCCGAGATGATGACCTTCTTGGCGCCGGCGGTGAGGTGAGCGGCCGCGGCCTCGCGCTTGGTGAAACGTCCGGTCGACTCGATCACCACGTCGACGCCCATGTCGCGCCACGGCAGCCGGACCGGCTCGGTCTCGGACAGGACCTTGACGGCCTTGCCGTCGATCACGAGGCTGTCGTCGGCGAAGACGACCTCGCCCGGGAAGGTGCCATGCACCGAGTCGTACTTGAACAGGTGGCGCATGGTCGCGCCGTCCATGAGGTCGTTGATGGCGACGATGTCGAGGTCGGCGTGCTGTTTGGCGACGGCCCGCAGGTAGAGACGGCCGATCCTGCCGAACCCGTTGATGCCTACCTTCAATGCCATTCTTCTCCTCAGCCGTGCCCTTCTTCCGAGATGACTGGGGTGGCGGCTTGGCCAAAGCCGCCACCCCACTGCCAGGCGTGCTCTACGGGGGCAACAACTGCACGCCTTCGTGCCGACGGTTGGCGATAGATGTCTCCGGCCTCCGTCAGCAAACCACACGCCTTGCGCACCAAGCGCAGGTAGCTTCCTCCCACTTCCCTAACTCGTGCTGGTTACTCAAGGGACGCGGCTTTCAAATCATCCAGAGTGCCGCTTAACTCAAACAGCATGGACTCGCAGTCGTCGGCGGTGATGCATCCCATAGTAGCTACTTGGAACATGTTCTGGCCTTCGAACACGCCCTTGCCTGGGTAGACAATGAATCCTCGTTCCTCAAACCTGTCGATGAACTCGTCGAGAGACACGCCTTGAGGGAGGAACGCCGACGTGACTGTGTTGCTTGAGAGCTCCTCTGGAAGAAGCAGGCGCAACCCAAGCGATGATAACCCGTCTCTCACAACTTTGCGGCATCCTTGATACCGTTTAATCCTCGTATCTAAGCCTTCGTCTAGCAAGTCTTCGACAGCCTGGTCAAGAGCGATAATCATTGTGACTGACGGTGTGTTTGGTGTCTGTTCGCATCGCTCTGCCCACATAATATGTGACTGCAAGTTAAGATATATATTGCGACGACGTATTCCGCTATCTGCATCAGGAATACTGCTACGCTTAGCTATCACGAATGACGTGCCGGTCATTCCACCGATAGCTTTATTGCCGACACCCGTCAATATATCTATCTGGTCCCTGATCACATCTATGTCTTCGCCGCCGACAGCACTGACACAATCTAGGAAAGTTCTGCATCCGTGGCGTTTCGCGATACTGGTTACGGAGGCAATCGGATTGCGCATCCCGGAACTAGTCTCGTGGTAGACCATGCAGACTAGATTTACTCGAGGATGTTTCTCAAGAGCGGCCTCGATATCGTCGACCGCAGGAGGTTCGCCCCAAGCATACTCAAGCCGGTAGACGCTCATGTCGTAGCATGTAAGGATGTCGTCGAGCCGCTGTCCAAAGGCACCGTTCTTTATCAGAAGAACTTCATCGGAGTCTCTGACAATCGACGAAAGCGCGGTCTCATTGGCTGCAGTCCCGGAACCGCTGATGACCACGGCAGTGTAGTTCTCGTCGGCTCTGACGAGGCGAAGCAGGTTCTTTCGAAGCCGAGCGAGGATGGCTTCGAAATCCGACCGCCTATGTGCCATGTCTGGGTGGCACAGGGCTCGCTTCAAAGCACCCGTCGTCATGACGGGTCCGGGCGTAAAGAGTGTCTTCGCGTTCGTAATCATAGTTCACCTAGCAAACCTTCAAGCCGGCGAGCTCTTCGCGCGCGCCGCCGCGTCGGGAATCGCACCGGCGTCCGCCCAACGATCAATGCCTTCGCGGCAACCCTTCTCATGCGAACCACCATGCCTTCGTAGCCGACCTCGAGCGCCGCCGACCTCGGGGATCGAAGACCCCTCTTGTCGGCTCGCCGGCATTACAACACGCAGATTCGGTCATGTCAACTTTTGTTATGATTGATAACGCGCGAAGCGTCTGGTGAGTCAGCGGCGGCCGAGGCGGTGCTCGGGGGATGGTGCAGGGAGATCTGGCAGAAGCCGGATGCACGCTCGATGTCGCCGCGCTGAACGCGGGCACCGGCGCAGCAGCGCCAGCATCAACGACCTCGGGGGCTACGAGCCTTCGTGGCGGCGCTGCGGCCGCTTGCGCGGGCGTGCGTGCTGCTCGCCCGCGAGCTCGGCGGCGCCGGCCTGGCCGTGGCCGACGTCAACTCGCACCGGTGCGCAACCTCGCCCACGCCGTGGCACGCTCGCCAAGACCGACCACCTCGATACACGCCTGCTCGCCGAGCTTGCCGTCCGTGCTTTGCGCCTGCGAGGACCTCGCCCGCTTCCTGCGCCCGTGAGTCGGGCGTCTGGCGCGAACGCCGGAGGGTCGGGCGGCCGTGACCAGGTGTGCCGCACGCTCTACATGGCCACCCTGCGGCGTCGCGCTACCATCCCACCATCCGCGCCTTCTACGAGCGGCTTGTTGGCGGCCAGCAAGCTCTGGAGTGTCCTGCGCCAGCGCTCGCCATGGCGTAACACATACGAAGAGGGGCACGGTCAGGCCAGACTGACCCAAACTCATGAGTCGGCGTCTCAATGGGAGTCGTTACGTCGCGCTGGGCTCTCAGGTCAGAGCTGATCGCTGGTCTTGTGGCCAGCCTAGTCGACGTGGGCGACCCTGGTCCCGGATGTTCGTAAGACGGTGGTTGAGCCGGCGCTGTAGCCGTCCCACCTCTCACGGTCGGTCCTCCTACGCACTCGCTCGTAGTAGCCAGCTCGAGGGCACGTCTACAGCCCATCAGGGGTGACGACGTTCCTCTTCACAACGCCGTCACCCCCTCAAGGGCGTCCTTTTGGGCAAAGGCTCGCGCCATGGCAGAGACGCTAATCGGGCTCTGCACTCGGCGGTCATTCAGGCCAACGCGTATCCCAACTCGCGCAGCTCTCGACGAGCGTCTTGGAGCGTAGCTTCGTAGTCGGGGTTGACCATGCGGCCCGTCGTTCGGTCGTACACCTCTCCGAAGATCCAGCCCGACTCTCCTTGCTCAAGCCGGTCGCTGTACTCCGAGTAAAGGCGGCTCACCACCTCGTTGGCCCGCTCGCGTGAGAACGAGGCAGCTGCGATGCCGATCTCGGCCTGGAGCTGATGGTCGTCAGGAAGCAAGGAATCCATCTTAGCCGCTCTGGCGGGGTGGCCGGTGTATACCTGCGCCCCCGACGCCACGACCGAAGTCAAGTAGGCAGCGTCTTCGAGATGCGACATCCGGCTCCCGGCCTCGCCAGCAAGATAGGAGGTATTGAAGATAGACATGTTCATGTTGCGAGTCGCCGCCTGATTGGCCAGGGAGTTCGCCCAGATGATGGGGTGCGCCGTCGATACCAAGAGGCGCTGGTGAAGAGCCATGTTGAAGTGGTAGCGGGCCCTGAAAATCATCCAGCCGCCGATGATGTAGGCGGTGCACAAGATCGCAACGTTCTCGGCACCACCGGCGTACCCACCATACATTGGAGCCCCGACCGTGGCCACCGCTGCACCGAGACTGGCATAGAAAGCGGCGCGTTGCAGCGAAGCGTAGTTGACGACCATCTCGGATACGAAATCGATGAGATAGCCGTCGGTAAGGCGCGCGCCGAACGCCGGATGACTGGCTGCGAACATAGAGCTGGACGCGATGGCGCTCGAGACGCAGTTGATAATGGGCATCCCCGGACGTCCTGCCCGGCGCAGACCCTCACGTGCTACGGACATGGCGCGAATTGCCGCCAGGATCTCCTGAGGCGAGCCGACCCTTGCCGGCACCCCATCGACCGTCGGCAGCGAGGGTGCAGCTAGCGAGTCGGCAATCGGGATCGAGGCCATCTTCTCGACCATGCGGAGGCACGTAATCTCATCCGAGTGGTTCATGCCGCCGCCGACGTGAACCCACGGCCGCTGCTTGCTGTCCGGGCGACGAGGGATCATCGTCTTGCGGTCGACACCTTCCCCGAAGCCCACGGAGGGGAGCATGCTGGCGACGGCGCTCTCGATCTCGGCCTTGGTGAACTCCATGACCCGGTTCGTGTCGGAGCAGTAGAAGCCGACGAGCGAAATGAGCTCGACGGCGGCAGCGAACACCCGATCCGCCAGCTCGTCATCGCTGTTGACGAAGGCCTTGTGGTCCCACTCGATGCCGTTGTTCTTCACGGCCGATTTCAGCCCGGGAAGCAGGCGCGAAGAGATGAAGTCCTCCTGCCTAGTCAGGGGTCCTTCTTCGGCCCGTGCGAAGACCTCCGACAAGCTCATCCCATGCGTCACCGGCGACTTCTCTGGCAACGAGACGACGGACATCACCGACCTCCTGCCTGCGTCTTAGGTCGAAACAGTTGCTTGGCCATCTCCACGGCTTCATATGCCGTGGCGGAGAAGCCGTCAGCCCCGATGGCCTCTGCCCACTCCGCGGTCGTGGCTCCCCCACCTACGATCACTTTGTAGGCGCCGCGCTTGCCACTCCCTGCCAAGACATCGATGACGTCCTTCTGACCGGACAGCGTCGTTGTCAGCAAGGCCGAGCATGCGATGATGTCGGCGTCGACCTCTTCGGCCTTCGAGACGAAGTCGAAGGGTGCCACATCGACGCCCAGATCATGAACGGAGAAGCCGGCAATACGGAGCAACAGCCCGAGGATGTTCTTGCCGATCGAGTGTATGTCGCCCCGAACCGTGCCGAGGACGACGACACCCGCCTTGACCACCGACTGACCTGAGGCTTCAAGAGCCGGCTCAAGCAGCGACATAGCTCGCTCAAAGGCGACCGCAGATTGCATCATCTCCGGAAGGAACAGCTCATCCGCCAGGAAGAGTCGTCCCACTTCGTCCATCGCGGGCACCAGTGCGTCATCTATGATCTCCCTGGGACCGATGCCGGCTGCCAAGGACTCTCGCACGCACGTCTCAACGGCCTCCGCATCTCCAGCGATTACGGCCCTGCGCGTGCCGCTCTCTGGCTCCTTTGCGCTCATTCAGCTCATCACCCTCTCTCACGCCACGCCAGCGGATTACCGGCGTACTCCGTCTCCGCGCATTGAAGCACATCAATATCACTCACGTCAATCAGTATTCTGCTCGATTCCGACTGATGCACAGGCCAAGTTCCGGCCGTGAAGTGGCCGGAAACGAGACTAGAACGATCGTCGATGACGATAGGGATGAGCACCGATTGCATGGGGTGCCGACGCTGCACCGACCGTCGCCACGCGTCAGACACCCTCAAGACGAGGGGGGACCGAAGAAAGGTGCCTTCAGAAGCCGTCCAGTGGGTTATTGTGCGGATGCGACCTGGTCGTCGGTCGGAAACACAAAATCCACGCCTGCGCTCTTCAGCGCTTCTCGGAAGTCTGAGGGTAGCGATGTGGCCACAAGTTCGTCGACTTCCGACCAGTCAAGGATCCTGACCCGAGCATCTCGTCCTACCTTGCCCGACGATGCGAGGACCACCGTTCGGTCCGCATGTCGGGACATGGCTCGAGCCACCGCCGCGTCCTCGACGCTGTTCGAGCGGACCCCTCCGTCCATAGTCACTCCGTCGACGCCTATCGCCGCGACGTCGGCATGCAGCACGCCAATCGCATCGACGGCAAGCGGCCCGTCTGTGCCGAAGGAAGTCCCTCTGAGGCTGCCGCCGATCACAATCACTTCGATCTTCGAGAAGGCCGACAGGAACTGAGCGATGTTAAGACCCGAGGTGATGACGGTCAAGCTGCGACGTGACAGCCATTGGGCCATCGCGTAGGTCGAGCTTCCGTCATTGAGGAAGATCGTGGCCCCCTCGGGAATTCGATCCACGGCCAGCTTGCCGACTAGGAGCTTCTCGCGACGATCCCGTCCTCGACGGATCTCGAACTCCTCGTCAAGACTGCTCTGCCTGGTGATCACTCTTGCCCCCCCTCTGGTCCGGTGCAGGCTCCCTTGGCTCTCCAGGAGCACAAGATCCCGGCGAGCCGTCGCCTCACTGGAGTGGGTGAGCTGCATGACCTCGGCAATGGACGCGAAGCTTTGATGGCTGAGGAGGTCGAGGATACTCTGTCTTCTCTCTTCGGCGACTACACGATCGCTCACGCCGGACTTCCTTGGTGTGCGGTTCAGGGTGCCGAGGCTCAGACGCATGAGGGCCTCAGCCTTGATCACCAACACGTCAGGGGCCAATCTACCGGCCCGGGCCCGCAGCGTCCAGTGGCGCGCAATCAAGCTGAGCGCTCAGCCCTCGGAATCGACCGCGGCAGTCACCCGACGAGCTGATTTACGCACATTACGCACAAGTGGCTGGCTGTCCTTTCGTCGAAGTCCGAACCGTCTAGCGAAGCGAGCTCGTTTACGCCGGCTACGTCAAGCCTCCCATGCCACCTACGGCGCCGCCTCGGCTGCCGTGCGCCCTCGTTCCGGAGATGAGACGATTATGCTCGCCGTTAGCTCCGCCTCGAGTTGGAGCGAGACGGCGCTTGAGCTCAGATCATCGTTCGCTAACTCCCGCAGGACAGAGTCTGAAACTCAGCGACTGCATTGAGCCGCCCCGGGTTCAGCGGAGACTCCCTCGTTTGAGTCTTTCCTCTTCAATCGTTGCGGTGGTGATGGCCGACTTCTGAGCTCAAACCTCGAAGTCCGCCACGATCGGCACATGGTCCGACATCGCGAACCGCTCGTCGCAGGCCAGCGCCTCACAGCGTACGAGCATCGCTGCCAGGGCCGCTGAGGCAAACAGGTAGTCAGTCTGGTAGGCGGTCTCCGGGTGTGCCCGGTCGGTGCGCGTGCGCACGTGAAGGCAGTGTTCGCCATCGAGACACTGACAGCCCTTGAGCCGACCTGGAGGACGTTCGGCCAGCAGACAGTCGACGAGGCCGAGCGATTCGATGCGCTCAAGGACGCTGCGATCTCGTGCGTTCCAGCGCGCGTCCCGCGCCGGCCACTGCGTGCTGGTGTTGAGGTCGCCGCCGAGGAGCACGAGCTGGTTGTAGCGGGGGTCGTCGAGGACGGGACTGAGCTCGGATAGCGAGCGGTGGACCGAGGCGTCGGAGAGCTCGTCCATCAGGCCGTAGAGCGAGATCGCGCTGACCGGTCCGATCGGAGTCTCCACAAGGGCCGCCACCCAGGAGCCCGGTCGCGAGCACTCGAATGGCACACCGCGCCTGCGTCCGCGAAACTCGGGCCGTGCGTCTGTGATGCAGGAGAGCGGCAGGTCGCTCATCACGGCCGCACTCCAGGCCCGCCGCCCCAGGTCTCGACCCTGCGTGCCGGCCCTGTTCCAGACTCCCATGCTGCCCGCCGGGACGATCGCTTCGTTTAGCAGGGCGATATCGGGCGCAAGAGACGCGAGGGGCTGCCAGGCCGACTGCCTCTGCGCCACGTTCCAGACCACGACCCGCAGAATCCCGTCGTGCGAACGGGCGGTCTGTGCCTCCACGTCAGCTCCCAGATCCGGTTGCCGCAAGAAGCGCGTCCCGAGACGCGTCTGTGTGCACCCACACAGTCTCGGTCGCGCCGATGGTCTCGACCAGCCGCTTGAGGTCCTCCGGCCAGGCGTGCCCGCCGCTGTGCGCGAAGCGCGGTTCCACGCCCTCACGCGTCGCCCAGTCGCGCAGTGCGCTGCTGCGCTCCCAGTAGCCACGCCACAGCGACCAGACCAGCACGGCGTGTTCGGATCCGACCTTGTCCAGAAGCTTGGTGAGCTTCGAGCTGCCGCGGGTGCACAGCAGGAAGCGCCCGGGCTGGGCGGCGAGCTCGTCACTGGTCACATGCCCCTCGTCGCGCATCTGGCAGACGAGGCGCATGAGGCCGGCCTGGCGCAGGCGCTCGACCTGGTGATGCAGGAAGGTGACCCGCACCGCGTCCCAGGAGAACTGCGGGATGTTGGCCGAGAGCGGCGCGAGCCTCATCAGCACGTAGGCCTGGTAGGCGTCGATCACGAGCTGACGACCGGAGCGCCGCGCGGCCTTGTAGCAGGAGACCAGACGATCGACGTTCTGGCCTGAGGCGGCCACCGCGAGGAGCTTGTCGCCGTTGGCACGGGCCAGGCCGAGCAACTCCTCCTCGACGTCGAGTTCGCTAGGCAGCCCGTGGCTGCCGCCCGAGCTGCCCAGCGTCGTGCCCTCGCAGAGCAGCCAGTCGACGCCGCGGAGGCGCTCGTCTGCGAGCAGCCGCTCGAAGCGAAAGCCGGTGCGGCCGTGGGCCCGCAGGTCGCCGGTGTAGAGCAGCCGCTGACCGTCGCCCTCGACGAGCAAAGCACGCGAGTCGGGCGCGGCGTGGTCGACGGGGATGGCGGTCACGGTGAGACCGCCGAGCACGACCGGCTCGTCGGTCGGCAGTTCGAGCAGCGTGCCCGGCAGCCCGGCGTCGGGGAAGAAGACGCGGCCGACCTCGAGGATCGCGATTGTGCCCCGGCTGGCGAAGACGGGGATGGCCGGGTGGGCGTGGTGGGCGAGGCCGTAGTGATCGAGGTGGGCGTGGGTGAGCACGATCGCATCGACATCTGGCGCCGTCGGGTCGTGCGGATGGAGGCCGGGGACATCCGGCAGGACACCCTCAGCGATCAGCTCCTGCGCGGGCCGCTGCGCCGTGCCGCGGGGAAAGTCGCCGCCGTCGGGCGCCACGAGCGGCATGCCGAGGTCGAACAGGATGCGGGTGCCGTCATCGGCTGCGACCTCGATGCACATATGCCCGATCTCGTGCTGACCGCTGCGGATCTGGTAGTTCACTAGACGAGCACCCGCCGGTGCTCCTCGAACGCTGCCAGGTCGAGCACCTCGTCTCGGCGCAGCCGAAGCTCCGCATCCACATCGTCTGCTCGCGGCAGCTGGACGAAGCGCAGCAGTTCAAGACCCTCGGGGTGCTTCCCGGCGGCGGCCAGGAGCCGGGCCAGTGGCGTGCGCAACGAGGCATCACGGGCGTCGAAACCAGCGAAGACTATGAAGTACAGCGGCGACTGCGGCGAGAACCCCTCGAAGGGCAGGTCCGCAGACAGCAGACCGAGGCGCTTCTTCTGCTCGACGACTCCCTCAAGCTCTCGCCTGATCTTCTCGACGTGCCGGCCTTCCTCGGCACCAAGCAGCGCCGCGAAGTCGGTGCCGTGGCCCTCGAGGCCGCACTTGCCATCGATGGCGCCCCGGTTGCACTTCAGCTCGGCGAGCACGAGGCGGGGTCGCGGCAGCTCGTGCATGTCGATCAGGACCAGGTCGAAGCGGATACGGGCATAGCCGTACTCGATGTCGACCACCACGAAATCGCCGGCTTCGGCCAGGGTGCGCGCGTCGTTGGCGCGGGCGATAGCCTGCTCGCAGCGCAGCTCTTCGTGGCGGTGGGCGTCCTTGTCGTGCGCCTGCATGTCTGCCTGACGTCTCGGCAAAGCCGCGACCAGTCGAGCCACGTCCTCGGCGCTTCTCAACGGCGATGACTCCGGCCCGCTGCCTGCGATGTAGCGCGAGTCGAAGACCTCCTCGAAGTGCTGGGGGTCACGGCCCTGCAGCCTGAGCAGGCTGCCGCCGCCGAAGTAGAGGTTGGCTTTGGCAGGCCTGATCTCGAGCCGCACCTCGTCGTGAGCGAGCACGTAGTCGAGAAGAGGCCGAAGATGTCCCCCGCTCAGCGCCTTCATCTGCGGCTCACTGAGCCTGCGGCGAGCCTTCCTGTATTTCGACCAGCCGAACTGGTCCTTGGGGCACGACTTGTTGGTCGCCACGATTCGACCTCCTGGAGCACCGACTGCACATGGTAGGTAATCGGGCCGCTCGTCTCGTCGCTTGAGGCACGGGCGGCAGTCTGACCCTCAGAACGCCCCTCCAGGATCCCATCAGGCGCGCAGGGCACCGCCGAGCAGGCAGGTGGATCGGCGCGCGCCAAACAGCGTAGAACGCAACCTCTAGTGGCCCATCAGGAGGGCAGAAGGCGACCCCTTGGCCGCGTCGATCTCCCACGCGAAGTAGTCGACGAGCTGAATTGGCCAGTCGTTGGCGGCGTCGAGGGTGCGCAGCTCTTCGGCAAGCTGGCGCAGTCGCGCAAGGTATCGTCGATACTCGGGCAGCTCGAACATCGACTGCTCCTCGTCGAAGAGCTGGCGCCATCCTCGGAAGTCGATGACCGCGTAGTCTCCCGGATAGCAGAGAGCCCGGATGGCAGAGGCCACGCCCATGCCCACGCCAGGCAGCACACGCAGCAGGCTGACGCGAGCCTCCATCTCGAAGTCGGGGTCTGCGTCACGGAAGCCGAGTGCGACTGCGGTGAGGCGCTCCACTCGCGCAGGGGGGCTCTGGGTGTCCGTCGACACGACGCCGACCGTCCGGGTGGCGGTGGGGCCGCCGCCCAGAGACAGGCTGACCGACGGTTAGCCCTATCGTCGTAGTGTGATGCTCGTCGCCTCCGGGTATCTCGTCGTACGTCATGATGAAGACGCCGCGACGGGTCCTGGTCGCGCTGATCACCGCCTCGTTCCTGGTGACTGGCGTGAGCGGCCTCGTCCTTGCCTTTCCCGGGCGACTCCTCCCGCTGGTCGGCGGCTCGCTGCTGACCTGGCGCTCGATCCACGAGTGGAGCGCGCTCGCCTTCGCGGTCACCGTCGCGGCGCACCTGGCGCTGAACCGCCGCCGTATCGTCGAGCTGTTCTACACGCGCGAGGCGTCTGGACGGCCCGGTCGGGCCGCTGCTGCGTCCAGGCCACGGCCGGTCGTTGTCGAGAGGCCCGAGGAGATGGCCGACGAGGCGGCCTATGTGCGGTACCGCCAGCGCCTCAGCCGGCGCCGTTTCCTGCTCGTCGCGGGCGGCGCCGCTACGGCCCTGGTCGCGGCCGTCTTCTTCGGCCGCGGCAGGTCGCACCACAGCGGGTCGCAGACAGTCGACCCGCTTGCCGGCTTCCCCGTGCTCAACATCGAATCCGATCCGCCGGCGGTTAGTGCGGCCGACTGGCAGCTCACCGTCGATGGACTGGTGACCACGCCGCTGCAGCTCGACCATGCCGCCTGGCTTGCCCTGCCGCGCACCACCGAGACGCGCGACTTCCACTGTGTCGAGGGCTGGAGCGTCGACAAGCTGAGCTGGTCAGGGGTGGCTGTGGCGGAGCTGCTCCGGCGCGCTGCGCCCCAGGCCCAAGGCCAGTTCGTCACCTTCCACGCCTACGGCGGCGGCTACTCGGACAGTCTCACGCTGGCCGAGGCGCAGGCGCCCGACACGCTGCTGGCAGACAGCGTCGACGGCGGGGCGCTGCCGGCTGCCCACGGTGGGCCGCTGCGCCTCGTGATCCCGACGCAGCTCGGCTACAAGAACGTCAAGTGGGTCGTGCGTCTCGAGGTCACTGCCACCCGGGCGCAGGGCTACTGGGAGACCAACGGCGACTACCCGTCAGAGGCGAGAGTCTGAGGCAACGAGGGGCTGCTTAAGAACTTCGACTCATGCAAGCCGACCAGAAGACCTGCTCACCCGAGCTTGGCCGACCGGACGCCGACGAGACGTTGAGCCCGGCGGGTGCGGCTCAGGTACTTGTCTCTAGTCCACTAGGGTGTCCCGGGGCGACCGCGCCCTACTTGTTGATCCAGTAGTGCTCGTAGTCGTAGATCCAGACCGGGTGGAAGTAGAAGCCACCGACGCGCTTGGTGCGCAGCGTCGAGTCCAGCGGTTGGTAGAGCGGCACGATCGGCGCCTGACTCATGATGTAGGTCTGCATCCGGTCGAAGAGCGCAAGCCGGGCGGTCGGATCGGACATGAGTTGCGCGGCAGCGAGTTGCCTCTCCACTTTCGGATCCCACCAGAAGCTCGGATCGCTGCCCCCGTTGATCGCCTCGCCCTTGCTGAACATGCCATAGACGAAGTCGAAGGGATCGGGATAGTCCATGTACCAGTAGTTCAAGCCGACGCCGATGGCGCCCGGCTTGGTGATGAGCGTCGCATACGAGGGCTGGTCCATGAGCTTGAGGTTGGCCTTGATCCCGATTAGGGCGAGATCGTATTGGACGGACTGGATCAGGGTAGGCCAGGGCGCCACGTTGTAGGAGTAGAGCGTCGTTGAGAAGCCGTGGGGGAAACCGGCCTGAGCGAGAAGCTGCTTGGCCTTGGCCGGGTCGTAGCCGTAGAAGCTACCGGCCGCGCCCGGGACGTAGCCCGGCATGCCGGACGGGTAGATCTGGTTGAGCGCCTGCGCGGTGCCCGAGAGCAGCTTGACGATCTTGTCGCGATCGACGGCCCAGGCGATCGCCTGGCGCACCAGGAGGTTGTTGAAGGGCTTCACCGTCATGTTCATGAACAGACAGTCGATCGCGATGGCTGGTTCGGTCACCACCTGGCTCTTCCACTGCGGGCTGGCGATCAGGCCGGGGTAGTCCGAGGGCGGGATGTAGTCGCCGAGGAGATCCACATCGCCGTCTTGTACCTTCAAGACTGCCGTGGTCGGCGTGATCGAGAACTCGAAATGGACGGCGTCGAGGTAGCCCGCCGTCGTTCCCGTGTAGTTCGGATTGCGCCTGATGAGGAGGTCCTCAGACGGAGTCCAGTGGTCGAACATGTACGGGCCGGTCCCCAGGGGATGCCGGCCGACGTGTGCACCCCATTTGGCGACCCACTCCTTGGCCACCGGCGCAGTGAACGGCATGGCCATGATCTCCAGAAAGGTGGCGAGCGGTTGCTCGAGTCTGACCTCGAGCGTGTACTTGCCGATCGCCTCATAGCCGCTGATTGTCTTGGCCTTGCCGTCCAGGAAGGCCTGCGCCCCGACGATATCTGTGTAGAAACCCTTCCCCGGCGCCGTGGGCAGTCTCATCATGCGCTGGAAGCTGTAGACGAAGTCGGCCGCCGTGCACTCCCGGCTCACCGGCGGGGCGAACCTGATGCCGGGCCTGAGGTGGAAGGTGTAAGTCTTGCCGCCGTTGGTGATGCCGCCGTTGGTCACGGTCGGCACCGCGGTCGCCATGTCGGGCACCAGTACCGCGCCTGCGGTCCCGGGCGCGGTCGCGTAGTTGAGCAGGTTGCCGAAGATGGCGTGCTCGATGGCCCAGCCGTTGGTCTCCCAGTCGATCGCCGGGTCGAGCGTCTGCGGCTCGCCCTGGTAGGTCACGACCAGCGTGCCGCCTCGTTGCGGTGCGCTGGATTGGACCGAACTCGCACCGCCACCGCTGCTCCCGCCGCAAGCCGACAGCCCTGCGACAAGCACGGCCGCCAAGACCAGGAGGAGTCCAGCGAGTGCGGCCCGATGCGGCGTCGAGTGTGGGAATGCGGTGCGCTTCATGAAGCCCCCCCCATCAGTGGCGACTCGGCGCGATAATGAGGTCCCATTATAGGACGAGCTTCCGGGCGATTGGGATGCCACGACGGTGCATAACCGACTGACGATGAGCCACTCCCTCTGCTCTGCGACCTTGGCGAAGCCGCCGCGATGTCTCTGCCATCGCGGCGGCTTCGCTGTCGGCTAACGGCCTCTTGGGGACTGGTCAGTCAGCTGCTTAAGAACTTCGAAACCTCGGCCGGTCTGGAAGACTGAGGATTTGCAGCAGCACGGCCAAATGCGCCGACAAACAGCCGACACGCTAGAGACGCTAGGTTGCGAAGCGCGATAACCCTGTCCCGGCCACGAGGCCACCAAGTCGTGCCGGACCGCCCATCTGGGTGCACCCGGCGGCTAGCCGACCTCTGGTTCCGCAGCGACTACAGCAGCGGGCTGGGCCATCCGCGTGGCAGCCAGTGAGCCCGCAGTCCCGGCCGCGGCCGCTGCGGCCAACCAGACAAGACCCGAGCGTTCAATGCCGAGAGCGCGATCGAGCGACCAGCACCCCGGTCCTACCTCGGCCAGCCCCAGCAGGGCGCTGATCAGCACGATGTTGTACTCATAGCCGCCGTTGGTGGCCCAGGGTCCCTTCTTCCAGTGCACGGTGCGGATCGCGGTCAGCATCACCGAGACAAGCACCGCTTCTGCCAGCGGCGTAGCCAGTCCCGAGGCAAGCAGCGCGCCGCCGCCACTTTCGGCCAGTCCGGCGACCAGGGCGTTGCGGCGGCCGGGCACCAGCCCGATCGCTTCGAAGCCCTTACCGGTGGCATCCAGACCACCACCCCCAAACCAGCCGAAGAGCTTCTGCGTTCCGTGGCCGATGAACAGAACACCAATCACAGAGCGCACGAGCAATCGTCCCACACCCATGAGACCCCCTTCGCAGTAGATGAGGCCGCTTTCCCCGCCAGACCCTGCGGAGAAACCCGGCCCCAACGTACGTGTAGAGGGAGCCTTGTCGTCACGCCGGTGACGGATGATCAGGCGTGTCGGCTAGGCCCGCCAGCACGACTCTAGAGACCAGCGTCGGCAACTCGACAGCGGCAGGTTCAGTCGCCGCCGACGCGCACCAGCATCTTGCCGATGTTCTCGCCGCGCATGAGGCCGATGAACGCACCGGGGGCGTTCTCCACGCCGTCGACGATCGTCTCGGCCAAGCGGATGCGGCCCTCGGCCAGCCAGCCCCCGACCTCCTTGAGGAACGCCGGCCGGCTGTCGACGTGGTCGCCCACGAGAAAGCCGCGCAACGTGAGCCGCTTGCCGACCAGCAGCGCCAGGTTGCGCGGGCCAGCGGGCGGCTCGATTTCGTTGTACTGCGAGATCGCCCCGCAGAGCGCCACGCGGCCGTGCGGGCGCAGGGCGCCGATGGCTGCCTCGAGGTGCTCGCCGCCGACGTTGTCGAAGTACACGTCGATGCCCTCCGGCGCGACCTCGGCCAGACGTCGGGCCACGGGGCCCTCGTGGTAGTCGAAGGCTGCGTCGAGGCCGAGTTGGTCGCGCAGATAGCCCACCTTCGCCGCCGAGCCGGCGCTGCCCACCACGCGGGCCGCGCCGTGCAGCTTGGCGATCTGGCCGGCGAGACTGCCGACCGCGCCGGCGGCGCCCGAGACGAAGACGACCTCGCCGGGCTGCAGCGCGGCGATCTCGAGCATGCCGACCCAGGCGGTCAGGCCGACCATGCCGAGCACGCCGAGCCAGGCACTGAGCGGCGCCTCACCGGCCGGCACGCGACGAAAGACGGCCGCCTCCCCGCGGGCGTACTCACGCCAGCCCAAGTCGTGCAGGACGATGTCGCCGACAGCCAGGTCGCGAGACTGCGAGGCGACGACCTCGCCCACAGCCATGCCAGTCATCACCTCTCCCAGCGCGAAGGGCGGCGCGTACGACCGCGCATCGCGCATGCGGCCGCGCATGTAGGGATCCACCGAGAGGAAGCGGTTGTGGACGAGGACCTGCCCAGGCCCCGGTTCGGGAACCGGCACCTCGACCACGGCAAAGTCGCTGGGACGCGGCTCGCCCTGCGGCCGGGCGACAAGATGGACCTCTCTGCTGCTGCCCGAAGACTTCATCTGGAGACCTCCTGAACGGCGGATAGCACGTCGGCCTTCTGGCCTGTCGGCCGCCACGGCCAGACCGGCTCACGCACCGCGCCCCGCGCCGGCGTTGCCCTGCCGCGAACCCGCCCCGATCCATGGTGGGGTCGGTCCATCGTGGGCGCGTTGTTTCATTGCTCCCCTCGAGGAGGAGCGGACTCGACAAACGACTGCGAGCGTCAGCGAGCGACCGGCAGTCGCACTTCCGTGACGTAGTCGGCCGGCGCTGCACCGCTGTCGCTGCCCACCAGATAGACCTCACTGGCCGGGCCGGCGACCCCATAGCCCAGGGCGTTCAGTTCTTCAGTGAGCGCGGCGTAGCCTGCACCGATCTCCTCGTAGGGGCCCTTGTGGGTGGTCACGAGGGCGTAGTGAGCGGGCATCGTGTCAGAGCGCACGTCTGTGGCGTTGTCGGGCATCATGCCGTTGGGACCGAGGGCGATCGGGACGGCGACCTCATAGTCGGCGTCGTCGGGATCAGCGAGGTTCAGATCGAAGCGCGCCATCGGCGGCCCGGCTGTCGACAGGCCAGCCTTGGCGAGGGCGGCGAAGAGTCGCGCAAAGGGCTCTCGCATTTGTCGCACCGAACCGTGCACGGACAGGTAGGCAATAGGTTGTTCGGGTATCGCGATGAGTTCGACTGCGTTGGACACCAGGGCTCCTCTGCGCGAGCGACGTGTTGTTGGCCCCCTCAAGCGGCCGCTTCGACCATCTTCTTGAACTCCTCGAGACCCCGCTCGACGCGGCGGTTCATCCAGTGGCGTACGGTGTCGGCTTTGCCCTCCCAAGCCTTCGGGTCGTACTCGAGCTGGTAGGTCACCTTCGTTTTGTCGGCACCGAGCTTCTCGAAACGGACCTCGCCGGTCTCGCGACCGTCGATTGCCCGCCAGGAGACTTTCTCGTCGGGCACGTGCTCGACGACGTCGGCATCCCACTCATAGGTGTCGTCCTCGACCACGGCTACCCAGTGGATGCGGTCCTCCTGGACGAGCGTCACCGTCTCGATGGTCTCCATGAAGCTCGGATAGTCCTCGAAAGCCGTCCAGGCCCCATAGACGTCCTGGACGTCTGCCGCTATCTCGGTTGTCTTGTCTACGAGCGCCATATCCCCTCCTAGCCGTGCCGCAAAGTGCCACGAAGGTACCCTTGAACGGTGCCTGCAAATCTGGGCTGGTGTTCGCGGGGAAGTGACGGGGAAGTGACCCTACGGCGCAGTCCTCGGGCGTCGGAACGCGTGGCGCCCATGACTCCACGACCTGGGGGCCTTTGTACCTTGCTGCACCAGTCGCCTGTGCCGACGCGCCGCCGCCGCCCCGTTAGACGGAGGTGCCCTCGTGGCCGAGTTCCACGACGGTCCTGTAGCGGTGCTCCACCAGGAAGCGCCGGATGCGTGCCTCGATCTCGTCGCGCGCCTGGCGGAACCTCTCCAGACGCTCCTCGGCGCTGCCCTCGGTCGTCCCGGGGTCTTCAAGAGGCCAGTACTCGCGCGTACCCGGGCCTGGGAACATGGGGCAGTCCTTCTCGGCTCGGTCGCAGACCGTGATGAGAAACTCAAAGCGCGCCTTGCCCATGAACTCCTGCAGGCCCTTCGGCCGCTGGTCGGCGATATCGATCCCGCGTTCGGCCATGACGGCGATCGCCAAGGGGTCGACGGCGCACGGCGCGGTGCCGGCGCTGTAGGCCGCAAAGGCATCTCCGGCCAGGGCCCCCAGGAAGCCCTCGGCCATCTGGCTGCGCGCGCTGTTGGCGCTGGAGAGAAAGAGGACCTTCTTGACCACGTCTGCCTCCGCTGGATGGACCCGGTGAGGAGCATCCTACTCGTCCCCGACCAGATGCGACGGCGCGCAGGCAAGCGAAAGCCCGCCGCAACCTCGGGGGCGCTAGCAAGCCAGCCGTGCTAAGACGTGCCTGCCTTGTCGCGCTTCAGACGTGTCACGCCGAGCCGCGATTCGGTTCGTCGTGCCACGCCTTGCCATACCGATGGCTACAACGGGCACCTGAAGTATTCGCGCAACAGCCCACTTCTACACGCGTTGTCGCGGCCGATTGCTCTACGGATGACGGCGACCCCGGCGGATCGCGGCGCGCAGTGATGCCGGCTGTTTCCGGCAAACACAGGTCACGCGAACCGGTGCGACCTCCAAGTCCCCTGCTGACGAGCCTGCGGCTGACAGGCTGCCGACGCCTCCCAGGGTCGGCACAAGCCGGATGGGGGAGAATTGAGGCAAGAGACCGCCCAGGCACAGCCCGAAGGGAGCCGCCATGACCACCACCGAGCTCTTCCCAAGCCGATGGCAACCCCAGGTCGTGTTGATGGCGGCCCTGCGGGTCGGCTTGATCGCCGAGTTGCTCGACGAGCCGCACACACCCGGCGATGTGGCGGCTGCCCTCTCCCTGGACGAGCGCGCCACCCTGCGCGTGGTCGCCGTGCTGCTCGATGCGGGCTGGCTCGAACGTCGTGGCGATGGCCTTGTCGTGGCCCCCGAGGTCCGGCCACTGCTCGACCGCCGCAGCGAGGAGTACATGGGCGACCGCCTGCTCCATCTCCACGACCTGCTCGGCCGCTGGGTGCAGCTACCGGAGGTGCTGCATCACGGCGGCCCGGCGAGCTTCGAGCGGACCGCGGAGTCGCTGCAAGCCTTCATCGGCTCGATGCGCGCCGGCGCCCGCGAACGCGCCGAGCCACTGGCCGAACGTCTCGCGACGCTCTTTCCGCGAGTCAGGACCGTGTTGGATGTCGGCGGCGGGCCCGGTACCCAGGCCTTCGCCTTCAAGCGGCGGGGCTGGCAGGCGACGGTACTCGACTTTCCCGAGGTGATCGAGCTCATGGCAGACGACCTCGCAAGGGCCGGCATCGCCACGATCAAGGCGGACGCGACGCAGGGCATCCCGGCGGCGGGCTTCGACCTCGTCTTCTGCGGCAACCTCTTTCACTCGATGTCGCCGAGCCAGTGCGCCGCCGTGGTGGCGAGCTGCGCCGGTGTGCTCGATGCCGGCGGGGTACTGGCCATCCTCGACTTCCTGCGCGGTGAGGGTCTGCACGCCTCGCTCTTTGGGGTCAACATGCTGGTGGCCACAAGCGCCGGCGACGCCTACGGCGAGGACGACTATCGTCGCTGGTGTGAGGATGCCGGACTGGAGAGCTTCACCGTCCAGCAGACGCCCGGGCAGGGCCAGAAGCTGCTGACCGCCATCAAGTCCTGATTGCGGGGCATAGGTCTGCCGGTTCTGTGGGCGCGTGAGAAGCGCAGCACTGAGCGGATGCTGCCGACTGAACGCCGACGCTGCGAGCCAGCACTGTGCCCCTGACGTGTCGGTTCGTCTCGGTACTCCTTCTCCACCTTTCCGGTGCCTCGACTCGCCTTGCTCGGGCTTCCGACCCGAGTGCATGTCTTCCTGTCGGCACAAGGTCAGGAGGAACATCATGCAAGGTCACATCAGGCGTCGCGGCAAGGGCGGCAGTCTCGAGTACATCATCGACATCGGCGAGGCTCAGGCGCAGCGCTGCCAGGAGTGCGGGCGGCGCTTCTGGCTGGAGCGCCAGCCGCTCGCGGCCTGCCCGCGCTGCGGCGGCAAGCTGCAGCTCGGCGCGGAGCGCCGCCGCCAGACGAAGGCGGGCTTCGCCACTCGCAAGGAGGCGCGGACGGCGATGAACAAGGTGCTGGCGGCGGTGTCAGAGCGCAGCTACGTGGTACCGACCAAGGTCACGCTCGAGCAGTTCCTCACCGACGAGTGGCTGCCGGCGATCGAGTCCACGGTGCGCCTCACCACCTACCGCTCCTACGTGCAGCACGTGAAGTGGCACATCGCACCGCACCTCGGGGAGGTGGCGCTGTCGTCGCTCTCAGGCGCCCAGATCAACGGTCTCTATGCGACCCTGGCCAGTCACGGGCGGCGGGGCGGTAAGGCCGGCCTTTCACCCCAGACCGTGCGCCACGTGCACGCCGTGCTGCACCGCGCGCTGCGCGACGCGGTGCGCTGGGGGCTGATCGGTCGCAACCCGATCGACTCAGCCGACCCACCGCGGCCTTCAAGCTCTCGCGAGATGCACACCTGGAACCCCCGGCAGCTTGAGGCCTTCCTGGCCTTCACCGCGAGCGACCGCCTCCACGCGATGTGGCAGCTACTGTCGTTGACCGGCATGCGCCGAGGCGAGGCCTGCGGGTTGCGCTGGTGTGACTGTGACTTGGAGCAGGGACGGATCGCCGTCTGCCGCGCCCTGGTACCGGTGGCCCGCACCGTGCTCGTCACAGAACCGAAGACGGCGCGCGGCAGGCGCTCGATCGCCCTCGATGAGAAGACGGTGGCGGAGCTACGGGCGCACGCCGAACGCCAGGTAGCCGAGCGTGGGTCCGCCAAGAGCTGGACCGAGACGGGACTTGTCTTTGCCGGCAAGGACGGGCAGGCGCTGCCGCCCAACTCGGTGAGCCGGTGCTTCGTGCGGGCGGTCAAGCAGGCCAAGCTGCCGCAGATCCGCCTACACGACCTGCGGCACAGTCACGCCACGCTTGCACTGCGAGCGGGCATCCATCCTAAGGTCATCTCCGAGCGGCTTGGCCATGCCACGGTGGCAATCACGCTGGACACCTACTCACACGCCATTCCGGCACTGCAGGAAGAGGCGGCGACACGGATCGCAAGACTGGTGTTCAGTAGGTGAGCGCACGACGAAGGTCCGCCCCTACCCGTCGCAGGAGTGGCGCATTCTGCGACACTCACGACACTAGACGTGATGCGGGGAAGCTGGATCGAGGCCGCGTTGGAGCCTGGTCGCCACGCTCCCGCCGACGATGAAGATTCGGGAGGCACTACAGAATCCGACCGGAGTAGAGTACAAGTGCCGATTGGCCGTCTAAGGGGGAGGTGGCTAGTGCCGCAGGTTCCCTACGAAGCGATCGTCTCTTCGACCGACCGACCCACGCTCGTCTTGGCCGGGCCGGGGGCTGGGAAGACGTACCTCCTGGGCGATCGAGTCAGCCGTCTACTCAGCGACGGCAGCGATCACGGAGCGATGACGCTCCTCACGTTCGCGAAAGACGCCACACAGAACATGCGGACCAAGTTGCAGGACCGGGCTCATGGATTCGGCATCCCTCATGATCAGCTTCCTCACGTCTCCACGTTGCACGCGCTCGGATACGAGATCGTCGGTAGGGACCCGCACGCGGTCAACCTCCGGAAGACGAACCTGGGCGTTCAGCCAGATCAACACGTTGCTGACCTCATCTTCAGAGACGCGGCGATGGCCGAAGGCCTGTCGGGGAGTCTCGCCGGCGATGCAAAGATGTGCAAGGCGCACGGCGACTGCACCCCGAGCACGTCCGAACAACGGTGCGCCGTATGTCGCTCGTACTGGCGAATCATGTCGAAATGCAACCGCGTCGACTACGACGATCAGGTACTTCTCGCCTGCCGGATCCTCGAAGCCAACGACAGCCTCCTGGGCGAGTACCAAGCCCGGTGTCATCACCTGCTCGTTGACGAGTATCAGGACATCAACGCGGCCCAGTTCAGGCTCATCAAGCTGCTCAGCGGGGAGAACGTCGCTGGACTCTTCGCCGTCGGCGATGACGCTCAAAGCATCTATAGCTTTCGCGGCGCCAGCCCCGACTTCATACTCAGGTTTGCAGAAGACTTCTCAGACGCCTGGACGCCGCCTTTGGCCTACAGCCGTCGGTGCCACGAGGGCATCCTTGACGTCGCCCAATCCACCCTTCATTGCTTGTGTCCAGGGTGGAGCCCACCGCCCGACATCGAGTACACCGTGGAGAGTGAACGCGGGCCGAGGGTCTGGAAGGCGCGCAGCGAGAAGGCCGAGGCGATGTGGGTTGCGCGCCTCGCTCGGCAAGCCGTGACAGAACACAAGACCGTCCTGGTGCTCGTGCCGAAGAGAGCGTTCTTCCCCCTTATCTCGGCCACCCTTGCCAGGTTTGGCGTGGCGCACGACTGCCAGGACGACCTGCTCTCGAACTCCACCCGTCAGAGGCTAACGGTCGCATGCCAGCTTCTCCGCTGGGTGCGGAATCCGGAGGACAACTTCGCAACGCGACTGGCCATCGAGTGCGTCTTGGACCATGCGATGGTTCGCGTGCCTGGCGCCGGAGGGAGAGGTCGACTGAAGAAAGAGACCATCGAACGGCGAATCGCAGTTGAGAAAGAGATTGGCGATCTCTGGCGTCGCGTCTCGTCTCGCAGAAAGCTGATCGGGGTTCTGGATGGGCTCGACGACCCTTCGGCTGATCTTGCAGCCATCCGCGCAGCGCTCAGTCTGCTCCGGACTACATACGGCGAGCGCGAGGGCGACTTCGCCAAGGCCCTGGCTCAGGCCTGCGGTGAGTGGATGAGGCCGCAAGACCTGGCTGCCGACCTGCTTGCTCTTGAGGCTGAGATCGACGGTGCTGCTATCCCTGGCTTCAGCTCAGTCCAGCTGATGACGCTACGAAAATCAAAGGGGCTGGAGGCGGATGTCGTCGTGCTAGTTGGTCTGGAGGACGACATCATGCCCGCTGAAGACGGCGACGAGGAGGAGCAAGCCAGGCTCTTCTACGTCGGGATGACCCGTGCCAAGCACGAGGTTCACATGATCCATTCAATCAGACGCCCGAGGAACGTCTCCTTTGGGCAGGACATCACCAACAAGCCACGGAGCCGATTCCTGGACGCCGCAGGAATCGAGAGCGATTGGACCCCTTACGACCTCGACACCGCGTGATACCGAAGCCGGGTGGGGTCCGCGTAAGATGATGGGCTCGCCGAGGATCACGGCGCGCAATGCCTGACAAAGCTACCCCCTGAATCGCAGGACTCTGCTATCTGGCGCATCCGGCTGGCGCTCGCCTCATTCGCCGACATCCCTGATGCCTTCACTCTCGACGGAGCGTCCGCGACCGCGACACCGCTTGGCGAACAGCCGAACGGCGGCTCGCTGGTCCGGGTCGATCTCACCGTGACTGCCGCGACTGTGAGAGATGCTCTGACGTGCGCAATCGACCTAAATGACGCCCTTCAGGATCGCGTCGCCTATCTGACCTTCGGTCCTGCGGCTTCCACCATTCTGTCCGTGACGCCGCCGAGAGCGAGATATGGGGAGCCGTTTCCCATCGCCGTTCCCATCCCTGGGTACCGTCGAAGCCGCGTCGTCTTGACGCCGGCGGATATCTCGGCCTTGGACGCTGAAGTAACCGCAGAAGTCGCGACTGCGCTCAGATCTTTCCGTCAGGGCGTGAACTCGCCACTGCCCTTCGACTACTTCATCAACCTCTGGTCGGGCGTCGAGGCGCTCGCCAACGCTGACGCAGTCGCGGCCGACGACTACGTCCTCTCCGCTTGCCCAAACTGTGGCGCTGAAATCAAGGGTGGACCGGCAAGCCACCAGCAAATCCGGCGCATGTTCACTGAAGGAGTCCCGGACGGCCTAAGGCCACCGAGGAGACTTGCGGACGAGACGCGGAAGACACGAGGGGCACTGGCTCACGGCGGAAGACGCCACACCTCTGACTTCCTCGAGGACGTGTCCGCCAAGGGTACAGGTCTGCAATCGGTGCTCGCGTCGACGCTTTCGACGCGTCTCGCTGCATCGCCTGTGGCCGGTACTTCCCCGCGAGTTGAGACCCCTTGGGGCCTCCTCACAATCTCGGTCCCCGGCCCAGTCGGCTCCGACTTCCAGGTGTCGCCTCTGGAGGTCGACTGTCGCTTCGGTCTTGCGATCGTGCCAGACGGTCGACACCGGGGACAGCTCGTCGACGCCAAGATCGGCGCCTTCTTCCCGATCCCGGTCCAAGCGCTTGCTCTTCCCGACTTCGAACCGTCAGGCGGCAGGTCCGCTGTTCAAGGAGACGACCCTCAACGCTAGCCATGGTGCGAGTCCCCGCCAGCGATGCAGTGCCAGACGACCGGACTCACCTTCACTCTCCCCGCGAGCCTCGGCTCCGTCAGACCCCAGTGATACGCTGGCTTTCATCGAGCAGGGGGGCTGCATGGCCGACGACGACACTCCAACCGAACCGCCGGTCGACGACGACGTCGCGGCTGAGCCGTCAACCGACGAGGAGTCCTCCCGAGGCGACGACGAGCCAGAGGCCCCGAGCGCCGACGCAAAGCCGTGTCCCGAGGCGGCCGACCCGGTGCGTACCTTCGCGAATCTCTACCGCGGCGCCATGCAGGATCCGGCGAAGTTCTCACTGTTCGGCCTCGACAAGGTCGGATTGCAGAAGCTCGCTGGGGCTGACCCGACGCTGTTCAAGCGAGTCACCGGCGTCAACGACGCACTCCTGAAGCTCGGCCAACTCGGGGCAATCAAGAACGTCGGGATCAGCAACGCTGCCATCAAGGCCATGAGCCAAGCGGGCAAGTTCAAGACACCCGGCCTGATCGACCCCAAGCTGTTCGCGAAGGTCGCCGCGATGCCCCGGACACCAGCGTTCGATTCGGACGCCACCAACTCGCTTCTGCGGGGCTACGACCCCCACCCCGAGTACAAGCTCCTCCGAGAACAGACCACCCTCCTTGAGGTCATGACCGACCTTCAGAGGAATTCCCTCGAGCTCATGAGCAAGACGGGCGACATGAACGAGGAGACGCTCTCGATCAACCGGCAGATGGCGAGCAGCTCCAAGTGGATGATGCGCCTAACGATCGTCGTCTGTATCGCCACGCTGTTCACGTTGGCCGTATCTGCCGCAACGTGTTCGCGGACCTCGCAGACGGTCGTCGTGCGGCCGGTCGTGACACTCGCACCGTCGGCAGTCCCGAGCGCCTCCCAGCCGTAACGTCGCGGACAACCGTTACCGCGAGCGGGGGTTCTTCGCCGACAGCTCAGACCGGCTTCAGGACCGGAGGAGCCGCGTCGCATTCGAACACGCCGAGTCGCGCCGACTCAGGCGCTCCTCCTGCCGACAGGGAGCCGCACACGGGCAGCTAGCGACAGATGTCGGCGCGAATGTCGGCATATTGCCCTCTGCCGAGCGTGCACCGGTCCGAGAAGATGGCCGGGTGCAGGAAATTCTTCTGGAGGCGGCGACCGGAGTCGAACCGGTGATTAAGGTTTTGCAGACCTCTGCCTTACCACTTGGCTACGCCGCCTCGGCGCTCTGGCTGTGTGCGCAGCCGGCCGCCAGTGGCGGCCGGCCCGCCGCTCCCCCCGCCAGACGATAGGCAGACGCCGGCGCCGATACGCCGTCGTCTGCTCATGCGAAGCGAATCTGGAGCGGGTGAAGGGACTTGAACCCTCGACCTTCTGCATGGCAAGCAGACGCTCTAGCCAACTGAGCTACACCCGCGCAGACGGGTAGTGTACACGACCCCGGCGCGGCCCGGCAAATCGCGCAGACGGCCCGGCGGAGCGTGAGCGAGAGGGCGCCGAGAGGACCGCCGAGAGCGCCCGTGTGCGTGCTGTTCAGGTCAGCGAGCGGCGCCGTCGAGCGCCCTGTTCACCAGGCGGTCGGCCTCGGCGTTCTCTTCGCGGCGCACGCACTTGATCTCGACTTCCTGGAACTGCTCGAGCAGGGCGCGCGCCTGGGCATGGTAGCCGCGCATGTTCTCGTCCTTCACCTTGTAGCGCCCGGTGAGCTGACGGCAGATGAGCTCGCTGTCGGAGCAGACCGTGAGCTTGCGCACCCGGCGGTCGAGCGCCAGCTCGAGGCCTGCGATCATGGCCTGATACTCGGCGACGTTGTTGGTGGCGACGCCGATCGTGTCGGCGAACTCCTCTTCGACCTCGCCCGCGGGGTTGAGCAGCCGTCCGCCGATCGCCGCCGGTCCGGGGTTGCCCCGCGAGCCGCCGTCGACGTACAGCAGCAGGTGGTCGTCGCTGTGGTTGTGCCTGGGGGCGAGGCCGTCCGTGGCCTCGCCGGCCTCGGCCGTCACGGCCAGGCGGCGCCACACGCGGCGGGGCTGCTCGAGAAAGCTCACCTTGACGTGCCCGGGTCGCAGCTCGTCGGCGAGCTGCCGACACCAGCGCTCCATCGCGAAGCTCTCGACGACCTCGTGCGGCACGTCGATCAGGGCGAGGCCCAGACGCTCGGCGCGCTCGGCGTCGTGGTACTTGATGTCGCCGGTCACGAGCGCGCCGACCCCGGCGGCCGCGGCCCGATCGATCAGCGAGGCGCCCGAGCCCGGCACCACCGCCACGCCCTCGATCAGCTGCTCGGGCTCGCCGGTGTGACGGATCGCCGGCAGGCCGAACAGCGCCGCGACGTCGGCGGCGAAGGCCGCGAGCTCCCGGGGCGCCGGCAGAAACCCGATGCGGCCGAGGCCCAGCGTGCGCACCTCGTCCTCGACCGGGTAGACGTCGAAGGCCGGCTCCTCGTAGGAGTGGGCCGCGACGAACGCGTCGACCACCCGCTGGCGCAGCGCGCGCGGGAACACGCTCTCGAGACGGAGCTCGCTCGTGGTCTGCTCGACGCCGATCTCGCCGACGGCCGGGTGCGAGCGGTCGCCGGGACGGAACGTCCCCTGACCGGGGATGCCGAAGGAAACGTGGATGTACTCACCGATCGTGCCGGCGCCGGCCGCGAAGATGGCGGCGCGCACGGACTCGATGTCGCCCTCGGGCACGAAGCCGACGAGCTTGAGCCAGTCCACGCGGGCCGGCGCGAGCGGCACGACGCCCTCGAGGTCGAGAGCCGCGCAGACGATCTCGGCCAGGCCACCGTGGGCCTTGTCGACGTTGGTGTGGGCGGCGACCACCGCCACGCCCGCGCGCGCCGCGCGCAGCACGAGCTCGCCGGGCCAGACATCGGCCGTGACGGCGACAAGTGGGTCGCGCACGAGCGGGTGATGGACGAGCAGGAGCTGGCAGTCGCGCCGCGCGGCGTGGTCGACCGCGGCGACCGTGGAGTCGAGGGTCACGAGGATCCCATGCACCTCGCTCTCGCGGTCGCCGACCTGCAGCCCCACGCTGTCCCAAGGCTCGGCGAGCTCGAAGGGAGCAAGGCGGTCGACGGCGGCGAGGACGTCCGCGAGTTTCATGGCCGGAGTCTACCACCCGGGGAGCGTGCCCAAGCGGTCGCGCCAGAGTAGACTCGGGGACCGGCGTGCTTGCGGGGGGTCGCCCGGCAGGCAAGCGAGGAGAACGGCATGAAGAGATGGCTCTGGGTCGCGGCGGCGCTCGCGGCGGCCGCCGTCGTCGCGCTCGGCGCCTGGGCCGCGTTCGGGCGCGGTGGCGCGGGCGGCCCTGCCACCGGCTCAGCGACCGTCGCGGCGACGGGCTCGCCGGGCGCGACGCCGGGCACGGCGACGATTCCCGGCTCACCATCGTCGTCGCTCTCGCCGGGCGCGCCCGGAGCCGGCTCGCCCGCGGCCACGCCCTCGCCGGCCCCGTCGTCGTCGGCCACCCTGTTGGCGCTGCCGCACGGCGTCGGTCACTTCCGCCGCGCGCCGGTGCACCGCGTCGTGAGCGGCCCGCGCGGCCGTCCGGTGCCGATCCTCATGTACCACGTGATCGGCACGCCGCCGTCGACCGAGCCCTACCCTGAGCTGTTCGTGTCGCTCGCCGACTTCGCGGCCCAGATGCGCTACCTCGAACACGATGGCTACACGGCGGTCACGCTCGACCAGGTCTACGCCTTCTGGCACGGCCACGGCACGCTGCCGGCCAAGCCGGTCGTGCTGAGCTTCGACGACGGCTACCGCAGCGACTGGACCGACGTGGCGCCGATCCTGCAGCGGATCGGCTGGCCGGGCGTGCTGGACCTGTGCATGAACGCCGTGGGGCCTCACCGCGACCTGCCCGTGGGCCTGGTGCACGGCCTGGTGCGGGCCGGCTGGGAGATCGACGACCACACCCTCACCCACCCCGACCTGACGACGCTCGACGCGGCCGGGCTGCACCGCGAGATCGTCGGCTCGCGCGCCGTGATCCGGCATCTCACCGGCGAGCCCGTCTCGTTCTTCTGCTACCCCGCCGGCAAGTACGACGCCCAGGTCATCGCGGTCGTGCGCGCGGCCGGCTTCCTGGGCGCCACGACGGAGATCGAGGGCGCCGCGACCCGGCAGGACAGGTTCACGCTCGCGCGCCTGCGGGTGCCGGGCGGCGAGAGCCTCACGGAGTTCGCGGCGACGCTCGCCGGATAGCGCGAGGGGGCGGGCCGTGCGGCCCGCCCCCTCGCAACGTGCGTGGTCGTCTCGCGGCTGCTAGCGCACGCGAGAGCGCTCGCTCTCCCGCTCGCTGTCGATCATCTCGCGCTCCAGACGGCGGAGCTGATCGTCTTGCCGGGTGCGCAAGAACTCGCGACGCTCGCGCTCGAACTCGCGCTGCAGCCGCTCGAGCCGTTCCACCCGCTCCGCCTCTTGCCGGCGGCGTTCGATGAGCCGACGGCGCTCCTCGGCGTCCTCCCGCCACAGGTCAGAGTAGCCCCTGTAGCCAGTGCACATGGGAGCCTCCTTTCGAACGATTTGCAGGAGTTTCCCAATGTGCACGCAACGAAACCGCGAACCTGCGCGCCAGGTGGCGGCGCGCCGCGGGCGACGGTTCTCAGGCGAGCCGGGCAGATCCGGCCTGCCGGCGGGCCGGCGCGGGCGGATCGAGCGGCGGCCCGCCTACGCCGTCGGCCCGGCGGCCGCCACTTCGGCCGGCACCGTAGCCCGGTACTTGGCGAAGTTGGCGGAAAAGCGCGCGGCCAGCGCCCTGGCCTGGTCGTCGTAGGCGGCGGGGTCGGCCCACGTCGAACGCGGCGACAGCACGGACGCCGGCACGCCGGGGCACGACGCCGGCACGAGCACCTTGAACCACGGATCGGGCGCGAAGGCGACGTCGTCGAGCTCGCCGGCGAGCGCAGCGCGCAGCAGGCGGCGCGTGAGGCCGATCTTCATGCGCCGGCCGACGCCGTAGGGGCCGCCGCTCCAGCCGGTGTTGACCAGCCAGCACGTGGCGCCGTGACGGCGCAGCCGCTCGGCCAGCAGACCGGCGTACACGGCCGGCGGCCGCGGCATGAAGGGCGCGCCGAAACAGGCCGAGAACGTCGGCACCGGCTCGGTCACGCCGTCCTCGGTGCCGGCGAGCTTGGCGGTGAAGCCCGAGAGAAAGTGGTAGCTCGCCATCTCAGGGGTGAGACGGGCGATCGGCGGCAGCACGCCGTAGGCGTCGCAGGTGAGGAACACGACGTTGCCGGGATGGCCGCCCCGCCCCGAGGCGACGTGGCCGCGGATGTGGGCCACGGGGTACGTAGCGCGCGTGTTCTCGGTGATCGTGTCGTCGTCGTAGTCGATCGCCCTGGTCCAGGGGTCGACGTTGACGTTCTCGAGGATCGAGCCGAAGCGCACCGCCTTGACGATCTGCGGCTCGGCCGCCGGCGAGATGCGGATCACCTTCGCGTAGCAGCCGCCCTCGAAGTTGAAGATGCCGTCGTCGCTCCAGCCGTGCTCGTCGTCGCCGATCAGATGCCGGGCAGGATCGGCCGACAGCGTCGTCTTGCCGGTGCCCGACAGACCGAAGAACAGGGCGCTGTCGCCGCCGCGGCCGACGTTGGCGCTGCAGTGCATGGGCAGCACACCGCGCTCGGGCAGCACGTAGTTCATCACCGAGAACACGGACTTCTTGATCTCGCCGCCGTACATGGTGCCGACGATCAGCACGAGACCGCGCTCGAGGTCGATGCCGACGAACGCCTCGGAGCGAGCGCCGTCGGCGCGTGGCGAGGCGGTGAGCGCGCCGCAGTCGACCACCGTGATCGCCGGCGTGAAGCGCTCGTGCAGCTCGGCGCTTGTCGCGGGCAGGAACAGCGTGTGCGCGAAGAGCGCGTGCCACGTCGCCTCGGCCACCACCCTGATGGGCAGCCGGTACCGCGGGTCGGCGCCGGCGAAGCCGTCGAAGACGAACGACTCGCGGTGCTGCAGGAAGGCGCTCGCCTTGTCGAGCAGGTGGTCGAACATCGGCCGCGTGCAAGGCCGGTTCACCGACCCCCAGTCGATGCTGTCGTGCAGGGACGGGACGTCGACCAGGAACCGGTCGTCGGGCGAGCGGCCGGTGCGCCGGCCGGTGCGCACGACGATCGCGCCGTTGCCGGCGAGGATGCCTTCCTTGCGCGCCAGGGAGCGCGCCACGAGCTCGGCGTAGGGCAGGTTGCGGTGGAGCTCGCCGACGCTCACGAGGCCGGCTACCGCCAGGTCGTCACGCACGCAGCCGCATGCGACGTCTTCGCTGATCGTGCCCATGGCTCCCCAGTCTGCTCGTTGGGCTGGTCTGCTGCGGTGCGGCGCCACCGCGCGCGGCCGCGCCGGCTCCCATGCTCGAGTATAGCGGAGGCAGGCGCGGCCACGGAATGCGACGGGCCGCAGCGGGCGCGGCGCGGACCGGCGGCCGTCGAGCGGACCGCCGCGCGTCCGGCTGGCCGGCGGGCGCGGACCGCCCGAGGGCGGCCGCCTGCGCCTACAACGAGCGGCCGAGCGCGAAGCCGGCCTTGACCGCGTCGACGACGCGGCCCACGGCGAACGAGTCGCCGATGTTGAAGAGCTCGGGGGCGACGCGCCGGCGCAGGCACTCGTCGTGCAGGGCGGCGGCCGGCCGCAGGCCGGCCGCCAGCACCACGAGGTCGGCGGCGAGCGTATCGTCGACCTCGTCGACCGGCAACGGCCGAGCGAGCGGGTTGCGGATGTTGGCCGGCAGCAGGGGCGCCCAGGTCACGTACGGGTCGGGCACCGCGGGCGCGGCGTTGCGTCTTACGGCGACCGACGTCTGGCCGACGGCCGCGAGACGCGTGCAGTTGAGCAGCCGCACGCCGTGGCGCTCGAGGTAGTGCAGCAGGTAGCCGCGGTTGGCGGTGCATGTACCGGCCATGAAGTGGGGCAGCATCTCGACCACCGTGACATCCTTGCCGTGCTCGGCGGCCAGCCAGAAGGCGACCTCGCAGCCCACGGCGCCGCCGCCGACCACGACGACGCGGCGGGCGTCGGCGGCGCCCTCGGGGCGCCGCAGCAGGTCGACCGCCGCCACCACGTGGTCGGCGTCGATGCCGTCGACCGGCGGCCGCACGGTCTCGGCGCCCGTGCAGGTCACGACCACGTCGAAGCTCTCGCCGGCGAGCGTGTCGGGGCCGGCGTCCGTCTCGCAGCGCACGTGCAGCTCGTGGGCGGCGGCGGTGCGGTCGAGCAACCCGCCGAGGTAGTCGAGGTAGTTGGCCACGTCGAGCTTGGCGCGCGGTACGGAGCCGGGCACCAGCATGCCCCCCGGCCGGTCGAGCCGCTCGTACAGCGTCACGTCGTGCCCACGCTCGGCCGCCGCGCAGGCGCAGGCCACGCCGGCCGGCCCGGCGCCGACGACGGCCACGCGGCGCGGCGGCGCGGCCGGCGGCGCCACGGCCGGCACAAGGTGCTCGAAACCGGCCCGCGGATTGACGGCGCACTGCGGGTGGCCGGCCTCGACGATCTCGTTGAGGCACCCTTCCTGGTCGCCGATGCAGGGCACGATCTCGGCGACGCGTCCGGCGTAGGCCTTGAGCGGCCACTGCGGGTCGGCCAGCAGGGGGCGCGCCAGCATGACCATGTCGCAGGCCTCGTCGCGCAGCGCCTGCTCGCACAGGTCGGGGTTGCCGAGCTTGCCGACCGCGACGACCGCCACCTCGAAACCGGCGTTCGAGCGCACGCCGCGCGTTCGCAAGTGGTCGCGAGCGACGCGCGCGACCTCAAGGAAGCAGCCCGGCGGCATGAAGGTCGGCGGGTGCGGCAGCCACCAGTCGTCGTAGCAGCCGAGGTCGACGTCGAAGGCATCGACCCCGGCGGCCACGAGGTCGGCCATGAAGGCGAGCGTCATCTCGGCCGTGCGCTCGCCGCGCAGGCGGCGCAGCCCGCCCACCGTGCTCATGCGCTCGCCGTAGGTCTCGTCGAGCGCACTCGTCAGGTCGAGCCGGTACATGATCGGGTAGCGTGGGCCCGTGCGCCGCCGTACCTCGGCCACGAGGTCGAGCCCGAAGCGGCGCCAGTCGGCGTAACGCCCGTGGCGTCGACGGTTGAAGGCGGGGCTCGTGAGCTGGTCGAGCAGGTAGCCCTCGTGGCCGTGCAGGTAGACGCCGTCGACCTGCATCGCCCGGGCGTCGGCGGCCGCCTGCCCGGCGGCCTTCACGATGGCCCGGCACTCACGGTCGAGCAGCGGCCGGCAGGGCACCGTCGGCAGGTAGAAGTTGCGGTTCCACGACGCCGACACCGGCAGCCGGTGCCTGGAGAGCAGGCACTCGGGCGAGCCCACCCGTCCGAGGCCGGCGGTGAGCTGTACGAAGAACCGCGCGCCGTGGGCGTGGCAGGCCGTCGTGATGTCGCGCCAGCCGGCGAACACCGAACGCGAGCGGTCGATGCGCGGGAAGTACGACAGGCCGCCGGGCTCGGTGACCGCCGGGTCGATGCCGTGGCTCACCGGCACGAGACCCGAGGTGATGAGACCGGCGCCGCCGCGCGCCCGCTCGGCGAACCAGCTTACCATGCGGTCGCTCGGCCGGCCCGTCTCGTCGGCCGACGAGAGGTTGCCCATGGGGCCCATCACGATGCGGTTCTTGATCGTGACCGCATTGATCGCGACCGGCGAGAACAGGCGCTCGAACGGGTGCAGCGTCGCGGTCATGCGGCCCTGCGCGAGGCGCTCGTCGCGCAGGAACCAGTCGCCGTAGTCGTCGGTGAAGCGCACCGTCAGACCTCGATCGTCCCCTCGCTCACGAGCACGCACTCGCCGCCGATCCAGGCGCCGACGACCGCGCCGGCGCGCTTCTCGGCGCGCGCCTCGAGCACGCTCGGACGGCCCATCTCGACGCCCTGGGCGATGCGCCAGGCGAAGCTGCCGTCGGCCGCCGGGTCGAGCCTGGCAAGGAGCGCGGCGAGCGCGCAGTTCGCGCTGCCGGTGGCCGGGTCCTCGGGAATGCCGTCGAGCGGCGAGAACATGCGGGCGCGCAGGTCGTACTCGTCGCCGCTGCGCACGTACAGGTGGACGTCGGGCGGCTGCACGCCGGCCGCGACGAGCGCCTCGATGCCGGCGCCGTCGGGTCGCGCCCGCTCCAGCGCAGCGCGATCCGTGAGCTCGGCGATCACGAACGGCAGGCCGACGGACGCGACCACCGGCGCGTGCGCACCGGTCGCGAGATCGGCGGGCGTGAGCGAGACCGCGCGGGCGAGGAGGTCGACCGGCACCTCGCGACCGAGCGTGAGCCCCTGGGGCGCGGTCAGCTCGCACCTGACGCGACCGTCGGCGCCAGAGCGCACCGTCACCGGTACGAGACCGGCCTCCTCCTCGAAGGTCACGGTCGTCTCGGTCGTGAGCGGACCCAGTGCCCCGGTCGCGGCCAGCACGAAGGCCGTGCCGACGTTGGGGTGGCCGGCGAACGGCACCTCGCTCATCGGCGTGAAGATGCGCACCCGGCGGGTGTGGCCGGCCTCGGGGACGAGCACGAAGGTGCTCTCGGAGAAGTTGAACTCGCGGGCGATCTGCTGCATGCGCCGGCCGTCGAGGCCGTCGGCCTCGGGCAGCACGGCGAGCTGGTTGCCGCCGAAGCGGGTGTCGGTGAAGACGTCGCAGGTGTAGTAGCGCACACGCATACCGGATGCTCCCTCTCGCTGCCGTGGTGGGGCCATGATACGTCGCGCGGCCGGTCCAGGTTGTCCCGCTGCGCGACCGCCTTCTGCCACCCTGTCCATCTCCCTGCGACGGCGGTCGTACGCTTTTCCGTTCTTTGAGTTGCGCGCGCCTCGACGACGCATTACCTTACGCCGTTGGACACGTGGCTCGGGGGGCAGTCGATGGCAGAAGACGTCGTCCAGATCGTCGTGGGCACGGCAGCCCACCTCACGGCGAGTCTGCGAGAGGACCAGGTGCTGAGCGCGGCCGTGCACGACGTCGGGCAGGGGACGCGTGCCGCCAGTTGCTGCGTCTACGACTACTCGCAGACGTACGACCTGCTGACGCTGAAGGCAGCCTGGAGCTGCGACGACGACGACGACCTGCAGGCGCTCGTCGGCGCCTCGTTCGGGCCGGCCGACCGCCCGAGCCTCTTCCCCGCGGTACGCGAGCGTCGCACGGCCGAGACCCACGTCAACGACCCCGGCCTGTCGCAGTCGCTGCGCGACGACCTGTGGAGCGACCTCACGGTCGTCGCCACCCCGCTCAGCGCAGGCGCCGAGCTGCTCGGCCTGCTCGTCGTGACCGAGAAGTCGATCAGACACTTCGCCGCGGGCGAGCGCGAGCTGCTCGAGGCGCTGGCCGCGCTGGTCGGCCCCGCTCTCGCCAACGCCCGGCTGTTCGGACGGCAGGCCGACCAGAACCGCTACCTCGCGGCGCTCCTCGAGTCGAGCCGCGCCCTGAGCTCCGTGGTCGTGCTCGACAAGGTCCTCGAGACGGTCGCCAGCAAGACCGCCGAGGCTCTCGACGTCGTGCGCTGCCGCATCTGGGAGTACGACCAGGCGGCCGACCGGTTCGACGAGCGCACCGACTTCATCGCCCCCGCCTACGACGGCCCGCTCCCCGAACCGGCCTCACCCGACGACCCGTCGTCGGTCGTGCGCCGGGCCGTCGCCACGGGCGAGCTCGCCAGCGAGCGGCTCGTCGCGGAGCAGCAGCCGCCGCACAAGCTGTTCCGGCGCGAGACGCTGCCCACCCAGGCACTGACCCGCATGGCGCTGCCGCTGCTGTTCGCCGGCGCGCCGGTCGGCGTGATCGTGCTCGTCGAGCCGCGCGGCGAGCGCGAGTTCAGCGCCGCCGAGCTCGACCTGGCGCGCGGCCTGGCCGAGCAGGCGGCGGCAGCCATCCAGAACGCCCACCTCTACCACCATCTCGAGGAGCAGGCCATCACCGACGGCCTGACCGGCCTCGCCAACCACCGCCACTTCTACGACCGGCTCCACGAAGAGGTCGCGCGCGCGCGGCGCTACCGCTTTCCGCTGTCGCTGCTCATGCTCGACATCGACGACTTCAAGCGCTTCAACGACGCTCACGGCCATCAGGCCGGCGACGAGGCGCTGCGCCTGGTCGCCGCGATCCTGCGGCTGGGCCTGCGTCAGAAGATCGACCTGGCGGCGCGCTACGGCGGCGAGGAGTTCACCGCCATCCTGCCCAACACCGCCCTCGGCGGCGCCACAGTGGCCGGCACGCGCCTGGCCAACGAGATCGCGCAGCTCGTCTCGGACCATTCCTCGGGCGACAGCCACCAGGAGGGCGCCGCCAACGTCGGCGAGCGCCTGCGCCAGAGCATCGCCGACGCGTCTGCCACGACCACGTCCATCCTGCCGGAGCGCATCACGGTGAGCGTCGGCGTGGCGGAGCTCGGCGACGAGCACGGCGCCGACGAGCTCGTCGCCGCGGCCGACGCCGCCCTCTACGTCGCCAAACGCACGGGCAAGAACAAGGTCTGCGTCACGCCGTAGCGCCGCCGGGCGGGTTCTGCGGGACCGGACCCTTGGGGCGGCTCAGACGCCCCGGCCGGCCCTGACGCCTACTCGGGTCGGCAACCCTGCTCGAGGAGCGCCGCCGTCTCGACCGCGAACCGCTCGAGCGCCTCGGCCGACGGCGCGGCGCTGCCCGGTGGCACGGCGGTCTCCAGGAAGAACGCCTCGGCCAGCCCGATGACGCTCCACGCCAGCGCACGTTCGATGCCGGGCCGCAGGCGCCCGCGGGCGCTCCAGGTCGAGAGGTAGTCGGTGAGCGCGGCGCACGCCCGGGCGCGCTGCGCCTGGAGCAGCGCCGCGATGTCGGGGTCGGTGAGCCGCTGGCTCTCGATGATGAGCGTGGTCACGCGATGCTCCGAGAGCGCGTTCACGATCTGGCGCAGGCCCTCGGCCAGCAGCTCGCACAGCGTGAGGTGCTCCCACGGCTCCTCGAGCAGCGACATCACGGTCGAAGGGCCGCGCTCGGTGGCGAGGGCCACGAGCATCTCGTACTTGCCCGGGAAGTAGCGGTAGATGAGACCGGGCGTCACGCCGGCCCGGGTGGCGATGTCGCGCACGGTGGTCGCCCCGTAGCTGCGCGCCAGGAACTCGGCCGCGGCGGCGTCGAGCAGCCGCTCACGCCGCTCCTCGGGCCGCAGCCGCACCCGGCGCGGCCGCTCGTGCGGCCCCTCGTGCTGTCGCTGTCCGCCCGTCGCATCCACCTGTCGCTCCAGTCTAGCCGAGGGCCGCCCCATCAGAAGGCCTCGACCGCGACGGCGTCCGCCTCGCCCTGCGGCAGGGTCCTGCCGAGCGGGACGGCGAGCGGCAGGCAGAGGAACGCGGCGACGGCCGCCAGCCAGAAGGACGCATCGAAGGAGCTCGTGGCGGCGTCGAGGATGACCTTCTTGACGTGGGCGGCGGCGTCCATGAGGGCGGCGCCCGACGTAGCCTGGCTCATCCTGCCGGTCGCCGCGGCCGCCGCCGCCGTCCCCTTGTCGAGCTTGCGGGCCCCGGCGCTGACCCGCTGCGCGCCCGCATCCACCCTGTGGGCTCCACCAGCCGCACCGGCAACGCCGCTGTGGAGTGCGGCCGCGCCGGCGGCCGCCTGGGAGGCGGCGCTCGACAGCGACGAGGCGCCACGTGCGGCCGTGACGAGACCGTTGCTCAGGCTGCCGCTCCCGGCCGCAAGGCTGCGGGAGCCGGCAGCGAGGGCGCCCGCACTGGTGCTCGCGGTCGCGAGCGCGGCGCCGAGGCGCGAAGCGCCCACGGCGACGCTCGAAGCGCCGCCGGCGACCTGCGTCGCGCCGGCGGCCAGCGCGCCGCTCTGCATGCTCGCCTGGTCGAGGCCCGCGACGAGCTGGCCGGCGCCGCCGTCCAGGGCCTGGGCGGTGCCCACAGCCTGCTGGAACCGAGCGTCGCCCGCAAGCGACGGGTCGGACGCCGCCAGGGACGCGAGCAGGCTCTCGAGCGATTGCGCGCCGGACTGGAGCTGCCCGGCGGAGCTCGCGAGCGTGCCGAGCCCGCCGGAAAGCGACGCCGTGCCGCTCGCGACCCGCCTCGCGCCGATGCTTACCTTTCGCGAAGCGGCGCTCAGCCGGTCGCTGCTCGCTCCCGCCGCCGACAGACCGCCGGCCAGGCGGATCGCCCCGGCGCTCAGCCGGCTGCCGCCCGACGCCAAGGCGGCCGCCTGCGGCGCGGCGCCGGCGAGGCTGCCGGCGAACGTCGACGCTCCTGCGCTGACCTGCGCCGTCCCGGAGCTGAGCGACCCGGCGGCCGTCTGCAGCTTCGTCATGCCGCGCGAGAGGTCGCGACTGCCACCGGCTCCGGCGGTCGAGCCGGCGGCGAGCCTGCTCGACGCGGCACTGAGCTGGCGCAGGCCGCCGGCGAGCTTGCCGGACTGCTGCACCAGCGTGTCGAGACCGCCGCCCATCCGGCTGAGCGCCGCCACCTCGGCGGGCACGCCTTTGGTCGGCGTGGTCATGGCCGCGGCGCTGAGCTTGCTGTCGCCGCCGAGCTTGCCCGGCACCTGGGCGATCGCCCGGGTGAGCTGAGCCCTGCCCTGGGTCGCCAGGGCCGCGTTGCCGGCGACGTACCTGCCGGCCGCGGCCTTGGCGCTCGGCAGACGCGTCCCGCTCGACGCGGTCAGGATCGACACGAGCACGGCGACCCCCACGGCAAAGCCGACCTGCCGGGCCGTGTTGAGGGCGCCGGAGCCGGCGCCGCCGACACCTTCCGGCAGGCTCAGCAGACCGACCGTCATGAGCGGCACCATCATGAGCGCGAGGCCGGCGCCGATGACCATCGTGCGCACGACGATGTCGAGGACCGACGAAGACGGCGACAGCATCGTGAGCGAGGCCAGGCCGACGGCCATCGCCACGGCGCCGAGGCCGGTCGACAGGCGCGGCCCTGCCGTGCGGATCAGTTTCGGGACGACCGGCATGAGCGCCATCGCGACGATCGGCATCGGCGTGATGCACATCGCCGCCTTGAGCTCGGAGAAGCCGAGGATGCCGGTCATGAACAAAATCAGCATGAGCTGGGCACCCATCACGCCCACGCTCAGGGCGAACAGGCCACCGCTCGCCGCGGCGAAGGGCCGCACCCTGAACAGGCGCAGGTCGAAGAGCGGCGAGGACGTGTGCAGCTCCCACAGGATGAAACCGCCGAGCAGCGCGCCGGCGCCGACGAACGACCCGACGATCGCCGGCGAGCGCCAGCCCCAGTCGTTACCCTGGACCAGCGCGAGCACGAGCAGGAAGAGGCCGCCCGACACGAGCGCCGTGCCGGGCACGTCGAACCGCTCCTCGGAAGCGACCCGGCGCTCGGGGACGAACGCCAGCCCGAGCAGCACGGCCGCAAACCCGACGGGGACGTTGACGAAGAAGATCCAGTGCCACGAGGCGTACTGGGTGAGGATGCCGCCGAGCGTCGGGCCGAGCGCCGCCGCGGCGGCCGAGAGCGCGCCGTAGAAGCCGGTGACGGCGGTCTGCTGCGCCCGGTCCGTGAAGCCCGCCACCAGGATCGAGAAGCTGAGCGGGATCAGCGCCGCCGCGCCGAGCGACTGCACGGCGCGGAAGGCGATGAGCTCGTCGATCGAGCCCGAAAGACCGCAGGCGAGCGACGCCAGCGTAAAGACGACGAGCCCGATGACGAACACCCGCTTCTGGCCATGATGGTCGGCGATGCGGCCCACCGAGAGCAGCAGCGCCGCGACACCGAGCGTGTAGGCGTTCAGCACCCAGGTCGCCCGCGTGAGCGTCGTGCCGAGGTCGGCGATGATCGTCGGCATCGCGATGTTGGTGATCGTCAGGTCGAGGAAGGTGACGAACGAGCCGAGCGAGACGGTCAGCAGCAGGAGCCACTGTCGCCGGGTGAAGCCTGTGCGCATGAGACCCTCCGGTCGCTAATGAACAGAACGTCACTAGTAATTGAACGACTGTTCATTAACGCTGTCAAGCGGCCCCGCGATGGGGCGACCTTACCGAAGAGGGCGAAGGGGTTCTCGTGCCGCGATAGGGGAAAGGACGGCACCACGGACGTTGCATCCTGAACAAACAGCGCCGGTGGGGCTTGCGGCAAGTCCGGGAGCGTGCCGCATGATCGAGCCGAACAAGACAAGGAGCGAGCCGATGGCAGCCATCGACGGTGAGAGAAGCGGCGGCGCCGACCCGGGCCCGTTCATCGTGTCGCAGCCGTGCCCGGTGTGTGAGGGGCAGGGCGTGATCGAGGAGCGGCCCTGCCTCGCCTGCCACGGCACCGGTGTGCAGCGCTTCTTCCACGGCACGAAGGCGGACCTGAAGCCGGGCGACCTGATCAAGCCCGGCCATCCGCCGAACTTCGGCCCGCCGGAGAGAAGAACGACCTCCGTCTATCTGACTGGCACCATGGATGCGGCCATCTGGGGAGCGGAGCTGGCCCTCGGCGAAGGTCCCGGCAGGATCTACGCCGTGGAGCCGACCGGCCCGATCGAGGACGACCCCAATCTGACCGGCAAGAAGTTCCCGGGTAATCCGACGAAGTCATACCGCTCCCGGGAGCCGCTGCACGTCACGGGCGAGGTCACGAATTGGCGGGGGCACTCCCACGAATCGCTCAAGGCCATGAAGGACGGCATCGAGCAGGCCAAACGCCAAGGTCTCGAGCCGATCGACGACTGAGTCGCTCCCCGCATCGTCCAGTCACTCTGCTTGTCAGTGCCGCACCGATCGGGCAGGCGAGCGGACACCGAGCCGCGGTCATGTACAAGGAGAACGTCGTCGTTCTGACAACGCTGGTGGGCCCAGCAGGACTCGAACCTGCGACCGGCCGATTATGAGTCGGCTGCTCTAACCAGCTGAGCTATGGGCCCACACGGCCATGATACGCTGCGCCTCGTGCTGGGCGCGCGCCGTGTGAGCCTCCGCTGCACGAGCGGACGGCGCGCCGGCAGGGGGATTCTATGACGGGCACGGGCGGCTCCGATAGCGCAAGGCCGGCGGGCGACCTCGCGCGGCGCACGGTCGTCGTGCTCGCGGTGGTCCTGGCGTTCGCGGCCGGCGCCTGGCTCCTCCTGCAGGTCCGCGAGATCGTCCTGTGGCTGGTCATCGCCGTGGTGCTCGCGATGGCGCTCGAGCCGGCCGTGGCCTGGCTCACCCGCCACCGGTTCCGGCGCGGTCTGGCGGCCGTGCTCGTCAGCCTGATCGCGATCGTCGTGCTGCTCGTGATCGTCGCGCTGCTCGCGGTGCCCCTCGTCAACCAGGCCCGCCAGCTGGTCGACGACCTGCCCGGTTACGTGCGCGACCTGACGAAGCCCGGCAGTCCCTTCGGCAGCCTCGAGACGCGCTTCCACGTCGTCGAGCGCCTGAAGGCGCTGGCGCCGCGGATGCTCACGCTGCTGGCCGGCGCCGGTACGCCGGCGCTCCAGGCCTTGCGGACGACCTTCACGCTGATCGCCGCCGTCATCTCGATCCTCACCATGACGGTGCTGCTACTGATCGACGGGCCGCGTGCCTGGCGGTGGTCGCTCACGCTGCTGCCAGACGGCCGCCGCCCGCTCGCCCGCGACTTGGCCGCGCGCCTGCTCGCCTCGATCGGCGGCTACGTGCGCGGCAACCTGCTGATCAGTCTGATCGCCGGCGTCACGGCCTACGTCGCCATGCTCGTCGCCGGCGTGCCGTTCGCCCTGCCGCTGGCCGTGGCCGTCGCCGTCCTCGACCTGATCCCCCTCGTCGGCGCCACCCTCGGCGCGATCCTCTGCGTGATCGTGGCGCTGGCCGGCGCCGGCTGGCTGCCGGCGCTGGGGCTGGCCGTGTACTTCATCGTCTACCAGCAGATCGAGAACAACCTGATCCAGACGGCCGTCTACTCCCGGACCGTAGCGCTTTCGCCGCTGGCCGTCCTGCTGGCGACCCTCTGCGGCGCCGCCATCGCCGGCATCGTCGGCGTGCTGCTCGCGATCCCGGTCGCCGCCGCCGTGACGATCACCATCGTCGAGCTCCGCACGCTGCGCGCCGTGACGGTACCGGCCGGGTCGCTCGCGACCGTCGACGAGCGCGGCGGCGGCGACTGACGCACCGTCGCGGGCGACTCGTCCAGCCGCGCGTCAATCGCTTGTCCACTCCGTCCAAGTCCGCCGTTTGCGGGCGCGATGGCGAAGATAGAGACTAGGCAGATCGGGGAGGGTCGCGGGGTCGAGGGATATCCCCCACGGACTTCCGAAGTGCTCACGGCGAGCGGGGTCGGCCTGGCCATAGTGACCACCTTCCTACGCCTGCCCGCTCCGTGCTGCCCTGAGCGAACTCCAAGGAGGAGTGGATGGTCGGGCACGTGAACTCAGGAGACACGGCGTTCATCCTGATCTGCGCGGCACTGGTCGCGCTGATGACGCCGGGGCTCGCGTTCTTCTACGGCGGCCTCGTGCGCCGCAAGAACTTCCTCGCGATCATGATGCAGTCGTTCATCTCGATGGGCGTCGTGACCACGATCTGGGTGTTCTTCGGCTACTCGCTCGCCTTTTCGGGCGGCGCCGGCGGGGTCATCGGCAACTTCCACTGGGCCCTGCTCAGCCACGTCGGCCAGTTGCCCGGCCCGTGGGCGCCGACCATCCCGGCGCAGGCGCACTTCGTCTATCAGGAGATGTTCGCCATCATCACCCCGGCGCTCATCACCGGCGCCTTCGCCGACCGCGTCAAGTTCAAGAGTTACCTCTGGTTCCTCGTGCTGTGGAGCATCATCGTCTACATCCCGTTCGTGCACTGGATCTGGGGCGGCGGCTGGCTCGCCCAGCACGGCGTACGCGACTGGGCCGGCGGCGCGGTCGTCCACATGAGCGCCGGCTACGCGGCCCTCGCCTCAGTGTTCGCCGTCGGCAAGCGCCGCTTCGCTCCGGGTGAGCGCAGCCTGCCGCACAACGTCGCCTTCGTGGCTCTCGGCACCGGCCTGCTGTGGTTCGGCTGGTTCGGCTTCAACGGCGGCGACGGATCGGCCGCCAACGGCTTCGCGGCCCAGGCCTGGGTCAACACCGACATCGCCGGCTCGATCGCGATGTGCACCTGGCTCGCCATCGGCTGGTGGCACGACGGCAAGCCCAGCCTGGTCGGCGCCCTCACCGGCGCTGTGGCCGGCCTCGCCACGATCACGCCGTGCGCCGGCTTCGTGCCAACGTGGGCGTCGTTCATCATCGGCGTGAGCGCCGGTTCGGTGGCCTTCTTCGCCGTGATCTTCAAGCAGAAGATGCAGTGGGACGACGCGCTCGACGTGTGGGCCGCCCACGGTGTGGGCGGCACGCTGGGGATCATCCTGCTGGGCGTCTTTGCCGAATTCGCCATCAACCCCTCAGGCGGCCAGGGGCTGATTACCGGCCACGTCAGCTTCTTCGGCTGGCAGGTGCTGACCGCCGTCATCGTCGCCGCCTACGCGTTCGTGGCGACGTTCCTCATTCTCAAGCTGATCAACCTCTTCGGACCGATCCGCGTGCCCGACTCGGTCGAGCTCAAGGGGCTCGACGAGAGCGAGTTCGGCGAGGCAGCGTACGACCTGATCTAAGGGGTCAGCAAGCACGGCGCGGGGCGCCTGCGGCCGGCAAGCGCAAGGAGCCGGCCGACCCGCACCGACCGTGCGAACGTGCCGCTCACGGGGGCGGGGCGAAAGCCTGCAAGGCTTTCGCCCCGCCCCCTCGATTTGCAGCCAAAACGTAGTGGGCGACCGGCACCGCGTGGCCATCCCGTGGCACCCGGCCGGTTGACCACGGCGGCGCCCGACGAGAGGGTGTCGAGAGGTGACAAGCCGCGAGTCGAGACGGAGCAACCCGCGAGGGAGGGAGCATCTCCATGAACCACATCAACCCGGGCGACACGGCCTTCGTCCTGATCTGCGCCGCCTTCGTCGCAATCATGACTCCCGGTCTTGCCTTCTTCTACGGCGGCCTCGTGCGGCGCAAGAACGTGATCACCATCATGATGCAGAGCTTCGTGTCGCTCGGCGTGGTCACGCTCATCTGGATCGTCTGCGGCTTCAGCCTGGCGTTCGGTCCCGACGTGCACGGCGTGATCGGCAACCTGCACCTCGCCTTCCTCAACCACGTGGGCCAGGCGCCGAACCCGCAGTACGCGACCACCGTGCCGTTCCTCGCGTTCTTCGTCTTCCAGCTCACCGTCGCGGCGCTGACGCCGGCCCTCATCACCGGCGCCTTCGCCGACCGCGTGCCGTTCAAGAGCTACATCGCCTTCCTCACGCTCTGGAGCCTGCTCGTCTACGTGCCGCTCGCCCACTGGATCTGGGGCGGCGGCTTCTTGCAGCAGTGGGGCGTGCTCGACTTCGGCGGCGGCATGGTGGTCCACGCGAGCGCCGGCTTTGCCGCCCTGGCGTCGGTGTGGGTGATCGGCAAGCGCGTCTTCGCGCCGGGCGAAGAGGAGCGGCCCAGCAACATCCCGCTGATCGCGATCGGCCTCGGCCTGCTGTGGTTCGGCTGGCTCGGCGACAACCCGGCGAACGCGATGCACGCGAACGGCGTCGCGGCGCAAGCCTGCGTCAACACCTTCATCGCCGGCGGCTTGGCGATGCTGGTCTGGATGTTCACCGACTGGGTGCGCACCGGCAAGGCCAGCATGGTCGGCGCCCTCACCGGTGTGCTCGCCGGTCTCGTCGCCGTGACTCCGGAGGCCGGCTACGTGCCGACCTGGGCGGCGGCCTTCACCGCCCTCGCGGCCGGCTGGATCTGCTACGGCGCGACCCACCTGCGCGCCAAGCGCGGCTGGGACGACTCGCTCGATGTCTGGGGCGTGCACGGCATCGGCGGCCTGTTCGGCACGCTGTGCGTGGGCTGGTTCGCCTACGCCTCGGTCGGCGGCCACAACGGCATGCTCGCCGGGAACGGCCACCAGTTCGTGCTGCAGTGCGCCGGCGTGGGCATCGCGGTCGGCTACGCCTTCGGTGTGAGCTTCGCCATCCTCAAGGTCGTCGACCTCGTGGCGAGCGTTCAGCTGTCACACCAGGTGCAGCTCGCCGGTCTGGACGAGGAGCTCCACGGCGAGTCGGCCTACGACCTCGTCTGACAGTGGCCCTGTAGCGACGGTCGGGGCGGGGCGCCTGCGGCGCCCCGCCCCCGCACGCTGGTAGACTGACGGCCATGACGGCCGGTGAGGAGAACGTGCGGATCGGCGTGCTGCTGGCGGGCGGCACGGGTCGCCGGGCCGGCGTCGACAAGCGCTTCCTGGTGCTCGACGGCCGTACCCTGCTGCAACGCAACCTCGCCTTCCTGCACGAGCGGTTTGAGACGCTCGTGGTCTCGCTCGGACAGGACCAGCGGCTCGACCTGGGCGACGCCGCCGCGCTCGGTGCCGAGGTGCTCACCGACGCCTGGCCCGGCTCGTCGCCGATGGCCGGCATCGCGACGGCGCTCCGGCGCCACCGCGCACCCGTCTTCGCGCTGGCCGTCGACCTCGTCCATCCCGCTGCCGGCGCCCGCGAACGGGTGCTCGGCGCGCTGCCCGGCCATGACCTCGCGTTGCCCGCGATCGAGGGCCACTACCAGCCGCTCTTCGCCGCGTACGGGCCACGCTGCCTGCCGGTCATGGCCGGCCTGCTCGAAAGCGGTCGCCACAGCCTGCTCGACGTGCTGCCCGAGACTCGTGTCGCGGCGGTGCCGTTCGACGGCGACGAGCCCTTCCATAACGTCAACACGATGGACGACTTCGACGCGGCCCGGCAGCGGTCCGCCGGCGCCACGGTGGGGCCCGCGCTCGTCGCGATCGTCGGCAAGAGCGACTCCGGCAAGACCACGCTCATCGAGAAGCTCGTGCCCGAGCTCCTGCGGCTCGGGCTGCGGGTCGGCACCGTGAAGCACGACGCCCACAGCTTCGAGATCGACCACCCCGGCAAGGACTCCTGGCGCCACGGCCAGGCCGGCGCGCACGCCTACGTCGTGGCCTCGCGCGAGCGCCTCGCCTACATCGCGCGCCTCGACGGCGAGCTGGCCCTCGCCGACATCGCGCGACGCTACTTCGCCGACTTCGATCTGGTGGTGGCCGAAGGCTATAAGGCCACGGCGCCGCACCGCGTCGAGATCTTCCGCAGCGGGGCCGGCCACGCCGCGCCCCTCTGCGCGCCGGGCGAGGCCCTCGCGCTCGTCAGCGACGCGGCGCTCGAGCACGACCACCGCTTCGGTCTCGACGACGGCGCAGCCCTCGCCCGCTTCCTGGTCACCCGGCTCGACACCCTCCGCGCTTACTAGGCGCGCGACGTAGTCACGCCTGCCTGAGCGTCGATGACGCAGTCGATCGGGGGACTAGGCGCGCGACGTAGTCACGCCTGCCTGAGCGTCAGCGACGTAGTCTCCTGACGGACTAGGCGCGCGACGCAGTCACGCCTGCCTGAGCGTCGGCGAGGGAGTTGCTCGCCGGCCTAAGGTCGACGCAGCGCCACGAAGCCGGCGACGACGCCGGCGGCGAAGCGGCGCCGGGCGACGACGGCGAACCCGGCCTCCTCGAGGTGCGCGGCGACGCGGTCGCCCGTCCCCAGCGCTCGAGTCGAGGCGGCGAGCAGCTCATACAGCTCGGCGCTGCCCGCAAGCGCTGCACCCAGACGGGGCGCGATCTCGAAGAAGTACAGCCCGGCGGGTGTGCCGAGCAGACTGGGAGCCGGCGTCACCGAGTCGAGGACCACTAGCCGGCCACCGGGCACGAGCAGCTCGCGCACGGCACGGAGCGGCACGTCCGGCGAGGCGAAGTAGCGCAACCCGAAGCCGAGCGTCGCCGCCGCGAACGGTCCGTCGATCCCTGCCACGGCGGCGCGGTCGGCCAGGTCGGCGACGACCGTGCGGGCCGGCAGCCCCTCGGCCGCAAGACGCGCGGCGGCGAGGGCGAGCGCCGCCGGGGCGACGTCGACAGCAGTCACGTCGGCGCCACGCCGGGCGAGGGCCAGGGCGAGCAAGCCGGTGCCGGCGCAGGCGTCGAGCACTCGTGGACGGTCGGCCGCGGCGACCGCCTGGCGCGCCACCCAGCGCCGCCAGCCGGCGTCGCGCCCGCCGGTGAGCACGGTGTTCACCCGGTCGTAGGTCGCGGCGCTCTGGTCGAACAGGCGGGCGATGCCCGCCGCGTCGCGCTCCACCGCCGGTCCGGCCGGCGTCCGCGTCACGCCGTCACCGCGAGGCCGACCAGCAGGGCGGCCAGCATGAGGTCCGGATACAGGCTGCCGCGATTGAAGAACGACGCCGCCTGCGCCGGCGTGGGGCGACGCACCAGACGGACGGCGGGGGCGCCGAGCGCCCACACGCCGAGCGCCAGGGCGAGCGCTATCGAGAGCGCCGGCATGGGCAGGAGCACGGTCGCGGCCAGGCAGGCGCCCGAGACGGCGGCCGCGGCCCGGGCCGCGGCCGCCGCGCCGTGCACCGTGGCCACTGTGCAGATGCCGACGGCAGCGTCGCTCGCGACGTCGCTTAAATCGTTGACGATGTTGCGGCCGCCGACCTCCCAGAGGGCGAGCACGACGAAGAGTGCGAGGGCGCTCGGCCGCAAGGGCGCGACCGCGGCCCAGCCGGCCAGGCCGCCGCAGCCCACCATCACGCCAGACAGCACCGTCTTCCAGGGGGTCACCGACCGTAGCGCGCAGTACACGACCTGCGTGGCACCGGCTGCGGCGAAGAAGGCGAGCGCAAGCGGGCTGAGAGCGGCGGTGCCGAGCGCGCCGAGCGCCGCCAGGCCGACCACCCAGGCGACCGACAGGCGCAGGCTCAGCAGGCCGCGCGCCAGCGGGTGCCGCACGAAGGCGGTGTCGACGTCGTGCTCGGGGACGGCGCTCTTGCCGGCGCCGAGCGACGCTTCGTCGACCCTGCGGTCGAGCAGATCGTTCAGCGCGTACAGCGAGAACGATGCCGCGCAGGCGGCCGGCAGACCAATCGCGACGACGCGCAACGGCGGCAGGCCGCCGAGGGCCAGTACGACGCCGAGCGCCGGCTGAGCGACGGTGAGGAGGGCCTGCTTGCCGCGCGAGAAGTCGAAGATCACGGCGGCGAGACCCGGCGTCATCGCGGGCGCGCCCTCGGCGATACGCCCGGCGGCCGCGGCCGTCCCTGCCCGGCCGTCCACAGGCCCGACCCGTGCGCCCTTCATCGCGACCCCCACCCCCCGGCGCCGCCCCTCGCGCCGTCGCAACCACCGGCTCGCCGGCCGGATGCACCGCTTGCTTCCCCGGCCGAGCGCCGTTCACACCGCAGCGAGCGGCAGCGAGCGGCACGAGGCCAGAACGAGCGCGCGGGCGGGCCGGCGTCAGATGACGCCGGCCCGCCCGCGCGGGGGCCTCAGGCTGTCGGCTACAGCGCCTGGAGTCGCTCGACGAGGGCCGGCACGACCTTGTACAGGTCGCCGACGATGCCGTAGTCGGCGAGGGCGAAGATGGGCGCGTCCTTGTCGGTGTTCACGGCCGCGATCACCTTGGCCTGCGAGACGCCGACGGTATGCTGCACCTGGCCCGAGATGCCGATCGCAAGGTAGACGTCGGGCACGGTCTTGGCGCCCGACAGTCCGACGATGCGGTCCTCGGGCAGCCAGCCGAAGTCGGCCAGGCTCTTCGTGCAGGCGAGCTCGGCGGCGAGCGCGGCCGCGAGGCCCTCGCCGAGCGTCACGTCCTCGCGCTTGCCGAGGCCCCGGCCGATGCCGACGATGCGCGGCGCGGCCGACAGGTCGACCGACTCGCCCTCCTTGGGCCGCCGGTCCGCCACTGTCACGGCCGGCGCCGTGAGCGCGGGCGACACGGCGACGACGTCGCCGCCGCCCGCCGGCGCGCCGGCCTCGAAGACCTTGGGCATGACCGCCACGACCTGGGTGGCCGAGGTGACCGCCTCGCGCTGGACCGTCGCGCCGCCCAGGTTGTAACGGCCGGCGACCAGGCGGCCGTCCTCGACGGCGAGCGACGTGGCGTCGGTGACACAGCCGGCGCCGAGGCGCTGGGCCAGGCGGCCGGCGAGCTCGCGGCCGCGACGGGTCGAGCCGAGCAGCACGACCGTCGCGCCCGCCTCGGCGGCGATGTGAGCCAGGGCCTGGGCGACGACCGCGGGGTCGAGGCCGGCCAGGGCCGGGTCGGCACAGGTGAAGACCGCCGCGGCACCGTGCGCGGCGAGGGCCGGCGCGGCCGCGGCGGCGTCGGGACCAAGCGCCGCGGCGCACACAGAGAGGCCGAGCTGCGGCGCGAGGCCATGGGCGGCGGCCAGGAGCTCGAGCGCGGTGTCGGGTTGCTCGCTGTAGACGAGGATCGATGCCATCGCCGCTACCTCCCCAGGACGCCTTCGGCGACCAGCGCGTTGACCAGGGCCTCGGCCTGGGCGGCCGGCTCGCCGTCGAACAGCACGTGCTTGCGGGCCTGTTCCTCGGCCAGGTTCGAGCGCACCTCGCGCAGCGGCGCGAGAGCCGCGGCGTCGAGTCCGAGGTCGGCGAGGCCGAGCTCGGCCACCGGCTTCTTGCCGGCCTTCATGATGCTCATCAGCGAGGGGATGCGCGGCTCGTTGATCTCGCTCACCACGGTGGCGGCCGCCGGCAGCGGCACCTCGAGGGTCTCGACGACGTCGCCCATGCTGCGCTCGGCGCGCAGGCAGCCGTCGGCCACGGTGACCGCGCGCGCGTAGCCGATCTGGGGCAGGCCCAGCAGCTCGGCGGTGCGCGACGGCACCTGGCCCGAGTAGCCGTCGGTCGAGCCCTCGCCGAACAGCACGAGGTCGAACGGGCCCGACTTCTCGATGGCGCGCGCCAGCACGAGCGCGACGCCGGCCTGGTCGGCCGCTTCGAGCGCCGGGTCCGAGACGATGACCGCCTCGTCGGCGCCGATCGCGAGGGCCTCCTTCATGGTCTCGCGCGCCTTGCGATCGCCCTGCGCCGCCGCGACCGCCACGATGCGACCACCGCCGGCCGCCTCGACCAGCCGCAGGGCCGCCTCGAGCGCGTTCTTCTCGAGGTCGCCCACCTTGAAGGGCACCGCCTCGAGCAGCGGCCTGCGGTCCTTGACGCGCACGAGCTGCAGGTCGGGATTGGTCTTGACGCACACCGCGATGTCCACGGCTTACGCACCTCCGCAGGTCGACGTTTGCCCAAACGACGGGACGGCCTTTCGTGCGGGGGCGGGGCGGGCCTTGCGGCCCGCCCCGCCCCCGCACGCTCTAGCTCATGCGATACTGCACCCCGAAGCCACCCCTCGGGTAGGTCCACGACAGCGCCTGCGGCTCGCAGCAGATCAGGCAGGTGCCGCACTCGAGGCAGCCCTCCCAGTTGACGGTCATGTCGCCCTGATCGCTGCGCTCGTACAGATCGGCCGGGCACACCTGCAGGCAGGCGCGACGCACGCAGACCGTGCGGCACTTCTCGACGTCGATCACGATGTGCGGTTCCTGGTCGAGCTTGAAGACGTCGAGGCCGAGCTTGGCGTCGACCTTGCCGGGTTCGCTCATGACGGCATCACCTCACACCTTGCGCAGCGACCACAGGTCTTTGAGCGTCGCCAGTTTGAGGAACTCGCGGCGGGCCCCGCGCAGGCCGGTGCTCACCAGCCGCTCGCCGCCCTCGTCGCCGATCGCGAAGACGTCCTCGAGCAGACGCGCCACGGCGCCGGGGTACTCACTGAACAGTCGGCGGTTCTCGATCGCCTGCGGCACCGCGCGACCGGCCTCCATCGCGCGCATGACGAAGGTCTCGCGCAGGTAGCGGTCGTAGCAGGCGAGCGAGCTCCCCGAGAAGGAGCCAGCCGCACGCGCCGCCAGGGCCGCCTGCGCCGCCGCCCAGCCGCTCGCCACGGCGAGGTCCATGCCGCGCACGGTGACGAGGGCGTTCAGGGCAAAACCGGCCGTCTCGCCGGCCAGCAGGTAGCCGTCGCCCCAGGGCCGCGGCAGATGGTCGTAGCCACCCTCGAACACCGCGTGCGCCGAGTACTCGGCAAGCTCGCCGCCGCGCAGGAGCGGCTTGACCTGGGCCGCCTCCTTGAAGGCGTCGAGCAGCTGCCACGACTCGAGGCCGTCGGTGCGCTCGCGCAGCTGCGCCATGCTCACCACGACGCCGAGGGCGATCGACTCGCAGTTGGTGTACAGAAAACCGCCGCCGGTCATGCCGCGCGTGACCTCGCCCATGAAGAGCTGGGCCGCGCCCTCGCCCTCAGCCAAATTCCAGCGGTCCTCGATCACGCCGGCCGGCAGCTCGATGATCTCCTTGAAGCCGACGGCGTGGTCGGCGGCGCGGGGCTGCTCGCGCAGCCCCGCGCCGCCGGACAGCAGGCCGAGCACACCCTCGGCCACGATCGTGACGTCGGCGCCGACCTCGTCGTCGCCGGCCCGGACGCCGATCACGCGGTCGCCGTCGCGCAGCAGCTCGTCGGCCTTCATGTCGGTGACGACCATCGCGCCGGCGGCCGTGACCTTGTCGGCCAGCCACTGGTCGAACCGCGCGCGCTGCACCGTGTACGACAGCGGCGTCGGCGTGAGGAACTTCTCGGAGGCGAGCTCGATGGTCGTCGCCGCGCCGTCGGCCAGCAGCGTCACGAGCTCACGCGCGACGGGCCGCTCGTAGGGCGCGTCGTCCCAAAGCTCGGGGTAGAGGCGGCGCAGAGGCCGCACGTAGAGCCGGCCGCCGGTGACGTTCTTGGCGCCGGCGTAGTTGCCGCGCTCGAGCACCATCACCTCGACGCCCTGCGTGGCAAGCCCGTAGGCGGCGGCCAGGCCGGCCGGACCGCCGCCGACCACGATGCACTCGACCTTCTCCATGTCAGCCCTCCCTCAGGCGAAGCGGGCTACCGCGCCGGGGCGCCGGCGGGCGGGGCGCGCCGCACACGCGCCCGCCCGCCGTTCCGGCCGGCGACCGGACTGGCCGCGCCTCGCGGCGCGCCTAGTCCCGCGATCGACTTCGTCGTCGCGGCTCAGGCTAGCGTGACTTCGTCGCGCGCTCAATGCGCGCGACTCCGCGGCGCGCCTAGTCCTTGAACGGGTTGTGCGTCTCGCCCCACTCGTCGCGGGCGATGATGCCGCGCATGATCATGAGGCCGCCCTCGGCGCCGACCTCGTAGCTCATGACGCCGCGGAGCAGCATCTCGAGGGGGGTCTCCTTCGTGTAGCCGAAGGCGCCGTGGTACATCATGCCGTGCCGCGCGATGTCGTGGCAGAGGGCCGGCGACAGGCACTTGCAGGTGCTGATGATCTTGTTGATCTCGCGCCGGTCGAACGTGCCCGGATTGGCGTGCTCCTGGCCGATCATCCAGGCGCCGCGCAGCAGGTTCAGCTTGAGCATGTCGAGCTGCATCCAGTCGTCGGCCATCTCGAACGAGATGCCCTCCCACTTGCCGAGCGGCTTGCCGAAAGTGCTGCGCTGCGCGGTGTACTCGCCGCTGATCTCGAGCCCCCGCTCGGCGCCGCCCAGGCAGGCGGCCGCCACGAGCACGCGGGCGGCGTTGAAGCCGTCCATGTTCACGTAGAAGCCCTTGCCCTCTTCGCCGAGGACGTACTTGCGGGGCAGCTCGACGTCCTTGTAGATCCAGCCGCCCGTCGACAGGCCCATGCGGCCCATGTCCTTGTAGGTGGTGTAGGTGATGCCGGGCAGGTGGGCGGGCACCCAGATGAAGGTCATGCCCTTGTGGCCCTGGTTCGGGTCGGTCTTGACCAGGGTGCAGTGGCCGCTCGGCGGACCCCACTTCGCGCACTCCTTGGGGCCGGAGACGTAGGCCTTCTCGCCGTTCATGACGAAGGCCTGCTTCTCTTCGTTCCAGGGGGCGATCGTCTTGATGGCGGACAGGTCGGAGCCGCCGCCCGGCTCGGTCGTGTTGATGCCGGCGAAGGCCTTGCCGGCGGCCACGGCCGGCAGGACCTCCTGCTTGAGCTCCTCGGTGCCGTAGCGGTTGATCATGTACGACCAGCCGATGGTGAGCAGCGTGTAGACCGGGGTGCTCATCGACAGGTCGGCGCGGGCGATCTCGTGCACCGTGATCATCGCGTAGATCAGGCGCTCGTCGTCGGGCAGCGGCATGCCGCCGTACTCCTCGGGAATCGTCACACCGAAGATGCCGAGCTCGGCCATGCCGGCCGTGATGTCGTCGGGGATGCCGTCCTCGGCCTCGTCGATCGCGCGGGCGCGCGGCTCGAGGTTCTTGGCCAGCCACTCGCGGATGGCCTGGCGGTAGAGGTTCTGCTCGGTCGTGTACCTGAAGTCCATCGGCTCCTCCTCGTGCGACCGCCGGCCGGCCGCGTCGTCGCTTGTCCCCTCGCGTACCGGCGTCTCCCTCAAGAACGAGAAACGCCCCCAGGGGTGCGCCTGTGGCGCGCTCGCTGGGGGCTCATGGCCGTGGCGACCGCGGCCGAAGGACCGCCGTCGAGCCATGCGTGCAGCTCGCGCCAATCATATAGGGGCCGCTCCGGCCGCGACAACCGGCCAGGCCGTCCAAGCCTGCGTCCGACGCTTATGCGTCGCGGCCCTTGGCGCGAAACGGCGCCGACAGGTCGACCGCCTCGAACACCTGGTGCAGGGCGAACAGCAGCGCGGCCTGCGAGTGGCCCAGGTAGAACTCGCGCACCGTGGCCTCGATCTCGCGGCGCTCGCAGACCACGGAGCGGCCGATCAGCAGGCGCGCGAAGAAGTCGCGGGCGAGGTCCATGAGCAGGGTGCTCGAGCAGGCGGTGACGACGCCCTGCTCGTCGACCTCGACCACGATGCCGACGCGACGGTGGAGGTTCTGGTGCGACACGTCCTGCGGCAGGCGGGCGTAGCCCGAGAAGAGGTAGCTCTTCACGTCGTTCGTCACCTCCGGCGACGGCCTCGTTTCGGTCGCGACGCCGACAGTCTACCGCGTCGCGTCACCCATCGGGCCAGTACTGCGCGCGCGGCTTGGCAGGGCCGTCCGCTGATGCGGCCTTGCGCCGCCGGGGCGAGGCGGTAGGATGACGGCGCTGCATCCGCGACCTGCGACCGTCCGACAGCCGGTCGCGCCGGCCGTGGGCCCCCAGCAGGTGCGTACGGCCGCCTGGGGGCTTTTCGCGTTCGGAGGCCGTTCCCGCGCCTTCACAAGGGCAAGCTCAAGCGGCAGGCGACACGACAAGGAGGGCGGTCGTGACCCCATCGTCCGGCGCCGGCGGCGCTCCGACCGGGGCCAGGTTCATGAGCCTCGGCGAGGCCGTCGCGCGCTTCGTGCCCGACGGCGCGGTGGTCGCCCTCGGCGGTTTTACCATCAACCGCAACCCGATGGCCTTCGTCTACGAGATGGCGCGCCGCGGCGTGCGCGACCTGCACCTCGTGGCGCACTCCAACGGCCAGGCGCTCGACACGCTCGTCGGCTGCGGCTGCGTGAGCCGCATCGAGGTCGCCTACGGCGGCAACGGCCGCTTCGCCCCCACCTGCGTGCGCTTCCGCCGCGCGGTCGAGCGCGGCGAAGTCGCGGTCGAGGACTACTCGAACTACCAGATGGCCCTGCGTTTTCTGGCCGGCGCTCTCAACGTGCCGTTCATCCCGACCAAGTCGGGGCTGCACACCGACCTCGTCGCGCGCCAGGGCTTCGGCGCCGACTACCGGGCGGCCCAGGGCCTGCCCGACAAGAAGCTCGTCGTCATGCCCGACCCCTTCGACGGCGACGGCGACGACGTCGTCCTGCTGCCGGCGCTCAAGCCCGACCTCGCCGTCGTCCACGCCCAGACCGTGGCCGACGACGGCACGGTGCGCATCAAGGGGCTCACCTTCGCCGATCTCGAGCAGGCCAAGGCGGCCCGCGCCGTGGTCGTCACCTGCGAGGAGATCGTGCCGGCCGCCGACCTGCGGCTCGACCCCGACCAGAACGCCCTGCCGCCGTTCCTGGTCGATGCCGTCGTGCTCGCGCCCCACGGCGCCCACCCGACCGCCTGCCGCTACTTCTACGACTACGACCCGACGTTCCTGAACGACTACCGCCGGGCCGCCCACGACGACGACGCCTGGGCGGCCTTCGTCGACGAGTGGATCCGCGGCCCCGCCGGCCACGAGGCCTACGTAGCCAAGCTGGGCGCCGAGCGCCTGGCGAAGATCAAGGCCGACCCGATGCGCGGCTACGCCATCGGGCTGGACAGGCGGTGAGACGATGAGCGCGAGCCACCCGAGCACGCAGGCAACGGGCATCCCGCCCTTCACCTCGCGCGAGATGATGGCGATCGCGGCCGGCCGTTTCGTGCGCGACGGCGACATCCTGTTCGCCGGCACCGGTGTGGCGCTGCTGGCCGCCGGCTGCGCCAAGCGCGTGCACGCGCCCGGCGCCGTGGTGTTCGTCGAGACCGGCGGCATCGACCCCACGCTCGACGAGATCCCCATGGCGGTCGCCGACCCGCGCGTCATGGACGGCACCTGCATCAACGCCGGCATCATCGAAGCCTTCTCGTACATCGCCAACCCGCGGCTGCACACGATCGCCTTTTTGGGCGCCGCCCAGATCGACCGCTACGGCAACCTGAACTCGACCTGTATCGGCGACTACGACCACCCCACGGTGCGCTTCTCGGGCAGCGGCGGCGCCTGCGACGCCGCCTCGCTGGCCTCGGCCTTCATCGTGTTCATGCAGCACGGCCGGCGCAAGTTCGTGGAGCGCCTCGACTACCGCACGAGCCCCGGCTGGCTCGAGGGCGGCGAGCGGCGCCACGAGGCCGGCTTCGCCCGCGGCGGTCCGCTCGCGGTGGTCACCGACCTCTGCGTGCTGCGCTTCGACGAGACGACCCACGAGATGTACCTGGCCGAGCGCTACCCCGGCGTGACCGACGAGCAGGTCCAGGACAACACGGGCTTCCCCCTCGACGTGTCGCGCGCGGTCGACGCCGTGCCGCCGAGCGCCGAGGAGCTGCGCATATTGCGCGACGAGGTCGACCCGCAGCGCCTGATCCTGGGGTAGAGGTCCTCGGCTCAGCCTCGGGTTCCCACCCCCTGCTCTTGGCAAAGGCATCCCGAAGCATCGCCGATGCGCCCGACCCGTATACAGCGCCGGCAACACCCATCAGTGCAGGAGGCTCGGCAGCACGAAGAAGCCGAGAAGAAACGTGACGGAAGCGGAGAGAACGACCACGCCCGCCAGGAGGGCGACTGCGCCCGCGATGAGTGGACCTCGCCGTCCAGCCGCTCGTCTCAGGATGGCGGCGGCCACGAGCAATCCGGCGGCCTGCATGGCAAATGCCGTGGCGAACGCCAGATACCCGGGGACCAATCGGCCGACCGGATAGGCCCAAAGCCCGACGAAAGCCGGGAGGCTCAGTAGCGAGCATGCCAGGCTGACCGCACATGCCCGTCCGACCGCTTGCGGGCGCGGCGCTGCGACAGGCATCGCACCCCTCAAGCTTCAGCCCTTCCTTGGAGCAGCCGGCGGCGAGTTCGAGGCGGCCGAGCCCATGTAGGCCGTCGCCACGGTCAGACTGGCCCCGGCGGCCCGCCCGGGTCGACGCCGGCCCGCCGAAAGGCGCGGTCGCGCAGCTCGCGCACCACGCCCTCCCAGTAGTCGAACACGGCGTCGACGTCGAAATCGGGGTCGGCCGCGATCTGCTCGGCGAGGCCGTCGCAGACTGCGACGGTGATCGCGCACAGCGGGTCGAGCTCGCGCTTGAGACGAGCGTCGACGTCGGGCGCGAGCGCCCACTCGTCGAGATCGCGGTACCAGCGGTACAGCTCAGCCATGCGCGTGCGCAGCTCGTCGTCGCGGATGAGCTGCGGGAACAGGTCCCAGAAACGCCGGTAGCCCACCTGCGCCTTGGTGCTGTGGCGATGCATGGCGAGCAGCATCTCGACGCGGTCGGCGCCGGCCACCTCGGGCTGGCGCAGCGCCCGCAGCAGCGCCATGTTGTCGTCGTGCACGACCGAGTCGGCAAGCGCCTCGACCAGGCCGGCCTTGTTGCCGAAGTGGTAGCGGATGCTCGCCTTGTTCTCGTGCGCCTCGGCGGCGATCGCCTCGAAGGTGAGGCCGCCGAAGCCGCGCTCGTCGAGCAGGCGCTTGCTGGCTTCGAGGATGCGCTGCGCGGTGGGCGACAGGTCGGCGGCCGGGTCGGCGCCGGCCGCCGGCCGGCCGCCCACCTCCCAGCGCCGCTTCGGCGGCGTCGCTCCGCTGTCGTCGGGCCGCCCAGCGGCGGCCTTGCGCTCCCGCGCCATCTCCAGCCTCCCGGTCAGTGCCGCAGTATACGACAGCGCGACGCCACGCACGCCGGCCCCGGCGGTGCGACCGGCGCGGGCCGTGTGCGCGGCGCCGCACCGTGCTTGACAGGCCGAACCGTCGCGGGCGAGACTACCACAAGTCATTCATCCGACTGACTTAAAGGGCTCGCGCGGCGCGCTGCGCGGGAGCTCTGACGACACCGGCCGGGAGGGGCAGATGGAGCAGAGCATCATCACGCGACTGGCCGACGGATCGCTCGTGCGCATGACGCCGAGCGAGATCCACGCCGACCTCGAAGAGGGCAGCGCCGCCGGCGCCAAGAAGGCCAAGGCACCCCCGCTCGAACCCGACGAGCTCGACCGCCTGCTCGAGATCTTCGCCTCGAACGCCCACTTCACGGCGGTCGACATCGGCGACGAGCTCATCCTGTCGTGCGACGGCTCGGGCAACATGGACTCCGGCACGCGCATCGACGAGCTCTACAGCTACCAGAGCCACCGCGGCGCCGACATCGTCGAGCTGTACCACATCGACTACTCGTACAAGGCCGTCAAGACGGTCATGTCGTTCGAGCAGCAGGTGATGAAGAACGCCCAGCTCAACCTGGTGGCGCCGCTGCAGTACGGGGCGATGCCCGACCTGGGCCGCTACTCGCAGCCCGACGGGCCCATTCCCAACTGGTCGGAGCTGCTGCCCCTGGGGCGCATCGACGAAGCGCGCGCCGCCCAGGAGGAGGCAGTCGAGCACGCCGTACGCGACATGGTCTTCGTCGCCGAGGGCATGATCGAGGCCGGCGCCGACGGCATGGACTTCGACACCTCGGGCGCCGCCGGCGACGCCGACTTCCTCGCCACGCTGCTCGCCGTCGAGGAGATCAGGCGGCGCCATCCCGATATCGGCATCGAGCTCGGCATGGCGAGCGAGTTCGTGCTCGGCATGCACGGCGAGCTCGAGTTCCACGGCAAGCGCCTCGCCGGCCTGTGGCCGCGCGACCAGGTCGCCGTGGCGGCCGAGGCGGGCGCGACCATGTTCGGGCCGGCGGTCAACGTCAACACGACACGCTCCGTGGCCTGGAACGTGGCGCGCGCCCTGGCGATCGTCAAGCCCTGCGTGCAGGAGTCGCCCATCCCGGTGCACATGAACGCCGGCATGGGCGTGGGCGGCGTGCCGATGACCGCATACCCGCCGACCGACGCCGTGTCGCGCATGGCGCGCGCGATGCGCGAGGTCGGCCGCCTGGACGGCTTATAGGTGGGTGTGGGTGACCCGCTCGGCATGGCGTGCAGCCATGCGCTCGCCGCGGGCATGGGCGGAATGCGGACCGCCGGAGACCTGGTGGCCCGCATGCAGATGACCCGCGGCATGCGACTCGAGCAGGCCAAGACCTACGTCGCCGAACGGCTCGGCGTGAGCGTCCTCGACCTCTGCGACCCGCTCGTCATGCACGACGTGCGGCGCGAGCTCGGCCTGGGGCTGATCCCCGTGCAGGAGCTCACCTACCCGAGCGAGCCCGGCTCGATCGAGGCCAAGTTCCACATCGCCGAGGTGCTCGACGTGCCCATCAACTGCGTGCGGCAGTTCAAGAATCGCGTCGCCCCGCGCTCGCGCGCGCGGCAGGTCGGCGCGACGGCGACCAGACCGGAGGTGCCCGCGTGAAACGTAACCTCTTCGCCGGCCGGCCGCGCAGCGGCGGCCTGCGCCTGAACGTCTTCACCGAGGCCGAGGTCGACGACATCCACTCGGCGACGCTCGAGGTGCTCGAACGCACCGGCGTGTTCGTCGAGGCCGACGAGGCGCTCGACATCTTCTCGGACGGCGGCTGCGACGTGGACCGCGAGACGCACGTGGTGCGCATCCCGCCGCACGCCGTCGAGGACGCGATCCGCTCGGCGCCCGCGAAGATCGTGCTCTGCGGCCGCGAGCCGAAGAACGATGTCGTGCTCGAGCCGGGCCGCGTCGCCTTCACCAACTTCAGCGAGGGCATCCGCGTAGTCGATCCGTGGTCGGGCGAGATCCGCGACTCGACCAAGGCCGACATCGGCGACATCGCCCGCCTGAACGACTACCTGTCCGACATCGACACGCACGAGATCGCGGTCGGCGCCAGAGACGTGCCGCCCGAGACCTGCGCGGTGCACAACGCCGAGATGCAGTACCTGAACACGACCAAGCCGATCGGCATCGGACCGCTGTCGCGCACCGAGACGATCGCCATCTTCCGCATGGGCGCCGAGATCGTCGGCGGCGCCGATGAGCTGCGCCGGCGCCCGATCGTCTACAACGGCGTCTGCCCGGTGAGTCCGCTCAAGCTGCCGCACGAGGCCACCGAGGTGATCATCGAGACGGCCCGCTGGGGTATTCCCAACAACATCCTCTCGATGGCGATGGCCGGCGGCTCGTCGCCGGTCACCCTGGCCGGCACCCTGGTCACCCACAACGCCGAGGTGCTGTCGGGCATCACGCTGGCGCAGCTCTCTGAGCGGGGCGCGCCCTGCATCTACGGCAGCTCGACGACGGCGATGGACCTCAAGCTGGCGGCGGCCTGCGTGGGCTCGCCCGAGCTCGCCATGATCTCGGCCGCCGTGGCCCAGATGGCCAGGCGCTACCTGCTGCCGAGCTTCGTGGCCGGCTTGTAGGCTGACTCGAAGCTCGGTGACGCCCAGGTCGGGCACGAGAAAACCCTCACCGGCATCATGGCAGCGTTGGCAGGGGCCAACCTGATCTACGGTTCGGGGATGATCGAGTCGGGCGTCACCTTCGATTGCGGGCAGTTCGTCATGGACAACGAGTTCGCCCGCATGATCAAGCACTGCGTCGGCGGCATCACGGTGAGCGACGACACGCTCGCCGTCGACGACATCGCGGCGGTGGGGTCGTTCGGCGACTTCCTGTCGCTCGACGCCACCCTGCGCCACATGCGCGAGCTCTCCCAGCCGGAGCTCCTCGACCGCCGCGTGCGCGAGGACTGGGAGGAGCGCGGCGCTACCGACCTGCACGCCCGTTGCCTGGCCAAGGCGCGCGAAATCCTCACAAACTTCACGCCGGCGCAGCTCGACGACGACGTCAAGGGGCGCATTCGCGATATCGTGGTCGAGACCGATCGTCTGGTCGGTGTCGCCTGAAAGGAGAGGCCCATGAAGGAACAGCTGACGCAAGCCCTCATCGCCGGCAACGGCGAGACCGTGAACGCCCTGACCAGCGCGCTGCTCGCGAGCGGCGCGTCGGCCCGGGAGATCTTGGACGAGGCGCTGCTGCCCGGCATGGAAGTGGTCGGCGAGCGCATGCGCAAGGGCGAGTGCTTCATCCCCGAGGTGCTGCTCTCGGCGCGCACCATGCAGGGCGCGCTCGACCTGCTCAAGCCGCACCTCGGCGAGGGTGAGAGCGCCGGCCTGGGCACCATCGTGATCGGCACGGTCGAAGGCGACCTGCACGACATCGGCAAGAACCTGGTCGCCATGCTGCTGCAGGGCGCCGGCTTCACCGTCGTCAACCTCGGCACCGGCGTGACGACGACGGCCTTCGTCGCCGCCGTCAAGGAGCACAGCCCGGTGATCGTCGGCATGAGCGCGCTGCTCACCACCACGCTGCCGCACATGGCAGAGACGATCGCGGCGCTCAAGGACGCGGGGCTGCGCGACTCGGTCAAGATCATGATCGGCGGCGCGCCGGTCACCCAGGCCTTCGCCGACGAGCTCGGCGCCGACGGCTACGGCGCGAACGCCGGCATGGCCGTCGAGCGCGCCAAGGCGCTCGCCACAGGCTAGAGGCGGCCCGCGGCGCGGCCGCGGCGAACAGAGCCGTCGGGAGACGGCGACGGCAGACGGGACCGGCGCACGCGGCGCCGGCGAACTGACTCGGCCACGACGGCGGCCGGCCCCGGGGGCTCGGCCGGCACAGGGGGTGTGAGATGGCCAGCAGCGTCACGCGAGCGCCATTGCACGGCGCCATGGCGGAGGAGCGCGTCAAGCTGCGCAAGGTGTTGCGAGCGACCTCGAGGTAGTGAAATGACGATGTTCGAAACGACGGCGCGTCCGCGCTTGAGCATGCTCGACGCGGCGGCCATCGAGTACGTCCACGAGCAGTCGCTGCGCCTGCTTGAGGAGGTCGGCGTGCGCGTGCCGCTGGCGCGCGCCCAGGCGCTGCTTTCCGACGCGGGCGCGCGGATCGACGCCGAGACCGGCGTCGCGCGTCTGCCGCGCGACTTGGTCGAGGGCGCGCTGGCGCGCGCCCCGCGTACCGTCCTGCTCGCCGCACGCGACCCCGGCAAGGACGCGCTGCTCGACCACACGCGCGCCTTCGCGACCCACGACGGCATGGGCGCCATGTGCCTCGACCATCGCACCGGCGAGCGCCGGCCGTCGACGGCGCGCGACCTGCGCGAGGCCATGACGGTGGCCGACGCGCTCGACGAGATCGGCGTGCTCTGGTACACGGCCTACCCGTGCGACGAGGAGCCGGCCCTGCAGTCGCTGCGCGGCCTGCAGGCGATGCTGGCCGGCAGCGCCAAGCACGTGCAGGGCGAGGTCACCGACCCGGCCGACGTGCCGTACGTCATGGAGATCCTCGCCGCCGCGAGCCCCGACGGAGTCTGGCACCGGGAGCGGCCCACCTTCTCGATCGTCTACTGCCCCGTGAGCCCGCTGCAGCACGATGCCGAGAGCCTCGCGGCCGCCATCCTGCTCGCCGAGCAGGGCGTGCCGATCACCGTGTACAGCCTCGCCCTCGCCGGCGCGACCGCGCCGATCACCCTGGCCGGCACCGCCGTGCAGACCAACGCCGAGGAGCTCGCCGCCTTCGCGGTCCTGCAGCTCGCCGTACCGGGCTGCCCGCTGATCTACGTGGCGAACGCCGGCGTCATGGACATGCGCACCTCGACCTACACCTCGGCCGGGCCCGAGGAGGTCCTGCTCAACACGGCGCTCATCGAGATGGGCCGCCACTATGGCGTGCCGGTGCTGTCCTGCGGCCTGTCGACCGACGCCAAGGAGCTCTGCGTACAGGTCGGCTCCGACGGCGCGCCGATGGCCTACTGCACGCTGCTGGCCGGCGCCGACCTGCTCACCGGCGCCGGCATGCTCGACTCGGCCCAGCTCCTCTATCTGCCCAAGCTGGTGCTCGATGCCGAGCTCGTGCGCCAGGGCCGGCGCCTGCTCGCCGGCGTCACCTTCGACGACGAGCACGTCATGCTCGACGTGAGCGCACGGGTCGGGCCGGGCGGCCACTTCCTCGCTGCCCGCGAGACGCGCACGTTCCTGCGCAGCGGCGAGCTGCAGCAGCCGCGCCTGTTCGTGCGGGGCTCGTACGACGGCTGGGTGGCCGAGGGCAAGTCCGAAGCCCAGCGCGCGGTCGCGGCGGTCGACGAGATCCTCGCCACCCACCGGCCGCTGCCGCTGCCCGACGGCGCCGCGCAGCGCATCGAGGACGTGATCGCCGCAGCCGCGGCCGAGCGCGGCGTGCCGGTGACCTGAGAGCTGGACGAGATAGACAACGCGCGTCCGGAGGGGGCGGGCGGCCGTACGGCCGCCCGCCCCCTCCCTCGTCTGTCGCGCTCGTCGTCCGAGCCGTCTCCCCGGCCCGTCCCGCCACCCCGGCGGGTCCATGCTGGACCGCCACGCGCCGCCAACGGTTACTCGCCGGCTGAGGTGGTGGAAGAAGGTCGCAGGCCAAGGGGTGCAGGAGGGGAGTCGACATGCATATGCTGATCCTGCAGGGCCGTCGCCTGCCGGAGGGTGGGGGCGGGGCGAACGGCGACGTCGGGCCGCGGACGTACGGCGCCGGGCGGCGGTGCGCCGCGGACGGGTGCGGCACCATCCTGTCGAGCTACAATCCGAGCTGCCTCTGCGCCCTGCACGCCGGCGGCTGGGCCGAGCGACCGGCGCGCGAGCCGCGCCACTACTGCGCCCGGCCGGAGCAGACGCGACGCTGCGCCAACATGCTCTGCTCGATCGAGTTCACGACGGCCAACCCGAGCAGGGTCTACTGCTCGGACCGCTGCCGCATGAAGGCCTTCCAGCTGCGCCTCGCCCAGGGACGCAGGCAAGCGGCCGCCTGACCGCTCGTCGCGCCGCGCGCCTCGCCAGGCGTGCCGTCTGCGATCTGTCGGCGACTTGCCTGGTCTTTCGCTACCGTCCGGGCAGCTTCACGTCGATCGTCAGTGGCACCTCGACCGCCGAGGCGGTCATCTGGACAAGGACGTCGATGCTCCACCGGCCTTCCACGGAGAGCTCGAGTCCGGAGCCTTGCCAGACGCCTCGCGACCCGGTGGCGAGGCTGAGAGTCGATGCCTGCACGGTCGTCTGCCCAGGCAGCGAGAAGTCGAGCGTGACCGCTCGCACGCCGGTCACAGGCCGCCCGCTGGCGTAATCGCTGAGCGTTGCCGTGAACGCGTTCGAGCCGACCCGACCGGGACTCACCACGAGACGTACCCGCACCGTGGTCGCGTAGTCGCTGCCGTTCAGCACAAGGTGGCTCTGGGCCTCGGCCCGGGCCGAGGCCGCGGCGATGGTCGCCGGCGCAAGGCCGCTGAGCACGCCGGTCACCGCCAGGATACCGACTCCGAGCAGGAGCTCGCCGCGCACCGAGCTCCGAAAGAGCGGCGCGGCGCGATCGTCGGCCAGGGCGGGCACCAGCCGGAAGTGATTGCGCGCCCCGAGCACGACCAGCGCGCAGAAGAGGCCGAGCTTGACCAGAAGCAGCGCACCGAAGCTCGTGTGCAACAGGTTGGCGGGAGCCCCGACCTCGGCCACACCCCGCGCGATGCCGGTCGCCAGCACGACACCGAGGCCGATCGTGGCGATCGCCGAGAAGCGCCGCCCGGCCCACGCTCGTTCGTCACGCCGCGCCTGTCGCAGCCCGAGCAGCAGCCAGGCCAGCCCGCCCACCCAGGCCCCGACAGCCACGACGTGCAGCCACTGCACGGTCAGGTTGAGGAATCGGTAGGGAGAGACGCCGCCGGCATGGCTTCCCCAGACGACCGAGAACATCGCGAGGGCGGCGGCCGCGCCGAGCACGGTGAAGGTAACGCGTCCCGGCAGGAGGCTCATCCATTGCACCGCCAGGCCGCAGAACAGGACCGCGGTCACACACTGGCCCAGCAGGGTGTAGCCCTCCGGGGTCTCGATGAGCGCGAGCAGGGACGGAGCCCGCACGATGGCCTGTTCGGTCAGCATGACCGTGAAGATACCGACCGAGGCAAGCAGCCAGGCCGACCAGAACAGGCCGCGACCGCCGACCGGCAGCCTTCCTCGCCAGACCCAGAGACAAGTCGTGGCCCCACCGAGGAACAGGACCAGCCCGCTCCACAGCAGCCAGCGGCCGGCCGCCTGGGCGCTCGTGAGCCAGCGAGACGTCGAGACGTACTTGCCGAAGGGCGCCACCCCACCGACATTGGCTACTCCCACCCCAAAGGCGTAAGCCCCTCCCGCGAGATGGCCGTCCAGAGCCGAGACGGTCTGCCAGTCCACGGTGTAGACGCCGCGGGGCAGCGGGCGGCTCACGGAGACCTCGAGCTGCTGTGAGTTCCCCGGCACCGCACGAGAGGGCAGGACGCCGGGCGCCGGCCGACCCCGCGTATCGACGACCTGGACGTGTGAGAGGGAGGGGTCGACCGGCTCGCTGAACGTGAGCAGCAGGCGTTGAGGCGACTGCGTCACGGTGCCGTTCACCGCAGGGCTGGCACGGGTCAGGAGGGCGTGCGCCTCAGCCGTGGCCGGCAGGAGCGCAAGAGCGCCGGTCAGCAGCGCGAGGCAGAGTCCGGCCCGGGTGGTCGTGCGCATCGAGGCGCGCAACGCCGCCCCCCTCAGGCGCGCTTGTGAAGCAACGCGACGAGGGCCACCGCCAGACCGGCGACGCCGACCGCCAGGCCGACGATGCCGAAGAGCTGGGCCCGAGAGGCGTCAGAAGCGGTCGCCAGGCGCGGCAACGAGACGTTCACGCGCTGCGAGAGCTCGGTCATCGTGGGCGTCTGTACGGGGAACTCGCTCGCCGTGGGGTCCTGTACCGTGTTGAAGGTGGTGGGACCGCTCGTGAACCTCTGGTCGATATGCTGCGTGCCGATCGTGCCGATGAAGTGGAACGTGTAGTTGCCGGGGGCGGTCGGAAACAGCCAGGCACGATAGTCGCCGGGTGTACCCAGGCCGGTGTCCGGGTCAAAAGTGGGCTCAAGGGCGAAGATTGTCATCTGGCTGCCATACATCACCATGACCCTGAGACCGTTGCCCAAGTTGACGACGGGCTTGCCGGTGCTGCGATCGCTCAGGATCAGCTGGACGCTGTTCTCCTGGCCGACGTAGGCGGGTTCTGTGCCCCAGCCCACGACGAAGCGGTAGGCGCCCACGTCGCGGACCTCGTGTGCATGGGCGGGCGCGGCGGTCAGGAGGCCGAGCGGCAAGAGTAGACCGAGCGCAACGACGAGACCAGGCGCGAACCTTCGTGTCATGACCATGGCTCCCTTGTCCGGGCTGGGCTGATCTCTGCGTCTCATGACGCGTGCCATCGGGCCTCAGCGGGTGCAGTCGTCGCAGGCTCCACTTGCGTACGACTGCGCACCTGTATCCCCCGCACATTGCGTTCTTGCACGCCGGCCGTTGAGGCGCGCAAGAGCCTAAGTACGATGCGGCGCGAAGACCGGTGACGCCATGGCCGCGTCGCTCGGTGTCGCCGACCTGAGCGAAGCCCCCGCAAGCGGCCTCGGCTTGCGCCGACACCAGCCGCGTACAGGGGCTTCGTAAGAGTTGGCTCCTCGGGTAGGACTCGAACCTACAACCCTTCGGTTAACAGCCGAATGCTCTACCGATTGAGCTACCGAGGAACGGCTCCGGCGGCCGAAGTATAGGCCACGCCGGGCGATCGCTCAAACGTGCGGCGGCCGCCGTCAGATCAGGGCGCGCACCACGAGCGCCACACACATCGCGGCGGTGAACAGCAGGGCGACCTCCGCCAGGATGCCGGCCGTCCAGGCGATCCTCGACAGGCGTAGCTCGTCGGACACCTCGCCGGCGCCGCAGCCCTCGGTGAACAGGCCGTAACGGATCACACCGTAGATGCCCAGGAAGGCGGCATAGCCCGACAGGCCGAAGCCGACGAAGGCGAGCGGCACGCCCCACCACAGGTTGTCACCCGAGATCACGAGCGCGAGCATGGCCAGGGCCGCGGCCAGGGCGACGAAGCCCAGGGCCACCCCGAGGCGCACGCGCACGACCGTGCCGGAGATGCCGCGGCGCTCCGTTACCGCGGCGCCCGTACCAGGGTCGCCGCCGCCGGATACGGCGAGCTCGCTCGTCATCGGTCGCACCTCGTTCGTTCGGCCTGGGCCGTCGTGCCCGGCCGGTCGCAGCTCGCCGCCCGGGCCTGGTCGGACGCGTCTGGTCGCCGGCGCCTCATCAGTCGAGGAAGTCGCGGAGGCGCTGGGAGTCGCGGTAGCTCTTGAGCTTGGCGAGGGTCTTGGCTTCGATCTGGCGGATGCGCTCGCGCGTGACGCCGAACTTCTGGCCGACCTCTTCGAGGGTACGCGGGTGCTCGCCCTTCAAGCCAAAGCGCAGCTCGATCACCTTGCGCTCGCGGTGCGTGAGGGTCGAAAGGACCGCGTTGAGCTCCTCCTTCTGCATGATCTCGCTCACGGCCTCGACCGGCATGGTGGCGTCTTCGTCTTCGATGAAGTCGCCGAGCTGCGAGTCCTCTTCTTCGCCGATCGGCGTCTCGAGGCTGACCGGCTCCTGACTGATCTTGAGGATCTCGCGCACCTTCTGCGGCGTGGTGCCCATCTCGGTGGCGATCTCCTCGGGCGTGGGCTCGCGGCCCATGTCCTGCAGGAGCTGGCGCTGCACGCGGATGAGCTTGTTGATGGTCTCGACCATATGCACCGGAATGCGGATGGTGCGAGCCTGGTCGGCGATGGCACGCGTGATCGCCTGGCGGATCCACCAGGTGGCGTAGGTCGAGAACTTGTAACCCTTGCGGTAGTCGAACTTCTCGACCGCGCGGATGAGGCCGAGGTTGCCTTCCTGGATCAGGTCGAGGAACAGCATGCCGCGACCCACGTAGCGCTTGGCGATCGACACGACGAGGCGCAGGTTGGCTTCGATCAGCTTGCGCTTGGCCTCCATGTCGCGGCGCTCGATGCGCTTGGCCAGCGAGACCTCTTCTTCGGCCGTGAGGAGCGGCACCTTGCCGATCTCCTTTAAGTACATGCGGACCGGGTCGTTGGTCGGCGTCTTCACCGAGAGGTCGAGCTTAGGGATGATCTCCTCTTCGGGCTTGGCGTCGGCGCCGTCGCCGGACAGGGGCTCGTCGCCCTCGATGATGTCGATGCCGAGGTCGTTGAAGAGCAGGAAGATGTTGTCGATCTGATCGGGCGTCAGGTCGACGTCCTGCAGCACGTCGGTGATGTGGTCGCCGTTCAAGTACCCCTGTTCGCGCCCCTCCGCGACGAGCTCCTTGACCTCGTCGATGGCAAGCTCGGCGCTCTCCACCGACTTGTGCTGTTCAGATGGTTCGCTCAAGCGTTCTCCTCACTTGACTCGGCGAATCGTCATGTTCCGACAAGGTTCGCAAACCGTCACCGACACCGCCACCCCGCTCGTCCGCCTCTGGCCGGCGTCGCTGCCGCTCAGGCGAGCGTGACCTCGTCACGCGCCTAGTCCTCGACGGGCAGGGCGCGCAGCTCGTCGCGGATCTGGCGCCGGGTGCTCTCGAGCTCGACCAACCTGGCCTCGTTGTCAGAGTCGTCACGCGCCACCGCTGTCTTGAGCTTCACAATGAGACGTCCGACGTGCTGTTCCTGGACACGAAGGAACAGCTCTTTCAGCACGAGTGCGGTGAACGACTCGGCGGCCGCCCTCACCACAATCGCCGCCACGGTACCCTCATCGGTGGCGTCCCCGTCTCTCACCAACCCGTGCCCCTGGTCGTTTTTCCCTGCTCCTTGCGGGCTTAACCGCCGCAGCGCAGCGCGATAGGCACTCCTCGACCCCTCGGTCGACAAGAAGCTCTCATCGATCGCTGCGAGGTAGTCGCGTCCTTGATCGGGCAACGCCAGGCAGGCTGCCAGGAAGCTCACTTCGAGCTCGTGCGTGCCCATCAGGACGCGCTCCTCGGCCGTGCGGCGGTCGGCCGGGCGCCGGAGCGCCTCGCCGCCCGCCGCGCTGCCCGCGAGAGCCGCGCGCCGCGCGCCGGCGGAGGCTTCGTCGCTGAGCAGGAACCTGATGTTGTCTTCGCTCAGCCGCAGCCTGTCGGCGACGTACCGGACCTCTTCGTCACGCTCGAGGGGGCTGGCCGCCTGCGCGAGGATGGGGCGCAGCACGGCGAAGGCCCGCATACGACCGTCCACGGTCTGAAGGTCGTGAGAAGCAAGCACGGTGTGAATCTGGAACTGTAGCAGAGTCTGCGCCGCGGCGGCAAGCATGCGAAAAGCGTCGCCGTCGTTGCCCGCCAGCACGTAATCGGCCGGATCGAGGCCGTCCGGCACGCGCACGACGCGCATGGTCGCGCCGTGACGGCGGGCGAGCTCGAGGGCGCGGTTCATGGCCGACAGGCCGGCCGCGTCGGCGTCGAAGCACAGAAAGAGGTTGCGGGTGTGGCGGGTGAGGCGTTTCAGCTGCTCCTCGGTGAAGGCGGTGCCCATGGCGGCCACCACGTTGGTCACGCCGGCCTGCACCAGCGCGATGACGTCGGTGTACCCTTCGACCACGAACAGGCGGTCGAGCTTGGCGGCGCTCGTGCGGGCCTTGTCGAGGCCGAACAGGGCCTCGCTCTTGTGGTAGAGCAGGGTCTCGGGCGAGTTCAGGTATTTCGGTTTGTCGTCGCCCAGCGTGCGCGCGCCGAAGCCCAGCACCCGACCGCGCTCGTCGGCGAGGGGGAACATGAGCCGGCCGCGGAAGCGGTCGTAGACGCCGCCCCGCTGACCGGGCACGACGAGGCCGGCGTCGGTGAGCTCGTGTTCGCTGAAGCCCTTCTTGCCGGCCGCGTCGCGCAGCCGCGACCAGGCCGGCAGCGAGTACCCCAGGCGGAACTGCCTGCAGACCTCCTCGCCGAGGCCACGCTCGGCGAGGTAGGCGCGGGCGCCGTGCGCCGCCGGCGCTTCCCACAACACCCGCTCGTAGTAGTCGCGCGTGAGCTCGAGAAGCTGGCGCAGGCGCTCGCGCCGGCGCCGGTCGGCGTCGGCGCGGCTGCTCGACGCGTCGTACTCGAGCTGCACGCCGAAGCGGTCGGCGAGCGCTTCGACCGCTCCGGCGAAGTCGAGGTTCTCCTTCTTCTCGATGAACGACAGCAGGTCGCCGCCCTCGCCGCAGCCGAAGCAGTAGTACAGCTTCTCGGCGGGGTCGACCGAGAACGACGGGGTCTTCTCTTCGTGGAACGGGCAGCGCCCCATGTAGTTGGCGCCGGCCTTCTTGAGCTGGGTGTACTGGCCGACGACCTCGAGCATGTCGGCAGCCGCCACGACCCGCTCGATGCTCGCTTTGGCGATGCGCGCCAGGATCTACCGCCTTTCGTGGCCGCCGTCGGCGGCGTCGTCGTCGTCGCGCGCCGCCCGCCGGGATTCCTCGGCGATCTTGCGGAGCGCATCGCGCTGGGACCGCTCGCGCGCCTGCAGCAGGCTCATGCCGGCCCGCCGCCGGCGCCGCTCACGGCGTGTGGCGCGTCGCGGCCGGTCGTAGGCCTGGTAGTGGTAGCCGAGGCGGTCGAGCGCCCAGACCCCGCCCACCATCAGGAGCACGATCCAGACAAGATACACGACCGCGAGGGCGGCCCACACCCCCGGCGAGGTCGTGTCGTGGAGGGCGCCGTGGGCGACGAGCGCGCCGCGCGCCCGGCTGATGTGGAACAGGCCCGCCCAGAAGAACAGGGCGGCCGGCACGGGCAGCAGCACGAGCCAGCCGAGGCCGACGAGCAGGCGCCCGTAGCGGCGCACGGTCCTAGCCTCCGAGCGGCGTTGCGGCGGCCGGCGGCTGCGCCGCGGCCGCCTTGAGGTCGCGCCCCATGAGCACCTCGTCGTAGAAGCGCCCGGCGCGCTGGAACTGACGTACGCGGCGGCCCTCGAACGTGAACCGGTGACGTTCGTAGAAGACGATCGCCCGCGTGTTGTGGGGGAAGGCCGAGAGCACCACCTTGGCGAAGCCGGCGGCGGCCGCCCAGGCGGCCGCCGCCTCGAGCAGGGCCGCGCCCACGCCCAGGCCACGATAGGCGGCAGCGACCGACATGCCGAGCTCGAAGACGTGCGACGAGGGGCCGAAGGCGACGCCGGCGCCGCCGAGGTTGCCGGCGAGCACGCCGTCGACCTCGGCGACCAGCATCAGGCCGCGCGGGTCGCGCGCGCTACGCGCGATCAGGCTCTTCACGTCGCGCAGTGTGATGCTGCCCGGCGTGGCCAGCAGCGGCACCTCGGGCTCGGCCGCGACGGCGTCGATCATGGCGCAGACGGCGCGGGCATCGGCGCCGGCGGCCGGGCGCACTACGAGCGCCCGGCCGTCGGTCGTGCGTGAGACTGCGGTAGCGGCCAGTGCGCCGCCCCCTTTCGGCCTATTTCTCGAGCTCGAGCTCGCCACGCTCCTCGATCGCGGCCTGCGCCGCGGCCAGGCGCGCCACCGGCAGGCGGTAGGGCGAGCAGCTCACGTAGTTCATGCCGACGCGGTGGCAGAACTTGACGGTCTCGGCGTCGCCGCCCTGCTCGCCGCAGATGCCGACCTTGAGGTCGGGACGCGTCGAGCGGCCCTTCTGCACGCCCATCTCGACGAGCTGGCCGACGCCCTCCTGGTCGAGCGTGGCGAACGGGTCGGCCGGCCAGATCTCCTCTTTCAGGTACGGCGGCAGGAACTTGCCGGCGTCGTCGCGCGACACGCCGTAGGTCATCTGCGTGAGGTCGTTGGTGCCGAAGCTGAAGAACTCACCGACCTCTGCGATCCTGTCGGCGGTGAGCGCCGCCCGCGGGATCTCGATCATGGTGCCGACCAGGTACTCGACCTCCATGCCACGCTCGGCGAAGACCTCGGCGGCGACGGCGCGCACGGAGTCGACCTGATCGGCCAGCTCCTTCCGGGTGCCGACCAGCGGGATCATGATCTCGGGGTGCACGTTGACACCCTCGGCCTTCACGTCGCAGGCGGCCTCGAGGATGGCGCGCGCCTGCATCCTGGTGATCTCGGGGTAGACGATGCCCAGACGGCAACCGCGCAGGCCGAGCATCGGGTTGTTCTCGTGCAGGTCGTCGACGGCGTCGGCCACGGCCTCGGCCGAGATGCCAAGCTGATCGGCGACCTCCTTCTGGCCTTCGGCGTCGTGCGGCAGGAACTCGTGCAGCGGCGGGTCGAGCGTGCGGATGGTGACCGGCCGCTCGGCCATGACGCGGAAGATGCCGGCGAAGTCGCCGCGCTGGATCGGTAGCAGCTTGGCCAGAGCCTTCTCGCGCTCCTCGCGGGTGTTGGCCAGGATCATCTCGCGCATCGCCACGATGCGGTCGCCGCCGAAGAACATGTGCTCGGTGCGGCACAGGCCGATGCCCTGGGCGCCGAAGGCGATCGCGTTGGCCGCCTGGTCGGGCTGGTCGGCGTTGGTGCGCACCAGCAGCTTCCGCTGCTCGTCGGCCCAGCCCATGATCTTGGAGTAGTAGCGGTACGACTCGCTCTCCTCGGGCTTCATCGAGCCCTCGAGCAGCACCTGCAGCACCTCGGGCGGGCGCGTCTCGAGCTGGCCCTTGATGACCTCGCCGATGAAGCCGTCGATCGAGATCCAGTCGCCCTCCTTGATCACCGTGTCGTCGACCGAGAAGGTGCGCGCCGCCATGTCGATGTCGAGCACGCCACAGCCCACGATGCAGACCTTGCCCATCTGGCGGGCGACCAGCGCGGCGTGGCTGGTCATGCCGCCCTGGGCGGTGAGGATGCCCTGCGCGGCGTCCATGCCGCGGATGTCCTCGGGGCTCGTGAAGTCGCGCACCAGCAGCACCTGCTCGCCGCGCTCGGCCCAGGCCACCGCGTCGGCCGCGCTGAACACGACCCGGCCGGTGGCCGCGCCGGGACCGGCCGGCAGGCCGCAGGCAAAGGCCTGGCCGCCCTTCTCGGCGGCGTGCTCGTCCTGGGCACGGAACACGGGCCGCAGGAGCTGGTTCAACTGGTCGGGCTCGATCCGCATGAGCGCCTCTTCGGGGCTGATCAGGCCCTGGTCGGCCATGTCGACCGCGATGCGGATGGCGGCCAAGCCGGTGCGCTTGCCGTTGCGCGTCTGCAGCATGAACAGGCGGCCGCGCTCGATCGTGAACTCGAAGTCCTGCATGTCGCGCATCTCGCGCTCGAGCGTCTGGCGCACGTCCATGAGCTGATCGAAGACGTCGGGCCAGACCTCCTTGAGCTGCGCGGCCGGCCGCGGCGTGCGTACGCCCGAGACGACGTCTTCGCCCTGGGCGTTCACCAGGAACTCGCCGTAGAAGGCGTTCTCGCCGGTGGCGGGGTTGCGCGTGAAGGCCACGCCGGTGCCCGACTCGTCGCCGGTGTTGCCGTAGACCATGGTCTGCACGTTGACGGCCGTGCCCCAGCTGTCGGGGATGCCGTAGAGCTTGCGGTAGGCGATCGCGCGGTCGTTCATCCACGAGCCGAACACGGCGCCGACGGCGCCCCAGAGCTGCTCGCGCGGGTCTTCGGGGAAGCTCTTGCCCACGCTGTCGTGCACGGCCTGCTTGAACTCGGCGACGAGCTCTCTCAAGTCTTCGGCGGTGAGCTCGGTGTCGTAGGCTGCGCCGCGGCGCTTCTTCATCTGGTCGAGGCGCTCCTCGAACGGGTCGGGGTCGTCCTTCTTCTCGGGCTTGCAGCCCAGCACGACGTCGCCGTACATCTGCACGAAGCGCCGGTAGCAGTCGTAGCCGAAGCGCGGGTTGCCGGTGCTCTTGATCAGGCCCTGGACCGTGGTGTCGTTCAGGCCGAGGTTCAAGATGGTGTCCATCATGCCCGGCATGCTGGCCCGGGCGCCGGAGCGCACGCTGACGAGCAGCGGGTCGTCGGGGTCGCCGAAGCGCTTGCCGGTGTTCTGCTCGAGGTGCTGCAGGGCCGTCTCGACCTGGACGTCGAGGCCGTCCGGATAGGCGTTCTTGCCCGAGTAGTGGTTGCAGACCTCGGTCGTGATCGTGAAACCGGGCGGCACCGGCAGGCCGATCACGGTCATCTCGGCTAAGTTGGCGCCCTTGCCGCCGAGCAGCGCCCGCATCGCCTTGTTACCTTCGCTGAAGTCGTACACGAACTTGTCGGTCATCGATTCCTCCTGAAGCACCACGGTCGCGGGGCTAGTCTCTTGTGCTCCCCGTCGTCATCCATCAACCCTTGACTTCGTTGCAGCACGCCGAGCCACGGGCCAGTCAGCTCTGCTGGACCGGCAGACGGCCGAAGTCGCCGAGGGCGCCGAGCAGCTCGGTCAGCTCGCGCAGCTGGGCCAGGCGGTTGGCGCGCACCGCCTGGTCCTTGTCCATGACGAGGACCTCGTCGAAGTAGCGATCGACCGGCCCGCGCAGTGCGGCGGCGGCGCACAGCGCCGCCTCGACGTCGCCGCCGGCCAGGGCCGCCTCGACGGGCCCGCGCACCTCGGCCAGAGCGTCGGCCAGGGCGTGCTCGGCCTCGTCGGCAAAGAGCGCGCGGTCGGGCGCCGCAGGCGCCGCGCCGGGATCGGTCTCGGCCTTGGCGGCCAGCGCGGCCGGGCGTGTGTAGGCGGTGACGACGTCGTTGAAGTAGGGCTCGTGTTCGACGCGCGCGAAGGCGCGCGCGAGGGCGGCCACGCGCGGCAGGTCGGCGCCGAAGGCGCGCGCGCCCAGCGCCGCCTCGACCAGCGGGAACGGCAAGCCCTCGTCGAGGAGCAGGACCTGCAGGCGTTCCCAGATGAACTCGGCGACCTCGCCCTCGGGATCGGCACCAGAAGCCGATGACGGGAGCACCGCCCGGCTTGGGTCGGCCGGCTCCGCGTACACGCGGACCGCGGCGCTCGCCAGGGTGCGAGGCGGGATCGCCAGATCGTACTCGAGAGCGATACGGACGATACCCATGGCGGCGCGGCGCAGCCCGTACGGGTCGCGCGAGCCCGAGGGCTTCTCGCCGGCCAGCCAGGCGCCGACGATGTTGTCGATCTTCTCGGCTGTGGCGACGAGCCCGCCAGCCAGCGTCCCGGGCACCGGCGCCGCCGCCGAGAGCGGCTGGTAGTGATCCGCGATCGCCTGCGCGATCGCGGGTGACGCGCCGGCCTTCTCGGCGTAGATGCCACCGACGCGGCCCTGCAGGCTGGGGAACTCGATCACGACCTGGCTCACCAGGTCGGCCTTGGCGAACTTGGCGGCGACCACGGCTGCCGGCAGCTCGCCGGTGACGCGCGCCGTGAGACCCTGGTCGGCCGCCGCGGCGACCGGCTCGCGATCGGCGGGTCCGCCGACCCATCCGGCCAGCCAGCTCGTGAGGGCGACCAGGCGCGCCGACTTGTCGGCGAGCGAGCCCAGCCTGGCGTGGAAGACGACCTCGCCCAGCCTCGAGGCCATGGCCTCGAGGCCCTCGGCGAGGTCGCGGTCGTACGAGAACTCGGCGTCGTCGAGGCGGCCTTCGAGCACGCGCTCGTTGCCCCGTGTGACCAGCTTGGCGGCCTCCGGATCGGCGTTGGAGACGTAGAGGAACGCCGGCAGCAGGCGGCCGCCCTGGTCTTCGACCGGCCAGTAGCGCTGATGGCTCTGCATGGCCGTGATCAGGACATCGTCGGGCAGGCGCAGGTGGCGCTCGTCGAAGGCGCCGGCGTGTACGCTGGGCCACTCGGCCAGGTAGATGTTCTCCTCGAGGACGCCGGCCGGGTCAGACCAGCGCACCGTCCCGCTTGCGGAGCTCCCGCCGACCCTGGCGGCGGCCGCGTCGAGGCCCTCGACGATGAGGCGGCGGCGCTCGTCCTGATCGGCGATCACATGCTGCTCGCGCAGGTGCCGCTCGTAGTGGCTCGCGTGGTCGACGATCAGCGGGCGGCCGAGCACGCGATGGCCCTGGGTGACGGCGCCGGCGTGCAGGTCGTAAAAGTCGAAGGGCACCGGCTGGCCGGCGAAGATGCAGACCAGCCAGCGCAGCGGCCGCGAGAAGCGCAGGTACTCGTCGGCGCCGGCCGGACGCGCGCCCCAGCGCATGCCGCGCGGGATCTGCAGCGAGGTGATCAGGCGGCGGCAGGTGTCGGGCAGCACGCGCTCGGCGCCGCGGCGCTCGGCCTCGATCACGGCGACCACGAACTCGGTGCCATCGACCGTCTCGCGCCCCAGGGTGGCCGGCGTGAGGCCCTTGCCGCGGGCGAAGCCTTCGCCGGCCCTGGTGGGCGCGCCGTCGGGCCCGAAGGCCACGTCGGCGCGCGGCCCGCGGTGGCGCAGTGTCTGCGCCGTCTGCTCGCGGGGCACGTCCTTGACCCACACGGCGACGCGCCGCGGCGCCACCATCACCTTGAGACGCGTCTCGGCGAACACGACCGGATCGGCGGCGTCGCCGAGACCGACCAGCCGCTCCGCGGCCAGCGCCTCGTAAACCAGGCCGGGCGCCTCGGCGGTGCCGGCGCCGCGAAGCTGGGCAAGCACCGACAGGCAGGTGCGGTAGGGCAGCTCCTCGACGCCGATCTCGAACAGCCAGCCAGCCGTCACGAGGGGCCCCCGGCCTGCCCGGCGTCCGGAGACGAATCCCGCGAGCTGTCGTTCGCGCGATCGGCACCGTCCCCGTCGGCTTCGCCCGAGTCGTCGAGGGCCCCCACGACCTCGAGGTAGAGGCGAGCGACGTCGCGCGCCAGGTCGCGCACGCTGGCGATGTGGGCCGTGCGGTCGGTGACGCTGATCACGCCGCGCGCGTCGAGCAGGTTGAACGTGTGACTGCACTTGAGCACGTAGTCGTAGGCAGGGATCGGCAGGCCGGCGTCGAGGCAGCGCTGCGCTTCAGCTTCGAACTCGGTGAAGTGCCGGAAGAGCATGTCGGCGTCGGCGACCTCGAAGTTGTACGTGCTGAACTCGCGCTCGTTCTCGCGGTAGACGTCGCCGTAGGTCACGACCCGCTCGGCCTCGCCGCGCGCGCCGGGGGCCGGCTCGGTCCAGCGCGACCAGACGATGTCGTAGACGCTGTCGACGCCCTGCAGGTACATGGCGATGCGCTCGAGGCCGTAGGTGAGCTCGATCGTCACCGGGTCACAGTCGAAGCCGCCGAGCTGCTGGAAGTACGTGAACTGGGTGATCTCCATGCCGTCGGCCCAGACCTCCCAGCCCTGGCCCCAGGCGCCCAGCGTGGGGCCCTCCCAGTTGTCCTCGACGAAGCGAATGTCGTGGCGACCCAGGTCGACGCCGAGCGCTCGAAGGGACTGCAGGTAGAGGTCCTGGATGTCGGGCGGCGAGGGCTTGATCACGACCTGGTACTGGAAGTAGTGGCCCAGGCGGAACGGGTTCTTACCGTAGCGGCCGTCGGCCGGCCGGGTGGAGGGCTCGACGTAGGCGGCCCGCCAGGGCCGCCGGTCGAGGCAGCGCAGGAACGTCGCCGGGTTGAACGTGCCGGCGCCGACCTCGGTGTGGTAGGGCTGGACCACGACGCAGCCCTGCCGCTCCCAGAACGATTGCAGCGCACCGATGATCGCCTGGTAGGTGGGAGGCCGCGTCACGGCTGATCTCGCAGTGCTCGCCATGACCGCTCCAAATCGGGACTGAGGATTCTATCAGATGGGCTGCGCGCCGGGGCGTATCGGCCGAGGGCCGTGACGAGCCCCGCGACGCGCGGCGCCGGTGATCCGCGACGCGCGGCGCCGGGGCCGCGCGCGGCGGCGTCCTGGCGGACGCCGCCGCCGTCCGTCGCCACGTCTGGCGACGGGAACTCACGGGCGCAGACACGCACGGATCGTGCTCGAAACCGGCGCCCGGCGCCAACACCCGGCCGCGGCGGCTCCGGAGGGCGTCGTATACTTCCAGGCTGCGGCAACCACACAGGGGGGGAGTCATGGTCCGTCACCGTCTCGCCACGCTCGTCTGCGCGTCGGTCGCGGCTGCAGCGGCGTTCGCCGTCGTGAGCGCGGGCGCGGCTGCACCGGCCCGCGCCGCAGGCTTGCCGGCCGTCGCCGCGACGCTCGGCGCCCCGTCCCTCGCCGCCACCGCCCTGCCGCCGCGCGGCGTCTGGGCGCTCGCCACCGGCCCGACCATCGACGCCGAGAGCTGGGTCGACGTGGCCAGCGGCCCCGACGGGACGCTCTACGCCACCGGCTCCTTCGGCGCGAGCGCCACGGCCGGCGACATCATGGTCGCCGAGTTCAGCGCCGACGACGCCGCGAGCGACCACCTGCTCTGGAGCGACGTCTGGGACAACCCGACGGAGCACCTCGTCGACCAGGCCAGCGCCCTCGCCGTCGACCACACCGGCGCCCTGATTGTCGCCGGCACGTCGCAGAGCGCCACCGACGGCCGCGAGTGGGTCGTCGTCAAATGGACCGCCGCGCACGCCGTGGCCTGGCAGACCGTGATCCCGGCGCACGCGGGCGCCGCCTGGTCGGCGAGCGCGAGCGACGTCGCCTGCGACGCCGCCGGCGACGTGTACGTGTGCGGCACGGCGCAGACCGGCACCGCGGGCGGCAAGCCGGTCTCGTCGCTCGTCGTGCGCAAGCTGAGTGGCGCCGACGGCCACGTGGTCTGGACGCGCGCCTACGCGGGCGCCCCGCACAGCACGAACTGGGGCCTGCGCCTCGCGCTCGGCACGACCGGCGACCTGTACTGCACGGGTTTCGGCGGCAGCGTGCACGGCGACCCCGACATGCTCGTCTGCCGCTTGAGCACGGCCAGCGGTCGCCTGGTCTGGCTCTCCCGCCTCGCCGACGCCCGTCGCCTCAAAGACGAGGGCGTCGCCCTGGCGCTACGCGGCACGCACCTCTGGGTGACCGGCTTCGAGACGACGAGCGCTGCGAGCCGCGTCGCCGTGCTGGCCAAGTACACGCTCGGCGGCCACCGTCTCTGGCTGCGCACGTGGCTCGAGATGCCCAGGACGTTCGAGGACCCGACCGGGCTCACCGTCGACCGCCACGGCAACGCGGTCGTGGTCGGCGCCGGCTTTCCAAACCCCGCCACGCGCGAGCACGCCTTCGTCCTTCACTACGACCCGAGCGGTCGCCTCACGTGGCGCAGCATCGCCTTCGACCCGATCAGCCACAAGGCGGCCTGGTACGGCGTGGTCGGCGACGGCAGCGGCCGCGTCTGGACGGTCGGGGCGGTGCCGGCCGGCGGCTCGACCGCGCTCGCCGTCGCGCGCTACGCCGCAAACGGCGTCAACGGCTGGCACAGCGTCTGGGCGGGCGCCGACGGCCTCGGCGCCTCGGGCAACGTCATCTGCCTGGCGAACGGCGGCGTGTTCGTCGGCGGCGCCGTGGTCACCAACGCCGGCGGCGTCGACGCGCTCGCGGTCAAGCTGACCCGGTAGGCGCCGCGACGAGGGCCCGGCCGCGGAGCGGACGCCCTACCGCGCCTGGGCGAAGCGCAGCGCCCGCAGCCGGGCGCCGGTCTCGTGCATGTAGAGCTGATGGATGTGGCGCAGCGCCTCTTCAGCCCCGGGGGCGCGGTCCTGCGCGCGCAGCTCGGCGAGCGGCAGCTCGACCGAGCCGCGCATGGCCGCGACCGCCTCGGGGCTCACCGGCACACCCTCGGCGACCGAGCATTCGCAGACGAGGCCGCCGAGCGACGCCGAGAAGGCGAGCGCGAGGCCGGTCGAGCCGCAGCGCGCGCATTGGTCGAGCACCGGCAGGTAGCCGGCCTCGTGCAGCAGCTTCATGAGCACGCCGAGCACGAGCGGCGCCGAGCGCGCCGGGCCGTCGAAGCCACGGTCGATCTCGGCCAGAGCGTGCGTCAGCAGGTTGAACACCCGATCGTGGCGCTCCTCTTCGCCGAACAGCCCGGCGACCGCCTCGCAGGCCAGGGCGGCGGCCGTCATGGCTTCGCGATCCTCGCGCAGCCATAGGAACGCGGCCACGAGCTGGGCCGATGTGATCGTGTACAGCGAGCGGCCGCGAAACATGACGAGGTCGACCACGCCGAACGGCTCCAGGCGGCCGCCCCAGCGCGACTTGGTGCGACGCACCCCCTTGACCACCGCGTCGAGGCGGCCGAGCTCACGGCTGAACAGTGAGACGATGCGATCGGCCTCGCCGAGCGGCCGGCTCGACAGCACCACTCCCCGCGTCTTCTCGTACCGGCTCGACATCGGTCACTCGCGCTCGCGGGCCGCGACGACGCGCGGCCGGCCGCCGAGGTCGTCGCGCACCTCGACCGGCTCGTAGCGGCCGGCCGCCCGGAAGATCTCGACCACCGCGGTCGCCCGGCTCTCGGCGATCTCGACGGCGAGGAACCCGCCGGGCGCGAGGAACGGCGTCGCCGCCGGCACGATACGCCGGTAGAAGTCGAGGCCGTCGGGACCGCCCAGCAGCGCGACGGCGGGCTCGAAGGCGTGCACGTCGGGCGGCGTCGCGGCGAGCTCGTGGTCGGCCACGTACGGCGGGTTCGAGACGATGAGGTCGAACAGCGAGCCCGGCGGCACGTCGGCGAACAGATCGCTCGCCAGGAACCGGCAGCGGGCCGCGAGGCCGAGCCGCTCGGCGTTCAGGCGGGCCTGCTCGAGCGCCCGGGCCTGCACGTCGATCCCCACGGCGATGACGTCGGCGCGGGCGTGGACGATCGCCAGGGCGACCACGCCGCTGCCGGTGCCCACGTCGAGCACCCGCAGCGGCGCCATCTGGCCGGGCCCGCCGCGCCAGCGGGACGGCGACCCGTCGCCGGCCCCGGGATCGACCCCGTGGGTCTCGAGCCGGCGGCCGGCGGCCAAGACGGCCAGCTTCTCGAGGGCGACCTCGACGAGCGTCTCGGTCTCGGGACGCGGGATGAGCGTGTCCGGCGTCACGCCGACCTCGATCTCATGGAACGCCTTCACGCCGGTGAGATAGGCGACCGGCTCGTGGGCGGCGCGGCGCGACACGAGCTCGTGCAGCGCGCGCCGCTCGTCGGCGGTGAGCACCCGCTCGGGCTCGGCGTAGAGGCGTTCGCGCCGCAGGCCGAGGACGTGAGCGAGGAGGATCTCGACGTCGAGGCGCGGCGACGCTGAGCTCGCCTGCAGCCGCCGCGCCTCGCTCGCGAGCGCGCGACGCACGGTGCGCGGCCGCGTCGGGTCGGTCATGTCTCGGTGGTCACGCTGGCGAGCTGCTTGCGCCGGTCCTCGGCGGCCAGAGCCTCGGTGAACTCGTCGAGGTCGCCCTCGAGTACGGCCGCCAGGCGGTGCGAAGTCAGACCGACGCGTCCGTCGGTCACGCGATTCTGCGGGAAGTTGTAGGTACGGATCTTCTGGGCGCGGTCGCCGGTGCCGACCATGCTGCGGCGCTGGGCGGCGAGCTCCTTGTCCTGCTCGGCCTGGGCGATGTCGAACAGCCGGGCGCGCAAGATGCGCAGCGCCTGCTCTTTGTTCTGGAGCTGGCTCTTCTCGTCCTGGCAGCTCACTACGAGGCCGCTCGGCAAGTGGGTGATGCGCACCGCCGAGTCGGTCGTGTTGACCGACTGGCCGCCGGGGCCGCTCGAGCGGAAGATGTCGATGCGCAGCTCGTTCGGGTCGATCTGCACCTCGACCTCTTCGGCCTCGGGCAGCACGGCGACCGTGGCCGTCGAGGTGTGGATGCGGCCCTGCGACTCGGTCACCGGCACGCGCTGCACGCGGTGCACGCCGCCCTCGTATTTGAAGGTCGAGTAGGCGCCGCGGCCGCGCACCTCGAAGATGATCTCCTTGTAGCCGCCCGACTCCGACTCGGACTTGGAGAGCTCCTCGACCTCGTAGCCCTTCTTCTCGGCGTAGCGGTAGAGCATGCGGTAGAGGTCGCCGGCAAAGAGGGCGGCCTCGTCGCCGCCGGTGCCGGCGCGGATCTCGATGATGACGTCTTTGGCGTCGTTAGGGTCGCGGGCGAGCATCTGCGCGCGGATCTCCTCGGCGAGCTCGGTCAGTCGGCGACGGCTCTCGTAGAGCTCCTGCTGCAGGTAGGCGCGCATCTCGTCGTCGACCTCGCCGGCGCCCGAGCCGCCGCTGTCGGAGTCGCCGTCGGCGCCGAGCATCTCCTCGGCGTCGGCGATACCGCGCTCGGCCTCGCGGTACTGCAGCGCGAGGGCGTGCGCCTCGGAGAGCTCGGCGTGGCGGCGCGCCGCCGCCGCGTAGCGGGCGCGGTCGGCCAGCAGCTCGGAGTCGGAGAGCTGCTCGGTGAGCTCGGCGTAGGAACGCTCGATCTCGTCGATCAATCTGTCGGTCACGTCGGCCATGCGGTGTGTGTCATCGTCGTGGGATCCTCATCGCGAGGACCCGGCGTCGTTCGAGGGATCGGCGGGCCGGACGCGGCGCCTGTGCTCGCCCTGGCCGGGCAGGGCCGGCCTGCGCCGCGCCCTCGCCCCGAGTCCTTCGGCCCTGTCGTGATTATACCTGCGGGTACGACCGACAAGCTCTGAGCGGCCCGGCCGGCCGAGGACACCGCGCCGGCGAGGACCCTGCGCCGACCACTGACCCGCGTCCCGCGCCGGCCGAAGGCCTACGAGGGCGAGTCGGCCGGTAGCGGCGGACCGAGCGGCGGGCCCAGCTTGCCCGGCCGCTGGGCCGGGTGCGAGTGGCGGCCCTCCTCGGCCGCGCTGCGCTGGCGGGCCTTCTGGTCTTTGGCGGCAAAGACCTCCTCGGCCGGGGTGCCGCCAAGCAGCGCCTCGAACTCCTCGCGTTCGATCGTCTCGCGCTCGATCAGGATGGCGGCCACGCTGTCGAGCTGGCTGCGATGCTCGCCCAGCACGCCGCGGGCACGCTCGTGGGCATCGGCGATGATGCGCCTGATCTCCTCGTCGATCGCGCGGGCGATCTCCTCGGAGTAGTCGGGCTCCTGGTTGAAGTCTCTACCTAGGAAGGGCATCGCCTGGTTGTGGCCCAAGGTGCGCGGCCCGAGCAGCTCGCTCATGCCGTAGCGCATGATCATCTGCTTGGCGGTGTCGGTGGCCTTCTCCAAGTCGTTGGCGGCCCCGGTCGTGATCTCGGCAAAGACGATCTCCTCGGCGGCCCGGCCGCCCAGGGTCATCGCCAGGGTGTCGTTTAACTCGCCCATCGTGGTCAGGAACTTATCCTCGGAGGGCAGCGAGATGGTAAAGCCCAAGGCGGCGCCGCGGGAGACGATCGAGATCTTGTGGACCGGGTCGGTGTGTTCCAGGTAGTGGGCCACCAGGGCGTGGCCCATCTCGTGGTAGGCGGTGATGCGGCGCTCGCGCTCGGAGAGCAGGCGGCTCTTCTTCTCGGGGCCGGCCAGCACGCGCATGATGCCCTCTTCGCACTCGGCCTGATCGATCGTCTTGCGGCCGTGCCGTGCGGCCAGCAGGGCGGCCTCGTTGACCAAGTTGGCCAGATCGGCGCCGGTGAAGCCCGGGGTCTGGGCGGCCAGGGTGTCTGAGATCCACGCCCTTGGCCAGCGGCTTACCGCGGGTGTGGACGGCAAGGATCGCCTGCCTTCCGATGCGGTCGGGGCGATCGACCACGATCTGGCGGTCGAAGCGGCCCGGGCGCAGCAGGGCGGGGTCCAAGATGTCGGGGCGGTTGGTGGCGGCGATCAGGATGATGTTGTCCTTCATCTCAAAGCCGTCCATCTCGACCAGGAGCTGGTTCAGGGTCTGCTCGCGCTCGTCGTTACCGCCGCCAAAGCCGGCGCCTCTGTGGCGCCCGACGGCGTCGATCTCGTCCATGAAGACGATGCAGGGGCTCTGCGCCTTGGCCTGGGCAAAGAGGTCCCTGACCCGCGAGGCGCCGACCCCGACGAACATCTCGACGAAGTCGGAGCCGGAGATGGAAAAGAAGGGCACCCCGGCCTCACCGGCCACGGCGCGGGCCAGCAGCGTCTTGCCGGTGCCGGGCGGGCCGTAGAGCAGCACGCCCTTGGGGATGCGGGCGCCGAGCTGCTGGAACTTGCGCGGGTTCTCTAAGAACTCCTTGATCTCCTGGAGCTCCTCGACGGTCTCGTCGATGCCGGCCACATCGGCGAAGGTCACCTTGGGGGCATCGGGGGAGACCTGCTTGGCGCGGCTTTTGGCAAAGCCCATGACGCGGCTGCCGCCGCTGCCCATGCGGCGCATCATGAAGGCAAAGAAGACGACGATCAGCAGCAGCGGCAAGAGCAGGGTGAGCAGGCTGCCCCACGAGGTGCCGCCGCTCTTGGCGGTGACGGCCACGCCGGGGTGGGCGGCGAGCAGCTGGGCGAGCAGGGTCGAGTCGGGGTAGGAGATCGTGTAGGGGGTGCCGCCGGCCGGGATCACGGCGATCGTCTGGGCGCTGGTGTCGACGGTGACGGAGCGCACCTGGCCGGCCTGGAGCTGGGCGACGAAGCTGCTCGGCCCGCCCGCGTAGGTGTGTGTGTTCGGCACGACGTCGGCGGTCGTCGTGGTCCTCAGCAGCTCGACCGAGTGACGCGCGTAGTAGGCGTGCGGCTGCGCCGCGGAGCCTCGCTCGGCGACGACCGCGAGAGGAAAAGCGACCGCCAGCGCGGCGACGGCAATGAGCGTCACGACGAAGCCGCGCCGCTGGCGGCCGCCGCGTCCTTCAGGCAACGGTCCGTGTATCGAGCCCACGATACCTCGTCTCGTTCGATCACCGGTGGAGGTGGCGACGCAGCCAGCGGCCGCAGCGCACCCGCACTTCACTTCTACCCGCGCGCCCGCGGCACAAGCCGCTCGAAACGGCGAGGGGCCGGCAGGTGCCGGCCCCTCGCCACGTTCGTTCGACCGCGCCGTCGTCGCTTGCAAGGACGGCGCGACCTCGTCGTGCCCTGTGCGGCTCTCGCGCCGCCTCTAGCGTCCGCTCACGGCCGGCCCGGTGCTCGGGTCGCGAGCCCCTGCGGCGCTCATCGAGAGCCCCTCCTCGGCGGCGAGCAGCTCGCCCGCCCGCCTGGCGACGCCGGGGCGCAGCAGGATGTAGACGACGCCGATCGCGATCCACACGATGAAGAAGATCGGCAGCTTCCAGTTCGCCCCCGTCGGATACGGATAGACGTTGCGGTAGATCGTGTAGATCAGCACCGCGAGCGCCAGGATCGGGATGACGATCTCCCAGGTGCGCACGACCTTGCGACCCGAGAAGAACAGGATGCGGATGGCGCCGATCGTGGCGAGCACGTAGACCACGAGCAGGATGAGCGTGCCGATCACGCCCGACCAGACGAACTCGTCGAACGGCTTGGCCTTCCAAATGGTCGCGAAGAGCACGACCATGATGAACGCGCCGACCGTGACGGCGATCGTGGCCGGCACCGGGGTGCCGCGCTTGGCCGACACGCCGGCGAGCGACTTGGGGCCGACCCCGTCGCGGCTCAGCGCGTAGAGGATGCGCGAGGCGCCGACCGTGCAGGCGAGCACGCAGCCGAAGGCGCTGATCGAGGTGCCGAGGGTGATGATGTCGCCGACCCAGCCGGCGATGAACTTGCTGCCGAGGTCGCCGAGCAGCGTGCCCGAGCTGATGAAGGCCTGCACGCCCTTGGCGCTCGTACCGAAGCCCATCATCTCGACGGCGGTCACGAACACGAAGTAGACGCCGCCGAAGATCGCCACGCCGAGGATGGCGCGCGGGATGTCCTTGTGGGGCTGCTTGCTCTCCTCACCGAGGGTCGAGGCCGCCTCGAAGCCGGCGAACGACAGAAAGCCGAACACGGCGCCGAGGGCGATGACCGAGCCCGACGTGCCGTGCGGCACGCTGAAGACGCTCCAGGTGAAGCTCGTATGGGTGGGAGCCGTGTGGTTGAGCAGCTTCACGAGGATGGTGACGCTCACGATCAGGATGAGGGCCACGGTGCTGCCCTCGACCGCCAGCAGCACGGCGGTGGCCCGCTTGGCCGGCGAGATCGCGAGGTACCAGGCGCCCACGATGGCGATGGCGCCGAACAGAAAGCCGCTCCACGTCGGCGGGCTGTGCCAGATGCCGACCTCACCGAGGAACGACGCGAAGAAGATGCCGGCCGCCATGCCGGTGACGATCACGTAGAAACCGTAGGTGCCGATCAGCGACCAGCCCGACACGACACCGGCGCGCGGGCCCAGAATGGCGCCGACGAAGCCGTACACCGAGCCGGCGTGGTGGAACTGCTGGCACAGCCGCACGAAGGTGTAGGCCACGAGCAGCACGCCGATCGTCGCCAGGACGAAGGCGAGCGGCACGGCCCGCCCCACGGTCGTGGCGGCGCCCTGCGGGTTGATGTTGGCCGCCATCGACGGCGCCATCAGCGCCAGGGAGATACCGATCGCGGCCCAGATGGAGAGCTCCCTGCGAAGCCGAGGCCCTTGTGTCAAGTCCGTCATCTCTGCCCCCTTTCTCTTCTGCACGTCACGGACATCCAGCGGATGGGGCGCGCTCGGGCGCCGCCCCGCGCCCCATCAGACGCTCCCCTTCGGCCCACCCCCTTCCGCGAGCCGACCGTCGAGCAGACCGCGGCCGACGGCGTCGCACAGCCCTGCGGCAAGTCCGCAGCGCGCCGCCACCGAGTCGAGGAGGATGTATTCGTCGGCGGAGTGGTCGAGGCCGCCCACCGGCCCGAGGCCGTCGAGGGTGGGCACGCCGTCGGCCGACGTCCAGCAGCCGTCCGAGACGCCGCCGCTCGTCTGGCCGCCAACGGCGAAGCCCAGGCGCGCCGCCAGCCGGTCGGCGGCGGCGAACAGCGCGGCGGTGCCGGGGTTGGGCTCGATGCCGGGCCAGGGTCCCTCGACCATGACGTCGACCGCGACCCCGTCGTCGTGCGCCGTGTCGGCGATCCGCTCGAGCGCCCAGCCCAGGTCGCCGCTCGAGGGCGCGCGCACGTCGAGCACCGCCTCGGCGTGCTCGGGCACCACGTTGGCGATGGTGCCGCCGGCGAAGGTGCCGGCGATCACCGTCAGGCCCGGCCGGCCGCCGTTCAGGCCGTCGCTGCGCAGCACACAGCGACACAGCGCGAGCACGGCGTTGCGGCCGAGCTCGGGCTCGGTGCCGGCGTGCGCCGGCCGGCCGGTGGCCGACAGGTGCACCCAGGCGCCGGCCTTGCGGCCCACGACCACGTCGCCGTTCTCCCTGCCGCACTCGAACACGAGCGTGGCGGCCGCCCCGTGCACGTGGGGCAGCGCCGGCAGCATGCCGGTGCGTATCTCTTCGTCGGGGGCGCTGTGCAGCTCGAGCGTCGCGAAGGGCCGTTCGCCCGCCGCGAGCGCCTCGAGCGCCAGCAGCGCGAGCAGGAGGCCGCCCTTCATGTCGGCGACGCCGGGGCCGAAGGCGCGCCCGCCGGCGTGCGCGAACGGGCGCGCCGCCGCCGTGCCGCGGGCGAACACGGTGTCGTGGTGGCCGAGCAGCACGATGCGCCGGGCGCCGGCCCCGGGCAGGCGCGCCACCAGATGGCCGCCGCCCGGCGTGGGCACGACCTCGCAGGAGCAGCCGGCCGCGGCCGCCCACTCGGCGAGCAGCTCGGCCACGCGCTCGCGGCCCGCGGGGCAGTCGTCGCCCGAGTCGATGTCGACGAGCGTCGCCAGCCGCTCGAGGTAGACCGGCCGGCGGCGCGCCGCGAGCTCACGCGCGGCCACCGCCGCCGCGACGCTCGCCGAGAGGTCGGGCGGGCCGAGCACCGCCGCTCGCAGCTGCGCGCTGTTCTCAGGTGATGCCATGCAGCCGCCTGCAGTTGTCGGCGAGGATGCCGGCGCCGATGCGGCGCGCCTCGCCCGTGGTCAGGTGGTCGCGCGCGACGGCGCGCGAGAGCACCCGTTCGAGAGCCTCACGGGTGAGGCGCGCCGAGACCCAGAAGACCTCGGGCTCGGAGGCCTCGTCGGAGCCGTAGAGCAGCTTGCCGGTGGGCGCCACACCGAGCATGATCTCGAGCTCGCGGTCGGCCGCGAGCGAGGCCCACGGCAGGAACTCGGACAGGTCGAGGTACACGAACGGCAGGATCGAGGCGATGTAGGCGGCCTCGGCCAGCCACGGCCAGCCGGAGTGGATCAGCACGATCGGCTGGTCCATGTGGTCGTGCAGGAGCGGGAAGATGTCCTGGGGCCGCACGTGGGCGAGCACGATGTCGGGGTCGCCGCCGCCGCAGTGGACGTGCATGACGCGGTCGTGGCGGCGCGCCGCGCGCAGCGCGGCGCGCAGCAGGTAGTCCCGCACGGTCTTGCCGGGCCCGCGGTCCTTCGTCCAGCCGGCGGCTCGCCAGGCGTCGTAGGCGGCGGCGGCCTCGGCCGTCGTCGGGTCGCCGACGTCGAGCCCGGTACGGTAGGCGATCACCGACTTGTAGCCGACCGTGAGCGAGTCGGCGGCGGCCTCGTCGAGACGCGCGTCGAAGGCCGCCTCGAAATCGGCGAAGGCGAGCTCGCGACCCTGCAGGTCGACGATCCAGGGTTCGATGCGGGCCACGCGGTAGACCGGCACGCCCAGGCTATCCTGGAACTCGGCGCGCGTGACCGTGGGCTGCGGATAGCCGTCGTCGCCGATCACCGCCGTGATGCCGGCGTCGGTCATGAGGCCGTGAACATAGCCCGCCGGGTCGGCGGCGAGCGCCGTGCGACGCGCCGCGGTCAGCGCGTCGTGCTCGGCCGCGACGCCGAGGTAGGCGGCCAGCCAGCGCCGCGCCGTGAGCGCGAACACCGTGCCGTCGCGCAGGGCGACGACCTGGGCGGCGATGCGCGCGTCGCTCTGGCCCGACGAAGCGAAGCAGGTGCCCATGATGGTCAGGCGGTCCTCCCAGCCCGCGGCGTCGCGCGCGAGCAGATCGCTCGTGCGAAAACCGTGGCAGTGGTCGTCGACCACGGCGCAGCCGATCAGATCGATCATCCCGTCGCGCATGCGTGTGTCGGTCACGATCGCCTCCTAGAAGCGCCAGAGCTGTTCGGCGATGAGCTCTTCGAGCGGGCGTCCGGCGTCGGCTTCGGCCTCGGCGCGACGCACGGCGATCATGGCGTCGCAGAGCACGTCGCCCAGCGCGCTACGCAGCACGTCCGACGCGGCGAGCGCCGCCGCCGCCTCGTCGAGGCTCGACGGCAGTTGCCGCACGGCGGCGGCGGCGCGCTCTCGGGCGTTCATGTCGTGGGGGTCGAGGGACACCGCCGCGGGCAGCCGCAGGCCGCGGCTCACGCCGTCGAGACCGGCGGCGATCAGGCCGCCGACCAGCAGGTAGGGATGGCCGCTGCCGTCGACGGCCTTGAACTCCATGTTCGCCGCCCGGCCGCGCGCGGCGGCCGCCCCGGGGATGAAGCGCAGAGCGGCTTCGCGGTTCTGGGCGCCCCAGCAGGCGTAAGCGCCGGCCCAGTTCTGCGGCCGCAGACGCTCGTAGGAGGGCGTCGTCGCGCAGGCCAGGGCGGTGAGCGCCGGCAGCTCGGCGAGCACGCCGGCGAGGAACGACTCACCCTCGATGGTGAGGCCGGCCGGCCCGTCGCCGCCCGAGAAGAGGTTCTCGCCGGTCGCGTTCAAGAGACTGAAGTGCAGGTGGCAGCCGTTGCCGAGGCCGCTGGGCAGCACGACCGGCGAGAACGAGCAGCGGTAGCCGTGCCGGACGGCGACCGTGCGCACGGTGTGGCGCAGCAGCACGTGCTGGTCGGCGGCGCGCACGGGGTCGACCGGCTCGGTCGAGACCTCCATCTGGCCGAACGAGTACTCGGGGTGGAAGCACTCGACCTCGATGCCCTGCGCGGCGAGTGCGTCGAGCAGTTCGAGCGCGAAGGGGTGCAGCAGCGCCCAGGCGTTGGCGCTGTAGCCCGGGCCGTGGTGGCAGGGCACCGGCTCCTCGCTGGCGGCGTCGCCGGCGAACCACTCGAACTCGAACGTCATCCGGGGGCGCAGGCCGCGCGCCGCCGCCTGCGTCACCATGCGCTTGGCGAAGCTGCGCTCGCACCAGGGCGCCACGCTGCCGTCGTCGAGGCACTGGTCGAGAGCCACCCAGGCCCACTCCGGCGTGGCGGCAAGCCGCACGAGCGAGTCGAGGTCGGCCACCATGCGCATGTCGCCGCTCGGGCCGCCGAGGGCGTCGGTCGTCGCGAAGTGGTCGTTGGTGAGCGCCGTGGCCCAGCAGTACGAGAAGCCGATCCCGCTCGTCGCGAGGCTCTGGAGCTTGCCGAGGGGCACCGACTTCAGCCGGTTGATCGAGCCCGTGTCGACGATCGACCCGTTCACGTAGCGCACCCCGGCCCGGCGCAGCTCGTCGATCGTGGTGGACAGCTCGACCTCGGTGCTCAAGGCTCGGGCCACGATGTCTCCCTTCGTGTCGTTACGGTCGTCCGGCGCCCGCTTTGGCGCTTCCCTGCGTGCGCGTCGCGGGGCCAAGCGCCGTCGAAACCCAGCTCGCGCTCGCCCCAGGTCGTGCCCTCACGCAGCCGCTCGAGCTCGCGCATGCGCGGCCGCGCGCGGTCGCCGATCTTCACGGCAAGACCGGCCACCACCGCCTCGACCAAGCCCATGGCCGGCACGAGCGAGTCGAACGGCGAGGGCGCGACGACGGTCGATGTGAGCACGTGACGGGCGACGTCGGCGATCGGCGAGAGCCAGGGGTCGGTGAACAGGATGACGGTGGCGCCACGTCGCGCCGCGCGGCGCGCGAACTCGATCGTCGAGTTCTGGTAGCGGCGGTAGTCGAAGGCGACCACCACCGTGCGTTTCGTCACGTCGATGAGCTCGTCGAAGCGCGGCGTGGGCGATGCGGCCACATAACGGCAGCCGCTGCGCATCATGGCGAGATGCGCAGTCAGGTAGAAGCTCAGGATCTGGCTGAAACGCCCGCCGGTGAGCAGGACCGGCCGGTGCTCGTCGGCGAGCACGTCGATCACGGCCTCGAACTCGGACGGCGGCACGCCGGCCATCGTCTTCTGGAGCTCGCCGACGAAGGTCGACAGGCTCGTCGACAGCACCTCTTCGTCGGGCTCGAGCGGCCGCCGTTCGAGCAGCTCGAGCGACGAGGTCAGCTTCTGCTGGATCTCCTCGCGCAGCGCCTCCTGGAAGGCCGGGTAGCCCTCGAAACCGAGACGGTTGACGAAGCGCATGACGGTCGGGCCGCTGACCTCGGCGCGGGCGGCGAGCTGGGCGAGCGTCTCGAGGCCGGCGATGGGATAGTGGGCGAGGAGCGCGCGCGCCACCCGGCGCTCGGCCACGGTCAGCTGTCCCATGCTGTCGTGGACCAGGCCCTGAAGGGTGTCGCGACCGTAGGTCACCTCGTCCAAGTTAGAAACGGATGCTAGAAACTCACCGGACTCACGTCAATAGGTAACAAGGATTAGCGCACTCATGGACGCAGGGTTCCCGGCGGGCCGGCGTATGTACCACAGCGGTCGCCGGCCTACGCCCCGGCGAACTCCGCGGTCAGGCCGCCCTTGCTGCCGTCGGCGGGGCACTGCGCCATGAACGAGCGGGCGATGTCGATGCGCTTCATGAAGACGACGTCGTCGAACTGCTGGGCCCACTCGATGAAACGCGCGAGACCGTCGGCGCGCGCCGGGTTGCCGCTGATACGCGGGTGGCAGCCGATCGACATCATGCGGCCGCAGTCGTCGCCGTCGGCGCGCAGCCGGTTCACCGTGGCCTTGGCGATCTCGATGAAGTGCTCCGGGCTGCCGAAGCCCTGAGCGAGCAGGTAGCGGCAGTCGTTCACGACCAGCGAGTACGGCACCACGAGGTGGTCCTTGCCGAGGATCCTGGACCAGTAGGGCAGGTCGTCGTTGTAGCAGTCCGAGTCGTAGACGAAGCCGCCCTCCTCGACCACGAGCTCGCGCGTGTTCACGCTCATCTCACGGCAGTACCAGCCGAGCGGCCGGCTGCCGGTGAGCTTCGTGATCGAAGCGACGGCCTGCCTGATGGCCTCGCGCTCTTCGTCGCGGGTCATCTCGAAGTGGTTGCTCCAGCGCAGGCCGTGACCGACCGCCTCGTCGCCGCGGGCGGCGAGGCGCGCCGCCACCGCCGGGTTGCGCTCGAGAGCCACGGCGGCGGCGAAGATTGTGGCCGGGATACCGGCCTCCCCGAACACGCGGAAGAGTCGCCAGATGCCGGCCCGCGAGCCGTACTCGTACATCGACTCGATGGCGAGGTCGCGGGTGCCCTCCTGCTTGAAGGGGAACTCGTAGAGGATGTCGTTGTCCTGGTCGCCCATGGCGAAGGTCTTCTCGGAGCCCTCCTCCTCGTTGACCACGACGTTGATGGCGACCTTGGCTTCGTTGTCCCAGCGCACCACCGGCGGCTTCTCGCCGTAACCGACGAGCTCGCGGGCGGGGCCCTCTACCCCGGCGATGTCGGTGCGCATGAAGAACTGCTGGTTGAGCTGATCCACCCTGACCTCCTGATCACGTCGTGTCGGGGACGCGGCCGCCGGCGGCCTGACTTTCGAGGAAGAGCCGCGGCTTGTCGAGGCCCTCCTCGGTGCGGTCGACCGGCCGGCCGTCGGCTAAGCGACGGGCGCCCCGGTCTCATGCAGCAGACTCGCCGCCCGCACCCCGACGCCCGCCCTCACGAGCTGCTCGGCGGTGCGGTTCACGGCGTCGTGCTTGTCGAGGTAGTTACCCTCGAGCGCCGGCATGATCCCGTCGGCCAGCGCCGCCTCGCGGGCGACGAAGTAGTCGAAGATGTCGCTCGGATGGTCGCGGCCGACCTCGACCGCGGGCTCGCCGCCCTCGTGCTTCGCTGAGATGTTCGGCACGCTCGCCGCGGCCCGTACGACATCGTCGCGCCGGTCGTAGGGCTGGCGCACGATCGAGCGGTACGCCTCGGTCACGTGGTGCTCGAAGCGAACGGCGTCGGTCAGGCCGAGCGCGGCCCGCGCCGCCGACGACGCCTCGATGGTGGCGACGTCGGCCGAGTTCGACAGGTTGAGGCCGGCGAGGCTGGTCGAGCCGTCGTCGGCGGCCAGCAGCCGCGCGCCCATGAGCAGCCACAGCATCGCGTAAGGGTTGTCGACGCCCATGAACACCGAGATCTTGAACTCGTTCTCGACCCCGAGCTTGCGCAGCAGCAGGCCGACGAGGACCGTGCCGAGGTTGACGTTGAGCACCTGGCGGATGCCGTAGCCGGTGAGGTAGTGCAGGTACTCGTCGGCCCACTTGAGCGGGTAGTCGTTGGGCTCGCCGATGCCGCCGAAGTAGCCGGTGATGGTGTCGGGTCCGCCGAGCATGACGTTGCTGCCGTCGATGCCGCGCGTGTCGAGGGTCTCGACGTGCGAGGCCCCCACGATCTGCATGGCGGCCGCCACGGCCAGCAGGTCGCCGTCGGGGCCGGCCTGCTCGGCCATGGCGCGCACACGGATGAAGCGGCCGGGCATGAGCTCGCGGCGCTCGATCGCCCGGCGCGCCTCGGTCATGAGCCACGGGAAGTACTGCAGCGCGCTGATCTCGAGGGTCACCGCCCGGTCTTCGTCGGGCGGTGCATCGGCGGCTCCGCCCAGGACGCGGCGGCGGTACTCGGCCAGCGACACGAACGCGCCGCGGTCGCGCTGCTCGGTGAGCCAGGCCAGGTCGTCGAGGTAAGGCGACCCCTCGGCCCGCAGGCGCTCGAGCCGTGTCTCGAGGCGGCCGTTCTCGGCCGCCGCCCGGTTGATGGCCGCCACGCCCCCGTACCTGTCGACCAGGTCGAGCAGAGCGTCGACGAGCGGGTTGTCGTCGGCGGTCAGGGCGGCGTTCACGGCGGCGACGTCGGCCGGCGCGAGCGCGAGCCTGCGACGCAGTACGGATCGGCCCGTCATGGCCCCTCCTCCCGGCCCCGCCTGGTCGACGGCCGGTGCCGCACCGGCCGGACGCCGGGCCGGGGTCGTTGCGATGGCACGTGCAGTCCGCGACACACACTAGGACCTCGCGTTCTGCCCGTCAACAGAATCGCCGAACATCGTGCGGTCGACGAGCATAGAAGCAGAACTTGGCGTATCGCCAGCGACGCCGGGGCGGGGCGGGGACGGCGCCGGAGACGGGGCCGCGAACTTCGAATGCCGGGCACACGAGAGGCCAGCGCTTGTCACGAGAGACGGCGGCGCCCGCCGGCCACTGGCCGGCGGGCGCCGCCGCACGAGAAGGTCAGCCGATCAGCGCGAAGACGCGGCAGGGCGTGGCCGAGCCGCCGACGAGCGGCAGCGCGCCCGTCACGAGCAGGGCGCCGGTGGGCGGCACCTCGCTCAAGTTGACGAGGCCCTCGAGGTTCCAGACGCCGTTCACGAGCGTCGCGTGGCGGTGCACCGAGAAGCCGGCGTCGTTGCCCGGGTCGATGCCGAGCGTGTCGATGCCGATGCCCACGACGCCGCGCTGCTCGACGAGCAGCCGCGCCGCCTCTTCGCCCACCCCTGGGAAGTGCAGGTCGCCCTCGGGACCCATGTACCGCTCACGGTCGTCGCCGAGCACGTCCCAGCCGGTGTGGATCAGGGCGGCCGCGCCCTGCGGCACCGCGCCGTGCGCGGCCTCGAAACGCGCCACGTCGTCGAGGGTGACGGTGTAATCGGGCTTGCCGGCGCAGCGGTCGGCCACCTCGATCACGACGGCCGGGCAGACCAGGCCGGCGAGCGGCAGGTTCTCGATCGTGGTGGCGCCGCTGATGAAGTGGGCCGGCGCGTCGATGTGCGTGCCGGTGTGCTCCCAGATGTGCAGAAGGCGGGCGAAGAAACCGTTCTCCTCGACGGTCACCCTGGTCTCGAAGCTGGGCGCCGGCGTGCCGGGCCACATGGCGACGTCGGGGTCGATCGGACGGGTGAGGTCGACGACGCGGTCAACGGAGATCATGGCGCCCCCTGACGTGTGCATTTTCGGTTCGTCCCTGTGAGCCGCGCGTAGCAGCCGAGGCGCAACGTACCGCCGCCGGCAGTCGGCGTCAACGACAGTCGCCAGGCGCGCTACGAAGTCACGCCGGCCTGAACGGCGACGACGCGGCCGGTCGTCGCCCTAGGCCATCACCTCGATGCCCTTCTCGGCGGGGCGGTCCTGGGGCTCGAGCTGAACGATACGGGTGAGCGCCTCGATCGCGACCTCGATCTGGTCGACGCTCGGCGGCTTGGTCGTCATCCACTGCAGCGCGAGGCCCGGGGCCATGACGGCACGCACCACGGGGTTGGTCTCGTAGCGCCCGGCGATGCGGATGATCTCATAGGAGACGCCGGCGATGAGCGGCACGAGCACGACGCGCGACAGGATGAGCAGGTACCACACCGGCCAGCGCACGAGGGCGAAGACCAGGATCGACACGACCATCACGACGAGCAGGAACGAGGTGCCGCAGCGCACGTGCAGCGTCTTGTACTTCTCGACGTTGGCGACCGTCAGCGGATCGCCGTGCTCGAGGGCGTGGATCGACTTGTGCTCAGCGCCGTGGTACTCGAACACGCGGCGCAGGTCGCGAAACTGCGTGATGACGAGCAGATAGACGACGAAGATGGTCACACGCACGAGGCCCTCGACCAGCCAGAAGACGATGCCCGAGCCGAGCTGTGCCCGGAACAGCCGCGTGATGCCGAGCGGCGCCAAGAAGAAGACGAGGACGGCGAAGGCGAGCGCGATGAACAGGGTGACGCCGATCTCGCGGCCGGAGAGCTCCTGGCCCTCCTCGCCGAGCGACTGGTTGGCCGAGATGGTGAGGGCGCGGACGCCGACGACGAGCGACTCGACGAGGGCGGTCACGCCGCGCAGCACGGGCAGCTTCAGCACGGGGTAGCGCTTCATGTACGAGACGAGCGGCCACGACTCGAGGTAGATCGACGAGTCGGGGCGACGCACGGCCACCGACCAGTTGTCGACGCCGCGCATCATGACCCCCTCCATCACCGCCTGGCCACCGATCGCCGCGCGGCGGGCCGCGACGGCCGGCAGCATGAGCGCACGCAGGAGGCGGTGGGTCGTCCTACGGCGGACGGGGCGCGTGCCATGCGCCTCGCGGCCGGGCACGCGCGCGGCGTTCACCCCGACTGCTCCGGAGCGTCGACCACGGCGGCGTCGTACGGCTTGCCGCAGGTCATGCGCCCCTCGGGGCAGCTCCCGTACAGGCAGCCGGGGCCGCTCTTGTGGAAGAGTGCCGGCGCCAGGAGCTTGACCCGGTCGCGCAGCTCCCAGGCGAGGGCGCGGATCTCCCACTGCGCCCGGTTGCAGCAGCGCACCGCGAAGAAGTGACGCAGCTCGCGACCGTTCATGGTCACGACGATCTTGGTCTCGGCGGCGTTCGGCAGCACGAAGCGGGCGTCTTCTTGCACCGACTCGCGGCTGCGGCCCTGCGCCAGACCGAGCTCGACGAGCCGGTCGTAGGCCTCGCGCGCCTGCTCCATGGCGCGCAGGAACACCTGCTCCGCGGCGGCGTCGGCGGCGATCGCCGGCGGCACCACGAAGCTGTCGGCGTGGCTGAAGTTGACGTAGCGTTGCGACTGCTGGTTGTAGCTGGCCACGCGGTGCCGCACGAGCTGGTGCGTGCAGGCCCGGGAGACGCCGTCGACGGCGAAGGTGAACACCGCATGCTCGAGCGCCGAATGGTGGCCCGACGCCACGAGGCCGCGCACGAGCTTCGCGACGGCCTCGTCGCTCATCGTCTGGTTGAGCTCGGCGGCCGAGACCGGCGCGTAGCACAAGCGGCCGGCCGCCGCGACGGCGCGGTCGGGGTCGGGCGTGTGCGAAAGAAGGGTGACGGCGAGCGCCGCGGCCATCGGCGCGCTAGCTCGCGTGGACCTTCTTGCCGAACCGGCGCTGGAAGCGCTCGACGCGGCCGCCCGAATCGATCAGCTTCTGCTTGCCCGTGTAGAACGGGTGGCACTGCGAGCAGATCTCGACCTTGAGCTCGGGCTTGGTCGACCGCGTCATGAAGGTGTTGCCGCACGAGCAATGCACGGTCGCCTCGACGTACTGCGGGTGGATGTCCTTCTTCATGAACCGTCGTCCCTTCGAAAGTGTCGGGGTGAAGCACGCTATGGTAGCACGCGGGCCACGCGCCGCGCCAACCACGGCACCGCGGCGGCACCGCTCCCCCCTGCTCCTCGTTTCTGTAGGTTTCCCGCCGCCAAACCCCGCGCCGGGCGCCGGGCGCGGTGCCCGGCCCTAGCGCGAGTTCTTCTGGAGCTGCTGCAGGAACTCGTCGTTGGACTTGGTCTCGCGCACCTTGTTGATGAGCAGCTCGATCGCGGCGTTGGGCTCGAGCGAGTGCAGCACGGCGCGCAGCTTCCAGACCATGGCCGCCTCGGCCGGCTCCATGAGCAGCTCTTCTTTGCGGGTGCCGGTGGCGTCGATGTCGATCGCCGGGAAGATGCGCTTGTCGGCCAGCTTGCGGTCGAGCCGGATCTCCATGTTGCCGGTGCCCTTGAACTCCTCGAAGATGACCTCGTCCATGCGCGAGCCGGTGTCGACCAGGGCCGTCGCCAGGATGGTGAGCGAGCCGCCGTGCTCGATGTTGCGCGCCGCCCCGAAGAACTTCTTGGGCGGGTAGAGCGCGGTGGAATCGACGCCGCCCGACAGGATGCGGCCCGACGCCGGCGTGTTCAGGTTGAAGGCGCGCGCCATGCGCGTGATGGAGTCGAGCAGCACGACGACGTCGTCGCCGGCTTCGACCATGCGCTTGACCCGGTCGAGCACGAGCTCGGTCACCTGCACGTGGTTCTCGGAGGGCTGGTCGAAGGTGCTGGCCACGACCGTGCCGTTGACCGAGCGCTGCATGTCGGTGACTTCTTCGGGGCGCTCGTCGACGAGCAGCACGATGAGCTTGACCTCGGGGTGGTTCGCGGTGATCGAGTTGGCCAGCTTCTTGAGGATGGTCGTCTTGCCGGCCTTGGGCGGCGAGACGATCAGGCCACGCTGGCCTTTGCCGATCGGGCACATCAGGTCCATGATGCGCGCCGCCGTGTCGTGCTCGGGCGTCTCGAGGCGCAGGCGCTGCTCGGGGAACAGCGGCGTGAGCTTCTCGAAGACGGGCCGCTGGCGGGCCGTGTCGGGGTCGACCCCGTTCACGGTGTCGATCTTGAGCAGGGCGTTGTACTTCTCATTGTCCTTGGGCTCGCGCACCTGCCCGGCGATCTCGTCGCCGCGACGCAGGCCGAACCGGCGGATCTGGCTGAGCGAGACGTAGACGTCGTCGTCGCTCTGCACGAAGCCCTGCGTGCGCAGGAACCCGAAGCCGTCGGGCAGCACGTCGAGGATGCCCTGCTTGTCGACCGGCGGCGCCTCGGGCCGACGCTCGCGCGGCTCGCGCTCGCCGCCGCCCTCGCCGCCGCTGCTCCGGTCGCCGCCGCCGCGGCGGCCGCGGTCGCGGCGGCCTCGGCCGCCGCGCTGGCCGTCGCGCTGCTGCTGCTGGGCCTGGCGGCTCTGCTGGTCGCCCTGGTTGGTCTGTCCCTGCGCCGGCGACTCGATCGTCGCCGTCGCGGTCTCCGCGGCCGGCGGCGCGGCTTCGGCGCTTGCGGCCTGGCCGTCGCCGTCGTTCGACCCTGCCGCCTCGGCGGCCGGCGCCGGCACGGCCGGCTGCGGTGTGCTCGCGCCGCCGCCGTCGCCGGCGATCGGCGCGTCGGTCGACGCGTCGCGCGCGCCGTCGGGCTCGCCGGCCGGCACGGAGGTAACGGTCTCCTGCGAGGTCTCCTTCACGGATTCACTTCCTGTTGGCTCTTCGATGGTCTTCATGACTGTCTCGCGTGGGGTGACGTCGGGGCTGGGCCGCCCCTGTGGGCTGCGCCCGACGACGATGCGCCCTGACGCGGGCTCCTTTCTGTGGGTCCGACTGCTGTGAGAGACGCGACCTGCTGATGGAGCACGTGGGGTGGGATGGTAGCCATATCGGCAGCGCCGAGCGCGGCTTGAGTCCCACGGCCGCCCTGAGCGTCGAGCGTGTCGATCGTGCCCTCCATCACCCTCCTCTGCTCGTGGTCGCCGACGGCTGCGCGTGCTCGGAGACGGCGTCGAGCACGGTCGCCATGACGGCCTTCACGGTCTTGTCGATGTTGTCGTTCTCGACGACGGCCACGCCCTGCTTGTCGGCCTGGGCGAGGATGTAGTCCTGGATCTTGCGGATCTTGGCGAAACCCTGGATGTAGCGGCGCAGCGGCCGGATGCCGTCGGTCTCCCACTCGCGCACGTAGAAGTGGCTGCGGTGACGCTCGGCGTCGCTGATGGCGACCACCATCTCGACCACGACCGCATCGTGCCAGCGGCTGCGGTCGAGGAATCCGGGCACGAGGTGCACGCCCTCGATGATGGTGCGCTGCCCCTCGGTGATGGCGCGATCGACCACGGCGTTGACGCCCACCGCGATGCTCTTGGCCTGCTCGATGAAGCCGGCCTCGTCGGCGTCGGTCCAGTCGTACAGTGGGATACGCAGGCCGGCGGCCGCGTCGAACGACGAGTACTGGATCTCGGGCATGAGGTCGGGCGCGAAGAAGGCGCGCATGACCTGCCGCACGGTGTCGGTCGAGACCACCCGCGAGATGCCGAGGCGGTGGGCGATCTGCGTGGCAAGCGTGCTCTTGCCCACGCCCGTGGTGCCGCCGACCAGGATGACGAGCGGCCGGGCCAGCATGGTGAGGCTCTGCCACTTGCGAAAGCGGGCGATGGTCGCGCGGCCGTCGGCCTCGCCCAGCACCGCGCTCGCGATCTCTTCGAGGCCGCGCAGCGTGATCGTGCCCTGCCGGCTGTCGTGGAGCCGCTCGCCGACCGCCGCGGCGATCTGGTAGGAACGCTCGGGCGACAGGCCGGTCGCCATCAGCGCCTGTGCCATGAGCCCCTTCGAGTAGGGCAGCGCCGGGTCGCGACTGACGACCACCATCTCGACGTCGTCGGTCACGATCGCTGCCTCGCTGCGTAGCGGCGCTGTGCGGTGTCGACGAGCCCGTCGACGACGGCCGTGAGGTCGCGGCCGTCGACCGCGACGGGCTCGTTGTCGCAGAAGACGAGCTCCTTGCCCAGGCGCGCCGCGGCCTCGGCAACGACGTCGACGGCCGCCGCCTTGATCTCGGTCAGGAACACGTCGGCCCGGTCGGCGGCGGCGGCCACGGCGTCGCGCAGGGCCGCCCGTCCGGCGAGGTCGGTCGAGACGAGCGTCACGTCGGCCTCGTGCGCGTCGCGCAGGTGGTCGGCGAGTAGATCGGCGCTCGCGGGGGTCGCCGTCGAAAAGAACGCCACGCGGCGCCCGGCGACAGAGGCGACGGGTCGCGGGCGAAGCACGGTCGGGATGAGGTCGATGTCCGGGTTCACGTCGGTCACGGCGGAACGCAACGCGTCGATACGCGCAGCGTCGCAGAACGGTGGTTCGCACATCGTGAGGAAGAGTGCGTCGGAGATGAGCATTCGGTACGTACCCAGATAGCCCGTTATGTACTCCGGCGGCTGCATGGCCGAGGCCACGCAGACGACGGCTTGCGCCTGCACCGGCGGTATCGCCGAGCCGCTGCCCTCCCAGATGACCGCCGCGGCCGGCATGTCGTCGACCAGCTCGAGCGCGGCTCCCACCGTGTCGAGCACCGAGGCGCCGGCCATGCCGCCGCCGCAGCGCCGGCAGCCCACCGTGGTGACCCCGGTGAGCACGGCATCCTCGAGGTAGTCCGAGGCCGCGTGCAGCCCCCGCCGCGACACCGCGAGCAGATCCGCGGCCCCCAGCCGGGCGCCGCCGGAGACCACCTGCGGCGCCGCCGGCCCACCGCGCCCCATCGCCACGATCACCACCCGTTCGCGCCCGAACCGGTCGCCGAGCCGGCGTCCGAAGAAGCCGCTGACGGCCGTCTTTCCGACCCGTTTGCCCGTCCCTATGATCGCAAGCGACGGTTTGCTGGAGAGTCGGGCTAGAGGCTGGGGCGAGAATTCGAAGTCGGCTCCGACGTACCGTGCACCCCACGACAGCGTCACGCTGATGAGCTGGAACCGCTCCTGGTAGCCTAGCACCGGCTCGTCGGACACGTCAACGACCACCCTCGCACCTGTGGCCTCGAGCAGCCCCGCGAGCGCCGCCCGCACCGCCGCGGCCCCGAGGGTCGCGCCGTCCGGCCCGGCGGCGACCGTCGCGACCGGCAGGCCGTAGAGCTCGTCGAGCGCGCCGGCCTGGACCTCGCGCAGCTTCTCGCCGCCGCCCAGGAACAGCGCCGCGGCGAAGGTGTAGCGCCCGGCCAGGACGCGCAGCGTGTCGACCACGACCGGCGGGTAGTGCTCGCCGTCGATCAGCGCGATCGCGGTGGCTCGCGCCGCCTCGGTCGCGGGCGCGCCGCCGCCGGTCACGCCCGCGCCGCTCCCCGTCGCCCCGTCCATGCGACCCCCCCGCCGCTCCGCTAGGTCTGCAGCCGGCGCTCGTCGGGCCGGCCGGCGAAGCGCTCGTAGTGCAGGGTCGAGGGCGAGAACTCGATGATCTTCTCACTGCCGTGGAACGGGTACTTGCGCTCGACCCGGACGTGGTCGTCGTCGATCGTCACGATGTTGTAGCAGGGCCGCGTGTCGCCGCGCAGGCGCAGCGAGCAGACGGTCCCGGCGTTCACCACGAACATGTTCTCGAAGTGCCAGGCGTGCGGCACGTGCTTGTGGCCCGACAGCACGAGGTTGACGTTGCAGCGCTGCAGCACCTCGAGCGTGTCTCCGGCATCGTAGACCATGTTGCGCTCGCGCCCGGTGCCCGGGATCGGCAGCAGGTGGTGGTGCAGCATGAAGATGCGAAAGCGGGCCGGCGTCGAGAACTGCTCCTCGAGCCAGGCGTAGCGCGAGCGGCCGATGGTGCCGTAGTCGAGGTCGGGCTGTGTCGAGTCGACGCCGACGATCGAGATCTCGCCGGTGTGCAGCACCACGCCGCGCGGCCCGAACAGATGCTCGAAGTGGACGTAGCCGACGTTGCGCGAGTCGTGGTTGCCGGGGATGACGAGCACGTGCGGGCACTCGAGGCGGTCGAGGTAGTCCTTGGCCACCTGGTACTCCTGCTTGAAGCCCTCGTTCGTGAGGTCGCCGGTGACGGCCACGACGTCGGGTCTGAGCTCGTTCAGCTCGACGACCGCACGATCCATGAGATTGGCCACGAAGTACGGCGAGCCGGCGTGGAAGTCGGACACGTGAGCGAGCACGAAGGGGGCCATGAGGCGTCCTTTCCTACTCCACGACGACGACGCGCACGCCGCCCTGCTTGTCGCGGAGCGAGAACGTGGTCTGGTTGCCGTCGCGGCGGAACCGCAGGCTCAGGCGGGAACGGCCGACGCTCAGGTTGCTGAGCGTGACCTCGGACAGCCACTTCGGCAGCAACGGGTTGTGCACGTAGAGCGCGTTCTCGGCGGCGCTCGCGTAGAGCCCGAGCATGGCCTGCAGCATGAGGAACGGGGCGCCGGCGGCCGGCGCGTCGGGCGAGCACGCCATGGGGTAGGCGACGGGGCGGTTCACGGCCTGCCGGGTGAAGCCGCAGATGAACTCGGGCAGGCGCTCGTACTGCTGGTCGAGGGCGGCGTCGAAGAGCGCGCCGGCCAGGCGGTTGGCCTCCTGGTCGAAGCCGTGCTTCTTGAGGCCGTTCACGATGAGCGCGTTGTCGAACGGCCAGACGCTGCCGTTGTAGAGGCTCATGGGGCTGTAGCCGACCGCCGACTTGGCCATCGTGCGTACGCCCCAGCCCGAGAACAGGTCGGGCGACAGCAGGCGCTCGGCCACCGGCGCCACATGCTCCTCGGAGAGGATGCGCGACCACAGGCAGTGGCCGGCGGTCGAGACGATCGTCTTCACCTGACGCTTGTCGGCGTCGAGGGCCATCGCCACGTAGCCCTCGTCGTCCATCCAGAAGCGGTCGTTGAAGCGCAGCTTGAGCGCCTGCGACTCGGCCTGCAGGCGCTCCGACAGCTCGACGTCGGCGAGGTGCCCGAACAGGCTCGCGAGACGGCGCTTGGCGTAGTAGACGTAGGCCTGCGACTCGGCGAGGGCGATGGGGCCCTGCGCGACGCTGCCGTCGGTGTGCACCACCGCGTCGTGGGCGTCGCGCCAGCCCTGGTTGACGAGCCCGGCCCGCGAGCGCCGCCGGTACTCGACGAAGCCGTCGCCGTCGAGGTCGCCGTACTGGTCGATCCAGCGCAGGGCGGCCTCGATGGGGCCACGGAGCTGCTCGAAGGCCTCGAGGTCGCCGGTCCACATGGCGACCTCGCAGACGAGCAGCAGGTACAGGGCCGTCGTGTCGACCGCGCCGTAGTAGGGGGTGTGTGGGATCGCCTTGACGGCGGCGAGCTCGCCACGGCGCAGCTCGTGCATGATCTTGCCGGGCTCCTCCTCGCGAAAGACGCTGTCGACGCGGCCCTGCAGCCCGGTGAGCAGGCGCACGCAGTCGATCGCGGGACGCGGGTCCAGCATGAGGGTCTCGAGGCTGGCGATGATCGCGTCGCGGCCGAACGGCGCCACGAACCAGGGCACGGCCGCCGCGAAGGTCCGGCCCCCCGACGTGTCGGTCATGAGCATGCGCAGGTCGGCCTGGCCGCGGCGCAGCACCCGGGTGACCTCTTCGGAGTCGGTGAAGATGCCAGTCGCGCCGGCGAACCAGCGCTCGTAGTCGCGCCGCATCTCGGTCAGGCGCTCGGTGAAGTCGCCGCCGGCCGACAGAGCCGGCCCGTCGGGCACCGACACCTCGATCGAGAACCGCAGCACCTTGCGCTCGCGCGGCGCGAGGTTCACGCGAAAGCGTGCCGTGCCGCCCTCGAGCCTGGCCGGCGCCTGCTCGAAACGCACGATCGTCTTGCGCAGCACCTCGTCGAGGCCCAGGTAGGCCAGCGTGAGCTTGTCGCCTTCGGCCTTGGGGGCGAAGCGAGTGCCGCGCTTGTGGCGGCGCATGCCACGCACCTCGAACATGTCGCGAAAGTCGGCGTCGAACCTGAGCTCCACGTCGACCTCGACCGGCGCCGCGTGGTAGTTCTTGACGCGCAGCAGCTCGTAGACGCGGTCGGCGACCACGCGCGTGCGCCGCAGGTGCACCGAGGTCTGGGGGATCGCCTCGCCGCGCGCGCCCTTGATGGCGAGATTCGTGAACTCGGCCGACGAGACGTAGTTGCGCTCGGCGGTCGAGGAGAGCAGCACCGGCGGCCGGCCGCCGACCGTCATCTCGAGGCGTGAGAGAAAGCGCGTGTCGCGAAAGTAGAGGCCGAGCGGCGAGCCGGCGGCGGCCGGGATCAGCCCCTCCTCGTCGGTGTACATGAGGAGCTCGTTCTCCATGCTGACGAGGCGGCGGCGGCGCTGCTCGGTCATCACGAAGCGCTCGGCTCCGGTCGTCACGCCGTCGGCGGCGCCGAGCGCCTCGAAGCGCTCGTCGCCGATCACGATCTCGGACTCGCTCCCCGCGGCGCCACTCGCAGCGACGCCCTCGGCGGCCGCGCCCTGCCGCTCGCCGGCAGCCGTGGCGCGTCGTTCGCCGGCGGCCGCGGCGCGACCTTGCGACCGCTTGTCAGTATCTGTGGACGAGGCGTGGTCCTTTCACGCGACCAGGATGGGCCGGCCGCTGCCGGCCCGCGTCGGGGCGACGGCCCTGCTTCGATGATCGGGGATACCCGCCATGGGCCCAGGTCACGCCCTCGCCGGCACGGCGAGGGCGCGCTCGATCTCGGCCAGAGGCTCCGACGTGAACACGGGCTCGGCCGCCGTGCGCACGGCGGTGTCGGGGTCCTTGAGGCCGTGACCGGTGAGCACGCACGTCACCAGCGCCCCGGCCGCGATGCGGCCGTCCTCGCGCGCCTTGCGCAGACCCGCGATCGATGCCGCGCTCGCCGGTTCGCAGAACACGCCCTCGGTCGCCGCCACGAGCCGGTAGGCCGCCACGATCTCGTCGTCGGTCACCATATCGATGAAGCCGCCCGAGTCGCGCGCCGCCGCGAGAGCCTCGTCGCCACGCGCCGGATTGCCGATGCGGATCGCCGTGGCGATCGTCTCGGGAGCATCGATGCGGTGGCCGAGCACGAGCGGTGCCGCGCCCGCCGCCTGAAAGCCGCACATGACCGGCAGACGGTCCGTCACGCCCGCGTCGCGATACTCGCGGTAGCCCTTCCAGTAGCTCGTGATGTTGCCGGCGTTGCCGACCGGTATGCAGTGATACGCGGGCGGCCCGCCGAGCGCGTCGCAGACCTCGAAGGCGCCGGTCTTCTGCCCCTCGATACGGTAGGGGTTGACCGAGTTCACGAGGGCGACCGGCAGCCGTGCGGCCGCCTCGCGCACGACGTCGAGGGCGACGTCGAAGTTGCCCGGGATCGACACCACATGGGCGCCGTACGCCACCGCCTGGGCGAGCTTGCCCATGGCGATCTTGCCCTCGGGGATCACGACGATCGCCCTGATGCCGGCCTTGGCCGCGTAGGCCGCCGCCGAGGCGCTCGTGTTGCCGGTAGAGGCGCAGACGACCGCGCGGAAGCCGTCCTCGATCACCTTGCTGACCGCCATCGTCATGCCGCGGTCCTTGAACGAGCAGGTCGGGTTCAGGCCCTCGAGCTTCAGGTGGAGCTCCACACCGAGCGCCTCGCCCAGGCGCGGCGCCGGCACGAGCGGCGTGTCGCCCTCGCCGAGAGTGACGATCGGGGTCGCGTCGGTCACGGGCAGGTAGCGCCGGTAGCGGGCGATCACGCCGGCGCCACGGCCGGCCGGTCCCGCGGGGCTAGCCGCCATCGCGACCCTCGATCCTGATCACGCTCGGCTGGCCGTGAACGGCGGGCAGCGCGGCGATGCGCGCGAGGGCGGCGAAGAAGGCCGCCTCGCGCACCGGGTGCATGACGAGCACGAGCTGGGCGCCGTCGTCGCCTCCGGTCTGCTGCATCGAGTCGATGCTGACGCCCTCGTCGCCGAACACGCCGGCGATCGTGGCCAGCACGCCGGGCTGGTCGGCCACTCGCATGCGCAGGTAGAAGCGCGAGGCCACGTCGGCGCTGGGAAACGGGTCGAGCTGCTTGAAGCAGGTGCAGTTGCGCACGTAGCCGCCGCGTGCCGTGTTGACGATCGAGATGACGTCGCCGATCACGGCCGAGGCGGTGGGCGTGCCGCCGGCGCCGGGACCGAGCAGCATGATGCTGCCGAAGCTGTCGGCTTCGAGGAACACGGCGTTATAGGCGCCCGACACGCCGGCGAGCGGGTGCTCGAGCGGCACGAAACTGGGGTAGACGCGCACATTCACGCGATCGTCGATCAGGCGCGCCACGCCGAGCAGCTTGGGCACGAGACCCAGGCGGCGGCCGTGGCCGACATCGACGTCGGTGACGCCCTCGATGCCCTCGTGCTCGACGTCGCCAAGGACGACCCGGCTATGGAAGGCGATCGAGGCGAGGATCGCCATCTTGGCGGCAGCGTCCTTGCCGGTCACGTCGTCGCTGGGATCGGCCTCGGCGTAGCCGAGCTCCTGGGCCCTGGCAAGCGTCGGCCCGTACTCGGCCCCGGTCTGCGCCATGGCTGAGAGGATGTAGTTGGTCGTGCCGTTGACGATGCCCATGACGCCGGTGACGCGCGCCGCCGCAAGCGACTCGCGCAGCACCTTGATGACGGGCACGGCGCCGACCGAGCTCGCCTCGAACCGCAGGAACGTGCCGCCGTCCTCGGCCGCCTGCAGGAGCTCCGCACCGTGCTGCGACAGGAGCTGCTTGTTGGCGGTCACGACCGACTTGCCGGCGGCGAGCGCGGCGAGCTGGATCGTGCGCGCCGGCTCGATGCCGCCGATCAGCTCGATGACGACGTCGATCGCGGGGTCGGCGATCAGATCGTCGACGTCGGTCGTCGCGCGCACGCCGGCCGGCACGAGCGCGCGCCGCTCGGCCGAGAGATCGCAGACGGCGCGCAGGCGCACCTCGCGACCCGTGGCCAGGCGGATCTCGTCGGCGCTCTCGACGAGCAGCCGGCCCACACCCGACCCCACCGTCCCGTATCCAACAAGCCCGATGCCGACCTCGCTCACCGGCGGTCCTTTCGTGTCGGGGTGTCTCGACGCGCCGGCTCAGCCCCGCCGGCCGGCGCGAGTCGGAGTCTATCGCAGCGTCTCACGCGCGGCCCGTCTCGCGCAGTGGCCGCTGCAGGCGCGCCACGTCCTGCCAGGTCTCGCGCTCGACGATCACCCGCGCCTTGCCGCCGCCCGCCATGACCACGGCCGGTCGCGGCACCATGTTGTAGTTGTTCGCCATGACGTAGCCGTAGGCGCCGGTGCCAGGCGTGACCAGCACGTCGCCGACCTCGGGCGGCGCGATCGCCACGTCGCGTACGAGCACGTCGCTCATCTCGCAATGCTTGCCGGCCACGGTCACGACCACGCTCGCCGGCGTCTCGGCCTTGCCGGCCAGCATGGCCTCGTACTTCGAGTCGTAGAGCATCGGCCGCAGGTTGTCGCTCATGCCACCGTCGATCGCGACGTACGTGCGCACGCCGGGGATCTCCTTGATCGTGCCGATCGTGTACGCCGTGACCGCCGCCTTGCCGGCGATCGACCGGCCGGGCTCGACCAGCAGGCGTGGCAGGGGCAGGCCATAGCGTTCAGACGACGCCCGGGCGGCGCCCACCACGGCCTCGGCGAACTCGGCGATCGACGAGGGCCGGTCCTGCTCGGTGTAACGGATGCCGAGGCCGCCGCCGAAGTTGACCAGGCGACACTCGAAGCCGTGCTCGCGACGCCAGTCGGCGACGGCGGCGAACAGCACCTCGACCTCGCGGCGGTGCGACGACAGGTCGAAGATCTGCGAGCCGATGTGGGCGTGCACGCCGACGAGCTCGAGGTCGGCGGCAGCGGCGAGCAGGCGGCGCACCGCCTCGCCGGCAAGCCCCTCGGACAGACCGAAGCCGAACTTGCTGTCGGCCTGGCCGGTCTGCACGTAGCTGTGCGTCGTCGGTCGGACGCCGGGCGTGAGTCGCACCAGGACTCGCTGGCGTACGCCACGCCGCCGCGCCGCCGCGGCCAGCAGCTCGATCTCGTGCAGCGAGTCGACGACGAAGAAGCCGATGCCGGCGTCGAGCCCGGCGTCGATCTCGGCCGGCGACTTGTTGTTGCCGTGGAAGTAGATCCGCTCGGGCGGCACGCCGGCGAGGCGCGCCGTGAAGAGCTCGCCCCCCGAGGCGACGTCGAGCGACAGGCCCTCTTCGGCGACGAGCTCGCACATGGCGCGACAGCAGAACGCCTTGCTCGCGTACACGATCTCGGTGTCGGCGAGGCGCGAGCGAAAGGCGTCGACGTAGGCGCGGCACTGGTCGCGCAGCGTCTGCTCGTCGTAGATGAACAGCGGCGTGCCGAAGCGCGCGGCGAGCTCGACCACGTCGCAGCCGCCGATCTCGAGGTGACCGGCGGCGTTGTGGCGGGAGGTGTGCGGATAGATCAGCGTGTGCGTCACGGTCGTATCCTACGCCACACCGGCGCTCGACCGGGTCGCCGCCACTCAGGCGAGCGTGACTACGGTGCGCGCCTGGTCCGCCGGTCGCCCGCGGCGTCGCGCGGCTAGAACTCGATGCCCTCGCGCGCGCCCACGCCGGCGTCGAAGTAGTGCTTGACGGGGCGCATCTCGGTGACCAGGTCGGCCGCCGCGACGAGCTCGTCGGGCGCGCGGCGGCCGGTCATGACCAGCTCGGTGCCGGCGGGTCGGTCGGCGAGCAGGGCGAGCACGCCGGCGAGCGGCACGAGCTCGAAGAACAGGGCGGTGCAGAGCTCGTCGAGCACCACCACGTCGTAGGCGCCGCCGCGGACGAGCTCGCAGGCGCGAGTGAAACCGGCGGCGGCGGCGCGCCGGTCCTCGTCGGGGACCTTGCCCTTGACGACCCAATGATCGAGCCCGACCTGCTCGATCTCGATCCCGAGGCGGCGGGCAGACACGATCTCGCCCCACGTCGGGTCGGCCTTCATGAACTGCAGGACGAGCACGGCCAGGCCGTGGCCGGCGGCGCGCATGGCCAGGCCGAACGCGGCGGTCGTCTTGCCCTTGCCGTCGCCCGTGTAGACCTGCACGCGACCGTCACGCTCGCTCATCGGCCCTCCCGCGCCGGCTTGGCCGGCCGCGCCGCCGTCGCCCGCGGCGGCGGTTCGTTCGATCGACTCGCCGCCCTCAGTATGTGAAGAAGCCCTCGCCGCTCTTGCGGCCCAGCTTGCCGGCGGCGACGAGCTCGCCGAGCAGCGGGCAGGGGCGGTACTTGTCGTCGCCGAGGTCGCGCTCGAGCGTCTCGAGGATCGCCTTGGTGGTGTCGAGCCCGACGAGGTCGGCCAGGGCGAGCGGGCCCATCGGGAAGTTGGCGCCGAGTTTGAGCCCGGTGTCGATGTCGGCGGCGCTCGCGACGCCCTGGGCGAAGGCGTAAGCCGCCTCGTTGATCATCGGGAAGAGGATGCGGTTGACGACGAACCCGGGCGAGTCGACCACGGTGATCGGTGTCTTGCCGAGCGTCTCGCAGAAGGCGCGCGCCGCGGCGACCGTGTCGTCGGCGGTGGCGGTGCCGCGCACGACCTCGACGAGCGCCATGGCCGGCACGGGGTTGAAGAAGTGGATGCCGCAGAAGCGCTCGGGGCCGGCGACGAAGGCGGCCAGCGTGCTCACCGACAGGCTCGACGTGTTCGTGGCGATCAGCGCGTCGGGCCGCAGGGCCGCGGCGGCCCGCTCGAGTAACGGACGCTTGATGTCGACCGTCTCGGGCGCGGCCTCGATGAACAGGTCGGCGTCGGCGCCGGCCGTCACGTCGAGGCCGGTGGTGATGCGGGCCAGCGCGGCGTCGCGCTCGGCGGCGTCGAGACGACCCTTCTCGACCGCGCGCCCCAGGCGCTGCTCGATCCCGGCCATGCCCTTGGCGATGAACTCGTCGGCCACGTCGATCATGGTCGCCCGCAGGCCGGCCTGCGCCGCGACCTGGACGATGCCGGCGCCCATCTGCCCGGCCCCGGCGACCAGCACGCTTTGAACCTTCACGATCGCTCCTTCGTACGATGACGGCGCCGCCTGCCCGTGGCTGCCGTCCGTCCGCGCTCACACGAGAGCTGCAGACGAAAAGCGCCGTGCGACCGGCGGCAAGGCCCTATGCTACCAAAGGGGGGACCCCGGTGAGGCACGCCGGCGATCGACTGCGCGTGGCTCCCGCGCAGGCGTGCGTGACTTACGTGCCGCGCCTGGTCGTTTCAGTCCTGGGCAGAACCGACCGACAACTACTCCGACATGGATAGTCGGCGGTTGGTGGGGCGAGCGGGCAGGACCGACAAAGATGGGTCACGACCATAGCGAGAGCCTGACGACGGCGCGGAGCGGCGCCGGCGCGCCGTCGCCGCGCGCGGCGCGATGATGGACTGCAAGTTCCTCGACTCCTACGAAGCCGACCTCGACGGCGACACGATCGATGTCTGGTACTGCCGCAAGCGCGACCCGTTCGTCCTGGGCCCCACGCGCGAGGTCGCGCTGCGCACCTGCTCGGGCTGCCGCCTGTCCGACCACACGCGACCGCCGAGCGAGCTCGCCAACGAGGTCGAGCGGCGCAACCAGGAGCTCGTCGCCCTGAACGCGATCGTGGCGGCCGTGAACTCGTCGCTCGACCTCTCCACGGTGCTCAACACCGGGCTCGACAAGGCCATCGAGATCCTCCAGGTCGACGCGGGCTGGATCGCCCCGGCGGGCGACGAGGCGGTGCGACTCACGGTCCACCGCGGCGTATCCGACGACTACGCTCAGACGATCGCGCGGCTGAACGCGCAGGAGGGCATCGTCGGCATCGTGGCGCGCGAGCAGCAGACGACCGTCGTCGAGGACGTGGGCGCCAACGGCACGCTCCCGTTCGCCTCGGCCGAGGGTCTGCGCACGATCCTGGCCACGCCACTCAAGGCGCAGGGCAGGCTGCTCGGCGTGATGGCCGTCGCCACGCGAGCCGCACGCTCCTACTCGGCCGACGACGTCTACTTCGCGAGCGCCGCCGGCGCGCAGCTTGCCTCGGCGATCGAGCACGCGCTGCTGTTCGCCGAGCAGCTTGAGCGCGTCGAACGCGAGCGTCGCTTGCTCAAGGCGGTCGAGAAGGTCAACCGCAGCCTGGGCGCGCACTCCGCCTCGGCGACGGTCGTCGCCGAGGCGGCCCACCTCATGAACGCCGACAAGGCGGCGCTGCTCGTCCTGCGCGGCGACCTGCTCGTCGTCGAAGACGTCCACAACCTGAGCGACGAGTTCCGACGACGCTGCGTGCTGTCACTCCACGAGTCCCCGGAGGGCCTCGCGATCCGTGAGGGCGAGCCGGTGGCCGTCGACGACATCGAGGGCCAGCCGCTCGTGAACGTCCCGGTCTGCGCGGTAGGCGGCTTTCGCTCGTTCATCACCGCGCCCCTGCAGTCGCACGAAGCCGTCTACGGATCGCTGTCGGTGTACTTCGACCGTCCTCACCGGTTCTCCGACGACGCCAAGACGATCCTCGCCACGTTCGCCAGCCAGGCGGCGGTCGCCCTCGAAAACCAGCGGCTCATGCGCGAGAAGGACATCATGGCTCGCACCGACGGCCTCACGGGGATCTACAACCGCAGCTACCTCGAGCTGGCGCTCGACCAGGCCATGCGCTCCCTGCACCGGAACGGCGGCCTCGTCAGCCTTCTGTTCGTCGACGTCGACCACCTGAAGCACGTGAACGACGAACGCGGGCACATGGCGGGCGACCGCATGCTGCGCGACCTGGCGACGCTCCTCGCCGAGAGCTGTCGCGAGACCGACACGGTGGCGCGGTACGGCGGCGACGAGTTCGTGGTGCTCATGCCCGAGACCGACGCAAACGGCGCCCATCAGGTGCTCGCCAAGATCGACGCGGCCATCGAGCGACACAACAACGCGCAGGGCGACGGCCTGCCCCTGCGCGCCAGCATGGGCCTGCAGACTTCGGGCTGGACCGACCCCGAGGAGCTCCTGCTCGCGGCCGACCGCAGCATGTACGCCATGAAGCGGCAGCGGGCGGCGGCCAGCTGACGGTCGCCGCGACCCGCTTCCGCGCGGTACCATGGGAAGCGACGTGATCGATCTGCCGGGAAACGACGGGCAGCCGCCCAAGATCATCGCCTGCGAGACGCTGCGCGACGAGGTCACGCGCGTGGCCGGCGACCTCGAGGTCGAGTACCTCGAGGGCCGCCTGCACGACCACCCCGATCGTCTCCGCGACCTGCTCAACGAACGCATCGCGGCGACCCCGGGGGCGCGCACCATCCTGCTCGCCTACGGGCGCTGCTCCAACGGCACGGCCGGCCTCGAAGCCGGACCCCACCGCCTGGTGCTGCCGGCGGTCGACGACTGCATCGCCATCCTGCTCGGCTCGCGCGACGAGTACCTGCGCCAGTTCAACGGCTGCCCCGGCACCTACTACTACACGCGCGGCTGGATCGAGTACATCCAGGACCCCTATCACGAGTACCTCGAGATGATCCCCAGGTACGGCGAGCAGAAGGCCCGCGAGATCGCCCACCTCATCCTGGGCAACTACCGGCGCGTCGCGCTCGTCGACACGGGCACCTACGACCCCGACGAGTATCGCGACTACCTGCGCACGGTCTGCGAGTTCTACGATCTGCCGCTCGAGGTGCTGCCCGGCTCGCTGCGCCTGCTCGAGAAGCTCGTCCACGACGGCCCGCACGACGGTGAGTTCATCACGGTCGACCCCGGCGGGACCCTCGACGAGCCTCTCTTCTGGCGATCGGCCGAGGGGTAGAGCGTGCGCGTCGGCGTCGTACAGAGCATGAACGCGCCGCCCGACCTGACCGAGTCGCTGCGCGCCGGACTCACGCGGCTGCAGGACGCCAAGGACGCCGGCGTCGACCTCGTCGTGTTTCCCGAGCTCTTCCTGGGCGGCTACTACCTCGACCAGGCCATGGTGGGTCGCGCCGGCAAGGCGCGGGCCGCGCTGGCCCGCCTGCAGGCGGCGGTCGACACGCTCGAGGTCTCCTGTGTCGTCGGCCTGCCCGACCTGCGCGACGGCGTGCTCTACAACGCGGTCGCCATCCTGCGCCCCGGGCAGGAGCCCGGCCGCTACGCCAAGACGCACCTCTTCCGCGCCGAGAAAGAGCTCTTCACTCCGGGCGCGCGGTTCTGGACGGGCGAGATCGCCGGCTGGCCGTGCGGCGTGCTCGTCTGCTACGAGGTCGCGTTCCCCGAGGTCGCCCGCGCCCTCGCCCTCGCGGGCGCCCGGCTGTTGATCGTGACCGCGGCCTTCGGCCGCCCGCGCCTGCGCATCTGGCAGATCGCCACCATCTCGCGGGCGCTCGAGAACGGCTGCTACCTCGTGGCCGCCGGCCACGCCGGCCAGAGCGGACCGATCCAGTTCGCCGGCCACAGCCGGATCGTCGACCCGGCCGGCGAGCTGCTCGCCGACGCCGGCGAGCGCGCCGAGATGCTGACCGCCGAGCTGCGGCCGCGCCTGGTCGACGAGGCGCGCGCCGGCCGCGCCGACACACACGCCTGTCTGAGCGACCGCCGTCCCGAGCTGTACAGCGCCCTCAGCCGCGCGCCCGAGGCGCCGCGCCGCTAGGCCGCCGGCCGGCCTCGTCGGCGCTCGGGCAGACGCACTCCGTCGCGCGGCTACTTCTCTTTGCGCCGGCGCGGCGTCGCGCCGCCCTTGCTCCCGGCGCCCTTGGCACCGGCGCCCTTGCTCCCAGCGCCCTTGGCACCGCCGCCCTTGCTGGCGGCGCCCCCGGCGCGCCCGCGGCTCCTGCTCGTCGAAGCCTTCTCCGATGCCGACCTCGATCTCGCCCTCGGGGGAGTATTTCGAGCCTGAGTCTCATGCTCGCCTTGAGCCTGAGTACCGGTCTCGGAAGGTTCCTCGCCGGCCGATCCGGCGTCACTCGCCGACGGCGCGGTCGCGGGTTTCTGCTCGGGCGACCGTGCGGCGGCCTCGGGGCGCGCCTCTGGGGTGGGCTCGCGCGGCGCGGACGGGCCCGGCTCGGCGCTCGCCCGCGCGAAGTTCAGCTGCATCTGGGCGAGCGTCGAGCGCAGGCTCGACGCCTCGGGATCGCCCTCGGCCTCGACCACCTCGATCAGGCGGCGCAGCGATTCGATGGCCACGCGCGCATCGCGCAGATCGCGCAGCTCCCGGGTCTGCTCGGTGAGCCCGAGCTTCTCGTAGCCCACGGTGACGAGGGTCACCATCATGTCGCGCACGAGGTCGACCACGTGCAACTGCTTGAGCTGCTCGCGGTACAGGTCGGCGCGCTCCTGGTCGGTCAGCGGCCGCTCCTCGCGAGTGTCGCTTGCGTCGTCGGTCACGTCGTCACCTCCGCTCGTTGCCGTCGAGGATCGCGCCGGCGCGCGCGACCGCGTCGGCGTGCACCTCATGGACTGTGCGCCCGGCGGCGAGCTCGCGGACCTGTCGCTGGGCGCCGTTTCCTGTGGACAGCAGCCGCTCGGCGTCGTCGAGGTACGGCGCGAGGCCGAGCGCATCGCCGGCCGGCCGCACCCATTCGATCAGGCCGCGCAGCGCCTCGGGAGCCGCCACCTCGACGCCCCGGTCCCAGTCGACGAGGCGGCCGTCGAGACCGTGCCGGATGGCACGCCAGAGGTTCTCTTCGATCCAGCGCGTCTCGAGCACCGGCAGCGGCCGACCCTCATCGAGCATCGTGGCCAGCGTGGCCACGAGGCCCAGGGCGAGCGCATGCACGGCGAGCGTCTGCCAGACCTCGGTCTGCACGTCGCAGATGCGCACCTCGACCGTACCGTAGGAGTGGTGCGCACGCACGCTCCACCACACTTGCGTGAACTCCTGGATACAGTCGGTGGCAAACAGCAGCTCGAAGTAGCGCCGCTGCGTGGCCCACGAGCCGAAGATGTCGGGCACGCCACAGCGCGGGAACATGCGCACGAAGGTCTGCGTGCGGGCCGAGTGCAGGTGGCTCCACACGCCCTCGACACACGGCGAGTTGGCCGACAGGGCGAGCAGATGGGGCAGGTAGGCCCGCATCGCGTCGCAGACACGCACGGCGCGCTCGATGCCGCGCACACCGACGTGGATGTGCTGGCTCCACGTGTTGTTGCGCCAGGCCACGTACTTGAGCTTGTCCTCGACCGCGCGGTAGTGCGGCGTGTCGATGATGCGCTGGTCCTGCCAGGGCGAGAAGGCGTGCGTGCCGGTCGCGCCGAGCATGAAGCCCTGCCCGCGCGCGTGGCCGAACAGGGCGAGGCGGCGCGCGACGATGTCGCGCGCCGCTTCGGCGAACGACTCGCAGCGCGGCGTCGCGATCTCGATCTCGCTCGAGATCAGCTCGCCGAGGATGCGCTCGCGCAGGCCGGGAGGGGCGCTGTCGCGCAGCAGCTCGAAGCCGGCGGTAAGACCGAGGGTGCCGGGGTCGAGGATCTGATACTCCTCCTCGAGCCCGATCGTGTAGTCGGTCGACGCGGCGAAGATCTCCTCGACCCGGTCGAGGTAGGCGTGGGTGTCGTTGTCGGGGGCCACTGCCGGCCTAGTATACCCGTGCCCAACGTGAGGGCGGGGGCGGGCGGCGCGCACGTGCGCGCCGCCCGCCCCCGCCCTCACCGGGTCCGTCGCTGTGGGCGACGAAAAGCGGGTGAGCCGGCTGTCGGCTCAGGCCACGCCGAGCAGGCCCTTGGCGGCACTCACGGCCTCGATGGCGTCCTCGGCGTAGCCGTCGGCGCCGATCTCATCGGCCCAGGCGCGCGTCGTCGGGGCGCCGCCGATCATCACCTTGATCGACTCGCGCAGACCGGCGGCCTTCAGGGCCTCGATCGTCTTTTGCTGGTTGGGCATGGTGGTGGTCAGCAGGGCACTGAGCAGCAGCAGGTCGGGCTTGACGGACTGGCAGGTGGCGACGAAGGTCTCGGGGGCCACGTCGCAGCCCACGTCGGTGACCTCAAAGCCGGCCGCGCTGAGCATGGAGCAGACGATCGTCTTGCCGATCTCGTGGATGTCGCCGGCCACCGTGCCGGCGACCGCGATGCCGGTCGCCTTGCGGCCCTCCTTGGAGGCATCCAGGGCGGGCTGCAGGACCTTCACCGCGGCCTTCATGGCCTCGGCCCCCTGGACCAGCTCGGGCAGGAAGAACTCGCCCTTGCCGAACAGCTCGCCGACGGTCTCGATGCCCTTGACGAAGCCCTTGTCCAGGATGTCGGCCGCACTGAGGCCGGCGTCGAGGCCCTGCTGGGCCAAGGCGGCGGCGCTGTCGTCTTCGCCGTCGATCACCGCCTGGGCCATCTTTGCGTAGAGTTCGTCGCTCACCAGGTCCTCCTTCACGCACTGCTGCCGTCAGCAAGGTCTTCTCGCTCCGGGCGCTCGAACGCGCAGGCCGGCAAGAAGCTCAGGTTGCAGGACACGTCCGACCCCATCGTCGCGCACGGACGCCGGCTCAGGCTACAGAAGCCCGACTCGCTCTGCAACCGGGCGTCCACGCGCCGCCGATCCACCCCTTGCGCCGCGCCCAGTTCCCGTTACCATACCTGCGGCGCATGGGCGGTGCGTCGCGCCCGCGCGAGACGACGACCAGGGGGGCATCCGTGAAGTTCAGCCTCGTGCCGCAGGAACGGGAGTACTTCCGCCTGTTCTCCGACTTCGCTGCGACGCTCGACCAGGCCGCCCAGCTACTGGTCTCCCTCCTTGCCGACTACGCCACGCTGAAGAGCGCCGCCCGCGAGATGACCGAGCTCGAGCATGTCGGCGACAAGATCGTGCACGACATCGTCAACCGCCTGAACAAGAGCTTCGTCACGCCACTCGATCGCGAGGACATCTACAACCTCTCATCGACCCTCGACGAGATCCTCGACAGCATCGAAGCCGCGGTCGATCTGCTGCTGCTCTACCGCATCCCGCAGCCCACGGCCCACCTGGTCGAGCAGGCCGCGGTACTGGGCAAGCAGACGTCGCTGGTGCGCACGGCGATCGACGGCCTCGAGAAGCGCAAGGGCCTCGAACAGTACTGGATCGAGCTCAACCGCCTCGAGAACGACGGCGACCGGCTGCACCGCGACGCCGTCGCGGAGCTGTTCGACGGCGACATGAAGTGCACCGACATCATCAAGTGGAAGGACATCTACACGACCCTCGAGGCGGCCATCGACCAGTGCGAGGACGTCGCCAACATCATCGAGACGATCGTCCTCAAGAACACCTGATGCCCGCCGTCTTCCTCACCGTCACGGCCGCCTGATGCTGCTCATCGTCGTCATCTTCGTCGCCCTCGGCTTCGACTTCACGAACGGCTTCCACGACTCGGCCAACGCGATCGCTACGTCGATCTCGACGCGCGCCCTGTCGCCGCGCGTCGCCCTGGCCATGGCCGCCGCGCTCAACCTCGCGGGCGCCTTCATCAGCCAGAACGTCGCCAAGACGGTGGGCAAGGGCATCGTGGCGTTGCCGGCCGACTCACAGAGGGTCGTGCTCGCGGCGCTCATTGGCGCCATCGTCTGGAACCTCGTCACCTGGCGCTTCGGCATCCCCTCGAGCTCATCACACGCGCTGATCGGCGGTCTCGTCGGCGCGACCCTGGTCGCCGTCGGCGTGAGCGGCGTCGAGTGGACCGGCATCTGGCACAAGGTCGTGCTGCCCATGGTGTCGTCGCCGCTGCTCGGCCTGCTCGCCGCGTTCGTGCTCATGAACCTGCTGCTGCTGCTCGTGTTCCGCTGGTCGCCACGACCGGTGAACCGCACCTTCCGTATCCTGCAGCCGGTCTCGGCCGGCGCCGTCGCCCTCGCTCATGGCATGAACGACGCGCAGAAGACGATGGGCGTGATCACCCTCGCGCTCATCACCTCGGGCCATCTGCCGAAGACGGCCGACATCCCGATCTGGGTGATCCTGCTGTCGGCCCTCTCGATCGCCCTCGGGACCTACAGCGGCGGCTGGCGCATCATCCGTACCCTCGGCACCAAGGTGATCCACCTCGACCCGATCCACGGCTTCGCCGCCGAGGCGAGCTCGGCGGCCGTGATCTGGACGGCCAGCACGCTCGGCTACCCGATCTCCACGACGCAGACGATCACCGCCTCGATCATGGGCTCGGGCGCCACCGGCGGCCTCTCCGCCGTCAAATGGGGCGTGGCCGGCAACATCGTCTGGGCCTGGATCCTGACCATCCCGGCGGCCGGGGCGGTGGCGGCCGGCGCCTACCTGCTCGTCAATCTGGCCCACTAGCGCGCGCGAGCGGGGGGTCGCGATCCCGCAGACGCAGCGATCCCGCAGACCTCGCGACCCGTCACCTCCCGCGGGGTTTGGTGTGTCGTTTCGCTCGATCTCCACCCGGGAAGGCTGCCCGAGGGTACAGGCCGACAGAGGAGCAGACGATCTCGACACACGACCAGGCGAGCGCCGACGGCGACGGGCTTATCGACCGCATCCGCCGGTGGATCGCCGGCCAGGCAGCGCCCGACGGCCTGCTGGACCACGGCCGCCCGGCGCACCCTGTGAGTGCCGGTCGCTTTGACTTCGAGCGGCGTCGTGCGGTACCGTTCATTAGTTCAGGTGCCGAACCCGTCCCCCCCGTCGCCCGCCGCCGCGTCGCCAGACGACCCGCCCAGGGCAGTTGAGGTGAGCATGAAGATCCGCATGATCGAACCCGAACCGCCGGACATGAACGTCTTCAGCATGATCCAGCTCCCGCGGCTCGGCCTGCCGATCATGGGCGCTACGCTCAGGGCAAACGGCCACGACGTGCGCATCTACAACTCGAACATCGCGCCCATCGACTGGAACGACGTCCTGTCGTCCGACCTCGTCGGCATCTCGACGACGACCTCGACCGTCACCGAAGGCTACCGCTTCGCCGACAGCTGCCGCGAGCACGGCATCCCCGTCATCATGGGCGGCTCGCACGTCACCTTCCTGGCCGACGAGGCGCTCGGCCACGCCGACTTCGTGGCTCGCGGCGAGGGCGGCGAGCAGCTCATGCTCGAGCTGATCGCGGCGCTCGAGTCGGGCGGCACGTTCGACCACATCAAAGGTCTGTCGTTCACGCGCGACGGCGAAGCCGTGCACAACGAGGCCCGCGGCCAGTGCACCGTGCTCGACGACCTCCCGTTCCCGGCGCTCGACCTGATCCACGGCTACGAGAACATGAAGACCACGCCGATGATGACGAGCTGGGGCTGCCCGTTCCACTGCAACTTCTGCTCGGTCACGGCCATGTTCGGCCGCAAATACCGGTTCCGCAGCACCGACAACATCATCGCCGAGCTCAAGCAGCGCCAGCCGCGCAAGATCTTCTTCTACGACGACAACCTGGCCGCCGACAAGAAGCGCCTCAAGGAGCTCTGCCAGCGCATGCTCGACGAAGACATCGTCGTGCCCTGGTCGGCCCAGATGCGTACCGATGTCGTGCGCGATCCCGAGCTGCTCGACCTCATGCACCGCACGGGCTGCTTTCGCGCCTACCTCGGCCTCGAGTCGGTCAGCCAGGAGACCCTCGACGCCTTCGACAAGCACCAGAGCGTCGACGACATTGTGCAGGCCATCCGCATCCTCCACGAGCACGGCATCGAGTCGCACGGCATGTTCGTGCTGGGCGCCGACACCGACACCAAGCAGTCGGTGCGTGAGACGGTCAAGTTCGCCATGAAGAACCACATCGACACGATCCAGCTCGCGGCCCTCACGCCGCTGCCCGGTACGCCGCTCTACGACGAGCTCGACGCCGCCGGTCGCATCTTCGAGAAGCAGTGGTACCTCTACGACGCCCAGCACGTCGTCTTCGAGCCGGCCAACATGACGGCCTACGAGCTGCAGCTCGAGGCGCTGCGCGGCTACATGAAGTTCTACTCGAAACGCCAGTGGGCGAAGTACTTCTTCACCTTCCGTTTCACCAAGCTGCTCTTCCAGACCTGGGGCTGGTGGATCGTGCGCACGTGGCGCAAGAACAAGGCCAACCAGGCTTTCATGCAATACCTGCAGAAGCTCCCGCGGCCGCGGCCGCAGCAGGTGGCGCGGACCTCAGAGTCGCAGCGGTAGGCGCCACCCCCGTCACGCACGCCTGAGCGGCGACGAAGTCGCTCGCCGGCACCAGGCGCTCACCGTGGCCGGGCGACGACGAAGTCGCCCGCCCAGGCTAGGCGGCGGCGAGCACGATCAACTGGTAGACGACGAGCGCCGCGTACACGGCCGCGAGGCCGACGCTGGCGAGCAGGACGAGGCGGCGGCGGCGCTGCGACCACAGGAAGAGCGCACCGGCCGTGACCACGCTCATCTTGATGAGCGCCGCCGGCACGAACCCCAGGCGCAGGAAGAACCCCATGATGGCGTTGGCCTCGACCGCCCCGAGCGACAGCGCGCGCCGGGTGAGCAGCACGTCCTCGAGGTTGAACAGCCAGAGCAGCACGAGGGCGGCACCGATCACGAGACGCCGGCCCCTGTCGGCGACCGGCGCGGCCGCGGGCAGCGAGCACGGGCAGGGCGGCGCGACGGCGAGCCCCGCGCCGAGCCGGTAAGGCACGATCGACAGGCGGCCGCAGTCGCCACAGGTGTGGACCAGGGCGAGCTCGGCGCCGTTGGAGCGCAGGCGCGGCGCCTGCAGGTGACGGCGCTCGTCGCCGGCGTAGGCCGGGTGCTCGGCGGCCCGCCGGTCCCGCACCAGGCTGACGCCCGGCAGCGCGGCGGGCAGACGGTCGTCGAGACCGGGGTCGATGAGGACGACGGTGCTCACGGGGCGGCAGACGGCGCTGGGCGCGCCCAGTCATGCCGGCGGTCGCCCGCCGTTCGTGCTACGTCTGCGACACTGTCCACCGCATCACCCCCCCTCGAAGGCGCACTGTACGACACAAACCCGGCCCGCGCCAAGCCCTCGCACCCTCAGAGCCGTCCCAGATGCGGCTCAGGGCCGCGAGCCGGGACCGGCCCGACCGAGCCGCCTGGAGCCCTTCGGGCGGGCCGAGGAGAGGGCCTGCAAGGTCTCCGGGGCCACCGGCCTTCCTTGAAATGCCGGGTGGCCGATGGTACGGTACCCCGGACCCGAGAGGAGCCAGCGGGGTCGAACGTTTGAGGAGTCGCGTCGGGCGACGACGGCGTGCCCACGTCCGGGCGTACGCGCCGTGATGCCGAGCCCCGCAAGGAGGCGATGCATGAAGCGCAAGCGCAGGATCTTCTTGGTCGCCCTCACCGCCGCACTGCTCGTTCTCCCCTTCGCCCTCCCCTCCACCTCCGCCGCCGAGACGCTCGCTCAGAAGCGCGCCCGCGCGCACGAGATCATCGGCCAGCTCGCCACGCTCGACGCCCGCATGGAGCGTGTCGTCGAAAGCTACGACGCCGCGACCGGCAAGCTCGCCGCCATCCAGGCACGCATCACCCAGAACGAGCACACCCTCGCGGTCACGCACTACGACCTGCAGCTCGCCAAGGCCACGCTGCAGCAGCGCGTGGTCGCGATCTACAAGCAGCGTCCGGTCGACATGCTCGACGTGATCGTCGCCACCAAGAGCTTCTCGTCGATGGTCGACCAGCTCTCGATGCTGCACCGCGTGAGCTCCGACGAGTCGACCATGATCGACTCGATCGCCACCTATCGCAAGACGATCAAGGGGGCCCAGGCGGCACTCGCCACAGAGAAGGTCGCCGCCCAGGCGCTCGTCACCCAGCGGACCGCCGAGAAGGATCGCGTCGAGCACACGCTCGCCGTGCGCCAGTCGATGCTGCGCGGCGTCAAGGCGCAGATCGCCGCGATCGAAGCTGCCCAGTCGCGCGCCGCCGAAGAGAGCGCCGCGCACTCGGGCGGGCAGGTCCTCACGTCGGTCCCGGTCAACCCCGACCACAGCAGCGTGGTCGCCTTCGCCGAGAGCTTCGTCGGCAAGTCACCCTATGTCTGGGGCGGCGCCTCGCCGTCGGGTTTCGACTGCTCCGGCTTCACCATGTACTGCTGGGGCGCCTTCGGCGTCAGCCTGCCGCACAACGCGGCCGCCCAGCAGTCCATGTGCGCCAGCTCGACCGGCGACCCGCAGCCGGGCGACCTCGTGTTCTTCGGCAGCCCGGCCTACCACGTCGGCCTCTACGTCGGCGGCGGCAGCATGGTGAACGCGCCGCACACCGGCTGCTACGTGAGCTACGGCTCGGTGGCCGGCAACTCGGGGTTCGGCCGGCCCTAGCAGGCCCCAGGCCGGCCGGCGCCCGGCCGCGCGCCCATCATCGCCCGCCCCGACCGGCCGCCACGCGGGCCGCCACACACCCCCCGGCTCGTCGTCCGTCACCACAGGTGTAAACATCTGCGCGCTCCGGCCGATGAAGGAGAGGGACCCACGTCGGCGCCGCGCACCTCGAGCGACGGCCGACACGCCCGCGACCTCGTGGCAACGACGGAGATGAGCACGTGAAGACGGTAGACGAGCTGCTGAACGAGATGGTCTCGCGCAACGCGTCCGACCTTCACATCAAGGCCGGCAGCCCGCCGGTGGTGCGCGTCGACGGCGAGCTCCACCTGCTCGACGAGCCCGTCCTGTCGCCCGAGGACACCAAGGACGCCGCGGCCTCGATCATGACCGACAAGCAGATCCGCCGGTTCAGCGAGCACAACGAGATCGACTTCGCCTACTCGGCGGTCAACGTCGGCCGGTTCCGCGTGAACATCTACCGCCAGCGCGGCAGCATCTCGGTCGCGATGCGCCAGGTGGCCACGCAGATCCCCTCGTTCGAGAGCCTGAAGCTGCCCGACATCATCAAGCGCCTCGCGCTCGAGCCACGCGGCCTGGTCCTCGTGACCGGCACGACGGGCTCAGGCAAGACCACCACCCTGGCGGCGATGATCGACCACATCAACAACACGCTGCGCCGCCACATCGTCACGATCGAAGACCCGATCGAGGTGCTCCACAAGGACCGCAAGGCGGTCATCAACCAGCGCGAGATCGGGCTCGACACCGAGTCGTACGGCAGCGCCCTCAAGTACGTGCTGCGACAGGACCCCGACGACATCCTGATCGGCGAGATGCGCGACGTCGAGACCGTGTCGGCGGCGCTCACCGCCGCCCAGACGGGCCACTTCGTGATGAGCACGCTGCACACGATCGACGCGACCGAGACGATCAACCGCATCATCGACTTCTTCCCGCTGCACCAGCAGAAGCAGGTGCGCATCATGCTCGCCGGCACGCTGCGCGGCATCATCTCGCAGCGCCTCCTGCCACGCGCCGACGGCCAGGGCCGCGTGCCGGCCGTCGAGGTCATGGTCATGACGAGCCGCATCCGCGACTTCGTGCTCGACCCCGACCAGACGTCGATGATCGGCGCGGCCATCAAGGAAGGCGAGTTCTACGGCATGATGACCTTCGACCAGGCCCTGCTGAAGCTCTACGAGCAAGGCCACATCACGCTGCACGACGCCGCCCAGGTGGCCAACAACCCGCACGACTTCAAGCTGCTCGTGCAGTCGCAGGGCCACGACGTCAGCCTGATGACCTTCTAGGCAGCCGTGGCCTCACGGCCGCCGGCGGCACCGCCCGCCCGACCCGAACGGCGTCGTTGCGGTGGCGCGAGGGAGACTCGACCGCCCTTGCCGGCGCGACCGAAGGGCCGGGCCTAGAGCAGGACCTTGCGGCTCTCGAGATGCAGGTCGACCTTGCGCTTGATGCGCTGCAGCGCGTTGTCGACGGTCTTGCAATCGCAGTCGAGCTGGCGGGCGATCTTCTCGTACGACAACCCCTGCAGGTAGAGCCGCAGCACGCGGCTCTCGAGGGTCGAGAGCAGGCGCGTGAGGCAGTGCATCAGGCTCTCGACCTCCTCGGCCGAGATCACCTGGTTCACGGGGTCGTTCACCGACGAGCCGGGCAGGACGTCGGCCAGGCTGCACTCGCCGTCGTCGCCGGCGTCGCTGGGCGTGTGGCTGAACGACAGGTAGCCGTTCAAGGGCACGTGCTTCTGACGCGTGGCAGTCTTGATCGCGGTGATGATCTGCCGCGTGATGCACAGCTCGGCGAAGCTGCGGAACGACGCCTGGCGGTCATCGCGGTAGTCGCGCACCGCCTTGTAGAGCCCGACCATGCCTTCCTGGATCAGGTCCTCGGAGTCGCCGCCGGCCAGAAAGTACGAGCTCGCCTTGAGGCGCACGAACTGGTGGTAGCGCAGGATGAGCGCGTTGAGGGCCTTCTGGTCGCCGCGACGGTACGAGTTGACGAGGGCGAGATCGGAACTCTCGGAGTGGACCTGAGGGTTAGAGAGACGACCTGCCGTCCGGCTGCTGTCGGCCTGTCGCCGCTGCGTCATGCCGTATGACCCCCCGAGCTTCAGCCTGACTACTCTTGACTGCCGCCCTCGCGCCTCAGGCGTTCCAGCTTTCGCCAAGTCTCAAGGTCAAGTTTATCCTCAAGTCTCTGCGGTATTCTACTGGTCTTTTCGTGGTTTGCAAGGTCTTTCTGGCCTCCGGACAGGGCCGCGCCGAGCTCACGGGGGGTCATGCGCCGCACTCCGGCACGGGCGGCCGTACGCTGCACTTCGTAGTCGGCCGACACCACGACGATGGCCGCGTCGGCCGGCTCGCCGGCGATGCGCCGCGCGATCACCTCGTCGGCGGTCTGCGAGCCGCCGGCGAAGCAGACCTCGACGCCCGTGCCGGCCAGCGGCTCGCAGGTCGCGCGCGGCTGCGAGTGGGCGTCGAAGACGAGGGTCACCCGGGCGCCCTGCAGCGCGGCGAAGCCGGCGAGCTGGTCGGCCAGCCAGCGGCGCAGGTCGTCGAGCTGTTCGCGGCGCAGGTCGGGGTACAGCGCGTGCAGCACGTTGTAGCCGTCGACGATATATGAGTCGTGAGAGCCGGCCATGACGCTAGCCTGCCCCGCCGCCGCGAGGCTCACGCCGGGGACCGCCGGCGGCCGCGGCCGCGCGCTGGCGGCGCGCCTCGTACAGGAACAGCGCCGCCGCGACGCTCACGTTGAGGCTGCCGACCGGGCCCGCCATTGGGATGGCGGCAAGGTCGTCGCAGGCGCGCCGCACGAGCGGTCGCAGACCGCGCCCCTCGGCCCCGAAGACCAGGGTCACGCGACCGGTGAGGTCGAGCTCGTCGAAACCGCGGCCGGCCTCACCGGCCGCGCCGTACACCCAGTGACCGGCCTGCTTGCAGTCGGCCAGGAACGCGACGAGGTTGCCGATGTGGGCGATGGCGAGGTGCTCGGTGGCGCCGGCCGCGGCCTTGACGGCGGCCGGCGTGACCGCGGCCGCGCGGTGACGCGGCAGAGCGAGCGCGCCGGCGCCGGCCGCCAGCGCGCTGCGCGCCACGGCGCCGAGGTTGCGCGGGTCGCTCACCTCGTCGAGCACGACCAGCAGGTCGGCGGCGAGCGCGTCGGCCGGCGCGGCGTAGGGGTAGTCACCGACCTGGCAGGCGAGGCCCTGGTGCTCGCGGCTGCCGGTCAGGCGCTGCAGGTCGACGGGCGCGAGGCGTTCGGTGGGCAGGCCGGGCTCGCCGGCGTGGGCCGCGAGCCAGGCGAGACCCTCGTCGGTGCCGGCGAGGGTGCGCGGGCGGCGCTTCGCGCCGCCCGCGCAGGCCAGGCGCACGACCTGACGACCGTACAGCCAGTCCACGACTAGGCGCTCCACGAAGTCAAGCCCACCTGAGCGATGACGACGAAGTCGCTCATCGGCCTAGCTCTTGCGCAGCACCTGCGTGCCGGCCGGGGTGTCGCGCACCTCGAAACCGGCCGCCTCGATGCGCGCGCGCAGCTCGTCGGCCTGAGACCAGTCCTTGGCCGCCCGCGCGTGGTCGCGCAGCAGGCAGGCGTAGGTCGCGTCGGCGCAGGCCAGGCGCTCGTCGACGAGCTCGGCCATGTCGTCCCAGCGCTCCTCGGCGGCCAGGCGCGCGGCCGGCGGCAGCGGCACGACTTCGGTCACGCAGACTTCGCCGTCGGTGGCGGCCACGGGCACCGCGGCCGGCGCCTCGTCGGGCAGCGTGATGCAGAGGTCGTCGAGGCATTCGACGAGCAAGTCCTCGACGTCTTCGAGCACCGCCGGCTCGACGGCGTGACGGGCGTGATCGGCCGCGCTCACGTAGCGGAACAGCTCGCGGCCCAGGCCGAACAGCTCGCCGAGCGCGCCGGCCGTGTTCAGGTCGTCGTCCATGTGCTCGGCGAAGGCCTCGCGGGCGCGCGTGAGCGCCGCGGCGAGCTCGGCCGGGTCGTGCGTGTCGCCCTGACCCGGGTTGTCGGCGCGAAAGCCGGCCGTGCGCACCGCCTCGACGAGGCGGCCGTAGGCGGCCGCGGCCTCGTCGAGCTTCTCGAGCGAGAACTCGAGCGGGCTGCGGTAGTGCGTCGTCAGGAAGTAGGTGAGCACGACCGGCGCCGGGTAGCGGTCGAGCACCTCGCGCAGCAGGAAGATGTTGCCCACCGACTTGGCCATCTTCTCGCCGCTCGCGCGGATCATGCCGTTGTGCATCCAGATGCGGGCGAAGGGCATGCCGGCCGCCTCGGCCTGGGCGATCTCGTTCTCGTGGTGCGGGAAGATGAGGTCGCGCCCGCCGCCGTGGATGTCGAAGCCGGCGCCCAGATAGCGCAGGCCCATCGCCGAGCACTCGATGTGCCAGCCGGGCCGGCCGAGGCCCCAGGGGCTCTCCCACAGGTGGTCGCGCTCACCGGGCTTGGCGGCCTTCCAGACGGCGAAGTCGAGCGGGTCCTCTTTGCCCGGCTCGGCTTCGACCCGGGCCTCCTCGCCGAGCTCGTCGATGCGCTGCTTGGAGAGCTTGCCGTACTCGGGGAAGCTGCGCACCCGAAAGTAGACGCTGCCCTGCGCCTCGTAGGCGTGGCCGGCGGCGATGAGCTGGCAGACGAGGTCGACGATCTCGGGGATCGTCTCGCTGGCGAGCGGCTCGACGTCGGGCCGCGGCACGCCGAGCCGGTCGGTGTCGTCGACGTAGGCCTGGGCGTACTCGGCGGCGACGGCGATCGGCGAGCGCCCCTCGGCGTCGGCCTTGGCGTTGATCTTGTCGTTCACGTCGGTGACGTTCTCGACGAGCGTGACCGCGAAGCCGCGGGCGACGAGCCAGGAGCGCAGCACGGCGAAGACGACGTAGGGCCGGGCGTTGCCGACGTGGACGAGGTTGTAGACCGTGGGGCCGCACGCGTAGATGCCGACCTTGCCCTCGTCGCGCGGCACGAGCTCCTCTTTGCGCTGGGTGAGTGAGTTGAAGAGCCTGATCACGGTCGGTCTCCTTTAAGTCGAGGCGGTCGCTGCGGCGAGACGCGCGAGCGTCTCGCCGCCGTCGATGGCGGCGAGGACGTAGTGCAGCTCGGGGCCGTGCTCGCGGCCGGTCAGGACCCGGCGCAGCGGCATGAGCAGGTCGCGCGGGGTCCAGCCCCGCTCCTTGCCCAGACGGCGATACTCGCCGAGCAGCTCGCGAGCGACGTCGGGCGCGAGCCAGGGCGCCGGCGCGGCGCGACGCAGCCCGGCGAAGAGCTCAAGCCGCTCGCCGGCGTCGGCGGCGATGCGCCGCGCCTCGGCGTCGAGCGCGGGCCGTTCGAGCACGGCGGCGGCGAGCTCGGGCACCTGACCGTAGCGCTCGAGCGACGGCTTGAAGGCGGCGGCGAGCGCGCGGACGGCCGGCGCCGGGGCGCCGGCCAGACGCTCGCCCACCAGGCGCTCGTGCTCGGCGTCGTCGAGCGTCATGATCCAGCGATGGTTCAGCCAGTCGAGCTTGGCCAGGTCGAACACGGCCGGGCTGGCCGCCAGCGCCGCGAGGTCGAAGTCGGCGACGAGCCGCTCGAGGCCGAGGATCTCGTCGTCGCCGTGCGACCACGACAGCAGGGCCAGGTAGTTGACGACCGCCTGGGGCAGGTAGCCGAGCGCCCGGTACTCGCCCACCGCGGTCGCGCCGTGGCGCTTGGAGAGCTTGCCGCCGTCCGGCGCGAGGATCATCGAGTGGTGGGCGTAGACCGGCGCCGGCGCGTCGGGCCACAGGCTGCGCCGCAGCAGCTCCTGGCGGGCGGTGTTGGTGAGGTGGTCGTCGCCGCGGATGACGTGGCTGATGGCCATCGCGCCGTCGTCGACGACCGCCGCGAAGTTGTAGCTCGGCATGCCGTCGGAGCGCAGGATGATGAAGTCGCCGATCGCGTCGCCACCGATGGTGATCGGCCCGCGGATGGCGTCGTCGAAGCGCACCTCGCCGGCCGGCACGGCAAAGCGCAGCGCGGCGCGCTCGCCGGCGGCCAGGCGGCGCTCGACCTCGCCCTTCTCGAGCGCGCGGCAGCGGCCATCGTAGCGCGGCGGCCGGCCGCTCGCCAGGGCCGCCTCGCGCAGCGCGTCGAGACGCTCCTGGCTGCAGAGGCAGGGGTAGGCGAGGCCGGCGGCCAGCAGGTGATCGGCCGCAACCCGGTAGCCCGGTGCGCGCTCGGCCTGACGGTAGGGGCCGAACGGGCCGCCCACGTCGGGCCCCTCGTCCCAGCCCAAGCCGAGCCAGGCGAGGTCGTCGAGGATGGCTCGCTCGAAGCGCTCCTCTGAGCGCGCCGTGTCGGTGTCCTCGATGCGCACGACGAAGCGGCCGCCCCAGTGGCGCGCCATGAGGAAGTTGTAGAGCGCGGTCCGTGCGGTGCCGATATGAAGCGAGCCCGTGGGGCTCGGCGCGAAGCGGACTCTCACCGTCTGGTCGAAGCTTATCGTTCTGCCCCCGTGCTGGTCGGGACCACCGTATCCGAGTCTACCACCGCCTCCGTCCGGAGGGCGCGTACGGCGTGGCGGCCGGGAGCGCGTACGGTGCCGGCAGCCGGTGATACACTCAAGCGCTCGAGGTGACCAGCGCCCCACGGGAGCCCCGCATCGTGAGAAAGCAAGCGCAGACGAGCGGCCAGCAGGCGACCCCCTACGTCGACGCCCTGCTCGCCTACCGCGCGCGCGGCTTCGTGCCCTTCCACACGCCCGGTCACAAGCTCGGCAAGGGCGCGCCCGACGTCATGCGCGAGGCCTTCGGCGAAGACCTGCTCGCGGTCGACGTCGCGATGGCCGGCGGGGTCGAGGACACGCGCGAGTCGACCGCCCTCGTGCGCGCCGCCGAGGACCTCGCCGCCGCGGCCTGGGGCGGCGAGCGCTGCTTCTTCTTGGTGAACGGCTCGACGAGCGGCGTCCACGCCCTGCTGCTGGCTCTCGCCGGGCCCGGCGAGAGCGTCATCCTGCCACGCAACGCGCACAAGTCCGTGCAGGCCGCCCTCATCTTCTCGGGCGCCGTGCCGCACTACGTCGAGCCGGTCATCGACCCGGTCTGGGGCATTCCCCTGAACGTGCCGGCCGAGGCCGTCGCGGCGACGGTCGCCGCCCACCCCGAGGCCCGGGCGGTGCTCGTCGTCTCGCCCTCGAGCAACGGCGTCTGCGCCGCCGTCGAGGCGATCGCCGCCTGCGCCCACGGCGCCGGCCTGCCGCTCGTCGTCGACCAAGCCTGGGGGCCGCACCTGCGCTTCTGCAGCCGCCTGCCGCTCGACGCCATGTCGGCCGGCGCCGACGCCATGGTGGCGAGCACGCACAAGCTGATCAGCGGCATCACGCAGTCGTCGGTCCTCGTCGCCGGGGGCGAGCGCGTCCGCCTGCACCGCCTCGAGAGCGTGATCAAGATGACCCAGAGTACGAGCCCGCAGGTGCTGATCTACGCCTCGATCGACGCCGCCCGGGCGCAGATGGCGACGCACGGCGAGGAGCTCTGGTCGCGGGCGGTCGACAACGCGGGCTGGCTGCGCGAGCGCCTGGCCGCGTTGCCCGGGGTGCGCGTACTCGGCGAAGAGGTGCTCGAGCGCCCCGGCGTCGCCGACCTCGACCGCACACGCGTGACCGTGTCGGCCTGCGACCTCGGTCTGACCGGCTACGAGCTCGAGACGGCGCTGCGCGACGGCTACGGCATGGCCGTCGAGGCGGCCGACCCGCTCAACGTGCTGCTCAACGTCACCTACGGCGACTCGCGCGACGACGTCGCCGGCTTTCTCTCGGCCATGACCGACCTGGCCGCCAGGCGCCGCGACGCCGGCGCGGTGCGATGCGCGACGCCGCTCGCCGCCTGGCCGCGCTTTCCGCGCCAGGTCATGACCCCGCGTGACGCCTTCTTCGCGCCCTCCGAGGCCGTGCCGGTGGCGCAGGCAGTCGGCCGAGTGAGCGCCGAGCTCGTCGCCCCCTACCCGCCGGGCATCCCCGTCGTGGCTCCCGGCGAGGAGGTCTCCGACGAGATCGCGGCGTACCTTGCCGAGGCCGCGACCCGCGGCATGCACGTGCACGGCCCCGAAGACCTCACCCTCGAGACGCTGCGCGTCGTGAGCTGAGGGGGCGCGAAGTGCGCCGCTCGTCTGGATCCGGCCGTCAAGCGCGGCGCGCCGCCCCGCCGGCCGGCGCGCCGACGACCGGGCCGCGCCCACGCCACGCGGCGCTTGCGACGGCCCTGGCCGGCGTCGCCCTGGCGGCCTGCCTCGTGCTGGGGGCCGGTTGCGGCGCCCACGCCGCGACCGGCCCCCAGCACTACCGCGACGCGACGTTCGGCGTGTCGCTCACGGTCGCCGGCCGCCTGCCGCAGTGGCGCACGACCACGACCGGCGGCGCCTTCGAGGTGTCGTTCGTCGATCCGGCCGGCGCCGTGGCGCAAGGCCGCCACCTCGACGCGCTCACCCTGTCGCTCGTCGACACCGGCACCATGCCGACCGGCGCCACCCAGTTCGCGAGCGCGCTGCGCGGCCTGGGCACGGCGATGGTCGCCAAGCTCGGCACGCAGGCGCAGGCCGGCACGGCGAGCGACGTGGCGCTCAACGGCCTGTCCGGGGTCGTCGTGCCCTACGCCGCCACGGTCTCGGGCCGGCAGGTGGTGGGCTGGCTGTACCTGCTCGCCTCGTCGGGCCGCATCTACGCGATCACCGCGCAAGCCACGACCGACCGCTGGAGCTTCTACCGGCCGCTGTTCAGCCGGGCGATCGCCTCGTTCCGGGTGAGCTGACCGCGGCCGGCGTGCGCCGACGCCGCCGGCCGCGCCGACGCCGCCGGGCGCGCCGACGCGGCGGCGCAGGCAGCGCGCGAGTCGGCCCGACGGGACCCTCAGACCTTGATGCCCAGACCGCTCGCGGTGAAGAGGGGGTCGAGCCGCACGCCCTCGGCGGCGAAGGCCGCCGCGCCGCCCTGCTCGCGGTCGACCACGCAGAGCACGCCGCGCACCTCGAGGCCCGCTTCGCGCAGCACGCGCACGGCCTGCAGGGCCGCGCCCCCCGACGTGACGATGTCCTCGACCACGACCACGCCCTGGCCGGCCTCGGCGCGGCCCTCGAGCAGGCGCTTGGTGCCATAGTCCTTCTCGGCCTTACGGACGATGACGAACGGCTTCTCGGCGACGAGCGAGAGGGCGGCGACCAGGGCGACGGCGCCGAGCTCGGGCCCCGCGAGCAGGTCGAACGGCCCGCAGGCGGGCAGGCGCTCGGCCAGTCCGGCGGCGAGGTCGCGCAGCAGGTCGGGACGCGTCTCGAACAGGTACTTGTCGAGGTAGTACCTGCTCCGCGCGCCCGAGCGCAGCACGAAGTCGCCCTCGAGGTAGCTGGCCGCAAGCAGCCGGTCGCCGAGCTCGCTCACGATGGTGCCCCCTGTCCGTCAACTAGACTGCGTCGTTGCCGCGCATGCTGGCGCGACTTCGTCGCGCCGCTCGCGGGCGCGCCGCGCTTGCCTGCCCCGTGCGAGGGCGGCGCCGTCAGGCGCCGCCGATCGACACCCCTTCGATCACGACCGAGGGCGTGAGGATGCTGCCGCTCGGCACCCAGCGGGCGTCGTCGCCCAGCGCCACGATGCTGCGCAGCATCGACACGATGTCGCCGGCCATGGTGACCTCGTGCACCGCCGCGCCCACGCGGCCGCCCTCGATCAGCAGGCCGCTGATGCCCACCGAGAACTCGCCCGAGACCGGGTTCGCGCCCGAGTGGATGCCGATGGCGTTGGTCACGAGCACGCCGTGGTCGATCGCGCCGATCAGGTCGGCGAGCGGCGTCGTGGGGCCCGACAGCACCAGGTTGGTCGTGCCCACGCCCGGCGTCGTCTGATACGAGCCGCGCACGCCGTTGCCGGTCGACCGGCGACCCTCGCGATGCGCCGTCTTCACGTTGTAGAGAAAGCCCGACAGGACGCCGCCGGCAAGCAGCGGCGTGCGCCCGCAGGGCACACCCTCGCCGTCGAACGGCGCACTCGCCAGGCCGTCGGGGTGGATGCCGTCGTCGGTCAGGGTGACGACCGACCCGGCCACCTGCTCGCCGACCCGGCCGGCGAACAGCGACCGGCCCTTCTGCACGGCCTCGGCCGTGAGCGCGGCCGACAGCACACCGAAGAACGACGCCGACACGAACGGGTCGAGCACCACCGTCGTCCTGGTCGTCTGTGCCTTGGTGGCGCCGAGCTGGCGCACCGCGCGCATGGCGGCCTCGGCGCCGCAGCCCGCCGGGTCGAGATCGGCCGGCTTGCGCGCCACGGTGAACGACAGGCCGGTCTCGATCTGCTCGTCCTGCTCGGCGAGCACGTAGGCGTAGGCGTAGCAGTGACCCTCGCGGTACTGGCCGCGCACGCCGGTCGAGCTCGCGAGGAACACCTGCGCGTCGCCGTCGGCGTACACCGCCTCGTCGACCGACTTGACCCGCGGGTCGGCGTCGAGAGCGGCCCGCTCGGCGGCGAGGGCGAGCTCGATGCGCTGCTCGTCGGTCGCTTCGTCCAAGCCCGGGTCGAACACGTCGACGCGGGCCGGCTCGTCGCCCGGCTCGGGCAGCACCGCGTCGGGGTCGTGGTCGGCCACGCCGGCGTTGCCGAGCGCGGTCGCGACGACCTCGCCGAGCGACGCCTCGGACAGGTCGGAGGTGTAGGCGTAGCCGACCGAGCCGTCCTGGACGACGCGCAGGCCGAGGCCCTTGCGCCGCGCCGAGGTGAGCTCCTCGACGGCGCCGCGGAACACCTTGACGCGCCGTGACACGCTCTGCTCGGCGTACACCTCGGCCGCGCGCGCGCCACGCGCCAGCGCGAGCTCGAGGAGCCTGTCGACGGCCTCGTTCACGAGGCGGTGCCGCCCACCGTCATCGCGGCGATGCGCAGGGTCGCCTGGCCGGTGCCGACCGGCACGCTCTGGCCGTCCTTGCCGCAGATCCCCGACTTCACCTCGAAGTCGGCGCCGATCATGTCGATGCTCTTGAGGATGTCGATGCCGCTCCCGACGAGCGTCGCGCCACGCAGTGGCGTCGTTACGCGGCCGTGCTCGATCAGGTAGCCCTCGGCCACGCCGAAGACGAAGTTGCCGCTCGCCGGCTCGACCTGGCCGCCGGCCAGCGTCTTTGCGTAGAAGCCGTGGTCGGTGGCGGCGATGATGTCGTCGGCGGTCGCCGCGCCGGCCGCGATGCAGGTCGTCGTCATGCGCGGGATCGGCACGTGGCGGAACGACTGCCGGCGGCCGTTGCCCGTCTGCGCCGCGCCGGCCTCGCGGGCACGCAGGCCGTCGTAGAGGAAGCCGGTCAGGCGACCCTCCTCGATCACGACCGTGTGTTGCGTGGGCGCGCCCTCGTCGTCGACCGCCGCCGAGCCCCATTCGCCGGGGATGCTCCCGTCGTCGAAGGCGCTGACGATCGGGGCGGCGACGACCTCGCCGATCCTGCCCTGGTAGATGCTCGAGCCCTTGGCGATGCCGTCGGCCTCGAGGCCGTGGCCGCAGGCCTCGTGGAACAGCGTGCCGCCAAAACCGTTGCCCATGACGACGGCCATGGGGCCGGTCGGCGCCGGCCGGGCGTCGAGCATGGTGACCGCCTTGTGCGCGGCGGCGCGCGCCATGTCCTGGGCGATCGTCTCGTCGATGATCTCGAAGCCCAGGCTCTTGCCCAGGCTCTCGTAGCCGGTCTGGATCACGCCGTCGCGGCGCGCCACGGCGTTCACCGTAAAGCGCACGCGCGTGCGGTCGTCGGCGACGTAGGCGCCCAATGAGTTTGCGACCAGCACGCGCTGCCGGCTTTCGAGGTAGCCGGCCATGACCTGGACGACGGCGGGGCTCATAGCGCGGGCCGCCTCGTCGGCGGCCCGCAGCAGCCCCGCCTTGACGGCGGTCGCAACCGACGGCGGCGGCACCAGCACCGGCGCCGTCGGCAGGCTCGCTTGGACCGGACCGAGCTCGACGACGCGGCCGGCGCCGCCTCCGCCGCGCAGCGCGGCCGCGACGGCGTCGGCGGCGCGCTCGAGGTCGGCCTCGGAGATGTCGTCGGCGTAGGAGTAGTAGGTGCGGTCGCCGCTCGTCAGGCGCACGCCGAAGCCCGCCTCGCGGCCGCCGGCGGCGCGTTCGACGCGGGCGTCCTCGAGCGACAGGCCGAGCGAGCCGCGGTCCTCGACGAACACCTCGGCGAAGTCGCCGCCGTGGCGCAGAGCGCGCCGAATCGTGGCGTCGAGCAGGTCCTTGGACAGGTCGTCGAGCTGCATCAGATGGTCATTCCCCGCAGGCGAGGGTCCCGTAAACGGAACGTACTGTACCACGCGCAGGAGGCACGGCGCGGCCGGGCGTCACGGCACCCGGGCCGGCGCTCCCGGAGGCTCACCCGAACAGGATGCGCAGCCGGCAGCGGTCGTCGCCGCGACTGATCGCCGACGAGGCCTCGAGGGCGGCGGCGCTGCCGGTCTCGGCGAGACGCCCGATGAACCCTTCGAGGAAGGCGCGGTGCATGACGCACACGAGGTCGGGCTGGGCCGACGAGAGCTCCTTGAAGATGCAGTTGCGCACGTCGAGGGCCAGCACGTCGTCGTCCCAGCTCACCTGGGGCAGCATGCCGACCTCTTCGCCGACCTCGACGATGGCCGTGACGAGCTCGTCGCGGCCGCCGCGGCGAAAGTCGGGGTGGTCGGTGGCGTAGGCCACGGCCGCGTCGTCGCCCGCCACCCGGCACACGGCCGCCACCCGCTCGAGGTCGCCCGCCTCGGCGAGCGCCCTGAGCGCGAGGTCGGCGAGCACGTCGTAGCGGCGCGGCGGCAGCGACAGCGACGAGACCGTGTCGCTCAGCCGGTACAGCCGGGCCGGCCTGCCGCCCGAGCCGTCCTTGCGCAGCGCGGTCTCGAGCAGACCGGCCTGCTCGAGCTTGCCGAGGTGCATGCGCGCCACGTTGGGGTGCAGGCCGAACCGCTCGGCGACCTCGGCCACGGTCACCTGGTCGTGCGGCCGTTCGACGATCGAGCGGTAGATGCCGTAGCGCGTGCCGTCGGCGAGGACGGCCGTGAGTCTCTGTTGGCGGTCCACGGGCCCCTTTCGTTTCGCCCTGCCATCGTACTGGAAACGGGTGGGGGTAACAACGGTGCCAACAGTGGGAACGCCGGCGACCGCCGGCCGACCCGCCGCTGGCCGTTGGGCCGCGCCCGCCCCATGAGCTAGACTGCCAGGGCGTCAGACCGGCCACGACGACCTCGGAGGAGCTCGCCATGATCCATCTCGCCCCGCGGCCCTCCGCGCAACGATGAGCGTCCTGCACGCGATCATCCTCGGCATCGTCCAGGGCCTGACCGAGTTCCTGCCGATCTCGAGCTCGGGTCACCTGATCCTCGTGCCCTGGCTGCTCGGCTGGAATGTGTTCCACGGCAACGAGAACCTGAACAAGACATTCGATGTCGCCCTGCACCTGGGCACGTTCGTCGCGGCGATCGCCTACTTCCGCCGCGAGGTCGTGGTCATCGTGCGCGCCTGGCTGCGCAGCCTGGCGCGGCGCAGCGTGAAGACGCCCGACGAGCGCCTCGCCTGGCTGCTGCTCGTGAGCACCATCCCCGCCGGCCTGGTCGGCGTGGCCTTCGAGAGCTTCGTCGAAGACCGGCTCGGCAAGCCCTGGCTGATCTGCGTGATGCTGATCGTCTTCGGCCTCGTCATGCTGGCCGTCGACATCACGGCGCGGGCGAACAAGCACATGGACGACCTGCGCTTCGGCGGCGCCCTGGGGATCGGCGTCGCGCAGGCGATCGCCCTGTCGCCCGGAGTCTCGCGCTCGGGCATCACGATGGTCACCGGCCTGCTGCTCGGGCTCGACCGCGAGTCGGCCGCGCGCTACTCGTTCCTGCTGTCCGTGCCGGTGGTCGGCGGCGCCGCCGTGCTCAAGCTCGGCCAGCTCGCCGCCAACGGCATGCCACCGCACATGCTCACGCCCTTCGTGGCGGGCACGATCGCCGCCGCGATCAGCGGCCTGGCGGCCATCTGGTTCCTGCTCGACTACCTGCGCAAGCACACCTTTGCGATCTTCGTGGCCTACCGGCTGATCGTCGGCGTGGCCCTGCTCGTGGTCATTCTCGCCGGCCTGCGGCCCGCGACCGGCATCTAGCAGAAGGCGGGCGGCGAGGGGGCGGGCGGCTGCGCCGCTCGCCCCCTCGCCGCCCGCGACCGCTTGCTATACTTTGGCGGCCCGGCGGGCAGATAGCGCAAGCGCGTGACAGCGAAAGCGGCGACCCCTCATGCGGACACTCACCCTCGGCGATCGTGGCAAAGAAGTCTCCGACGTGCAGAAACGCCTGCACGCGCTGGGCTACGAGCTCGGCAGCGAGGGCGTCGACGGCTTTCTCGGGCCGCGCACCCGCCTGGCCCTGCGCGCCTTTCAGCAGGAGCGCGGCCTGCTCGCCGACGGCGTCCTCGGGGCCAACACCTGGCGCGAGCTCGTCGAGGCCGGCTACGCGCTGGGCGACCGCCTGCTCTACCTGCGCGTGCCCAACTTCCGCGGCGACGACGTGCTCGCCCTGCAGGTGAAGCTCGACCTGCTCGGCTTCAACGCCGGCCCCGAGCGTGGCATCTTCGACAGGTCCGTCGAGCGCGCGCTGATCGACTTCCAGCGCAACGCCGGCCTGCCGTCCGACGGCATCGTCGGCGACGACACCCTGCGCAAGCTCGACGCGCTGCGCAAGGCCGAGTCGGGCCGCGAGGGCAAGAAGATCCCCGACCGCGACGAAGGCTTCGTGCCCGAGACCAGCCTGGCCGGCGCGGTCATCGTGATCGACCCCGGGCACGGTGGTCAGGACGTCGGCATCGTCTCGCCCGGCGGGCGGCGCGAGAAGGACCTCACGCTCGCCGTCGGCCTGCGCCTGGCCGAGATGCTGCGGGCCGAGGGCAGCCGCGTGGTCATGACGCGCGAATCCGACCAGACCGTGCCGCTCTACGTGCGCACCGACGCCGCCGACACGGCCACCGCGACCTACCTCGTCTCACTGCACTTCAACGCCAACGAGAGCCCCGCCGCGGACGGTGCCGTCTGTTACTACTTCCAGCGCAGCCACTACTACTCCGAGCACGGCGCCCGCCTGGCCGACTACATCGGCGCCGAGGTCGGGCGCCTGTCCCCGGCCGGTTTCATCGCCGGCCTGGGGCGTAACTTCGCCATGCTGCGCGAGCCCACCGCGATCGCCGTGCTGGTCGAGCCGCTGTTCCTCACCAACCCCGCCGACGACGCCCGCGCCGGGCGCGCCGACTACATCGAGGCCGTGGCACGCGCCATCGTGACCGGCTTCACGCGCTACCTCTCACGGGCGTGAGCACCGGGCCGACCGACGACGACGGCGGGATCGCTTTCACCGCGACCCAGCGCCAGCGCCTGCACGAGCTGGGCGCCGACGCCGCGGCCGGCGGGCGGACCTTCGCCGACGCGGGCGCGCGCGACGCGGCCTTCCGCGACCTCGAGACGAGCTTCGCCGCCGCCAGCCGCGCCGCCCTCGACGCGCTGCGCGCCGGGTCGCGCGTCCCGGCGCTGCGCCGTCTCGAACAGGCGCTGCGGGCGGCGCTCAGCGACGCCGGCCTGGTCGAAGTCGTGACGCCGACGATCGTCGGAGTCGAGGCGCTGCGCAAGATGGGCATCGAGCCGGGCGGCGAGCTTGCCGAGCAGGTCTTCTGGCTCGACCGCGACCGCTGCCTGCGGCCCATGCTCGCGCCCAACCTCTACACCCTGATGCGACGCCTGGCGCGGGTGTGGCGGCAGCCCTTCGCGATCTACGAGATCGGCTCGTGCTTTCGCCGCGACACCAAGGGCAGCCGCCACCTGAACGAGTTCACGATGCTCAACCTCGTCGAGCTCGGCACGCCGCTCGAGCGCCGCGACGACCGCCTGCGCGAGCTCGCCGCGGTCGTGCTCGACGCGGCCGGCGTGACCGGCCACGAGCTCGTGCGCAAGCACTCCGAGGTGTACGGCGACGAGCTCGACGTAGTGGTCGCCGGCGTCGAGGTCTGCTCCACGGCCCTGGGGCCGCACCCGCTCGACGACGCCTGGGGCATCACCGATCCCTGGGTCGGCCTCGGCTTCGGGCTCGAGCGGCTGCTCGTGGCGCGCGACGGCCTGGCCGGCATCGAGCGCGTCGGCCGCAGCGTGAGCTACCTCGACGGCGTGCGGCTGCAGCTCTAGGCGGCGGCTCATGCGGGACGGGGCCGGTGAGGCTGCCGCCTCATCGGCCCCGTCCCATCGCCGCTCTCAGGCGGTCGCGCCCGCGCTCACCGTCTCGGCCGGCTCCGCCGCCTTGACGAACTCGGCGTCGACGCTCAGCTTGACCTCGTCGCCGACGAGCAGGCCGCCAGCCTCGGTCACGACGTTCCAGGTGAGGCCGAAGTCCTTGCGGTTCAGCTTGCCGGTGGCCGACACGCCGATGCGCGTGTTGCCCCACGGGTCGGCGACCGGCCCCGATACCTCGGCGTCGAGCACGACCTCGCGGGTGACGTCCTTGATGGTGAGGTCGCCGGTGATCGCGTACCGGCCGTCGCCGCCCTCGACCCGCTTGACCACGTAGGTCATCTCCGGGTACGTCTGGGCGTCGAAGAAGTCGGGCGAGGCCAGGTGACCGTCGCGCTGGGCCTCGCGCGTGTTCACGCTGCCGGTCCGCACCGTCACGGTGCCGCGCGACCTGCTCAGGTCGTCCTCGTCGATGTCGGCGTCGATCGTGAAGTCGTCGAAGTGGCCGCGCACCGTCGAGACCACCATGTGGCGTACGGCGAACTCGAGGTTCGCATGCGTTCCGTCTGTCGTCCAGGCCATCGTGCCCTCCTTTGAAGCATGATGTTTGGCTGGCCAACAAAGTACCCGATAGTTGGCCAGCCAAACATTCGGGTAGACTACGAGCATGACTCCTGCGGGCAGACACGATGCAGCACGAGCGCCGGGCGGAGACCCCGCCCATCAGGCGACCCCGGCGCCGGCTGCCTGCGGCGCGGGCCCGTGCGCCGCGTCCGACGCGGACGCCGTCTCAGGCGCACGCACCGGCGAGTCACCCTGCGCGGGCCAGGAGACCGCGGCGCCGGAGGGGCTCGTCTGCGAGCACTGGCCGCGCAGCACCGCCCTCGCCGAGCGCACCGGCCCGACGGTGCACGCCGTGTTCCGCCTGTCGCGCATGCACCGCACGATGGCCGGCCGCCTGCTGCGCGACCTCGGCCTGGCGCCCGGTCAGGAGCTCCTGCTGCTGCAGCTCTGGGACCGCGACCGCTGCTCGCAGACCGACCTCGTCGAGCGCCTCGGCATCGACCCGTCGACGGTGACCAAGATGCTGCAGCGTCTCGAGCGCGGCGGCTGGGTGCGCCGCGAGCCGTCGCCCGACGACGGGCGCGTGATGCTGGTGACCCTGACCGCCGCCGGCCGCGACCTGCAGGCCGCGGTCACCGACCTCTGGCGGCAGCTCGAGCACGAGACCGTGAAAACGCTGGCCGACGAGGACCGGGCGGAGCTGCTGCGCCTGCTGCGCAAGGTCGAGACCGGCCTGCGCGCCACCTGCCCCGGCGGCGACGGCTGAACAACGAGGACCGGCCGGGCGGCGCCTGCGGCGCCGCCCGGCCGGTCCGTCTTCCGCCTCTTGTCGCGCCTTACCTGCCGAGCAGGGCGTCGATCTTCTTGACGCCGTCCGAGGCGTCCTCGGCGTAGGCGTCGGCGCCGATCTGGTCGGCCCAGCGCTGCGTGCAGGGGGCACCGCCGACCACGGTCTTGAAGGGCAGGCCCTCGTCGCGGATGATCTTGATGACGCGGCGCTGCTCTTCCATCGTGGTGGTCAAAAGGGCGCTCATGCCGATGATGTCGGCGCCCTGCTCCTTGGCGCGGGCGATGAAGGTCTCGGCCGGCACGTCGCGGCCGCAGTCGGTGACGTCGTAGCCGTGGGCCTTCAGGTAGGCGATCACGATCGCCTTGCCGATGTCGTGCACGTCGCCCTGCACGGTGCCGATGATGACGGTGCCCTTCTTCTCGGCGGCGCCGCCCTCTAAGGCCGCGTTACAGACCCGGGTGGCGGCGTCCATCGCCTGGGCGGCGAGCATGAGCTCGGGCAAAAAGACCTCGCCCGACTCGAAGAGGTCGCCGACCTCGCTGATGCCGGCCACGAAACCCTTGTTGACGATCTCGCCGGGGCTCATGCCGGCCGCCAGGGCGCGCGTGGCGACGTCCTCGGCGGCGGCGGCGTCGTAGTTGACGATCGAATCGATCGCTTCCTGGATGAGCTCGTCTGTGTTGGCCATAGCGTGCAACTCCTCCTCAAGAAGTCTGCCGTCCACTCGCCTCGCAAGCGATGGGTGCGCAAGCCCGGCGAACCGCGCCCGTACGCGTGGCGACGGTCCGCTTCGTTCGCGCACAAGTATACAGGTTCGCCCGAGCGCAAGCGTCCCACGGCGAGCGCCGGCGACACCGCGTGTTGGTACAATCGGGCCATGCGTTACGTCGGCGCCGTCATCCGTCCGCCCAGCGAGGCTGCGAGCCTGATCGTACAGGTCACCTACGGCTGCTCCAACGCCTCGTGCGACTTCTGCTCGACCTACCTCGACAAGCCCTTCGCAGTGCGCCCCGCCGACGAGGTCGAGCAGGACCTGGCCGACCTGCCGCTCGCCATCAAGGAGCGCGTGCGCCGCGTCTTTCTGGCCGACGGCGACGCCCTCGCGCTGTCGCGCCGCCGGCTCGAGCACATCCTCGGGCTGCTGCGCCGCGAGCTGCCGGCCCTGGAGCGCGTGAGCTCCTACGCCAACGCCCGCAACCTGCTCACCAAGAGTCCCGACGACCTGGGCGCGATCCGCGCCGCCGGGCTCGAGCTGCTCTACCTGGGCCTCGAGTCGGGCGACGAGGAGACCCTCGCCGCCATCCACAAGGGCATCACCGTGGCCGAGCAGATCGAGGGTTGCGCCCGCGCGACGGCGGCCGGCTTCGAGCTCTCGGTCACCGCCATCCTCGGCCTGGCCGGGCCCGCACGCTCGCTCGCCCACGCGCGCGCCACGGGCGCCGCCCTGTCGGCCATCGACCCGCGCTACATCGGCGTGCTCAGCCTCATGGTCGAGCCCGGTACGCGCACGGCGGCGCGGGTCGCGTCGGGCGAGTTCGTCGTGCCCGACGCCTTCACCATGCTGCGCGAGCTGCGCGAGATCGTCGCCACGACCGACGTGACCGACGCGCTGTTCCGCTCGAACCACGCCTCGAACTACCTGCCGGTCGGTGGCCGCCTGCCGCGCGACAGGGACGCCATGGTGGCGGCCCTCGACGGCGTGCTGTCGGCGCCCGACCGGGCCCGTCTCAAGCCCGAGGAGTGGCGCCTGCTGTAGCGGCTGGTGGCGCGACCGCGTCGCGCGGCTAGTGTCCGGTGTCCCGCTCGCGCAGGAACGACCCGTAGCCCCGCCGGAACTTGGTCGCGGCGTACTTCTGCAGCTTCCACTCCGGGATGCGGCACTGCGGGCAGGCCTCGAAGAAGAGCTTGTTGCGCAGCCAGCGCGCCGAGCGGCTCGTCTTGGAGTCGCGCACGATCATGACCTTGCCGCAATGGGTAGTCAGGCGCGCCCTGCTGCCCAGCACCTCGAACTCCTTGACGCCGTGCAGCAGGCCGCGGCGCGAGGGCCACAGCTTCATCTTCTCGACGAGCCTGAAGAGCGGCACCTGCTTGCGGTAGTAGACGACCTTGTTGGGATCGGTGGGCACGCCTGCGAGTGTAGCAAAGCCGGGCGGCCGCGAGGAACGCGGGCGGCGGCGCCGAAGCGGAACTTTTCACAGTCGTCTATCATCTGACCAGTGGCGCGACAGGCAGGCGCGGCCAGCGAGCGAGCGGAGTCGCACGAGGTGACGGGCAGGACCGAAGGAGCACGACGGCGGGGCGCCGGGCGTCCCCACGCCGTGCGCCTACGCCCCGCCCCGGGCACACGCCTCCACCGCCGCCTGCCGATCACGGCCTGGCTACCCACCTATCAGCGCCGCTTCCTGCGCGACGACACGATCGCCGCGCTGACCGTCATCGGCCTGCTCCTGCCCGAGTGCATGGCCTACGCGCAGATCGCCGGCGTGCCGCCCCAGGCCGGCCTCTACGCCACGCTGGCCGGCCTGACCGTCTACGCCCTCTTCGGCACCTCGCGCCAGATCATCTGCTCGCCGACCTCGACGGCCGCCATCATGGCGGCCGCCGTCGTGGCCGCGCACGGCAGTCGCAGCCCCGCGCAGGCCATCACTCTGGTGGCGATGGTGGCCGTCATCGTCGGCCTGTTCATGGTGATCGCCGGCGTCGCCCGCCTCGGCTTCATCTCGGAGTTCCTCGCCCGCCCCGTGGTCACCGGCTACGTGACCGGCCTGGCGATGACCATCATCGCGCGGCAGGTGCCGAGCCTGCTCGGCATCCACGTCACGACCTCGGCCGACTTCTTCCGGGTCGCCTGGGCCGACCTCACGCACCTCGACGAGGCCAGCCTGGCGACGGCCGCGCTCAGCGCGGTCGCCCTCACCCTCCTGTTCCTCGCCCGGCGCTGGCCGCGCTTGCCGGGCGCGCTCACCGTGCTCGTGCTCGGCGTGATCGCGGCGGCCGTCCTGCACCTTGGCAGTCACGGCGTGGCCGTCGTGGGCACCATCCCGAGCGGCCTGCCGCTGCCGCGGCTGCCCCACCTGCACGGCGTCGACCTCGTCACGCTGCTGCCCAGCGCCGCCGGCATCGCCATCGTCGTCTACGCCGAGGCGCTGTCCGGGGCGCGGACCTTCGCCGTGCGCCATAGCTACGAGATCGACGCCAACCAGGAGCTCGTGGCGCTCGGCCTGTCGAACATGAGCTCCGGCGCCTTCGGCGGCATCGTCGTGAGCGGCGGCCTGTCGGGCTCCGCCCTCGCCGACACGAGCGGCGCGCAGTCGCAGCTCACCGCCCTGATCGGCGCCGGCGTGCTGCTCGTCATGGTCTTCACCGTCACGCGCGTCGGCCACGACCTGCCCGAGGCGATCCTCGGCGCGGTCGTGGTGCGCGCCGTCTGGGGCCTGATCGACTTCGGCGCCCTGCGTCGCTTCGCCGGCGTGCGCGTGCTCGACGCCGCCCCGGCGGTCGCCGCTCTCATCGGCGTCCTCGCTCTGGGCGTGCTGCCCGGCCTGGGGGTGGCCGTCGGTCTGTCGCTCGCCATCCTGATCTACCGCTCGAGCCGGCCCCACGCCGCGGTGCTCGGGCGGGTGCCCCACTCCAAGACCTACAGCGACGTGTCGCGCCATCCCGAGAACGAGACGTTCCCCGGCCTGCTGATCTTCCGTCTCGACGGCCAGCTCTTCTTCGCCAATGCCGGCTTTGCCGTCGACCGTCTGAACCAGTTGCTCTCCGCCATGCAACCGTCGCCCCGCGTCGTGATCTGGAACATGGAGTCGACCACCGACCTCGACGTGACGGCCGCCGAGACGCTGCTGCGCCTCACCCGCACCCTGCGCGAGAGCGGCCGCGACGTCGTGTTCGCCCGCGTCGGCTCGGCCGTGATCGACGTCTTCGGGCGCTGCGGCATGCTCGAGCTGATCGGCGAGGACCACCTCTTCCTCACGGTGGACAGCGCCGTGCAGGACTGCCTGCACAGCCGCCTCGCGGTGATCGCGGCGCTCGAGGCGCAGCTCAAAGAGGCGACGGCGGCCTGCATCATCGCTCACGGCGTGGCCGCCGGCGAGGTCACCGTGGCCGACGCCTACCGGACGATCGCCGACATCGAGGGCCGCGGCGACGCCATGCGTGGCGAGCTCGTCGCCCGCCTGTCGGGCGTGCTCGTCGCGCCGATCGACCGCGAGGACCTGTTCCGCCTCTCGCGCTCGATCGACGACGTCCTCGACAACCTGCGCGACTTCATCCGCGAGTGGGACCTCTACGAGATCGATGCCGCGAGCGCCTACCTGGGCCTGCTCGACGCCACCGCCGACGCGATCGCCGACCTCAAGCGCGCCGTACACGCCGTGGCCACCGACCCCAAGGACGTGAAGCAGGCGCTCACCTCGAAGGAGTCGGCCGAGGAGATCCGCCGGCTCTACGACGTCGAGCTCGGCCGGCTGTTCCACGGCACGCTCACGATGGAGGTCGTGAAGTGCCGCGAGGTGCTGCGCAGGCTCGACGTCGTCGGCCTGCGCTTGAACGAGGCCGCCGACCGGCTCTCCGACGCGGCCATCAAGCGCTGGGCCTGAGGGAGCGCACCCGGCTCACCGCGACCGCGGTGGATCAGGAGAAAGTCGTTCGGGGTCTTCCTGTGCAGGGAGATCGGTGGCGGGGAGTAGGGGAGTTACACCCCTCTACGTGGATTTAGAGTCCACGCTGATCCTTCCGATCGACCCCCCGCGCCGAGGCCAAGGGTAGCTCATCGGCGGCCGCGCGACAAAGTCAGCGCGTGAGCGCCTCGACGGCCATCGCGGCCACACCGAGGGCGAGCGGCTCGTGCACGAGCCGCTCGCCCAGCGCCCGGGCCGCGGCTGCCGTGACGCCGGGCGGCAGGCCCGGCGAGCTCACCACGCCGTCGCTGCCCACCCAGCCGGCGTCGATCAGGTCGGGCGTGGGGGTGGCGTCGAGCACGAACCGGCTGCGCGCGAGGCCGTCGGCCAGCGTGACCGGCGTGACCTGCGGCAGCTCGGCGACGATGGGCGCGAGACGCGCCTCGTCGCGCTCGCAGACGAGCACGTCGGCGCCGAGCGTGACCAGACGGGCGGCGGCGGCCCGGCCGACGGGGCCGAGGCCGATCAGCAGGACGGGCCGGCCGGCGAGGCCGGCGGGCCCGGCGGCGGCCGCGAGCGCCGCGACGTAGGCGTGCGCCGTGCAGGGATCGTCGTCGGCGACCACGCGGCGCGCGAAGTCGAGCGCCAGGAACCTGCCGTCGTCGGCGGCGAAGACGAGGTCGTCGCCGGCCTTCAGGGCCTCGCCGAAGCCGGCCACGTCGGTGGCGTCGGTCACGCGGGCGCGGCAGCCCAGGCGGGCGCAGATGGCGGCGACGCAGTCGACGAAGCCGGGGATGACGCCCTCGCCGCTCGTGATCGGCACGACGGCGACGGCGGCCTGGGCGAGGGCGTCGCGGGCGACACCCGCGGATGCGCCGCAGGCCCGCGCGGCCAGTGCGACGAAGTCGCAGCCGGTGAGCGCCACCAGGCGCCCCTCGACCTCGTCGAGATGCGCGGTCAGCGTACGGACGTCGTCCTCGACCAGTCTCGTCACCGCGACTCCTCCTCGCCCCTACTCGAGCACGACGTCGAGGCCGTACTCGCCCGCCAGGCGGTCGACGGCGGCCGCGGCGCGCATGCGCGCCTCGGCCGCCGTCTCGCCTCTCGTCATGATCACGGCGACCCAGCCGCCTGCCCGGCTGCGGGCGCGCGCCTCGCGCGCCTCGCCGAGGTCGACCACCTTGGCCCCGAGCGCGCGTTCGACCGGCCCGTCGGTCAGCACCACGTCGGCGCCCCACAGGCCCTCGCAGCGACGCAGGGGACCGGCCGCCCCGACCACGTGCTCGCCCAGCACCTGCACCCGCCCGTCGGCGACGAGCACGTGCTCGTAGACGGCGCCGCGCCGGGCGGCGGTCGCGGCCGGTCCGGCGGCCAGATCGGCCGGCACGGCGCCGCTCGCGAACGTCTCGGCCAGGACCTGGACGATGTTGACGTCGCTCGCGTGGTAGGCGCAGGCCGGCGTCTGGCTGGGCAGCCGCGCGTCGATCTCGAGCACCTTGGGCACGCCGGCGTGCCCCATCATGACCTCGACATCCATCACGCCGCCCAGCCCGGCGGCGGCGCCCGCGCCGGTGCGACCGACGCCGGCCGCGAGGCGCCGGCTCACCTCGTCGAGCGCGGCCAGCGCCCCGTCGTCGATCAGGTCGGAGCCACCGCCCTGCGCGGCGGGGTCCTTCGCCGCCTGCGCGACCGGGGCGACGACGCGTTTGCAGTCCCAGCCCGCGTCGAACTCGAGCCAGGTGGGCGCCAGCGTGACCGTCGCGCCACCGTACGAGACCATGTCGACCGAGAGCGAAGGCCCGGGCACGTACTCCTCGATGACGGCGTCGGCGCCGCTTGCGGCCAGACGGGCGCGCGCGAGCGCGAGCTCGGTATCCGACCAGACGAGCTCGACCTGCACGCTGCCGCTCCCCACGCTCGGCTTGACGATCACGGGAAAGCCGCAGGGCCAGGGCGCCGGGCGGGGCACGTCGAGCCGCGCGAACAGCTCGTTCGAGCGCAGCTTGGACTGGGTCACCGCGTAGGCGTCGGGGTCGAAGAGCAGCGGCACGCCCAGCCCTGGCACGAACGAGGCGAGAAAGGCGAGCGTGCGCTCGTCCTCGCAGGCCGGCAGCACGGCGTCGCACGACAGGAGCACCTCGCGAGTGCGGGCCGGGTCGACGGCGACGTCGAACACGTGGCTCTCGGCGGCCAGGCCGGCCGCCGGCCGCCCCGGGCGCCGGTCGACCAGCACGACGTCGTAACCGGCCTCGCCGGCCAGGTACGCCGCCTCGGTGCCCTGCAGCTTGCCGCCGACGACCGCGAGCCTCATGCGGGGCGCTCGGCGGCCGCCACCCCGTCGCCGCCCGCGGCGATCGCGGCCGCCGCCCGGCGGCCGCGCGCGGCCGCCACCCAGGCGGCGTACTCGGCCGCGCTCGCGACCCGCAAGCCTGACTTGGCCAGCCGTTCCACGACGACGGGCGCGGTGCGCAAGCCGGCGTCGATGTCGAGCTCGGACTGCGAGACGCCGGCGAGACCGGTGTGGGGCGGCACGAGCGACGTGACGACGTTCGCGCCGGCGGCGATGCGCGACTCGAGGCCGGCGATGCCGTCGACGTCGAGCGACGCGGGGATCAACCGGTCGGGCATGGCCAGGCGCATGGTGGCGATCGTGACGAGCTCGCCGAGCCGTCCGGCCGGTCGCAGGTCGGCGAGCGGGGTGCCGCGCTGCGGCACGAAGGTCATGACGCGCACCTGGTCGAGCGGCTCGGCCCGCATGGCGGTCACCGTCATGGCGCGCTCGGCCACCGTCTCGCCGACGCCGAGCAGCATGCCGTCCTCGACCAGCATGCCGCGCGCGGCGGCGTCGAGTCGCGCCTGGGCGCGCTCGTCGAAGTCCTGACCGACCCGCAGGCGGTCGTACAGCTCGCGGGCCTGCGTCTCCTGGTAGCAGGCGTACCACTCGGCGCCGGTCGCGGCCAGAGCGGCGAGGGCGCCGGGCCCGAGCACGCCCGGCGAGGCCATCACCGGCAGGCCGGTGGTGGCGCGCACCGCCGACACGAGCACGAGAAAGGCGTCGAACTCGCGGCCCTCGCGGTAGCGCGGGTCCTCGCCCATGGTGAGGTCGATCAGGTGGACGCCTGATCCGGCGAGGCCGACGCTGATCGCCACGACCTCGTCGAGCGACTTGCGGTACCGCGGCCCCGCGCGGTTGCTGCGACGGTACAGGCAGAACGTGCAGTCGTTGCGACAGTACGTCGAGAAGTAGACGAAGCCGTAGAGAAAGACGGCGTCGCCGAACCGCCGCCGGCGCAGCTCGCTCGCGGCGGCGAACAGGTCGGCCGCCGCGGCCTGGTCGTCGACCGCGAGCAGCGTGGCGATCTCGCTGTCCGACGGCCCCTGCCCGGCGAGCGCCCGTTCCAGGATCGGAGCGATGGCGGCCGACGCCGCGTCGGGCCTCATCGGGCCGGTCCGCGGGCCGCTGCCGCAACGGACGCAGGAAGGTCGTGAGACGGGGCGCGGCGAATCATCACGATCACATGGTACCAGAGCCCGCGAGGAGCCCGATGTGAGGAAATGGGACGACACCCCGTGGCCGCCGCCGCGCGCCGGCCAGGCCGCGCGGACCGGCGAGGCGCGGCCCGACTCCGGCGAGCGCGACGCGAAGCCGGTCCGGCTGCTGCCGTTCCGCCTGCGCTCGCTGAAGAGTAGATCGCGGACCGGCGTGCCCGAGCGACCGCGCGGCGCCTGACGGCGACCGGCGGTCCTTGCCGCCCCACGACGACCGGCGGCTCGTGACCCGACGCGCCGCCGCCGCTTGGGCGACCCCGCGAGTCAGTCGTGGTCGGGCGCCTCGGGCAGGTTGCGGATGTTCTCGCCGGCCTGCCACTTGCCGAAGTTGTCGTTCATCGCGTCGATGAGCTCCTTCATGAAGCGCGCCGACATGTTGATGCGCGCGACGACGACACCGTTCACCTCTTCCTCGGTCTCGTTCTCGTGGTCGAGCCGCATGAAGGTGAGCGAGAACTCGTAGTCCGAGTGGCTCACGTTGGCGAAGTTGGCGTAGACGCCGGCCATCATCTCGGGCGTGGCGTGAATGTTGAAGCGACGTTCGTCGTCTTGCATGGTTGCTGCGGCCTCCTTTGCTTTACGCGACGGTGTCCCGCTGCAGGCGTGCGGCCACGGCGGCGCTGAACTCGCGGGTGCCGGCGGTGCCGCCGAGATCGCGGGTGAGGTGGCTGCCCTCGGCGAGCACCGCGGCCACGGCGCCGGACAGCCGGTCGGCGGCCGCATCCTCGCCCAGGTGAGCCAGCATGAGCGCGCCCGACAGCAGGAAGGCCGTCGGATTGACGATGTCCCGCCCGGCGATGTCGGGGCCGCTGCCGTGCACCGCCTCGAACACGGCGCACTCGGGCCCGATGTTGGCGCCCGGCGCCATGCCGGGGCCGCCGATCAGGCCGGCGCAGAGATCGCTCACGATGTCGCCGTACAGGTTCGGGCAGACGAGCACGTCGAAGCGCTCGGGCGCCATGACGAGCTGCTGGCAGAGATTGTCGACGATGCAGTCGTCGAGCTCGATGTCGGGGTAGCCGGCGGCGACCTCGCGGACGCAGCGCAGGAACAGGCCGTCGGTCAGCTTCATGATGTTGGCCTTGTGCACCGCCGTCACCCGGCGGCGACCGCGGGCGCGGGCGTAGTCGAAGGCAAAGCGCGCGATGCGCTCGCTCGCCGCTCGCGTGATCACCTTGATCGACTCGGCCTCATCGGCACTCACCTGGCGCTCGATGCCGGCGTAGAGGTCCTCGGTGTTCTCGCGCACGACCACGAGGTCGACGCCCGTGAAGCGGCTGGGCACGCCGGGCAGCGAGCGCACCGGCCGCAGGCACGCGTACAGGTCGAGCTCCTTGCGCAGCGCCACGTTGACCGAGCGAAAGCCGCTGCCGACCGGCGTGGTGACCGGGCCCTTGATCGCCACTTTGGTCTCGCGCACCGACTCGAGGACGTCGTCGGGCAGCGGCACGCCGGCCCGCTCGATGACTGCGGCACCGGCGTCGCGACGCTGCCAGGCGATCTCGACGCCGCTGGCCGCGACGACCGTCTCGAGGGCGGCGGCGAGCTCGGGCCCGGTGCCGTCGCCGGGGATCAGCGTGACGGTGTGCGGCACGGGCCCTACCCCTCGGGCAGGTGGAACTCGCCGTAGCGGCGGAAGTGCTCGACGAGGCCGCCGTCGGAGAGGATCTTGAGCATGACCGGCGGCAGCGGCGCGAAGGGCAGGACGAGGCCCCTGGTCAGGTCGCGCACCTCGCCGACCTCGAGGTCGACCTCGAGGTCGTCCCACTGCTCGACGGCGCTCGTGTCGCAGGTGAGCGCCGGCAGGCCGACGTTGATCGCGTTGCGAAAGAAGATGCGGGCGAAGGACTGGGCGAGGACCGCGCCGGCGCCGGCCAGCCTGATGATGCGCGGCGCATGCTCGCGGCTCGAGCCCAGGCCGAAGTTGCGCCCGCCGACCACGAAGTCGCCCGGCTTGATGCGCTTGGCGAACTCGGGGTTCTCGTCCTCGAGCACGTGCTTGGCGAGCTCGGGCAGGTCGGTGCGCAGGTGAAACAGGCGACCGGGCGCGATCTGGTCGGTCGAGATGTCGTCGCCGAACGTCCAGGCGCGGCCGCGCAGGACCCCGGGGCTGCCGCTCGGCGCGGTCATCGGTCAGGCGTCGCTTTCGGCGATCGTCACGCTGTTCATGGCAAGGCCGGGCTCGCGCGCCGTCATCGGGTCGCGCGGCGGGATCGCGAGCACGACGTCCATGCCCGACACGACCCGCCCGAACACGGCGTGCTTGCCGTCGAGGTGGGGCGTCGCGCGGTGCGTGATGAAGAACTGCGAGCCGTTCGTGTTCGGCCCGGCGTTGGCCATCGACAGCACGCCGGGCCCGTCGTGCACGAGGCCCGGGCCGAACTCGTCGGCGAAGCGGTAGCCGGGACCGCCGCGGCCGGTGCCGGTTGGGTCGCCGGTCTGCGCCATGAAATCAGGGATGACGCGGTGGAACGTGACGCCGTCGTAGTAGCCGTCACGGGCCAGGAACACGAAGTTGTTGACGGTGGCCGGCGCCTTGTCGGCGTAGAGCTCGACGACGATGTCGCCGCGGTCGGTCGCGATCGTGGCCTTGTAGGCGTGGGTCGGGTCGATGCCCATGGCCGGCGGGGCGTCGTACTGCTTAGCCATCGTGGTCTCCTTCGGTCGGGTGCTCGCCGCCCGCCGGCGCGCCGGCGGCGAGCAGCTCGCGCGGGTCGACGATCTCGCCGGCGACGGCCGCCGCGGCCGCCGTGAGCGGCGAGGCGAGGTAGATGGCGCCCTGGGGGTTGCCCATGCGCCCCTTGAAGTTGCGGTTGGCGGTGCTCACGCAGACCTCGCCGTCGGCGAGGATGCCCTGGTGCACGCCGACGCAGGCGCCGCAGCCCGGGTTGGTGACGACCGCGCCGGCGTCGGCGAAGGCCTGCAGGAGCCCCTCGTCGACGGCCGCGCGCCACACCGCCTGCGAGGCCGGCGTGACGATCAGGCGCGTGCGCGCCGCCCGCCGCCGGCCGCGCAGCAGACGCGCGGCGGCGCGCAGGTCGTCGAGGCGGCCATTCGTGCAGGTGCCGATCAGCACCTGGTCGACCCGAGTGCCGGCGAGCTCGCTCGCCGGGTGCACGTTGTCGACCGTGTGGGGCGCGGCCAGCACCGGCACGATCTCGTCGGCGATGAACGACAGGCTGCGCTCGTAGACGGCGTCGGCATCGGGCTCGACCGCGCGCCAGTCGGCCGCCCGCCCCCGGTCGGCGAGGAACGACCTGGTGACGCCGTCGCTCGCCACGAGGCCGGCCTTGGCGCCGGCCTCGACCGCCATGTTGCTCAGGGTCAGGCGCTCGTGCATGGGCAGCGCGTCGATCGCGGGCCCGCCGAACTCGAGCGCCTTGTAGGTGGCGCCGTCGGCGCCCAGGCGGCCGATGAGCGTGAGGACGAGGTCCTTGGCGCTGACCCCGTCGGCGAAGCGCCCGCCGACCTCGACGCGGAAGGTCTCCGGCACGCGCAGCCAGGTCTGGCCGGTCGCCATGCCGATCGCCACGTCGGTCGAGCCCATGCCGGTGGCGAAGGCGCCCAGGGCGCCGGCCGTGCAGGTGTGCGAGTCGGCGCCGATCACGAGGTCGCCGGGCCGTGCGTAGCTTTCGGCGACGCGCTGGTGGCAGACGCCCATCTCGACGTCGGACAGGGTCGCGCCCGTCTCGGCGCAGAAGCAGCGCACGATCTCGTGGGCGTTGGCGAGCTCGACGCGCGGCGCCGGCGCCGCGTGGTCGATGAAGAACACGGCGCGCGGCACGGTGACGCGCACGCGGCCAAGCTCGCGGAGCTGCTGGATGGCGAGCGGCCCGGTGCCGTCCTGAGCGATCGCCAGGTCGACCATGGCGACCACGATCTGACCGGCCTGGACCGAGTCGAGCGCCGTGTGGGCGGCGATGACCTTCTCGGCGATGGTGGCGGGCACCGCCCGACCGCCTACCCGTCGCCCTCGGCCGCTTGGGCGCCGGGCAGCGGCACGGCGTCGCCCAGGCGCCCGACGTAGTCCTGGTAGATGTACATGATCTCCTTCGAGAACAGGGCGCGCTTGAGCTCGACCGCGGTCTGCCGCACCATCTTCAGGATCTCCTCGGCGTCGTGCTGGGACAGCTCGATGCCGAACTCCTGGAACTTGCGGTAGATCGTGCGCGAGCCCGAGTGCTTGCCGACCACGATCTGCCGTTCGAGCCCGACGTCCTCGGGCGAGTAGGCTTCGTAGTTGAGCGGGTTCTTGATGACGCCGTCGGCGTGGATGCCCGACTCGTGGGCGAACACGTTGGTGCCCACGATGCTCTTCCAGTCGGGGATCGTGCGGGCCGACGCCGCCGCCACGTACTCGCACAGCTCGCGGAAGCGCGACGTGTGCAGGCCCAGCTCGACGTGGCCGATGTACTTGAGCGCCATGACGACCTCTTCGAGGGCGGCGTTGCCGGCCCGCTCGCCGAGGCCGTTCACCGTCGTGTTGACGTAGGTCGCACCGGCCTTGATGCCGGCCAGGGCGTTGGCCGTGGCCATGCCGAAGTCGTCGTGGGTGTGCATCTCGATCTCGAGGCCCTGCAGGTGCAGGAACCGCACCACGTTGTAGGTGTCGAACGGGTCGAGGATGCCGAGCGTGTCGCAGAAGCGCAGGCGGTCGGCGCCCTCGTCCTTGGCGGCCTGGCCGAAGCGCAGCAGGAACTCGAGGTCGGCGCGGCTTGCGTCTTCGGCGTTCACCGACACGTAGACGCCGTGCTCCTTGGCGAAGGCCACGCAGGCGCGGATCTGGTCGAGCACCCACTGGCGCGACTTCTGCAGCTTGTGCTCGATGTGGATGTCGCTCGCCGACATCGAGATGGCGACGGCGTCGACACCGCAGTCGAGCGAGTGCTGGATGTCGGAGATCACGGCCCGGTTCCAGGCGAGGATCGAGGGCTTGAGACCGAGCTCGACGATCTGGCAGATGACCTGCTTCTCGTCGCCGAGCATGGCCGGGATGCCGACCTCGATCTGGTGCACGCCGACCTCGTTCAGCAGGCGCGCGATGCGGATCTTCTCGTGGTTGGAGAACACGACGCCGGCGGTCTGCTCGCCGTCGCGCAGGGTGGTGTCGTCGATGCGCACCGACGGCCCCTCGGCCGGCTCTTCGCCGATGACGAAGGTCGACAGGTCGCCCGGGTGGAACTCGCTCACTGCGGCCCTCGCGGGGCGAGGGCCGCCCGCACGAGCTCGTCGACCAGGCGCGGGTTGGCCTTGCCCTGGGTGCCCTTCATCACCTGGCCGACGAAGAAGCCGGCCACCTGCTCCTTGCCGGCCCGGTACTGCTCGACCTGGGCCGGCCATGCGGCGAGCACCTCGGCCACGATGGCGCGCAGGGCGTCCTCGTCGGACACCTGGCCGAGGTCGTGCCGCTCGACCACGTCGCGCGGCTCGGCGCGCTCGTCGACCATGAGGGCGAAGGCCTGCTTGGCGGCCGTGCCCGACACGGTGCCGTCGGCCACCAGGCGCAGCAGCGCCGCGAGGCGCTCGGCCGTGACGTGGCCGTGGCCCGGCTCGAGGCCCGTGGCGTTCAGGTGAGCCGCGTACTCGCCCATCGTCCAGTTGGCCGCCGGCTTGGGCTCGATGCCGGCCGCGACGAGGTCCTCGTAGAACCGCGCGAGGGCGCCGCCGCCGCCCAGCACCGCGGCGTCGTAGCGGGAGAGGCCGTACTGGCTCGTGAACCGCTCGACGCGGGCGGCCGGCAACTCGGGCAGGTCGCGCCGCACCCGCTCGACCCAGGCCGGGTCGGCGAGCAACGGCACCAGGTCGGGCTCGGGGAAGTAGCGGTAGTCGTGCGCCTCTTCCTTGGAGCGCAGCGGCGTGGTCGAGCCGGTATCGGGGTCGAAGTGCAGCGTCTCCTGCTCGATCGTGCCGCCGGCTTCGAGCACCGCGATCTGGCGCGGCAGCTCGGACTCGAGCGCCTGCTGCAGGAACTTGAAGCTGTTCATGTTCTTGAGCTCGGTGCGCGTGCCGAGGGTGTCGCTGCCCACCGGGCGGACGCTGATGTTGGCGTCCCAGCGGATCTGGCCCTCCTCCATGTTGCACTCGCTCACGCCCAGGCCGACCACCAGGTCGCGGAGCTGGTGCAGGAATTCGCGGGCCGCTTCGGGCGAGGGGATGTCGGGCTCGGAGACGATCTCGATGAGCGGCGTCCCGCCGCGGTTGAAGTCGACCATCGAGGAGTCGGAGCCGGCGATGCGCCCGGCCTCGCCGCCGGCGTGCACGAGCTTGGCGGCGTCTTCTTCCATGTGGACCCGGTTGATGCGGCACACGAGCTGCCGGTCGCCGACCCAGTACGCGAAGCTGCCGGCGACGGCCAGAGGCTCGTCGTACTGCGAGATCTGGTAGGCCTTGGGCAGGTCGGGATAGAAGTAGTTCTTGCGGTGGAACACGCTGCGTGGCCGGATCGTGCAGCCCAGGGCGAGGGCGATGCGTGCGGCGTACTCGACGGCGCGCTCGTTGACCACGGGCAGCGCGCCGGGGTGCGCGAGGCAGACCGGGCAGGTGTGCGTGTTGGGCGGCTCGCCCTTGGTGACGGCGCAGCCGCAGAACATCTTCGTGGCGGTGTCGAGCTCGACGTGGACCTCGAGGCCGATGACCGGTTCCCAGGCGCTCATCGCTCGACCGCCTCGCCGGTCGGGTCGCCGGGCGGGCCGCCGGAGGCCACGTCCGCCTCGCGTGAGTCGCGGAACGTCGGCACGGCGTCGAAGCCGAGCGCCCCTTCGATCGCGTGGGCGGCGGCCAGGATGCGGTTCTCGGAGAACGCCGGCCCGATGATCTGGAAGCCGACCGGCAGATGGCCGGCCAGGCCGCATGGGATCGAGATCGCCGGCAGCCCGGCGAGGTTGACCGGCAGGGTGCAGATGTCGCTCATGTACATGGCGAGCGGGTCGGCGGTGCGCGTGCCCATGCCGAAGGCGACGGTCGGCGAGGTCGGCGACACGATCAGGTCGACCTGGCCGAAGGCCGTCTCGAAGTCGCGCCGCACGAGGGTGCGGACCTTCTGCGCCTGGCCGTAGTAGGCGTCGTAGTAGCCCGACGAGAGCGCGTAGGTGCCGATCATGATGCGGCGCTTGACCTCGGGCCCGAAGCCCTCGGCTCGCGTGGCCTCGTACATCTCGGTGAGGTCGGCGGCGTGCGGCGAGCGGTAGCCGTAGCGCACGCCGTCGTAGCGCGCGAGGTTCGCGCTCGCCTCGGCCGGCGCGATGATGTAGTAGGCCGGCAGGGCGTACTCGGTGTGCGGCAGGCTGATCTCGACGCAGGTGCCGCCGAGCTCCTCGATCAGGGCCACAGTCTGCTCGAAGCGGGCCATGACACCGGGCTCGATGCCGGCCGCGAGGTACTCGGTGGGGATGCCGAAGTGGACGCCGTCGAGACGCTCGGCGGTGGGCAGCTCGATCGGGTCGGGCAGCGCCACCGAGGTCGAGTCGCACGGGTCGTGCCCGGCGATGCGGCGCAGCAGCATGGCGCAGTCGTAGACGGTGCGCGTGAGCGGTCCGATCTGGTCGAGCGAGCTCGCGAAGGCCACGAGCCCGTAGCGCGACACCAGACCGTAGGTGGGCTTCATGCCGACGATGCCGCAGAGCGCCGCGGGCTGGCGGATGGAGCCGCCCGTGTCTGAGCCCAGCGCCCAGAGCGCCTCGCCGGCGGCGACGGCGGCGGCGGAGCCGCCCGAGGAGCCGCCCGGCACCGTGCCGAGGTCCCAGGGGTTGTGCGTGGCGCCGAAGGCCGAGTTTTCGGTCGACGAGCCCATCGCGAACTCGTCGAGGTTGGACTTGCCCAGCATGACGATGTGATCGCCCCAGATGCGGCGCACGGCCGTCGCGGTGTACACGGGCTGGTAGTTGGCCAGGATGCGCGAGCCGCACGTGGTGGTGACGCCCTCGGTGACCATGTTGTCCTTGATGGCCGTCGGCAGGCCGGCCAGGGCGCCGCGCGTGGCGCCGGCCTCCTGGTCGATCTCGGTCGCGAACTTGGCGGCGTTGTCGGCGGTGACCAGGATGAAGGCGTGCACGCGACTCTCGACGCGCTCGATCTGGTCGAGGTAGGTCTTGGTGAGCTCCGACGCGGCGAGCTCGCCCTCGACGAGCAGGCGCCGCGCCTCGCGCGCCGTCAGGCGCAGCGGGTCGAGGCCGGCGGTCACGACTGCATCCTGGGCACGCGGAAGCAGTCGGCGCTCACCGCCGGCGCGTTGCGCAGCGCGTCGTCGCGCGAGAGGCCGGGCCGCGGCTTGTCGGACCGCACCACGTCGGTCACGGCGAGCACGTGGGCGGTCGGCTCGACCGCGGCGAGATCGAGCTCGCCGATCTTGTCGATGTGGTCGAGGATCTTGGCAAGCTCGGCGGTCATGCGCTCGGCCTCGGCCGGCTCGAGCCGCAGACGCGCCAGGCGGGCGACGTGACGGACGTCGTCTTGCTCGATCATGCGTCCTCCTAGCACATCCCCGCGCGGGCGGGCCTGCTATCGTACCAGAAACCGCGGGGGCGCGAGAGCGCGCGCGCGAGCGGCGGCGGCGCGGCATCGGCTGCCCGGCCCCCGACGAAGAAGCGGCCCCGCCGGACTGGTCCGGCGGGGCCGCGGAGCGGCGTGGATCTGCGCCGGTACGGCGATCAGCCGACCGGCACGACCTTGGAGGCCTGGAGGCCCTTGTCGCTCTGGGCGATCTCGAACTCGACCGCCTGCCCCTGGTTCAGGGTCTTGTAGCCGTCGACCTGGATCTCTGAGAAGTGGACGAACAGGTCTTCACCCTCTTCACGTTCGATGAAGCCGTACCCCTTCTCATTGCTGAACCACTTCACTGTTCCTCGGGCCAACGTGTTCCCTCCTGCTACCGCCGCGGTATGCCGTGCGGCACCCCCCGGGGTCGCCGAATCGACGGCGACCGTTTCACAACGCGGTCAAACTACACCACCGGGACCGGCGCTGCAAATACATAGGACCATCATCGTACGCCCGCGCTCCGGTCCGAGCGCCACGCAGCCTTCGCCACACGGCGCCGGCCCTTGGCAGAGGCTCTGCTTGAGAGTAAAGTGCTGTCGATCAGGGGGGCCTCTCCTTGGCGTTTGCGGCGGGGTCGCGCCGGCTGGCCGTCGAGTGCGCGACCCACTCCCGCGGGCCTCGGGCGGGAGAGCGTCTCATCCCCTCGCTCTTCAGGGTCGCGGTGCTCAAAGACGACCGCACCGGCCGCAACGTGTCAGGCGTGAGGAGAGGGAGGATGGACGAACAGCTGCGCGGCCGCGTTCTGCGCGAATCCCGCAAGGCGCTCGAGCTTATGCAGAAGAGTGAGCTCAGCACCGACGAGCAGGACGCCGTCATCGCCGACTGCGTCGAGAACTTCAGCCGCTACGTCAACCCCGGCATCCTCGATTACCGCAAGTCGGTCTCGACCGACTACACGGCGGTCGAGTGGAGCGACGGCGGGGCGACGTTCAAGGACATCCGCGGCCGCGAGTTCATCGACTGCCTCGGCGGCTTCGGCATCTACATGCTGGGCCACCGTCACCCGACCGTCATGCGCGCCGTCCAGGGCCAGCTCCAGCACCAGGCGCTGCACTCGCAGGAGCTGCTCGACCCCATGCGCGGCTACCTGTGCGAGCTCGTCGCCATGGTCACGCCCGGCGACCTCCAGTACTCGTTCCTCGTGAACTCGGGCACCGAGGCCACCGAGGGCGCCCTCAAGTTCGCCAAGGTCTATGCCTACGAGAAGAAGCCCGACCACATGCTGGGCGTGATCTCGACCACACGCGCCTTCCACGGCAAGTCGATGGGCAGCCTCAGCGTGAGCGGCAAGCGCGAGTTCCGCGTGCCCTTCCAGCCGCTCGTGCCGGGCAGCCGCTTCGTGCCCTACGGCGACGCCGACGCGCTCGAGCGCGAGCTCGAGATCTGCGACATGATCGGCTACGACATCGCCGCCTTCATCGTCGAGCCGGTCCAGGGCGAGGCCGGCGCCATCGTGCCGCCCGACGACTACCTGCCGCGCGTACGCGAGATCTGCGACGAGTGGGACGTCGTGATGATCGCCGACGAGGTACAGACCGGCATGGGCCGCACCGGCAAGCTCTGGGGCGTCGACAACTGGGGCGTCGTGCCCGACATCATGACCATGGGGAAGGCCTTCGGCGGCGCCGTGATCCCCTGCGGCAACATCGTCGTCAAGGAACGCATCTTCCACGCCATGTTCGCCAACCCCTACCTGCACACGACCACCTTCGGCGGCAACCCGCTGGCAACGGCCGCGGCGATCGGCGCCCTGCACGCGACGATCGAAGAGGACATCCCGCGCCAGGCCGCCGAGAAAGGCGCCGTGCTGAAGGCCGGCGTGCAGACGCTCGCCGACGAGTACCCCGACATCTACGACGAGGTGCGCGGCCTCGGCCTGCTGATCGGCATGGAGTTCCACGACGCCGAGACCGGCTACGCCGTCTCGTCGGGCCTGTTCAGCCGCGGCGTCCTGGTGGGCGGCACACTCAACAACGCCAAGACGCTACGGCTCGAGCCGCCGGCCGTTATCAGCCTCGCGCAGATCGACGAGGTGCTGGCCCGCCTGGCCGAGACGCTCGCCGAGGTGCGCGCCACACGCGGCGCCGGCGCGCTCGTGACTCAGTAGCACCCGCTGACCGGCGGCGGCTGCCGCCGGGCGTCCGTACGACGCGACGGGCGGCGGGGCGAGCCTTCTGGCTCGCCCCGCCGCCCGTCGCGCTACGCCGCCGCGGGCGTCACCGCCCGCGGCGGCGCCTGTCTCACCAGTCCGAGAAGCCGGTGTTGTACCAGAGCTTGCTCGTGCCCTTCTTGGCACGCTTGTTCCAGGCCTTGGTCTTGGGCTCGGCCTCGATGCGCGCGAGCAACTGGTCGCAGCGATCCTTGACGTGCTGCTTCTGCTCCTCGCTGAACGCCGGGACCTTGTCGACGTGCTCCTTCACGCGGCCGAAGTTGGTCGTGGCCGTGTACCAGAAGCCCCAGTCGTCGCCGAAGCGCTTGGCGATGAAAGTCTGGTTGATCTTCTTCTCGTCGTCGTCGCCGATCGTGGCCGTCGTGAGCAGATACTCGATGTCCTTCAGGTCCTTGTCGTTGATCTCCCAGATCTGCAGCTTCTGCAGCATGATGTCGGACAGCGACACGCTGTAGGGGTCGAGCTCGAGGCGGCCTGCGTAGTTGACCTCGTGGCAGTAGTCGAGCTTGTCGAAGAAGACGTCGATCATCGGCACGGGGCCGGCGTAGTAGATGTGCCGCGTCTTGCCCGACGCCATCATCGTCTGCAGGTCGCACTCGTAGCCGAGCGTCTCCATGAACTTCGGCATCTTGCCGCTGGTCTTGCCGTAGGCGGCGTAGTCGATGTCGGTGAAGTACCGGTCGCCGAGGCGCTCCAGCTTCGCGTAGAGGTCGATCTGCTCCGGGAAGTAGTAGTGCAGCGCGAGCGGGCCCATGACGCGCATCGTGATGCCCGCCTGCTGGGCGGCCTCGACGATGCGTTTGCCCTCGGCCAGGAAGGTCTCGGGCGTGGGGTACTGGTCGAGCGGGATGTCCTTCGGCAGGATGAAGGGCTTGGTGCTCATCGCCTGCTGTCGCCTCCTTCGGTAGGACGGGCGCGGGCGCGGGGGCGCCGCGGCGAGCGACCGGCGGGGCCCGCAGCCGGTGCGGGCCCCGCCGGTCTCAAGGGCGATCAGCCCTGGGTGAAGACGTAGTCCTTCACCTTCTTCTTGTCGAGCATGATCACGACACCCTTGAGGATGCCCTCGGAGTACTCGCTGCCGGGGTTGATCATGAGCGTGCGGCCGGCCTTCTGGGCGCCGCGCGACTCGTGGATGTGCCCGTGCAGGCCGAGCAGCGGCTGGTACTTCTCGATCACCATCTTGGCGCCCTGGCTGCCCGCGTGGATCTTCTCCTCGGCGGACATCTTCATGTCCTTGTCGAGCTTCGGGCAGAGGTCGAGCGAGTAGCCGTGCGGCGGCACGTGGAAGTTGAAGATCGCGCCCTCGTAGTTGCTGACCTTCTTGCAGAGCTCGTCGAGGTGAACGGACAGCTCCTCTTCGGACTCCTCACGCGGGGTGTCCCACGGCGTCGGGTTGCTGCGCGAGCACGACACCATCTCGTGGCCGTCGATGTCGACCACCATGTTGTCGCAGGGCTTGATGACCTTCATGCAGGAGATCATGTCGTCGACCTCCCACCAGTCGTCGTTGCCCGGGCAGATGTACATCGTGTGGCTCTTGCCCTCGAGCCGCTCGTCGGCCAGCTCGAGCCACTCCTGGATACGCTTGTAGGCGGCGTGCTTGAAGAGCTTGTCGATCTCTTTCGGGTCGGCCTTGGTGGCCTCGAACTCCTCGCGGGTCTGGTTGATCCAGTAGTAGCCCGCGTTCTCGATGATCTTCTTGGTGTCGGCCAGCTCCTGCTCGGTGTTCATCTCGGTGTACATGCCCATGAGATGGCACTCGCGGCCACCGCCGGGCTTCTCGACCAGCGGGATGAGCACCTTGCCGAGCAGGTCGCCGTTCAGCACGGCGATATCGATGCCGTAGATCGGCAGGGCGTTCAAGAACTTGCGGTAGCAGACGTTCGAACCATGAATGTCGGTGACGTAGAACAGTTTGATCATCTATCACCCTCCCTCGGGCGGAGCGCGGGGGGCGAGAGCGGATGCTCCCGCCCCCCGCGCCGACGGTCAGATCACTCCGGAGGCAGCTCGCCGTAGGTGACGGCCGAGATGTCCATGCCGGACTTGGCCTTGTTGTAGGCGCTCCAGGCGAAGTACCACACGACGCCGGCGGCCCAGATGCTGCCGAACAGAATCCACGAAGGTCCGCTGAACGTCGCGGTCGCGGCGTTGTGGACGGTGAACTCCCAGAGCAGGATGACGAGGTAGACGAGGTCGACCGCGGCGCCCCAGACGACGACCGGCAGGCCGAGGAAGGTCCACTTCTTGTAGGGCGACGAGTCCCACACGCCCTTGGCGCGCCGCGAGTACGGGAACCACAGTGCGGCGATCGCGGTCGGCAGGAAGACCGAGGTGATCTGCATGCCGGTCAGCACGATGTTCTGCATCTGGTTCTGCAGCAGCGTGTAGTAGAAGACCAGCAGCCCCTCGCCCAGGACCAGGCAGAGGATGTGGTTCTTAACCGGGCTCGCGTAGCGCGGGTTGATGTCGGTGAACCACTTCGGGCCCATGCGGTCCATGCCCCAGGCAAACAGGATGCGCGGGAAGGCCAGGTACGAAAGCGCCAGCCACCACAGGGTGAAGGCCACGTACGAGAGGCCCATGAGCGCCGCGATCACCTTGGCCCATGCCGCCGACGAGCCCAGCGAGTACACGGCCAAGTCGATGAAGTTCGTGCCGTGCGGCATGCCGGCCATCGACTTCAGCGTGTTGCCGTTATTGTCGTTCCAGGCGGTCGCGTTCAGGAACTGGAAGCCGACCGTCTTGTAGAGCACGATCGCGATCCAGAGCATGAACAGGAAGGGCACCAGAATGGCGAACAGGTTGGCCCAGATGATCGACTTGTCGGGGCGCTTGACCTCGCCGGCGATGAAGGCGATCGAGTAGGCGTAGGCGAACAGCCACGACATGGCGACCATCGTGCCGAAGGTCGCACCCCAGTTGGTGTGAGTCGGCATGGCGGTGCCGGCCTGGGCGGCGACCTGGGCCACGAAGGTGTGGTAGGTCGGGCCGTGGTTGGCCAGGGCCGCCGCGTTCCACTTCGACTCAAAGCCCGAGCGCGAGGTGATCGTCAGGACGACGCCGATGATCGCGCAGCCGCCGATGCCGAAGACCATGACGATCTTCTGCACCTTGGCGAAGATCTTGATGCCGAAGACCACGAAGAGGAAGCCGACCACGTTGAAGATCGAGGCGATGAAGAAGGTGTGCCAGGTGGGCGCGTCGACCCAGCTCGCAGCCTTCGTCCAGCCGAGATAGCTGAATGTGGTGTCGAGGCCGGGGCTGACGGCCAGAGGCGCCAGCACGTAGAGCCACATCAGCCAGATGGCGGCGTCGCCGAAGCTCTGGGCGATGCCGTAGACCGGGTGGATGATGCGCGAGTTGTAGACGTACTCGCCGCCGGACCGCGGCATCGAGCCGCCGAGGATGCCCCAGACGAGCGGGAAGCCGATGCCGGCGAGCACCGCCGAGATGATCGCGGCGTAGATCAGGTTGCCGCCGAGGAAGACGCCGAGGCCGAGGCTCACGACGACCCAGATGCTCGGCGTCAGGCCCTGGTTCATGAAGCCGACCGCGAACGCGTCCATCATCGACAGACCGCGCACCAAGCCGCTTGCCTTACGTGCATACGCTAGTTCTTCAGACACTATCGCCCCCTTGGTTCCTTCAACGGCCGTGCCCTCGTTAGCGAAAGGAGAGACGAACGGACGGCCGTCCTACAACAACGTGTGCCTTCGTTTCGCGCCTACTCCCGACCGCCTCCCTTCTCCCCGACCGTCTCGGGAATGCGCCACTGATAGATGTCCTTGAGCTTCCAGGGGACCATGACGGTCCGCGTGCGCGAGACCCCGTTGACCTTGCCGATCACCTCGTCCACGAAGCGCAGCAGGTCTTCGGTGTCGCGCGCGTACACCTGCGCCGACAGGTCGCCGTTGCCCACGGCGCCGGCGACGTAGCTCACGTTGTCGAGGCTGCAGAGCTGCTCGGCGACCGACTGCACCATCCCGGGCGCGACCTCGATGATCACGTCGCCGGTGACCCGGTAGCCGACGGCCTGGGGATTGACGATGGCGGTGACCTTGACGACGCCGGCCCGCACGAGCCGCTCGATGCGGTAGCGTACCGCGCGCTCAGACACGTGTCCGATGCGGCGCGTCATCTCGGCCGACGAGATACGGCCGTCCTCGGAGAGTAGTGCGACGATCTGGCGGTCGATCGCGTCGAGACTGAACGTCACCCCTGACCCCTCTGGCGTGGACAGACCGGCTAACTTCAATCCAACCGTAGGAAAATGTCAACCTAGCGCGACGGGCCGTAGGATTCGTACACTCCGCCGCAATGGTGCCGTCGGTTTCGGACGGCCCCGGGCGTGACCCAACGACGGCCGGAGCCACGCACGGGTACCCCCCTGACGCAGGATATCGCAGGTCGCCCCCCGATGCGAGGCCGATCGACCCGGCGCACGACCTCGAGCCGGCGCGGCGGCGCGCTACACCTCGGCGCCGGCCACGACGCCGAGCGCCGCGCGCTCGTCGCCGGTCAGACGCTGGACAGCCTCGAAGCGGCAGACCTGACGGCAGGTGTCGCACTTCGTGCAGGCCGCCAGGTCGATCACATGGGGCTGTTTGCGCTCACCGCTGATCGCCCCCACCGGGCACTTCTTGGCGCAGAGCATGCAGCCCGTGCAGGTGTCGGCGTCGATGTGGTAGCTCACGAGGGCGCTGCAGGCCCGCGCCGGGCAGGCGCCCTTGTAGATGTGGGCCTCGTACTCGTCGCGGAAGTAGCGGATCGTCGTGAGGACCGGGTTGGGCGCCGTCTGGCCCAGGCCGCAGAGGCTGGTCCGCTTGATCGTGACGGCCAGCTTCTCGAGGCGCTCGATGTCGCCGTCCTCGCCCTCGCCGGCGGTGATGCGCTCGAGGATCTCGAGCATGCGCTTGGTGCCGAGGCGGCAGGGCACGCACTTGCCGCAGCTCTCATTCTGCGTGAACTGCAGGAAGTACCGCGCGAGGTCGACCATGCAGGTCTGGTCGTCGGCCACGACCATGCCGCCCGAGCCCATGATGGCGCCCGTCGCGGCCAGGCTCTCGTAGTCGATCGGCGTGTCGATGAGCGCGGCCGGCACGCAGCCGCCCGAGGGGCCGCCGAGCTGCACGGCCTTGAAATCGCGCCCGCCCTTGATGCCGCCGCCGACGCCGTAGACCATCTCGCGGATGGTCGAGCCGATCGGCACCTCGGCGAGGCCGCCGTTCACTACCTTGCCGGCCAGCGAGAAGGCCTTGGTGCCGCGGCTCTTCTCGGTGCCGAGCGCCGCGTAGGCCGCGGCCCCGTGCGTGATGATCCAGGGGATGTTGGCGTAGGTCTCGACGTTGTTGATGTTCGTCGGCTTGCCCCACAGGCCCGAGACCGCCGGGAACGGCGGCCGCGGCCGCGGCATGCCGCGGCGGCCTTCGATGCTCGCCATGAGGGCCGTCTCCTCGCCGCAGACGAAAGCGCCGGCCCCCTCCTTGATCTTCAGGTGGAAGTCCCAGTCGGTGCCGAAGACGTGATCGCCGAGAAAGCCGTGCTCCTCGGCCTGGGCGATCGCCATGCGCAGGCGCCGCACGGCCAGCGGATACTCGGCGCGCACGTAGATGTAACCGTCGCGCGCGCCGATCGCAAAGGAGCCGATGATCATGCCCTCGATCACGGCGTGCGGGTCGCCGTCCATGATCGAGGCGTCCATGAAGGCGCCGGGGTCGCCCTCGTCGCCGTTGCAGATCAGGTACTTCTGATCGCCCTTCGAGGCCGCCGCGAACTTCCACTTCTGGCCGGTCGGAAAGCCGGCGCCGCCGCGGCCACGGAGGCCCGAGGCCAGGACCTCGTCGATGACCCACTGGGAGGTCTTCTCGGTCACGACGGTGCGCGCGGCGGCGTAGCCGCCGCGCGCGATGTACTCGTCGATGCGCTCGGGATGGATGATGCCGACGTCGCGCAGCGCGATGCGCTTCTGCTGGGCGTAGAAGGGGATGTCGTGCCAGCAGGCGATGCGTTCGCCCGTGCCCGGCTCGACGTACAGCAGGTCCTCGACGACCGCGCCGCCGACGAGGTGCTCGGCGACGATGCGCTTGACGTCTTTGGCCTTGAGCTTCGGGTAGTACGTCTCGTCGCCCGACACGACGGCGAGCGGGCCCTGCGAGCAAAGGCCGTGACAGCCGATGATCGCGACCTCGACCTGGTCGGCAAGGCCGGCCTCGGCGATCTCGTGCTCGAAGGCCTCGAACATCTTCATCGAGCCGGCGAACACGCAGGCGGTGCCGGCGCAGACCTGGACACGGCGGCGCCCGTCGGACGCGGGCACCACGCCGACGCGCACGCCCTCGGTAGCGGTCGTCGAGGCGCTCATCGCCCGCCTCCGGCGCCGGCCGCGCCGTCGCCCGAAGCGCCGTCGTCGGCGCCCGCGGCGCCGCGCAGGTCGTCGCCGGTGAGGCCGAGCTGCTCGAGCACGCCGATGATGTAGGTGCGCGTGGAGTCGGGGGTGAGGTTGCCGAACGTGTCGCTGTCGATGCGCATGACGGGCGCCTGCGAGCAGGCCCCCATGCAGGCGACCGAGTCGAGCGTGAAGCTCATGTCGGGAGTGGTGCCGCCGTCGGCCACGCCGAGCTCCTGCTCGAGGGCCTCGGTGATGCGCGGCGCGCCCGCCACGTGGCAGGCCGTGCCGTGGCAGACGAAGACCTTGTGACGCCCGCTGGGCTCGGTCGAGAACTGCGCGTAGAAGGTGACGATGCCGTAGATGCGCGCCGCCGGCACGCCCGACAGGCGCGCGATCTCGTTGACCACGGGCTCCGGCAGGTAGCCGTAGTGCGCCTGTACGTGCTGCAGCACGGCGATGAGGTTGCCGTGGGGGTCGATCTCGCCGACCACCCGGCCGACCTCGGAGAGGTCGAGCTCGGGCACGGCCGCGCCGGCCTGGGCCTGAGAGTCTGTCACGCGCCTGGGCATGTCCTACCTTCCGCTGTCGCTCCACCGCGATCGGCCCCGTGGGGGCCTTCCACCATCAACGTGCCGCCACGTGCCCGGCCGCGCCCGGCGCCCGCAGGCGCCGGCGCCGAGCCGGTGTCGTCATTGTCGCGCCTCGGCGTCGAGGCGCGCAACCGAGGCGTCCCGCGCCGAGGCGCCGGTGGCGGGGGCGTCGACGCCCCCGCCACCGGCGCTCGCGGGCTGTCAGGCGCCGCCGGTCTGGGCCTGGCAGGCCGCCAGGGCGTTCTTGAGCAGGATCACGTTCGTCACGGGGCCGACCCCGCCGGGCACCGGCGTGACCTTCGAGGCGACCTCGCAGACGGCGTCGAAGTCGAGGCTGCCGACCTGCTTGCCCTCGATGCGGATCGTGGTCACGTCGACGACGACCGCGCCGGGCTTGACCATGTCCTTCTTGATCAGGTTCTGCACCGGCGCGGCGCAGATCAGCACGTCGGCCTCGCGGCAGGCGGCCGCCACGTCCTTGCTGAAGACGTGGACCACGTGCACCGTCGCATTCTTGTTCAGGCAGAGCAGGGCGGCCGGCTTGCCGACGATGTTCGAGTGGTTGACGATCGTGACGTTCAGGCCCCTGTCCTTGCCCTCCCCGTCGACGTACATCAGATCGACACCCTCACGCGCGAGGATCTCCATGCAGGCCGACGGCGTCGCCGGAGCGAACAGGAAGTCGCCGAGCAGCACGTGGCCGATGTTGGCCGGGTTCACGCAGTCGAGGTCCTTGATGGGGGCGATCGCGTTGAAGACGGCGTTCTGGTCGATGTCGCCGGCCATCGGCATCAGGGCGAGGATGCCGTGCACCGCCGGGTCGGCGTTGAGGGTCGCGATCAGGTCGAGCACCTCGGCCTGGCTCGTGCCGGCCGGCAGCGTGTGGTTGAAGTAGGCGAAGCCCACGGTGCCCGTGTTCTTCTCGATCTGGCCGCGATAGAACTGCGCGCCGCCGTCGTCGCCGACGAGGATCGTCGCGACGCCCGGCTTGACGCCACGCGCGGCGAGCTTCTCGACCTCGGCGACGATCTCGGCACGCACCTGTTCGGCGATCGCCTTGCCGTCGATGATCTGCGCTGTCATGTCGTTCCAGCCCTTCTGTCGTCGTGGGGCGCGGCCCTGCGGCGCGCGCGGCTCACAGCTTGTCGTGGGTGACGGCCATGACCTCGGCACGCAGAATGACCGCCTCGCCGAGGATGCCGTCGAGCTCGGCGCGCGCGGCGGCGACGTAGCCTTCGTCCTTGATCGAGCCGAGGTTGATGAGCACGTTCAGGGCGGCGCCCTGGGCCGCCGACTCACCCAGGATCGCGCCGATCGCGGCGTCGGTCACGGCCGCCGGGTTGCCGATCTCGGCGGCCGTCTTGGCCAGGCGGCAGACCTCGAGCGCCACGCGGGCGATCTCGAGCGGCACATTGGCGGCCACCTTGAGGGCGGCCTGGATGTGGGCGGCGCGCGCGGCCTGCTGCTCGGGCGTGTCCTTGGGCATGCGGTAGCCCTCGATCACGCCGTTGTAGGCCGTCGTGTCGTCCTGGAGCAGGCGCTCGAGCTCGACGCGGCGCGCCTCGGAGGCGGTCACGACCTCGCGCACCTGCGCCTCGACGCCGGCGAACTTCTCCTTGCCGATCGTCAGGTTGCAGACCATCGACACGAGGGCCGCGCCGAGTGCCCCGGCACAGGCCGACACGCTGCCGCCGCCGGGCGCCGGCTTGCCCGACGCGGCGTCGTCGACGTAGGTCTGCAGCGACTCGTCGCGGTAGATGGTGGCCTGGTCGCTCACGGCTTATCCTCCGATCACTGGCGTTCGCTCGATGTCGGGGCCGGTCCGGCGGCCGCGGCGCGCAACCGCGCACGGACGGCGGCGGCGAGGCGGGGGCGGCGGCGCCGTACGGCGCCGCCGCCCCCGCCTGTCCGGCCCGCGGACCGCGTCTAGAACAGGCCGATGATGCGGCCGGTCTGCGTATCGATATCGACGTCGACCGCCGCCGGCCGCTTGGCCAGGCCCGGCATCGTACGCATCTCGCCGAGCAGCGGGTAGAGGTAACCCGCACCGGTCGCCGGACGGATGTCGCGGATCGGCACGCGGAAGCCGCGCGGCCGGCCCTTGAGCGCCGGGTCGTGACTGAGCGAGAGGTGCGTCTTGGCCATGCAGAGCGGCAGCTTGTCGAGGCCCTGCTCGGTGAAGAGCTTGATCTTGGCCTCGGCCTCGGGCAGATAGTCGACGCCGTCGGCGCCGTAGATCTTGGTGGCGATGGTCTCGATCTTCTCCTTGATCGAGGCCTCGAGCGGGTAGAGGAACCTGAAGTCGCCGCCGCGGTCGGCCGCCGCCTTGACGACCTCGGCCGCCTCCTGGCCGCCGTCGCCGCCCAGGGCGTGGACGTTGATCGGCACCGCATCCTCGGCGCCGGCCGCCACGGCCGCCTTGCGCACGATCTCGACCTCGGTCTCGCGGTCGAAGGCGAAGCGGTTGATGGTGACCACCACGGGGATGCCGAAGAACTTCATGTTCTCGATCTGCTTGGCGAGGTTCTCGCAGCCCTTCTCGAGGGCGACGTTGTTCTCGGCCTTGAGCGCCTCGGGATCGACCGGCATGCCGCCGTGCATCTTGAGCGCCCGCATGGTGCAGGTGATGACCACGGCGCTCGGCGCGAAGCCGCCGTAGCGGCAGATGATGTCCATGAACTTCTCGGCGCCCAGGTCGGCGGCGAAGCCGCTCTCGGTGACGACGTAGTCGGCCAGCTTCATGGCGACCTGGTCGGCGATGATCGAGTTGTTGCCCTGGGCGATGTTGGCGAACGGACCCGCGTGGATCAGGCTGGCGTTGCCCTCGAGGGTCTGCATGAGGTTCGGCTTGATGGCGTCCTTGAGGAGCACCGTCATGGCGCCGCCGGCGCCGATGTCGTCGGCCGTGAGCGGCTTGCCCGTCTTGCTGTAGCCGAAGGTGATGCGGCCGAGACGCTCGCGCAGGTCCTTGAGCGAGGTCGCCAGGCCGAGGATGGCCATGACCTCGCTGGCGACCGTGATGTCGTAGCCGGTCTGGCGCGGGATGCCGTTCAAGCGGCCGCCGAGCCCGTTCACGATCTCGCGCATGGCGCGGTCGTTCAGGTCGACGCAGCGCCGCCACGAGATGGTCAGCGGGTCGATGTTCAGCTCGTTGCCGTGCATGAGATGGCTGTCGACCATGGCGGCGAGCAGGTTGTTGGCGGTGCCGACGGCGTGGATGTCGCCGGTGAAGTGGAGGTTCAGGTCCTCCATCGGGATGAGCTGCGAGTAACCGCCGCCGGCGGCGCCGCCCTTGATGCCGAAGACCGGCCCGAGCGACGGCTCGCGCAGCGCCAGCATCGTGTTGACGCCGATCGCGTTCATCGACTCGGACAGGCCGACGGCCGTGACCGTCTTGCCCTCGCCGAGCGGCGTCGGAGTGATGGCGGTGACGTCGATGATCTTGCCGTCGGGCTTGTTCTTCAGCCGCTCGAGCAGGGCCATGTAGTCGATCTTGGCCTTGTAGCGGCCGTAGAGCTCGAGCTCCTCTTCGAGAATGCCGACCTTGGCGGCGATCTCGGTGATCGGCAGCATGGTCGCCGCCTGGGCGATCTCGATGTCCTTGGGCACCGGGGACTTGCGGACAGGCTTTGCCGGACTCAACGCGCCCTCCTCTGTAGATCCACTTTCCACGCGCTTCACGATAGGACGGACAGAGGTCCCGGGCGGGTGCTCGCCGGCGTCGGACACGGTCGGTGGCCGAGCGACGACCCGCGCGGTGCGCTGACCGCTCTTGTGCACGATTCTACAAGGGCCGAAAAATGGGGGTCAAACCGGGCTCGACGGCGGTGCGGCGCCCGAGTCGCCACGATCCGACGTCCGCTCCCACAGGTCCCAGCGCTTGACCACCCGCATCCCGGCGCGTTCGTAGAGCGCAGCGGCGATCTCGTTGTCGGCGTCGACCGCGAGGGCCACGCGACCGATGCCACGAGCGGCGAACAGAGCGAACGAGTGGCGCAGCAGCGCCGTCGCCACACCGCGACCGCGATACGGCGCCGCGACGCCGAGAAAGCCGACCCAGCCGCGCGGTCCCATGGCGAGCCCGGTGAGCGCGCCGACCACGGCGGCGGCCTGTCGCGCCACGAGCCAGAGGGTTGGATCGTAGCCCGGGCCGCTCGCCTCCTCGTCGACCCAGCGCTCGTACGGTTGCGGCTCGTGGTCCCAGTGATCGGCGAAGGCCGCCTCGAGCACGCGATGGACGTCGGGCAGGTCGTCGGGCGAGCGGATGCCTTCGATCGCGATCCCCGCCGGCGACGGGCCCGCCTCGACCGGCCCCGCGAGCTCGATCTGCATGTGCCAGAAGTGACGTACGAACCGCAGCCCGCGGACCTCGAGCATCGCCGCCGCGGCGCGGTCGCCGGCGTTGATCGCGTGGCGGAACCGCACCGCCGGCAGGTCGGGCAGGAGACGAGCGGCGCGCTCCTCGATACGGTCCAGCAGCGCTGTGCCGAGCCCGCGACGCCGGTGGTCGGGGTGGACCACTCCCCACGACTCGACCACGTCGGGATCCTCTCCGGCGACCTGCGCGTAGCCGACAATCGTGCCGCCGCCGTCAACGGCGACCCAGGCGTCGGTGGCCGGGTCGAAGCCCGGACGGCCCCAGCCGCTGCGCAGGAAGCCCTCGTCGAGCACGGCCTCGCCGGCGTCGTCCAGGTCGTCGGCGGCGAGCACTGCGGCGATCGCCCCGAGGTCGTCCCGGATGGGCGCTCGCAGGCTGTAGCCGTCAAGCAAACGCATGGCGCCGGCGTATCCGTCCACGAGCGTCGCGCGGCCCGACCGGCGTTCTTCAGTCGCCGGCGGCGGCGCGGCGCCGGGCGGCGGCGCGCGCCGCGTCGTAGACGTCCTTGAGCGGCCGCCCGGCACGCGCCGCCGCCCGGCGGCAGTCTTCGTACTCGGGCGAGACGGTGACGAGCTCGTCGTCGAGGTAGCCCAGGCGGACGCGGATCGTGGCCGCGTCGCCGGCGCCCTCGTCCGGCGCCGGAGCGCCGGCCGCGGCGACGGAGTCTCCAGGGGCGAGCCCGGTCGGATCGAGCTCGGCCGGCTCGACAACGGCCACGCGCTCGTCGAGCAGCAGGCGCCGCGCCGGCAGCACGCGCAGCCCGAAGGTCGAGGTCTCGCGGAACACGAGCGCCGCGAGCGCGGCCCGGTCCCCGGGCCGCGCGAGCACGCTGAGCACGGTGCCCGAGCGGCCCTTCTTCATGACCGCCGGCGTCGTCCAGACGTCGAGCGCACCGGCGTCGACCAGGCGTGCCGCCGCGTCTGCGAGCAGCTCGGCCGGCAGGTCGTCGATCGTCGCTTCGAGCAGCTCGACCTCGTCCTGCGACCAGGGCGCGCCCGGGCCGCCCGGCGCGCGGTCGAGCGGCTCGACGAGCAGGGCGCGCAACACGTTCGGCCGGCCCTCGAGCTCGCGCCGGCCGGCGCCGACGCCGGCGGTCAGCAGGCGGCCGGCAGGCAGGCCGCCGAAGCGCTCGACGAGGTGGGCGAGCAGGGCCGCTCCGGTGGGCGTGGCGAGCTCGGCGTCGGGCCCCGTGCCGGCGCCGGCCGTGGGCAGGCCGCGCAGCAGCCAGGCGACGGCCGGCGCCGGCACGGCGAGCTCGCCGTGGGCGGTGCGCACCGTGCCCGCGCCGAGCGCCGGCGGCGAGGCGCTCACCAGCGCCGGCGCGAGCGCCGCGACGAGGGAGACGACGGCGATGAGGTCGACGGCAGTGTCGAGGCCGGCGAGCTCGTGGAGGTGCTCCGCGCCGTCGCCGTGCACGGCGCGCTCGGCCGCGGCCATGCGCTCGGCGACGGCCACGACCCCGTCGGATACGGCCGGCTCGAGGCGCGCCCCGCGCACGGCCGCGATGAGCTCGGCGAAGGTGGCAAAGCCGGGGCGCTCGTCGACGGTGAACGTCAGGGCGGCGAGGCCGCCGCGCCGCGCCGCCGCGACGTGCGCGACCGCCGGGTCGATGCCGACCGCCGCGAGGGCCGGCGCGACGATGCGGCCGAGCGCCGCGGCGGCGCCGGCAGCCGGGTCGCCCGCGTCCGCGCTCACCGCGAGCAGCGCCGCGGCCAGCATGTCGCCGCTCACGCCGCTCACGCAGTCGAGGTGCAGCAGCGGTCCATGGGCGCGCATCGGTGCCTCCGCGTAACGGGGTCGTTGCGCCGCATCCTAGCATCGCCGCCACACCCGCGACCGCTCGCCGTTCGCGCGGGCCTCCGCGCCGTTTCCCGGTCGGATAGAATCGCGGCCATGAGAATCGCCCAGATCGCCCCACCCTGGATCACCGTACCGCCGGCCGGCTACGGCGGCACCGAGTGGGTGGTCAAGCACCTCTGCGACGGCCTCACGGCGGCCGGCCACGAGGTCCACCTGTTCGCCACCGGCGACTCGCGCACGCCGGCGATCCTCCATGCCTACTACCCGCGGCAGCTACCCGATGTCATGGCCCTGCCGGGCGCCATGTCGTCCTACGAAGCACGCCACGTGGTCGACGCGGTCGCGACCATCCGCGCCGACGGCGGCTTCGACGTCGTCCACGACCACTCCGGCTTCCAGCTCGTCGCCTACGCCCGCTTCCTCGGGCTGCCGCCCCTGCTGCACACCATCCACTGCGCGTTCGACACCCACGCCCTGCCCTTCTACGAGCAGTTCGCGCACACCGCCTCGTACGCCACCATCAGCGACTTCCAGCGCTCCCAGGGGCCGGCCGAGCTGAACTGGGCCGGCACTGTCTACAACGCCCTGCCGGTCGACGACTGGCCGTTTCGCACCGACAAGGACGGCTACCTGCTCGCCTTCGGCCGCGTGAGCGAGGCCAAGGGCTTCCACCTGGCCATCGAGATCGCCCGCCGCAGCGGGCGCCGGCTGATCATGGCCGGGGTCGTGCAGGACTGGTACCGGGACTACTTCCGCGAGCGGATCGAGCCCGAGATCGACGGCGACCAGATCGTGTTCGAAGACGAGGTCACCGACGCGCGCAAGCGCGAGCTGTTCGCCGGCGCCGACGCCTTCATCTTCCCCATCCTGTGGCCCGAGCCGTTCGGCCTCGTGATGGTCGAAGCTATGGCGTCGGGCACGCCGGTCATCGCCCTGCGCAACGGCTCGGTGTCCGAGGTCGTCGACGATGGTGTCACCGGCTTCGTCTGCGACGACGTCGACGGGATGCTGGCGGCGCTCGACCGGCTGGCCGAGGTCGACCCCCTCGTCTGCCGCCGGGCGGTCGAGGAGCGCTTCAGCGTGGCGGCCATGACGGCCGGCTACGAGGCGCTCTACAGCCGCCTCGCCGAGGGCGCCACGGCCTGACCTATCGCCCCTCGGCCGCAAGCGCCCGCTTGCGGTCGATGTCGCGCCACTGCGCCGTCACCCACTTCTCGACGCTGTTGCGCAGCACGACCTCGCGAATCGCCCCGGCACGCGCCGCGCGCTCGTCGCGCGGCATCGTCAGGGCTCGGTAGATGGCCTGCGCCTGCTCCTCGATGTCGAACGGGTTCACGGCCACCGCCAGCGTGCCGATCTCCTCGAAGGCGCCGGTGTTCTCGGACAGGATCAGCACGCCGTCGATCGTGTTGACGAGGGCGCCCTCCTTGGCCACCAGGTTCATGCCGTCGAAGATGGCGTTCACCATGAGCGCGTCGTAGTGGCGGTAGGCGGCCAGCGACGCCGGAAAATCGTCCTCGATGCGCACGTCGATCGGCATCCAGTCGGTGTTGCCGTGGCGCGTGTTGATCTCGGCGACGAGCTGCATGACGCGCTCGCGGTAGGCGACGTACTCCTCGACGTCCTCACGCGACGGCTGCAGGTGGGCGAGGAACGTGACGTGGTCCTTGAACTCGGGGTGCAGCTCGAGGAACCGGTCGAAGGCAAGAAAGCCGCGCAGGATGTTCTTGGACAGGTCGAGACGGTCGACGCGCACGATCAGATGCTCGCGGCGGCGCTCGAGCAGCTCGCGCTCGGCGCGCGCCACGCGTGGCGAGGCCACGGCGCTCTCGAGCACGTCGGGGTCGATCGAGACCGGGTAGGCGCGCACCCAGGTGGAGTGGCCGCCGCTCAGCACCGCCCGCTCGTCCTCGTCGATGCGCGCGTCGAGCACGTCGCGGCAGCCCTGCAGGAAGTTGTCGACGTAGTGTTGCGTGTGGAAGGCCACCACGTCGTTGGCGAGCAGGCTGCGGAAGATCTGCTCGCGGATGTCGCGCGGCAGCACGCGCCAGTAGTCGGACTGCGCCCAGGGGATGTGCACGAACTGCTGCAGGAACACCCGGGGGGCGCCGGCCCGCACGACCGGCGAGACGGTGTACAGGTGGTAGTCGTGGACGATCACGATGCGGTCCTCGCCGTCGTCGCCGAGCTCGTCGAGGATCGCCTCGCCGAACAGCCGGTTCACCGGCACGTATCCCTCATACCAGGCGTCGAGCTCGTTCTGCCTGATGTCGGGGTGGCGGGCGAGGTCCCAGAGGTAGTGCTGGATGAACCACAGCATGGGGTTTGCGGCGATGTTGTAGAAGCGGCCGTAGGCCTCGCGCTCGGGAGCCACGTAGCGCACCTGGAAGGTCTCGCCGTCGAGCTCGACCCGCACCGACGTCGCGGCGGCGGCGATCTCCTCTTCCTCGGGGCTCGCCGCCGCCGCGATCCACACACCGGGGTGGCGCCGCAGCATGGCGCTGAGCACGGTGACGAGGCCGCCGGCGCCGCGCTTGACCACGGGCTCGCCGGCGGCGTCGCTGTGGAACGACACGGGGCCGCGGTTGGCGGCCACGATCAGGTTGGAGCGCTGGGGCGTGTACGCGCTGTCCAAGACCCTCCCCCCTTTCGGGCGCGGCGACGACGCCTGCCGCGCGCTCCTACGTCCGTCGACCGACTTCGTCGTCGCCGCTCAGGCTTGTGTGACTTCGTCGCACGCCTAGTCGCCGTCGAGGAGATCGTTGAAGATGCGCAGGTCGTCGCGCAGCAGACGCGGCGTGAGGAAGTGCCGCCGCACGTGCTCCTTGCCGCGCCGCGCCATGGCCTGGGCCCAGTCGGGTCGCTCGAGGATCTCGAGACAGCGTTCGGCGCAGGTCGCGCTCGAGTCGACGAGGAAGCCCGTGACTCCGTCCTCGATCTGCAGCGGGATGCCGCCGACCGCCCCGGCGACGACCGGCCGCGCCTTCCAGAGGCCCTCGCTCACGGTCAGGCCGAACCCCTCGCGGGTCGACTTCTGCAGGACGACGGCGGCGTGCGACTGGAACGCGTTCACCTCGACGCTGCCGATATTGTCGAGGTTGGACAGGACGAACACGTCGGGGTCGCCGCCCACGTAGGCGTGGAGCTTCTCGAGGTACTCCCAGCCCTCGGGGTCGTCCGACGCCATCGAGCCGATCAGGGCGAGCTGCACCTCGGGCCGGTACGCCTTGACCTGGCGGTAGGCGTCGACCACGCCGAGCGGGTCCTTCCAGGGGTCGAAGCGCGAGACCTGCAGGAGCAGGGGCCGTTCGACGTCGATGCCGAACTGCCGCACGATGTAGTGGGCGTCGTCGGGCACGAGGGTCATGTTCTTGGGCGCGAGCGGATCGATCGCCGGCGGCACCACCTCGAGCGGCACGCCGAGGCTCTCGGGCGCGTAGCTCGCCATGGTGTAGACGGCACGGTCGTAGCGCCTGATGAAGGGCAGCAGGTAGTCGTAGAGCTCCGCGTCGGGCGTCGAGGTGTCGATGTGGCAGCGCCACAGCCAGCGCGTGGGGCCCTCGCCGCCGTCGGCCACCCAGGTGCGCATGGCGCAGGGCTGGGGGTCGTGGATGACGACGAAGTCGTAGTGGCGCGAAAGCTGGGCCGCGTTGCGCCGGTTCACCTCTTCGTAGAGCTCCCGCACGTCGGCGGACAGCTCGATCGGCGCGCCCTGGAGACCGTTGTGGAAGCTCTTCGTGACGTTGAAGAACTCGCTGTCGGCCGTCATGACCTGCCACTCGGCCTCGAGGCCGACGTCGTTCATGAGGGGCAGCAGTGTGTAGAGGATCTCGGCGACGCCGCCGCCGAACGAGGTCGCGTTGACGTGGAGCACGCGCTTGCCGCGCAGCGGCTCGGCGAGCCGCCGGATCTCGGCCATGAGCTCCTTGTGGACGATGCTCTGGTACTCGGCCAGGTACTTGCGGCCAACGTTGACGTCGCGCACGGGTCGCCTTTCGCGTAAGACAGGTCCGTAGTACATCACAACTGCGAAGGCGCCGCGCCCGCCGGGCCTTCCGCCGGGCGCGGGCTCCCCAGTCATACCCAGCGCGACGGCCGCCTGCACGCGGGGCCGCAGGACGGGCGCGCGGCGGGGCGGGTGCGTCAGCGGGGCGGGCGCGTCGGGCGGGACGTGTCAGGCCGGGCGGGCCGGCGCCGCGCGCTCGGTCAGCCCCAGGCGCCGCAGCCGCTGGTGCATGGCGGCGAGGCTCACCTCGAAGCGGTCGGCCAGGCGGCCCACGTCGAGGCCGTCCTCGAGCACGGCTTGGCGCACGAGCGTCGCGGGCATGAGCAGATCAGCCGCGAACTGGTCGGCCTCGCGCTCGTACCGCGCGGTGGCCGCGCTCGTCGCGCCGCCGCGCTCCGCCACGGCACGCTCGCCGTGCAGCAGGAAATGGCCGACCTCGTGGGCGATCGTGAAGCGCTGGCGGCGCTCGTGCGCGGGGCCGCGCAGCTCGATGGCGTGGCCGTCGCCGAGGGGCACGAGGGCGGCCTCGGCGACGAACGGGTCGCGGCGACGCTCGACGAGAGAGAGGTTGAGGTAGCTGACGACGTCGCGCAGCGACACGGGGGCGCGTGTGACCCGGGCGGCCCGCAACAACCGCTCGGCCTCGGCGCGGATGGTCTCGTTCGTGTGGCTCGTCATGGCATCGCAGCTCGAGGAGGTGCGAGTGGCCCCGCCGACGCGGATCGTCACGAACGCCCCCCTGATCGTCCATGGTACCAGCGCGGCGTGACCGCGCAACTGCCGGCGGCCGTTGGCGGCGAGCCGGGCGGACCGAACGGTCCGCCCGGCTCGCCGCCCCGATGCTATACTCCTCGGAAGATCATGGGCCGTCGCCGACAGCCGCTTCCGACTCGCGCGCGCGGGCGCGCCGCGGCGCTGGCGGCGCTGGCCGTGGCCCTCGTCCTCTCTACCCTCGCCGTGCTGCCCAGCGCCAGCGGCTCGACCGGCGCCGGAGCCTCCGCGAGCGTCGCCGCCGTCGGCGCGCAGACCTACGGTGGCGTCGCCGTCGACGCCGCCGCCACCGACAACACCGCGACGACCACGGCCGGGGCGCTCCCGGCGGGCCTCGTGGCGACGTCGACCGCCGCCTCGTGCTCGTCGTACGTGGTCGACCGCACCCTCGTCTCCAGTGCACAGGCGACGGCGAGCGGCGTCGACCTGCTCGACGGGGTCGTCACCGCCAGCTCGGTCCAGGTGGTCGCCGGCGCCAGCGTCCTCGACGGCGTCGCCAAGGCGACGACCGACGGCAGCGCCGTGTCCGGCCTGCACGTGGCCGGCGTCGCCGACGCCGACCTGCCGACCCAGGGGCTCGTCACGGTCCCCGGCGTCGGCACCCTCAAGATCCTCTATCAGAGCAGCGAGGCGAGCGGCGGCGAGGGCAGCGCGAGCGCGATCGGCCTCAGCCTCACGCTCACCAGCGCGACCGACGGCGTGCCGGCCGGCACGACCATCGTGGTCGGATCGGTGCGCGCCAGCGCCGACCAGGCCTCGCTCGACGCGCTGCTCGGCACGCCGAGCCCGACCCCGACGGTCACACCGACGCCGACCCGCAGCGCGACGCCCCACCCGACCCACAGCGCGACGCCGTACCCCACGCCCACCCCGAGCCCGACCTGGCCGACGACGACCTACACGCCGATGCCGGCCCCGACGACGCCGTCGGCCGAGATCCTCGCCCGGTTCCCCGGCGCCGTGTTCCCCGTCGCGGGCACGTACACCTACACCGACACGTTCGGCGCCTACCGCGCCGACATGCCGAACCACCAGCACGAGGGCGACGACATCTTCGCGAGCTACGGCACGCCGGTCGTCGCCGTCCTCGACGGCACCATCACCGGCCTGTCGACCACCGACATCGGCGGCAACAACATCCACCTCACCGACGCGAGCGGCGACTACTTCTACTACGCGCACCTCTCGCGTTTTGCCACCGGGCTCGCGCAGGGCGATCACGTGGTCGCCGGTCAGACGATCGGCTACGTCGGCAACACCGGCGACGCGCGCACGACGTCGCCCCACCTGCACTTCGAGATCCACCCCGACGGCGGCGCCGCGGTCGACCCCACCCCCTACCTCGACGCCTGGCGGGCGGCCGGCCACGCGGTCGCGACGACCGGGCAGGGCAGCCTGACCACCGCCACCCCCAGCGCGACCCCCGCGACGACCGACCCGGCGATCGCCGCCGCGGTGCAGCAGGCGGCCGACGCCTTCGCCGCCCTGCAGGCGGGCGTCACCGGCGGCTCGCGGCAGACGCCGTCGAGCGGTGGCGGGATGGGTCTGCTGGGCGGCGTCCTCGCGGTCGCGAACGTCGGCGGCGCACTGCTCCTCAAGCGCCTGCAGCTCGCCGCCGTGTTGCTGCCGTAACGCCTCAGGCCTCGACGCGAAACGCGCCTGCCGTGCCTGGCGCACCGGCCGCCGGGCGGATCGTGGCGCACGACGGCGCGAGCACCGAGATCGGGGGGCTGGAGCGGATGACGGGACTCGAACCCGCGGTCTTCAGCTTGGGAAGCTGACGCGTTACCAGCTACGCTACATCCGCACCGCGGTCAGCATACACCAGGTCGTAAGCGGCGCTCCACGGCGCCGCGCCGTGCCCGTACGGCGCTTCGCACACCTGCCGGCAACGCCGACGTCAGGGCCGCGGCGTGAAGAAACCGGGCTCGTAGACCTCGCCCAGACGCCGCGCCACGGCGGCGATCAGCCGGGCCGCGGCCTCGAGGTCGTCGAGGTCGGCGACCTCGTGCGGCGAGTGCATGTAACGCACCGGCATGCCGAGGTTGAGGGCGGCCGTGCCGCCGCCCGCCGTCTGCAGCCACTCGTTGTCGGTCTGCGTGTCGCCCGGGAACGCCTTGACCTGCAAGGTGATGCCCTCGGCCTCGGCCACGTCGCGCACGAGCTCGAACAGGACGCTGTTGCTGCCGCCCCCACGACCCAGCGTGGGACCGCCGCCCAGCGCCGCGACGCCGCCGGCCTTGCGCGGCTCGACCTCGGGCTGGTCGGTGGCAAACTCGGCGTCGACCACGACGAGGCACTCGGGACGCTGCCGGCGCGACTGGACGTGAGCACCCATGAACCGGGTCTCCTCCTGCACGGTGGAGAGCGCGGTCAACGCGGCGCGGCCCGGTGCGGCGGCGTAGAGCTCGAGAGCCCGGACCACCACGTACACACCGGCGCGATCGTCGAGGGCGCGACCCGCGACGGCGTGCCCGCCGAGCTCCACGAAGTGCGGATCGAAGACGATCGGGTCGCCACAGGCGACACGCTGCAGGGCGTCGTCGCGGCCGCTCGCGCCGATGTCGATCCAGTGCTCGTTCACGGCCGCCGCCTTGCCGCGCTCGGCCTCGGGGATCATGTGCGTCGGCCGCTTGCCGATCACGCCCGGCACCGGGCCGCCACGGCCCTCGATCACGACGGCACGACCGGCGAGCAGCGCCGGATCGACGCCGCCGAGCTTTTCGAAGTAGACGAAACCGCGATCGTCGACCCACGTGGCCTGCAGTCCGATCTGGTCGATGTGCGCGGCGATCACGATGCCCGGCACGCCCCCGGGGTTGACGGTCGCGACGACGTTGCCGAGCACGTCGGTCTCGGGCTCGGTCACGCCGGCGACGCGGCGGCGCACGACTTCCTGCGCCGGCTGCTCGAAGCCGCTCGGGCCGGCAGCCATGACCAGGTCGCGCAGGAACGCGACGTCGGGTTCGGTCTTCACGGGGCCTCCTTGTCGTGCCGAAAAGTCATCCTACCAGAGGCCGTGGTGGGCCGTCTCCATCACCGCCGGGGGCGCCCCGGGACGCCGGTGGGCAGCCCGTCGATGCAGGCCTTTCTGCTCGGCGTTTGGAATCGCCGAAAGCGCCCACACTAGCCCTGTGGCGACTCATACGGCCGGGTCCACCGGCTGTGTCGTCCAGGCAGTTGTCGAAATGGATGACCAACGGATTATTGCCGTCGTGCTGGGGCTATGGTAGGTATGTACTGGGTCCTTCGTCCTGCGTTCGCAGGAGCGGTCGCTTGGGTCCGTCACAACGGCAACAAGTCTTTCCGAAAGGGGGCGGGCGCATGGAACGCATCAGGCCGAAGTGGCTGAAGAGCACGAAGGGTGCTCCGTTCACCGGCATCGGCTCACTCGAAGCCGACATCCTCGCGATCATCTGGGAGCGCCAGCGGGCGACGGTGCGCGACGTCTACGAGACGCTGCGCGAGCAGCGCACGATCGCCTACACGACCGTCATGACGGTCATGAACAACCTGGTGAAGAAGGAGCTCCTGGCCCAGGATCGCACCGCCATCGCCTACGTCTACACACCGGCCATCCCCGGCAACGAGGTGGCCAGCACCATCCTCGACAGCGTCGTCCAGCGGCTGTTCCGGGGCCGCTCGAACCTCGCCCTGTCGCACCTGCTCGGCCTCGAACGCGACCTCAACCCCGAGCAGGCCGAGGAGCTGCGCAAGTACGCTCGCGAGCACTTCGTCGCCTGACGCCGCCACCGAGCGGCCGCGGCACGCGTCGGCGGCCGCGCGCCGGCCCCAGGGGCCGGCGCGCGGCCGCTTTTCGTTCGTGACGTGACACGCGGCGCGAGCGAGCTCGCGCCGCGCCCGTCACATGCTCTGCGGCGCGCTCACTCCGAGCAGCTCGAGGCCCTTGGCGAGCGTCGTGCGGCACACTTCGCACAGCCCCGTGCGGAAGGCGGTCGTAGCGGGGTCGTCGCCGATCACGCGGCAGTTGCGGTAGAAGACGTGGAACTCGGCGGCGAGCTCGCCGAGATAGGCGTTCATCCGGTGCGGACCGCGCCGCTCGACCGCCTCGAGCACCACCACGGGGAACCTCGCCAGCGCGCGCACCAGGTTGCGCTCGTACGGCCCGACCGCGACGCCGCCGAACGACGGCAGCGTCACCGCCGCTCCGGCGTCGTGGGCGCCGGCGAGCAAGCCCAGCACCTCGGGCGGGAGGGCCTCGGCATCCTCGAGGTTGCGCAGCACGCTGCAGATGCGGGCGTGGGCGTACTGCACGTAGAAGACCGGGTTCTTGTTCGACTGCTCGACGGCGAGGTCGAGGTCGAGGTCGAGCGTGGAGTCGTGGCTGCGACCGACCATGAAGAACCGCACGGCATCGACGCCGATCGCGTCGATCAGGTCGTCGACGGTGACGATGTCGCCGCGGCGCTTGGACATGCGCCGCGCCACGCCGCTCTCCAGCAGGTTGACGAGCTGCCCGATGATGAGCTCGAGGCGGTCGGGGTCGTGCGGCGGCAGGGCCGTGAACATGGCCTTCATGCGCGGCACGTAGCCGTGGTGGTCGGCGCCCCAGATGTCGATCAGGTGCTCGAAGCCGCGGTCCATCTTGTCGCGGTGATAGGCGATGTCCGACAGAAAGTACGTGGGCGCACCGGTCGTGCGGATGAGCACGCGGTCCTTGTCGTCGCCGTAGTCGGTGGTGCGCAGCCACACCGCGCCGTCGGCGTCGAACAGCTCGCCGTCGGCATCGAGCTCGCGCAGCGCCTTGCCGACCTCGCCGGCGAAGCCCCGATGCGGCGTGCCGCCGTCGTACAGCGTGGCCTCGCTCTTCCACACGTCGAACGGCACCCGCAGGCGTTCGAGCGTGGCCCGGAAGTTGTCGAGGATACGATCGCGGCCCCAGACCCTGATCTCGTCGAGCACCGTGTCCGGCGCCTTCGTGACGTCGGGGGCGACCGCGGCGAGGGGCTCGCGGTAGCGCTCGCCCACCTCGTCGATCAGGCGGTCTGCCACGTCGAGCACGTAGTCGCCGAGGTAGCCGTCGTCGGGCACCGGCAGCTCGAGCCCCAGGCGCTGGCCGTAACGCGCCGCGAGCGACTGGCCGAACTTGGCCATCTGCGTGCCGAAGTCGTTCACGTAGAATTCGCGGGTCACGTCGTGGCCGGCGTACGCGAAGAGCCGGCAGAGGGCGTCGCCCATCGACGCGTAGCGGGCGTGGCCGACGTGCAGCGGGCCCGTCGGGTTGACGCTCACGAACTCGACGTTCACTCGCCGGCGGCTCGCAGGTGGGAGCACGCCGCGGCCGTGGTCGGCGCCGAGGGCGAGCATACGGCGCGTGGTCGCGCGGTACCACTCGTCGCTCAGGAACAGGTTGAGAAAGCCGGGACCGGCGACCTCGTAGCGCGTGCACAGCCCGGCGCCGGGACCGGCGCACCAGCGCTCGCCGAGCGCGGCCGCGACGTCACGCGGCCTGGCGCCGGCCCGCTTGGCGACGGCGAGCGCGACGGGCGTCGAGACGTCGCCGAACTCGGGCTTCGGGGGGATGGTGAGCTCGACGGCCGGCACTTCGCCGACCGCAGGGGCCACCTCGACGAGGGTGCGCGCGAGCGATCGTCCGAGGCCGGTCAGGCCGTACAGATCCTCGTGCACGTCGCGCTCGCTCATGTCCGTCCCTCGTTCAATGATGGTACGTCTCACCGCGGGCGATCTTGAGCCCGCGGAACAGTTGCTCGGCCAGGACCACCCTGGCGAGCTGGTGCGGCAGCGTGAGCGGCGACAGCGAGAGCAGCTCGTGCGCCGCCGCCTTGACCTCGTCGGACAGGCCGAGCGAGCCGCCCACCACGAACGTCGCCGGCCCGCGGCCGGTCCACACCTGCAGCCGGGCGGCGAAGGCCTCGGTGCCGTAGGCCACCCCCGCCACATCGAGTGCCACCAGCGTGCCGCCGGCCGGCAGTGCCGCCATGAGCCGCCGGCCTTCGTCGCGCACGACCTCGGCGGCGGCCCGCCCCTGCAGCGGCACCTCGCGCACCTCGCGCACGGTGAACCGGGCGAGGCCGGCGAGCAACCGTTCGTAGTGGGCGAAGGCCGGCCGCAGGTCGGCGCCGAGGCGGCCGACGGCGAGGATCTCGAGACGCTCGGGCACGGCAGGTCACCCTACCACGGCGCTCGCGCAACCGGCAACGAGACGTCCCGGCGGCGGGGACGCCGCCGTCAGTCCGACGCCTGTCCCGGCGGCGGGGACGCCGCCGTCAGTCCGACGCCTGCCCCGGCGGCGAGAAGAAGCCGATCTGGCCGGCGCCGCGCGACTTGGCCACGTACATGGTCGTGGTCGCCTTGGCCACGAGCTCCTCGACGATCGCGCCGTCTTCGGGGAAGGTCGCCACGCCGGCGCTGGCGGTCAGGGTGAAGCGGTGCTCACCCGACTCGCAGACCGTCTCGGCGAGCGCGCCGCGCAGGCGCGAGAGCACGACGTCGGCGGCCTCGTCGTCGGTCTCGGGCAGCACCAGCAGGAACTCGTCGGCGCCGTAGCGGCACGTGAGGTCGCAGGAGCGCAGCAGCCCACGCAGGTGGTCGGCCCACTGGCGCATGACCTCGTCGCCGCCCGCCTCGCCCACCGCCTCGTTCACCGCCGCGAAGCCGTCGATGTCGAGCATGAGGAAGGCCACGGTGCGGTCGTGGCGGGCGGCGCGCGCGAGCTCGAGAGTCGCGTGCTCGCGCAGGTGGCGGAAGTTGTACATGCCGGTGAGCGCGTCGCGCGTCTCGGCGTAGCGATGGTCGTTCATCAGGCGCAGGTTCTCGAGGGCGATGTCGGACTGGTCGGCGATGCCGGCGAGCAGGCGGCGCTGGACCTCGCGCTGCGAGCCGTCCTCGACGTACACATAGCCCTCGGCGCTCGAGTTGTAGGCCTCGAACTGACAGACCGTGTCGCCCAGGCCCCAGCAGAGGGTCTCGCGCGTGATGACGTCGGTGCCGGTGATGCGCTCGAGGGCGCCGTCGACCAAACCGCGCTCGAAGTCGCAGACGGCGCCGCCCAGCGCCGGGAGCCGGTAGCAGGTGAGGCACTTCGACAGCTTGACGAGCACCTTGTCTTCGTCGAGCTCGACCTCGAGCTCGCCCAGCATCATGCCGGCAAACCACGACTTGAGGTCCTGGATGGACTGCAGCGCGAGCTTGGCGCTGAAGCGCTTGGCCGCCGCGTAGAGGACCGCCCCTGAGTTGCTGCCGAGCACCTCGGGCAGCACCACGAGCTGCAGCAGACGCAGCAGCGCGGTCGGCGGCGACAGGTCGGGATCGGCTTCGGCGTTCGTGATCTGCTCGACCGACGGCACCGGCCGCGGGTCTTCGGGCTGCGTGAGGGCGATCAGGTTGCCCAGGGTGTGCGCGAACAGATCGGCGAGCGTTAGTTCCTCGCGAGAGCGGATGACCATCCCCCCACCCCTCCAGCGCCGGCCCTGACGGGCGGTTTGCCTTGCCGTCGGCCGCGACGACGGCGGGACCGCGACCCGGCGATATACTCCGCCCGAGTATACGACACAGGAAGGACGCTGCGACTCGTGGACGACCCGACCGGCTCTCTCGGCGTAACCGACCCTGGCGACGGCGCCGGCGCCGCCAAGCGCGAGCTGCGGCGGCGCATCGTCGCGCGCCGCGACGCGATGGCGGGCGCGCAGCGCCGCGCCGCCGGCGCGGCGCTGCGCGCCCGCCTCACTGCCCTGCCGGCCCTGACCGCCGCCCGCACCGTCCTCTGCTTCGCCTCGTTTCGCACCGAGGTCGACACGGCGCCTCTGGTCTCATGGCTGCTCGAACGCGACGTCACCGTGGCGCTGCCGCGCATGATGGGCCCGCGCCACATCGAGGCCCTCGCCGTGACCGAGCCGTCCGCCGACCTCGTGCCGGGACGTTACGACATCCCGGAGCCACGCGCCGGGCTGCCCGTGGTCGCGCCCGCGACGATCGACGTGGTGATCGTGCCCGGCTCGGCCTTCGACGCCCGCGGCGGACGCCTGGGCTACGGCGGCGGCTTCTACGACGCGTTCCTCGCCCGCACACGGCCCGAGACGCGGCGCGTCGGCATCTGCTTCGAGCTCCAGGTCGTCGCGTCCGTGCCTCGCGAACCTCACGACCTCTGCGTCGACGTCCTCGTCACTGAGCTGCGCGTCATCGAGACGGGCTGCCGGCCCGACACCCCCGCTCCCTGAGCCGGGCCGACGGTGGCCCGGGGGCGGCCGTGCCTACCGCCTGACGGTGAACGTCTTCACGTTGCTGGTGCCGCTTCCCGTCGACACCGTGACCTTGCACTTGCCGAGCCTTGCCTTAGCCGGCACCAGGCACCTGATGCGAGTAGAGCTCCACGAGATGTACCTGGTGCACTTGAAGCCGCCGAACTTGACATAGAACACCGACCGCCTGGAGCCGAAGTTGGCGCCGATGATCGTGACGCTTGCACCGCGACGCCCGGATGTCGGTGACACCCTGATAATGGCCGCCCTTGGTGGGACGACCGTGAACCTCGTCTGACTCGCTGCAGTACCGCCTGGCGTGGTGATCGTGATCGTCCCACTGGTCGCGCTCGCCGGCACGATCGCTGTGATCTGCGCGTCCGAGCCCTCGGTGAAGCTCGCGCCGGTGCCGTTGAACTTGACCGCCGTCGCGCCGCTGAAGTCCGTGCCGGTGAGAGCCACGCTGGTGCCGACGGGGCCCGAGGTCGGGGTGAAGCCGGTCACCGTCGGAGCCCCGATCACCGTGAAGTCCGTCGCGCTGGTGGCGGTGCCGAGCGGGGTCGTCACCGATACCGGGCCGCTGGTGGCGCCAGCCGGCACGGTGGCGTCGATCTCCGCTGCATTGTCTATGGTGAAGCTCGCCGCGGTGCCGTTGAACGTGACCGCCGTGGCGCCGGTGAGGTCGCCGCCGAGCAGGGTCACGCTGGTGCCGACTGGGCCGGAGTCCGGCATGAGAAGGGCAAGCCGGAATCCCATGTCCACCATGAAACTGGTCGCGCCGGTGGCGGTGCCGAGCGGAGTCGTCACCGACACCGGGCCGCTGGTGGCGCCGGCCGGCACGGTGGCGGTGATCTGCGCCGGATTGTCCACGGTGAAGCTCGCGGCGGTGCCGTTGAACGTGACCGCCGTGGCGCCGGTGAGGCCACCGCCGAGCAGGGTCACGCTGGTGCCGGGCGGGCCGGAGTCCGGCATGAGAAGGGCAAGCCACGGCCCTGGAAGCACCGTGAAGGTCGCGGTGCTGGCAACACTACCGGCGGGAGTGGTGATCGAGATCACTCCACTGGTGGCTCCGCCGGGCACTTTGGCCGTGATCTGCGTTGCCGAATCCACCGTGAACGTCGTGGCGGCGAGGCCGTTGAACTCGACCGCCGTCGCGCCGGTGAAGCCGCCTCCGGTGACGGTGACCGTCGTGTCTGGCTTGCCCGCGGTGGGGGTGAAGGAGACCGGTGGTGCGACCGTGAAGTCGGCGGTCTTGTGGGCCTCGACGTTGCCGGCCGCGTCCACCGACCAGAACTCGAGATGGTAGGTGCCCAGGGTCGTCGCGCTGACCGTCGTCCCGGTCCCGCTGCGGTTCTCGGCGCCCGAAAGCACCCACTTCGTGGAGGCGACGCCAGAGCCCCCGGCGTTGTCTCTGGGGTCCAGCGTGATCGTCGCGGGTCCGGCGTAGAGGCCGACGGCATCGCAGGTGGTGCTGGGTGGGGTGTCGTCTGCGGTCGCATCAGAGAACGCGAGGATCGCACCCCCGTTGCCCACGGCCCAGCCGTGGTGATCGTCCACGAAGTGCACACCCCACAGCATCGGGGCGCGGATAGGCTCAGGCGTCCAGTGGGTGCCGCCGTCGGTGGTCGCGATGAGGCCGCTACCGTCGTACAGACTGACCGCCCAGCCGTGGGTCGGGTCGGCAAACGACACAGACTCGAGGGTGTCGGTGGTGCCCGATGACTGGGGAGTCCAGTGGGCACCACCGTCGGTAGTTGCGATGATCGCGCCATTGAACCCCACCGCCCAGCCGTGGGTATCGTCGGTGAAGGCGACAGAGTTGAGGTCGCTCGAACCCGACGTCTGGGGAGTCCAATGGGCGCCGCCGTCGGTGGTCGCGAGGATGGCGCCCTGGAACCCCACGGCCCAGCCGTGGGTCGCGTCGGGGAAGGCGACTGCGTTGAGCTCCGTGGTCGCATTGCCTGCCGCCTGCGCTGCCCAGTGTGCGCCGCCGTCGGTCGTGGCGAGGATGAGGCTGGTGTAAACCCGCATCCCGGGATGGTAGTTGCTTCCCACCGCCCAGCCGTGGAGAGAGTCGCTGAACGCGACCCCGAGGAGATCCATGTCACCGTTGTTGTTCTGAACGTTCCAGGTGGCGCCACCGTCGCTGGTCGCAACGATGGCGCCGATAGAGCCCACCGCCCACCCGTGCTGGGCATCGGTGAAGGTCACCGAAGAGAGCGACCCGAAGCTGTTGCCGGAGGCCGTCTGAGCCGCCCAGTGGGCGCCGCCGTCCGATGTCGCGAGGATGGCGCCGCCGTAGCTGCCTCCCACCGCCCACCCCCGTTGGGCGTCGGCAAAGAACACCGAGTTGAGGTCGTCCTCGGTGCCGGCCGTCGGCGTCTGAGACGACCAATCGGCTCCGGCGTCGGTGGTTGCGAGGATCGTGCCGGATTCGTTCACCGCCCAGCCGCGATCGGGGTCGGCGAAGGTGACCGAGCTGAGGCCATCCAGCACGTGGGATTGCTGGACGGTCCAGTTCGCGCCACCGTCGGTGGTCGCGAGGACTTCGCCCGCGATGCTGCCGTCGGCATTAGAGTCAGCCGCCCAGCCGTGGGTGGCATCCGTGAAATGGACCGAGTAGAGATGGTTCGCCGTGCCCGGCGCCGTCTGGTTGGTCCAGTGCGCGCCGCCGTCGGTTGTCGCGACGATGGCGCCGGAACCCCAGCCCACCGCCCAGCCGTGCGCCGCATCGACGAAATCGACCGACTTCAGAGCGTCCGTGGTTCCCGAGGCCTGCAACGCCCAGTTGGCGCCACCGTCGGTGGTCGCTAGGATGGCGCCGTTGTAGCCGACCGCCCAGCCATGATCGGCGTCGGCGCAGTCGATCGACTCGAGGTCTTGCGTTGCGCCCGCGCTCTGAAGCGTCCAGTGCGCGCCGCCGTCGGTGGTCGCGTAGATCAGGCCGTCGAACCCCTCGAACCCCGCCGCCCAGCCGTCGCTGTCGTCGGCGAAGGCCACGGACTCGAGCGTCGCCGCCGCGGTGATGCCCGATGCCTGTGCCACCCACGTGGCGCCGCCGTCGGTCGTCGCGACGACGGTGCCGGCAGCACCCACGGCCCAGCCGTGGTCGGCGTCGGCGAAGTCGACCGAGTTCAGGTGGTCCGTGATGCCCGAGTCCTGGGTGACCCAGTGCCCCCCGCCGTCGGTCGTCGCCAGGATGAGCCCGGCCGCGCCCACCGACCAGCCGTGGTCGACATCGGCGAAGCAGACGGAGCTGAAGCTCATGGCCTGCGGCAGCGGGTTCTGCCAGAACCAGTCATCGACTCCGGTGCAGATGAAGCTCAAGGAGCTCGTGGCCGAGCCTTCGGGCGCCGTGACGGTGATCGGGCCCGACGCGTCGCTTGAAGGCACAGTGGCCGTGATCTCGGAGTCCGAGTCGACGCTGAACGTCGTCGCGGGCGTGCCATTGAAGCTCACCGCCGTGACGTTCGTGAACCCGGTGCCGCTGATGGTCACGCTCGAGCCCACGGCGCCGGACGCCGGTCTGAAGCCGGTGATCGAGTGCGCCGGCGCGGTGACGGTGAAGCTCGTCGCGCTCGTGGCCGTCCCGATGGGCGTGGTCACGCTCACCCTGCCGCTGGTGGCGCCGCCGGGCACCGTAGCCGTGATCTGCGTGTCGGAGTCGACGCTGAACGCTAGCGCGGCGGTGCCGTGGAACCTGACCGATGTGGCCCCGCTGAAGTCGGTACCGGTGAGGGTCACGATGGTGCCGACCGGGCCCGACGCCGGGGCGAGACCAGTGATCGCGAACGGCGTCCCGCGATAGAGGGCGTTGGCCAGATCGAGACGGCCACCCGATGCGACCTTGCCCGCCAGCCCGTCGACCGGATCGACGCTGCTCTCGATCTCGCTGATACGCGTCGCCATGCTCTCGTCGGGGTAGGCCGCCGCCATCAGGGCGACGGCGCCGGTGACGTACGGCGCTGCCAGCGAGGTGCCGTTCTCCGACTCGTAGCCGGCGGAGTCGAGCGCTGTCGGGATCGTGCTCAGGATATCGACGCCGGGAGCCGCCAGGTCGACGGTCGTCGGACCCCAGTTGGAGAACGACGCCAGGGAGTCGCTGCTGTCCGTCGCGGCCACCGTGATGATGTTGGGACAGTCGTAGGCCGCAGGGTAGAAGGGCGTCGTGTCGTTGTCGGTGCCGTTGTTGCCGGCGGCGCAGACGCAGACGATGCCGGCGTTGCCGGCGGCGGCGATGGCGTCGTGCAGGGTCTGGTCATAGCCGCCCGCCTGTCCCCACGAGCAGTTGGCCGCCACGACGTCGACCCCGTAGTGGACCTTCTCCCAGGTCATGTAGTTGATGCAGGTGACGGCGTCGGACGTATAGCCAGAGCCGGCGCTGCTCATGAACTTGAGCGCCATGACCTGGGCCGACCAGCACACGCCGGCCACGCCGGTGCCGTTGTCGCCCACCGCCGCCATGATCCCGGCGGTGAGCGTGCCGTGGCCGTTGTCGTCGGCGGGGTCACCGCTCGCGGTGATGGCATTGATGCCGTGGACGTCGTCGACGTAGCCGTTGCCGTCGTCGTCGATGCCGTTGCCCGCCGTCTCGCCCGGGTTGTCCCACATGTTGGCGGCGAGGTCGGGGTGCGTGTAATCGACACCGGTATCGATGTCGGCGACCACGACGCCGGACGAGCCGGTCGACGTGCCCCAGGCGAGGGGCGCACTGATCTGGCTCAACCCCCAAAGGTTGGCGAAGAGGGGATCGTTCGGGGTGACAGCCGCGGCGGCCTTGATCACATAGTCGGGTTCGACGTACTCGACCGCCGGGTCGCCTTTGTACTTGCCGATCAGCTCGCCGGTGCTGAGGCTGTCGGACGACACGACGACGTAGCGGCCCGTGGCATTGAGTCCGAACGTGCGGACCCGGCCCACGACCTGCGCGTTCATGTCGGCGGCGGCGGACCGTGCGGCGGCCATCGGTACGCTGAGGCGGTACTTGACGATCACGCGCCCCTCAGCCTTCGGCGCGGCCCCCTTGGCCAAGGCCGGCGCAGCCGAGGCCGCGAAGACCAGGGCCAGGAAGATCAGAAGCGCAGGGCCAAGAAGGGTGTACGCACGCCGCCCGGAATTCGGCCTGCCTGCCAATGTTGCTGGACTCCCCACGTACCGGCCCCCAGTCGGGTGCGATCTCCAGGCGTCGCGTCTGCCTCCCGTCTCCCGGAGGGAAGTACGGTCCGCCTAGCATACTGTGCACGAAACCCTGCGGCGACTCGGACGATCCTCCAGGCGGCTCGCGGGCCGGCAGGGCGTCAGCCGGTCACCCCGTGGGTCGCAGGCGTGAGCGCTCTCTCGAAAGGAACGGGGCTGCGGAGTGGGGCTGCGTGAGCTGCGTGAACCGCCCCGAGTTCAGCGGTACGGACGCCCTCAGCCCGCGGACGGCCGCCGCAGGGTCGCCGCCATCGTGACGGCCATGGCGCGCACCTCGCCGACAAGCGCTGTGTTGCGCTCGGCGTCGCCCTCGCGGTAGGCCAGACCGCTCACCGCGAGCGGCCTCACCTTGTGGTCCGACGCGAGCGCCACGAACCGGCGCAGGGCGTCGAGCGCGTCGTCCAAGCCGGTGCTCTCGGCCACGGCGATCAGCCCGACCGCCCGCGCCCGCAGCCAGATCTCGTGGTAGTTGTTGAAGCAGCTGCGGTCGAGGAAGACCTTCATCTGACCGGCCAGGTTCTCGTAGTACACCGGTGTCGCCAGGATCAGCCCGTCGGCCGCGTACATGCGCTCGAGCAGCCCGGCCGCGTCGTCGTCATGGGGGCACGCGCCGAGGCTTTCGCACTCGTCGTGACCCTGGCAGGGCAGCACGCGATGCTCGGCGAGCACGATCTTCTCGACGGCGACGCCTCGGCGGGCGAGCTCGTCGAGCGCGACGTCGGCGAGGAACGAGCTGTTGCCGTGACGGCGGGGACTGCCCACGATCGCCACGACGGCCGGTGCGTCGTCGATTGCGGGCTTGGGACTCTCGAAGGCCATGCGCACTCCAGGGTCGACTTCGGGATGGGCTGTCGGCGTGAGGAGTCTACTCCCCCGGCGACCGGCTCTGGTCGAGCAGCAGCGCCGGTCAGGCGCCCGACTCCGATCGACGGCCGAGCGCCGGCTGCGGTCGGAAGCCGGGCGCAGGCACCAATCTTGATTGTCGCCGTCCGAGACCGTACAGTGACCTAGGTGCCGATGCGGGGCTCGCCAGCGGCCGCGGCGGCACCTCCGCGGATGGCCGCGGAGCCGGTTCCCCCGAAGCAGAGAGATGGGACATGCCCAACATCGGCCTTCCCGAGTTGCTCATCATCTTCGCGATCATCGTGCTCCTGTTCGGCGCCACGCGGCTGCCTGGTCTCGGCAAGTCGGTCGGCCAGAGCGTCCGCGGCTTCAAGCAGGGCCTCTCCGGCGACGACGAAGAGAAGCCCAAGGAGCTCGAGAACAAGCCGACCGGCGACCCGAAGCCGCCGGTCGCCTGAAGACCTCGCGCCGTACGCGACCGGCGACCCGAAGCCGCCGGTCGTCTGACAGTCGTGCACGCGTCGCGGCAGCCCTGAGCGCGCCGCCGACCCTCAGCCCGCGGCCGGTCGCCCTCCGACGCGTTCGAGCAGACACACCGCCGTCGCCGACATGCCCTCGGCGCGACCCTCGAAGCCCATGCCCTCGGTGGTCGTCGCCTTGACCCCGACCGCGTCGGACGTCACCTCGAGCGCCTCGGCCAGCCGCGCCCTCATGCGTTCGCGGTAGGTCGCGAGGCGCGGCCGCTGCGCCACGATCACGAGATCGACGTTGCCGACGGCCCATCCGGCGGCGTGGGCGCGCGCCACCACGTCGCGCAGCAGGGCGATGCTCGAAGCCCCTTCGTAGGCCGGGTCGGTGTCCGGGAACAGGGCGCCGATGTCGCCCAGGCCGGCGGCGCCCAGGACGGCGTCGATCACGGCATGCGTGGCGACGTCGGCGTCGGAGTGGCCGGCGAGGCCGAGCTCGTGGTCGATGGCAAGACCGCAGAGCACGAGGCGCCGGTCCGGCGCCAGGCGGTGCGCGTCGAAACCGATCCCCACCCTAGACGTCAGCCTCGGCCTCCCACGACAGCAGGGCGCTCGCCAGCGGCAGGTCGGCCGGCGTCGTGATCTTGACGTTGGCCGGCGTCGAGGGCACGACGACCACGCTCGAGCCGGCCCGCTCGAGGATCGACGCGTCGTCGGTCGCGCCGCTCACGTCGGTGCGGTCGTAGGCGGCCCGCAGGGCCGCCGCGCGGAACACCTGGGGGGTCTGCACGGCCCAGAGCTCGCGACGGTCGACCGTGCGCAGCACGAGACCGTCGCCGTCGGCCCGCTTGAGCGTATCGACGACGGCGGTCGCCGGCACGGCGCCGTCGGCCCGGTCGAGGGCGCTGAGACAGTCGAGGAACACATGGCGGCCGAACAGCGGCCGGGCGCCATCGTGCACGGCGATCACGTCGGCGTCGGCCGGCACCGCGGCAAGCCCGGCCCGCACCGAGTCGCAGCGCTCGCGGCCGCCCTCGGCGATCAGCACGGGCTTGCCCTGGCCGGCGGCGACCTCGAGGCCGGCGAAGCGCACCACGTGCGACGGATGCAGCACGACGACGACGCCGGCCACCTCGTCGATCGCCGACAGGCGCCGCACCGAGTGGCAGATGATGGGCTCGCCGGCGAGCAGCAGGAACTGCTTGGACTCGCCCTCGGGCAGCCCCATGCGGCGGCTCTCGCCGGCCGCCGCCACGATCACCCAGACGCGTGCACCTGCGGGCACCGTCGTCTCACCGCCCTTCGTCACGCGCGGGCCGGCGCGCGGGCCGGCCGTGCGAAGATCATCTTGCCCGCCGGGTTCTGCAGCACGCTCGTCACCTCGACGCTCACCACGCTGCCCACGAGGGTGCGGCCGTCCTCGACCACGACCATCGTGCCGTCGTCCATGTAGCCCACGCCCTGACCGGCCTCGCGTCCTTCGCGCAGCACCTTCACCTCGACCGCCTCGCCGGGCAGGACCGCCGTCTTGACGGCGTGCGCAAGACCGTTGACGTTGAGTACCCGCACACCCTTGATCTCGGCCACCTTGGCAAGGTTGAAGTCGGTCGTGAGCACGTCGGCGTCGAGCTGCTGGCCCATCCGCACGAGCTTGGCGTCGACGTCGGGCAGGTCGGGATAGTCGTCGTCGGGTGCCTGGACGTCGCGCACGGCCATGAGCTTGCGCACGAGGTCGAGGCCACGACGGCCGCGGGCGCGCTTCTCGGGGTCGGCCGAGTCGGCCAGGCGCTGCAGCTCGGCCAGCACGAAGCCCGGCACGACCAGCTCACCGGGCAGGAACCCGCTCTCGATGATGCCGATGATGCGCCCGTCGATGATCGCGCTCGTGTCGACCAGATGGCGCGGCGGCGGCGCGACCGGTTCACCCGCGGCGCGGGCCGGATCGAGGCCGATCAGGCGCAGGAGCTCGGCGTCCTTGCGAGCAGCGAGGTAGGCGAAGGCGTAGCCGAGCACGACGAACAGCGGGACCAGCAGGTAGGGGCCGCCCGGCAGGCGCACGACGGCGAGGCTGCAGAGGGCGGCGATCGCCAGGCCCACGACGAGGCCCACGGTGCCGACCGCGACCTCGGCCGCCGAGCGCCGCGCCAGGAACCGCTCCATGCGGTCGACGAGCCGCACGCAGAGGCGGCCGACGAAGCCGCCGATGACGAAGCCGATGAGGCCGCCGAGCAGCGCCAGCAGGCAGTAGGCAAGAGGATCGGAGCCGTGCGGCAGGAACGAGAGGCGGTCGCCGTGCTGCAGGTAGACGGTCGACTGGTAGCCCACGAGGGCTCCGAGGACCGTGAAGACGAAGCGGACGATCTCGACGAACACGACGTACCCGGCGCCGGCGTCGCGATCCCGCGACTCAGGCGACGGGGGCGACCTCGTGGGCGAGCTCGTGACTGCCGACACGACCACCCGGCGCTCCACCGACTTCGTCGAGCACCGCGTCGAGGAAGGCGTTGGCGGCGTCTTCGCCCAGGTCGCGCGCGTACATGAGCTCGCTCGCGAGGATCTTCTTGGCCTTGGAGAACATCTGCTTTTCGCCGGTCGACAGACCCTTGTCGCAGTGCCGGATCGCGAGGTTGCGCACGACCTCGGCGACCTCGAAGATGTCGCCCGTCTTGAGCTTGTCGCGATTGTGCTTGTAGCGACGGCTCCAGTTCTTGGGCATCTTCGTCGGGTTGCCGTGCAGCACGGCGAGCACGTCGTCGACCACATCCGACGCAACGACCTTGCGCAGGCCCGCGCGGTCGGCGGAGTCGACCGGGACCATGACGGTCATGTCGTTGTGCAGGATCTGGATGGTGAGGTACTCGCGCAGCTGACCGCGCACTTCCATGTCCTCGATCTTCATGATCTTGCCCGCGCCGTGATGCGGGTAGACGACCTTATCGCCCACTCTGTACAAGATCAGCCACCTCCCGGCCGGTCGTTCTGTGGGTGGCGTCTGCGTCGGTCGTCGGACACCGGCAGGCCCCTGGCGATGGCGTCGCTGAGTGTGGCGAGACCCTCCACCCGGGCCACCACACGCACTCGCCGGGCGTCGGCTCGCGGCACGAGCACCGTCTCGAAGCCGACCTTGGTGGCCTCGGCGACTCTGCGCTCCGGCTGCCCGGTCGATCGCAGCTCGCCCGTGAGACCGATCTCACCGAACACCGCGACGTTGCTGGCCAGCGCGACACCCCGTTCAGCCGAGGCCACTGCGAGAGCGACGGCGAGATCGGCCGCCGGCTCTTCGATGCGCACCCCGCCGACTATGTTAACAAAAACGTCGGCACTTGCCAAAGAGAGCCGGCCGTGGCGGGCCAGGACGGCCACGATCATGGCTAGGCGGTTGCGGTCGAAACCGGTCGCGATGCGACGGGGCAGGGCGAGGTCGGTGGGATTGACCAGAGCCTGCACCTCGACCAGAAAGCAGCGCGTACCCTCGACGGCCACGTGCACGCACGAGCCGGCCGCGCCGCGCTCGGCGAGGAACACCGCGGTCGGGTCGGCGACGGTCACGAGGCCGGCCTCGCCCATCTCGAACACGCCGAGCTCGTTGGTCGAGCCGAAGCGGTTCTTGACGGCGCGCAGCAGGCGGAAGAAGCGGTTGCGGTCGCCCTCGAACTGCAGGACGGTGTCGACCATGTGCTCGAGCACGCGCGGACCGGCGATCGCGCCGTCCTTGGTCACGTGACCGACCAGGAACACGGCCGTGCCGCCGGCCTTGGCCAGGCGCAGGAACCGTGAGGCCGCCTCGCGCACCTGGCTGACGCTGCCGGGCGCCGACGACAGCTCGTCGCTGTAGAGCGTCTGCACCGAGTCGACGACGACGAGCGCAGGCTGCAGGCTCTCGACCGCGTCGAGCACGGTCTCGAGCTCGGTCTCGGGCAGCACCTGGATGGCGCCCGGCGCGCGGCAGACGCGCTCGGCGCGCATCCTGACCTGGGCCGGCGATTCTTCGCCGCAGACGAGCAGGACAGGGCGTCCGCCGGCGCTCGCCGCGACCGCGTCGAGGACCTGGAGCAGCAGCGTGGACTTGCCCACGCCGGGCTCGCCGCCGACCAGCACGAGCGAGCCCGGCACGATGCCGCCGCCCAGCACGCGGTCGAGCTCGGGCAGGCCGCTCGAGAAACGGTCGTCGGCCGACGACGAGAAGTCCGACAGGGGGCGCGCCAGAGCGGCGTGACCTTCGGCGGAACGGCGGCGGGACGAGGCGGCCTTGCCGCCTCGTCCCGCCGCCCCTGTGCCCTTAACGACCTCTTCGACGAACGAGTTCCAGGCGCCGCATTCGGGGCAGCGCCCCAGCCAGCGCGCCTCGGTGCGGCCGCACTGGCCGCACGTGAAGACGACGTGGTCTTTGGCGGCCACCCCCGCCGCAGAGCCCCGGTCTAGCTTTCGCCGGGGACTTCGGCGAGCGAGGGGCCTTCGCCGGTCGCGCCCGGCTGGCCCGTGGCCGCGCCCAGCGGCTCGTCGATGCCGAGCAGCGAGAGGTCGTCGATGGGCGAGCCGATCTCTTCGCCGCCGGCCGTGAGGACGGTGTCGTCGTCGCGCCGGTCGACCTTGATGACCGTGCCCGGGTCGAACTGCCGCTCGAGCAGGACGTCGGCCAGCTTGTCTTCGATGTAGCGCTGGATCGCGCGCCGCAGCGGCCGGGCGCCGAGGGTGGGATCGTAGCCCTTCTCGACGAGCAGGTCGGCGGCGGGGTCGGTGAGCTCGATCCCGAGGCCCTTCTCGGCGAGCTGCTTGCCGGTGCGCGCCACCAGCAGACCGACGATCTGGCGGATCTCGTCGCGGGTCAGCTTGTGGAAGACGATGACTTCGTCGACGCGGTTCAGGAACTCGGGCCGGAACAGCCGCTTGAGCTCGCCGGTGATGCGCGACTTCATGTCGTCGTAGCTGATGCCCATGGTGTCGGCCTGGGCGAAGCCCAGCGTCGTGTTCTTGGAGATCATGCCGGCGCCGATGTTGCTCGTCATGATGACGATGATGTGGCGGAAGTCGACCGTGCGCCCCTGCGAGTCGGTCAGCCGGCCGTCTTCGAGGATCTGCAGCAGGATGTTGAAGACGTCGGGGTGCGCCTTCTCGATCTCGTCGAGCAGCACCACGCTGTACGGCTTGCGCCGCACGATCTCGGTGAGCTGGCCGCCCTCTTCGTGGCCGACGTAGCCGGGCGGGGAGCCGACCAGACGCGACACGGAGTGCTTCTCCATGTACTCGCTCATGTCGAGCTGCACGAGCATGTCTTCGTCGCCGAAGAGGAACTCGGCGAGGGTGCGAGCAAGCTCGGTCTTGCCCACGCCCGAGGGCCCCAGGAAGATGAACGAGCCGGCCGGGCGCTTGGGGTCTTTGAGGCCCGAGCGCGAGCGCCGGATGGACCTGGAGACGGCCCGCACGGCGACGTCCTGCCCGATCAGGCGCTTGTGGAGCTCATCCTCCATGCGCAGGAGCTTCTTGGATTCGGCCTCGGTCAGCTTGAACACCGGGATGCCGGTCCACATGCTGACGATCTCGGCGACCTCGTCTTCGCCGATGCTCGCGCGCATGCCTTCGTCGGAGGTCTTCCACTGCTCCTCGAGCTCGAGCTTCTTGTGCGACAGCTTGCGCTCCTTGTCGCGCAGGTTGGCCGCCTTCTCGAACTCCTGAGCCTCGATCGCCGCCTCCTTTTCGCCGCGCACCGCCGCGATCTCGTCTTCGAGCTCGCGATAGCTCGGCGGGGCCGTCATGGTGCGGATGCGCATGCGGCTGGCCGCCTCGTCGATCAGGTCGATCGCCTTGTCGGGCAGGTAGCGGTCGGAGATGTAGCGGCTCGACAGGATGGCGGCCGCGTGCAGCGCGTCGTCGGTGATGCGGATGCGATGGTGCGCTTCGTAGCGGTCACGCAGCCCCTTGAGGATCTCCTCGGTCTGCTCGGAGTCGGGCTCGTCGACCTTGATCTGCTGGAAGCGGCGCTCGAGCGCGGCGTCGCGCTCGAGGTACTTGCGGTACTCGTCGAGCGTGGTGGCGCCGATGGTCTGCAGCTCGCCGCGAGCCAGGGCCGGCTTGAGGATGGAGGCGGCGTCGATCGCGCCCTCGGCGGCGCCGGCGCCGACCAGGTTGTGGAGCTCGTCGATGAACAGGATGATGTCGCCCTGCTCGCGGATCTCCTTCATGACCTTCTTGAGGCGCTCCTCGAACTCGCCGCGGTACTTGGAGCCCGCCACCAGGGCGGCGAGGTCGAGCGTGTAGACCTGCTTGTCCTTGAGCAGCTCGGGCACCTCGTTGCTCGCGATGCGCTGCGCGAAGCCTTCGACCACGGCGGTCTTGCCCACGCCCGGCTCGCCGATCAGCACCGGGTTGTTCTTGGTGCGCCGCGAGAGGATCTGCATGACGCGCTCGATCTCGGTGATGCGTCCGATGCAGGGGTCGAGCTTGCCCTCTTCGGCGAGCTTGGTGAGGTTGCGTCCGAACTGGTCGAGCATCTTCGGGTTCTTCTTGCTCTCAGGGCCACCCGTCTGGCCGCGCCGGGTCGGACCCGACAGCGTGCGCATGACCTCGTTACGGATCTTCTCGGGCTCGGCGTCCAGGTCGAGCAGGATGCGGGCCGCCACACCTTCGTCCTCGCGGATCAGACCGAGGAGGATGTGCTCGGTGCCGATGTAGTTGTGGCCCAGCGACAGCGCCTCGCGCAGCGCGAGCTCGAGCACCTTCTTGGCGCGCGGCGTGAACGGGATCTGCCCGGTCGCGACCTCTTCGCCGGTGCCGACGATGCGCACGACAGCCGCGCGGACCTCTTCGGTCGAGATCTGTAGAGAGTCGAGCACCCGGGCCGCCACGCCTTCTTCTTCGCGCAGCAGGCCGAGCAGCAGGTGCTCGGTGCCGATGTAGTTGTGCTTGAGCGCTCGCGCTTCTTCTTGGGCGAGCACCACAACTTGTCTGGCACGTTCGGTGAAGCGCTCGAACATGCTTAGCTCCTTCTTGCTGGGTACCCCTGTATGTTACCCGATTCCCCAGACTCGGCGACCTGAGCCCGATCCTTGAGGGGGAGACGTTGCGGACCGTTCGGGGCGGAGCCTGACTTGTACCTTCCCGAGCTCGAAACGAAACGGGCAGGTCGGACCGGCGCGGCGCGGCCGTCGAGAGCGAGGTCTACCCCGGCCCCGTTTTCGGCGGCGCCACGCGTGAAGTGGGCCCCGGCCGGCCGCTCAGCCGCGCAGCGCCGGGAACAGGATGACGTCGCGGATCGAGGCCGAGTCGGTGAGCACCATGACGAGGCGGTCGATCCCCATGCCCATGCCGCCGGTCGGCGGCATGCCGTGCTCCATGGCCTCGAGGAAGTCCTCGTCCAGCTGGTGGGCCTCTTCGTCGCCGGCGTCGAAGGCGGCGAGCTGGTCGAGGAAGCGCTGGCGCTGATCGTCGGGGTCGTTCAGCTCGCTGAAGGCATTGGAGCTCTCCATGCCGGCGATGAAGCCCTCGAAGCGCTCGACGAAGCGCGGGTCGTGCGGCGTCTTCTTGGCGAACGGGCTGAGCTCGAGCGGGTACTCGGTGATGAACACCGGCTGGATGAGGCCGGGCTCGACCGTCTCGCTGAACAGCTCGTCGACCTGCATGCCCCAGGTGGGCTGGGGCGGCACGCGCTCGTCGAGGCCGCGCGCCTTGATCGCCGCCTGCAGCCCGCCGACGACGCGGGTCTCGTCGGCGGCGATGTCGATGCCGCTGGCGTCGAGGATGGCCTTGCGCATGGTCACGCGCGGCCACGGCGGCGTGAGGTCGATCTCGTGGCCGCGGAAGTGGGCGACCAGGCTGCCGACGGCCGCGGCGGCCGCGCCCACGAGCTGCTCGACCATCTCCATCACGAAGTTGTAGTCGACGTAGGCCTCGTAGGTCTCGAGCATCGTGAACTCGGGGTTGTGCTTGAAGCTCACGCCTTCGTTGCGGAAGTTGCGGCCGATCTCGTACACGCGGTCGATGCCGCCGATGATGCAGCGCTTGAGGTAGAGCTCGACGGCGATACGCAGGTACAGGTCGCGCTTGAGCTCGTTGTGGTGGGTCACGAACGGGCGCGCCATGGCGCCGCCGTAGAGCGGCTGCAGGATGGGCGTCTCGACCTCGACGAAGCCACGCTCGTCGAGGAACCGGCGGATGGCGGTGATGATCTTCGCGCGCTTGACGAACACGGCCTTCGACTCGTCGTTCATGATCGTGTCGAGGTAGCGCTTGCGGTAGCGCGTCTCGACGTCGGTCAGCCCGTGGAACTTCTCGGGCAGCGGACGCAGCGCCTTGGCCAGGAAGCGCCACGAGGCCGGCCGCAGCGAGAGCTCGCCGCGCCGCGTCTTGAGCACGACGCCCTCGGCGCCGACGAAGTCGCCCACGTCGACCTCGAGCAGGCGATGGTAGTCGTCGGCGCCCAGGGCGTCGACGGTGACGAAGAGCTGCAGGTGGCCGGAGCCGTCCTTGATCGTGAGGAAGGCGAGCTTGCCGTGCTCGCGCCGCGACATGACGCGGCCGGCCACCCGATGCGTGCCGGGCGCCTCGGCGCCGGCCTCGAGCTCGTCGTAGCGGGCGTGCAGCTCGCCGATCTCGTCGCGGTCCTCGAAGCGGGTGGGAAAGACCTCGTCCGGGCCCTCGCGCAGCCGCGCCAGCTTGTGCAGTCGCTCCGCGGCGGAGCCGACCGGCTGCTCCTCGTCGGCCACGACCGGCCGGTCCCCTACGCCCGTTCGATGTCGATGATCTTGAGGCGCGTCTCGCCGCGCGGCGTCGCGACGGTGACGATCTCGCCCGGCTTGTGGCCGATGATCGCCCGGCCGACCGGCGACTCGTTGGACAGCTTGTGGTCGGTAGGATCGGCCTCGGCGGAGCCCACGATCGAGTACTGCACGACGTCGGCGCGCTTGACGTCCTGCAGGGTCACCTTGGTGCCCACGCCGACCGCCTCTGTGCTGACGTCGCTCTCGTCGATGACGAGCGCCGAGCGCAGCTTCTCTTCGAGGGCGAAGATGCGCTGCTCGAGCATGGCCTGCTCGTTCTTGGCGTCGTCGTATTCGGAGTTCTCGGTGATGTCGCCGAAATACCGCGCCTCTTTGATGCGGTCGGCGACCTCTTCACGCTTCTTGGTCGAGAGGTACTCGATCTCGTCCTTCAGGCGCCGGTACCCCGCGGGGGTGAGGATGATCTCTCGTTCCGGCACGTCGGCATCCTTTCTTACGACGAACGGGCCGCTAGCTGCAGGCCCGGGCAAGCAAGGGATTATAGGGCTTCGCCCGGCCGCTGCCAACCGTGCCGAGCGTACCGGGCGTTCTGGGCTCATTCTGCCCGTACGAGAGCCGAGACAGTCGCGATGTCGGCGGCCGCCATGAGCCGGGCGGCGAGCTCCGGCGTAAGCGCCCCGCTGCGCCGGAAGCGCGGCCAGAAGCGCCGCAGGTAGCCTACGGCGCGGGGGCCCAGGTCGGCCGCCGCCTCGTCGACGAAACGGGCGAGGGCGCGCCGCCGCTCGACGAGCGGCGGCGCGCCCCTCCCGTCGAGCAGCTCGGCAAAGACCCAGGGCCGGCCCAGGGCGGCGCGGGCGACCATGACGGCGGCGACGCCGCCGGCGAGCAGGCGGGCGGTGAGCTCGCGGTCGGGGCGCGCGTCGGGGCCGACCACGGCGACGTCGCCCGAGGCGATCACCGGCACTGGCAGCTCGGCCGCGAGGGCGAGCGTGACGGCGTGGTCGGCGCGCCCCCGGTAGAGCTGCGCGGCGCTGCGCGGGTGCAGGCACAGGGCGGCGGCGCCGGCGGCGACGAGGCGGGGCGCCAGGCGGCGCCCCGCCTCGTCGCCGCCGCGCACGCCGCTGCGGAGCTTCACCGTCACCGGCACAGCGCCGGCGACGGCCTCGACGACCGCCGCCAGACAGGCGACCGCGAGGTCGGGCGCGTCGAGCAGGGCGGCGCCGGCGCCGGTCTTCATGACCTTGCGCACCGGGCAGGCCATGTTCAGGTCGACCAGGTCGGCGCCGGCGCGCAGGCAGACGCGCGCCGCCCCGGCGAGCGCGGCCGGGTCGGCGGCGAAGAGCTGGAAGCCGACGGGGTGCTCGTCGGCGCCGCAGGCGAGGTAGTCCAGCGTGCGACGGTTGTCGTGGACGATGCCATGCGCCGAGATCATCTCGGTGAACACGAGGCCGGCGCCGGCGCGCCGCACCGAGCGCCGAAAGGCCGGCACGCTGACGCCGGCCATGGGCGCCATGAAGAGCCGGCGGTCGAGCTCGAGCGCGCCGATCGCGAGCGGCTCGAGCAGCCTGTCGCGCAACTCGTCGATGACTCGCCCCTCCCCCGTGCCGCTGATCGACTTCGTCGTCATCGCTCAGGCATGCGTGGCTTCGCTTCCGCGCCTCGTCGGGCGGCGGCGGCCGTCAGCGCGTCTGCTGGCGGCGCAGGACGAGCTCGATGCCGCGCAGCGTGAGCGAGCGGTCGACGGTCGAGATCGTGCGGCTGTGCGGCGCGATCAGCTGGGCCAGCCCCCCGGTGGCCACGACCGGCGCCTCGGCTCCGAGCTCGGCGCGGATCGCCTCGGCGATGCCGTCGACCTGGCCGGCGAAGCCATACACGGCGCCCGAGCGCAGCGCCTCGGTCGTGTCGCGGCCGATGGCCCGACCGGGCTCGTCGAGGTCGACCTTGGTGAGGCGCGCGGCGCGCGTGGTGAGCGCCTCCATCGAGACCTCGACGCCGGGCGCGATCGAGCCGCCCACGTAGTCGCCCTGCTGGTCGACGACGTCGAAGTTGGTCGACGTCCCGAAGTCGACGACGATCACCGGTGCGCCGTAGGTCTCGAGGCCCGCGACCGCGTTGGCGACACGGTCGGCGCCGACCTCGGTCGGGTTCTTCAGGCGGATGCGGATGCCGGTCCGCACGCCGGGACCGAGCACGAAGGGCGCGAGCTCGAGGTGCTTCTGGCTCATCGTCACCCACTTGGTGGTCAGCGTCGGCACCACCGAGGCGATCGCGACCTCGTCGACCGTCTCCCTGAGACGCTCGCCGAGCAGCGAGAAGAAGCCCTGGAGCAGGCCGGCGAGCTCGTCGGCCGTGCGGTGCCGCACGGTCGCGATACGCCAGTCGGCCACGATCGCGCCGCCGTCCATGAGGCCGATCACGGTCTGCGTGTTGCCGACGTCGACGGCCAGGAGCATCAGTACCGCCCAGCGACTGCGTCGTCGCCGCTCAGCCAGGTGTGACCACGTTGCACCGCTCGTACCGTCGAGCGACTGCGTCGTCGCCGCTCAGCCAGGTGACTACGTTGCACGGCTCGTCACCACCAGAGTGAGGTCGATCCAGGGCGCGGCGGTCGTGAGAGCGCCGACCGAGATCACGTCGACGCCAGCCTGCGCGTAGTCGCGCACGCGATCGAGCGTGACGCCGCCGGAGACCTCGATCACCGCCCGGCCGGCCACGCGCGCCACGGCGGCGCGCACGGCGGCGACGTCCATGTTGTCGAGCAGGACGACCGGCACGGCGGCCTCGAGCGCCTCGTCGAGCTGCTCGACCGTGTCGACCTCGACCTCGAGCAGGTGGGCGTGCGACAGGCCGGCGCGCACCGCGGCCACGGCCGCGGTCACGCCGCCGGCCGCCGCCACGTGGTTGTCCTTGATCATGGCCCCGTCGTAGAGCCCGAACCTGTGCGGGCTGCCGCCGCCGTCGACGATCGCCTGCTTCTCGAGGGCGCGTAGCCCCGGCGTGGTCTTGCGGGTCCCGGCGATCACTGCCCGCGTACCGGCCGCCTCGGCCACGTAGCGCGCCGTGAGGGTCGCCACGCCGGACAGGCGGGCCAAGAAATTGAGGCCGGTGCGCTCGAGCGCGAGGATGCTCGACAGGCGACCGGCGAGCGCGACGAGCGTGCGACCGGCGGTGAACGGCTCGCCGGCCTGCAGCCGCGCTTCGACCTCGAGCCCGGGATCGACGAGGCGAGCGGCCTCGAGGAACGGCGCGAGACCCGACAGCACGCCGGCGGCGCGCGCCTCGACGCGGGCGCTGCCGGGGCCGTCGAAGACGCGCCCGGTGAGGTCGCCGAGGCCGGACAGGTCTTCGGCGAGCGCCCTGCGGGCGGCGGCGTGCGCCGCCGCCCGCAGGGCCTGCTCGGACAGGCCGGCCGTCACGCGTGCTCCACGGCAGCGGGCCGGCCGGGCAGCCGCAGCGTGATGTGGCGCTGCCAGTCGCGGTCGTCGCGCTCGGGATGGTCGTCGCGCACGTGCACGCCACGGGTCTCCTCGCGCAGCAGGGCGCACTTGGTGATCTGGGTGGCCAGCGTGAGCACGTTGAGCAGCTCGAACTCGGGCGGCCCGGCGGCACCGAGCCGCAGCCCCGAGTTGATCGCGCTCAGCCGTTCGAGGGCCTCGATGAGCGCGTCCTCGGTGCGCACCCAGCCGACCTTGTCAGCCATGAGGGCCGTCACGCCGGCGCGCAGCGAGGCGACGTCGGTCGCGGCCGCCACGTCGCCCGATGCCGAGGGCAGCTCGAACTGCAGGCGCCGGACGTCCTCGCCGAGACGCCCGATGTAGCGGTCGAGGTGGCGCACCACCCGGTCGCCGAACACGAGGCCCTCGAGCAGCGAGTTCGAGGCCAGCCGGTTGGCGCCGTGGACGCCTGTGCTCGCCACCTCGCCGGCGGCGTAGAGCCCGGGCACGGTGGTGCGGCCCCAGACGTCGGTGACGACGCCTCCGATGAAGTAGTGCGCGACGGGCGCGACGGGGATGAGGTCGCGCGCGAGGTCGAGGTCGTGCTCGGCGAGCAGGGCCGTGACCCGCGGGAAACGCTCGCGCAGCATCGTCGCGTCGAGCGCGGTCGCGTCGAGGAAGACGTGCGACGTACCGTCGCGGCGCATCTGGTCGATCATGCCGCGCACGACGACGTCGCGCGCGGCGAGCTCGGCCTTGGGGTCGACCGCGGGCATGAAGCGCTCTCCGGCGCTGCTGCGCAGGAGCGCGCCCTCGCCGCGCAGGGCCTCGGTGATGAGCGGCGTCGGCGAGCCTCCGACGGCGAGCCCGGTCGGGTGGAACTGGACGAACTCGAGGTCGCGGATCGAGGCACCGGCCCGATAGGCCATGGCGACACCGTCGCCCGTCGCGACCGTGGGGTTCGTCGTGCGCGCGTAGACCTGGCCGGCGCCGCCGGTCGCGAGGATGGTGACCATCGCGAGGTTCAGCGTGTACTCGCCGTCGGCGAGGTTGAGCGAGAGGGCGCCGATGCAGCGTCCGTCGATCGTGAGCAGGTCGATCACGAACTCGTCCTCGTAGAGCTGCACGCGGCTGCCCAGACGGGCCGCCTCGGACAGGGCGCTCGACACCTCGCGGCCCGTGGCGTCGCCGCCGGCGTGGACCACGCGCCGCACCGAGTGCGCGCCCTCGCGACCGAGCACGATCTCGCCGTTCTGGCGATCGAAGCGCGGGCAGATCTCGATGAGCTCGCGGACGCGGTCGGGTCCTTCGTTTACGAGCACGCGCACGGCTTCGGGATCGCAAAGGCCGGCGCCGGCAGCGACCGTGTCCTTGAAGTGCAGGTCGGGCGAGTCGGCCTCGCCGAGGGCCGCCGCGATGCCGCCCTGGGCGAGGAAGGTGGTGGTGTCGTTCAGGCTCGCCTTGGTGAGCAGGCCGACGCGCCAGCGACGGGCGGCCGCGATGGCCGCCGTAAGGCCGGCGATGCCGCCGCCGAGCACGAGCACGTCGAACTGCCGGCGCAGCAGCGGCCGGTCGGGCACGCTGCCGATGTAGGGGCGCGGCACGGCGCTCAGCGACCGGCCGCGGGGCGGATCCGCGTCGGCCAGAGTGGCGGGGTGGCGTCGATGGTCGTGGGTCAGTCCTCCGCGACGTACGGCTTGACGTCCTGGCGTGCGGCCAGCTCGGCGGCGAGGCCGGCCACGTCGACCCGCGGCATGTCACGCGCGAGCGACCACAGCTCGGCGAGCGGCACGAGCACGAAGGCCCGCTGCCACAGGCGTGGGTGCGGGAGCGTGAGCTCCTGGTCGGCGCTCTCGACGCCTTGGAAGAGGAGTATATCGACATCGAGGGTGCGCGGGCCAAAGCGCACGTCGCGCAGGCGCCCGGCTTCGTCCTCGATGCGCTGGGCGGCGGCGAGCAGCTCGGCGGGGCTGAGCGTGGTCTCGAGGGCGACGACCTGGTTCAGGAACGCTGGCTGGTCGACCAGGTCCTGCGGCGCCGTCTCGTAGACCCGCGAGCTCGCGCGCAGCGTGGTGCCGGGCAGCGCGGCGAGCGCGGCGCGGGCGGCGCCCAGCGCCGCGGCACGCTCGCCCAGGTTCGCGCCGAGCGACAGGTAAGCCAGACGACGCTCGCCGGCGCGCGCGCCCCCGCTCATCGGCGGTAGGAGATCTCGGCGCCGGCCCAGGCGGCCGGCAGGCTCCCCGGCGAAGGCTTGCGCACCAGGACGTGCAGCTCGGCGAGCTCGCGGGCGCCCCAGATGCGGTCGGCGATCTCGGTCGCGAGGCGCTCGAGCAGGCGGTAGGGGCGCTCGGCAGCGGTCGCCACCGCGAGGCGCCCCAGGGCGCCGTAGTCGACGGTCTGCGCGACGTCGTCGGCGGCGTAGTCGGAGACGAGGAGCGGCGTGAGCCGCAGGTCGACGAGGAGCGTCTGCGGCGCGCGCCGCTCCTCGTCGGTCACGCCGACGTGGCAGGCCGCCTGGAGCCCGCTGAGGCTGATCTCGACCGACCGCTCCGGGCTCGTCACGCCGGCGCCTCCGCCACGGCGAGGATGGCCTGCGCCACGCGCAGGGCCTCGACATTGGGCCGCACGTCGTGCACGCGCAGCACGGCGGCCCCGCGGGCCAGGCCGAGCACCGTGGTCGCCACGGTCCCGACCACGCGCTCGCCGGGCCCGAGCCCGAGCAGCGCGCCGATGAAACGCTTGCGCGAGGCCCCGAGCACGACCGGCCGGCCGATGGCGGCGATCCGGTCGAGGTGGGCGAGGAGCGCGAGGTTGTGCGCGAGCGTCTTGCCGAACCCGATGCCGGGGTCGAGCAGCACCTGCTCCTCGCGCACGCCGGCAGCCACGGCGGCCGCGAGGCGCGCCTCGAGGAACGCCGTCACCTCGGCCACGACGTCGTCGTAGCGGGGGTCGTCCTGCATCGTGCGCGGCTCGCCCAGCATGTGCATGAGGCACACCGGGCAGCCCCGCTCGGCCACGAGGGCGGCCATGGCGGGATCGCCGCGCAGAGCGGTGACGTCGTTGACGATCGCCGCGCCGGCGTCGAGCGCCGCGCGCGCCACCGCCGCCTTGGTGGTGTCGACCGACAGGACGACCGGCGAGACGGCCGCGAGACCCTCGACGACGGGCACGACACGGCGCACCTCCTCGTCGACGGGTACCGGGTCGGAACCCGGCCGGGTCGACTCGCCGCCGATGTCGAGGATCGCCGCGCCCTCAGCGGCCAGGCGCAGACCGTGCGCCACGGCCGACCCAGTGTCGGCGTGCTCGCCGCCGTCGGAGAACGAGTCGGGCGTCGCGTTGACGATGCCCATCACGCAGGGCAGCGCGACCGGCAGATCTGTGGGGGGATAGTGCACGGGGTCGGCGGCGAGCGCCTAGCGGCGTGCGTTGATGAGCGTGAGCACCTCGGCCCGCGTCGCCTCGTTGGACTCGACGATGCCGCGCACGGCGCTGGTCACGGTCTTGGCCCCGGGGCTGCGCACGCCGCGCATGGACATGCAGAGGTGCTCTGCCTCGATCAGGACGAGCGCGCCCAGCGGGTGGAGGGTGTCGACGATCGTGTCGGCGAGCTCGCTCGTGATGCGTTCCTGCAACTGAGGGCGAGCGGCGATCGTGCGCACCACCCTGGCGAGCTTGGAGAGCCCGGCGATGTGCCCGCTCGTGCTCGGGATGTAGGCGACGTGCGCGGTGCCGACGAAGGGCAGGAGGTGATGCTCGCAGACCGAGTAGAAGGCGATGTCGCGCACGAGCACCATCTCGTGATGGTGGTCGTCGCTCATCGGCACGAGGAGCTCGCGGGGGTCGGCCTCGAGGCCGAAGAAGATGTCGTCCCACATGTCGGCGACCCGTCGCGGGGTCTCGCGCAGTCCCGGCCGCGTCGGGTCGTCGCCGATGCCTTCGAGGAAGAGGAGTACCGCCTGCTCTATCTTGTCCCTGTCCACCGGCCGGATGAGCGTGGGAGCCGAAGCTCAGGTAGTCTCGGGGTTGAGCGGGTTGACCGGCGAGGGCTGTCCCACCCGGGGCGTGCGCGGCGTGGGCCGCCGGTCGCCGACGCCCTCCTGCTCGCTGCGCTGGCGGGCCTTCTGGTCTTTGGCGGCAAAGACCTCCTCGGCCGGGGTGCCGCCAAGCAGCGCCTCGAACTCCTCGCGTTCGATCGTCTCGCGCTCGATCAGGATGGCGGCCACGCTGTCGAGCTGGCTGCGATGCTCGCCCAGCACGCCGCGGGCACGCTCGTGGGCATCGGCGATGATGCGCCTGATCTCCTCGTCGATCGCGCGGGCGATCTCCTCGGAGTAGTCGGGCTCCTGGTTGAAGTCTCTACCTAGGAAGGGCATCGCCTGGTTGTGGCCCAAGGTGCGCGGCCCGAGCAGCTCGCTCATGCCGTAGCGCATGATCATCTGCTTGGCGGTGTCGGTGGCCTTCTCCAAGTCGTTGGCGGCCCCGGTCGTGATCTCGGCAAAGACGATCTCCTCGGCGGCCCGGCCGCCCAGGGTCATCGCCAGGGTGTCGTTTAACTCGCCCATCGTGGTCAGGAACTTATCCTCGGAGGGCAGCGAGATGGTAAAGCCCAAGGCGGCGCCGCGGGAGACGATCGAGATCTTGTGGACCGGGTCGGTGTGTTCCAGGTAGTGGGCCACCAGGGCGTGGCCCATCTCGTGGTAGGCGGTGATGCGGCGCTCGCGCTCGGAGAGCAGGCGGCTCTTCTTCTCGGGGCCGGCCAGCACGCGCATGATGCCCTCTTCGCACTCGGCCTGATCGATCGTCTTGCGGCCGTGCCGTGCGGCCAGCAGGGCGGCCTCGTTGACCAAGTTGGCCAGATCGGCGCCGGTGAAGCCCGGGGTCTGGGCGGCCAGGGTGTCTAAGATCCACGCCCTTGGCCAGCGGCTTACCGCGGGTGTGGACGGCAAGGATCGCCTGCCTTCCGATGCGGTCGGGGCGATCGACCACGATCTGGCGGTCGAAGCGGCCCGGGCGCAGCAGGGCGGGGTCCAAGATGTCGGGGCGGTTGGTGGCGGCGATCAGGATGATGTTGTCCTTCATCTCAAAGCCGTCCATCTCGACCAGGAGCTGGTTCAGGGTCTGCTCGCGCTCGTCGTGGCCGCCGCCCATGCCCGTCCCGCGGTGACGGCCCACCGCGTCGATCTCGTCCATGAAGATGATGCAGGGGCTGTTCTGCTTGGCCTGCTCGAACAGGTCCCTGACCCGCGAGGCGCCGACCCCGACGAACATCTCGACGAAGTCGGAGCCGGAGATGGAAAAGAAGGGCACCCCGGCCTCACCGGCCACGGCGCGGGCCAGCAGCGTCTTGCCGGTGCCGGGCGGGCCGTAGAGCAGCACGCCCTTGGGGATGCGGGCGCCGAGCTGCTGGAACTTGCGCGGGTTCTCTAAGAACTCCTTGATCTCCTGGAGCTCCTCGACGGTCTCGTCGATGCCGGCCACATCGCGGAAGGTCACCTTGGGCGAGTCGACGCTCACGCGGCGGGCCCGGCTCTTGCCGAAGCTCATCACCTTGGAGCCGCCCCCCTGCATCTGGTTCATGATGAAGAACCAGAACGCGAGGATCAGCACGACCGGCAGAACGAAGGTCAGCAGGCTGCTCCACAGCGGGCTGCCGGGGCTCTTCGACGTGAGCTGGACGTTGTACTGGTTGATCAGCTGCGTGGTGGTCGTGGTGTCGGGATAGGACACCGTGTACTTGGTCTTGCCGCCGGCGAGCGCCACCTGCAGCGTCTGGCTCTTGGTGTTCATCGCGACCGACTGGACGCGACCGTTCTGCAGGTCGTTGACGAAGCTGGCCGGCGAGCTCCGGGTGGCGACGGTGCCGGCGACGGGCGTCACGTTGTACTTGGCGAGCAGCTGCGTGAACGCCGTCGTGTCGGTGATCAGGACGCCGTAGGTGGCGCCGGCCGGCGTGGCTGAGCTCGAGCCGGTGGTCGCCGTACCCGAGGTCGACGCGGTCGCGCCGCTCGTGCTCGTCGCGCTCGGCGCCGGGCTCGATGTGCCCGACGTCGCCGCGCCCGACGTGGCGGTCGCGCTGCCGGCGGTCGCGCCGCTCTTGGCCGCCGTGCCGGTCGTGACGAGCGCGGCGTCGGTCTGCTCGTCGACCACGACCTTGCGCACGGTGCCGGCGGCGAGGTCGTTCGTGAGCCGTCCGATCGACTCCTGAGAGGTGTTCGAGACGGCCGTCGCGCCCTGGTAGACGTGCTTGGCCGCGCTCCCGCCGGAACCCCGGTGGCTCAGGAACATGTTGAGCACGAGCGCAAGGACGATCACGACGAGGATCGGGAAGAACGCGCTCCGGATGAATCTGCTCACGTCAACTCTCTTGCTGAGGCGGCCGACCGTCAGAATGGGGCGCCTGATGGACGCCTGAGCCTAGCATACCCCTCGGCCGAGGGCAAAGAACCCCGCTTCAGGCGCCGTCGGTCTCGGCGATGGCCTCGGTGCGGACGCCGGCCACGTGGTCGAGCGTGCGGTACCGCTCGGCCCAGTCGAGCCCGTACCCGACGACGAAGACGTTCGGGATCTCGAAGCCGATGTACCGGCAGTCGAGGTTGATGCGGCGCCGTTCCGGCTTGGTGAGCAGGGCGCAGACCTCGAGCGAGGCCGGCTTGCGCGAGCGCAGGTTCTTGAGCAGGTAGCTGAGCGTGAGGCCCGAGTCGATGATGTCCTCGACGATGAGGATGTCGCGCCCCTCGATCGGGTGGTCGAGGTCCTTGAGGATGCGCACGACACCCGACGAGTCGGTGGCCGAGCCGTAGCTCGTGACCGCCATGAAGTCGATCGAGCACGGGATGGTGAGCTCGCGGGCGAGGTCGGCCAGGAAGAACACGGCGCCCTTGAGCACGCCGACGAGCTCGAGGTCCTTGCCGGCGTAGTCGATCGAGATCTGCGCGCCGAGCTCCGCGATCTTGGCGCGCAGCTCGTCGCGCCCTACGAGGGTGTCGCCGATGGGGTCGATCACGTCGCCTCCGTTGCCTCCGCGAAGATGTGAAGAGTATACGGTGTGTCCGAGCGCACCCGGAACCATTCGGAGCTCCGTCCAGGGCAGACCCAGGCCGGGCGACCGTCCACTTCGGCCACAACGGCCGTCGCCCGCCGGGCGCGTGGCACGCGGGCGGCGGTGAAGAGGTCGCTGAGCAGCGCGTCGGCCGGCATGCCGAAGGGCCGCATGCGGTCGCCCGGCCGGGGATGCCGCAGCACGATCGCGGGCTCCAGATGCTCTACCGCGAGCCAGGCCTCGGCCGTCGTGCGTTCGAAGGCCGCGCCACGCTCGAGCTCGGCGCGAAAGCGCCGCCCGCAGAAGGCGACCGCGTCCCCCGCGCGCAGCGCCACCGGGGGACAGTCGTGCGCGGCGTGTGCCGCGCGCACAGTCAGCACGCCGTACTCGCGCACCGCCTCGCGGTCGTCGCCGAGCGACACGAGCCGCGAGCCGGCCCGGCCGGCGGCGAGCGCCTCGAGCCGCCCGGTGACGCGGCGGCCGAGCAGTGCGTGCTCGCCCAGCGCGCTCAGCGCAAGGCGTCGCAGGCAGAGCGCGCGCAGCGCCACCGGCTCGGCTGCCAGCGCCGCGAGGTCGAGCGTCCACGGCGCGTCGCCCGGCCCGGCCGGCGCCGGCCGCGCGACGCGCGCCCAGGCCTCGGCGGCGGCCGCGGCGAGCGCCTCGTGGTCGCGGTCGGCGAGCACGGCCGCGGCGGCGAGCGCCTCGACCACCCGCGGGTTGACCCGGGCGAGCACCGGCAGGACCTCGTGGCGCAGCAGGTTGCGCCGATAGTCGACCGTGTCGTTGCTTTCGTCGTGGCCGTACGCGATGCCGAGCGCAGCGCAGTAGGCGCGCAGCTCGGTGGCGCCGATGCCCAGCAGCGGGCGCGCGAGACCGTCCTCGCGCGGCCGCATGCCGCGCAGCGCCGACGGCGCCGCGTACTTGACGAGGCGGTAGAGAACGGTCTCGGCCTGGTCGTCGCGGTTGTGCGCCGTGACCACGACGTCGGCGCGGCCCTGCGCCACGAGCGCGCGCGCCGCGTCGTAGCGGATGCGACGCGCGCGCTCCTGAAAGTCGGGACCGGCCGGCTTGCGCGCCAGCCGGACGACATGCAGCGGCACGCCGAGCGCCGCGCAGGCGTCGGCGACGATGCCGCGGTCGCGGGCCGACGCCGCGCCGCGGGTGGCGTAGTCGACGTGCAGCACCGCCAGCGTGAGGCCCAGGCCGAGCCGCCGGTCGACGGCGCCCACGATATCGAGAAGGGCCATCGAGTCGGCGCCGCCCGACAGCATGAGGAGCGCGCGCTCGCCGGAGCGCAGCAGCGCCCCCGCGGCGACGGCGGCGGCCACCCGCCGGCGCACCGACGCGACGAGGCTCGCCTGAGCCCGCTGCTCGGGCGTGGGTGGCTCGGCCACCCTCGCCCCCGCTAGAAGGACACGACCCGGTCGCTGCGCGCGACCAGGTCGGCGAGGTCGTGGATCGTGCCCAGGCGGACGCCGTCGATCACCTCGGCCGCCGTGAGGCCACGAGTCTGGCAGCAGGTGCCGCACAGCGTGACGACCGCGCCCTTGGCGACGAGCTCGGCCAGCATGTCCTCGAGTGAAACGTGGGCGCCGCGAGGCTGCTGGCCGCGCCGCGCCGTGTGCACGCCGTCGCCCAGGAAGAACAGCTCGACCCAGTGCTCCTTGACCTGGAGCGCGGCGGCGAGACGCAGGGCGTTGTAGGGCAGCTCGCTGCCGTAGGGGCTGCCGTTCACGATCACCGTCGTCACCATGCGTCGCTCCTTCGCGCGGTCGCCGTGCCGTCGCCGCCGTCCGGGGCGGTCGTCGCGCCCGTCGCCGCCGGGGCCGTCACGGCCCGTCGGCGAGGTCGTCGTGCGGCGCTCGCCCCCAAAAAAATAGGGCGCCCGAACGGGCGCCCCGGAAGGCTTGGTAGCGGGGGCAGGATTCGAACCTGCGACCTTCGGGTTATGAGCCCGACGAGCTACCGGACTGCTCCACCCCGCGACGTCTCCAGCGGGTTCTTCCCCAACTGGGGATGGCAGTATACCGCCGGCCACCCGACCCTGTAAAGGCCCCGGCTGAGCGGCCGATAGAGACTCCATGAGCCTTTCGACCGCGCCCCCGGCCACCACGCGTCGCGCTCGCCGCCCGGGCCTCGTCGCGGCGGCGTTCGTCGTGTGCGTCGCAGCCGCCTTCGCCTGCCTGACCCTGCCGGGCGGCGGCTCGCGCGCGGCCGCGAGCCCCGGCGTGATCGTCGCCAGCCAGCCGGCCAGCCTGGCGCAGCTCGAGCAGTCCGCCGACAAGGCGCAGCGCCAGGTGGCGGCGCTCGACGACCGGCTCGAGGTCGTGGTCGAGGACTGGGACGCCGCCGAGTCGCAGCTTCAGGCAGTCGAGGCGCAGCTCGGTGACGTGCGCCTGCAGCTCTCCCAGGCCCAGAACGACCTGACCCAGCAGCAGGCCGTCCTCGGCGCCCACCTCGCCTGGATGTACAAGCTGGGCGACTACGGGCTGCTCGACGAGCTGCTGAACGGCGGGAGCCTGACCAGCGCGGGCGCCCGCCTCGAGCTGTACCGCCGCGTGAACGAGCAGGACCGGGCGCTGCGGGCCAGCTTCCTCGCCACGGTGCAGCGGGTCGGCCAGCTCCAGACCGAGATCTCGAAGCAGCGCGACAAGGCCATGGCGGCCCAGCAGAAGGTCGACGCCGAGCGCCTCATCATCGCCGACAGGCTGGCCCAGCGTCAGGCCATCCTCGACGGCCTGAACGGCCGCATCCGCAAGATCCTCGACCAGCGCGACAAGGCGGCCGCCCTGGCGTCGGGCCACCTGGCCAGCGTCGCGCTCGCCCAGCTCGGCACCATCACGGCCACCCAGGCGCAGATCGGTGTCGTACGCGACGCGCTGCACTTTCTGGGCGTCCCCTACGTGTGGGGCGGGGCGAGCCCCAGCGGCTTCGACTGCTCGGGCCTCGTCCTGTACGTGTACGCCCGGTACGGCGTCAAGTTCCCGCACTTCGCCGCCTGGCAGGCGCAGATGGGCACACCGGTGCCGGAGTCGCAGCTCGAGCCGGCCGACCTCGTGTTCTTCGGCGACCCCATCCACCACGTGGTGATCTACGCCGGCAACGGCCTCGTGGTGCAGGCGCCCCACACGGGCGACGTCGTCAAGGTGAGCCGTCTGTCCGACTTCGGACCCCCCGCCGCCTGCCGCCGCTACCTGCTCCGGCTGCCCTGACGCCGTCGCGGTACCCGCGACGGCGCGACGCGGGGTAGACTGTCGGCCATGAACGGCTGGATCCTGCTCGGTCTCCTCATCGTCGTCGTGGTCGGCACGCTGGCCGCCTGCGTGCCCCTCGGGCTGCACGCGCTGCGGCTGTACCGCACGGGACGACGTGCCCAACGCGAGCTGTTGCCTCTGGTCGAGGGGCTCGCGCGGCGCGCCGACGCGGCCGCCACCAGGGCCGTCGCCCTCGGCGACAGGGGCCAGGACCTGAGCGAGCGTCTCGTCGAGCTGCAGCGCACCGTGACGCGCGTGAGCGTGCTCAGCGAGGCTCTGCGGACCGCCTCTGCGCCCTGGCTGCGCCTGCGGCGCTACCTCACCTGACCGACGCGCCCGGCGGCGCCGGCGGCACCCCCGAAAACGGCGAAGCGGGCCGGGCCCACCGGGCCCGGCCCGCTTCGTGTGCTTCAGGCCGCAGAGCTGCTCGTCAGGCGACGGCAGCCTTGAGGGCGTCGGCCAGCGGTGTGTACTTGAGGCCGTGGGCCTCGGCGACCGACGGGATGGTGAGCTTGCCACGGTAGACGTTGACGCCGAGCGCCAGCGAGGCGTCGTCGGCGACGGCCTTCTCGAAGCCCTTGTTCGCGATAGCGAGGCCCTGAGGCAGGGTGGCGCCGGCGAGAGCCATCGTCGACGTGCGGGCGACGGCACCGGGCATGTTGGCGACGCAGTAATGGATGACGCCGTCGACCACGTAGGTCGGCTCGGTGTGAGTGGTGGGCTTGGAGGTCTCGAAGCAGCCGCCCTGGTCGATGGCGACGTCGACGAGCACCGAACCCGGCAGCATGTCCTTGAGCCAGGCCTTCTTGACCAGATGCGGAGCCTGGGCGCCGCCCGGCAGCAGGACGCCGCCGACCACGAGGTCGGCGTCCATGACCTCGGCCTCGATCGCGGACTCGGTGGAGAGGACGGTCTCGATGTGGCCGCCGAACATGTCGTCGAGGTAGGTGAGGCGCTCGGCGCTCTTATCGATCACGACCGTGCGGGCGCCGATGCCGACGGCGACCTTGACGGCGTTGGTGCCGACGGTGCCGCCGCCGATCACGACGACCTTCGCCTGCGGCACGCCGGTGACGCCGCCGAGCAGGACGCCGCGGCCGCCGTTGTTCTTCTGCAGTGCCGTGGCGCCGGCCTGGATGGCCAGCTTGCCGGCGACCTCGCTCATCGGGAAGAGGAGCGGATGGGCGTGGCTCGGCGTCTCGACCGTCTCGAAGGCGATCGCGCGAATGTCGGCGGCGATCATGGCGTCGGTGAGCTGCCGCGCGTAGGCGGCCGCCATGTGCAGGTACGTGTAGAGGATCTGGCCCGGCTTGAACTTGCTGTACTCGACCGGGATGGGCTCCTTGACCTTGTAGATCATGTCGGCGCGCGCGAAGACGTCGTCGACCGGGGCGAGCTCGGCGCCCGCCGCCTTGTACTCGTCGTCGCTGAAGCCCGAGCCCACGCCGGCGCCGGCCTCGACGACCACGGTGTGACCCGCGCGCACGAAGTCCTTGACGCCGTTGGGCGTCATGGCAACGCGGTACTCCTCGTTTTTGATCTCCTTCGGCACGCCGACGATCATCGAGTCCTCCTTGGTCTACCGCTTCACCGACAGTTGCGAGGCACGAGGAACGTCGCCGGTTCCCTTCGCCTCTTCGACACGGTGGAGTCTAACAGAATTCCCGCGTCGTTCCTTCCGAAGTTGAAAGCACAAATGGCCCACGCTTGCCGATTCGCCAAAAACCAGCGCACCCGCCCCGGTCAGCCGTGGCTGCCGTTTGCCCGGGTCCAGGCGGCGGCCATCGCCGGCGGCACCACGAGCCACTTGTCGGCGGCCTTCATGACGACGAAGACCTCGCTCGACTGTACGCCCCCGAGCTTCTGCAGCGAGGCGTTCAGGAACTCGTAGATGCCGTTCATGCCGTCGGCCGTCACGATCTGGGCGATGATGTCGTAGCGGCCGGTGACGACCGCCGCCCAGCTCACCTCGTCGAGCGCGGCGATGCGCTCGACCATCTCGTCCAGGTTGTAGCGCTCGAGGCTGAGCCCGACGATGGCCACGGTGAGCTCGGGCATCTCGGAGGCGTCGACCATCGCGGCGATGCGCAGGACGCGCCGGGCGAGCAGGTGGCGCAGACGGCCGCGCACCGTCGGCGTCGAGATACCCAGGCGCGCGGCGATGTCGGAAGCGGCGAGCCGACCGTCTTCGCACAGCGTGCCGATCAGCGCCTTGTCGAGCACATCGAGTCCGCGTCTCATGGTCCCCCCGACCCTGCGACCGGCGGGCCGTGTGGGTCCGCCCAGCCGTGACTTGCTGTGTATCATACTGAGGCGGCGGTAGAAAGCGGACGGGGCGCGGCGCGGTCCCGGGACTGGCGGTACGAAGGCGTGGAGCTCGACGGAGCGCGGTGTCTCGTGATCGGCGGCGCCCGCCGCCTGGGGCGCGTGATCGCGCTCGACCTGGCGGCCCACGGCGCCGACGTCGCGGTGAGCACCCGGGCCGCGCTCGCCGAAGCCGACGCCACCTGCGCGGCCATCCGCGCCGAGGGGCGGCGGGCCGCCGCGGTCGTCGGCGACCCCGGCACGCCCCGAGGAGCGGCCGATCTCGTAGCCGCGGCCGCCGACGCGTTCGGCGGGCTCGACGCGCTCGTATATGCCGCAAGCGGGCCGTTCCGGCCGGCCTCGCCCCACGACGCCGACCTCGACGACTGGCAGGCGTCGTTCGACGTCATCGCGCGCGGCTTCTTCGTGGCGGCCCGCGCCGCCCGCGAGCGGTTCGTGGCCGGTGGTCGCACGACCAACCGAGCGCCGGAGCCGTCCGGCGCGGCGCAGGCCGGGGCCGGCCGGTCCCGCGTCACGCGCGGCGTGATCGTCGCCCTCACCGACGTGCTCGGCCGGCGGCCGTCGACGGCCTTCGCCGGGCATGGCGCCGCGAAGGCCGCGCAGATCATGCTGGTCGCGTCGCTCGCGCGGGCCTGGGGCACCGACGGCGTGCGCGTCTGCGGCGTAGCTCCTGGTCCTACCGCGCTCGGCGACGACCCGCGCGCCGACGCCACGCTGCGCGCCGCGGCACGCGCCCCGCTGGGGCGTCCGGTGACGCCGGCCGAGGTGGCCGCGGTCGTGCGCTTCGCGATCGAGTGCGACGCGCTGACCGGCGTCGACCTGCCGGTCGACGGAGGCGCGTCGCTGGGCGAGCCGGTGCTGTAGGGCCCGAGCCGGGTCGGGCGCCGCTCATGCGGCGCCGACGTCGGACGCTCGACGCCGGGCGCTCAACGCCGGGCGCTCAACGCCGGGCCGCCGGCGTCTACCCCTGACGCACCGCGCGCGGGCGCTTGCCCGACTGGGCGATCAGCTCGCGCGCCTTGAGGGCGAGCCAGAACTCCATGCGGTCCTGCGAGCTGGCGAGGTCGCGCCCCGTGATCTCCTCGACGCGCTTCATGCGGTAGCGCAGCGTATGACGATGCACGTAGAGGCGCTCGGCGGCCTCGCCCCAGTGGCCGTTGGCCTCGAGGAAGCAGGCGAGGCTCTTGACCAGGTCGCTCGCGTTCTGCTCGTCGTACTCGTGCAGCTTGCCGAGCACGCTGTCGTAGAAGACCTCGAGCGACACCGTGTCCTGCAGGCCCAGCAGCAGGCCGTAGGAGCCGAGGTCGTCGAAGCTCGCGATCACGCTCGTGCCGCCCTTGAGCTTGCGGATCTGGATCGCGTACAGGGCCTCGTAGTAGCTCTGCCGCAGGTCGACCAGCAGATGATGCGGGCGCCCGATGCCGATCGACACGGTGACCTCGGGGATCAGGCCGGCGATCGCCGTCTGCAGCTCGGCGGTGAGCGCCAGAATGTCGTGGGCGCTGCGCTCGCCGAGCTGCAGCAGGACGATGACCGAGTCGCTGTGCGAGGCCGAGATGAACAGCAGCTCGCGCTGGGCGAGGAACTCGTCGACCGCCCAGTGCAGGCGCTCCTTGACGTCCTGCACCGTCTCCTCGCGGTCGCGGGCGCCGTCGACGAAGGCCTTGAAGCCGTCGACGTCGACCAGCATGATGAGCTGCTCGGCGCCGGGCTCGAGGCCGAAGAAGGCGAGGCGCCGGGCGATCTCCTCTTCGTAGAGGTCGCTGGCGATGAGCTCGTCGAAGAAGTCGCCGGCGAGGCGCTTCTCGGTCTCGGCGACGGCCTTCTTCTTGACGAGCTCGAGCGCGCTCACGGTGACCACGTGGTGCAGGATGATGCGGTCGTAGTCGGAGAACTCGCCGCCGTCCTTGATGACCGCGAGGAACGCGCCGATGCGGTGCGAGGCGACCACCGGGTAGACCTGCGCGACCCCGCCGCCGCCGTGCGGCAGCTCGACCGTGAAGTCCTGGCGCGAGGCGCGCTTGTCGGAGATCTCCTTCCAGAGGTCGGCGATCAGCTCGGCCGGGATGCGGCGGCGGTGCGCCGCCTCGCAGAGCACAAGGCCGTGGAAGTCGAAGAGCACGGCCGAGCAGCCCACCAGGGCCGACAGGGTCGAGATGATGAACTGCAGGCCCTTCTCCTCGAGCACGATCTTGGTGAGCTTCTCGTGGACGGCGAGCGAGCGCTGCAGGAGCGAGTACTGCTCGTTCACGATCTTCGAGGCGACGGCCTCGGTGATGGCGATGAACGGCACGTTGTAGGGCACCTCGAACAGGGGGAAGTCGTGGCGCTCCGCGAGCTCGACCATGGCGTCGGGCACGGTCTTGAAACCGAAGCCGACGCCGAAACCGAGGCCCGAGAGGTTGGCGTCGATCAGACGCTGCAGCATGGCGAGCTGTTCGGCCTCGCGGCCGACCAGGGCGAGGCCGGTCGTGAGCAGGAGCTCGCCGCCCTTGAGCCAGCGCGTCGGGTCGGACATCTCGGCGATGTGCACCCAGCGCACCGGGTTGCTCACCGCCTTCTTGCCGGCGCACAGCTTGAGGTTGAGCCCGGGGATCTCGAGGATGTCCTGAACGGTGATCATGTCGATCGGCCCCCTCCGCGCACATGCCGTCGCAGTGTGTCGCCGCCCATTCTACCTTCTGTCCAAGTGCAAGGCCAGAGGGCCGCCCATATTGTCCAAGGCGTCGATGACGAGTGGCTGGCGGCACGCCGCCCGCGGTCGTGGCCGCGACGGCCCCAGCGGCGCTCGGCGAGGCAGGCGACCCTCCCCCGGCGCCGCCTGGGTGGCCCCGGCTCAGGCTCCCGGCGCGTTGGCCTCGACGACGACCGCGCTGCCGTAGCAGATGACCTCGGTCATGTTCTGCATGAGCTCGGTCGCGTCGTAGCGCACGCCGATGATGGCGTTGGCGCCCATCTGGTCGGCATGCGCCGCCATGATGGCGAAGGCCTCGGCGCGGGCCTGCTCGCACAGCTCCACATACTCGTCGATACGGCCGCCCGCCAGCGAGCGAAGGCCGGCGGCGATCTGGCTGCCGATATGCGCGGCACGCACGGTCACCCCGCGCACCACGCCCAGGTTGCGCACCACATGGCAACCCGGCATCTCGAACGTCGTCGATGTCCACGCGTAGTCCACGACACCCTCCTCGCTGCGGCGGCCGGTGACGACGCGGGGCATGGCGGGCCGCGTCGCGTCGCATCCTGTGTTCGCGACGCGACGGGGGCGTCCCTGCCCGGGCGGTGCGGGTCAGTCCATCTCGAAGACGCGGTACGGGTTCTCGCAGGGCGGACCCGCGCAGGCGTACAGGCGACGCTCGTCGAGGTCGCAGATCATGCTGCCCACCGTCTGGCCCTGCTCGGCGAGCGGCTCGCTCGTGTCGGGATGGCCGCAGATGGCCGCGTCGGGCGCGGGCTCGTGGCAGCGCAGCACACGGGCGACGAGCTCGATCGGGTCGTCGCCCCTCGCCACACCCTCGGCCAGCAGACGGCGGGCGGTGTCGAGACGCGTGCGTGTCTCCTCGTGGCGCACGGCCTCGTGACCGGCCATCTCGGCCAGGTCGTAGTGATTGGTGTGCGCCAGGTACGACTCGCCGGAGGCGACCGCGAAGGCCGTAGCCGATGTCTCGACGTCTTCGAGGCGGCCGTGCGTGTCGGCGAAGAGCTGGTTGGTGCCCCGGGCGCGGGCGGCGAGCGTGCCGCGCGCACGCGCCTCGTCGACCGTCGGCGCCTCGATCGACCAGCGCCGCACGAAGGCGTTCGGCACACCCACCCGGTTGTCGCTGGAGTGCAGCGAGTTGCTCACGTTGCCGACGCCGTGCGAGTTCATGCCGAGCATCGGCAGGTAGGGCACGCCGGCGATCGTCAGGATGCGGGTGCCGTCGGGCACCGTGACATCGAACAGCACGTTGTTCTCGACGTCGACCACGTACCAGTCCATGTTGTGACCCACGACGTGCCGCCCTGCGGCACTCACCGCCACGGCCGTGCAGTGGTCGCCCTGGCCGGCGCCCGCCGGCAGCGGCGCCGGGACGCCCTCGACCGGCTCGCCCGATGTGAACTCCTCGGCGCAGTTCGGCACGAAGAGCTCCATGAAGGGACGGCCCGACCCCTCGGCCATGCCCTCGAGCTCTTCGACGTACTGCGGCAGCCAGGCGCGCGCGTGGCACAGATAGGCGGCGGCCTCGCGCCGCGCGTCGACGAACGACAGGCCGCCGCTCATCGCCGCGAACTGCTCGCGGTAGAAGTCCAGGGACGCTTCGATCTGGGGTCGGGCGGCCTCGCCGATCTGGCGGCCGATCTCGCGGTACGACCCGCGAGCGCGCACGTACACGAACGGGACCGCCATGGGGCTCCTTTCGCTCGAGCCGGTGGGCCGCCGCGCCGGGCCGATCGCCGGGGCCGGCGACGCGCACGGATAGGCGGCGGCGGGGCGGCCGCCGCAGGCGGCCGCCCCGCCGCCTTCCTAGCTTGCCCCTCCCAGCCGCAGGCAGGCCGCGTGGTGGCTGCCCCGCACCTGCACGTCCGAGGGGTCCTGCTGTGAGCAGATGTCCATCACCTCGGGGCAGCGCGGATGAAAGCGACAGCCGCTCGGGATGGCGGCCGGGTTGGGCGTCTCGCCGGTGAGCACCAGGTGCTCGCGGCGGGCGGTCGGGTCGGGCACCGGGATCACGCTGATCAGGGCCTTGGTGTAGGGGTGCTGGGGGTTGGCCACGACCTCTTCGGTCTCGCCGATCTCGACGATCTTGCCGAGGTACATGACGGCGATGCGATCGGAGATCACCCAGGCCAGCGAGAGGTCGTGGGTGATGAACAGATAGGTGACGCCGAGCTCGCGCTTGTGGGCCACCATGAGCTTCAGGATGTCGTTGCGGATCGAGACGTCGAGGCTCGCCACGGGCTCGTCGGCGACGATCATGTCGGGCTCGAGCACGATCGCCCCGGCGATGCAGACGCGCTGGCGCTGGCCGCCGGAGAGCTCGTGCGGGTAGCGGTAGAGGTAGTCGCGGGCGGGCCGCAGGCCGGCCTCCTCTAAGGCGCGCACGACGCGCTCCTCCTTGTCGCGCTCGCTTACCACCAGGTGGTTGACCACAAGCGGCTCGGCCACGATGTCGAAGATCGTGTGCTTGGGGTTGATCGCGTTGTAGGGGTCCTGGAAGATGATCTGGCAGTTTCTCCGGTAGTCGCGGATCGCCTGGGGGCTGAAGCGCCCCACCTCGAGGCCCTTGTAGAAGATCTGGCCGCCGGTCTGGCGCTCCAAGCCCAGCAGGGTGCGCCCGGTCGTGGTCTTGCCGCAGCCGCTCTCGCCCACTAAGGCCAGGATCTCGCCGGCCCCGATCGTAAAGGAGATGCCATCGACGGCCCGCACCCAGTGCTTCTCGGTGGCCACCATGGAACGCAGGAAGCTCTGGCGCACCGGGAAGAAGACCTCCAGGCCGCGGATGTCATAGAGCACGCCGTCGCGCACCGCAGCGCCGCGCAGCTCCTTGCGGCCGATCGCCCCGCCCTCCTTGGCGGCGGCCGAGGGGTTGTCAGTCACTGTCGCCATCTAGGCCACCTTCCAGCAGCGCGCGTAGTGTCCGGGCGAGACCGCCACCATCTCCTGGTCGCTTTCAGTGCAGGCCGGCTCGGCTAGGGCGCAGCGCGGGTAGAAGCGACAGCCGGGCGGCGGGTCTAGCAGGTTGGGCGGGTCGCCGGCGATCGAGCTCACCATCTCGCGGGTCTCGTGGATGTTGGGGAAGGCCTTGATGAGCTGCCGTGTGTAGGGGTGCGAGGGGGCCGTGAAGATGTCGGTCGTCGAGCCGGCCTCGACCACCTTGCCGGCGTACATGATGACGCCCTTGTCGCAGGTCTCGGCCATGACCGAAAGATCGTGGCTGATGAGGATGAAGGAGAGCGCCAGCTCGTGGCGTAAGCGCTCGATCAGCTCGAGGATCTGGGCCTGGACCATGACGTCCAAGGCGGTGGTGGGCTCGTCGCCGATCACCAGCTTGGGGTTGCAGGCCAGGGCCATGGCGATCATCGCGCGCTGGCGCATGCCGCCGCTCATCTCGTGGGGGAACTCAGTCACGCGCTTGGGGTTGATGCCGACCAGATCGAAGAGCTCGCGGGCGCGGACCATCGCCTTGGCCTCGCTTAGGCCCTCGTGGAGGATGATCGGCTCGGCGATCTGGCGGCCCACCTGCTGCACCGGGTTCAGGGCGTTCATCGCCCCCTGGAAGATGATCGAGACCTCCTTCCAGCGGATCTTGGACATGCCGTACTCGGTGCGCTTGGCCAGGTTGCGACCGTCGAAGAGCACCTCGCCACTGACGATGCGGCCGTTTTCGGGTAAGAGCTTGAGGATCGCCAGGGCGGCCGTGGTCTTGCCGCAGCCGCTCTCGCCGGCCAGGCCCAGGCTGTGGCCGCTCTCCAACATGAAGCTCACGCCGTCGACGGCTTTGACGTCGCCCTCGCGCAGCTTGAAGTAGGCCTTCAGGTCGCGCACGTCGAGGATGCCCTCGTGGTCGATGCGGGCCGCGGCCTCCTTGGCGGGGGCGGCCGCGGCAGCGCCCGTGTGCGGGCTCATATGACACCTCCCGGATCGCCGCCGACACTGCCGTCACGCACGACCGTCGCACTGTACAGGCCCGTGGGGATGGCGACGACCGACTCGGTGTCGTCGCCGGGCCGTCCGCCGCTCTCCTCACGCTTGCGCAGCTTCGGATCGAGGATCTCGTCGAAAGCCGTGCCCATGAAGGTGAAGGCGAGCACGACCAGCACGATCGCGATGCCCGGCGGCAGCAGGTACCACCAGGCCGGCAGGCCGGCCGCGCCCGAGTCCCAGGCGTAATGCAGCATCGTGCCCCAGCTGAAGTTGAGCGGGTCGCCGAGGCCGAGGAACGACAGGGTCGTCTCGGACAGGATGGCGATCGCCACCACCAGGATGGTGTTGGCAAAGACGAGCGGGAAGACGTTCGGCAGGATGTGCTTGCGCATGATGTGCATGTCGCTCGAGCCGATCGCCCGCGAGCGCTCGATGAACTGCAGCTCGCGCACACGCATGGCGTCGGCGCGCACCACACGGGCGGTGCCGGGCCAGCTCGTGATGCCGATGATCAGCACGAGGATCATGTAGTTCTGACCCCAGGCCGCGACCAGCACCATGGCAAGCGGCAGCCAGGGGATCACGAGGAAGGCGTCGGTCAGACGCATCAGCACCTCGCTGAACCAGCCGTGGTAGTAGCCGGCGGCCACGCCGATACCGGCCCCCAGCACGGTCGAGATCGCCGTGGCGAACAGGCCGACCGCGAGCGAGATGCGCGAGCTCCAGATGAACTCGGCGAGCACCGACATGCCCTGCTCGGTGGTGCCGAACCAGTGGTAGTAGGACAGCGTCGGCGTCGCGAACGGGCTGCCGATCTGCGCCGTCGGGTCGAGCAGCGCGTGGTCGGCGAGGAACGGCGCGAGCAGCGCCATGAACAAAAAGACGAGCATGATGAACAGGCCGACCATGCCCTGCCAGTTGGCGCGGTACAGGCGCCAGATCTGGCGCGTGTTCCAGACCATGAGCTCGGCGCGCTCGGGATTGGCGACGCCCCAGGCGTAGACGCAGGCGGCCAGCAGCACGATGACCACCGTCTGGAAGAGCCAGGCGAAGGTGGTGTCGCGGCCGTTCAGGGCGAGGCTGCCGTGAAGCACGCCGGCGCCGGCCGCGAACCACAGCAGGCAGTCGGCGCAGGCCGCGAGCAGCAGCAAGGGCAGCAGCCGCGAGCGCGACTGCCTGAAGAGCTGCGTCGCGCCGAAGACGCCCAGGGCGACGGCGAGAACGAGCGGCACGATCGGCGGGTAGTTGCCCACCGTCGGCGCCACGAAGCCGCCCAGCAGGTGGACGACGCCGGTGCGCAGCGGCCGGTCCTTGGGATAGGTGATGAGCGACACCAGCAGCCAGACGACCGGCGTCCAGACGTAGATCCAGGTGCGCAGACGATGGGGGATCATGCCTTCACCCGCGGGTCGAGGTAGTAGTACATGATGTCGGCGATCAGGTTCGCGACGATCACGGCGATGCTGCCCAGCAGGAACACGGCCTGCATGACCGGGTAGTCGCGCTGCATCATGGAGTCCCAGGAGAGCAGGCCGAGGCCGGGCCAGTTGAACACGGCCTCAGTGAGGATAGCGCCCGACATGACGAAGCCGATGTTCATCATGATGAGGGTGACCGTCGGCAGCATGGCGTTGGGCGCCACGTGCCGCCAGAGCACGTTCGAGTCGGACAGACCCTTGGCCCGCGCGGTCAGCACGTAGTCCTCTTTCATGACGCCGGTGAGCGAGCTGCGCACGATCAGGTGGTACTCGCCCATGTAGGTGATGGCGAACGTGAAGGCCGGCAGGAACAGGTGGTGCAGCAGCGCGCCGAACTGGTCGAGCCAGCCCGAGTAGGTCGCGCCGGGGTCGTACATGCGTCCGACCGGGAACCAGCGTAACCACGTCGCGAAGATCATGATGAAGATCAGACAGATCCAGAAGGTCGGCGCGGAGTACATGACCATGCCGGCGTTGGTGGTCGCCACGTCGAACCGGCTGTTTCGTCGCCAGCCGGCAAAGACCCCGGTTATCACCCCGATGATGGTCGCGATGATGGTGCCCGTGCCGACGAGCAGGACGGTCGGCCAGATGCGCTCGCCGACGACCTGAGCCACCGGGCGCTTCTGCGCGAAGGAGTCGCCGAACTTGAGGCGGACGGTGTCGCCCCAGTAGAGCACGAACTGCTCCCAGAGCGGCTTGTTCAGGTGGAAGTTGGCGCGCTGCTTGGCCATCGCGTCCATCGAGAAGCGACCCTTGGGCACCAGCAGGCGGGCCGGGTCGCCGGGCAGGATACGAAAGAGCACGAAGTTGAACGACGCGATGAGAGCGATGGTGAGCAGGGCGTTCATGATCTTGCGGGCGAAATAGCGCCGCTTATCCACGGCCCTGGCGCGCCGCGCCGTTCGGCGAGACGATCTGCGCGCTCATTCCCCTCCCTCCGTTCTTCGGTCGCGACCCGGCCGTGCGGCCGATGGCCCGCACGGCAGTCGCCCGTCTTTGCGTTGTGAGGGGAGATGACCCCCAGGCGACATGACGCCGGGGGACCGGCCGCCGATCCCACCTGCGGCCGTCAGACGACCCCCCTCGTCGAACGAGTCCGTGTTTGGGCATTGTACGCCACATGGCAAGAGGCGACGACCCGGACTCGCTCGACCGACCTGCACCGACTCGATGGGGCCCGATGCGCCCGCTCACTCGCGTGGCGGCCGCGGCCGGGCTCGTGACCGCGGCCGCCACGCGATGCCGCCCCGGGGCCTACTCCTCGACCGCGCGCGGCCGCGAGCGCCGCCGCAAGGCGAAGACGCACGCGACGACGATGGCCACGATGACCGCAGCGCCGACGATCCACGCCGTGGAGGCCGCACCTCGGGTCGCCCTCGCCGCGACCGGCCGCAGGTTCACGTAACTATCGACGTTGCCGGCGGTATAGAAGGCCGGCCCCCTGCCGTCGCCGACCCGTGTCCAGCCCGTCCATCTGGCCGTGTCGTAGGCCTCGAAGAAATCCGGGTAGGTCAGCACGATCCACGGCGTCTGCTGGTACATGATCTCCTGCATGCGCCGGATGAGCGCCTGCCTGGCAGTGGTGTCGAGGGCGGCCGCCTGCTGCGCGCAGAGCCTGTCGTACTGCGGGTCTGACCAGCTCGGTTCGTTCGTGCCGCCGATCTGCGCCGTGGTCTCGGCCGTCAATGTCTCGCCGGGGTCGAGGTAGCCCAGCCAACTGTTGACGTACAGGTCGAAGTCTGGCGTGTAGGTGCTGCCCCTGAAGTTCCACAGACGGGCGTTCAGGGCGCCGGGGTCGAGCACGCTGAAGTCGATCCTGATGCCGAGCTTCTGCAGCCAGCCGGTGATCAGCTTGCCCTCGATCTGCGAGGGATCGCTGTCGGTTGTGGCCCAGAGGCGCAGGACGATCGGCTTGCCCCGCCGGTCGACACGCACGCCCCCGCGCAGCGGGTAGCCCGCGGCGGTGAGGAGCTGGCCCGCCTTGGCCAGATCGAACGCGTAGAGCTGGCCGACGGACGGCTGCCAGTGGTAGTCGGGATCGACCCAGGTGTGGGGCGGGAGGATGGTCGTGCCGGGCATCGCATAGCCCTGGAAGGCGATCGCGCAGAGCCGCTGCCGGTCGATCGCGTAGTTGAGTGCGTTGCGGAACCGCCAGTCGCGCAGCACCGGGTTACCGAGCGACGCCTTGCCCGCGTAGCAGTTGAAATTCAGGTACTCCCAGTTGTAGTAGGGGTAGGACAGCGCGGTGAGGCCGGGTGTCGAGGACAGGGTCTTGAACTGGGCGACCGGGATGCCCCAGGCGGCATCGAGAGCGCCGCTCTTCAGGTCGGCCGTCATGGTATCGGCGTCCTCGTAGGTCTCGAAGAAGATCTCGTCGACGGCCGGCCGCTTGCCCCAGTAGTAGGGGTTGCGGTCCAGGCGCAGGTACGAGCCCTTCACCCACTTGGCCACAGTGAACGGCCCGCTGCCAACAATCGGCACGGCGTTGGTGAAGCTCGTGGTGGCCGCCTGCGGACTGACCTTCTTCCAGACGTGCTCCGGCACGATCGGCACGAAGATCTTCTCCATGTCCGCCTTCGGGCTCGAGCACGTGATGCGCACCGTGGTGGCATCGAGCGCCGTGGCGCCGAGAACGCCCGCCGTCGAGATCGCCATGTTGAGCATCTTGTTCTTGACAATGTAGTCGTAGGTGAAGGCGACGTCGGACGCGGTCAGCGGCTGGCCATCCGACCACCGGACGTTGGGCCGGATGTGGATGGTCCAGACCTTGCCGTCGGCCGACAGCCCTCCGTTGGCCTTGGTCGGGAACTCGCTCGCGAGGTCGAGCGCGGGCCGCGACGTCGTGCCGAATCCGAACAGGAAGTCGTAGTTGATGGACCAGATCTCGTAGTCCTGGTTCTGCCACCCGATGAAAGGGTTGAGGTTGTCGGGCTCGGTGGTCCAGCCGATGTGCAAGGCGACGCCGCCCGTGCTCGGCGCGGGCGAAGGGCTCGCCGCGAGCGCCTCGACCGACCCCACCGTGACCCCGGCGAGGAGCACCGAGACCGCGACGAGAGCGGCTCGCCGCAGACCGCCTGAGAATCTCCTGTCCATGATCCCCCCTTCAGCTCAGCAGAGCCCTGGCGATAGGCTGCAGGTCGCGATCGGCGGGCATCTCGTCGAGACCGATCAGGGCGAGGACGACCGCCTTCTGGAGGTGCTTCCGGTTGGCGGCCATCGGCCAGACGATCGACGCCGCTCCGTCGATGACCTCGTCGGTCACCTCGTCGCCCCTCACCGCCGGCAGGCAGTGCATGAAGCGCGCGCCCGGCTTGGTCTTGGCCCAGAGTTCGCGATTCACCTGGAAACGGCGGTTCTTGCGTCGCATCTCGGCCACGTGCTCCGGGGACTCCGCCCACCACCACAGCGAGGTGTAGACGTAGTCGGCGGTCACAACGGCTTCCTCGGGATCGTCGGTGGTGAGCAGGTGCGTGTCCCACAGGCCGCAGTTGTCGTCGACCGCCCGGCGGACGGCGTCCGGGAACGCGAAGTGTTCCGGCGTCGCCACGTTCACGTTCATGCCGAGGCGGGAGAACGTCAGTGCCACCGAGTCGCACATGCAGTCGCCGTTGCCGAGGAACGCCATCGTGGCGCCCTCGAGGGGTCCGCCCGCCTCGATGATCGTCATCGCATCGCTCAACGACTGGATGGGATGGTCGTAGTCGCCGGCCTCGCCGTTGATCACGGGGATGGTGGCCGCGTCGGCCAGCTCCTGGAGCACGGCGACCGTCTGCGTGCGTGCCATGAGCGCGTCGAGGAACTGCGACAGGGCCTTGGCCGTGTCGGCCACGCTCTCGCGGCCGGGCAGGTGCATCTCGCCGGGGCGCAGGTAGACGGCGTGCCCGCCGAGCTCGGTCATCCCGGTCTCGAAGCTCACCCGCGTGCGGGTGGAGGGATCGTCGAACAGCATCCCGAGGTGATGCGCGGGCAGGAACGGAGTAAGCCGCTTGCGACCGCGGAGCGCCTTGAGCTCGATCGCCAGCTTGATCAGGTCGAGAAGCTCGTCCCGCGTGTAGGCCTGGTCCGTGACGTAGTCACGACCGCGGAACCGCGCAAGCGGCGGTAGCGGTGCGGCCAGGATCGACTCGAGCGTCGTTGCCGACGCCGCCGCGGCGTGCGCCATGTCGACCACCCCCCTCGGAAGTTCGGTCCCGGTGCCTCAACGTCGGGCCGATTTGATTGGTCGTACAATAAACCATCGCGCACAGGACATGTCAAGTGAGTGGTCAAGGGCGGCTCGGAGAGACGGCGAAGTGAGGTGGCGGGCGGCGGCTACTCCGCGCCCAGACGGTCGAGGCGGTCGATCAGCATCCGACGCCACAACCCGAAGGTGCCGTCGTGGTCGAACCGTGCCCGGTCGGCCGCGAACTGCACGGCGAGCCCTTCGACGACCGCGACGCTCAGGGCCGCGAGACGATCCAGATCGGCGGCCTCCGCGCCCGCGCTCGCGCCCTCGAGGCAGCGGCGATCGAGCTCCCGGGATGAGCGATACGACTCGGCCAAGCGCGCCCGCATGACGTCGTCGTGCATGATGTGGGGCAGCAGCTCGTAGAAGGCGCGAAAGCCACGCCAGTCGGCGGAGATCTCGCGCTGGGCGTCGAGCAGGGCGGCGACGCGGGCGCCGGGGTCGGCGATGGCCGCAAGCTCGCCGCGCAGGCCAACGTCCTCGTCCTCCATGAGCGAGTCGACCACCGCCTGCACGAGGCCGCGCTTGTTGCCGAAGTAGTAGGCGACCAGAGCCCGGAACTCGCCCGACTCCTCCTCGATCTCCTTCAGGGTGAAGTGCTGATAGCCCTTCTCGGTGAGAATGCGCTTGGCGGCCTCGAGGATGCGCTGCGCCGTCGGAGACGCCGGCCGGGACCGCTCGGACCCACCCGCCTCTCGCTTGTCTGCCGGCTGCCTGGCCAGTTGTCTCGCTCCCCTTCGTCGCGACCTTCCCATCTTACCTCGCCGTGGCTCAGGACCCCGCGTGACGATGGCCACCGCCGGCGCCTATCTGGCTCATGGCGTTGATTTATCGTACAATCAAACCCGCTTCCGCGATAGTCCGGCACTCGCCCACGAGGGGAGTTTCCATGCAGATCGACGACACGCAGGCCGTCGGCACCGGCGCAGCCGAGGAGCTGCCGGCCGGCGCCGGCTTTCGCATGCCGGCCGAATGGGCGCCGCACGAGCGCTGCCTGATGGCGTGGCCGTCTTCGGCGCGCGCAAACGTCTGGGGCGATCACTACATGCTCGCCCAGGCGTCGTATGCCGCGGTGGCGCACGCGATCGCCGCGTTCGAGCCCGTAGTCATGGTCGCACGGCCCGACGACGCGGATGCCGCGCGCAGCTACTGCGGCCGCGACATCGAGGTGCTCGAGCTGCCCATCGATGACTCCTGGCTGCGCGACAGCGGCCCGATCTTCGTGGTGGGGCCGGGCGGCGAGCGCGCGGTGGCGGACTTCCGCTTCAACTCCTGGGGCGAGCGTTACCTGCCGTACGACCTCGACGCCCGGATCGGCGAGCGGCTCAGCGAGCACTTCGGCGTGCGACGGTTCGCCGCTCCCCTCGTGCTCGAGGGTGGGTCGATCACCGTCGACGGCGAGGGCACCCTCGTTACAACCGAAAGCTGCCTGCTGCATCCGAGCCGCAACCCCCAGTTGACCAGGGACCAGATCGAGCGACACCTCATGGACTACCTGGGCGTCACGAAGGTCGTCTGGCTGAAGGCCGGCCTCGGCCTCGCCGAGGACCCCGACACCGACGGTCACGTCGACGGCGTCGCCTTCTTCGCCGGGCCGGGCCGCATCGTGCTGCACATGGTGCGCGACCCCCAACACCCCGACTACGAGAACTTCCGCGAGAACCGCCGCCGTCTCGAGACGACCGACGCCCGCGGACGCGAGATCGAGGTCATCGAGATGGACGCGCGTAGCCGGCCCGTCGTGGTGGGCGGCGTCAACATCGTCGAGACCTACATCAACAGCTACTTCGCAAACGGCGGGCTGGTCGTGCCGACGGCAGGCACGGGCGACGACGAGGCTGCCCTGGAGCTCCTGCACACGATGGTCCCGGACCACGAGGTCGTCGGAGTGCCCTGCCCCGTCGTCGCCTACGGCGGGGGCGGCATCCACTGCATCACGCAGCAGATGCCCGCGACCGCCTCCTGACCCGGGTCTGCAGCGCCAGAAGAAGACGGGCAGGGGAGGGCTGCTGCGCAGCCCTCCCCTGCCCATGTCGCGTCCGGTGTCCTATTCGAGCAGCCCCGCGCGATGGGCCTTGAGGTAGCGGCCGCAGAAGCTGTCCTCGTTGCGCAGCGCCTCGATCGCCTTGACCGTCGCCATCATCTGCTTGTTGCGCACGTCGAGCACGGCGCCGTCGATGCCGATGCCGGCGCACATGGCCACGAACGTGCGGTTGAGCAGCGGCCGGTTCGGCAGCCCGAAGCTGACGTTGCTGAGGCCGCCCGTCGAGCGCACGCCCGGCAGGTTGGCCTTGATGAGGGCCAGGGTGCCCATGGTCACGAGGGCCGCGGTCGAGTCGGCCGAGACGGTCATGACCAGCGGGTCGAACCACATGTCCTCGGCGGGCAGGCCGGCGGCGGCGAGCTTGTCGTGGAGCATCTTGGCGACCGCGAAGCGGTCTTCGGGGGTGCAGGGGATGCCCTCGTCGTTCAGGCAGAGCGCCACCACGGGGCACCTGTACTTCTCGACCAGCGGCAGCACGGTGTCGATGCGGCTCTGCTCGCCGCTGATCGAGTTGATGTGCGGCACGGTGCCGTCGTTTGCGATCGCGGCCTCGACGCCGGCCTGCAGGGCGGCCGGGCTGGCCGAGTCGATCATGAGCTGCTTGTCGGTCACACTGCGCACGGTGGCGATCAGCCACAGCAGGTCCTCGACCTCGTTGCCGCCGGCGACGCCGCCGTTCACGTCGAGGATGTTGGCGCCGGCTTCGACCTGGTCGGTCGCCAGCGTCTTGATGAAGTCGGCATCGCGCGACTGGATGGCCTCGCCGACCTGCTTGCGTGTCCCGTTGATCGATTCGCCTACCAACAGCATGACCACTACCTCCACTTGATCTGAACGCGCGATCGCTCCCGGGACCGCGGACTTCAGCGCTGGTGCCGGAGGCCGTATCTTACCGGGGGGGCCGAGACGTTGCCAACCGCAACGCAAGGCCGGCGACAGAGGGTCGCGATGCGGCGCAGCCGCGCGGCCGGCAAGCTCCGCGGAGCGGCGCTCAGCCGTCGGTCGCGGCCGGCTCCGGCGGCACGCCGGCCGCGCCCGATGTGCGGCAGGCGTCGAGGAAGAGCCGGGCCAGGACGGGGTCGAACTGCACGCCGGCGCCACGGCGGACCTCGGCCCGCGCCTCGTCGAGGCCGAGCGCGGCCCGGTAGGGGCGTTCCGACAGCATCGCGGTGAATGAGTCGCCGATCGCGATCAGGCGGGCGCCCATCGGGATCTCGTCGCCGCGCAGGCCGTCGGGGTAGCCGCCCCCGTCCCAGCGCTCGTGGTGGTGGCGCACGATCTCGATGAACTCGGTCGGGGCCTCGGCGTTCGTGAAGATGTCGACGCCGAGGTCGACGTGGCGGCGCAGCTCGCGACGCTCGTCGTCGGTGAGGCGATCGCCCTTCTCGAGCAGCTCCGCCCTGATGCCGACCTTGCCGACGTCGTGCAGACGGGCGGCGACGCAGTAGATCTCGCGGTCGGCGGCCGGCAGGCCGGCGCGCTCCGAGAGCTCGCGCACGATCTCGGCGACGGCTTCGCCGTGCCGCTCGCGGAAGCTGGCCTTGGCATCGACGGCGGCGGCCAGCACCTCGATGCCGTTGCGCCACGAGCGCTCGTCGGGCTCCTCGCCGGCCGGCGGCGCCATCATCTCGCGCACGTCGCGATAGTAGAGCACGCAGTTGCGACCGCGGCGCTTGGCCCACAGCAGAGCCGTGTCGGCGGCGCCGAGCATGGTCTTGGCGTCGAGCCCGCAGACCGGAAAGTCGGCGACTCCGATCGAGGCCGACACGCGAAAGCCGTCACCGGGCTCGATCACGATGTCGCGCACGCGTGAGCGGATGCGGTCGGCAAGCTGCCCGGCGTCGGCCGGCGAGGTCTTGGGCAGCAGCACGGCGAACTCCTCGCCGCCGTAGCGCGCCGCGTAGTCGGCTTCGCGCGTCGTCGCGGCGAGGATCTTGGCGACGTCGCGCAGCACGTCGTCGCCGCGCGGGTGGCCGAAGCGGTCGTTCACGCGCTTGAAGTGGTCGAGGTCGATCATGAGCAGCGAGAAGCCGTCGCCGTAGCGTTCGCAGCGCCGCACCTCGTGCTCGAGGGTCTCCTGGAAGTGCCCGTGGTTGTACAGGCCGGTGAGCGGGTCGGTCACCGCGCGGAGCTGGCTCTTCTCGTAGAGCGAGGCGTTCTCGATGGCGATCGCCGCGAGGCTGGCGAACGGCTTGACGAGCTCGAACTCCTCGTCGCTGTAGGTCTTGCCGTCGAGCCGATCGAGGTTCAGGACGCCGATCACCTTGTTCATGACGTGCAGCGGCAGCACGATCGAGGCCTGGGGCTCGACCGGCGTGCCCGGCACCTGGGTCGAGCGCGGATCCTCGTGTGCGGCGTTGCACAGCACGGCCTCGTCGTGGGTCACCGCCCAGCCCCAGAGCCCCTGCTCGAGGTCGATCGGGTTGTCGATCAGCTCCTGGGCGTACTCGTCGCGCGCCCAGACCGTGACGATGCGGCGCGCCTCCCAGTCGACCTTGCTGATCGCCAGCGTGTCGTACTCGACGAGGACCCGCAGCTTCTCGGTGATCGACTCGAAGACGACCTGCTCGTCGAGCGTCGACAGCACCGACTCGCTCACCCGCAGCAGGTCGCGCTGCGAGCGGAGCTGGCGCTCGAGCCGGCGCTCCTGCACCTGGAGCGCGGCGTACTGCTCGGCGTTCTCGATGGCGACCGCGGCCTGGTTGGCGAAGATCTCGACCGCGCCGACCGACTCCATGGTGGGCGGCCGCCGGTCGACCGGGTCGTAGACGTTGAGCGCGCCGAGCGGGCTGCCGGCGCGCGACAGGAGCGGCACGATCAGGCAGTCGCCCGTCTGCCACTCGTCGTCGGCGCGGGGGCCGAGGTCGCTGAAGGGCAACAGGCGCTGCTCGTCGCCGCTCGGCGGCACGCGCCGGCGGCGCCGGAAGTACGAGTTGCCCATGCGTGACTCGGGCCGCATGACCTGCTCGAACACGGCACGGGGAACGGCCGTCGTGAGCAGGTGGGTGGTGAGCTCGGACGGCCCGCCCAGCGCGGCCCTCGCACGGTACGTCTCGTCGGCCTCGTCGTACAGGAACAGGCTGACCTGCCGGTAGGCGAGCGACTCGAGCACCGCCCCGGCGACGCGCCGCAGCACGTCGTCCAAGTCGAGGGTCGCGCGCAGCTCGTAGCCGAGGCGCAGTAGCGCCTCCATGGTCGAGGAGCGCTCGGCAAGCGCCGCGACGAGCTGCGAGCGGCGCTCGTAGAGGTTCGCGTTGGTGATCATGAGCGCGGCGAAACCGGCGACGGCCTGACCGACACCGATGCGCTCCTCGTCGAACTCGGCCTCGAGGCCGGGCTCGTCGAGCGCGGCGATGCCCAGCATCTCGCCGCCGGCCACGAAGGGCAGCACGAGCACCTTGCGGGCGTCGAGCTGCTCGAGCGCGGCGCGGTCGTCGCCCGCGGTGGCGGGCGTCAGGACGGCGGCCTCACGCAGCGCGCGAAGCCGGTCGCTGATGCGCCCGGTGGCGTCGCCGAACGGCGTGACCAGCGCGGCGCCCGTCGAAGCGGCGAGCCGCAGCCGGTCGCCCTCGACCAGCATCACGGCGCAGCGCGACACGCCGACGGCGACGGTCAGCCGCTGGGCGATCACGCCGAGCAGCTGGTGGATGTCCAGCGAGGCCGCGAGGTCGGCGGCGACCCGACCCAGCATGCCGGCCGCAGGCGTGAAGGGCGGCAGTGCCTGCTGCACGGTGGCCGCCGGCCGGCGGCCGAGGGCGACGAGCAGCGTGAGACAGCAGACCGCGACGAGCGCGAGGACGGTGGAGTACAGGTCGAGACGGCGGCCGGCGACGAGCTGAAGGGCGACCAGGGTCGCAAGCAGGGCGGCCGCAAGCCCGCACGCGACGAGTGCCGTGCGCCGGCCACGGATCGGCTTTCGCACCTTGTCCTCCCCGACGCCGCCCTTGCCCGTCGACGGCGTCTCCCGTTCATTGTCGAGCGCGCCGGCTCAATCCTTGAGCGTTTTGTTGTCAGTCCTGGCTACGGGGCGGCCGCAGTCGGTCGGCTCGCGGCGGGGTCGGCGATGGTGGCCTAGGAGTCGAAGGGCGGGAAGACCCAGGTCGGCGGGCGCCGGCGACGCTCGCCGACACGGCGGGCGTCCTGCCCGGGCACCCAGGGCGCGCGCCGGCGATCGAGCACGACGCGCACGTCCTGTCGGCCGGCGTAGACACGGGTGAACAATTCGTAGAGCCGCTCCCTCGCCGGGCCGGTGACCACGAGCTCTTTGACGTCGGTCCCTGCCATGGCACCCCCTTCGCGCCTCGCATGGGTACCGTCACGTGCGCTTATCACGACGCTATGCCCGCCCTCTCCCCTGCGCAACAGTCGGCGCGGTCCCGGCGAGCGTGGCCTAGACGGATGTTCCATGCCGGAGATGAAGCGGCGGGCGGGCCCGGATGGGCCCGCCCGCCGCGACGCGAGCTGGTGCTGGCGTGGGTCTAGTGGATCACATCATGCCTGGAGGCATGCCGCCGCCGCCCATGCCGCCCGCCGGCTCCTTCTCGGGCTTGTCGGCCACGATGCACTCGGTCGTCAGGATGTTCTTGGCGATCGAGGCGGCGTTCTGCAGAGCGGAGCGAGTGACCATCGCCGGGTCGATGATGCCGGCCTTGACCATGTTCTCGTACTCGCCGCTCTCGGCGTTCAGGCCCTCGCCCGCGGGCAGGCCCTTGACCTTGTTGACCACGACCGAGCCCTCGAGCCCGGCGTTCTCGGCGATCTGGCGAAGCGGCTCTTCGAGCGCCCGCACGATGATCTGCTTGCCGGTGCGGAAGTCGACGTCCTCGGACTTCTTGTCGACCTTGATCGACCCCATCGCGTTGACGAGCACGACGCCGCCGCCCGGCACGATGCCCTCTTCGAGGGCCGCGCGCGTGGCGTTCAGGGCGTCCTCGACGCGGTGCTTGGTCTCCTTCATCTCGACCTCGGTGGCCGCGCCGACCTTGACGACGGCGACGCCGCCGGCCAGCTTGGCGAGACGCTCCTGGAGCTTCTCACGGTCGAAGTCGGAGTCGGTGGTCTCGATCTCGCTCTTGATCTGCTTGATGCGGCCCTTGATGGCGTCGGCTACGCCGGCGCCGTCGATGATCGTCGTGTTGTCCTTGGTCACGACGACCTTGCGGGCGCGACCGAGCTGGGTCACCTGGGTGTTCTCGAGCTTCAGGCCCATCTCCTCGGTGATGACCTCGCCGCCGGTGAGGATGGCGATGTCCTCGAGCATGCGCTTGCGGCGATCGCCAAAGCCCGGTGCCTTGACGGCGACGCAGGTGAAGGTGCCGCGCAGCTTGTTGACGACGATGGTGGCGAGCGCCTCGCCCTCGACGTCCTCGGAGACGATCAGGAGCTGCTTGCCCTGCTGGATGACCTTCTCGAGCACGGGCAGGAGATCCTGGACGGCGCCGATCTTCTGATTGGCGATCAGGATGTAGGGGTCGTCGAGGACGGCCTCCATGCGCTCCGTGTCGGTGATCATGTATGGGCTCAGGTAGCCCTTGTCGAACTGCATGCCCTCGGTGAACTCGAGGTCGAGCCCGAAGGTGTTGGACTCCTCGACGTTCACCACGCCGTCCTTGCCGACCTTCTCGATCGCGTCGGCGATGACGTCGCCGACCGCGCGGTCGCGAGCGGAGATGGTGGCGACCCGAGCGATGTCCTCTTTGCCCGAGATCTCCTTGGAGGCCTTCTTGATGGCCTCGACGGCCTCGTCGACGGCGGCCTCGATGCCGCGCTTGATGGCCATCGGGTTGGCGCCGGCCGCCACGTTGCGCAGGCCCTCGCGGACGATGGCCTGGGCGAGCAGGGTGGCGGTGGTGGTGCCGTCACCGGCGATGTCGTTGGTCTTGGTCGCGACCTCGCGTACGAGCTGGGCGCCCTGGTTTTCGAAGACGTCCTCGAGCTCGATCTCACGGGCGATGGTCACGCCGTCGTTGGTAATGGTGGGGGCGCCGAACTTCTTGTCGAGCACCACGTAGCGGCCCTTGGGGCCGAGGGTGATCTTGACGGCGTCGGCGAGTGCGTTGACGCCGCGCTCGAGGGCGCGCCGTGCCTCGTCCTGATACTTGAGTTCCTTAGCCACGCTTCCTCAGCCTCCTTTCTATTTGACTGTGGCGAGGATCTCGCTCACCCGCAGGATGAGGAGCTCTTCGCCGTCGCTCGTCTTGTACTCGGTGCCCGAGTACTTGCCGTAGATGCACTTGTCGCCGACCTTGACATCCATCGGGATGCGCTTCGTGCCGGCCTCGTCCCACTTGCCGTCGCCCACCGCCACGACCTCGCCGAGCATGGGCTTCTCTTTGGCCGTGTCGGGAAGCACGATGCCGCTGGCCGTCTTCTCTTCACCTGTGACCGCCTTGATGATGACGCGGTCCTCGAGCGGCTTCAGCTTCATACAGCCCTCCTTCTCTGTCGCATTCTGGCACTCTCATCCTAAGAGTGCTAACGCTTCGGGGTCGTTATGGTATGGCCCCGTCCGGCCTCTTGTCAAACGATGGCCGGCGCCACCGTTCCAGTGCCGCCCCGACCGCTGTTGATACCCACTTTGAGCAGCTCCTTGGCCGGGACCAGGCGACGCGATCGCGGCCTGTCAGAACGCCACGGCGAGTGCCGACGCGGCGGCGCCACGCCCTCGACGATGGTCCGGGCCGGCCGTAGAATCGCGGCCATGCGAGTGCTCCTGCAGCGCGTCTCCCGGGCGCGGGTCACGGTGGACGACCGCGAGGTGGCCGCCGTCGGCCGCGGCTTCGTCGCGCTCGTCGGCGTCGGCCACGACGACACGAGCGCCGCCGCCGCCCGCCTGGCGGCGAAGTGCGCCGCGCTGCGCGTCTTTGCCGACGAGCAGGGGCTCATGAACCGCGCGCTCGGCGACGTCGGCGGCGCCGTGCTCGCCGTCTCGCAGTTCACGCTGTATGCCGACACGCGGCGCGGCAACCGCCCGAGCTTCACCGGCGCCGCGCCGCCCGAGCTCGCCGAGCGGCTCTACGACGAGTTCGTGGCCGGCGTGCGCGCCGCGGGCGTGGCGGTCGCGACCGGCGTGTTCGGCGCCCACATGATGGTCGAGCTCGAAAACGACGGGCCGGTGACCATCCTGCTCGAGGCCTAGGGTCGCGCAGGTCCAGGGTCGCGGACTCAGGGCCGCAGAAGGGGCGGGGCGGCCTGTGCGCGCGCACAGGCCGCCCCGCCCCGTATCCGTCGCGCTCGGGGTCAGACCGAGGGCGGCGCTCCCACGACGAGCGGCTCCTGCGGCACCGTGGGCTCCAGCGGCACGACGACCGGCGGGCGTCCGACCGGCTCGATCTCGGCCTTCAGGGCGAGGCCGGCGAACACCGAGCCGAGCACGGCCAGCACGATCGGCGCCGACCACACCCAGACGTTCGTGGTGCGGAAATCCGCGTGCGTGTAGATGAGGCAGAGGGCGATCACGCAGGCCGCGGCGACGAGCACCCCGCCAAGCCAGCGGCTCGCCTGCACGACGAGGCCGCCGGCGACCATCAGCAGGCCCATCGCGGCGAGCAACCGCTGCGGGCTCACCGCCACGCCGGCGACCTTCCAGTTGCCGCCGACCGCCCACGGGTGGTGGCTGTGGATGTAGAACGCAAACGCGAGCGCGACCACGCCGCCCACGACCGAGAGACCGGTCGCCAGGGTGCGCCACGTCCCGAAGTGGGCGCGGCGCTCTTCGGCCGGCACCGCCGGCATGCCGATCGAGCCCTCGACGGCATCGTCGGCCACGCCGCGGTACACGCGCTTGAAGATGAGGTAGGCGATCGGCCCGGACACGACGCCGACCAGGCCGCCGACCAGGTAGTCGCTGCCGTTCGTGAACAGCGCGTAGACGGCGATCGCGATCGGGAGGCACACCCAGGCCGCGAGCAGCCACGTGGGGATCGGGATGCGGTACGGCCGCGGCATGTCGGGCCGCGTGATGCGCAGGGCGACGCCGGCGATCAAGATCGGGATGTAGCTGAACATGAGCAGGAAGACGTCGATCACGATCAGGGTGTCGAAGCTGCCCTTCACGAGAATGGCGTCGACGACGCCCATCGTGAGGATGGCGATCCAGGGCGTGCCCCAGCGCTTGTGCGCCCTGCCCATGAACTTGGGGTAGAGCCGGTCGCGCGAGAGCTGATACGAGGGCCGCGCACCGGTCGCCAGGTAGCCGGTGTAGAGGCCCAGGTTGCTGGCGATCGCCGAGGCCAGCATCAGCCACATGAGCACGGCGCCGCCGGCGAGCTCGGCGGCCCGCACGAAGTCGACGGCCGAGCCGCCGCCGCTCGCGTCGGAGGTCATGTTCAGCCAGTTGCCGACGCCGGCCGCCCTGATGCCGGCCATGGTTGTCACGGCGTAGGTGACGATCACGATCGGCACGGCGATCAGGATGGCCCGCGGGATGACGCGCTGCGGGTTTTCGACCTCGGCCGCCACCGTCGACATCGACTCATAGCCTGAGTACATCCACATCATGATCGCGAGGCCGAGGTTGCTCGCGGTGATCATGTTCTCGCCCTTCGGCAGGAACGGCGACACCGGGTTGGCGCCGCCCTTGGCGAAGGCCCACACGACGAAGAGCGCGAACGGCACCATGACGACCGCCTGAATCACGATCAGCGCCTTGCCGGTCAGGTCGAGGCCGCGGATGTTGATGAACGTGAAGAACGCGACGAGCGCGATCCCGAACAGCCAGCGCCAGTTGTCGCTGAAGCCCCACTTGCTCTGGATGTAGTGCACGGCGAGGACGATGTAGACCGACGAGTCGACGTAGAGCGACAGGGTCCACCACCAGCTCGACTGGAAGCCCCAGTACTCGCCCAGGCCGTGCCGCACCCAGCGGCCGAATCCACCCTCCTCCGGAATCGCCGAGCCGAGCTCCGACGACAGGAACGCCATCGGCACGCTCCAGATGAACGGCAGCAGCACGATCATGAGGATCGTGAAGCCGGGCCCCGACGACGAGACCACGTCCTCCATGCCGAACGATCCGGAACAGACGAGCGTGAACACGACCACGACGACCGTGAACAGTCGCATGCGGACGCGCTTGAGCGCAGGGTCGGTGAAGAAGTTGCCTACCTCGGACATGCAGCCCCCCCTGTGGCATCCAGATGAGCCTCCGCGGGACGCGCGCGCTACGCGTGGCTCCGGCCAGATGTGCTGGAGGGGGCGGGTCCCCCCAGGATGCCCCTCCACCCGCAGTGTACTAAAGGCCGGGCCGCGGTGGGAAGAGCGCCGGCGCCGGCGCCTGCCCTACGAGCGCCGCCGCAGCAGCCCGGGGGCGAGCTTCCAGAGGTCGGTCCCGAGCTTGTCGTTCTCGCGGTAGTCGATCGGCACCTCGACGACGACCGGGCCGCTCGCCGCGAGGGCCCGCTCGAGGACGGGCCGCAGGTCGCCGGCCCGCGCCACCCGGTACCCATCGAGGCCGAAGGCGTGCGCGAGGGCGACGAAGTCCGGGTTGCCGAAGCGGGTGCCGCTCACGTGGCCGAACGCGCGGCGCTGGTGCATCTCGATCAGGCCGTAGCTGCCGTCGCTCCAGACGAGCACGACGAGCGGGTTGCCGAGGCGGCGGGCCGTCTCGAGCTCGCCGACGTTCATGAGAAAGCCGCCGTCGCCGACGATGGCGGCGACCCTGCGGCGCCCCTGCACGGTGAGCGCCGCGGCGATGGCGGCCGGCAGGCCGAAGCCCATCGCCGCGAAGCCGTTGGAGATGAGCACCGTGTTGGGCTCGTCCGTCTCCCAGAAACGCGCCACCCAGAGCTTGTGGGCGCCGACGTCGCTCACCAGGATGTCGTCGGGGGCAAGGAGGGCGCGCAGCTCGCGCAGCACGCGCTGCGGCTTGACCGGCGCGTCGTCGTCGGAGTCGCCGTCGAGCGCCGCCTCGAGCGCGCGGTGGTAGGGCGGCACCTCGAGCTCGGACAGCGGCCTCTCGGCCAGCAGGCGGCCGAGCTCGACGATGATGTGGGTGAGGTCGCCGACGAGCTCGACCTCGGGCACGTAGTGGGCGTCGATATCGGGCGCCGCCGTGTCGATGCAGACGATGCGCCGGTCGCCCTCCGGGTTCCAGGCGGCGGGCGCCCATTCGACGAGGTCGTAGCCGACGCACACGACGAGATCGGCGCGGCCCAGGATGCCGGCTGGGTAGTCCTGGGCCTGCAGGCCGGCCGTGAACAGGAAGTGTTCGTCGTCGGCGCGCAGCACGCCCTTGCCCATGAACGTGGTGATCACGTGCAGCCCGGTGCGCCGGCAGAGCTCGCGCAGCGCCGGCGCGGCGCCCTGCCGCACCACGCCGTGACCGACGAGGAGCACCGGCAGCCGCGCCCTTCGTATGAGACGCGCCGCCGCGCGCAGCGCCTCGTCGTCGGGCTCGCTAACCGGCGGCGGCGTGCGCTGCAGGCAGCGCCCGGCGAAGGCCGGCGCGGCCATCACGTCGGCCGGCAGCTCAAGGTGCGTCGCGCCGGGCTTTTCGGCGGTGGCCACGGCGAAAGCCTTGCGTACCGCCTCGGCCACGGTCCGCGGATCGTGGACGCGGGCGTTCCACTTGGTCATCGGCTCCATCATCTCGATGGTGTCGATGAACTGATGGGTCTCCTTGTGGATGCCGGTCAGGTCGACCTGGCCGGTGATCGCGACGAGCGGCGCGTGGTCGAGGTTCGCGTCGGCGATGCCCGTCGCCAGGTTGGTCGCCCCCGGGCCGAGCGTGGCCAGGCAGACGCCGGCCTTGCCGGTGAGGCGGCCGTAGGCCTCGGCCATGAAGGCGGCGGCGGCTTCGTGACGGGTGGGGACGAAGGTGATCTGCTCGGAGCGGTCGAGCGCCTCGTTCACGTCGAGCGTCTCCTCGCCGGGGATGCCGAAGACGTACTCGACGCCCTCGTTCTCGAGGCAGGCCACGAACTGGTCCGCGGCGATCGCCGGGCGCGTCGCAGCCGGCCTCGCCGCAGCCGGCCTCGCCGCCCTGCGCATCGTGGTCGCGCCGCCCTTGCCTGTCTGCCGAGTCGCCATTTACCTCCGCTCGCTTTCGAGGTTGTACCCCGTACGAGCCCACCCGGAGCAACCTCGGCCGCGCGAGCCGGCTTGCGCGCCGCCGGCCGGCGGCCGGAGCTCGTCAGCGGCCGGCCGGCCGGTCAGCGCCGCGCGGCGTTCAGCGCCGGCTCAGACGCGTAGGCGTCGAGGCCGATGTAGTCGGGCCAGGGCACGGCCGGCAGATGGCTAGCGGCCAGGCCGACCATGGCCGCGTTGTCCGTGCACAGCGCGACCGGCGGGACGTAGGCCGTGAGGCCGTGCCGCGCGCAGGCCTCGGCGAGGCGGCGGCGCAGCCGCGAGTTCGCGGCCACGCCGCCGCCGACCGCGACCCGGCGCAAGCCCTCGTCCTCGGCGCAGCGCACGGTCTTGCGCACGAGCTGGTCGACGATCGCCTCCTGGTAGGAAGCGGCGACGGCGGCGCGGCGGGCCTCGCCGACCGCGTCGTCGGGGTGCTCGCGCAGGTAGTAGAGCAGCGCCGTCTTGAGACCGCTGAAGCTGAAATCGAAGCCGCGCGGCAGGCTGCGCGGGAAGGCGACGGCGGCGGGGTCGCCGCGCGCCGCCAGCAGGTCGAGCTCGCGGCCGCCCGGATACGGCAGGCCGAGCAGACGGGCGCCCTTGTCGAACGCCTCGCCGGCCGCGTCGTCGAGCGTGCGGCCGATCACGCGGAACTCGACGCCGCGCTCGACCACGGCGAGCAGCGTGTGGCCGCCGCTCGCGGTGAGGCAGACGAACGGCGCCTCGACGCCGAGCGCATAGCTCGCCGCGAGGTGGCCCTGCAGGTGGTCGACCGGCGTGAGCGGCAGCCGTCGCGCGTAGGCCAGGGCCTTCGCGCCGGCCAGGCCCACGAGCAGCGCGCCGATCAGGCCGGGGCCGGTGGTCACAGCCACGCCCTCGACGTCGCCCCAGGAGACGCCGGCCTCGTCGAGCGCGTCGGCGACGGCGCCGACCAGCAGCTCGGCGTGGCGCCGCGACGCGACCTCCGGCACCACACCCCCGAAGGCGGCGTGGAACTCGTGCTGCGACGACACCACCGACGAGCGGATGGGGTCGGCGCCGGGCGCCGCCGCGGTGTCGACCAGCGCCGCGCTCGTGTCGTCGCACGAGGTCTCGATGCAGAGCAGCAGGCTCACGCCGAATCGCCCTCCCATTCCTTCCACATGATGAGGGCGTCTTCGCGGTTGTCGGAGTAGTAGCCGCGCCGCACGCCGGTCGTCACGAAGCCGTAGCTGCGGTAGAGCTCGATCGCCGGCTCGTTCGACACCCGCACCTCGAGCGTGTGGCCGCGGTGGGGGTGGTCCTCGGTGATAGCGAAGTAGCTCTCAAGCAGATCGGAGGCCACGTGACGGCGGCGCTGGGCCGCGCTCACCGCCAGGTTCATGACGTGCCAGACGTCGACGAACATGTCGGCGATCAGGTAACCCACGAGGCGGCCGTCGAGCGTGCAGCCCAGGCACAGCGCCTCGGGCTTGGTGACGAGCGACTGGAAGACGTTCGGGTGCCAGGGCAGCGTGAACGTGGCGCTCTCGATCGCGACGATCGCGGCGACGTCGGCCAGCACGAGGCGGCGGATCACGACCGGGGGTCCCGCCGGACGCCCGGGCAGCGTGTCGGTCACGGCGCGCCTCCGCCCGTCGCGGCCGAGTCCGTACCGCTTCCGGCGGCCCGCCCAGGCGGTGGCGCGACGCCGGGGACGGCGTCGGGCTCGCGGCCGTAGATGGGCAGGGTCACGGCGAAGCCGCGCGTCACGGCGGGCGAGCCGGCCAGGAAGGTGCGGGCCACCATGAGCGCGTCGGGGGCGGCGACGGCGCGCTCGTGCACGACGGTCGGCGGCAGCCGGTCGGCATGCAGCAGCGCGCCGTCGCCGCCGACGAGCGCGCCCGGCCACAGCGCGAGGAAGGCCGCAAGGTCGCCGGCCGGCACGACTGTCAGGGCCACGGCCGGCGCGACGACGGGCCAGGGGAGCGCCGCGCCGGTCGCCGCGGGCAGCACGCGGTAGACGGCCGCGAACACCTCGTCGCGGCGGCCGTCGATCAGCGGCACGACGCAGGGGGCGCTCGCTCCGGCCTCGCCGGCGGCGAGGCCCCCGGCGAGCGCCTCGAGGCTCGGCACGCCGGCGAGCTCGAGGCCGGCGCCTTGCGCCAGCGCGCGCGCCGCCGCGATGCCGATGCGCAGCCCGGTGAACGTGCCGGGACCCAGGCCGCACACGACCGTGTCGATATCGGCGAGGCCGACGCCGGCCGCGGTCAGCGCCTCGTGCACGCCCTCAAGCAGGCGGCGCGCCGGGCGGCCGTCGGTGACCGGCCGCGAGCGGCCGAGCGCCGCACCGGCGCCGTCGACGACCGCAGCCGACGCCGCGCTTGCGGTATCGAGCGCGAGGATCACGACGTCGCCTCGCCCGGTGCGGCCGCGACATCGGCCGCGACCATGACGTCGCCGAACCCGCCGGCGGCGCGCAGCGCGGCGCCGAGCGCCGCCTCGAACGCGGCGGCGGCGCGCAGCGTGAGACCGCGGCTTTCGAGCGTGCGATGGCTGAGCAGCACGTCGACATCGGCGGCCGGCAGCTCCGCCGCGGCCGCCTCGGGCCACTCCACGAACGTGAGCGCGGCGTCGCCGAGGTAGTCGTCGAAGGCGAACAGGCCGGCGTCGGCGCCCGGGCTCAGGCGGTACAGGTCGAGGTGGTGCAGGCGCAGGCCGTCAGTGCCCTCGTAGCTCTGGGCCAGCGTGAACGAGGGGCTCGCCACGACGCCTTCGACGCCCAGCGCGTGCAGGACCTCACGCACGAGCGTCGTCTTGCCGGTGCCGAGGTCGCCGCGCAACGCCACGAGCGCCGGCGGCACGAGCGCGACAGCGAGCAGCGAGGCGAACGTCCCGGTGGCGTCCGGCGAGGTGAGCGTGGCGGTGAGCATGCGTCAGAAGAGGCCGAGCTGCTCGGCCGGGCCGCGCCCCGGGGGCGCCGGGGGCGGCGCCTGGCCGCGCTCCGGCGTGGTCGGCAGGACGCCCCGCGAGCCGATCGTCGGCGGCGGACCGTCGGCGCCGGCAGCAACGTCGTCGTCGGTCTCGAGCGGCAGCCCGAGCACCTCGGGCAGGCGCAGAAAGTCCTGCTTGAGCGTCTCGAGCATGGCCGGCGTGTACAGCGCGGCGGCCGGGTGGAAGATCGGATACAGGTAGAGCTCGCGGCCGCCCAGGCGCTTGCGCTGGGGGATGCCGTGCACGCGCGTGATGCCAGTCTGGCTGCCCGACAGGAGCTTGGTCGAGAAGTTGCCGAGGGTGCAAATCACGCGCGGCGCGATGAGCTCGATCTGGCGCAGCAGGTAGGGCTCGCAGGCCTCGATCTCCTCGGGCTTGGGGTCGCGGTTGTTGGGCGGCCGCGACTTGAGCACGTTACCGATGTAGACCTGCTCGCGCGACAGGCCGATCGTGGCGAGGAGCTGCTCGAGCAGCTTGCCGGCCTGGCCGACGAACGGCCGGCCCTGCTGGTCCTCGTGGTAGCCCGGCGCCTCGCCGACGAACATCAGGTCGCTGTGGGGGTCGCCCTCGCCGAAGACGACCCGGGTGCGCGTGCCGGCGAGCACGCAGCGCTCGCAGGCCTCGGCCTCGCGCCGCAGGGCGTCGAGCTCGGCTACGACCGGATCGTCAGTGGCAGGTGGCACAGGACGAGCCCGCACACGTCGAGCAGCTCTTGCTCGCCCCGCCGCCGCCGAGGCCCGGCGAGCTCGAGTGGACAGCGAAGGCGGACAGCAGACGGCGCACGTCGCCGGTCGCGCACTCGGGGCAGCGCGGCTTGTCGCCGCTACGCACGAGCTCCTCGAACCGCAGCTCGCAGCGCTCGCAGATGAACTCGTAGATGGGCATGGCGTCAGTGTACCACCGGGCCATTTGCCGCCGCACTTTCGCGTGTCGGCGACGTCTATGTGCAGCAGGCACGTTTGTCCAAGCCGTCCAAGAGGCACGATTGACGCTGCCGGCGCGCGCCCCTACTCTGTGAGTGGACGATCGGCCATCCGGCGGATCGGCCAACGTGCCCGCTTCGAGCCTGGTGCCGGAGACGGGGACGACCGCCCAGAAGAAAGGTTGCGCCGGGACGAAGGCCGGCGCGGTACCGCCCGCCACGGGAGGACTGCAGCCAAGGAGCCGTCGCCTTGCTTCCACGCGAAGCGCTGCGGATCTGTGTGATCGGACCGGGCCGTCTGGGGCTGACGCTCGTCGCGTCGCTCAGGCAGGCCGGGTTCGCCGTACCCGCGGTGGCGGCCTCGCCGGGCAGCCGGCTCGAGCCCACCGCCGATCCGCCGCGACTCTCACTGCCCGACGCGGTCGCACAGGCCGACGTTATCTGGATCACCGTGCCCGACGACGCTATCGAGGGCGTCGCCCATGACGTCGCCGCCGCGCTGCCGGCGCCGCTCGAGCGGCCGGTCGCGGCCGTCCACTCGAGCGGCCTGGGCTCGCTCGCGCTGCTCGCGCCGCTCCGCGGCCGGGTGGCCGGCATCCTTTCGCTGCACCCCTTGCAGAGCTTCGCCGCCCCCGGCGACGCCGGCACGCTGCGCGGCGTGCCGGTGGCGGTCACCGGCGACACGCCGGCCGACGTCGAGCTCGGCACCTGGCTCGCCGAGCGGCTCGGCTGCCGTCCGTTCGCCCTGGCCGACGACGCCAAGCCGCTCTACCACCTGGCGGCCGCAGTGGCCAGCAATCTCTTCGTCGCCCTGCAGAGCGAGGCCGGCGAGCTCATGGCCGCGGCGGCGGGTCTCGAGCCCGGCGACGCCGCCCACCTGCTCGCGCCGCTCGTCGGCACGACGGCCGGCAACGTCGCCGCCCGGGGCCCGGCCGGCGCGCTCACCGGCCCGGTCGCCCGCGGCGACGTCGGCACGGTGCGCGCCCACCTCGAGCTGCTGGACGAGTGCGCCCCGCGCTTCGCCGACACGTACCGCTCGCTCTCGCTGCAGGCGCTCCATCTCGCGGCGCCGCGCCTCGACGACGACACCGTTCGCGCCCTGCGCGAGTTGCTCGAGCGGCCCGAGGGGCGGCTGTGAACGCCGTCCCCGACAGGCCCCGCACGCCGGCCGCGCCACCGTCTGGCACGGCCGTGCCTCGCCCGGGCGGCCTGAAGGCCGCGGCGGTGCCCGTGACTCGCACCGTCCCCGAGACCCGCCGGGCGCTCGCCGCCCTGCCGCGACCGCTCGGCCTGGTTGCGACCATGGGAGCGTTGCACGAGGGTCACCTGGCGCTGGTGCGGGCCGCGGCGACGGACTGCGCGAGCGTCGCCGTCTCGATCTTCGTGAACCCCACGCAGTTCGGGCCCGCCGAGGACCTCTCGCGCTATCCGCGCGACGAGGCCCGCGACGTACGCCTCGCGACGGCCGCCGGCGCCACGCTCGTCTTCGCGCCGAGCGCCGCGGAGATGTATCCGGCAGACAGCGCGACCGCGGTGCACGTCGAAGGCCCTCCCGCAGCCGGCTTCGAGGCGGCCGCGCGGCCCGGTCACTTCGACGGCGTCGCGACGATCGTGACCAAGCTGCTCACGATCGTCGCTCCCGACCGCGCCTACTTCGGGCGCAAGGACGCCCAGCAGCTCGCCGTCGTGCGGCGCCTGGCCGCCGACCTCGACCTGCCGGTCGCGATCGTGGCGGTCGGCACCGTGCGCGAGCCCGACGGCCTGGCCATGAGCTCGCGCAACGCCTACCTCACGCCGGCCGAACGTGCGACGGCCCCCGAGCTGCACCGCGCCCTGCTGGCCGGCCGCGCGGCCGCCGGGCGCGGCGCGCCGGCGATCGTCGCCGCGGTCGCGGCGCATCTCGCCGGCGCGCCGCGCTTCGCGCTCGACTACGCCGTCGTCGTCGACCCCGACCGTTTCACGCCGGTCGCCGACGATGCCTCCGTGCCGTCCGGCAGCCTGATCGTGGCGGCCGCGCGGCTCGGCGACACCAGACTGCTCGACAACGAGCCCGTCGGAGCTGCCCCACCGGCGGCGGGACCGATGGGCGTTGCGACGGACCAGGCACCCGACCCGCGCGGCGGGCCGGACACGACATCTCCGCCCGCAGCGCGGGCGGCGCGACAGGAGGACTGAGACACCGTGGCGACAGTGATGATCAACGGTCGGCAGAAAGCGGCGGTCCGCGAGGGCCTGATGTGCGTCGTGACCGGCGCCATCGAGTTCTCGAGCGGCGGCAACGCCGCCATGATCGGCATCACCGACGAGGTGGCCGAGGCGGTCGCCCGCACAGGGCTGCGCGACGGCACGGTGACCGTGTTCGTGCCGGGCGCGACCGGCGCCGTGACCACGCTCGAGTACGAGCCCGGCGTCGTGCACGACGTGCAGGAGATGCTCGACCAGATCACCCCGCCCGACCGGCACTACGTGCATAACGACAACCTGCGCGACGGCAACGGCCACTCGCACGTGCGCGCCGGCCTGGTCGGCCCGTCGCTGACCGTGCCGTTCGTCGACGGCCGCCTCACGCTCGGCCGCTTTCAGACGATCGTCTTCTGCGACTTCGACGCGCGGCCTCGCGACCGTCAGCTCGTCGTCCAGGTGATGGGCGTATGAGCGGCGGTGGTGGCGGCGCGGCGGCGGGAACCGCCGGCGCGGCGCCCCGCGTGCCGCTGCAGGTGGCGCTCGACTTCGTCGACCTGCCGCGCGCCCTGCAGATCGCGCGCGAGGCTGTCGCCGGCGGCGCCGACTGGGTCGAGGCCGGCACGCCGCTCATCAAGGCCGAGGGTCTCGCGGCGGTGCGCGAGCTCAAGGCCGCCTTCCCCGACAAGCTCGTCTTCGCTGACTTAAAGACGATGGATGCCGGCCGCATCGAGGTCGAGTACGCGGCCAAGGCCGGCGCCGGCCTGGTCGGCGTGCTCGGCGCGGCCAGCGACTCGACCATCAGGGAGTGCATCGAGGCGGCTCACAGCTACGGCTGCAAGCTGATCGTCGATATGATCGAGGTGGCCGATCCGGTGGCCCGCGCGCGCCAGGCCGAAGCCTGGGGGGCGGACTATGTCGGCATCCACACGGCGATCGACCAGCAGATGCGCGGCGAGGCGCCCTTCACCACGCTGCGCGCGGTGGCCGCGGCCGTCGCCATCCCGGTGAGCGCCGCCGGCGGCATAAACTCCGAGACGGCGGCCGCCGCCGTGGCCGCGGGTGCCGGCGTCGTCGTGGTCGGCGGCGCGATCACCAAGGCGACCGACGCCACGGCTGCCGCCGCCGAGATCCGGCGCGCGCTCGACGAGGGCGTCGCCATCGAGACCACGCTCTACAAGCGCGCCGGCGAGGCCGACGTGCGCGCCGTGCTCGAGCGCGTCTCGACCGCCAACATCTCCGACGCCTGGCATCGTCAGCCCAGCCTGCACGGCATCAGGCCGCTGCTGCCCGGCGCCCACATGTGCGGTCCGGCGGTGACCGTGCGCACCTATCCCGGCGACTGGGCCAAGCCGGTCGAGGCGATCGACGAGTGCAAGCCGGGCGACGTGCTGGTGGTCGATGCCTTCAACAGCTATCCCGCCATCTGGGGCGAGCTCGCCACGCACAGCGCCGTGGTCAAGGGCCTCGCCGGACTGGTCGTGTGGGGCGCCATCCGCGACACGCCCGAGATCGGCCGCATGGGGTTCCCCGCCTTCTCCAGCCTGGTGAGCGCCAACGCCGGCGAGCCCAAGGGCTTCGGCGAGATCAACGTGCCGGTGCTGATCGCCGGCCAGACCGTCGAGCCCGGCGACTGGGTGGTCGGCGACGACGACGGCGTGATCGTGCTGCCGCGGGCGCAGGCCGTCGAGCTTGCCAACCGCGCCATGGACGTGCTCGAGAAGGAGAACCGCCTGCGCGGCGAGATCGACGCCGGCAAGACGCTCGCCGAGGTCGCCTACCTGCAGAAGTGGGAGAAGGCGCGCTGACTCGCGGCGCCTGACGCCGCCGGCGCCCGCCGGCGGCGTCAGGCGCCGGCGCGCACGGTCCAGTAGCGCCGCAGCGCGACGACCGTCCAGATCGCCTCGACCACGCCGAACGGCCAGGCGCCCGACAGAAAGCCGTAGGTGCTCGACAGCGCGCAGCCGGCGGCGAAGGCCACGATGAAGCCGGGCCCGCGCCGTTCGAGCGCGTACATCAGCATCATGAACGTCACCGCCACGACGCCGTACGCGGTGACCGCGCTCATGTCCGCCTCCCTGGTCGCCCCGCCCGCACCGCCCGCAGCGTATCACCCTCGCCGACGGCGGCCCCGAGCGCGGCGCGCAGCGCGGCCAGGCTCGGCGCCAGCACCAGATGACCGTGGCAGCCGCAATCCGACGAGCCGAAGCCGGCGGCGGGACCGGGCGCCGGATCACCGGCGGGCCGGGACGGGGGCCGCGCACCCGCGGCGCCCGGCGCGGCGCCCGCGAGCACCGGCGCGAGCGTTGCCCGCAGGCGTCCGGCGAGCGCGCACTCGTCGAGCGCGGTGTCGAGCAGCCAGGCGCGTCGAGCCGGCCACGGCGTGAAGAGGTAGTCGGCGTGCCAGCGCAGCGGTTTGGCGGCGCGGCAGTGGCGCGCGACGCGGGCGTCCCGCCCGCGTCGCGCGCTGCCCACGTAAGCCTGCCAGCCGCGCTCGAGGCGCACCGGTCCGAGGGCGCCCACCGTGATCGTCGCGCGCCGCGGCAGCCAGGCCGCGACCACGTACAGGCGGTTGGGCGGCGGCACCGTCACGGCGAGAACGGCCGCCCCGCGGCGTCGCGGCGGCGGAACGGCTCGGCCACCGCCGGGTCGACCAGCCGGCCGTAGAGCGCCGGGCGCCGGAAAGCGCCGCCGAGCACCTCGGCCCGGCGCCAGGCGCGTAGCTCGTCGAGATCGAAGGCGGCGAGGACGACGGCCTCGTCGGGCCCGGCCCGCACCACGGTGGTGTTGCGGCCGCGACCCGCGGCGTCCCAGGCGCAGGGATGGAAGGCGACCGAGTGACCGTCGCAGTCGGCGTGCGTGGCCGGGTAGTTGGCGAGGGCGACGGCGACCATGTTCTCGAACGCCCGGGCACGGAGCTGGCCGGTGCGGTTGTCCTCCATCGGACAGGCGTTGGGCACCAGGAGCAGCTCGGCGCCGTCGAGGGCGAGCACGCGCGCCGTCTCGGGGAGCTCGCGATCGAAGCAGATCATCGCGCCGACCCGGACCGGGCCGGCCGCGGTGTCAAGCGTGGCGACCGGCAGGCCGTCGCCGGCCACCAGGGCCGCCTCGGGCCAGTCGAACGCGCAGGTGTGGACCTTGGCGTACCGGAGCGCCTCGCGACCGTGACGGTCGACCAGCGACACGGTGTTGCGCGGCCCGCCGGCCGTGGCCTCGAGATACGTGACGGCGATCGCCAGGCCGAGCTCGTTCGCGAGGCGGGCGAAACGGGCGACGAAGGGGGCGTCGGCGGTGACCGCCTGCGCGCGCCAGCGGGCGAGCGCGGCGGCGGCCGGCGCCGTCCGCTCTCCCTCGAACCCGTAGCCGATGTTCCACATCTCGGGGAACAGGGCGAGGTCGGCGCCCAGCGCGGCGGCCCGCCGGCAGGCGGCCTCACCGCGTCGCAGGTTCTCGTCCTGGTCGTAACCGGCCGCCTCGATCTGCAGCAGCGCCACCGTGAGCGCGGCGCTCATGCCGGCCTCCGGCCGGGGGCGTCGCCGCGTCCGCGTCGCGCTGCCGGCCGTTGCGCCGGCCTCCCCACCGGCGAGGTCGCGCGCCGTGTCGCGGCGCGCCGGACGCGCTCCCGCTCGAGCGCCTCGCGGCCGCCGGCGGCGAGCCGGCGCCCGCGCGGCAGCGGCTGGCAGCGCGGGCAGAAGTGCGTGCCCCGGCCACCGAGCTCGACGCGGCGCACCGGCGTGCCGCACACGCGACAGGGCTCCCCGCCGCGCCCGTAGACGTTCAGGATCTCCTGGAAGGCGCCACGCGACCCCGCGGGGTCGACGAAGCTCTCGATCGAGGCGCCCTCGTGGTCGATGCCGAGCTGGAGCGTCTCGAGCAGGGCGTCGCGCAGACGCGCGACCTCGCCGGGCCCGAGGCTGCCGGCCACGCGCAGCGGGCTGAGGCGGGCGCGAAAGGCGGCCTCGTCTGCGTAGATGTTGCCGACGCCGGCGATGCGGCGCTGGTCGAGCAGGAACGACTTGAGCGGAGCCACCCGACCTTCGAGCGCGCCGCGCAGGTAGTCGGTCGTGAACGACGCACCGAACGGCTCGGGACCCATGGCGGCGAAGAACCCGTCCTCGGCCGCGCCGGGCAGCGCCCAGACCCGCCCGAAGCGGCGCGTATCGTAGAAGAACAACTCGCCGGCCGGACGCAGGCGCAGCACGAAGCGCGGCCGGGGGCTGCCAGGCTCGGGCGCGAGCAGTAGACGACCGGTCATGCGCAGGTGCACGACGAGCAGGACGCCGTCGAGCTCGACGATCAGGTACTTGCCGCGCCGGCGCAGCCGCACGATGCGGCGGCCTTGCAACGCGTCGCGCAGCTCGGCGGCCGTCTGGACCGAGACGACGGGGTCGTTCACGACGACGCCGTCGACCACGAGGCCCGGCAGGCAGGCGGCCAGGCGGCGGCGCACAGTCTCGACCTCGGGCAGCTCAGGCATCGCTCCCGCCTTCCCCGTCGCATCCCGACGCGCGCTCGCGGTCCCACCACGACAGCACGAACGACCTGGCCTGCTCGGGCGTCGTCACGAGGCCGCAGTCGACCTCCTCCTGGAGGGCGGCGAGGGCGCGGCCCACGGTCGCGCCCTCGTCGAGGCCGAGGAGCTCCATGACCTCGCCGCCGCGCAGCAGCCGGCGCGGCGCCGCCGGCGCGTCGCCGAACACGTCGCGCGCGATGCGGAAGTGGCGCGCCAGGGAGCGCGGCGGCGTGCGCTCGCCGCGGGTCGCGACGCGGTCGGCCAGCGAGAGTACGGTCGCCTCGAAGACGAACGGCTCGACGTCGCGACGGTACCGCACGAGGGCGCGCCGCGTGAGCGGCATCTCGCGCACGAGGAAGCCCAGACGCAGGTGCCCGCGCACGAGCACGGCGAGGAACTGCTCGAAGCGCCGACTCAGGTGCAGCCGGCGGCAGACGCCGCGGGCGAGGTCCTCGCCGATGCGGTCGTGCGAGAAGAAGGTCACCCGGCCGTCGTCGCCCACGTCGCGCGCTGCGGGCTTGCCGACGTCGTGCAGCAGCACGGCCCAGGCAAGCGGCGCGAGCGGCGGCGCGCCGGGCAGGCCGACCGCCTCCGGCGTGGCAAGGTAGCGCTCGCCGCCGAGCGCGGCGACCACCTGCGGCAGGAACGAGAGGGCCTCGAGCGTGTGGTCGAAGACGTCGAGGTGGTGGTAGGGATTCTGCGTGACGCCGCGGCAGGCGGCGAGCTCGGGCAGCGCCACCTCGAGGGCGCCGAGATCGGCCAGGCAGCGCACGGCCGCATCGGCCGGCGACAGGCCGAGCAGGATCGAGAGCTCCCGCTCGAGACGCTCCACGCTCACCGCGGCGAGGCCGCCGGCCGCCTCCACGGCCGCCTCCTCGAGATCGGGCACGGGCGTGAGCTCGAGCTCGAAACGGAGCCGGGCGAGCCGCACCACGCGCAGCGGATCGTCGAGCAGGGCCCGCGTCGTGCACGGCGCGAGGCGCCGGGCGCGCAGGTCGGCAAGACCGCCGCAGGGATCCAGCAGGGCGCTGGGCTGTGCGCCCAGCGGCCGGGCCATCGCGTTGACCGTGAAGTCGCGGGCGCGCAGGTCGTCGGCGATCGTCGCGCCGCGCAGCGGCGCGACGTCGATGTGCCCGCCCTCGCAGGCGATGCGCCACGCCGAGAAGCGCTCGGAGTACGAGAAGACGGGCCCGCCGAGCTCGGCCGCCAGGGCATGCGCGAAGGCCTCGGCGTCGCCGGCCACGACGAGGTCGAGGTCGTCGCAGAGCCGGTGCAGGAGGGCGTCGCGCACACCGCCGCCGACGATCCAGGCCCCGTCGCTCGCGGCGGCCACGGGGGCGGCCGCGGCGGCGATGGCGTGGACGTCGAGCATCGCGCCCGTCAGGCGGTGTCGGGTCCGCCCGATGGAGCCTGCGGCCCCGTCGCGACGGCCGTGTAGCGCGCGGCGGGCCGGACCTCGGTGTCGGCCGGCGCCTCGACGTAGCGCCGCACGACGCGCGGCGCCACGTCGCAGGCGACCTCGTAGTTGATGGTGTCGAGCAGCCGGGCGACGTCCTCGGCGAGGATCCGCTCGCGACCCGACCGGCCGATGAAGACGACCTCGTCGCCGGCCTGCACCGCGGCCGGATCGTCGGGCAGCAGCACCGTGAGCTGGTCCATGCTGATCGTACCCGTGATACGGCAGCGCCGGCCGGCGATCAGCACGTCGCCGCGGTTGGTGAGCGCCCGCGTGACGCCGTCGGCGTAGCCGATCGGCACGATCGCCAGGCGCGCCGCGCCCTCGGCGACGAAGCGACGGCCGTAGCCCACCGATTCGCCGCGCTCGACCTCGCGGATGCCGGCCACATACGAGGTGAGACGCAGGGCCGGCCGCAGGCCGCGCGGCACCGGGTCGTCGCCGAACGGCGACAGGCCGTAGATCGCGATGCCGGTGCGCACCAGGTCGAAGTGCGTCGCCGGCTCGCGCATGACGGCTGCGCTGTTGGCCGTGTGGGCCACGAGCCGCGGGTAGGCCGCCTTGAGCTCGGCGGCGAGCGCCGTGAAACGCTCGAGCTGCGCCAGGAAGAAGGTGGGGTCGTCTTCGTCGGCGGTGGCGAAGTGGCTCATGAGACCCGACAGGGCGCCGCCGGCCGCCGCGGCGAGGGCGCGGGCGTCGCGCTCGCGCACCCCGAGCCGCCCCATGCCCGAGTTGAACTTGACGTGGACCCGCACGCGGCACCGCAGCGCTTCGTCGAGAAAGGCCTGCGACCAGACGGCGACGTCGGCGTGCACCCGCGCGGCGCGCGCGAGCTCGCGGCCGGTCAGCGGACCGAACACGAGGATGGGTGCGGCCAGCGCGGCCTCGCGCAGCTCCTCGGCCTCGGCGACGGTGGCCACGCCGAGCCACGACGCCCCGGCACGCAGCGCGGCCCGGGCGACCGGCACGGCGCCGTGGCCGTAGCCGTTCGCCTTGACCACGGCGCACAGCGAGGCGCCGGGGGCGAGCAGGCCAGTGAGCGTCGCGACGTTGTGACGGACGGCCGAGAGGTCGACCGTGGCAAGCGCACGCTCCCTGCCGTCGAGCACGTCAGATCCCCAGCATCCGGACGATGTCGTGCCGCGCGATGATGCCGACCACACGGCCGTCGTCGACGACGGGCACGCGGTCGATCCGTTCGTCGGCCATGATGGTCGCGGCCCGGCCGACCGGATCGCCGGGCGCGACGGCGAGCACGCGGGTCGTCATGATGTCGCCCACCGTGCTGCCCACCATCTTCCTGAGGCGCTTCTCGAACTTCTTCTGGCCCCCCAGGAACACGAGGCTGCCGAGCACCTCGACGAAATGCGGAGCCCGCACGTCGGCGTCCTCGACCACGAGGTCGCCCTCGGTCACCATGCCGACCAGACGGCCGGCGCCGTCGACGACCGGCACCCCGCCGAGGTCCTTCTCGCGCAGCAGCTGCACGAGCTCGTGCACCGTGGCGTCGGGAGCGATCGTCACGACGTTGCGCTCCATGATGTCGGCGGCCTTCGGCTCGCCGCTCCCGCTCGGGTCTGCGCCACGCGGGGCGCCTGCGTCGTCTGTCACCTGGTCACCATCCATGGTCGTGGTCGTACTCGTCGTCGTGCTCGTGCTCGTCGTCGTCGCCGACCGCCAGGCGCTCGACCGCGAGCGGCAGGAAGTCGAACAGATCGCTTGCGATCATGCCCTCGGCGCTCACCGCGGTGTCGACCGCCATGTCGGCCGCCAAGCCGTGCACGTAGCCGCCCAGGCAGGCGGCCTCGGTGGCCGGCAGACCCTTGGCGAGCTGGCCGACGATGACGCCGGTCAGCACGTCGCCGGTGCCCGGCGTCGCGAGGCCCGGGTTGCCGGTCGGGACGACGAAGGCCGTGCCGCCCGGGTCGGCGACGATCGTATGCGCCCCCTTGAGCAGCACGGTCGCGCCGCTGCGCCGCGCCGCCTCACGGGCCGCGGCCAGGCGCTGCGCCGCGACCTCGGCGGCGTCGCGCGCGAGCAGGCGCCCGAGCTCTCCCTCGTGAGGGGTCAGGACGGTCGGCGCCGTACGGCCGGCCAGCAGCTCGAGGTCGGCGCCGAGGGCGTAGAGCCCGTCGGCGTCGATCACGAGCGGCACGTCGGCGGCCGCTGTGACGAGCTTGCGCACGAGGGCGACGGTGTCGTCGTCACGGCCCATGCCCGGGCCGAGCGCGGTCGCCTTGAGACGGCCCATCTCGGTGCGCACGGCATCGAGGTCGGCGAGGCCCAGCCGTTCCCGGCCGCCGGCGGCCACGTTGATGACCTCGAGGTACGGCTTCTCGGACACGAGGTCGGCCGGCAGGATGCAGTGCACGAGGCCGGCCCCTGAGCGCAGCGCGCCGAGCGCCGCCATGGCGGCCGCGCCGCTCATGCCACGCGAGCCGCCCGCCACGAGCACGGTGCCGACCGAGCGCTTGTGGTCGGCCTCGGTCTTGGGCCGCACCACGAGGCCGACCGCGTCGCTCGTCAGCGCGAACACGGCGGCCGCTTCGTCGCACGAAGGCGGGATGCCGATCGGCACGACCACGATGTGGCCGGCGCAGCGATCGCCGGGGCTCACGAAGTGACCGACCTTGGGAGCGTGCAGCGCGACCGTGAGGTCGGCGAGCACCGCCGGTCCGGCGATCTCGCCGGTCGAGGCGTCGACGCCCGAGGCGATGTCGAGCGCGACGACCGCGGCGGCCGAGGCGTTCATCTCGGCGATCGCCTCGGCGGCGACGCCGCCGGCCGTGCCGCTGAAACCGGTGCCGAAGACGGCGTCGACCGCGACGTCGGCGTCGCCGACCGGCCCCACGCCGTCGACGACGTCGACACCGAGCCGTTCGGCGATCTCGAGGTTGAGGAGGGCGTCGCCCTTGTAGGCGTCGTGGCCGGCGATCGCGAACACGGCCACCTCGACGCCGGCGTTGAACAGCTCGCGGGCGACGACGAAGCCGTCGCCGCCGTTGTTGCCCTTGCCGGCGTAGACCACCACGCTCTCGGGCTCGAAGGCGCGCATGAGCTCGCGCGCGACGGCCGCCCCGGCACGCTCCATGAGGTGTCCGCCGGGGATCCCGAGCCCTTCTATAGCGGCGGCGTCGGTGGCCCGCATCTCCTCCGCCGTGAAGAGGCCGAGCGACAGCGACTCGAGCATCGTCATCCTCCTCCCTTGCCTTCGCTTCCCGGCGGGCCGTCGCCGGCCGTGTCGCCCACAGCGACGGCCATGGCGTAGGCCATGCCGGCGGTGTGACTCAGGGACAGTTCTACCCTCGTTACGCCCAGTCGTCGAGCAACCTCGGCGACGTGGCCGTGGAGCGCCACGCGCGGCTGGCCGCCCGACAGCACCTCGATCTCGCGCCAGACGAAGCCGATGATGCCGATGCCGAGCGCCTTGCCCACCGCCTCTTTTGCGGCGAAGCGCGCCGCGTAGCGCGGGAACGGGTCGGCGAAGCCGTCGGCGTAGGCGCGCTCGTGCGGCGAGAACAGCCGTTCAGAGGCGCGCGGCAGGCGCTCGAGCAGCCGGCGCATGCGCGCCACCTCGACCGCGTCGGTGCCCACGCCGGTCACGCTTGAGCCGCTCACTCGACGGTGACGGTCTTAGCCAGGTTGCGGGGCTGGTCGACGTTCAGGCCGCGCAGCGAGGCGATGTGGTAGGCCAGCAGCTGCAGCGGCACGATCGCCACCATGGCCGCCACGACCGGGTCGCAGCGCGGCACGCGCAGCACGGCGGCGGCGATCTCCTCGATCGCCTCGTTGCCCTCGGTGGCCACCGCGATCACGTCGGCGCCGCGCGCCCGCACCTCTTCGATGTTCGAGACGACCTTGCCGTAGACCGGGCTGTCGTTGGCCACGACGACGACGGGCGAGCCGTCGTCGAGCAGGGCGATGGGGCCGTGCTTCATCTCGCCGGCGGCGTAGGACTCGGTCGGGATGTAGGCGATCTCCTTGAGCTTGAGGGCGCCCTCGAGGCACACCCCGTAGCCGATGTGGCGGCCGAGGTACAAGAAGAACGATTCGCCCGCGTAGCGCCGCGCGATCTCCTCGACCTGGGGGTTGGCGACCAGGCAGTCCTGCACCAGGGCGGGCACCTCGGCGAGCTCGAGGCCGACCTGCTGGAGCTCGTCGTCGGACAGCGTGCCGCGCACGCGGGCGATGTGCAGCGTGAGCAGCAACAGGGCGGCGATCTGGACGACGTGCGTCTTGGTGGCGGCCACCCCGATCTCGAGGCCGGCCCGCGTGAAGAGCACGGCGTCGGCCTCGCGTGTGGCCTGGCTGCCCATGATGTTGGTCAGGGCGAGGACGGGGGCGCCGGCCTCGCGCGCGAGGCGCATGGCGGCCAGCGTGTCGAGCGTCTCGCCCGACTGGGTGATGCCGATCACGAGGACCCTGCCGTCGAGCACCGGGCTGCGGTAGCGGAACTCGCTGGCCAGATCGACCTGCACCGGCAGGCCGGTAAACGACTCCATGGCATACGAGGCGATCAGGCCGGCATGGTACGACGTACCGCAGGCGACGATCAGCACGCGGCGGATGCGGCGCAGCAGGTCGACGGGCAGGTCGACCTCGGCGAGGTCGACCTGCCCGTCGTCGGTCAGCCGGCCGGCCAGCGTGTCGGCGATGGCCTGCGGCTGCTCGTGGATCTCCTTGATCATGAACGTCTCGTAGCCGCCCTTCTCGGCGGCGTCGGCGTCCCAGGTGACCTCGCCCTCCTCGCGCTCGACGGAGGCGCCGGCGCGGTCGGTCACGGCGATGCCGTCGGCGGTGAGCGCGACGATGTCGCCGTCGTCGAGCACGACCACCCGGCGCGTGTGCGCGAGGAAGGCGGGGATCGCCGAGGCGATGAACGCCTCGCGGTCGCCGAGCCCCACGACGAGCGGCGCCTCGTGGCGCGTGCCGACGATCAGGTGGGGCTCGTCGGCGCACACCGCGCAGAACGCGTAGTTGCCGGCCAGCAGCGGCACGACGGCGCGCACCGCGGCGGCAAGGCCGGCGTCGCTGCGCTCCTCGATCAGATGAGCGACCACCTCGGCGTCGGTCTCCGAGCTCAGCGCGTGGCCTCGGGCGGCGAGCTCGGCGCGCAGCTCCTTGTAGTTCTCGATGATGCCGTTCAACACGATCGAGATGCGGCCGGTGCAGTCGGCGTGGGGGTGGGCGTTGTCGTGCGAGGGCCGGCCGTGGGTGGCCCACCTGGTGTGGCCCAGGCCCACCACCGCGCTCGAGTCGCCGTTGCCCGCCGCCGCGACGAGGGCGTCGAGGTTGCCGACGGCACGCACAACGTCGATGCCGCCGCCGTCCAGGAGAGCGATGCCGGCCGAGTCGTACCCGCGGTACTCGAGATGACGCAGGCCGTCGAGGATGATCGGCTTGCCGGGTCGGTGCCCGGCGTAGCCTACGATGCCGCACATGGAGACCTCGCTTCGCTCGGAAACGGGCGCGCGCGGGACGGGCGACACGTTCGAGCCGTTTTGTCGCCGCCGTTACCGGCGGGATTTGTCGGATCGATCACGACCGTGTCGGGCCGGGAGGCATCCGCCGAAGACTTCGATGAACCTCCGCCTCGTCACCCGCCGGCTGACCGCCGGGGGTCTGGCGCTAGGAGATTGCCGGAGCTCGTACCGCGTGGCGAAAAGAGCGCGCCTTGGGCCGTTCGGCGTTCACTCGTGCGTCTCGATCCACCTCCCCGATCGACGTCAGCCATTCTACCGTATCGCGCGCAGTCGTGGCGCAGGAGGGCCGCCCTTCGCGGCAGACGCGCCGATCAGGAGCCCGCCTCACCCTCCCAGTAGTCGACCGCGCTCTCGCGGCGCACCATCAGGTCGTCGTCGCGGTTGCCGGTCCAGATGGCGACCTTGCCGCTGTCGGGGTAGACGGTCGCGGCCGGGTGGCAGACCGTCGACCACATGAGGATACGCACTGTCTCGGCCGTCTCGTTGCGCACGCCGTGAGCGCCGGCCGGCCCCGTCGGAAAGCATACGACGTCCCAGGGCTCGAGGACGTCCTCGCCTTCGGGGTGACGCAGCGTCGGCCGGCCTTCGAGCACGAGCAGCCACTCCTCCTCGGCGTACTCGTAGTGATAGGGGCAGACGGCCTGACCGGGCGGCAGCTCGTACACGCTCGCGCCGAGCTGGGCCGCACCGAGCAGGGGACCAAAACGGAACGTGCCGCCGCGAAAGCCGGCGGGGTCGTCGCTGTCGTAGATGAACCGGGGCCGGGCGATGTTGACGTGAGGCGGCATGGGCGGGTCATACCCGCCCATGCCGCCCGCCTGACCGTCAGCGTCAGGCGTCGGCCGTGCTCTCCGACCGACGACCGGCGCCGGCGTCGGGCAGCACCGGGGCGTCGGGGGCGCCGGCGCGGTGCGCGAGCCACCAGCCGACCACCATGCTGATCGCCGTGCCGCCGGCCGTGACGATCCAGTACGTCACCTTGGGCGTGCCGTCGGGCACGAGATAGAAGAACAGCACGATGGCGAAGACCACGCCGGCCGTCGTCAACGCCACGGAGAGCCACGCCCCGGCCCGCCCGCCCGGCACCGTGTAGGGGCGCTTCGTGCCCGGCTGCGAGCGCCGCAGCAGGAGCAGCGCCGGGAACATGAGCAGGTACGGGAACAGGAAGACGATCGAGCTCAGGGCGAAGATGCTCCAGAACACGCTCTCCCTCGTCGCGAAGAAGGAGTAGTTGATGACCGTGATGGCGGTCGAGAGCACCCCCATGAGCACGAAGGCGTAGTCGGGCGTGGTGAAGCGCCGGTTGGTGTGGCCGAACACGCCCGGCGCGGCGCGGTCGAGGCCGGTCGAGGCCATGCTGTGGTTGGCGCCGATCGACCAGGTGACCATGTTGCCGATCAGCGTGAAGAGCAGCAGCACGATGAAGACGTCGTAGACCGTCCCGGCGGCGCCGCCCAGGACGGCGTGGAACGAGAGCTTCATGGCGTCGGCCATGCCGGTCACGATCGAGAGGTTCTTGAGCGGGATCGCCGCGAGGATGCCGAAGTTGCCGACGAGCTGGGCCACGACGATGATCACGCCGGCCAGCAGCAGCATGCGGGGGATGTCACGCCGCGGGTTGCGCACCGCGCCGGCCGCCGAGCTCATGAGTTCGAAGCCCATGAAGTTGTAGACGATGATCGGCAGGAAGCTCCAGTTCGCCCCGAACGACGGCTTCCAGGCCGACGCCGCAAACGAGTTGGCGAGGCCGTGATGCACGGCGAAGGCGAGGCCCATGGCGCCGAGCATGACGAGCACGCCGACCTTGAGCGCCGCGCTTGCGCTGTTCACCCACTTGCTGAGCGACAGCGGCAGGACGCCGATCAGCACCACGAGCCAGATGAGGGCGATCACGATGATCTCCGCCCAGGTGTTGCTCATGCCGCCCCAGAAAGCCGCCGAGAGCGTGCCGGCGAAGATGACGAAGACCGCCGGCGCCCAGTAGGCGACGTTCACCCAGTACAGCCAGGCGGTGAACGTGCCCCAGCGCGGTCCGTAGGCCTCGCGCACCCAGACGTAGATGCCGCCCTCGTCGGGCCAGCCGCTGCCGAGCTCCGCGGTGATCAGCCCGTAAGGCACGAAAAAGATCACCGCGAACAGGATGAAGAGCGTGATGCTCTGGACGCCGATCGCCGACGACGTCGCGACGGTGTCCAGCGTGATCATCGCCGAGACGGCGAAGAGGGTCATCGAGACGATGCCCATGGTGCGCGGCTGGTCGGCGAGCGTCACCCCGGCCGCGATGCCTCTGCTTTCTGTCGCCATTGTGGACCTCCTCTTGCGACCTGCCGTGGTACCCGCCCGACGACCGCGGCTCCTAGCGTACGAGCGCCCGCCCGATGGCGGCGAGCTCGGGGTCGTCGGGCGGTGTGTCGATGCCGATGAGCGCGAGCAGCAGCGCCTTCTGGAAGTGCTTGCGGTTCTCCGCCTCGTCGAGCACGATCGAGAACGGCGCGTCGAGGATCGCGTCGGTCATCTCCTCGCCGCGCACGGCCGGCAGGCAGTGCATGAACACCGCTCCCGGCCTGGTGTGACGCCAGAGCGCCTCGTTCACCTGATAGGGCGTGAGCTCGCGGCGCAGCTTGCGCACCTCGTCGTCGGGCTGCATCCACCACCAGCCGACGGTGAACACGACGTCGGCCTGCGAGACTGCCGCCACCGCGTCGTCTGTCAGCGTGAGGGTCGCGCCGCTGCGCGCGCAGTTGAGCCGCACGAGGGCGGCCGTCTCGTCGGTCATCTGGTGCCCGGCCGGGCCGGCCATCACCATGCTGCTGCCCAGGCGTGTCATGGTGAGCGCGACGGAGGTGCCCATCGCGTCAGCGCACTTGCCGACGAAGGCGCAGGTCAGGCCGCTCACCGTACCGAAGCGCTCGCGGATCGTGAGCGCGTCGGTCATCGACTGCACGGGGTGGTCGTAGTCGTCGGTGAGCCCGTTGATGACGGGCACGGTGGCCGCCGCGGTGAGCTCGGCCAGCGTCGAGTGGTAGGCCGTGCGCGCCATGATGGCGTCGACCAGGCGGCTGATCACACGAGCGGTGTCGGCCACCGTCTCGTGGCCGCCCAGGTGGATCTCGCCGGGCCGCAGGTACTGGGCGTGGCCGCCGAGCTCGGTCATGCCCGCCTCGAAGCTGATGCGCGTGCGGGTCGACGGATGCTCGAAGATCATCGCGAGGGTGCGTCCCTCCAGGAACGGCGTCAGCGGGCGGCGCCGGTACGCGGCCTTCAGCGCGACCGCGAGGTCGAGCAGGCCGGTGAGCTCCTCGGCCGTGAACTCCTGATCGGTGAAGAAGTGGCGGCCTCGCAGCGACGCCAGGCTGCCGGGGGCGACCGGCTCGCTCACCGGCCGACGGACTGTCTCGCTCATGCTCGCCATCACCTCTTGGTTAAACGGACATTTATCACTGACTCTTATATGACCGTTTAACCAGATGCTGTCAAGCGCTGACCGGCCGGCGAGCGCCTCGTCTTCAGTCCCGCGATAGTCCCAGGTAGTGGTCGATGACGGCGCGCCAGGCGCGCCAGGCACGGGCGTGGTCGAAGCCGTCGGGGTCGAGCGCGCGCTGGATGGCGAGCCCCTCGACCACCGCGATCGTCACGGCCGCGAGCGCCTCGGCGTCGTCGAGGTCGGTCGGCGCCGCGTCGAGAAACTCGGCGTCGATGCGCCGGAAGAGGCGATACTCGTCGGCGAAGCGCCGGCGCACCTCCGGGTCGCGCAGGGCCTGGGGCAGCAGCTCGTAAAGCTGGCGATTCACGCGGTCGCGGGCCGAGACGCGCTCCTGCCAGTCGAGGAAGCGCCGCGTGCGCAGCGGGCCTTCGGCCTCGTCGCGGACCGTCTCGGCGAGCCCCGCCCCGGGATCATGGAAGACGCCGTCGACGAGCGCGGCGATCAGGCCCGCCTTGCCACCGAAGTAGTAGGACACGAGCGCGCGGTTGGCGCCCGACTCGGCTTCGATCGCGGCCATCGTGAGCTCGGCGAAGCCGCGTTCGGCGAGGATCGTCTGGGCCGCCGCGAGGATGCGCTGGGCCGTCGGCGGCAGTGGTCGGGCGGGGCCGAGTGGCGGCTCGGCGGCTATGCGCCGAGCTCCTGCTCGACCACGGCCACGATGCGTCCGCAGACCGCGTCGCAGTCGCCTTGCGTGGCGGCCTCGGCCATGACCCGCACGAGCGGCTCGGTGCCCGAGGCCCGCACCAGCACGCGACCCTGGCCGGCGAGGCGCTCGGTCTCGCGCGTAACGGCGTCCCAGACGGCGCGCGCGCCGTCGAGCGCCTCGCGATCGCGCACGCGCACGTTGACGAGACGTTGCGGCAGGCGCTCCATGACGGCCGCCGCCTCGTGCAGCGGGCGCCCGGTCTCGCCGAGGGCCTGCAACAGGAGGAGCGCGGTCGCCAGGCCGTCGCCCGTCGTCGACACGTCGCGGTTGATGATATGGCCCGACTGCTCGCCGCCCAGCACGTAGTCGTGCTCGAGCATCTCGGCGATCACGTAGCGGTCGCCGACCGCCGTCGTGACGACCTCGATGCCCTCGCGCCGCATCGCCAGGTGAAAGCCGAGGTTGGTCATCACGGTGGTGACCACGGTGTCGCCGCGCAGGCGGCCCCGCGTCTTCAGGTGCGTGGCGAGGATGGCGATCACGAAGTCGCCGTCGACGAGGGCGCCGCGGGCGTCGACGGCGAGCACGCGGTCGCCGTCGCCGTCGAAGGCCAGGCCCAGGTCGAAGCGGCCCTCGCGCACGACCCGCTGCAGGGCCTCGATGTGCGTCGACCCGCAGTCGTGGTTGATGTTCAGGCCGTCGGGCTCGGTGTGCAGCAGGCTGAGGTCGGCCCCCGACTCGCTCAGGGCAAGCGGCGCGGCGCGATACATCGCGCCGTTCGCGCAGTCGACCGCGATACGCAGGCCCGACAGGTCGAGCGGGATGCGACGCACCACGCTCCACACGTAGCTTTCGACCGCGCCCTCGACGACCTCGGCGCGCCCCACCTGCTCGCCGCGCGCCGAGGCGATGTCGTGCCGGCCGACGTGACGCTCGATCTCGGCCTCTTCGTCGTCCGACAGCTTGAGGCCGAGGTGGCTGAAGAACTTGATGCCGTTGTCGGCGAAGGGGTTGTGAGAGGCGGAGACGACGACGCCGGCGTCGGCGCCGCGCTCGACGACGAGCGCGGCGAGCCCCGGCGTCGGGATCACGCCGGCGATCTCGACGGCGCCGCCGCCGCTCGTGACGCCGGCCACCAGGGCGGCCTCGAGCATGGAACCCGACACGCGTGTGTCGCGGCCGATCAGGAACAGCGGCGCATGGCCGCGATGGGCGGCCAGCACGAAGGCCGCGGCGCGACCCACCTGGAGCGCGAGCTCGGCGGTGAGCTGCTCGCCGGCCAGGCCGCGGATGCCGTCGGTGCCGAACAGGGCCACGGTCAGCAGGACCTCCGTTGTGTGGTTGGCGTCACCCCGCCGGCCATGCTACCCCCGCCGCCCGGCGGGCGCCACAGGCCGCGGACACGGCACGACCGGTGAGGCGGCGCGACGGCGCGAGCGGAGCAGCGGATGTGATGCCGGTGACGAGCCGTGGAACCACGTCACCCCTGGCTGAGCGGCCGCGACGATGTCGCTCGACGGCCTAGCCGTGGAACGAGGTCACACCCGGCTGAGCGGCGACGATGAAGTCGCTCGACGGCCTAGCGCTTCGAGAACTGCGGCCGCTTGCGCGCCTTCTTGAGGCCGGCCTTCTTGCGTTCCTTCACGCGCGCGTCGCGCGTGAGGAAGCCGGCCCGCTTGAGCGGCGTGCGCAGGTTCTCGTCGGCCACGATGAGCGCGCGGGCGATGCCGTGGCGGATGGCGCCGGCCTGGCCGGCCATGCCGCCGCCGTTCACGTTGACCCGGACGTCGAACTTGGCCTGGGTGTGCGTCGCCTCGAAGGGCATGACGGCGATGGTCTGCAGCACGCGGCGACCGAAGTAGTCGTCGAGGTCCTTGCCGTTGACGACCACGCGGCCCACGCCGGGCATGAGGACGACGCGCGCTACGCTCGTCTTGCGCCTGCCGGTGCCGCTGTAGGTGACTGTGGCCACGCGTCCTACTCCTTGATCGCGAGCGTTTCGGGATGCTGAGCGTCGTGCGGATGCTTGGGACCGGCGTAGATCTTGAGCTTCCGCAGCTGCGCCGCCCCGAGACGGTTGTGCGGCAGCATGCCCTTGACGGCGCGGCGGACGACCTCTTCGGGCCGGCGTGAGAGCAGGTTCCTGAGCGACTCGCCCTTGATGCCGCCCGGATAGCCCGAGTGCCGCCAGTAGGTCTTCTCGTCGAGCTTGTTGCCCGTCACGACGATCTTCTCGGCGTTGACGACCACGACGAAGTCGCCGGTGTCGATGTTGGGCGTGTAGATCACCTTGCGCTTGCCGCGCAGGGCGTCGGCCACCACGGTCGACAGCCGGCCGAGGGTCTGCCCGGCGGCGTCGACGACGTACCACTTCTTCTCGATGGTCGCAGGCTTGGCTACGAAGGTCTTCACGCGAGAACTCCTTGAATGCGCGAGGGGGTATGATACCCGGTCGCCCGGGGCGACGCAACCTTCGTTTGCGCCCGCCGGCACGTCCGGCGCCGCGCACCCCGACCGCCGACCCGCGCCGGCCGTCCCTGAGCGACCGTCACGACAGGCGGCGCAGCTCCACGGTGTCGCCGGGCGACAGCCCCAGGACCTCCTCGGCGGAGCCGGTGTTCACGGCGAGCGCCACCTGGCCGTAGCTGTCGACCAGCACCATGATATCGCTCGGCCGCACCTCGATGAACGAGCGCGCGAGGCGGGCGAGGTAGCGCTCCCCCGCGCACACGATCTCGATCGTCTCGCCCAGGCGGGCCGCCTCGAGACCGGCGGCGTCCAGGTTGAGGGCGACGTTGCCGAAGCGGTCGATCAGCACGGCGGTGGCCCGCAGGCCGCGCCGCGTGGTCGCCGGCGGCGGGATCTCGAGGCGCACGAGGCCGGCCGGCTCGACCGCCGGGCCGAGGAGCGCGGGCGTCAGGCCCCCGGCCAGGCGCGCCGCCACCGGCGCGAAGATGTCGCGCCCATGGAAGGTCGCCGACAGCGGGGTCGTGAAGAACTCCTCGTTGGTGATCTCCCAGCAGTCCGCGATGCCGCCGTCGGCCTCGGCAGCGAGCACGAGCATGCCGTTGTCGGGGCCCACGAAGAAGCGGTCGCCGGCGGAGCGCAGCACCACGGCGCGGCGCGGACCGCCGACGCCCGGATCGACCACCGCCAGGTGAACGGCGCCCGCGGGCATGTAGCGCACCGTGTTGCGCAGCACGAAGGCGGCGCCGACGAGGTCGTGCCGGGAGATGCCGTGGGTGACGTCGATGACGCGCACGTCGGGCGCGAGGCGTGCGATGATGCCGCGGCACGTGCCGGCGAAGTCGTCTTCGTAGCCGTAGTCCGAAAGAAAGCAGATGTGCCGCGGTGCAGTCACGCGCCAAGTGTACTCGGGATCGCTTGGCGATGCGGCGTCGCGGACATGCGCGGGGCGCTGGTTGCGGGCGTGGCGCCCGGGCTTTCGGCCGCTAGCTGCGCGCGGTCACCGTCACCGGCTTGCTCCTGAAGGTCAGGCCGCCGGCCTTGTACGACGCCACGAGCACCCACTTGCCGGCCTTGTCGGGCCTGAGCGCCCAGCGGAACGCGCCCGAACCCGAGATCTTCACGGTCTTCAGCGCCGTCGCTCGCGCCCCGACCATGCGCCAGAACCGCACGGCCGTCGCCGTCGAGACGAAGTTCCTGACGACGCCCTTCAGAGTGACGGCCTGGCCGACAGCCGTCTTCCGTGAGGAGGCCGCGAGCGTGAGCGTCGGCACGGCGAACGACTCGGCGTAGACGGCGCCCGCGTAGTCGTGGCCCTCGAACGCCTTGTCGCTGGCGCCGATCAGCGCCGTGTTGCCCGACAGCGCGACGGCCCCCCCGTAGCAGTCGTAGGGCACCGCGTCGGCGGCCGTCAGCTCGCGCGTGCGCGACCAATTCGCTCCCGACCCGTCGAACACATACACGGCGCCACCCGGGTGAGCGGCCAGCGCCTGCGGACGCGCCCCACCCGCGAGTCGCGTCCGCGCCGAGAGCATCGGGCCAAGGTCGGACTCACCCTGGGCGCCGATCAGCGCCCTGGTGCCGGACAGGGCGAGCGAGCAGCCGAACTGGTCGCCGGCGACCTCATCTGCAGCCTGCAGCTCAGTCTGCAGCGCCCAGTCCGTCCCCGTGCGCGTGAAGACGTAGGCCGCGCCAGCGAAGCCGTTCGTGCCCACGGTGATGCCTGGCGCACCGATCACTGCGGTGTCGCCGGAGAGGGCGACGGCCCAGCCGAAGGCGTCGTTCGGAGCCTCATCCACGGCGACGAACCTGGCCTGCTGCGACCAGCTCGAGCCCGAACCTGCGAAGACGTAGGCCGCGCCGGGCGGGCTCCCCAGGTAGCCGGCGGGAGCACCGATCAGGGCCGTGTCGCCGGAGAGGGCGACAGCGTCGCCGAAATAGGCATTGGTGGTCGGGTCGGAGGCGACGAGCCGGGCTTCCTCCGCCCAGCTGGCTCCTGAGCCCGCATAGACGTAGACGGCGCCGGCGGCGGCCTGGTCGGTGGCGGTCTGGTCGGCGACGGTCGTGCCGCTGGCGCCGATCAGCGCCGTGGTGCCCGCGAGCGCCACCGCGGAGCCGAAGTAGTTGCTGGTGCCCGGACTGGGTGCGTTCAGCTCGGTCTGCTGAGTCCATTTCGTGCCGGAGCGCACAAAGACGTAGGCGGCGCCGGCCACCTCGTAGCCCGCGACCGTCCTGCCGGGGGCCCCGATCAGCGCGGAGTTGCCGGAGAGCGCGACCGTCGAACCGAACGCGTCGCCGTCGCCCGGGTCGGCGGCGACGAGCTTCTGCTGGAGCATCCAGGTCGCTCCGGAGCGCACGTAGACGTAGGCGGCGCCGGCGTTTTCGAGACCGTCGACCGTCTTCTCGCGGGCGCCGATCAGCGCGGTGTTGCCGGAGAGCGCGACCACGCAGCCGAACTGGTCGGGGGAGGCCGGATCGGAAGCGTGCAGCTCGGCCTGCTGCAGGGCCACGATGGCGAGAGGGCTCGCGGCCAGCACCCGCGCGTGGTGCGAGAGCGTCGTGGGCGCGGCCGTCGCCATCGCCGGCGCGAGCAGGAGGGCGGCGGCGACCAGCGCCGCGCACGCCCAGGCGAGCCACCTGGTTGAACGAGCGCCGCGGTAAACGTAAGCCAGGGACACAGCTCCCCCTCTCAAGCTGGCGCCTGAAGGCCCACCTGCCCGCCGCTCCCCGCCGGCTCGCGGGTGGTGACCGTTCGAACCGCCGGCGGATCGCCGCATCCTTGCCGGCGCGATCCTGCGAGCCTGACCAAGCTCGCCAGTTGCCTTCTACAGCGCGCACCGCAGTCGGTCAAGGAAGCGGCGTAGCCGCTCGAGGATCCACTCCCGCAGCCGGCCCGACACCCTGCCGGCAGGTGCGGAGCGGCATGCTCAGGAGCGGCGCGTGCCTGAGCTCGCCCCGCGACGCGGCGCGGTCGTCCGGTCGGCGCCGGCCGCGTCGCGCATGAGCGCGGTCACGAGACCGGCCGCCGAGTAGACCGTCGCTTCGACGGCGACCGTCAGGCCCAGCTCGTGCAGGGTCGCGCTCGTCACCGGCCCGATCGACGCGAGTCGCACGCCGACGAGGCGCTCCGGCAGGCGCTCGGCACCCATCAGGGCGACGAAGGCGCGGACGGTGGAGCTCGACGTGAAGGCCACGTAGTCGGCCGCCTCGATGGCGCCCGCCGCGCAGGGCAGTGCGGCCGCGGGCACCGCGTCGTACAGGTCGACGACGTCGACGAGGGCGCCGTGACGGCGGAGCTCGTCGGGCAGCACGGCACGGGCCGCGCACGAGCGCGGCAGCAGGACGCGCCGACCGGCGAGACGCCGCGCTCGCGCGGCGAGCGCGGCGACGACCCCTTCGGCCACATGCTCTTCGGGTACGAGGCTCGCGACGAGACCGCGCTCCTCGAGGGCCGCGGCCGTGCCGGGGCCGATCGCCACGAGCTCGCGGGCCGCGAGCGCCGCGGCGTCGAGACCGCAGTCGCGCAGCCGCTCGCAGAAGATGGCGACGCCGTTCGCGCTCGTAAAGACGACCGTGCCGTAGCCGTCGAGGCCGGCGATCGCGGCGCGCACCGCGTCGGTCAGGCCCAGCGCCACGATCTCCACCACCGGGCAAAGCAGCACGCGCGCGCCGGCCTGCTCGAGGGGCGCGGCCAGGCCGGCGGCCTGGCCGCGCGGCCGCGTGACGACCACCGTGCAACCGGCGAGCGGCAACGGCCGGGCGGCGGCCACGACGCCCCGGCCGGCGGCCGGCCGGCGCCGCGCGCTCACCGCGCGCTCCCCGGCGTGAGGCCGGCGGCGCGGGCTTCGGCCAGCAGACGGTCGGCGCCGGCCGCGCGGAGGCGCTCGGCGAGGTCCTCGCCGAGCGCCTCCGGCGCGGCGGCCGGCGCCGTGAGGGCGTCGCGCACGGCGCGGGCGCCGTCGAGCGAGCCGACGAAGGCGCGCAGGCGCAGGAGCTCGTCGTCACCGGGTGTCCCGACGAGCTCGGCGAAGGCCGCGATCGGCGCCTGGCATCCACCCTCGAGAGCGGCGAGCAGGGCGCGCTCGGCGCGCACGGCCAGGGCCGTGGGGCGGTCGTCGAGGCCGGCGACGAGCGCGGCGACGCGTTCGTCGCCGGCCCGCACCTCGACCGCCAGGGCGCCCTGGCCCACCGCGGGCAGGAGCTCGTCGGTCGAGAACGCAAAGGCGGGGAGCGCCGCGCGACCCAGACGGTCCAGACCGGCCGCGGCCAGCACGGTGCCGTCGAGACCCTGCTCGGCGACCTTGCGCAGGCGCGTCTCGACGTTTCCGCGCAGATCGACGAGGCGCAGGTCGGATCGCAGGGCGAGGAGCTGCGCGCGCCGCCGCAGGCTCGAGCTGCCGACGCGCGCGCCGGCCGGCAGCGCCCGCGGGCCGGCCGGCCGCGGCCCCTCGCCGGCCGCGACGAACACGTCGCGCGGGTCCCGGCGGCGCGTGTAAGCGGCCACGCAGAGGCCGGGCGGCAGGACCGTCGGCAGGTCCTTGGCGGAGTGCACCGCAAGGTCGACGCGGCCGTCGAGCAGGGCGGCCTCGATCTCCTTCGTGAACAGGCCCTTGCCGCCCACGCGTGCCAGGGGCACGTCGAGCACGCGGTCGCCGGTCGTGGCGATCGCCTCGATCGCGACCTCGATGTCCGGGCGTGCCGCGCGCAGGCCGGCGGCCGCCTCCGCGGCCTGGACGAGCGCGAGCGGGCTGCCTCGCGTGCCGACGACGAGCCGGGTCGTGCTCAAGAGGCCGAAGGCCGCTCGCCCGCGGCCGCGCGGACGCGCCGCCGCGCAGTCGTACCCGCGGGATCGGTCGTCATCGCCGGCAGCTCCACCAGGGCGCCATCGGATGTGGCGCCGTCGGATGTGGCGCCGTCGGCCGACGGCGGACGATCGAGGTCGAACAGGCGCCACAGCGCCTCGACGTAGGCGCCGGCCCCGCGCTCGGCGGCGAGCTCCTTCAGACGCACCGTCGGCAGGTGCAGGATCTTGTTCACGATGGCCACGGTCAGCCGCTCGACATCGCTCCTCTGCTCGGGCGTGAGCGCGGCGAGCCGGCCGCCCATACGGGCGAGCTCGTCGCGGCGGATGTCCTCGACCGCCCCGCGCAGTCGCGAGATCGTCGGCACCATGTGGCGGCTCGCGATCCACTCGTTCAGGCGCGCGACCTCCTCGGCGACGATGCGCTCGGCCTGCGCGATCTCGCGTTCGCGCTCGTGGCGGCCGGCGGCCACCACGGCCCGCAGGTCGTCGATGTCGCAGAGCCGGCAGCCCGCGAGCGCGGCGACGTCGGGGTCGACGTCGCGCGGGACGGCGAGGTCGATCAGGAGCAGGGGCCGCGCGGGCCGGCGCGCCATGACCGCAGCGACGCGGGCGCGGTCGACCACGTAGCCGGGCGCCGCCGTCGAGGAGATCACGATGTCGGCGGCCGCGAGCTGCTCGTCGATCTCGTCGAGACAGACGGCGCGGCCGTGGCAGCGTCCGGCCAGCGCCTCGGCCGCGGCCAGCGTACGGTTGGCGACGATCACGGCGCCGGCGCCCTGGTCGTGCAGGTGGCGCGCGGTGAGCTCGCTCGTCTCGCCGGCCCCCAGGACCAGCACGACACGGTCGTCGAGCGTGTCCAGCGCCCGGCGGGCGAGGTCGACGGCGGCTGAGCTCACCGACACCGGCCGCTCGCCGATCGCGGTCTCGCTGCGCACCCGCTTGCCCACCTCGATCGCCTGGCGGAAGAGCTGGTTGAAGACGGCGCCGGTGCTGCCGGCGGCGCGGGCCGCGTCGAAGGCCTCCTTGACCTGCGCCAGGACCTGGGCCTCGCCGACCACCAGCGAGTCGAGGCTCGCGGCCACGCGGAAGAGCTGAACGACGGCCGCATCGCCGCTCGCGCAATACGCGGCGGCGGGCAACGCGGCGGCCGCGACGCCGGCACGCCCGGCGAGGCGCTCGAGCACGCACGCCTCGGCCGTCCGCGCGTCGGCCCCGGCCAGGTAGACCTCGGTGCGGTTGCAGGTCGACAGCACGACGACCTCGGCGGCGACCCCCGCCGCGAGCAGGTCGCCCCCCAGCAGCACGCTCTCGTCGCGCGCCAAGGCCAGGCGCTCGCGGAGCTCGATGGGCGCCGTCCGATGGGAGATGCCGACCACCACGGGATGCATCGACGTGCCTTCCTACCCGCTGCGCCTCGGGCTCAAGCCTCACGCTCCCGCCGCCGGGCCTCGTCCTCGAGGCCGCGCAGGTCGCGCTGCAGCCGCGTGAGGCGCCGGGCGGCCACGATCAAGTAGGCCACGAGCACCACAAGCACGGCGCCGTAGGCGGCCGCTACGTACTTGACGGCTTCGGTGAGCGGCATGTCAGCCCTCCAGACGGTCGGTGAGGTCACGCAACCCCTCGCGCAGGGCCTCGATCCCCGTCTCGATGCGCAGGAGCCCGACGAGCAGCAGGGTCATGCCGGCCATGCCGCACAGGAATGCGACGAGGTCGCGGTGGTCCATGCCGCTGCCCGACGGACCGAGCACGACGGGGTGCAGGCCGGCCGGCAGGAACCGCGTCGCGAAGAAGGTGATCGGCACGTCGACGAAGGCCACGACGGCGTAGAGCGCGGCGAAGGTGGCGCGGCGCGACTCGTCCTCGACGCTGCTGCGCAGCACGAAGTAACCAGCGTACAGCAGGCAGGCGATGAGGAACGTCGTCAAGCGCGGCTCCCAGGCCCACCACACGCCCCAGGCGGCGCGCCCCCAGATCACGCCCGAGATCATGACGAGCACGCTGAACAGCAGCCCGAGCCGCACCGCGGCGAGGCCGAGGCGGTCGTAGCGGGGGTCGCCGCGGCGCAGGTAGAGCAGGGCGGCCACGAAGGCGACGGCGTAAGCCAGCAGCGCCGTCTCGGCGATCGGCGCGTGCACGTAGAAGATCTTTTGGCTGAAGCCGAGCGTCGAGGCGTCGGTCGGCGCCACCAGGAACCCCACGAGCACGTCGGCCAGCAGGAGCGCGGCGGCCGCGGCGAGCACGGCGACGGTGGTCGTGGTGTGCGTGCGCACTCCGGCGGCGCTGCCGCGCGCGGCGACGGTCGTTGTGCCCTGCACCGTCCCTCACTCCCCGATCGCCACGTCGTAGGTGCCGTAAGCGAGCACCAGGAAGACGCCATCGTATACCAGCAGGAACGCCGCCCTGCCGAGCAGCGGCGGCCCGGCGGCGGCCGAGAGCAGGCCGCTCGTGCCGGTCGCGGCGGCGATGAGCAGCGGGATCGCGAGCGGCAAGAAGACGATGGGCAGGATCAGATCGCGGGCGCGCGTGTGCATCGCGATCGTGGCGAGCAGCGTGCCGAGGGCGCTGATGCCGAGGTCGCCGAGGGCGATCAGCAGGATCAGACCAGGCAGGTGAGCGACGATCCGGCCGGGCGCGAAGAACAGCGCGAACAGCGGCACGGCGAGCACCTGGATCAGGCCCAGGAAGACGAGGTTGGCCGTCATCTTGGCGAGAAAGATCGTCACCCGGTCGACCGGGCACAGCAGCAGGCCGTCGAGGCAGCCTTCGTCCTTCTCGTGGGCAAAGGAGCGGCCCAGGCCGAGCAGGGCGCCGAAGACGAACACCACCCAGAGCATGCCGCCGGCGTAGAGCGACGGCGCGCCGCGGCCGGCCGCCGTAAAGGCGTAGTGGAACACGATCATGGCGAGGACGACGAACAGGAACATGGCGGCGAGCGTCTCGCGCGTGCGCATCTCGAGGATCAGGTCCTTGCGCACCATCGCCCGGAACTGGCGCAGGCCCACGGCTTACACCAGCGCCCCTTCGCGCACGCGCTCGCGGTAGACGGCGAGGACGTCGGCCGGCTCGAGCGCGCCGCGCGCGTGGTAGACGGCGCGCCCCCCGTCGAGGATGAGGACCTGGTCGGCGAGCTCGAGGCCGCGCCGCAGGTCGTGGGTCGAAAGGACGAAGGTGTGCTCCCCGCGGATCTCGGCCAGCAGGCCGTCGAGCAGCTCGACGGCGCGCGCGTCGAGCCCGGCGTCGGGCTCGTCGAGCAGCAGGACGCGCGGCCGGTGCAGCAGCGCCCGCGCGATGGCGAGGCGCTGGCGCATGCCCTTGGAGAGCGTCGCGACCGCGTCGTTCCCGCGACGGCCGAGCTCGAGCCGCTCGAGCAGCTCGTCGACGCGGGCGACCGGCTCGACGACGCCGTACATGTCGGCGTAGAAGCGCAGGTTCTCGCGGGCGGTGAGGTCGCGGTAGAGCAGCGGCTCGTGCGAGATGAGCCCGACGGCGCGGCGCACCGCGGCCGGGTCGCGGCGCGCGTCGTGGCCGGCGACGACGACGCTGCCGGCCGACGGCCGCAGCAGCGTCGCCAGCAGGCGCAGGGTGGTGGTCTTGCCGGCGCCGTTGGGCCCGAAGAGCGCGAGAAAGCCGCCCCGGGCGACCGTGAACGACAGGTCCGTGACGACCGCCCGGCGGCCGAACGAGCGGCCGAGACCCGCCGCCACGACCTCGGGATCGGCCGGCGAGGCCATCAGGCGCCCTCGCCCACGGCCTCGTCGCGCCGCTCACGGGCCGTGACCGGCACCCGCCGGCGCGCCGGCCACAGGGCCACGGCGGCGCCCCCGACGAGCAGGGCGACGCCGGCCCAGAGCGAGCGCATGAGCGGGAACACGTCGAGCTGCAACCGCAAGTGGCTGGCGGTCGTGTCGAACGGATCCTGGGCGACCACGAACAGGTCGCGGGGCAGGCTGCCCAGGATGACGGCGCGCAATGCGGCGCCGGCCGCGGGATAGACGTCGGTGTGCGGCGCGACGCTGCCGAGCTCGCGGCCGCCGCGGCTCACCGTGAAGTGGGCGTAATAGCGGCGCGAACCCTGCGGTCCGGCGTCCTGCGAGAAGCCGGTGAAGCGCAGAGTGTAGCCGGCCACCGCCGCGGTCGCCCCGGGCCGGGCCGTGATGTAGACGTTGCGCTCCGTGCGGTAGACGTTGGAGCCGACCAGGCCGAGCAGGACCACGACGACACCGACGTGGGTCACGAGGGCGGCCGAGCGGCTGCGGCTGCCGAACAGCGCGCGGCGCAGGCCGGCGAGCGCTCCGCGCTCGGCGGCGGTCCGCCGCGCGTCGCGGGCGACGTGGACGACGAGCGCCGCCAGCGCGAGGCAGCAGACGTCGAGGCCGGCGATGCCGAGCGGGCTCGAGCGCAGCCGCCCGTTCGTCAGCAGCGCGGGCAGGGCCACGGCCGCCACGAGCAGCGGCCAGCGCACCGCCTGCCACCACGATCGACCGCGCGCGCCGCCGGTCGCGAGCAGCGGGCACAGGGCGAGCGCCGCGACGACGGCGACGCCGAGCGGCTCGGCGAAGGCCCGGTAGGTGTCGGGGCCCAGGGTACGGCCGGTGGTGAGCGGCACGAGGACGGTCGCCACGGCCAGCGCGGCGGCGAGCACGGCGAGCGCCACGTCGAGCGCGGCCGGCGCGAGGGCCGTGGCGCCGGCCTCAGCCGGCGCCGCCGCGGCGAAGCGCCGCCAGCGCGCCACGAGCAGTCCGACCGAGAGCGCGGCCACCGCGCCGAGCAGCGTGGTCAGCACGACGATCATGGTCTCGCTCCGCTCGAAGGCGTGGACCGAGCTGATCAGGTCGGTGCGCGTCGTCCAGGTCGCGAGGATGGTGGCCCAGAAGGTCGCGCAGGCGAGGCCGAGCGCCCAGCGTGCGAGCTGCCCGCTGCGCCGGTAGACGAGCAGCGAATGGACGAGCGCCGTGCCCGTTAGCCAGGGCACAAGCGACGTGTTCTCGACCGGGTCCCAGCCCCAGTAGCCGCCCCACGACAGCACGACGTAGGCCCACCAGGCACCGAGCCCGATGCCCAGGGACAGCAGCAGCCAGCCGCCCACGGCCCAGCGCTGGGCGCTCGGGGCCCACTCGCGCCCCGTGTCGCCGAGCAGCAGCGCCGCCGTCGCGTAGGCGAACGGCACGGCGAGAGCGGCGTAGGCGGCAAACAGGGCGGGAGGGTGGAGCACCATCGCCGGGTGCAGGAGCAGCGGGTTCAGGCCGGCGCCCGAGGTGCCGGCCGCGGCTCCGAGGAACGGATCGGAGCCGCCGTCGATCACCATGAGCGCGACGAACACGGCGGTGACGGCGGCAAGCACGCCGACCGTCGTCGCCGTCAGGCGGTCGGCGGCCTCGACGTCGCGCAGCGCGATCACCACCGTGACGAGCGCGAGCAGCGCCGCCCACAGCAGCAACGAGCCCTGCTGACCGGCCCAGAAGCCGGCGGCGCGGTAGAACAGCGACAGCGTGGGGTCGGAGTTCTGGGCGACGTAGGCAAAGGAGAAGTCGCGACCGACGAAGGCCTCGAGCAGCACCGCGCAGGCGACGACGACGGCGAAGAACAGCCCGTAGACGGCGAGGTAGCCGGACCGCACGAGATCGGCGCTGCGCCGGCGCACGCCGAGGGCGAGGAGCGCGACGGCGCCGAGCGAGAAGGCCAGGCAGCAGGCGAGGGCGATGCGGCCGAGGACGATCAAGCGACGGCCCCTACTGCCCGACGCTCGCCTGCGGCAGCGGGCTCGCCTTGCCCGCGTACTTCGACGGGCACTTGGTCTCGAGCTGCTGAGCGGTGATCAGGTCGCCGCCCGCCGCGAAGCGGCCCGTGACCACGACCTGCACGCCGGCCGCGAAGGTGGCCGGCATCTGGCCGTCGTAGGCGACGCCGACGGTGGCCGCCTTGCCCGTGAGGTCCTCGATCGCGAAGCGCACGCCTGAGGGGCCGCGCACGATCGAGTCGCGCACGACGGCGCCGCCGACCTTCACGTCGTGGCCGTCGTCGGCGGCCGACAAGGCCGAGACCTGCCGGTAGTAGGCGCCCTGAGCGACCACCACGTACACCATGGCGACTGCGAACACCGCCACCAGGACGACGGTGGCGACGATCAGGCGTCGCTGGGCCCTCTTGCTCATGGCTCACTCCCCGCCGGACGTCGTGCCCCGCAACCCGGCCGTTCGGACCGTGTTCAGGCCGTTCGAACCGTCTAAATGTAGATGGTGCGGCGCCGGGCGTCACTCGTTCAGGCGTCACGCCCCGCTCGAGAGGCGTCCTCGCCGGAGGCGCGGCCGCAGGAGTCGGGCGGCCGTCGGCGTACTCTACGCCGACGGCCGCCCGCGGCAGGAGGCGAGCTCATGCACGCTGCGATCCACGTCGACGTGATCGACTCCCGACGCCTCGCCGAACCCGAGACGCTCGCTCCCGCGCTCGAGCGCACCGTCGGCGAGCTGAACGAGGTCTTCGCCCCCGGGCTCGTGCGGGGCTTCGCGCTCGAGCACGACGACGACGCCTTTGCGGGGGTCCTGGCCGACGCCGTCCAGGCGCCTCTCTGCGTGAGCCTGCTGCGCGAGCTGCTGGCGCCGCTCCAGGTGCGCGTCGGGGTCGCGCTCGACGGTGAGGCCGAGGAGGCGTTCCTCGCGGCCTGGCGAGCCGACCGCCTCGTGCACTACCGCGGCACCGGCGCCGCCGGCGACCTTCTGTTGAACGCCTTCTGCGGTCTCGTCGAACCGCTCGTGCGCGCCCGCGACGCCGCCGAGTGGGACGCGGTGCGCACGGTACGGCGCCACACGACGCGGAGCGCGGCGGCCGCGAGCCTGGGGATCGCCGTCGACGAGCTCGAGCTGCGCCTTGCGACCGGCCACTGGCGCGAGGTCGAGGACGCCGACGCGGCCGTCGCCGCCTACCTCGCCCTGGCGCTCGCCCCCTGAGGGACCGGACGCGCTCCTCAGAGGTCGGGCCGGGCGCAGTCGCCGCCCAGGTCGGCCAGCTTCTCGAGGGCGTGCGGCAGGGCCGCGCGGATCACCGCGAACTGCTCGCGACAGGCGACCGGGCTGCCCGGGAAATTGACGATCAGGGTGGCGCCGCGCAGGCCGCTCGCCGCGCGCGACAGCATGGCGTGCGGCGTCTTTGCCAGCGACGCCGCGCGCATGGCCTCGGCAAAGCCGGGCGCTTCGCGGTCGAAGGCCGCCCTGCTGGCCTCGGGCGTCACGTCGCGCGAGGTGAAGCCGGTGCCGCCCGTGGTCAGGATGAGGTTGGCCGGCGTGCGGTCGGCGTAGTGGATGAGCTTCTCGGTCAACAGCACCTGCTCGTCGGGCAGCAGGACGCGCTCGACGTATTCGGCGCCGAGCTCGTTCAGGAGACCCTCGAGCACGGCGCCGCTCTCGTCCTCGCGCCGGCCCGCGTGGCCCGAGTCGGAGAGCGTGATGACGACCGCCCGGATCGGCACGCTTGCGCTCATGCCCTGCCCTCCTCGCTCGTCGCGCCCGGCCCGCGCGCGCCGCCGCCCAGCAGCGTGACGACGACCTCGTCGCCCGCCTTCAGCGGGCCGCCCTCGAGGACCCGGGCGAAGACGCCCTCGCGCGGCATGACGCAGTCGCCGGCCGCGCGATAGATGGCGCAGCGGTCGTGGCAGACCTTGCCGATCTGCGTGAGCTCGACGAGGCAGCCGCCGAGACGCAGACGCGTGCCGATCGGCAGGTCGGCGACGGCGATCCCCGTTGTCGTCACGTTCTCGGCGAAGTCGCCCGGGCCCACGTCGAGGCCCTTGGCGCGCATCGTCTCGATGCTCTCGAGGGCGAGCAGGCTGACCTGGCGGTGCCAGGGACCGGCGTGGCCGTCGCCCTCGATGCCGTGCTCGACCGCGAGCAGGATCTCGGGTCGCGGCTGCTTGCGCACGCCCTTCGTCGCGGCGACGTTGACCGACACGACGCTGCCGTGCCCGCCCACCTCTGCCGCCGCCTTCGCGCCGCTCACGACGCCGCCCCACCGCGGTGCCAGTGACCGCTCGCGCCACCCGACTTCTCGACCAGCCGCACGCCGGTCACCTCGATGCCGCGGTCGATCGCCTTGCACATGTCGTAGACGGTGAGGCCGGCCACCGAGGCGGCGACCAGGGCCTCCATCTCGACGCCCGTGCGCCCCACGAGGCGCGCCTCGGTCGTGACCCGCAGGCCCGGCAGCGCCTCGTCGGGCTCGATCTCGACGCCGACGAAGGTCAGGGCGAGCGGGTGGCACAGGGGGATCAGCTCGTGCGTGCGCTTGGCGGCCATCACACCGGCGAGCCGCGCCGTGGCCAGCACGTCGCCCTTCGGCACGTCGCCGTCGCACACGGCCTGCAGGGTCGCCGGCGCCATCACGACGCGCGCCTCGGCGCGCGCCACGCGCTCGGTCTCGGCCTTGCCGGCGACGTCGACCATGCGCGCCCGGCCGCGTCCGTCCACATGGGAGAGTCCGCTCACCGTGCTAGCCTCCGATCTGCGACATGCGGGCACCGGCCGCGGGCGACTCGAGGCCGCGGTCGAAGCTCTTGCCGGCGATGGCGTCGGCCAGGGCCGCGGCGAGCGCGTCGGGCCGGCCGATCAGGGAGCGCACGTCGAGCTCGCGCTCGGGCGCCGAGAACAGACAGGTCTTGAGGCGGCCGTCGGCCGTGAGGCGCAGCCGGTTGCAGCGCGCGCAGAAGTGGTCGGACACCCCGGCGATGAAGCCGACGGTGCCGCGCGCCCCGGGTACGCGGAAATACGTGGCCGGTCCCAGGCCGTAGGGCCCGTCGACCGCCTCGACGGCGTAGCGGCCGCGCAGCCGCTCGAGCACCGCGCCGGCCGGCACGAACTCGCCACCCACGCCCAGCCGGCGGTCGACCGGCATGTACTCGATGAACCGCACGTGGACCTCGCGCCCGCGCACGAGCTCGACGAAACGCTCGACCTCGTCGTCGACGCCGGCCAGCAGCACGGCGTTCACCTTGACGGGTGCGAAGCCCGTCTCGAGGGCCGCGTCGAGGCCGGCCAGGGCATCGGCCAGGCGAGCGCCCCGGGTGAGCCGCTCGTAGCGGTCGGGGTCGAGGCTGTCGATGCTCATGTTGACGCGCCGCAGGCCGGCGGCGCGCAGCTCGGCGGCGTGGCGTGGCAGGAGGATGCCGTTCGTCGTGAGCGCGAGATCGGCGAGGCCGTCGAGCGCGGCGAGCCGCTCGACGAAGCCGACAAGGCCCTTGCGCACGAGCGGCTCGCCGCCCGTGACGCGCACCCTCGTCACGCCCAGCCGCAGCGCGGTCGCGGCGAAGGCGAGCAGCTCCTCGTACGACAGGATCTCGTCGTGGCGCCGCGGCGGCACGCCCTCGGGCGGCATGCAGTACACGCACCGCAGGTTGCAGCGGTCCGTGACGGAGAGGCGCAGGTAGTCGACGCGGCGTGACGGGGAGGCGCTCACAGCGGCAGTGTAGCGCGCCCGGCGCGGCCCGTCACACGCGCTCCCGGCACGCGCGGGGCGACCCGCCGCCGGCGCCCGTCCTCAGGTCTGGACCATCACCTCGGTGGCCTTGATGACGGCCTTCACCTGATCGCCCTGCTTGAGCCCCATCGACTCCACGGAGTGCCGCGTGATGGCGGCCACCACCTCGTTGCCGCCGACGTCGATCACGACCTCGGCCATCACCGTGCCGAGCGTGATGAACTTGACGGTGCCGGGAAGCTGGTTGCGTGCGCTGATCATGGTCCCTCTCGTGGTCGTGGTTTGGTCGGCCGCCGCCGTCACATGCCGTCGCGCCGGCAGGCGCCGAGCGGCGAGCCGGGGCTCGCCCAGTCCATCTCGCGGATCATGACCATCTTCAGCTCGGTCATCTCGGCGATCGCGAACTTCACGCCCTCGCGACCCATGCCCGAGCTCTTGATGCCGCCGTACGGCATATGGTCGACCCGGAAGGTCGGCACCTCGTTGATCATCACCCCACCCACCTCGAGGTGGTGCGCCGCGTAGAGGGCCTTGTTCAGATCGCGCGTGAAGAAGCCGGCCTGCAGCCCGAACTCGCTGTCGTTCGAGATCTCGATCGCCTCGCAGAGGTCGCGCGCCTTGATGACGGCGAGCACCGGACCGAAGACCTCCTTGGCGCAGACCTTCATGTCGCGGCCGACGTCGGCCAGCACGGTGGGCCGCAGGGCGCCGCCGGCGTCGACGCCGCCGGTGACCAGGGTCGCACCCTGGTCGATCGCCTCGGCCACCCAGGATTTGACGCGCTCCGTCTCGCCCTCGTCGATGAGGGCGGCCACGTCGGTCGTCTCGTCGAGCGGGTCGCCGACCTTCAGGGCCGCGACAGAGGCGGCGAGCGCCGCCAGGAACTCGTCGTAGACCTTCTCGTGGACCACGACGCGCTGGACCGAGATGCAGACCTGGCCCGAGTTCGTGAAGCCGCCCGCCACCACACGCTGCAGGGCGAGCTCCAGGTCGGCGTCCTCGTCGATGATCGTCGCCGAGTTGTTGCCGAGCTCGAGCGTCACCATCTTCATGCCGGCGTCGCTCGCGATCTGGCGACCGACCGGGGGACTGCCGGTGAAGGTCACCATGTTGACGCGCTCGTCCTTCACCAGGGCCGCGCCCAGCGTGCGCCCGGGCCCGACCACGACCTGGAGCACGCGCTCAGGCAGGCCGGCCTCGGCAAGGAGCTCGGCCAGCCGCAGCGCGGTGAGCGGCGTCGACGACGCCGGCTTGAGCACGACCACGTTGGCGCCGGCCAGGGCGGGCGCCACCTTGTGGGCGACCAGATTGAGCGGGAAGTTGAACGGCGAGATCGCGACGATCAGGCCGCGCGGCTCGCGGATGGTCCAGCCGAAGCGGTTCTCGCCGCCCTGGTCGGCGTCCATCTCGATGATCTCGCCGGCCGTGCGCTTGGCCTCTTCGCTCGCCCAGCGGAAGGTCGAGGCGCCGCGCCGCGCCTCGACCCGCGCGTCCTTGAGCGGCTTGCCGCCCTCCAGAGCGATCAGCCGGGCGATCTCCTCGGCGTGCTCTTCGATCAGATGCGACGTGCGCTCGAGGATCTGGGCCCGCCTCCAGGCCGGCGTCCAGCGCCACTCGGCAAGAGCCGCGCGCGCCCCGTCGAGGATCCCGTCGAGGTCCTCGATGCGCGTCGTGTTGATGGTGGCGACCTCGGCACCGTCCCACGGGCTGCGGACGGTGAGGGGGTCGCCGGTCCCGACGGGACCGGCGATCCGCAACCCCCTGGCCACGCGTGCGGTGACGTCTACTACCACAGCCACTCCCTTCTCGTGCCGTCAAGCGATCGTTTCCGCCCAGGCTGGCGTGACTTCGTCGCGCGCCTCGTGCCGTCAAGCGACTTCGTCGTCGCCGCTCAGGCTGGCGTGACTTCGTCGCGCGCCTAGTGGCAGTTCCGGCAGTATCCGACCCACTCGTCGGACTGGTGCTCCTCGTTGAACGGCCGGCGCTCGCTCAGCGACACGACCTTACCCGCCGCGACGTCTTCCTTCCCGTGCTGGTAGATGCCGAGCGGCTTGTCGGTCAGGTCGATGTTGATCTGCTTGACCTCCTGGTACTCGTCGAGGCCGAACGTGCCGAGCTCGCGGCCCACGCCGCTCTGCTTGTAGCCGCCCCACGGCGCCTCGCTGTACGTCGGGTGGTAGGTGTTGATCCAGGTGATGCCGGCGCGCAGCGCCTTGATGACCCGCATGGCACGCGTGACGTCCTTGGTCCAGACGCCGGCCGCGAGGCCGTAGATGGTGTCGTTGGCGATGCGCACGGCGTCGGCCTCGGTGTCGAACGGGATGACGACGAGGACCGGACCGAAGATCTCCTCTTGGGCGATCCTCATCGAGTTGTCGACGTCGACGAAGATGGTGGGCTCGTAGTAGTAGCCGCTGCCCTCGAGGCGACGGCCGCCGGTGGCGAGCTTGGCGCCCTCGTCGCGGCCGATCCGCACGTAGCGCTCCGTGGTATCGAGCTGCTGCTGCGAGACGAGCGGTCCCATCTCGCTCGTCTCGTCGGTGGGCGCGCCGACCTTGATCGCCATCGCCCGCGAGACGAGCTCGCCGACGAAACGGTCGTAGATCGAACGCTGCACGAGCAGGCGCGAGCCGGCCGAGCAGACCTCGCCGCTGCCGGCGAAGATGCCCACCAGGGCGCCGTCGATGGCCGCCTCGAAGTCGGCGTCCTCGAAGACCACGTTCGGGCTCTTGCCGCCGAGCTCCAGGCCGACCTTCTTCACGTTCTCGGCGCCGGCCCGCATGATGCTCTTGCCGACCTCGACGCTGCCGGTGAAGGCCACCATGTCGACGTCGGGCGACGAGGCGAGATAGTCACCGACCGCCCCGCCCGGACCGGTCAGTACCTGGAAGACGCCCTCCGGCAGTCCTGCCTCGGTGAAGATCCGGGCCAGCTCGATCGAGGTAAGCGGCGATACCGAGGCCGGCTTCAGGATCATGACGTTGCCGGCGGCGAGGCTCGGCGCCACCTTCCAGGCGGCCATCAGGATCGGGAAGTTCCACGGCGTGATGCCGGCGGTGACGCCGATCGGCTCGCGCACGACCATGCTCATGCTCTCGCCCGGTACCTCGAGGGTCTGGCCGTGCTGCTCGACGGCCAAGCCGGCGTAGTAGTCGAACGTGTGGGCGGCATCGTTCACGTCGATGAGCGAGTCGCCGAGCAACTTGCCCATCTGGCGCGTCTCGAGCAGCGCGAGCTCGTCGGCGTGCTCGCGGATGCGGTCGGCGACCGCGTGGAGCAGCTCGGCGCGCTCGGTGGCGAGCGTGTGCGGCCAGGGGCCTTCGTCGAAGGCCTTGCGGGCCGCGGCTACCGCGCGCTGCGCGTCGGCAAGGCCGCCCTTCGGCACCACGGCGAACGGCCGCTCGGTAGAGGGGTCGACGACCTCGTAGGTCTCGCCGCTCTCGGCACCGGACCACTGCCCGGCGATGAACATCTGGTAGGTCTTCAGCTGCTGCTCGACCGTTGACACGACGTCCTCCTGACGTACCCGCGCGGTAGGTGTCCCGCGCGAAAACACCCCTGTCCGCCGCGGAAAAGCAGAGACGCCGGCAACACGCGGGCTCCCACCCGCGGCTCCCTGCTGGAATACCCGCGCCACGGGGGGCGATAACCTCATAAGGACAGTGGAAAAATCGCGCGCACGAATGCGGCGCGGCGGCGCGCTGCGAGGGGGTGACGCGGGGCCAGGCGCGCAACGGAGTCGCGCCAGCCCGAGCGTCAGCGACGGAGTCGAACTGGCGGCGTCAGAAGCAGCCGAGCTGGCAGTGCACGATCTTGATGCCCAGCTCGTTGCAGGCGCGGCCCACCTCGGCGACAGGCACCTCGAGATCGTGCGCCACCTTGAAGGCAGCGGCGCACGCGAGGCGCTTTTCGTCGCCTGCCTGAGTCTTGAGGACGGCGACCAGTCGAGGGATGTTGCCGGCGACCATGGCCGGATTGTAGCAGAGGGCCGTGCGACTACGCCAGGATGGAGCATACGGGGCGCCGGCGCGCAGCGAAGCCACGCCTGCCTGAGCGTCAGCGACGTAAGTCGCCTGACGGCACTCATCCTCTGCCCCCAGACGGCCGATACCGGCTGTGCGGAGCGCCGCTCGTTGCGGCGCATGGGAGCGAGGGACACGGCGTGACCGACATCGACGTGAGCGACACGGCCGTCACCGCGGCGGACATCATCCAGCCCCGCGAGAGCGAAGAGGACCGTGAGGAGCGGCGTGCGCGCAAGTCGATCGTGACGCGCATCCAGGGCGACGTGATCGGCCGGATCGACGCCATGATCGACGAGCTGCAGGCGCAGCCCGTGGGCGAAGAGCCGCGGGAGTACCTCGAGGCGCTGCGCGTGCTGCTGAAGTCGCAGGTGACGACCTACCTGTCGTATGTCACGGGCCGTCGCGACGCGCTCTCGTCGACGACCTCCACCATGTACGCCGGCGAGCTCAGCCCCGCCGGGCCGGTGCCGGTGACGCTGCGCGGTCTGATCGAGGGCGGCACGCTGTCGAAGGCCCAGGCGGCGCGCCTGGCGAGCTGCGTGCTGGAGCGCCGCACCCTGCTCATCTTCGGCGACCGCTCGACCGGCAAGTCGACGCTGCTGAACGCGCTGCTCGACCTGATGCCGGTCGACGAACGCGTCGTGGCGATCGAGCACGGCGACCACCTCCCCGCGCTCGAGGAGCGCTCCTTCTGCACGCGTCTGACCGTCGAGGACGGCGTCGACGTCGCCGGGATCTTCGCGCGCGCCGTCAAGATGCAGCCCAGCCGCATCATCGTCGGCGAGATCCACGCCGACGAGATGCTCCACTTCTTGACCGAGCTCAGCCGGCGGCCCGAGGCCGGCGGCTTCTGCACGGTGCGCGCCGACTCGGTCCACATGGCCGTCGCCAAGCTGCTGCGTCAGATGGAGCTCAGCGTCGCGGCGCTCGAGGCCCGGGAGCTGGTCGGGACGGTGCGCCCGGTGCTCGCCCACATGCGCAGCGACGAGCGCGGCGAACCGCGCCTGGCCGCGATCTGGGCGGTCGAAGGGCTCGATACCGATGGTGAGATCCTGCTCCACGAGGTGCCGGCCGACGAGGCGCTCGCCTCGTAGCCCGGTCGTGCGCGCGGTGTCCGCCGCGCGCACCGCCCCGACGTCCACCCGCCGCCGCCCGAAGGTCACCGCACCACACGCGGCGGCTACTTTGCGTCTGTCCCCTGCAGGGTGCATCGTTTGAGCAGGACGCCGGGCACTGGTATCATGCCGGGGTTACGCCGCCGAAGGGGCGGCGTTTTTCACCCCTGCTCCAGCAGCGAGGCTGGGGCCGCCTGAGACCACAGGAGGTGAGTTCCACGAATAAGTATGAGTTGATGCTCATGCTCAACCCCGCCGTCGAAGACGGCCGGCAGTCCGAGATCCTCGATCGCCTGTCCACCACCGTCCAGAAGGGCAAGGGCAAGATCGCGTCGGTCGACGACTGGGGCAAGCGCAAGCTGGCCTACGAGATCTCCGGTCAGACCGAAGGCCTCTACAGCGTCGTCACATTCTCGGCCGCGCCGGAGACGCTCGCCGAAGTCGAGCGCGTGCTGAGCATCACCGACGACGTCATGCGCTTCCAGACGGTGCGCCTCAAGGACTAGCACGATGCAGGTCCTGCTGAGCGGCCCCGGCAGTCGTCAGAGTGCGACGGAGGGCCGGACGAGCGCCAACCGCTAAAGGAGCGAAGACATGGCCGGATCCATCAACCGCGTCGTCCTGGTCGGCAACCTCACGCGCGACCCCGAGACCCGCCAGGCGGGCGCTACCACCGTGTGCAGCCTGCGCGTCGCCGTGAACGACCGCGTCAAGAACCGCGACTCGGGCGCCTGGGAAGACTACGCCAACTACTTCACGGTGTCGGTCTTCGGCAATAACGGCGAACGCTGCGCCCAGTACCTGTCAAAGGGTCGTCAGGTCGCGATCGAGGGCCGGCTGCGCTGGCGCCAGTGGGAATCCGCCGACGGCCAGAAGCGCGAAGCGGTCGAGGTCGTCGCCGACAACGTGCAGTTCATCGGGCCGCGCGAAGGCGGCGCGCCGCGCGAGGCGACCGAGTTCTCGAGCGCACCCGAAGTCGCCGAAGGCGACTTCGCCGGTGACGACGACATCCCGTTCTAGAGCGCCGGCCGGCCGGGGGACGGTCCGCGAGGGCATCCCCCGGCCGGCCCCTCCGAGACCAGAAGCGAAAGGCCCACATGCCAGCACCAAAGCGAACGCGTCGCGAGAAGCGCCCCAAGGTCGGGCTGCTCGCCAGAGCGCGACGCCGCACCTGCTACTACTGTGACGAGAAGATCGACGACGTCGACTACAAGGCCGGCCCGGTCCTGCGGCGCTTCGTCTCCGACAAGGGCAAGATCCGCTCGCGGCGCGCCACCGGCGCCTGCCGGCGTCACCAGCGTCAGGTCGCCGTAGCCGTCAAGCGCTCCCGCGAGATGGCCCTGCTGCCCTACGCCGACCGTTAGGAGGCCCCGATGGAGATCATCCTGCTCGAAGACGTCGAGGGCGTGGGCCAGAAGGGCGACCTTGCCAACGTCTCGGCCGGCTACGCCCGCAACTACCTGCTGCCCAAGCGCCTCGCCGAGATCGCGAGCCCCGGCCGGCTCGACGAGGTCCGGCGCCTCATGGAAGAACGCCGGGCGCGCGAGGTGCGCAGCTCCGACCACGCCGTCGAGGTCGCGGCCACGCTCAACAAGACCGTCCTCACGATCGGCGCCCACGCCGGCGAGGCCGAACGCCTGTATGGCTCCGTGACCTCGGGTGACATCGCCGACGCCATCTGGGACGCCCGCAAAGTCAAGATCGACCGTCACAAGATCCACCTCGACGAACCCATCAAGAGCCTGGGCACGTTCATGGTCGACCTCGACGTCTTCGAGGGCGTCGAGGCCACCGTCAAGGTCATCGTCGTCGCCGAGTAAGCGCGGCGCGGACGCCGCGGGGGAGGGCAGCATCGTGGCCACCGGCACGGTCGCAACAGACGGTCGTCACATGCAGCCGCATGACCTGGACGCCGAAGAATCGCTCCTCGGCGCCATGGTCGTGAGCCCCAACGCCATCCCGATCGCCACCGAGCTCGTCGCCGACGACGACTTCTACCGCGACACGCATCGCCTCGTCTTTCGCGTCATCCGCGACATGTACGCGCAGGGCAAAGAGGTCGATGCCGTGACGCTGTCGGCCGCGCTCGAGCAGCAGGGCGTGCTCGAGCGGGTCGGCGGCAAGGCCTTCGTCCACACCCTCGTCGAGATCGTGCCGGCCGCGGCCAACGTGCGCCAGTACGCCGAGATCGTGCGCGAGACCAGCGTCCTGCGCCAGCTCATCAGGGTCGGCAACGAGATCGCCGAGCTCGGCTACGATCACCCGGGCGAGGCGCGCGAGCTGCTCGACTCCTGCGAGCAGAAGGTCTTCGCCATCTCGCAGCATCGTCTGACCACCGACTTCGACCCCATGAGCGACATGATCAAGGCGACCTTCGAGCGCATCGACATGATCCGCGAGGGCCAGCAGATCTCGGGCGTACCGACGGGCTTCGCCGACATCGACCGCATGACGGGCGGCTTCCAGCCGTCGAACCTGATCGTGCTGGCCGCGCGTCCCGGCGTCGGCAAGACGTCGCTGGCACTCAACATCGCCCACAACATCGGCATCACCGGCACGACCTCGGTCGCGGTCTTCAGCCTCGAGATGAGCAAGCAGGAGATCAGCGAGCGCATGCTGTGCTCGGCCGCGCGCGTCGCCTCGCACCGGCTGCGCTCGGGCCAGACGCTGCCCAACGACGACTACTACAAGCTCGTGACCGTCGCCGGCGAGCTCGAGAAGGCGCCCATCTACGTCGACGACACGGCCGGCATCAACGTCTTCGAGCTGCGCGCCAAGGCGCGCCGCCTGGCGAGCCGCGTCGACCCGCCGCTCGGCCTCGTCATCATCGACTACCTCCAGCTCATGATGGGCGACGGGAGGGCCGACAACCGCCAGCAGGAGGTCGCCAACATCTCGCGCTCGCTCAAGCAGCTCGCCCGCGAGCTCAACGTCCCCGTGCTCGCCGTCTCGCAGCTCAACCGCGACGTCGAGACCCGCGCCGAGAAAAAGCCGCAGCTCTCCGACCTGCGCGAGTCGGGTGCGATCGAGCAGGACGCCGACCTCGTCGTCTTCATCTACGAGCCACGCGACGAGAACAGCAAGGGCGTCGTGGCCGTCGACATCGCCAAGCACCGCAACGGGCCGACCGGGATCGCCCGCCTGGGCTTCGTGCGCGACTACACCAAGTTCCGCACGCTCAAGGCCGACGAGGCCAGCCGCTATGACTTCTGATCCGCACGAGGGCGCCGGCTGGCAGGCCGGCGAGCGCCTGATCAGCCTGAACGGCCGGCTCGTCGACGAGCGCGAGGCCTTCGTGCCGGCCCTCGACCGCGCCGTCACGCACGGTATCGGTCTGTACGAGACGCTCAAGCTCGCCGGCGGCGTGCCGGTGTTCTTCGCCGCGCACATGGACCGCCTGCAGGCCGGCCTCGCCGTGCTCGAGATCGCCGTGCCGTGGGACCGCGTCACCATCGCCCGCGCCATCGTCGAGCTCGCCGCCGCCGGCGGCGTCACCGACGGCGGCTGCCGGGTGCTCGTCACCGCCGGCCCCGCCTGGGGCGGCCCCTCCCTGCTCATCCGCCACGATGTGCGCGAGCGCCCCGGCGCGCCGCTGCGGGTGATCACCCACCGCGGCATCAGGGTGAGCGGCGCCCTCAAGGCCATGACGTTCATGCAGTCGCACCTCGCCCAGCGCGCGGCCGCCGCGGCCGGCGCTGACGACGCCATCTTCGTCGACGACGAGGGGCGCATGTTCGAGGGCGCCACGTCCAACATCTTCCTCGCGCGCGGCGGCGGCCTCGTCACGACGCCGGCCGAGGGCGCCATCCTGCCGGGCGTCATGCGCGCCGCCATCGAGCGTGTCGCCGAGGCCGACGGCATCACCGTCGTCGAAGCCTACGGCCGGGTCGCCGACCTCCGACCCGACGACGCCATGTTCCTCACGAGCAGCGTGCGCGGCATCGCCGCCGTCGCCTCGGTCGACGACCGCCCACTGCGCGTCGATCGCGCCATGCTCGAGCGCCTCGAGCAGCTCGTCGCCGACGCCGAGCGCGCCGCGACCGACGCTTTCCGCGCCGAGTACCTCGCCTAGCCGAGCCGTCCGGCACCCGGGCCGCCGCGGGCGCCCGGCGCGGCGACGCTTACACCGGGGCGCTTGCGGGCAGGCTGCGCCCGACGACTCCCCGACAGCGTGAGGTAGACCATGAGTGCTCGCCGCCTGATCCTTCTCGTTCTGGTCGGCCTGGTGGCGGCAGCCGTCGCCGTCACGGCCGTCCTGGTCTCGACCGGCGGCCGCGACAGCGCGGCGGCCCAGGGGACCGGTGCTGCGGTGCCGGCCGCTGCCACGGCCGCGACGAAGCTGCCGGCGGTCAAGCTCAAGCTCGTGGCGAGCGGCCTGTCGCTGCCGGTCGGGCTCACGGCGCCGCCCGGCGACACCCACCGCCTGTTCGTCGTCGAGAAGACCGGCAAGATCGCCGTGATCGTGAACGGCAAGCGGCTGGCCACGCCGTTCCTGAACCTGAGCAGCCGGGTGTCGAAGGGCAGCGAGCAGGGTCTGCTCGGCCTCGCGTTCGACCCCCAGTTCGCCAGCAACGGGCGCTTCTACGTCTTCTACACGAACACCGCCGGCGACATAAAGATCGTGCGCTACACGGTGAGCTCGTCGAACCGCAACCGGGCCGACGCCTCGTCGGCCACGGTGCTGTGGACGGTCGCCCACCACGCCCACGCCAACCACAACGGCGGCCAGCTCGCGTTCGGCCCCGACGGCCTGCTGTACATCGGCGTCGGCGACGGCGGCAGCGAGGGCGACCCTAACCTGTACGGCCAGAACGTGAACGTGCCGTACGCCAAGATCTGGCGGCTCGACGTGAGCTCGGCGAGCGCCAAGCCCGTCCTGTACGCCTACGGCCTGCGCAACCCCTGGCGGTTCTCGTTCGACCGCAAGACGGGCGCCTTGTGGATCGGCGACGTCGGCCAGGACAAGTGGGAGGAGATCGACTACTTGAAGGCCGGCACGGCGCCCGGCACCAACTTCGGCTGGAGCTACTACGAGGGCGACCATATCTACAAGGTGCAGTCCATCGTGCGCACCCGCCTCGTGTTCCCGGTCGCCGAGTACTCGCACGCGGTCGGCGACGCCGTGATCGGCGGCTACGTGTACCGCGGCAGCGCGATCCCCGGCCTGCGCGGCTACTACCTCTTCGCCGACTACGGCACGGCGCGGGTGTGGGCCAAGGCCGGCCCCAAGGGCGGCGTCCACATCCTGACCGGCGTCTCGCAGAAGCTGCCGAGCATCAGCTCGTTCGGCCAGAACGCGGCCGGCGAGCTCTACCTGACGAGCCTGAACGGGCGGGTCTACAAGATCGTGCCGTGACGACGCGCGCGGCCGCTCGGGGTGGACGACCGACGAGGGCCGACGCAGCCACGCCAGGCTGAGCGGCGACGAGGCACCCCGATCGCCCGCACTACCCGGCGCGGCCGACGAGCACCCAGCTGACGTGCCGGTGGGGCTCGCCGCCGGGGCGTTCCTCGCGATAGGCGATCTCGTCGAGACGCTCGACATCGAGGTACGCGAAGGCGGCGGCGAGCTCTTCGCGGCTCGACAGGTGCACGTAGGTGCGCTCGACGAACGAGCCGGCGTCGCCGGCCACGGGCCGCCCCCGGCCGCCGTGCTGCGGGTCGCTCGTCGACAGGGTGCTCAGCAGCAGCAGGCCGCCGGCCGCCAGGCGGTCGCCCACGACCATCGCGAGCGCCGCCCGGTCGTCCGGTCCGAGCACCTGCCACAGGTTGGCGCAATAGACGGCGTCGAAGCGCTCGGGCAGTCCGTCCAGTGGGTCGCCGGCGGCCTGGTCGTCGCGCGTCCGGGCGCGGTCGCGCCCAAGGTCGCGCAAGCCGGCTCGCCGGTACTCGATGGTCGCGTCGTGGGGGCGGGCGGCGCGCAGCGTCCGCAGGCGGTCGATCGCCACGGCGGCGAGCTCCCCGGGCTCGTCGCCCCAGACGCGACCGGCCCGACGGAACTCCTCGTCCCAGAACGCGGCGTCGCCGCGGCCGCCGGTGCCGGCGTCGCCGCGGCCGTCACGCAACGCGCCCGGCCGATCGGCGTCGGCGCTGGAGCCGGCCGGTCCGCCCGCCGTCACGCGCCGGCGGTCTCGAGCTCAGACGTGCACTGCGGGCAGCGCCGCGCGCCGATCGGGATCTCGCTCAGGCACTCCGGGCACTGCTTGGTGGTCGGGTCCTGGCCCTTGGCGCGACGCGCCGCCATGTGGTTCATGGGCACCACGATGATGAAGTAGATGGCGGCGGCGATCAGCACGAACGACACGACGGCATTGATGAACGAGCCGTACTTGAACGTGCTGTGGTTAATCGTGAATGTGAGACTCGAGAAGTCCGACTTGCCGGCAAGGGCGGCGATCAGCGGCGTGATGATGTCGCCGACGAAGGCTGTGACGACGGCTCCGAACGCCGCGCCGATGACCACGGCAACGGCGAGATCGACGACGTTGCCTCGCAGGATGAAATCCTTGAACCCCTTCAGCATGAGACCCTCCTCGGTCGTGATCGGCGCCGGGGCGGCCTTGAGCGCGACCGCTGGACGCACCCACCCGGGCTCTGGCCAGGAGACTCTAACCCGACATAAACACGCCGTAAAGAGTGGTAACCGTTCGTCGCCGGCGCTTCCCGGCGACGCGGCCATCACTACGTGGCCGTCGTCACGCCGCCGTCGCTACGTGCCGGACGGAGGAGAACCCGAGGCCGTGGGCGACGGGCTGGAAGCCCCCGGAGTGAGCGGATGCACGCGGCCCACGCCCGTGTCGAGGCCGTCGCGCACGCCGCGCACGTACCAGAGGAACGCCTGGTTCAACTGCAGCCCGACGGGCGGCGTCGCGTGACCGTCGGCGTAGACCCAGCTCGCCGCCGCGTGCCCGTCGGCGATGGAGAGCCGCAGCGCCGGCCCGTCGGAGCGCAGGACCGTCACCTCGGCCGTCGCGGGCTGCGACGTGTCGAGCGTCTCCTTCTCCATGCCGCTGATCCAGGCAGCGAGCTCAGAGGGCGGGTGGGACACGACGCCCGAGACGACCTGCCCGGCCGTGACCGAGCGGAACGCGAGGCCAGTGATCTCGGTCGAGGTGAGCTGGAACGGGTAGTCGTCGCGCACGTAGTACCAGATGCCGATCGCCACCAGCGCGACGGTGAGCGCGACGCCCACCCACACCACCGCCTGCCGCAGTCTCATGCCGCGCGCGCTCCCGCCGGCTCCGCACCCGCGGCCCGGCTAGCCCCGGCCGGTGAGTCGGCGACGCGCATCGGCGTACTTGGCGGCCGTCTTTTCGACGATCTCGTCGGGCAGCGCCGGCCCCGGTGCCTTCTTGTTCCAGTCGAGGGTCTCGAGGTAGTCGCGCACGAACTGCTTGTCGAAGCTCGGCTGGGCCTGGCCAGGCGTGTAGCCGTCGACCGGCCAGAACCGCGACGAGTCGGGGGTCATGGCCTCGTCGATCAGCAGCAACTCGCCGCTGCGCACGCCGAACTCGAACTTGGTGTCGGCGATGATGATGCCGTGCTCCAGGGCGTAGGCCGCGCCGAGCTCGTACAGGGCGATGGCCGCGTCGCGCACGCGTCCGGCGAGGTCGGCGCCGATCAGGCCGGCCACGTCGTCGAACGAGATGTTCTCGTCGTGGGTGCCCACGGCGGCCTTGGTCGAGGGCGCGAAGATGGTCCGCGGCAGCCGGCTGCCGTCGACGAGACCGGCCGGCAGCTCGATGCCGCAGACACTGCCGCTGCGCTCGTAGTCCTTCAGGCCGGAGCCGGTGAGGTAGCCGCGCACGATAGCCTCGACCGGCAGCGGCTCACAGCGCCGCACGGCGACCGAGCGTCCCTGCAGGTGCGCCTTCTCCGGGCGATTCGCGAACGGCTCGGGGTCGACCACGTGGTTGGGGATGATGTCCGCCGTCCGCTCGAACCAGAAGTTCGAGAGCTGGGTGAGGACCTCGCCCTTGCCGGGGATGGGGGTCGGCAGGATCACGTCGAACGCCGAGATACGGTCGGTCGCGACGATCACGAGCGTGTCGTCGCCGACGGCGTAGATGTCGCGCACCTTGCCACGGCTCACGAGCCGCAGATCGGTCTCGCTGGTCTCAAAGAGCGCCTTCACGTGCCGTCTCCCCCTTCTCACCGTTGTCGGGCGGTCGGTCGCGAGCGGGCGCGCGCGGCGCGGCGCCCGGCTCGTGAGCAGACCCTACCACGCGCTCGCCGGGCGGCGATCACGGACGCCGCGGCGCGCCGGACGCGCGGCGGTCACAGCATGCGTTCGAGGAGCGGCAGCAGCGCGACGCCCAGCACGACCGCCGGGTACAGGCTGGCGCTGTCGAAGTAGGCGGCCGCCGCGGCGACGTCGGGCCGGTGCCAGAGCCGCGCCCCCGGCCAGGCCACCACGAGCACGCCCGCGACGACGGCCAGGTCGTTCACCATGACGCCGCCGGTGGGCAGCGGGATGGTCGCGATCAAGGCCGCGAAGCCCAGGGCCCCGGCGGCGCGCGCGACGGCGACCGGTCCGTGGACGGCGGCGAGGCTGCGCGCCGGCCACCCCGCTGCCTCGTGTCGCGCCAGGCCGTCGGCGATGTCACAGCAGCCGACGGCCCAGATCACGAGGAACGCGACGACGGTCAGGGCCCGAGGCGAGAGCGACGCCACGGCCGACCAGCCGGCCAGGCCGGCCGCCCCGGCGGCCAGGCCCGTGGCCGCCGTCCGCCGTTCGGGAGCGAGCGACGGCAGGCAGCCGAGCACCTCGAGGCCGGCGGCGACGGCGTAGAACGCCAGGCAGAGCGGCGACAGCGTCAGGGCGAGCAGCCCGCCGAGCGTCGCCAGCGCGGTCAGGCCCGCGAGCGGCGCGGCCGGCGGCCGGCCGCGGCGCGCGTCCCACACGAGTACCGCGTGCGGCGCGCCGGCGACGCGCGGTGCGGCCGCGACGGCCGCGCGCCGCAGCAGGCGCTCGCGCAACGAGAAGACCGCATACGACCCGGCGAGCGCCGCGAGCAGGCCGACGAGCGCGACGCGCGCGCTCGGCAGGTCGCCGCGGGCCAGCACCGCCGCGAGGGCGGGCGGCGTCGTGGCGAGTAGCGCCTTGCGCGCCGGCGAGACGCGCAACCGCGCGACCCGGCCGCGCAGGTCGCCGGGGTCGCTCGAGAGCGCCGCTGCCGGCTGTCGACTTATCCCGACCTCCTCGTCGTCACTTACGAGGGAGCGTTCCCCGTCGCGCCCCCCGCGGGGCGCGTTTGGGCGAGGCGGGCGGCGGGCGTCCCGCCCGCCGCCCGCCCGCCCGCTCAGGCGCCCAGGTTGCGCGCCGCGAAGTCCCAGTCGACGAGACTGTCGCAGAAGGCCTGAACGAAGTCGGGCCGGCGGTTCTGGAAGTCGAGGTAGTAGGCGTGCTCCCACACGTCGCAGGTGAGGAGCGGCTTGACCGGCGGCACCGGCATCTCGGCGTTGGGGGTCGTCACGATCTTCAGGGCGCCGGCGTCGTCGACGAGCCACGCCCAGCCGCTGCCGAAGCGCCCCACGGCGGCCACCTTGAACTGCTCGACGAAGGCGGCGAGGCCGCCGAACGTCGCGTCGATGCGCTCCGCCAGCGCGCCGCTGGGGGCGCCGCCGCCGCCCGGCTTCATCGAGCTCCAGAAGAAGGTGTGGTTCCAGACCTGGGCCGCGTTGTTGAAGACGCCGGCCTTGCCGGGGTCGCCGGCGACCGCCGCGATCACCTCCTCGAGGGTCTGACCCTCGAGATCGGTGCCGGCGACCAGCTTGTTCAGGTTGTCGACGTAGGCGCGATGGTGCTTGCCGTAGTGAAAGCCGATCGTACGCGCCGAAGTGACCGGTTCGAGCGCGTCCTCGGGCCACGGCAGGGGCGGCAGTTCGAAAGCCATGAGTTCCCTCCTTGTCGTTCTCAGTTGGTCGTAAGCGGATCCGGCCCGAACGACACGCCGGCCTGAGCGCCGACGACGCCGCCGTTCGGCGCCTAGACGTCGACTTCGACGGCGCCGTCGATCACGCGCACCGGCCAGGTGGCGAGGCCTTCGACGCGGATCTTGCGCTGCAGGCGGTCCTCGACCGCGAGCGGGCGTCGCACCGCCGCCGGCAGGGGCTCGTCACCGAAGTCGCGGTCGAGCGGGTAGGCGAGCACCGAGCCGTCGCGCACGTCGAACTGCGCGTAGTGCAGCGGGCACGTCAGCACGTGACCGGCGAGCGAGCCCTGGTCGAGCGGGGCGTTCATGTGGCCGCAGCGGCGGGCGACCGCGTGGAACGTGCCGTCGCAGTTGGCGAGGGTGGCCTGCACACCGCCGAGCTTGACGAACTTGAGGCCGCCGACGGCGACATCGGCGGCACGGGCGACCTCAGTCCACACCGCCGCTCACCCCTCGAGGCCGAGCTCGCTCGCAGGGATCTGCGGCAGCGAGCTCGGGTCGTCGACGTCGACGTGCACGAACAGGCCGCACCAGCAGCGCCGCATGGCGTCGAAGTGGGCCCGGTGGTACGGGATACAGGGACAGACGATGCGCATGTCGTGGTCGCGCCGGCGCGTGCGACCCTGGCACGGGCAGTAGGGCGCGCCCTTGTTCTCCTCGAGCACGGCCTCCTGCTCGAGCAGAAAGTCGGCGAGCTCGGTGTCGGGCGTGAACTTGTAGCCGAGCGCCGCGACGAGCGGCGTGAAGAACCCGCGCAGGGCGGTCACGCGGGCGTCGTGGGTCATCAGGAGGCGTCCTTCAGGAGCTGGTCGTAGCGCTCCGGCGCGTAGCCGACGACCACCTCGGCGCCGATCTTCACCACCGGATAGGCGCGCGACCCCGACAGGTCGAACGCCTCGTCGGCCAGGCGGTCGCTCTCGTCGTCGGGCAGCAGATCGACATCGACCGCCTCGAAGGCGACGCCGCTGTCCTCAAAGTACTGCTTGGCCTTGCGGCACCAGGGGCACGTGCTCAGGGCGTAGACGAAGACGCCGTCGTTCACGGTCTCACACCTCGCTTGGAAGCTCGACGAAGACCTCGCCGCCGGCGAGGCGCACAGGGTAGGTCGGGATGGCGATCTCGGGGGCCTCGATGAACGCCCCCGTGCGCAGGTCGAAGCGCCAGTCGTGGCACGGGCAGGTGAGGACGAACCCCTCGCAGCCGCCGGCTTCGAGCGGGCAGGCCATGTGAGCGCAGCGGTTGGCCACCGCGAAGACCCCGCCGTCGACCTTGGCGAGCAGCAGACCCAGCCCGCGCGGGTAGACGGCGAGCAGCCCACCCTCGCGTAGCGCGGCCTCGTCGGCCACCTTGATCCAGCTGTCGGCCACTGCCCTCCCGGTCTTATTCGAGCACGCCGATGGCGCCCTCGATCGTGCACGACCTTACCATGCGAAAACGGGGGTCCGCGCCGTTCGCCGCCGCCCGGATGCCGGCTCGCCACCGCGGCCGGCGCGCACAGCGGCACGGCGCGCTCGAACGCCGCTCGCCGCGCCTACCAGCACTCGCGGTGCACGTGCTCGGCGCGGTAGCGGTCGGCCGGCCGCTTGCCTTCGGCCGGCCGGCCGACGGCGACCACGGCGAACGGGGTGACCCCGTCGGGCACGCCGAGCAGGGCGCGCAGGCCGGCGACTCGTTCCTCGAGCGGATGCACGCCGAGCCAGACGGCGCCCAGGCCGATCGTCTCGGCCTCGACCAGCAGGTTCTCGACGGCCGCCGCGCAGTCCTGCTCCCAGAACCGCGGCCAGCGCAGCCCTTCGGTGGCGCCGCACACCACGATGGCGAGGGGCGCCCGCTCGAGCATGCTCGCGTACGGGTGGAACGTGGTGACGGCACGCAGGGTGGCCGGGTCGGTGACGAGGACGAAGCGCCAGGGCTGCTGGTTGCCGGCCGAGGGCGCGGCCATGGCGGCTCGCAGGAGCCGCTCGACCTGATCGTCGGGCACCGCGTCGCCGGTGTAGGCGCGGATGCTGCGACGGGTCAGGATGGGGTCGTCCACGGGACTGCCTCCTCGGCTGGCCGGCTCTGCTTTGTAGCAGCGCATCGTATCAGCTCGCTTCGGCCGGCAGTGCCGACGAACGACTCGCCGTCGCTCAGGCGGCGTGACTTCGGCGCGCGCCTAGTTGAGCATGGCGCCCGGAGCCATTACTATCTCGGAAAGGGAAGTCCCTTTTGTTCGCACGCTCCCCCGCGACACGCCACATGGACACGACGCGTTCACATTACGATTGTCTGATCGCCGGCGCCGGGCCGGCCGGCATCTTCGCCGCGCTCGAGCTCGTGCGCCGCAACGGCTGCTCGGTCCTGCTGCTCGAGCAGGGCCCCGACATCGACCGCCGCACCTGCCCGGCCCGCACCACCGGTGTCTGCGCGAACTGCTCGCCGTGCGACGTCACCTGTGGCTGGGGCGGCGCCGGCGCCTTCTCCGACGGCAAGCTCACCCTCTCCCCCGAGGTCGGCGGCTGGCTCGGCGAGTTCGTGCCGGCCGGCGACCTGGCCGAGCTCGTGCACTACGTCGACGACGTCTGGATCGAGTACGGCGCGCCGGCCACGGTGCACGGCGCCGAGGGTCCGGCGGTCGAGCAGATCCGCCGCGACGCTCTCGTCCACGGCATGAGGCTCGTGGCGTCGCCCGTGCGCCACATGGGCAGCGACCGCGCGGCGGGCATCCTCAAGGCAATGCGCGCCGACCTCGAGCCGCGCGTCGACGTGCGCACCGGCACCACGGTCGCCAGCGTCACGGTGCGCGACGGCGTGGCGACCGGGGTGACCTGCGCCGACGGCAGCAGCTACAGCGCCGACGCCGTGATCGTCGCCCCCGGCCGGCAGGGCGCCGCCTGGCTCACCGACGAGTGTCACCGCCTGGGGATAGACGTGCGCACCAACCCCGTCGACATCGGCGTGCGCGTCGAGGTGCCGGCGGTGGTCATGGAGCCCCTCACCAGCGTGCTCTACGAGAGCAAGCTGATCTGCTACGCGCGCACCTTCGACGACCCGGTGCGCACCTTCTGCATGAACCCTCACGGCGTCGTGTCGGTCGAGAACTACGGCGACGTCGTCACCGTGAACGGCCACAGCTACGCCGACCGCAAGACCGAGTACACGAACTTCGCGCTGCTCGTGTCGACCGACTTCACGCAGCCCTTCGACGACCCGATCGCCTACGGCAAGTCGATCGCCCGCCTGGCCAACCTGCTCGGCAGCGACATCATCGTGCAGCGCCTCGGCGACCTGCTCGCCGGCCACCGCTCGACCGCCGAGCGGCTGCGCCGCGGCACCGTGCAGCCCACCCTCGCCGGCGCCACGCCGGGCGACCTGTCGTTCGTGCTGCCCTTCCGCCATCTGCGCGACATCCTCGACATGCTCGAGGCCCTCGACCAGCTCGCTCCGGGCGTGAACGCACGCGACACGCTGCTGTACGGCATCGAGGTCAAGTTCTACTCGGCGCGGCCGCAGCTCGACCAGGGGCTGCAGACCGCGATCGAGAACCTGTACGCCATCGGCGACGGCGCCGGGGTCACCCGCGGGCTCGTGCAGGCGAGCGCGTCGGGGGTCCTGGCCGCCCGATCCATCCTCACAAGGGGGGCGTGATGCCTGCCACCATCGTGATCGGCGCCCAGTGGGGCGACGAGGGCAAGGGCAAGATCACCGACCTGCTGGCCGAGCGGGCCGATGTCGTCTGCCGCTACCAGGGCGGCAATAACGCCGGCCACACGATCGTGCGCGACGGCGAGGAGTTCAAGTTTCACCTCATCCCGTCGGGCATCCTCTACGAGGCCAAGACCTGCGTCATCGGCAACGGCGTCGTGATCGACCCGCACATCCTGTTCGGCGAGATCGACGCCCTGCGCGGCCGCGGCATCGCCGTCGAGAACCTGCGGGTGTCGGCCAACGCCCACCTGATCATGCCCTACCACCTGCTGCTCGACGGCGCGGCCGAGCGCCAGCTCGGCCGCTTCAAGATCGGCACGACCGGACGCGGCATCGGCCCCTGCTACATCGACAAGTTCGCGCGCGTCGGCGTGCGCGTGCAGGACCTGTTCGACGAGAAGATCCTGCGCCGCAAGGTGCGCGTCGCGCTCGACGAGAAGAACCGGCTGCTGCAGCTCTACGACATCGGCACGCTCGACCCCGACCAGGTCACCGACGAGTACCTCGCCTACCGGCCGCGCTTCGAGCCCTTCGTGACCGACACATCGCTGCTCGTCAACAAGGCCCTGGACGATGGCCGCGAGGTGCTCTTCGAGGGCGCCCAGGGCACGCTGCTCGACATCGACTTCGGCACGTATCCGTTCGTCACGAGCTCCAACCCGATCTCGGGCGGCGCCTGCGCCGGCGCCGGTGTCGGGCCCACCCGTATCGACGCCGTCGTCGGCGTCGCCAAGGCCTACACCACCCGTGTCGGCGAGGGACCGTTTCCCACCGAGCTCTTCGACGACGTGGGCGCGGCCATGTGCGAGATCGGTCACGAGTTCGGCACCACGACCGGTCGCCAGCGGCGCTGCGGCTGGCTCGACCTCGTGGCGCTGCGTTACGCCGTGCGCGTAAGCGGCATCACGCACCTCGCCATCACCAAGCTCGACGTGCTCAGCGGCCTCCCGACGATCGGCGTCTGCACCCGGTACAAGGCCGGTCGCCGCGTCCTCGACGAGTTCCCCGTGCGCCAGACCGACTTCCACCACGCCAAGCCGCTCTACGAGGAGCTCCCCGGCTGGACCGACGACCTGCGCGACTGCGAGGAGTGGGCCGACCTGCCCGAGGCGGCCCGCGACTACATCCAGTTCATCGCCGACTTCACCAAGACGCGCGTGAAGTTCATCGCCGTCGGACCCGGCCGCGAGGAGACCATCGTGCTGCCGCGCTCGATCGGCCGCGGCGGTGCGCTCTAGACCAGCTCGTCGACCGACCCCGCCGTCGCCGCTCAAGGCCGGCACGGCGCCGTCGCGTGCGCCGCGGTCACAGCCGTTCCACAGCGCTCTCCATCCACTCTCTCATCGAACGCGCCCACAATCGCGCGTGTGAGAGCCCACGCCCTCACCGTTCGTGCAGCAACGAGGAGGCATCGCGCATGAGCCGCAAGACCGTCACCTGGATCGCCGTCGGAGCGCTCGCGGTCGCCGCGGTGATCGTCGCCGCCATCGTCGCCTACCATGTCGGCGCCAACCACAGCTCCGGTCGCGTCGCCGTGGGCCCGTTCCGCCGCTCGCTCGGCACGCCGGTGCTCCTGCGGACCACCCGCTCGTTCCCGACCGCCGAGGCCCTCGTGCTGCTACTGATCGGCGGCGGCGTCGGCGTCGCGATCGCCGTGCTCGCCCGGCCCGGCGGCGCGCTTGCCGGCCACCCGGCGCCGACCCCGCCGGTCGACCCGCGCTGGCGCGAGCTCGACGACTGGCACCGCTGGGCCCACGGATCGCCGGTCCCGCCCGCGAACGACCAGAGCGCGCCGCCGGCCGCCGCGGCGACGCCCGCCGCGGCCGCTCCGCCCGCTCCACCGGCGCCCTCAGCCGTGCCGCAGACCGAGCCGACCGCGCCGCCCGCCGAGCCGACCGCGCCGCCGGCTCCTTCGGCACCGCCCGCCAACCCTGCCGCCGGGGCCGAGGGGTCGACACCGCCGGCCCCGCCCACCGAGCCGGCCTGAGGTGGTCGATCACGCGGATCGCCGGCGATCTCTCAGCACATTCTCAGCCTGGTTCACACGCCGTTCCTGCACGGCGGGAACGATCGTCACGATCGGCTCGTCGGTCGGACACCGGAGGACATCATGCGTAGCGATCCGCACCCAACGCGCGGGCATCGGCTCCCGCTGGCCCTGGCAGGCCTCGCCGCGCTGGCCGTCGCCGCGGGGCTTGCGCTGCGCGCCGGCGTCGCTTTCGGCGCCACGCACGCCGCGCTCGGCGACCCGCTCGACGGCGGGTTCACCACGGGCCACGGCCTCTCGCCCACGATCGCCCTCATCGTCGTCCTCGCCCTGGCAGCTGCCGGCCTGGTGAGCGCGACGGCCTGGTACCTGTCCCACGGGCGTCGCGCAGCGGCGCGCGTGACCGTGCGTGACGCACGCGGCGCACGCGACCCGCGCGCCTGACCCGTCGGACGGCGCCTGCGCACACCAAAGTCGCCGGCGCCGTTCCCTGGCCGGTCGGCCGCGCAACGGCCGGTAGTACACTGGCGACGACCACGGGGGCACCAACGAGGCGAGGAAGGATCCGACGTGGGTCGCGCCCGGCACCTCTCGATCGGCAGGTTCGCGGGACTGACCGGCATCTCGGCCAACACGCTGCGCCGCTACGACGAGTGTGGCCTGCTCTCGCCCGCCTTCACCGACCCGCTCACCGGCTACCGCCTGTACTCGATCGAGCAGCTCGACACGGGGATCGCCATCAGGCTGCTGCGCGACCTCGACGTGCCGCTCGACGACCTGCGCGGGCTGCTGTCGGGCGACCACCCCGACGACGTCCGCGCCCTCCTCGCCCACCACCGCGAGCGCATCGTCGAGCGGCGTGCCGACCTCGAGCACATCCTGGCCCGCATCGACGCCGTGCTCCACGAGGACCACGGACTGCTGCCCTACGAGCTCGAGATCGTCGACCTGGCGCCCGCGTGGGTGGTCAGCCGCCGCCTCACCACGCCCCGGGCCGGCCTCGACCCGGCGATCGAACGCGCCCTGGCGGAGCTCGAGGATGAGCTCGCGGCCGGCGGCCTGAAGGCCGCCGGCCGCGAGCTCATCCTCTACGCCAACCCCCTGCAGTGGTACCAGGGCCTCGATGTCGAGGTGTGCCTGCCCGTCGCCGAGCCGGCGGCCGCGACCTGCGGCGCGCGGCAGCTCGCCGGCGGCCGCGCGGCGCGTGCCCTCTACCGCGGGCCGTGGGACGACATCTGGCAGGCCTACGCGGCGCTGCTCGCGCAGATCGCGCGGCGCGGCCTCGACGTGTGTGGCCCGGTGCGCGAGTCGTACCTGGTCGACGAGCGCGACACCGACGATCCGGCGCTCTACCTGACCGAGATCGCCTGGCCGGTGCGGCCCCGGGCGGCCGCCGATGCGGCGGCCGCCGCATCGTCCGCGCCACCGTGACCTTGACCCTATCGCTGGGCTAAGGTTGACACTGTCGCCGTCGGGGGCAGGAGCGACCGGCATGCCGGTCGAGGGTCTCGCGGTCCCGACGGTCCGATCAGGCCGACGGACGGCGTGCGCGCCGCCCGCACGAGGGGGGCACATGACGGAGACAGACCTGCACGCGCACACCGACCTGCGCGCGCGATCCGACCTGCACTACCTGACGGCCACCGGCGCGCTCGCGGCTTTTGCGGCCCGCACGCTCTCGCCGGTCGAGCTCATGGAGGCGACGATCGCCCGCGTCGAGGACGTCGACGGCGTCGTGAACGCGCTGCCCATCCGCTTGTTCGACGAAGCCCTCGTCGCGGCCCGCGCGGCAGAGGAGCGCTACGCCGGCCGGCACGGCGGCCCGCGCCCGCTCGAGGGCCTGCCGATCGCGGTCAAGGACGAGGTCGAGGTGGCCGGCCAGCCCTGCACCGCCGGCTCGCTCGTCTTCAAGGACGAGGTGCCCGACGTGACCGCCGCCAGCGTGCAGCGCGTGATCGACGCCGGCGCTATCATCCACGCACGCTCGGCCACCCCGGAGTTCTGCTGCGCCGCCGTGACCGAGTCGCGCCTCTGGGGCATCACGCGCAACCCCTGGAACCCGGACTACAGCCCCGGCGGCTCGTCGGGCGGCTCCGGCGCCGCGCTTGCGGCCGGCATGGCGAGCCTCGCCACCGGCTCCGACATCGGCGGCTCGATCCGCATCCCCGCGGCGTTCTGCGGCGTCGTGGGCTTCAAGCCGCCATACGGCCGGATCCCGCAGATGCCGCCCTTCAACCTCGACACCTACTGTCACGAAGGGCCGATGGCGCGCACCGTCGAGGACTGCCGCCTGCTCGAGAACGTCATGGCCGGGCCACACCCCGAGGACATCGTCTCGCTGCGCCCCAAGCTGACCATCCCCGCCGAGCTGCCGCCCGTGTCGGGGCTGAAGATCGCCTGCAGCATCGACCTCGGTGGCTTCGACGTCGGCGCCGAGGTCGTCGCCGCCGTGCGCGCGGCGGCCGAGACGTTCCGCTCGCTGGGCGCGACCGTCGACGACGTCACGCCGGGCTGGTCGCTCGACGACATGCGCGAGGGCGCCCGCGCCCACCTGGGCGCGATCTTCGGTAGCTGGATCGGCGAGGTCGTCGCCGAGTACCGCGACCTGCTGACCGACTACGCGCTCGCCTTCGCCGACGACGCGGTCAACCGGCCGACCGTCTCGTGGCTGCGCTCGCTCGAGATCGAGGGCGACGCCTACGACCACCTGGCGCCCATCCTGGAGACCCACGATCTGCTGATCTGCCCGACGTTCGTCGAGCCGGCGCTCAGGGCGGGCGTGCCCCACGGCGTCGATGACCTCTTCACCGAGTCGCTGACGTTCCCGTTCAACATGCTGAGCCGCTGCCCGGTGCTGGTCGTGCCGGCCGGGCGCGCGGCCAACGACGTGCCGATCGGCCTGCAGATCGTGGGCCGCACCTACGACGACACCACCGTGTTCGCCGCGGCGGCCGCCTTCGAGCGGGCTCACCCCTGGTACGAGACGATCGCGGACCGGCCCGAGTGGCCGAGGAGGACGTCATGAAACGCATGCCCACCACCCGCCGGCTCCTGCTCACCGTCGCCCTGCTGCTCGCGGCCGGCCTGGTCTGGGGCCTCGCCGGCGCCCTGGCGTCGAGCTCGTCGCCCTCGCCCGCATCGCACAAGGTGGTCCTTCGCCTGGGCTGGATCGCGGAGCCTGACAACCTGAACCCGTTCGTCGGCTGGGCCACCACGACCTACGAGATCTGGACCGTGAACTACAACTTCCTGTTCGGCTTCGACAGCCAGAGCATGAAGCCGACACTCAGCCTCGCCGCGCAGTTCCCGACCAAGGCCAACGGCGGCATCTCGGCCGACGGCAAGGTCTGGACGATCCACATCCGCCCCAACGTCAAGTGGTCCGACGGCCAGCCCCTCACGGCGGCCGACGTCGCCTTCACCTACAACTACATCGTCAAGAACCACATGGCCAACATGGCGCTCACGACGACGGGCATCGCGAGCGCCAAGGAGATCGACCCGACCACCGTGCAGATCGTCTGCTCGGAGCCCAAGGCCAACATGGAGGCGATCTTCCTGCCGATCCTGCCCAAGCACGTCTGGGAGCACGTGTCGCCGCAGGCGGCCGGCACCACCTACTCCGAGATGCCGATCGTCGGCAGCGGTCCCTTCTACACCGTAGCCTTCAAGAAGGGCTCCTACGTCGAGATGAAGCGCAACCCCTACTACTGGGGCACCCGGCCGACCGTCGACGAGATCTACTTCGAGATGTACCAGGACCCCGCCACCATGGTGCAGGACCTGAAGTCGGGCGCGATCGACGGCGCCTGGGGCATCCCGGAGGCGCAGTTCAAGCAGCTCCAGGCCGGGTCCCCGAGCACGTCGGGCATCCACACGCTCGCCTACAACTTCTTCAACTGGGACTACCTCGACTGCAACTGCTCGACGTCGTCCGCCTCGACCGGCAACCCAGTGCTGCGTGACGCGCGGTTCCGCCAGGCCCTGAACTACGCGATCGACCGCAGCAAGCTCTGCGCCGTCGCCTACGACGGCCTGGCCGCGCCGGCCACGACCATCATGCCGCCCGACACGTGGTCCGACCCCGACTACCACTGGCAGCCGCCGGCCGACCAGGCCTACACCTTCGACCAAGCCAAGGCGAACCAGCTGCTCGACGCCGCCGGCTACAAACGCGGCGCGAACGGTCTGCGGCTCTACAAGGGCAAGCCGATCGTCCTGCGCCTGGCCACGACGACCGACTTCCCCGAGGGCCAGACCGAGGCCAAGCTCATCGCCGGCTGGTTCGACAAGCTCGGCCTCAAGGCCAACATCTCGGTGCTCGACACCGGCGCCCTGCTGGCCCGCGTGTTCAACTTCAAGGGCGCCACGTTCGCGCCCGACTTCGACTTCTACCTCTCCGACTGGGCCGGCTACGGCGATCCCGGCGAGACCCTCACGTCGTTCACGGCGGCCGAGATCGGCGCCACCAACGAGCCGGCCTGGTCCGACCCGGCGTTCGACAAGCTGAACGCGCAACAGTCGGCCGCGCTCGACCCGACCACGCGTCAGCAGCTCATCTGGCGGATGCAGCAGATCTTCTACCAGCAGTCGCCGCAGATCGTGCTCGTCTACCCCGAGTACCTCGAGGCCTACAACACGTCGCGCTGGACCGGCTGGACGCCGATGTTCCACGGCCGCGGTCCGGCCTGGATGACGACCGCGACCACCGAGTCGTACGTCAACCTCAAGCCGGTCACGGGCAAGGCCGGTAGCAGCGGGAGCGGCACCAGGACGATCCTCATCGTCGTGGTGGCCGCCGTCGTCGTCGCCATCCTGGCGATCGTCGCCCTGACGCGCCGTCGCCGCACCCAGGAGGTCGAGGCCTGATCGTCTGACGGCCTGACCCGGGCGGAAAGCCGCGGCGCGGGGCCGGCGCCTGGTGGCGCCGGCCCCGCGCCGCGCCCGTTTCGGCCTGCCTTCTCGCCGGACGGCGCGACAGGGGCGTGCGTCACGGGAGCGGCCCCGCCTCCCTTCCCTCGCCCCCGGCGGCGCGCGTAGACTGCGGGGCGACAGTCCGACGCGCCCGCCGCCGGCGTGCCCCCGCTCCGACAGCACGCCGCCGGTACCCGCGTCTTCGACCCGCAAGGAGGCTACATGCGCGTACTGGTTGTCGGCGGCGGCGGTCGCGAGCACGCCCTGGTCCACGCTTTCTGCGCCTCGCCGCTGGCCACGCAGGTGTTCTGCGCCCCGGGCAACGCCGGCATCGACCAGGAGGCCGACCCCGTCGCGCTCGACGGTGGCGACCTCGAGGGCCTGCTCGCCTTCGCCCGGCGCGAGAAGATCGACCTGACGGTCGTCGGGCCCGAGGCGCCGCTCGTCGCCGGCATCGCCGACCTGTTCGCCGAGCACGGCCTGCTCGTCTTTGGCCCCACCCGCGAGGCGGCGCGCCTCGAGGGCAGCAAGGTCTTCGCCAAAGAGGTCATGGCCGACGCCGGCGTGGCCAGCGGCCGCTACCGCCGCCACGACGACCTGAGCGCCGCCCTGCGCGACGTCGCCTCGCAGGACGTCTGGCCGCTCGTGGTCAAAGCCGACGGCCTGGCCGCCGGCAAGGGCGTGATCATCTGCAACGATTGCGGAGAGGCCGAGGCGGCCGTGCGGCTCTGCCTGGCCGAACGCGCCTTCGGCGAGGCCGGCGACGCCGTGCTGCTCGAGGAGCACCTGAGCGGCCCCGAGGTCTCGCTGCTCGCCCTCTGCGACGGCACCAGCGTGGTGCCGATGGCGCCGGCCCAGGACTACAAGCGCATCTTCGCCGGCGACCAGGGACCCAACACCGGCGGCATGGGCAGCTACTGTCCCGTGCCCGGCTTCACGCCCGACGTGGCCGAGACGGTGGCCGAGGACCTCTTCCGGCCGGTGCTCGAGGCGCTCAAGCGACGCGGCGTCGACTATCGCGGCGTGCTCTACGGCGGCCTGATCGTGACCGACCACGGCGTCAAGCTGCTCGAGTTCAACTGTCGCTTCGGCGACCCCGAGACGCAGGCGATCCTGCCGCGGCTCGAATCCGACCTGCTCGAAGCCTGCCTGGCGACCGCCCGCGGCGAGCTCGACCCGGCGATGCTGCGTTTCAGGCCGGAAGCGTGCGTGTCGATCGTCATGGCCTCGCGCGGCTACCCGGCCTCGAGCTCGAAGGGCGACGTCATCACCGGCCTCTCCGAAGCGGCGGCGCTGCCCGACGTGACGATCTACCACGCGGCTACCGCGGTGCGCGGCAACGACATCGTCACCGCGGGGGGTCGCGTGCTGGCCGTGAGCGGCCTGGGCGAGCACTTCGCCGCGGCGCGCGAGCGCGCCTACGGCGCGCTCGCGCGCATCTCGTTCGCGGGCATGCAGTCGCGTCGCGACATCGCCGAGCGGGCCGTGCGCGCCGAGGCCGGCGAGATCGCGCTCTTCCCGGCGACGTGGGCTCGCTGACGCCGGCCCGACGCGCGCGACTCGCGGTGCGGGCCCGGCCGGAGGGTTCTGGTCGGCGGGTCCTCGCTGGGGGTAAGCTTCGCCGCAGGTCCGCCCGCACACCCTGACACCCGCACAGCCTGAACGGCCCGAAGGGAGAGGCAGTGGAAAAGACGAGTACCGAGGTCGAGACGCTGCTGGTCGGCATCGAGTTCGAGCCGGTGCTCGTCGGCATCGTCATGGGCAGCGAGTCGGACCGCGAGGTGATGGAGGCGGCCGGGCGCGAGCTCGACGACCGGCGCATCCGCCACGAGATCAACGTCATGTCCGCGCATCGCGACCCCGAGAAGGTGGCGCACTACGCCCGCACCGCCCAGGCCCGCGGCCTCAAGGTGCTGATCGCCGGCGCCGGCAAGGCGGCCGCGCTGCCCGGGGTGATCGCCTCGTACACCAACCTGCCGGTGATCGGCGTGCCCATCAAGACGAGCGACCTCGGCGGCCTCGATTCGCTGCTCTCGATCGTGCAGATGCCGCCCGGCGTGCCGGTCGCCTGCGTGGCGATCAACGGCGCCCGCAATGCCGCGATCCTGGCCGCCCGCATCCTCGACGTCTGAAGGGCAGGTCGCCGCGTGACACCCGACGACAGGGAGCCCGGCCGCCGCAGGCCGTCCATGCCGCCCGACCAGGGCCGCCAGGTCCTGGTCCTGGCGATCAGCGGCCTCAGCATCGTGGTCGCGCTCGCGTTGATCGCGCTGCTGCTGCACTTCGCCGGCTGACGCCGGGCGACCCCCCCCGAGTCAAGGAGCCCCGAGATGATCAAGCAGACCGTGTCGTCGCCGGCCGCGGCCCCGGCGATCGGCCCCTACTCGCCGGCCGTGCAGACCGAGACGCTCGTGTTCTTCTCGGGCCAGGTGCCGTTCGACGCGACCGGCGCGGTCGTCGGCGAGACGGCCGCCGAGCAGGCCCGCCAGGCGCTCACCAACCTGGGGCACCTCCTCGAGGCCGCCGCCATGACGAGCCACGCGATCGTCAAGACGACCATCTTCCTCACCGACATGAACGACTTCGCCGCCGTCAACGACGTCTATGCCGAGTTCTTCGAGAAGCCGTATCCGGCGCGCTCGACCGTGGCCGTCGCCGCCCTGCCCAAGGGCGTGCGCGTCGAGATCGAAGCGGTGGCGATGCGGGAGTGACCGCGTCGTGAGCGAACGCCGTCCGGCTCGCACGATCTACCGCTCGGCGGCGGGCGCGGCCGCCGGCGCGCCCGCCGCCGGCGCTCCCGCCGCCAAGCGCAGCCGCGGTCGGCTGCGCGACGCCTGGTGGCTCGCCCCCGCCCTCGCGCTGCTCGCCCTAGCGGCGGTCTTCGTCACGATCGCGTTCTTCCTGCTGGGCGGCGTCGGGCTGCTCGAGTACGTCGGCATCACGACGTCGGGCCGCACGTACGTCGGCACCTGGGGGTCGTCCGACCCGACTCTGAGCACCGCCGCGGTGCAGATCGCCAGGAGCGGCGACGCGTACACGATCAGCGGCCTTCGCGAGACCGGCGCCCAGACGGTCAGCGGCCGCGTGAGCGACGACGCGCTGGTGGCCACCGGCACGAGCGGCGACGTGTCGTGGCGGCTGTCCCTCTCGTTCGCCAATCGCGATCAGCTGCACGCCGACCTCACCTGGAGCGATGGGCGCACGCCCCTCGCGGCGCTGCTGACCCGGCGCTGACCTCGCCGGGGGCTGCCCGTTTCTGAGAGAATCTGACCGTCTTCGACGGCCGCGACGGAGGGGCTCCCCATGATCGACCGCTACACCCTGCCCGAGATGGGCGCCATCTGGACGGAGCAGGCCAAGCTCCAGACCTGGCTCGAGGTCGAGCTGGCCGCCGTACGCGCCTGGAACCGCCTGGGCAAGGTGCCCGACGAGGCCGTGGCCGAGATCGAGGCCAAGGCCGCCTTCGACGCGGCCCGGGTGGCCGAGATCGAGCAGACCACCAACCACGACGTCATCGCCTTCCTGACCAACGTGGCCGAGTACGTCGGCGACGCCTCGAAGTACATCCACTACGGCATGACGAGCTCCGACATGCTCGACACCGGCCTCGCCCTGCAGATCAAGCGCGCCGGCGAGCTCCTGCAGCGCGACCTCGTCGCCCTCGGCGAGGTGCTCAAGCGACGCGCTTTCGAGTTTCGCGACACGGTGCAGGTGGGCCGCACGCACGGCGTCCACGCCGAGCCCATCACCTTCGGCATGAAGCTCGGCATGTGGGCCTTCGAGGTGGCGCGCCACCTCGACCGCCTGCGGCGCGTCACCGACGGCGCCGCCGTGGGCAAGCTGAGCGGCGCCGTCGGCGCCTACAACAACATCGACCCGCGCGTCGAGGAGCTCGTCTGCGCCGAGCTCGGCCTCGGCTTCGAGCCGATCGCCAACCAGGTGGTGCAGCGCGACCGTCACGCCGCCTTCCTCGCGGCCCTGGCCATCGTCGGCTCATCGATCGAGAAGTTCACGGTCGAGGTGCGGCACCTGCAGCGCACCGAGGTGCGCGAGGCCGAGGAGGCGTTCGGCAAGGGCCAGAAGGGCTCGTCGGCCATGCCCCACAAACGCAACCCGATCCTCTCCGAGCGCATGGCCGGCTGCGCCCGCGTGTTGCGGGGCAACGCCGTCGTGGGCATGGAGGACGTAGCGCTGTGGCACGAACGTGATATCTCGCACAGCTCGGCGGAGCGGATCGTCTTTCCCGACTCGTGCATCCTGCTCGACTACATGCTGCGCAAGACGACGAAGCTGCTCGACACCCTGGTGGTCGACGAGGCCCGCATGCTGGCCAACCTCTCGGCCTCGCAGCGCCTCGTGTTCAGCGGGGCGGTGCTGCTCGCGCTCGTCGACCGCGGCATGCTGCGCGACGACGCCTACCGGGTCGTGCAGGACGCGGCCATGCGCGCCTGGCGCGAGGACGTCGACTTCGGCGACCTGATCAAGACCTCGCCCGAAGCCGCGGCCGTGCTGTCGCCGGCCGAGGTCGACGCGGCGATGGACCCCGACCAGTACCGGGCCGGGCGCGACGTGATCTTCGCCCGGCTCGAGGCCCTTTCGTTCTGATGCGGGCGGTCCGCGTCCACGCCTTCGGCGGGCCCGAGGAGCTGCGGCTCGACGAGGTCCCCGACCCCCGCCCGCCGGCGCCGGGCGAGGTGCTGGTGCGGCTGCGAGCCGCCGGCGTGAACCCGGTCGAGACCTACGTGCGTGCCGGCCAGTACGCGCGCCTACCCGATCTGCCCTACACACCGGGCACCGACGGCGCCGGCCTGGTCGAGGCCGTCGGCGACCCGGCGAGCACGCTGCGGCCGGGCGACCGCGTCTACACGTCGGGCTCGGTCAGCGGCACGTACGCCGAGGCGGCGCTGTGCCCCGCCGGCCACGTGCACCCGCTGCCGGACGGGGCCGGCTTCTCCGCGGGCGCCGCGCTCGGCGTGCCGTACGCGACGGCGTACCGGGCGCTGTTCCAGCGCGGCGACTTGCGCGCGGGCGAGCTTGTGCTGGTGCAGGGCGCGAGCGGCGGCGTCGGCCTGGCCGCCGTGCAGCTCGCCGCCGCCGCCGGCCACGACGTGCACGGGACGGCCGGCTCGGAGGCGGGCCTGCGACTCGTCGCCGCGCAGGGCGCGCGGCTCGTCGTCGACCATCGCGCGGCGGGCCACGTCGACGAGCTGCGCGCGGCGACGGGCGGCCGCGGCTACGACCTGATCGTCGAGATGGCCGCCCACGCCGCGCTGCCCGCCGACCTCGGGCTGCTCGCCGCACACGGCCGCGTGATCGTCGTCGGCAGCCGTGGACCGGTCGAGATCGCGCCTCGTGACCTCATGAGCCGCGACGCCGACCTGCGCGGCCTGCTGCTCTGGAACGTCGCCCCCGACGAGCTCGCCGAGATCCACGCGGCGCTATACGAGGGGCTGGCCGCGGGTCGTCTGCGGCCGGTCGTAGCCCGCGAGCTGCCCCTCGCCGAGGCGCCCGAAGCCCACCGGGCGATCATCGCGGGCCCGGCGGCCGGCAAGATCGTGCTGCTGCCCTGAACGGCAGCGCCTGTGAGCGGCGCCGAGCCTTGGTCGCCGCTTCAGGCTTGCGCGACGACGTCGTGCGCGCTTACTCCTCGTCGAGCGGCTCGAACATGTCGACGCCCGCGCCACAGTCGGGGCAGATCCAGTCGTCGGGCAGGTCCTCGAACGCCGTGCCCGGCGCAACGCCGTTGTCGGGATCGCCGACCGCGGGATCGTAGACCCAATCGCATAGCGTGCAGACGTACTTCTGCATGGGGTTGACTCCTTCGCAGCGGTTCGCGGCGACCCGCGACGCGCCGGTCGATGGCCGGCGACGGGCGCGGATCGTCTCGCCTCTCGAGAGCTAGTACAGCGGGTGGAGATGCGGCCCGTCAAGGCCGGCCGCGCGCCGGCGCCGCGGCCGATCGCGACGGTGTGCCGCGCTGATCGTCCGGGCGGGCGGCGACGCGAGGCGGGCGGGGCGGGCGGGGCGGCCGGCCGGCCGCCCCGCCCGCCTGTCTCGCCGGCCGTACGCTAGCTGCTGAACCCGCCGGGCCCGTCCGGGCCCTGCGGACCGCTCATCTCGGAGACGCCGGACGCGGCGCCGGCGTCACCCGCCGCGGCGAACTCCGCCCCGGCAACAGCCGGGGCCAGCTCGATCTCGTGGATGCTCGCCGAGAGGTCGATGCCGCGGGCCCGCTGGATCGAATACACGACGACGCCCGCGACCACGACGACGCCGAGCGACAGCATCACGATGTAGGTGTCGAGCCAGGTCGTGGATTGCCGCGGCCAGCCGAGGTTGACGATCATGAAGACGCCGTACACGAAGGCGATGATGTTGACCGGCCAGCCCCACCTGCCCAGGTTGAAGTAGGCCTTGTCCTTGGGCCAGCCCTTGGAGCGCTTCACGAGGCCGCCGAAGACCACCATCTGGTAGGCGATGTAAGTGCCGGCCGTCGCCCAGGCGGTGACGCGGGCGATCTGGACGAACGGGTCGCCGCCGCCGATGGTGACGTAGAGCAGCACCGCGATGGCGGCCACGCCGACAAAGAGCGCCGACGTGAGCGGCGTCCTGGTCCTGGGGTGGACGAACCCGAAGAACTTGTGACCGGGGATCATCTTGTCGCGACCGTAGGCGAACAATAGCCGCGTGGTGGCAGCCTGGATCGCCAGGCAGCAGACGAAGATGGCGGCGCACACCGACACCAGGAAGGCGTTCGTCACCCAGTTCGGGAAGTGCGCGTGGAAGATGTAGGCGATGGCGCCCGTGCTCTGCGCCTGCGTCTTGGCGACGTTGGGGATGGCCAGCACCATGGCGACCAGCCAGAAGGCCGAGATGGCCGCCGTAATGCCCACGGCGAAGAGCATCGCGCGCGGCACCTCGCGCGTCGGGTTGACCGTCTCTTCGGCCAGACCGCCGGCGGCGTCGAAGCCGTACATCACCCAGGCGCCGGTCAGCATGGCGGCGAGGAAGACGCTGCCGTACCCGAAGACGGCGCCCTTTGCGGCGCCCGGCGTGGTGTTGAACAGCACGCCGAGGCCCTGATGCGAGCCGTGGCCGGTGATCACCGCGATGTACAGGGCGGCGCCGATGACCACGAGGCCGATCATCTCGGTGACCGTCCCGATGTTGTTGAAGAAGGCGGTCACCTTGACGCTGTAGATGTTGAGCAGCATCGGTCCGACGGTGAAGCAGATGGCGATCCACAGCAGGGTGGTGTGCGTCGTCTGCCAGCCCATCAGCGAGCAGACGATCGGCGTCACACCGAAGGCCACGGCGGCGACCGTCACGACCAGCGCCACGGCGAACATCCAGGCCGTCCACCAGCCGTAGGTGCCCCCCATGAAGCGCTTGGCCCACTGGTAGACGCCGCCGGCCAGCGGGTAGTGCGACGCCGCCTCGGCGAACACCAGGGCGACCATGAACTGGCCGAAGACGATGATCGGCCACTGCCAGATCAGGCCGGCCGGGCCGCCCACGTCGAGACCGTAGTAGAAGAGCGCATAGAAGCCGTTGGTCGCCGAGATGAAGCTGAAGGCGATCGCGAACGTCGAGAAGAAGCCCAGCGAGCGCCGCAGCTCCTGCTGGTAGCCGAACTTGGCGAGCAGCTCCTGGTCGCGCCGATGCTGGGCGTCGGCGCTGTCGTGGAACATGTGGTGGTGCTCGGTCTCCGGTGACACGTGCCCCCCTCCCCTTACCGCCAGTGCGGATAGGTCACGTAGAAGAATTTGCCGTACGAGTCGGTGCTGAAGTAGACCAGCAGGCCCTTCTTCCGCGGGATGTAGACGACGTCGCCCGGCAGGAACGTGCGGGTGTCGCCGTCCTGCGCCAAGGTCAGCTCGCCCTCCACCATGAAGCAGACGGCCGCGTCGTCGTCGTAGTCGAAGTCGACCGGCGAGCCTGGAAACACCTCGCAGATGCCGGCGGAAAAGGGAGCGCCTTGGGTTCGATCGATCACGTCGACCAGGCTGAGCTTGCTGTCCGGGCCGACCTCGAAGGGCGCTGTCCTGATGTCGTCGGCGGCCACCAGATGGAACTCCATACCGTGCCTCCCCCGTGTGTGGCATGGTCGGGTCACGGGCGACCGGGCGGTCGCTCGTTGCGGCTCTCCCGATGGCGCCCCCTTCCCGGCCGGCGGCCTGTCGCTGGGCCACAATGGCCCCCCACCATTGACGCACTTCGACGTTACCGACAGAATCCGGCTCGGCAAGGCCAGTCTTTTGTGAGGTTAGTGCGAGGGTATGCCTAGCAGACGCATCCCATCCACGCTCGCGACGGCGTTCCGCCATGACGGCCGGCAGGTGCTGTTCGTGTCTCCCGAGGGCGCCGGCACGACGCCGCCGCCCCTCACCTACAGCGATCCTCGCCTGCGCGCCTTCCTGAGCGTGACCTTCGACATCCTCTACGACTGGAACATGCGCACCGGCGCCATCTACTTCGGCGAGCAGCTCGACGCGGCACTCGGGCAGCGGCCCGGGGCCTTCCCGCGCGACATCAGCGGCTGGTTCGACCGGCTGCACCCGGACGACGGCGACCGCGTGGCCGAGGCGATCGGCGAAAGCATCACGCGCCAAACGCCGTTCCGCTGCGAGTACCGTCTGCGCCATGACGACGGTTCGTACCGACTGATGAGCGACCACGGCGTGATCCTCACCGACGAGGCGGGGGACCCGGCCAGCATGATCGGCGTCATGCGCGATGTGACCGACGAGCGCGCGGCCGAGCTTGCGGCCCACGAGGCGCGCCGCGTCATGCAGGACGAGCTCGAGCGCACGGCGCGCGCCCTGCGCCGCCAGACGACGATCCTCGACGAGCGCAACGCCGCCCTGCGCGTGCTGCTCGAGCAGCGCGAGCAGGACCGCCGCGAGCTCGAGCAGCGCGTCGTGCTGAACGTCGAGCGTCTCATCGACCCGTCACTCGACCGGCTCAGCCACGCCCTGCGCCACCGGCCCGAACGGCTCGAGATCGAGGCCGTGCGGCACAACCTGCGCGAGGTCGTGTCGCCCTTCGCCGCGCGACTCGGCGCCCTGTACGGCAGCGCCACGCCGCTCACCCGGCGTGAGACCGAGGTGGCCAACCTCGTGCGCTTCGGCAAGACGAGCGCCGAGATCGCCGAGGCACTCCACATCTCGACCTCGTCGGTGGCCTTTCACCGCGCCAACGTGCGTCGCAAGCTCGGCCTGCCCAAGGGCGGGCCGCGCCTCGAGACGCACCTGGCGTCGCTGGCGCGAGACTAGACACACCGTCACCCCCGACGTGAAAGCGGACAGCGCGTCGGCGGTCCTATCAGGTGCTCGACCCGTCGGCGCCTGACCGAGGAGACGTGATGCGGCGCATCGTGTGGACTTCGCTTTCCTGCCTGCTCGTCGCGGTCGCGGTGGCCGCCTGCGGCGCAGGCTCTGGAGCTCGCCCGACCGACGAGGCGTCACCATCGTCGGCTGCCTCGGCGCGCCCTGCAACCGCCTCCGACGGCTCGGCCGCGACCTCACCTGGCCGGGCCACCCGACCATTCGGTCTGCTCCGTCTGCCGGACTCGGCCCAGGTCGCCTTCACGCGCGACGGCATCGTCTGGCGACTTCCGCCGCAGGAGGCCTCGCAGGCCGGTCCCGTGCCGCTCACACCGTTCTTTCGCTTCGACGTGTCCACGGGATCGATCGGCCCGGATCCCTGGCTCACGGCTCTCCTTGGACACCGCCGCTTCGATCGATGGATCCTCGCGGGCGACGCGGTGGCCTGGGTCGACAGTACACGACGCGTGAGCGGAGCGAACGGGGTCGTCATGAGCGCGGCGCAGGTGCAGACGGCCCGCCGACCCTCGACGACGGGCCGCCCCCTCATGCGGACGAGCTGGCGGCTGGTAGACCAGAGCGGAGGCGACTACGACGCCGGCACCCGCCTCTCGGCCTTCGACGGTCGGCTCTGCGCCTTCTGGAGCCTCGACTCACCACGGACCGGCTCGTGGACCACGAAGCACTCCGGGCCGTGTCGAGGCCTCTGGCTCGTCGATCTCGAGACGGGCGCGCGGCGGCGGCTGGTGCGGGACGGCCGGTCTGGAGCCGACGTGCTCGCCATGGCGGGCGCGACGGCCTTCTGGGCGCCGAACCAGGAGTCGGCGAGCAACGGCGGCAGCCGCGTGTTCCACGTGAGCTCGACCGTGGCCTCGGAGGCTGCGGGCACGTTCCTGGCGCCCGTGCGCGTCGCCGGACCCGCCGCCGCCGACCAGGGGACGTTTGCCTTCAACGCGCTCCCGCCCGATTCGACGGACTGGGTCGGCGTCCACGTCTGGGCCTACGCCTATGGCAACGGCAAGTTCTGGCAGCTTAGCGACGCACCCGAGGGACAGATGGTCGAAGCGGTCGCCGACGACTTCGTCGTCTGGATCGACTATCGCCGCTGGACGCCGGGCCATCCCGTGGTCGAGCTGCGCGGTACCGACATGCGCAGCTCTCGCCGACCGTTCACCATCACCTCGTATCGCGGCGACTTCGCGGACGTGGCGATGACCGGCGACGAGGTCTTCTGGACGGTCGAGGGCAGCAAAGCGAAGACCGTCTGCGGCACTCGACTCGTCAGGGCCGACGACGGTACGCGGGTCCGCGTCGAGCCCCTTTAGGCGCTACTGGTTCTCGAGCAGCTCCTCGGCCGCCACGTCGCGCACGACGCGCGCCGGCACGCCCATGAGCACCTTGCCGGCCGGCGCGTCGCTCGTGACGACCGCGCCGGCCGCGATGAAGGCCTCGGCGCCGATCTCGATGCCGGGGCAGAGCACGACGCCGCCGCCGACACGGGCGCCGCGGCGGATGGTGGCACCCTTGATCAGGTCGTGGCGCTGCTCGGTGCGGCCCATGAAGTTGTCGTTCGTGGTCTGCACGCAGGGCGCGACGAAGACGTGGTCCTCGATCGTCATGTAGGCCGTGATGTAGGCGTTGGACTGGATCCTGGTGAAGTCGCCGATCGTCGTGTCGTTCTCGACGCAGGTGCCGCGCCCGACCACGACGCGCTCGCCGAGCACGCAGCGCTCGCGCACGCTGGCGAGGTCGCCGATCACGCAGCCGGGACCGGCCGTGACCCCGCGGTAGACGATGGCGCCGGTCGACACGACGCAGCCCGGCCCGAGACGCAAGGGGGCGAGCTCGCCGCGCTTCGCCGTGGACGAAGGCGACAGCGAGGGCACCTTGCCCAGCACGGCGCCGTCCTGGATGAAGCAGCCGTCGCCGATCTCGCTGTCGTCGTAGACGACGACGTTGGCGCCGAACACGACGCCGTCGCCCACCGACACGTCGGCGCCGAGCAGCAGGTTGTGACCGAGGTCGGACGAGTGCAGCGCCATGCCGCTAGCCGACCGTGAGGTCGGCCGTCCTGACCGGCCGGCCGCCGTCGCGCAGCGAGCGCTCCATGGCTTCGAGCACCCGCACCACGTTGAGCCCGTCGCGACCGTCCGACAGCGGCTTGCGACCCTCGCGCACGCACTCGACGAAGTGCTCGACCTCGAGCTTGAGGGGCTCGTCGTTGGCGATCCGCGGGATGTGGATGTCGCCGAAGCGCAGCGTGACGTACTCGCCGTACGACTGGTAGGCCGGCACCACCGCCGCCTTGTCGTAGACGGTGACCTTGCGATCGGCGTCCATGTCGTCGAAGACGGCCATCTTGTCGGAACCGACCACCGTGATCTTGCGCGTCTTGTGCGGATCGAGCCAGCTCACGTGAAGGTGGCCGATCATGCCCGACGGGTAGCGGATGTAGCCGAACACGACGTCCTCGACGCCGGGCTGCAGGTAGCACTCGCCGCGCGCCGAGACCTCTTCGGGCTCCTCGCCGGTCAGGTAGTTGATGACCGAGATGTCGTGCGGCCCCAGGCTCCACAGGGCGTTCTCGTCGGGCCGCACCTTGCCCAGGTTCAGGCGGTTCGCGTACACGTAGAAGATGTGGCCGAGCTCGCCGGCGTCGAGCAGCTCCTTCACCTTGCGCACAGCCGGGTGGTACTCGAGCAGATGGCCGACCATGAGCAGGCGACCGCACGCCTCGGCGATGCGCACGAGGTCTTCGGCGTCGGCCGCCGTGACCGCCATCGGCTTCTCGATGAAGGCGTGCTTGCCGGCCTCGAGCACGCGCTTGCCGAGCGCGTAATGCGTCGGCACCGAGGTGGCCAGCACGACGGCGTCGACCGTCGGATCGGCGAGCACGTCGTCGAGCTCGCCCGTCGCCGCCGCGTCGGGGAACTGGGCCTTCGCCCGGGCGAGGACCTTGTCGTCGGCGTCGCAGCACCAGGCGAGCTCGGCGCCGGCCAGACGGTCTACGTTGCGCGCCAGGTTGGGCCCCCAGTAGTTGAGGCCCACCACGCCGATCCGCACGGGGTCAGCACTCATGGGGCGTCACCATCCTTTGTCGCGGACGGGCCCGCCGTCTCGCGTCAGAGCTTCCAGACCTTGCCGGCGCCGTCGAGGCCGGCGGTGGCGTTGCGCAGGTCGACTACGAGCCGCGCCTTGCCGACCACGTCGGCGTAGTCGATCTTCGTGTGGGCCGTCACCACGATCACGACGTCGTAGGCGCCGAGGCCATCGCCGCCGTCGAGGTCGACGGAGCGCAGGTCGAACGCCGGCAGCTCGGCCACGAAGGGGTCGTGATAGTCGACCGCCGCGCCCTGGCTGCGCAACTGGCGGATGATCTTGAGGGCGGGCGACTCGCGCAGGTCGTCGATGTCGGCCTTGTAGGCCACGCCCAGCACGAGCACCCTGGCGCCGTGCAGCGCCTTGCCCTGAGAGTTCAGGGCGCGCGTCACCTTGGCCACGCAGAAGTACGGCATGTTCTCGTTGACCTTGCCGGCCAGCTCGATGAACTCGGTCCAGAAGTCGACCTCACGTGCCTTCCAGGACAGGTAGAAGGGGTCGATCGGGATGCAGTGGCCGCCCAGACCGGGTCCGGGCAGGAACTTCATGAAGCCGAACGGCTTGCTGCCGGCGGCCTCGATGACCTCCCAGATGTCGATCCCTAGACGGTCGCAGAGCATGGCGAGCTCGTTGACGAGAGCGATGTTGACGCTGCGGAAGATGTTCTCGAGCAGCTTCGTCATCTCGGCCACCTCGGGGGTGGTGACCGGCACGAGCGTGTCGAGCGCCTGGCCGTAGACCTCGAGCACCTTGGCCGTGCAGGCCGGCGTGAGGCCGCCGACGACCTTGGGCGTGGTCTTGGTCGTGTAGTCGGTGCGGCCGGGGTCGACCCGCTCCGGCGAGAAGGCGAGATGGAAGTCGACGCCGGCCTTGAGGCCCGACCCCTCCTCGAGCAGCGGGGCGAGCTCGTCGCGCGTGGTGCCCGGGTAGGTCGTGCTCTCGAGGCAGACGAGCTGGCCGGGGCGCACGTGCCCGGAGAGCATGGCGGTGGCCTGCTTGACGAGCGTCAGGTCGGGCTCGCGGTTGGCGTTGAGCGGCGTCGGCAGACAGATGATGTCGGCCGCGCAGCCTTCGGTCGCGGCGTAGTCGGTCGTCGCCCGCAGAATGCCGCGCGAGACGACCGCCCGCAGCGCCTCGTCGGACACGTCGACGATGTACGAGTCGCCGCGGTTGACCGCGGCGCAGCGCCCGGCGTCGGCTTCGATGCCGACGACCTCGACACCCGCTTCGGCGAAGGTGACCGCCAGAGGCAGGCCGACGTAGCCCATGCCGATGACTGCGATCTTCACTGTCCGCTCCCGTTCGAGGTGCCGGTCGAGGCCCGGTCGCGGTGCGGCCGGGATGTCAGATTCTATCCCATCGGTCGGAGGCTGGTCGGTGACGCCGCCCACGTCTCGCGGCGCGTCACCGCAGCGAATACCGGCGCCGCTCGTTCTCGCAGGGCGGTCCGGCACAGACGTCGACGGTCAGGGCCTGCGGGTCCCAGATCATGCTGGCCGTGGTCATGTCGCGCTCGCCGGGCGGCACGCTCGGATCGGGGTGACCGCAGATCGAGGTCGCGTCGGCGACGCCGTCGTGGTCGCTCATGATGGCGCACAGCAGCTCGTGCGGATCGTCGCCGCGGGCGAGGCCGGCGTCGAGCAGGGCGCCGGCGCGCTCCAGGCGGCGGCGGGTCCCCGCCGAGGTCGAGGTGTCGTGGGCCACCATGTCGGGGTGCACGTAATGGTTGGTGTGGACGAGGCGATCGTCGCCCTCGATCGTGGCGGCCGCCGTGGCCGAGGTCTCGACGTCGAGCAGCCGGCCGGCGGCGTCGATCAGGAGGGCGTTGGAGCCCCGCGCCCGCGTCGGCAGCAAGAGGCGCTCGCGGGCGTCGTCGAGCGAGCGCGCCTCGAGCAGGTGGCGGCGTATCAGATTGTTGGGCACGCCGATGCGCTGGTCGTCGGCGTAGACCGTGTTGCCGCCCGTCGCCACGCCGTGCGAGTTGAGGCCGGTCGGCGGCAGCAGGCAGGCCGAGGCCATGGCCAGGATGCTCGTGCCGTCGTCGGTCGTGATGCGCAGCAGCACGTTCTTGTCGACGTCGCCGGCCCACCAGTCCTCGTTGTGGGCGAGCAGGCAGCGGCCGCCGGCGCGCAGCCCCACCGACGTGCAGTGCGCGCCGTGGCCCGGGCGCTGCGGCTCGGCGGCCGCGCCCGGGTCGCTGTTGCAGGTCAGCTCCTCGCCGAGGTTGGGAACGAGCAGCCGCGAAAGCGGCACGCCCGCCCCCTCGGCCATGCCCTCGAGCTCCTCGACCACACCGGGCAGGGCGTCGCGCGCGGCCGTCAGGTAGGCCAGGCTTTCGCGCTCGGCGAGGGCGAAGCTGATGCCCCCCATGGCCTCGTGATACTCCTCGTAGTAGGCGAGGCCGGCAACGATCAGGTCGCGCGCCGCCTCGCCGATCTGGCGCCCGATCTCATGATGGCTGCCGCTGGCTTCGACCTCGATGAAGGGGATGCTCACGTAAGACCGTCCTTGCCGTGCTTGCCCATGTTCTCGCCGGCGGCGACGCTCCCTGCCTCGCCGCCGCCGTCCGTGCACTCGAGCCAGACACCCAGCGCGGCCGCGATGCGATCGCCGGCGTCGCCTGTGCCGTAGAAGTCGGGGTGTGCGGGGCCCCTGGGCGGGTCGAGCAGGGCGGCCGCGACGGCGTCGCGGTCCGTGCCGGCCAGCACGTTCCAGCCGCTCGTCACCGTCTCGACCCACTCGCTCGTGTCGCGCAGGGTCACGCAGGGCACCGCGAAGAAGTATGCCTCCTTCTGCAGGCCGCCGGAATCGGTCGCCACCACGCGGGCGTTGCGGGCGAGGGCGAGCGCTTCGGCGTGGCCGACCGGGTCGACCAGCCGCAGACCCGGACCCGCCACGTGGTCGAGGCCGAAGCGGGCGATGCTCGCCGCCGTGCGCGGGTGCAGCGGCAGCACGACGGTCTCGCCGCTGTCGCTCAGCGCCTCGATCACCGCGCGCAAGGCCGCCGGGTCGTCGGCCGTGGCCGGCCGGTGCACGGTCGCCAGCACGTACCGGCCGGGCTCGAGGCCGAACCGTGCGAGCGCCGCGCGCTCGCGGTCGGGCGTGAGGCTCGTCATCGCCAGATCGAACATGACGTCGCCGGTCTCGACCACCCCGTCGACGATGCCCTCGCGCCCGAGGTTGGCGACGGCGGTGTCGGTCGGGCAGAACAGCAGGCTCGACAGGTGGTCGGTCAGGACGCGGTTGACCTCTTCGGGCATGCGCCGGTCGTAGGAGCGAAGCCCGGCTTCGACGTGGGCGACCGGCACGTTCAGCTTGGCGGCGGCGAGGGCGCCGGCGAGCGTCGAGTTGGTGTCACCGTACACGAGCACGAGCGCCGGCCGCAGGTCGACGATCGCGTCGGCAACGCCGGTGAGCATGGCGGCCGTCTGGGCGGCGTGGCTCCCGGAGCCGACGCCGAGCTCGATGTCGGCGCGCGGCAGGTCGAGCTCCTCGTAGAAGGCACCCGCCAGCAGGTGGTCGTAGTGCTGCCCGGTGTCGAGCAGCACCTCGCGCGCCACCGCACGCACGGCGCGCGACACCACGGCCGCCTTGATGTACTGCGGCCGGTTGCCGACCACCGAGAGGACCACGCGACGCGTCACACCCTGCTCCCTTCGCATCCGCTGCCGGTCAAGTCTAACCCGGACCGGGCCCCGCCCGCGCGGCCCCTCGGCTCCGCATGCGCCGCGCCGGCGCCCTCCGGCGACGGCGCGGCAAACCCCCGGCGCTCCTCCCGCAGGGGTACAATCTGGTGATGAACGAGCGTCCCGACCACGTCGTCGAAGGGCTGCCGAGCGACCTCGACCGGTTCCTGCGCGACTTCTTTCCCCGCAAGCGCTGGCAGGCGCGCGTGCAGTACGACCACCGCGCGCGGCGCTTCTTTCTGGACGTCACGGTGAGCGACGACGGCCTCGCCGGCGACGATCGCTTTCTCTCGCTGCTCGCCTACTACTGGCGCGGCCAGCGTGCCCTGCTCGAACAGAACCTCGGCCTCGAGCTGCAGTGCCGCCTGTACTCGGGAGAGGGCGCCGACCTCACCCAGCGCCTGCGCACCGCCGAGTCGAGTTACCTAGACGACGGCCAGCGCAACTCGGCCATGAGCCGCGAGCTCGCCTGGCTCGGCTTTCGCCGGCGCTTCGTGCGCGACCTCGTGCCGCGCACGCTCCTGTGGGCCGCCGCGATCGCGCTCATCGTGCTGGTCCTGGGCCTCGACCTGTGGACCGCGCTGCTGCTCTGCATCGTCGCGCTGGTCGTGCAGGTCACGCTCAGCTCGGTCCTGCCGGGCCGCGCCACCTGAGAGGGTCAGCGGCCCTGGCTCGGGCGCGCGGCCGCCGGGCGCCGGTCCCGGGGCCATCGAGTAAGATGAGCGGCGTGATGGAGCTGCTCCCTCGCCTCACCGCCCGTTCCGTGGCGGGTGCCGTGCGCCTGGCCGGCGCCGGCCAGGCGAGCAGCATGCCCGGCAAGGTCGTGAACCGCCTGTTCCCCGGCTACCTCGCGGCCCACGCGCGCCACCTGACCAAGGGTTTCGCCGTGGTGACCGGCACGAACGGCAAGACCACGACCGCCAACATGGCGGCCCGTGCGCTGGCCGACGCCGGCCGCGACATCGTGCACAACAGCGAAGGCGCCAACCTGCTGTCGGGCATCGCCACCGCCTTCGCCCGCCGGCCCGACGCCCGGTTCGCGCTGCTCGAGATCGACGAGGCGATCGTGCCGGCCGCGCTCGACGCCCTCGGCCGGCCGCGGGTGGTCGTGCTCTCCAACCTCTTCCGCGACCAGCTCGACCGCTACGGCGAGGTCGACCGCCTCGCGGCCGGCTGGCTGACCGCCCTGCGGCCGCTCACCGGGACCGTGCTCGTGGCCAACGCCGACGACCCGATCGTCGCCTGGGTGGCACGCGAGTCGGGCTGCCTCACCCTGTACTTCGGCGTCGACGTGCGCGACGGCCGCGCCGAGCGCGAGGTGAGCGACGTCGCCATCTGCCCGCGCTGCTCGACCATGCTCGAGTACACGTCGCGCTGGCTGTCGCAGCTCGGCGACTACCGCTGCCCGTCGTGCGGTTTCGCGCGACCGCCGCGCGACCTCGAGGCGCGCGGCCTGCGCACGGTCGGTGGGCACGCGGAGGCGGAGCTCGCCGGCCTCGCGGCCGGCGAGCTCCGCCTCCGCGTGCCCGGCCTCTACAACGTCTACAACGCCCTCGCCGCCCTCGCTCTCACTCAGCGGCTCGGCGTCGCGCCGGCGTCGGCGCTCGCCTCGTTCGCCGCCTACCAGCCGGTGTTCGGGCGCTGGAGCCGGGTGCGGCGCGACGGTCTCACCGTCCAGGTCAACCTCGTCAAGAACCCGGCCGGCATGAACCAGACGCTCCGCGCCCTGGCCGAGGTCGAGGGCGCCAAGACGCTCGTCTTCGTGCTCAACGACAACATCGCCGACGGTCGCGACATCTCGTGGATCTGGGACGCCGACATGGAGGAGCTCCTGCCGGCCGCCGATCTCGTCGTCACGACCGGCACGCGCCGCGGCGAGATGGCGCTCCGGCTGAACTACGCCGGCGTGCCCGACGAACGGCTCGAGACGGTCTCGTCGCTCGCCGACGCGCTGCGCCTGGCCGCCGCGCGCGGCGCGACCGACGTCTACCTGCTGCCCACCTACACGGCCCTGAAAGAGGTCCGCGCGAGCCTCGCCGGCTGGGAGGTGGTGCGCCAGTGACCGGTACCCCGGCGGCGCCGGGCCGTCCGGCGCCGGGCCACGACGCCCTGATCACGGCCGTCCACCTGTTCCCGACCACCATGAACACCTACGGCGATCGCGGCAACGTGGCCGCCCTCACCCGGCGCGCCGACCTGCGCGACCTCGGCCTGCGCTGGCAGGCGGTCGAGCTCGGCGACGAGCCCCCCGCCCGCTGCGACCTCGTCTTCATGGGCGGCGGCCAGGACCGCGTGCAGCACGCGGCCGCCGCCGACCTCGCCCGCCTGCGGCCCTGGCTCGCCGGTGTGATCGACGACGGCGGCGTGGTCTTTGCCGTGTGCGCCGGCCTGCAGCTTCTCGGCCGCCGCTACGTGGCGGCCGACGGCAGCGAGCTCACCGGCCTCGGTCTGCTCGACCTCGAGACGCTCGCGGCCAAGCCCGGCGAGTGGCGCCTGATCGGCAACGTCGTGGCCGAGGTGCCGGCGCCGGCGAGCGTCGCCGGCAGCGGACCGGGCGAGGCCCACCTGCTGGTCGGTTTCGAGAACCACGGCGGGCGCACGTTCCTGGGAGACGAGCGGCCGCTCGGGCGGGTGCGTTGCGGCTACGGCAACAACGGTCGCGACGGCGGCGAGGGGGTCGACGCCGGGCGCGTGATCGCCACCTACCTGCACGGCCCCGTGCTGCCCAAGAACGCGTGGCTCACCGACCACCTGCTGGCCCTGGCCCTGGACCACGCCGGCGGGGGCGCGCTCGCGCCGCTCGCCTGTGAGCGCGAGGACGCCGCCCAGCGCGAAGCCGTGCGGGTCGCCGAGCGCGACGCCGGTCGACGCCACACCGGACGCGGCGCGCTGGCCCGCCTGCGGGCCGCGTTCTCGCGAAGGCCGGCCCGGTGAGCGACCGGCTGCCGCCGCCCACGGCGGACTGTGGCGACGCGCGTCCCGGCGACGGCGCGACGCCGGTCGACGCCGGGGTCCGCCGCCTGCTGTCGGACTTTCGCAGCCTGCTCGGCCCCGGACCGCGGCCGCGCATCGACGGTCTCGAGGTCGAGTGCCTCTATCGCACGCGCGGCGACGACGACCGCTCGGAGCTGCCCGAGATCGAGGGTTTCGGCGGCGACTTCGTCGACTTCTTCCGGCCGGGCTCGCTCGCCCAGCTCGTCGTCACCATGGGTGACGTGCGCGGCAAGGGCGTCGGCGCCGCCGCTCGCGCGATCGCCGTCAAGTACGTGACGCGCGCGCTCCTGGCCGTGCAGCGCTGGCCGCTCATGCCGGGCGAGGCCCTGCGCGACGTCCACAACGCCCTGCTCGCCGTGCCCCACGAGCCGCACGACTTCGTCACGCTGTGCATCGCCTCGATCGACGCGCGCAGCGGCAGCGTCGGCCTCGCCACCGCCGGCCACCCGGCGCCCATCGTCCTGCGCGCCCACGGCCTCGAGCGCCCCCTGCTGCTCGCCAACCCCGCGATCGGCGTGACCGAGGAAGCCGAGCTGCAGGCCCTCTCGACCGACTACGTCGAGCTCGCTCCGGGCGACGCCCTGCTCCTCTACACCGACGGGCTGTCCGACGCGCGCGACGCCGAGGGCCGCTACTACGAGGACGCCCGCCTCGAAGAGGCTCTCGAGGAGCTGCGCGGCCTGCCGGCGGCGCAGCTCCTCGAGAGCCTCTTCGCCGACGCCGCCCGCTTCGCCGGACACGCGCCCGCCGACGACGTCGCCCTCGTGCTGATCAGACGGACCGGCGGCGACTGAGCGCCGCGGCGCGAGAAGACGCCGGCGTCAGCCGCGGCGCAGACCACAAAAGGGCTTTAGTGCCGCCGGGATCGGCCGATACACGGGAGCAACACGGCTGAGGAGCAGGCGACGGACGGACCAAGGCAAGGCGCGGGGCTTTCGCGCTGGCGACAACAGGATGGCTTCGTGCGCGAAGCCGTGCAGATCGCCGCGGTCATCGTCATCCTGGCCGTGCTCGTGCTCGACGGCGTCGCGGTCGTGCAGACCTCGCTCGGCGTCCGCCAGAACGCCACCGACGCCGCCAACCAGGCTCTCTCGACCTACGTACAGACCGAGAGCACCGACATGGCCATGCAGAGCGCCTCGACCTTCCTCAAGCTCCACGACGCTGTGCTGCTGCGCAGCGAGAGCACCCTGGACAAGAACAACGACCCGTCACAGTCGAGGGTCACGATCACGGCCGCCAAGACGCCCCACACCTACGTCTTCCACTACTTCCAGGCGCTGCCCTGGGGCATCGGGCCCTGGTTCCACAAGATCCTCCACCCCCAGGCCACCGAGACCAACGCGAGCTGACGCGGCCGGCCTACCAGTCGTCGTCCTCGACGGCCGGCGGCCGCGAGCCCCCCTCGAGATAGCCGCGCACCTCGGCACGCACCAGCAGATCGAGGAAGCCGTCGACCTGGCGCATCTCGTCCATGGTCTCGCCGAACGCCGGCAGATCGCCCATGACGAGCGCGTCGACCAGGACCTTCCAGATCGCGTCGCGGATCTGCTGCAGCCCGGCCAGCACGTCGCCGAGGTCGAACCCGAGGGCGCCGCGGCGCGCGGCGTCGGCGGCGACCTCGCTCTCGATGCGGCGGATGACCGACGGCACCTCGTAGGCCTCGGCCTGCGAGAGGGCGACCAGATCGTCGACGATGTGGCGCACGAGCCGCACCCCCAGGGGGCTCGACAGCACGTCGAGGTACTCCGGCCCGACGACATCCCTGAGAGCGACGACCCAGTTGCCGTGCAACTCGTCGCGGCGGTCGCGCAGGAGCAGGGCGAGCTGTCTCACGGTGTCCTCCGGGCGATCAGGGCGGCGGTCACACCGGCGCCGACGCCGTTGTCGATGTTGACGACGGAGAGGCCCGGCGAGCAGCTCTGCAGCATGCCGAGCAGGGCGGCCTCGCCGCGGCCGCCGAAGCCGTAGCCGGTCGACACCGGCAGGCCGATCACCGGCACGTCGACGAGCCCGCAGACGACCGAGGGCAGCGCGCCCTCCATGCCGGCCGCGACGACGAAGGCGCCGACCCCGGCCGCCGCCATGTCGCGCAGGGGGCGCGCCAGGCGATGCACGCCGGCCACACCGACGTCGTAGGCGGTCAGCACCTCGACGCCCATCTCGCGGCACACGATGGCGGCCTCGTCGGCGATGCCGACGTCGCTTGTGCCGCCGGCCAGCACACCCACCACGCCGCTCGGCTCGGGCGCCCGCCAGTCCGGGCGGCGCACCACGAGCACGCTCGCCCGCTTGTGCCACTCGAGCGTGCCGCCCGGCGGCGCGGCGACGGCGGCCGCCTGCTCGGGCGACACCTTGCTCGCCACCACGGCCGGCGCGGCAGCCGCGAAGGAGGCGACGATGGCGGCGAACTGGTCGACCGTCTTGCCGGCACCGAAGACGATCTCGGGGACGCCCTTGCGCTGGGCGCGGCCGACGTCGAGGCAGGCGAAGTCGTCGATCGTCGCGACGCCGAGCGCGGCGAGGCCGGCGGCGGCGGCGTCGACGCTCGTGCGTCCGGCCGCCACGTCGGCCAGCAGGGCCCGCAGGTCGTCGGCTGGAGTCAGAGGTCCGTTCACGGTCACGCCCACTCCCTTACGAAGACCAAGCATACCCTGCCGCGCCGCGCCCCCGCACGCAAACGGACGAAGGTCTTCGAAAGGCTCCCGTGATTCCTGTATCCTTCGTCATTACCCACCAGACGGAAGAGCCCGAGGACCGCCATCTCGCTCGCAGCGCATCATCGCACCTGGATCGTCGCGATCGTCGCGCTGGCCGTCGTCGCCACCTTCGTCGCCTTCGACCTCGTCAGGGCGCCGCGCATCGCCGCGGTCACGCCCGGCCCCGGCTCGAGCCAGCCACGCGACTCGCTGCTCGTCACCGTCGTCCTGCCCGGCGCGCAGCACCTGCACGACCTGACGGTGCGACTCGACGGTCGCGACGTGACGGGCGGCGTCGAGAGCCAGTCGGACAGGCTCTACTTCTCGACCGGCCGCCTCGCGCAGGGCGCCCACACCGTGAGCCTCACGGCGCACACGTCCGACCTGCTGCGGCCGAGCGTGTCCAAGACCTGGCGGTTCAGCGTCGATACGATCGCCCCGATCCTCGAACTGACCTCGGTGCGCAGCGGGGCGATCGTCACCTCGCGGCCGGCGCGCTTCGCCGGCACGACCGAGCCCGGAGCCACGGTCGTGGCCCGCTGCGGCGCCCTGACGGCCCGCACGCGCGCTCCGGCGAGCGGCGCGTTCAGCCTCGACCTCGCGCTGCCCGACGGCCATGCCCGCGTCGTGGTCACGGCCACCGACCGGGCGGGCAACGCGACCGACGTGTGGCGCGCCGTGCTGGTCGACGCCACCGCGCCCAGCCTGGTCGTGAGCGGCATCGAGAAGGTCGAGACCGACGACACGCCGAAGGCCGTGGTGCTCGCCAGCGACGCGGCCGGCACGCCGCACGTCGTGATGGTCCTGGACGGTCATCGCATCGTGAGTCAGCAGACGTCGAGCCGCATCGCCATCCCCTTCGACAAGCTGCCCGAGGGGCTGCACACGCTGGTCGTCACGGCGACCGATCCGGGCCGCCACGTGACGACCTACCGCTCCCGGTTCCTCGTGAACAGCACCGAGAAGCTGGGCAAGGCGACACTCGTCTACGGCGCGCGCGGCCGCGACGTCAAGCAGCTCCAGCATCGCCTGCGCAGTCAGGGTTACTACCGCGGCCGCCTCACCGGCGTGCTCGACCACCGCACGGTCGCGGCCGTCGAGCGTTTCCAGAGGGCCATCGGCATCGCGGCCGACGGCATCGTCGGGCCGCAGATGATCGGCGGCCTGTCCGGGCGCATCGTCGTGGTCCAGCACGAGCATCGCCTGTACTTCTACCTGAACGGCAAGCTCAAGAAGTCGTATCCCGTGGCGACCGGCCAGCCGGCCTACCCGACCCCGAACGGCACGACGTTCGTGACCTGGATGACCAAGGACCCGACCTGGACGCCGCCCGACTCGCCCTGGGCGGCCGGCGCCAAGCCCGTCGCGCCGGGCCCCGACAACCCGGTCGGCATGCGCTGGATCGGCACCGGGTTCAACGGCGTCGGCATCCACGGCGTCTCGGCCTCCGAGGACTACTCGATCGGCAGCTACGCGTCGCACGGCTGCATCCGCATGTACGAGTGGGATGTCGAGCAGCTCTACGACTGGGTGAGCGTCGGCATGCCGATCATCGTCAAGCCGTAGCGGAGATGGTGACGCGTGGCTGACATCCGGCCCTTCTCCGGCCTGCGGTACGACCCGGCACGCGTGCCCCTGGCCGACGTCGCCTGCCCGCCCTACGACGTGATCGCGCCCGCCGCCGCCGACGCGCTACGCCGGCGCAGCCCCTACAACGCCGTGCACCTCGAGCTGCCGCAGGCGCCGGCCGGCGGGTCGGCCGACCGCTACCGCGCCGCCGCCGACCTTCTCGCGGCCTGGCGCGCCGACGGTGTGCTGCGTGCCGACGGCGAGCCGGCCCTGTACCTCGTCGACCAGACCTTCACCGGCCCCGACAGCTGCGAGCGCACCCGGCGCGGCTTCGTCTGCCTGCTGCGCCTCGAAGACTTCGGCGCGCGCGTCGTGCTGCCGCACGAACGCACGCACGCCGGCCCCAAAGTCGACCGTCTCGAGCTCCTGCGCGCCACTCACGCCAACCTGAGCCAGGTCTTCATGCTCTACCCGGACCCGGAGCACGACGTCGGGCGGGCGCTGGCGGCGGCGGCGCCGCCGCCCTCGCCCGCCCTCGAGGCGCTCGACGACGACGGCAACCTCTGCCGGCTGCGCCCGGTCACGGGCCCGGTGACCGCGCAGGTCCCGGCCCTGCTCGCCGACCGGCGACTGCTGATCGCCGACGGCCACCACCGCTACGAGACGGCGCTCGCCTACCGCGACGAGCGCCGCGCCGCCGGCGACGCCAGCGCGGACTGGGTCATGGTGTGCCTGTCGAGCATGGACGACCCCGGCCTCGCCATCTTCCCGACTCACCGGCTGATCAAGGGCGTGACCCTGCCGCCCACCGCCGAGCTCGTCGCCGGGCTGCGGGCCGGGTTCGACGTCACCGAGCAGCCCGGCGGCGGCGCCCTCGCCTGCGCCCCGGCCATGGAGCGGGTCAGCCGCTCCGCGGGCCCCCGCAAGGAGCTCGGTCTGTACCTGCCGGGCGAAGGCCGTTGTCTTACGCTCACGCAGCGCGCGGGAGCCGTGGAACGGCTGACCGCGCGCGGCCTCTCCCCGGCGCTCGCGCGCCTGTCGGTCACGCTCCTTGCCGAGCTCGTCTTCCGCGACGCGCTCGGCCTCGACCCCGACCGGCTCGAGGGCCGTCTCGACTTCGCCAAGAGCGTCGACGACGCCGCCGCCGCGCTCGCCGGCGGCGACTACGTGCTGGCGGCGTTCCTCGGCGCCACGCCCATGGACGAGGTCCGCGCCATCGCCGAGCGCGGCGAGACCATGCCCCAGAAGTCGACGTACTTCTACCCGAAGCTGCTGACCGGCCTGGTCTTCAACGCCCTCTAGCGGGTCCGACGCGCCGTGGCCCTGCTCCTCATGTTCCTGTCGTCACTGCTCATCGCCTACTCGGGCGCGCTCATGCCGGGGCCCATGCTCACCGTGGTGGTCACCGAGACGCCGCGCCAGGGGGCCCGCGCCGGTCCGCTCGTCGTGCTCGGCCACGCGATCCTCGAGCTGACGCTTCTCGTGCTGCTCGTGATCGGCCTCGGCCCGCTGCTCAAGCACCACACCGTGCAGGCGGTCCTGCAGATCGCGGGCGGTGCCATGCTCATCTGGACCGCCCTCTCGATGATCGTCGCGCTCGCGCGCCGGCAGGTGAGCATCGACTGGGAGGGGCGGTCGAGCGGCGGCAGGGCGCGGGCCGTGTTGATGGGCATCCTCTCGAGCCTGGCCAATCCCTACTGGGCGCTGTGGTGGGCGACGATCGGCCTGGGGCTGCTGACCAAGGCGTACGCGCTCGGCTTCGCCGGTCTCGTGGCCTTCTACCTGGGCCACATCACCGGCGACCTCACGTGGTACTCGCTGATCAGCGGCGCCATCGCCGCCGGCAAGCGCTTCATCACCGCCCGGGTCTACGCCACGATGCTGTCGGTGGCGGCGGCGTTCCTGCTGGCCCTCGCGGCCTGGTTTCTCACTTCGGGTCTGCGGATGGCACTCTAGGCGGGCGGTCGGCGGCGCGAGGCGAGGGGTGTGGGCTTGAGGGTCGTAGACCCCTCGCCCACACCCCTCGCCTCGCGCCGCCTCCGCGACTAGGCATCCTGGGGCCACTGCGCTCTCCACCGCAGCCTCGCCACGCCACGCGCGCGTCCTGCTGTGGGGATCGTCTCCGCCCTTGGCGAGAGGGCCGCTCAGGGATGGACCGCGGCGTCGGGAGCGGCGGCGCGGGCTCGTTCCCACGCCGCCGACTCCCGAACGCCTTTCGCTCGGCCACTCGCGTATGGGGCACGCGAAGGCGCGAGGGCGACGTTCGCGGTGTGGGGTCGTCGCTTCGCTAGGGCCGCAGGCCCTAGCGAAGCTCAGCGTCGGCGGCGGCGAGGATGCGCGTGAGCTCCTTCCGCACAGCGTCGGGCAGCGGCTCGGGCACGTGTTTGGCGTCGATCCAGGCGGCGCGCTCGCGAGCCACCTCGAGGGCGTCGCGAAAACCGCCGCTGGGCGCGGCCTGGTGGGTGATCGCTGGCACGAACGAGCTGCGCAGGTGCCGGCGTGTGTGCTTGGCGCCCAGGTAATGGCCACCCGGGCCGACCTCGCGCACGGTCTCGAGGGCGAGGGACTCGTCGCCGAGATCGAGGTCCATGACGGCGTAGCGGGCGCGGTGGTAGATGTCGTCGGCCAGCATGAGGTCGGCCGGGTCGAAGGTGGTGTACACGTTCAGCAGGCCGATGCTCGGCATGAGGTCGCTGCCCTCCCAGGCGGCCTGCACGAGGTCCATCGCGTCCTCGACGCCGGACTGCCAGGTGCCGGCGACCTTGGCGTCAGTGCCGCAGGCGGCGGCTTCGGAGGGCACGCCCCAGTGATGGGCGAGCTCGGTGGCGAGGTAGCGGCAACGGCCGTCGAGCGGGAAGCTCACCATGGCGCCGGTGCGCGGGTCGGCGTAGCTCTGCATGATCGAGTGGGCCACCGGGGCGCCGGGGTAGGCGAGCTGCACCAGCACGGTGGCGCTCACGAGCTCGGCGGCGCCGACGGCGAAGGCGCCGGCGCGCGTCGCCGGTGCCGTGGTGCCGAGCGTCGGCATGGTGACGAACGTCACCGGCACGCCGGCCGCCGCATAGACGAGCGCGGCCTCGATGCCGCCTTCGTCCTGCACGAGCGGTGAGACGGTGCCGATGAGGGTCGACAGGAGCGGCCGCCGGCGCAGCGTCTCGGCGCTGCCGGCCACGACGGTCGCCATCTCGACGGCGTAGCGCGCCTCGCGCTCGCCCTGGACAAAGCCCTGCAGGTGCTTGACGGTGTTGTTCCAGCCGGCGTCGAGCTCGTGGAGCTGGGCCGTCTCGCCGCAGTCGCCGGCCGAAATCGTGGGCCACCAGAAGGCCATCGACGACAGGTAGTCGAGCATGCGCGTCACACGGGCGAGGTCGGCCTTGGTCGTAGACCGCGTCACGCCGGTCTCGAAGTCGACGATCTCGGTGCCGCAGCCGTCGCTCGTGCACCAGGTGGTGTCGTCGCTGATCGAGAAGTCGCAGGCCGGGTCGCGCGCGCCCAGGTCGAAGTAGCGCGGCGCCCTGGCCATAGCGGACAGCACGACGTCGGGCGGGAAGGTGACGACCTGGCGCTCGCGGTCGACCGGGCAGCCGTGCTCGGCGAGGATGTCGAGCGCCTTCGGCGACGGGAACCGCACGCCGACGGTCTCGAGGATGTCGAGCGTGGCCTGCTTGAGCCGGTCGAGCTCGGCGCTGCCGTGGAAGCGCGGCGTGAAGGCGCGCCTGATGGGCTCGATCGGCGGGCGCGGTTGAGTGTCGGCGTCGTCCATGCCCGCGATTATCCCGTACGCGCGAGTCGCGGTCCACGCTCCGTTCTTCGCCAAACTTCGCCTCGGGTGCTCCGACCGGCGCGATCCTATGACCCTCGAGCCGACACTCCGCGCCCGCGCGACCGGGCGCAGACCAAGCGCAAGGTCTCGTCCAGGGGTGGGCCGGCGTCCGGGGGGAGACGGACGCCGGCCCGGGTCGGGGGTGGGTGGTGCGGGGGCCTTGGAGACGAGGGAAGGCGGCGGAGCGCCGTACGCCTTGACCGTCCGCCGGGGCGCCGGGAGGGGCGCGGGGACCGGCGGTCGTCGTGGCACGGTCAGGCTACGCCGGAGCGGCGCCCGTGTCGTCGGCCCCAGGGCCGAGCTCGCGGTCGCCGGCCGCCGGCGCGCGGGCGAACGTCATCCGCCTACGGGTGGAGATCGCGGCGTGGCGGACGGCAGCGCCGGCACGAGCGGCAGCGCCGCGAGAAGCGCTCGCGTCCGCCGGTCCCGCCCGCGGTCTAGCTGGAATCAGCGGGCTCGGAGCCGATAGGGTAGAGAGCGAGCGCCTGCCCCCGAAGCGCACGGGCGACGCGATGCGAGCGACCGGCACCGACCCGAGGGGGCCTGCATGACACCTGCGCTGATCGAGCGACTGGCGGCCGTGCCCGAGGTCTTCGTCGACGCCCGCTCCTGGTCTTTCTCGCCCGACGGGCGCACACTGGCCTTCACCTGGCGGCGCGACGGCAACTGGCACGTCTATCTCGCCGACCTGCCCGACGGGGAGCCGCGCCGGATCGAGTCGTTCGACGACGCCTGCGTGAGCCCGCTCTTCTCAGCCGACGGGCAGTGGCTGTACTTCGCGCGCGACGACCGCGGCACCGAGTGTCTCGACGTCTACCGCTACGGCCTGGCCGACGGCAGCCTGGTCAACCTGCTGCCCGACACTCCCTCGCTCGCCCCGGCGCCCGACTTCGGCCTGTCGCCGGACGGCCGCACGCTGGCCCTGTCGATCAACCACGGCCAGAGCCAGACGGCGGCCGTCATGCCGGTCGACGGCGGCGCCGCCGGTCTGCGCCTGCTGACCGACCACTGGTACAACGACTGGTCGCCGAGCTTCTCGCCCGACGGCCGCCTGCTCGCCTTCGCGAGCGACACGCACGGCCAGGACTCGGCCGTGTTCATCACCGGCCTCGACGGCGGCGAGCTGCAGGCGATCGGCGGCGAGAGCGCCATGCTGCAGGCCCGCGAACCGGCCTGGTCGCCGGACGGACGCCTGCTCGCCTTCTGCGGCGGGCCGGGCGAGCACGAGGCGATCGGCCTCTTCGACGTCGCCGCCGGCCTCACGAGGTGGGTCTGGAGCGGCGAGGGCAACGCCCACGCCGCGGTCTGGTCGCCCGACGGGCGGGCGCTCGTGTTCGTGGTCGACGAGGGCCCCGAGAGCTCGCTGCGCCACCTCGTCGTGGCGGACGGCGCCGTGCGCACCATCGACATCGGTCCCGGCAATCACTACCGGCCGGGCTTCACGCCCGACGGCACCGGCCTGATCTGCGCCCACAGCGGCCCCGGCAGTCCGACCGACCTCTTCCTCATCGACCTCGCCTCGGGCGCCGCCCGCCGCCTCACCGACTCGCTGCCGGCCGACCTGCACGAGCACCGCTTCGTCTCGGGCGTCCCGGCCGTCTGGACGAGCCGTGACCGGCTGGCCGAGGTGCCGGGGCTCTTCTGCGCGGCGCCGCGGCCGAGCGGCGCCGGGGTCGTGATCATCCACGGCGGGCCGACCTGGCACCACAGCAACGAGTGGGATCCACTGCGCCAGGCGCTGCTCGACGCCGGCTGTCACGTCGTGCACCCCAACTACCGCGGCAGCGACGGCTACACGAGGCGCTGGCAGCTCGCCAACCGCTACCTGCTCGGCCAGGGTGAGGCGCAGGACTGCGCCGCCGCCGTCGACTTTCTCGTCGCCCGCGGCTGCGACCCCGCGCGCATCGCCGTGACCGGCCGCAGCCACGGCGGCTACCTGACCATGCACATGATCACGCAGTTCCCCGAGCTCTGGGCCTGCGGCGTGGCCGGCGTGCCGTTCTTCGACCACATCGATGCCCAGGTCGATCCGGCCGTCCGCGACGACCTGGTCTGGTGGGACGTCGAGAACTGCGGCGACATCGTCGCCGACCGCGCCCGGCTCGAGTACTTCTCGCCGATCAACCACCTCGACCGGGTCAAGGCGCCGCTCCTGATCCTGGCCGCCGCCTGCGACCCGCGCTGCCCCACCCGGCAGGTCGACACTGTGGTCGAGCGCGTGCGCGCCGCCGGCGCGCCGTGCGAGGCCGTCATCTATCCCGACGAGGGTCACGAGATCAGCGGCCTCGAGCATCGCATCGACTACGAGCGGCGCACCGTCGGCTTCATTCTCGACCACGTCGGACGCGCCTAGTCCGTCGATCGACTTCGTCGTCGCCGCTCAGGCTGGCGTGACTGCGTCGCGCGGCTAGTCGGAACGCCTGACGGCGCGCGACGGCCGCGCCGCCGGGCGAGCCGCAGCCGCCCGGCAAACACCGTTAGGCCGGGCCACCCCGGGAACATGCCCAAGGGTCAGCTGGGCGCGCCGCGGCGCGCCCCGTGATCCAGACGTCCGGGAGGTCGACCATGAGTCGTTCGGACACAGAGAGCGAGATCCGCGAAGCGCTCGGTCGGGTGCCGTCGTTCTTCGCGAGCATGCCGGACTCGACGCTCGAGAACGAGTGGAACGAGTTCAAGGTGTTCCAGATGACGGACACCGAGCTCACCGTACGCGAGAAGCAGCTCATCGGCTACGCCGTGGCCGCCGCCATCCACTGCCCCTATTGCACCTATTTCCACGAGAGCGTGACCAGGATGTTCGGCGCGAGCGACGCGCAGCTCGAGGAGGCCAACCGCATGGCCGCCGAGACCTCGAAGTACAGCTCCTACCTGCACGGCCTGCAGATCCCGCTCGACGAGTTCAAGCGCGAGTCCGACGAGATCGGCCGCTACGCCCAGGAGCACATGCCGCAGAGCGAGAGCAAGGCGGCCTGACCGCCCGCTCCCGACCTCGCGGGCCGCGGCCCGGGCAAGCGGCGGCGGGGGCGGCGCGCGCAGCGCGCCGCCCCCGCCGCGCCGTTCGAGGCGCTCACGCCAGAGACGCTCCTCGTCTGGGCGACGTCGCGCTCACCGATGAGCCTTGCCGCCAAACTGGCGCTGCAGTGCCGGCCGAAGACCATCCGACGTTTGCGGTCTCCGCGGTATGACGTACACTTGTGATGACCACTGTACGTCAGGAGGCGGGGCATGAACACCAAGCTGACCCTGCGTCTCGACGACGAGCTCATTCACGGGGCCAAGCGCTACGCGCATGAGTCCGGCAAGTCGCTATCACAACTCGTCGCCGACTACTTCGCCGTCATCGCCGCCGGCAAGCCAGGAACGACATCCGAGATGGGCCCTCGCGTCCGTTCGCTCGCGGGAGCGCTCAAGGGGGCGACGCTGAGCGAAGACGACTACCGTCGCCACCTCGAAGAGAAGTACCGGTGAACGTGCTCTTCGATACCAACGTGGTGCTCGACGTGCTCATCGGTCGCGAGCCCCACTTCGAGACCGGCGTCCGCCTGTTCGCCGCCGTCGACCAGGGCCGGCTCAACGGAACGATCTGCGCGACCACCGCCACGACTGTCCACTACATCGCCGCCAAGACGCTTGGTGCCAAGCAAGCGAAGACGCTGGTACGCGAACTGCTCGCGCTGTTCGGCGTCGCGCCCGTCGACGCCGAGGTGCTCCGGCGCGCGCTCGGCTTCGCCTTCGCCGAGTTCGAAGACGCCGTCGTCCACGAAGCGGCGCGGGCGGGCGGCATGAGCGCCATCGTCACCCGCGATACCAAGGGCTTCGCTCGGGCCAGCCTTCCGGTCTACGAGCCCGGCGAGCTGCTCGCCGCGCTCGAGGCCACAGGCGCATAGAGCCACTCGTCCGCGCGCCCCCGCTTCAATCCCGATCACGACCACCCGCCCAGAGCGATCGGAGGGCTCGTCGAGCCAAAATCCGTTGGACTCCCCGACGCGGTTCAGGTAGCGTTATCACGTGAGCAGGTCCATGGACGTCCGTGTCTACATCACCCCCAAGCAGGGCATCCTCGACCCCCAGGGCGTGGCCATCGAGCGGTCGCTGCCGGCCCTCGGGTTCGATGGCGTGAGCGGCGTCCGCGTGGGCAAGTTCATCGAGCTGCAGGTGGTGTTGCCCGACGCTACCTCGGTCGACGCGGGGCGCGCCGAGGTCGACGAGATGTGCCGCAAGCTGCTCGCCAACCCGATCATCGAGGATTACACCTTCACCGTCGACGAAGCGTGAACCCCGCCGCCTCGTCCCCCGTCCCCGGCCCTCGCGCCAGAGCCCTATCGTGAGCGCCGCTCGTCCCGTGCGCGTCGGGGTCATCGTCTTTCCCGGTATCAACACCGACCACGACACCTGGCACGCCGTCACCACCTTCGCCGGGGCCGAGCCGGTCTGGCTGTGGCACAAGGATACCGACCTGCACGACGTCGACGCCGTCATCATCCCGGGCGGCTTCTCCTACGGCGACTACCTGCGCTGCGGGGCGATCGCGCGCTTCAGCCCGATCATGGCCGCGATCGCCGACTTCGCCGCCGCCGGCGGCTACGTCATGGGCATCTGCAACGGCTTCCAGATCCTGACCGAGGCCCATCTGTTGCCCGGCGCGCTCATCCGCAACATCGGCCTCAAGTTCGTCTGCCGCTACGTCGACCTGCGCGTCGAGAACGCCGGCACGCCCTTCACCCAGGCGGCCGACCCCGGCGACGTTCTGCGCGTCGTCGTCAAGCACAACGAGGGCAACTACCGGGTCGACCCCGCCACGCTCGCGCGCATGCGCGACAACGGTCAGGTCGTGCTGCGCTACTGCCGGCCCGACGGCACCGAGGCCGGTGCGGCGGCGGCCGGCACGATCGGCGGCTCGAGCCCCAACGGCGCGCTCGACGACATCGCCGGCGTCTGCAACGAGGACTTCAACGTGTTCGGTCTCATGCCCCATCCCGAGAACTCGGTCGAGGCCGGCCTCGCCGGCGGCACCGACGGCCGCGTGTTCTTCCGCTCGATCGTCGACAGCGTGCGCGACCGGCTGGTGCTCCGATGACCGCGGTCGAGCAGCGCCGGGCAAGCGTCGAGGCGGCCGTCAAGCTCGGCCTCACGCCCGACGAGTTCGACCATATCTGTCGCATCCAGGAGCGCGAGCCGACCTACGTCGAGCTCGCCATCTACTCGCTCATGTGGAGCGAGCACTGCAGCTACAAGCACTCGCGGCCGATCCTCGGCCGTTTCCCCACGAGCAGTCCCCGCATCCTGCAGGGGCCCGGCGAGAACGCCGGCATCATCGACGTCGGCGACGGCTGGGCCGTGGCCATGAAGGTCGAGAGCCACAACCACCCGAGCGCGGTCGAACCGTTCCAGGGCGCGGCCACCGGCGTCGGCGGCATCGTGCGCGACATCTTCACCATGGGCGCCCGGCCCTGCGTGTCGCTCGACTCGCTGCGCTTCGGCGAGATCGACGGCGCCGAGAACGCCCGGCAGCGCTTCCTGTTCGACGGCGTCGTCGGCGGCATCGGCTTCTACGGCAACTGCCTCGGCATCCCCACGGTGGGCGGCGAGGTCTACTTCGAGGACACCTACGCCGGCAACTGCCTGGTCAACGCCATGTCGGCCGGCCTGCTGCGCACCGACCAGATCGTGCGCGCCATCGCGAGCGGTCCCGGCAACCACGTCGTGCTGATCGGCTCCAGGACCGGCCGCGACGGCATCGGCGGCGCCTCGGTGCTCGCTAGCCAGGAGTTCGACGAGACCCTCGAAGAGAAGCGCCCGAGCGTCCAGGTCGGCGACCCGTTCACCGAGAAGAAGCTGATCGAGGCCTGCCTCGAGCTGCTCCACCGCGGTCTCGTCGTGAGCATGCAGGACCTCGGCGCCGCCGGTCTCACCTCGTCGTCGTCCGAGATGGCCAGCAAGGGCCACGTGGGGCTCGACATCCATGCCGACCGCGTGCCGCTGCGCGAGGCCGACATGGAGCCCTGGGAGATCATGATCTCCGAGAGCCAGGAGCGCATGCTGTCGATCGTCGACCCCGTCCGCCTGCCCGACGTGCGCGAGGTCTGCGAGCGCTGGGACCTCGACTGCACGGTGATCGGCGAGGTCACCGACTCGAAGATGCTGCGCATCTACTGGCACGGCAAGCGCGTCGCCGACATCCCGGCGCGCCGCCTGGCCGACGAGTCGCCCGTCATCCGCACGCCCTCGTTCAAGCCGGCCTACCTCGCCTCCGAGCCGCTCGCCGTCACCGACGCCGCCTACCCGGCGCCGGCCGACCTCGGCGCCGCGCTGCTCGAGCTGCTGGCCGCGCCCAACATCGCCAGCAAGCGCTGCGCCTACGAGCAGTACGACTACATCGTGCAGGCCAACACCGTGCAGATCCCGGGCTCCGACGCGGCGGTGCTGCGCATCAAGGGCACCTCCCGCGGCATCGCCTTCGTCAACGACTGCAACGGGCGTCACTGCTACCTCGACCCGTACCGCGGCGCCAAGGCCGCCGTGGCCGAAGCCGCGCGCAACCTGAGCTGCGTGGGCGCCCTGCCGGTGGCCGTCACCGACTGCCTCAACTTCGGCAACCCCGAAAAGGGCGACATCTACTGGACCTTCGAGCAGGCGGTCGAGGGCATGGCCGAAGCCTGCGAGGCGCTCGACACGCCGGTCGTGTCGGGCAACGTGAGCTTCTACAACGAGAGCTTCGGCAACGCCATCTACCCCACGCCCATGGTCGGCATGCTCGGCCTGTTCGACGACGTCACGCGCCACTGCGACGGCCGCTTCAAAGCGGCCGGGGACCTCGTCTATCTGCTCGGCCCGACCGCCGGCGGCTGGCTCGACGGTTCCGAATTCCAGAAGGTCCACTACGGCCGCGTCGAAGGCCGCGTGCCCGACGTCGATCTCGAGCTCGAAAAGGAGCTCCAGCACGTGCTGCGCGAGGGCATCGCCCAGGGCCTCATTCACAGCGCCCACGACTGCGCCGAGGGCGGCCTGGCCGTCGCCCTGGCCGAGTGCTGCATCGCCAGCGGCGTCGAGGGCGGCGCGCTGACGGCGGCTCCGCCGCCGGCGCTCGGCGCCGCCCTCGCCCTGCCGGCCGGCGCGCCGCGTCCCGACCTCGCCCTGTTCGGCGAGGGGCCGTCGCGGGTCGTGGTCACCTGCGCCGCGGCCGACGCCGCCGCGCTCGCCGGCCTCGCCGGCGGGCTGCCGCTCACGGCGCTCGGCACGGTCGGCGGCGACCGCCTGCGCATCGACTCAGACGGCGGCGACGCGGCCATCGACCTGCCGGTCGCCGACCTGCACAAGGCCTACGAGTCGCTCCCCGAGCGACTCGCCTGAGCCCCCCGTGCGCGCCGATCGACCGCGCGATTGCTGTGGTGTCTTCGGCATCTTCGCGCCCGGCCGCGACGTCGCCCGTCTCACCTTCTTCGGCCTGTACGCCCTGCAGCACCGCGGCCAGGAGAGCGCCGGCATCGCCGTCGCCGACGAAGGCCAGATCACGGTCGTCAAGGACATGGGCCTCGTCTCGCAGGTCTTCGACGAGAAGGTCCTGGCCGGCCTGACCGGCTCGCACGCGATCGGCCACGTGCGCTACTCCACGACCGGCGCCACCGCCTGGCAGAACTCGCAACCGCTCACCCGCTCGCGTGGCGAGCACACGATCGCGCTGGCCCACAACGGCAACCTCGTGAACACGACCGAGCTCCGCGACGAGCTCCACGGCCAGGGCATCGACTTTCGCTCCGGCACCGACACCGAGGTGATCACGGCACTCATCGCCCAGCACGCCTCGAACGACCTGCTGGGCTCCGTCCGCGAGGCGGTGAGCCGCATCCGCGGGGCCTTCTCCGCGGCCGTGCTCACCGGCAAGAAGGTCGTCGGCTTTCGCGATCCTTACGGCGTAAGGCCGCTCTGCCTGGGCGACTTCGAGGGCAACCCCGTGATCTCGAGCGAGTCCTGCGCCCTCGACATCATCGGCGCCGAGTTCGTGCGCGAGATCGAGCCCGGCGAGATCGTCTGGACCCAGGGCGACGGCCAGGTGCGCAGCACCCGCGTCGAGCTGCCCGGCGCCCGGCCGGCCATGTGCATCTTCGAGTTCATCTACTTCGCGCGGCCCGACTCGCGCCTCTACGGCCGCACGCTGGCCGACTGCCGCTTCGAGATGGGGCGCCACCTCGCCATGGAGGCGCCGGTCGAAGCCGACTACGTCATCCCCGTGCCCGACACCGGCATCTCGGCGGCCATCGGCTACGCACGCGAGAGCGGCATCCCCTACTCCGAGGGGCTCATGAAGAACCGCTACGTGCACCGCACGTTCATCCAGCCCGACGACCACCTGCGCCAGCTCGGCATCCGCATGAAGCTCAACCCGATCCGCGCCGTCATCGAGGGCAAGCGCCTCGTCGTGGTCGACGACTCGATCGTGCGCGGCAACACCACCCGCAAGCTCGTCGAGATGCTCTACCACGCCGGCGCCCGCGAGGTGCACCTGCGCATCAGCTCGCCGCCCATCCGGTTCCCCTGCTTCTACGGCATCGACATGGCGACGCGCGACGAGCTGATCGCCGCTCGCCAGAGCGTCGACGGCGTGCGCGACCACGTCCGCGCGACCTCATTGCACTACCTCACCCTCGAGGGCCTGCAGGAGTCGACCGGCCTGCCGCGCGAGCGCTTCTGCCGGGCCTGCTTCGACGGCGACTACCCGATCGCGGTGCCCGAGGAGCTCGCCATGTGCAAGATGCGCTTCGAGGGCGGCGGCAACTGTCACCCCTCGGCGCCCGGCCCCGAAGGCTGACGGGTCGGCGTAGCGGACAACCAGGGACGCGATCGTGCAACCCCCGCCCCCAGACACCGACCGGGGCGGCAAGGCTGCGTACTGGCTCACCGCTCAGCGATCGCCCATCCGCACGGAGTTCGGACCCATCGTCGCGACAGGAGTCGTGACGCTCGCGGCCGGCGCCGTCGCGTTTCTCGCCCTCGCCACCCGCCACGGCTCGGGCGCCCTGCTGATCATCGAGTTCGTCGCCGCCTTCGTCTGCCTCGGCGCCGCCATCGGTCTGTTCGGTTTCGGTATCGCCGCGACGCTCCGCCGCGGCGCCTGGCTCATCCTCGCTCTCGGCGTCGTCTTCACGCCGCTCGTCTACTTCGTGTGGGCGCTCTACCGCCTGCGCACCGACGCACGGGAGTGAGGAGAGACTAGACGACGGCGCGGTGGCCCTCGACGCGCAGCCGCTTGCGACGCTCGCGCCAGTCGGGCAGCACCGCTTCGACGCGGCGCCAGAAGGCCGGTCGGTGATTGAGCTCGCGCAGATGGCAGAGCTCGTGGACGACGACGTAGTCGAGCAGCGCCGGGTCGAGCAGCACGAGGCCCCAGTGGAGGCTCACCCGGCCCTTCGCCGAGCAACTCCCCCAGCGGCTGCGCATGTCCTTGACGGTGAACGGCGGCGGCGCGACACCGACGACCGCCGCGAAGTGCGCGACGCGCGCTCCCAGTACGGCCCCGGCGCGCCGCCGATACCAGACGCGGAAGTGCTCGGCGGCGTCGGCGCGCGCGCCCTCGAGCAACTCGAAGCGACCATCCCGCAGACGGAGCGGCTCGTCCGTGCCCCCGTCGCCGTGGTCGACGGCCGTACCGTCCCGCTCGACGGCCGTACCGTCCCGCTCGACGGCCGCCACGTCGAACGCAAGCTGGCCGTCGTCGCGCGCGCCCACGGAGGCCGAGCCCGGGACGCCCGTCGGCACGAGATGCGCCTCCCCGACGACGACGAGCTCGTGCTCGACCCCCAGGTAGGGGAACCGCTCGCCGGCCTCGTAGCGGTGCGGCGGAAGCTGGGCGAGCGCGCTGCGCTCGCCCAGCTTCCGCCGCACCCAGGCGAGCTTGCCGCGCACGGCGGCCTCGGCCGCGCGCCGCGAGCAGCGGGCCGGCAGGGCCACGACCGGCGGTCCCTCGCGCGGGATCGTGATGCCGATCGTGCGGCGCCGGGCGCTGCGGCGCAGAGCGAACGTCACCTCGGCGACTGTCAGGGTGTCGCGGGTCTCACGGGGGGCGGGCATCATCACTGTGCCGTAGAATAGCGGGCACGAGCGGCGCGGCACCATCCGCGACCTGCTCGTTCGGGGTCGACCAGGCGGAGGGTCATGACAGAGGGCAGCGGTTTCACCTACCGGGAATCCGGCGTCGACGTGCAGGCCGGCAACGAGGCCGTCCGCCTGCTGCGCGAGCGCATCCGCACGGTCAAGCACCCTCTGGTCCTCGACGGCATCGGCGGCTTCGGCGGCATGATCCGCATGCCGCCGCTCAAGGACGCCGTGCTCGTGGCCGGCGCCGACGGCGCCGGCACCAAATCGATGATCGCCCGCGAGATGGGCGTGTTCGACACCGTCGGCATCGACGCCGTCGCGATGAACGTCAACGACGTGTCGGCCTGTGGCGCCGTGCCGTTCTTCGTGCTCGACTACCTCGTAGTGAGCAAGCTCGTCCCCGCGCGTGTGGCCGACATCGTGGCCGGCGTCGACGAAGGCTGCCGGCAGGCCGAGTGCGTGCTGCTCGGCGGCGAGACCGGCGAGCACCCCGGACACTTCCGCCACGACGACGACTTCGACATCGCCGCCTTTGCGGTCGGCATCGCCGCGCGCGACGAGCTCTGGACCGCGGCCGCCGTGGCGGCCGGCGACGCCATCGTGGGCCTGTCGTCGACCGGCGTGCACTCCAACGGCTTCAGCCTGGTGCGTCACGTGCTGGCGCGGCGTCACGTCGACCTACACGAGCCCTTCCCCGGCGCCGGCCGCTCGATCGGCGACGTCCTGCTCACGCCGACCGCCATCTACAGCCCGGTGCTGCACGACCTGGGCCACGCCTGCCGCGTGCACGCCGCGGCCCACATCACGGGCGGCGGCTTTCCCGACAACGTCGGCCGGGCGCTACCCGGCGGCCTCACCGCCGTCCTCGACCTCGAGAGCTGGCGCCTGCCGGCCGTGTTCGCCTGGCTGCGCGAGGCCGGCGTCGACGACGACGGCCTGCTCGCCACCTTCAACTGCGGCATCGGCATGGTCGTGGTGCTGCCCGCCGACGAGGTCGCGCGCGCGTTCGACGTCTGCGCCAAACGCGGCGTCGAGGCCCGCGTCGTCGGCGAGGTCGTGGCCCGCGCCGCGGGCGAGCCGGCGGTCGGCTACCGGGGGAAGCTGACGACGTGAGGACGTACGACCTGATCGGCTGCGGGGCGCTCAACCTCGACCTCATCTACCGCCCGCCGGCCGACTCGCCGCTCTGGGGCGAGCTGCCGGCGCCCGGCGCCGAGCAGGCGGTCACGCCCGACGTCCGCGACCGCCTGCTGCCTGCCCTGGCCGGCCTCGAGCCGGCGCGCAGCGGCGGCGGTCAGGCGGCCAACACGTCGTACGCCCTGGCGCGCATGGGCTTCGCTGCGGCCATGCTCGGACGCGTCGGCGCCGACGACGCCGGGCGCTTCCTGGCCGACCAGCTCGCCCCGTGCGACGCGCGCTACCTCGCCCGGCAGGGCGAGTCGGGCTGCGTCTACGTGCTGCTCAACGACTCGGGCGAGCGCCGCAACCTGGTGTGGCCGGCGGCCAACGACGACTTCGCGCCGGCCGACCTGCCGCGACGCCTGCCGCCGACCCGCTTCGCCTACTTCTCGTCGTTCGTCGGCGAGCGCGCCCTGCAGACGCAGCTCGCCCTGCTCGAACGGCTGCCCGGCGACGTCGAGATCGCCTTCGACCCGGGCGAGATCTACGCGCGCCTGGGCGTGAAGCGCTTCATGCCGTTCCTGCGGCGCGCCTCGTATGTCTTTGCCACCGAGAGCGAGCTCGAGACGCTCTGCGGCCTGCCGGCCGACAAGGCGCTCGGCTTTCTGCTCGACGTCGGCGTCGGCCTCGTCGTGTGCAAGATGGGCGACCGCGGCGCGCAGATCACCGGGCGCCGCCTCGACCTGTACGTGCCGCCGCACCCCGCCGAAGTGGTCGACGTCACCGGCGCCGGCGACCTGTTCGCGGCCGGCTTCTTCGGCGGCCTGCTCGAGGGCCTCGGCCTCGAGGCCGCCGGTCGCCTGGCCGCCTGGGCGGCCTCGCAGGGCATCGGCGGGCTCGGCCGCAGCACGTACCCCAATGCCGCCGCCTTCCGCGAGCGCGTCGCCGAGGAACGCGAGCGCGCCGACCGCGTGACGCGCCTGCCATGACCCGCCCCACGGCGGCGCTTCCGTCATGAGGATCGGCTGGCTGGCGACCGGCCGCGACCCGGCGGCCCGCACGCTGCTCTCCGAAGTTGTGCGCCGCGCCGGGCGCGACGGCGTCGACCTCGACATCGCCGTCGTGTTCTGCGATCGCGAGCGCGGCGAGCACGCCGAGAGCGACGCCTTTCTCGACCTCGCGGCCGCGCTCGGCCTCACCACCGTCACCAGGTCGAGCGCCGCGAGCTGGCGCGACTGGCTCCAGCATCGCGACGAGATGGAGCGCGTCGCGAGCAAGGCCGCCCTGCGCGAGGCCTGGCGCACTGCGTTCCACCGCGACGTGATCGAGATCCTCGCCGGCCACGGCGTCGATCTGCTCGTGCTGGCCGGCTACATGCTGATCACGAGCCCCGAGCTCTGCGCCCACTTTGCCATGCTCAACCTGCACCCGGCCCTGCCGGGCGGGCCTCAAGGCACCTGGCAGCAGGTCATCTGGAGCCTGCTGGCCGACGAGGCCCGTGAGACGGGCGCCATGATCCACCTGGCCACCGCCGACCTCGACCGGGGGCCGGTCGTGGCCTATTGCTCGTTCCCTATCGCCGGCCTGCGCTACGACCGGCTGTGGCATGCCTTTCGCCGCGGCCGCGAACGCCTCGGCCTCGAGGCCCTGGCGGCCGCCGAAGGCGAGGCGCAGCCGCTGTTCGCCGAGATCCGCCGCCAGGGTGAGCGCCGCGAGATCCCGCTGCTCTACCAGGCGGTGCGCGCCTTCGCCCAGGGGCAGCTTCTGGTGCGCGACGGCGCCGTGGTCGGCGTCGGCCTGCAGCCGCCCCTCGACCTCACCGAGGCCGTCGAAGCCGAGCTCGCCGCCGACGCCGCGGCAAGCGCCGGCGACCAGGCCGCCGCCGCCGAGAGCGACGACACCGGGGGGCGGCCATGACCGCGACGCCGCGTCTGTTCGTGACCGACTGTGAGGGTCCCCTCACGCGCAACGACAACGCCATGGAGGTCTGCGCCGCCTACCTGCCCGACGGGGCCGAGCTGTACGCCCGCCTGTCGCGCTACGACGACTTCCTCGCCGACATCGTCCACCGGCCCGGCTACAACGCCGGCGACACGCTGCGACTGATCGTACCGTTCCTGCTCGCCTACGGCGTGACCGACCGCGACATCGAGGACTACAGCGCCGACACCGTGCTCGTCGTGCCGGGCGCCCGCGACCTGCTGGCCGACGTCGCCGCGGCGCTGCCCGCCTACATCATCTCGACCTCGTATTCGCCCTACATCAGGGCGCTCTGCCGCGTCACCGGCTTTCCGTTCGCGCAGTGCCGCTGCACGACGATCGATCTCGACGCCTGGCACCTCACCCGCGACGAGTGCGAGTGGCTGCGCGACCGCGCCGAATCCGTCCTCGAGCACCCGGTGATCGAGCTGCCCGACGAGGCCCGGTCGGTCGACGACCTGTCGCCCGCCGACCGCGCCGCCGTCGCCGAGCTCGACCGGCTCTTCTGGGTCGACATGGCCGCGGCCGGCCGGCGCAGCGCCGACGTCGTCGCCGCGGTGCGGCCGGTCGGCGGCGGCCTCAAGCTCGAGGCGCTCAGCGCCATCGCGGCCGGCCGCCGCGTCGAGCTGGCCGACGTCATGTACGTCGGCGACTCGATCACCGACGTGCCGCCCTTCGCGGCCGTGCGCGCCGCCGGCGGCGTGGCCGTGAGCTTCAACGGCAACCGTTACGCGCTGGCGGCGGCCGAGCTGGCGGTGGCCGCGGCCGACACGCGCCCCACCCGCGAGCTCGCGCTCGCCTTCGCCGCCGGGGGCCGACAGGCCGTGCTCGACGCCGTGCGACAGTGGCCGCCGACGAGCAAGCCGCTGCCGCGGGCCGGCCTGCTCTCGGAGTCGGCTGCGGCGCTCTCCCACGCCTCGGCCTACGCGCGTTCGCACGTGCGGGGCGAGCGCGTCGCTCGACTCGGCTGACCGGCAGGCCGGCGGCCGGCGGCCTCGCCCAGACTCCCTGGTCGCGACCCTGCCACCGAATTCGGTCGTACGGCGCTTTCGCCAGCAGGCCGTTCACTTGCGAGGCGGCGCCCTATAGACTGTCGGGAGCGACGAACGAGCAAGGAGTCGATACGTGAAGGTTAAACGAGCTCTTCTCTCCGTCTTCAACAAAGCCGGTCTCCAAGAGTTCGCACGCGCGCTGGCCGACATGGGCGTCGAGATCGTCTCGACCGGGGGCACCGCCCGCCTGCTGGCCGACCAGGGTATCCCGGTCACCGAGGTCGCCGACGTCACGCAGTTTCCCGAGATGCTCGGCGGGCGCGTCAAGACCATGCACCCGCGCATCCACGCCGGCATCCTCGCCCGGCGCGACGACCCCGACCACATGCGTACCCTCGCCGAGCACGACATCCAGCCCATCGACATGGTCGTGGTCAGCCTCTACCCGTTCGAAGAGGTCGCGGCCCAGCGCGGCGCCGACGAAGCGGCGGTGATCGAGATGATCGACATCGGCGGCCCCAGCATGATCCGGGCCGCCGCCAAGAACCACGAGAGCGTCGCGGTCGTGACCGAGCCCGACGACTACGCCGCCATCCTCGACGAGCTCAAGGCAAGCGGCGGCGAGCTCTCGCCCCTCACCTGCCGCCACCTCGCCACGAAGGCCTTTCACAAGACGGCGCACTACGACTTCGTCATCGCCAACTGGTTCTCCGAGACCGAGGGCGACTTTCCGAGTCACATCCTGCGCGACTACGAGAAGGTCATGGAGCTGTCCTACGGCGAGAACCCGCACCAGCGGGCGGCCTACTACGCCGAAAGCGGCGCGCGCCGCCACCTGCTGTCGCGCGTCACCCAGCTCCACGGCAAGAAGCTCTCGTTCAACAACCTCTACGACCTGCACGCCGCGCGCGCCCTCGCCAGCGAGTTCGCCCTGCCGGCCTGCGTCATCATCAAGCACAACAACCCCTGCGGCTCGGCGCTCGCCGAGACGCTCGAGCGCGCCTACGTCAAGGCGCTCGCCTGCGACCCGGTGTCGGCCTTTGGCTCCGTGATCGCGGTCAACCGCCCGGTCGACCTGGCCACCGCGCAGCGCATGTCCGAGCTGTTCGTCGAGGTCGTCTTCGCGCCGTCCTACGACGACGACGCCCTCGAGCTGCTCGCCCGCAAGGCCGACATCCGCATCCTGGTCGACAACGAGCGCCGCAAGAACAACCCCGGCGAGATGGACTACAAGCGCGTGCTGGGCGGCGTGCTCGTGCAGGACCGCGACGCCGACCTCGAGGACCGCGAGTCCATGGAGGTCGTGAGCGAGCGTCACCCGACCGAGGCCGAGTGGGGCGACCTCATCTTCGCGAGCAGGGTGGCCAAGCACGTCAAGTCGAACGCCATCGTCATCGCCAAGGACCTCGCCACTCTGGGCGTCGGCGCCGGCCAGATGAGCCGCGTCGACTCGACGCGCATCGCCCTCGAGAAGGCGCACGGCGACCTCAAGGGCGCGGTGATCGGCTCCGACGCGTTCTTCCCCTTCCCCGACGCCGTCGAGCTCGCCATCGACAACGGCATCACCGCCTTCATGCAGCCGGGCGGCTCCAAGCGCGACGACCTCGCGGTGAGGCTCTGCGACGAACGAGGCGCGGCGATGGTCTTCTCGCGCCGCCGCCACTTCCTTCATTAGCGGCGCCAGGTGAACCCGGCGTCCGGCGACGGCGCACGCCAGACCGGGCGGCCGGCCTACGACCGCGTCGTCCTCGGCGACGACGCCCTGCGCCTGCGCCCCTGGCGGACCACCGAGGCGCCGGTCATGGCGGCGGCCTGCGCCGACCCCGACATCGCCCGCTTCTGCATGATGCCGGCCGGCTACACGGTCGCCCTCGCTCGCGACTTCATCGCCGACGCGCCACGGGCCTGGTCCGAGGACGGCTGGCTCCACCTGGCGCTGGCCAGCGGAGCCGACGACCGCGTGGTCGGCGCCGTCGGCCTGCTGAGCGGCCTGGCCGAGGATGCGAAGGCCGACCTGGGCTACTGGGTCGTGCCCGACGCTCGCGGTCGCGGTCTGGCGCGCGCCGGCGTGGGGCTCATGACGGACTGGGCGTTCGCGTCGCTCGGCCTGCACCGCCTGGCGATCGGCACCATGGTCGGCAACGACCCCTCTCGGCGCGTCGCCCGCGGTCTCGGCTTTCGCCCCGAGGCGCTGCTACGCAGCGACCGGCCGCTCGACGGCAGGCGCACCGACTGCGTGCTCTACTCGCTGCTCGACGACGCGTGGCGCGCGGGTGCGGGCGGCGGCGAGGGCCGGCCGGCGGCCGCACTACCCGACGAGGCGCTCCTACCGGCCCTCGCCGCCGCCCGCACCGACTACCCCGCCGTCGCGCCGGCGCTGCCCGTCGCCCCGCCGCCCCTCGGCGACGGTGCCATCACCCTGCGGCCCTACCGCGACGCTGATGTGCCCGACATGGTGCGCGCCTGCAGCGATCCCGAGACGCAGCGCTGGCTCCCGGTGCTGCCCACGCCCTACACCGACGCCGACGCGCGCGAGTTCCAGGCGCGCGCCGCGACCGCCTGGCAGCAGCGCGGCGCCGCCCTGCTGTGCATCGCCGACGCCGCCAGCGACCGGCTGCTGGGGGGCGTCGGCCTGCACGGCGACGAGATGTGGGCCGCCGTGGCCGAGATCGGCTATCACGTGGCACCGTGGGCGCGCCGCCGGGGCGTCGCCACGGCGGCGGCGCGCCTCGTCGCCCAGTGGGCGCTCGACGTGATAGGGCTGGGCCGTGTGCAGATCCTGGCCGACATGCGCAACCGCGCGTCGCGCGGCGTAGCCGAAAAGCTGGGCTTCACCTACGAGGGCGTGCGGCGCCGCGATCACGGCCGCCCGGGCGACGTCGGCGACTACGCCGTCTACTCGCTGCTGCCGGGCGACCCGCGCCCCTGGTAGGGCCTGTCACAGCGCCGAGTCGACGCGGCCGGGCGTCCGGCGTGTCGTCGACGACCCGGGCGTCCGGCGCGCCCGCACACGCAGCCGACGCTCGCCGCTGCGCCGGTGATACAATCCCCGGACTCGGGCCGCTAGCTCAGTTGGTAGAGCACCTGACTTTTAATCAGGGAGTCCTGGGTTCGAGTCCCAGGCGGCCCACCAGAAAGCGCCTCTACGCAGCGCTTCTTGCTGCTGACTCCAGACCTGCGACGGCGCCTGCCGACGCGATGCCGACGGTTATGCTGCAATATAGTGCAGTAAATCGACCCCCTGCCGACCAGCGAAGTGGTCAAGATGCAGGGCTTTTGGCTCGCCGAAGGGGCGCTGAAGGGCGATTTCTCTGCAGCATAACGGCCCTTTTGGACGCCAACTGACACCATCTGGTCGCGTTTCGCTGCGAATCGGGCGCGCAACGGCAGCAAGACCGCGCTCCGTCACCGACACCTGCAGCGTCCTCACGGTCTTCTCCCGACGCGTGGCCGAGCGGAGGCCGAGCACGCGAGGCGGCCCACCGCCACCTCTGCAAGCGATGTTCTTGTCTGCTCCACGTCGACCACGGTATCCGGTCGCCCCCTCAGATGAAAGCGGAGATGCGAACAAGCCAGGAACGGTCGGCGGGAGCACCGCCATGCACGCCGCGCCGGCCGCGGTCGGCCCACGACGTTGACGGGCGCGGACGCGGAGCTACCCCGCGGTGCCGCCGTTCAGGAACATCACGCCGGTCGCGGCCCCGGACTGGACGAGCACATCAGGCTTGCCGTCGCCGTTGAAGTCGCCCGAGACGAATGCCTGCGGCGCGCTGAACGGTCCGCTGAACGTAAGCGGCGCCTGGAAGCTGCCGTCGCCGTCGCCGAGCATCACCTCAAGGCCACCGGGGGCGCCGATCGCCAGGTCGAGGTTGCCGTCGCGGTTGAAGTCTGCGGCCGCCAGCGGCGGGTTGTCGGCCTGCGGCAGCAGGTCGTAGTCGGCCAGTTTGGCAAACCCACCGTGGCCGTTGCTCCGCGAGACGGTCAGCACGGTGTAGTCCGGGCCGCCGTAGTCGACCCCGTCGGCCTCGTACTGGGCGATCAGGTCCTGCGTGCCGTCGTGGGCCAGGTCAGCCAACACCACCCTGTCGGGCAGCAGCTCGCCGCTGTCTGTCGTGCTCACCGAGCGGAACGTGCCGTTGCCGCGGCCCAGGGCGACGCAGAGCAGACCATCAGGGTTGTTCTGGCTGACATAGCCGCCGGCGACCACATCGATCCTGCCGTCGCCGTTGATGTCGGCCAAGGCCAGCGTGGTCAGGGGGCCCAGGTTTCCGTCCTTGTCCTGACCGTCGGCGTTGGATATCCGCTCACGGCCGAAGGCGCCGTGGCCATCGCCGAGCAGCACGACGAGCTTGGTGCCGGCCGCCGCCAGGATGTCGGGGCGGTGGTCACCGTTTAGGTCGCGCACCGCCAGTGCCGAGGGGAAGCCACCGAGGGCGAACGAGCCGAGGTCGTAGCGGTGGGCCAGGCGGAAGCCGCCATGGCCCGTGTTGAGAAGCACCGCGACCTCCACGTGGAACCGGCCCTTCACGAGGAGACTCGCCAGCACGACGAGGTCGGGCCGACCGCCGCGGTCGAGCTTGGCGGCGACGATCGCGTGAACGTAGGCTTCCGACCAGCCGGGCAGGCCGATGACGTGCTCGGTGCCGAGGCTGCCGCCCTTCGTGCCGAAGCGGACCACGACCTTCGACCCCAGGGCGATCGCGAGGTCGCTGCGGCCGTCGCCGTTGAAGTCGCCGACCGCCATGGGCCCGCTCCTGCCGGCCGCCAGCGGCACGCCGGGCAGCACGGTGAAGATAGGCGGAAGTGACGCGGCGGCGGTGCCGCTTGCGGGCAAGGTGTCGGCGAAGACCTGCGCCGGCAGCGCGAGCGCCGCGCAGGCAGCGATGGCGAGAAGAACCGCGACGAGTGTCGCGAGTCGAACCGAACGGTCCACGGTGGCACCCCCAAGGTCGGCGCTTGTGCCCAGCACAGGGCGAAGTTGCGCTTCTGTGAGCGTCCGTTAGACGCCGGTCGTAGCCCTTTGTATCGGCCGGAGCCCTGCGACCGCGTCGAGAGCCTCGCGGCGCAGCAAGCCGATTGAGAGCCCGTCCCCAAAGGACACGAGACGCCAGGGCAGCGTCCGGCTAGGGTGAGCCGGGAAGGAGCGCCGCGATGCGCTGGGCCGCCTCGCGGTCGGCTTGGGGCAGGACGTGGGAGTAGACGTCCAAGGTGAGGGCCACGGTGGAATGGCCCAGCCTGGCCGAGACGATCCTGGGGTTGACGCCGCTCGACAGGGCCAGGGTGGCGTAGCTGTGCCTAAGGCCATGCAGGGGGATTGTCGGCAACATCGCTGCTCGGCTGTGTTCGCGGAAGGCCTTGCTCACCATCCAGGGCACCAGGGGCCGGCCGTCGGACCGAGCGAAGACGAGATCCGTCTCGGCCAGACCTCCGCGCCAGTGCCTTTGCTCGTCGGCCTGGCGGGCGGCGTGGAGCCGCAGAGCCTCGAGTGTCGCGGAATCGAGGGCGATCGTGCGCCGGCTGCGACGGCTCTTCGGTTCGGAGAACTGGGCCACGCCGTCGACCGGAATCCAGGTGCGACGGATGGTCACAGCGCCGGCCTCCATGTCGAGGTCCTCCCAGGAAAGGCCGGGGTCTCTCCCCTGCGCATGCCGGTCGCCGCCAGCAGACGCCAGAGGGCGAAGAGACGGTCGTGCTCCACTGCGGCGAGGAAGGCACCGAGCTGCTCGGTGTTCCAGACGCGCAGCTTCTCGTGCTCATCGCCTGTGGCCCTCGGCGGGTCGGCGCAGGCCGCCGGGTTGGTCGAAAGCCGTCCCCAGCGCACGGCGTCGCGGCAGGCCTTGTGCAAAACGGCGTGCACGCGGCGCACCGAGGAGGCCGACAGGGGACCGCCGCCGTGGACGCGACCGTGTTCTGAGAGATGGGCGTAGAGGGCGTTGATCGCGCCCGGAGTGAGCTTCTGTAGCTGCAGGGCGCCGAGGCGCGGCAGAATGTGCTCTCTGGTCAGCATGGCATACGAGGAGTAGGTGGTTGGTCGCAGGCTGCCCTTAACCGTGGGCAGCCACTCGCCCAAGAGGAACTGCTTGAGCGTCACCTTGGTGGGCGCCGTGAAGCTCTGGGTCTCGAGGGCCGCCAGCACCTTGGCGAGGGCGGCCTCGCACTCCCGACGCGTGGCGTAGCCGCCCTTGATCGCGCGACGGCGCTCCTCGGTCTCAGTGAGCCGACCACCGCACCGCGGACAGGACTCCTTGGGCATGCGCTCCACCCAGAAGCGCCGCTTGCAGAGCTGGCAGCGCTGCGCCGTCGCTGAGCCGACATCGACGATGTACTCGAAGCTGTGCTCGCCTCGGCGGCGGATGTGTCCGCGCATGCTGTACCCCTTGACGCGCGTCTGTTTGTAGCGCGGCGAGCTTCGCTCTGGAGGGCGCGGCTAGCAACGCCGGTGGAGCACCGAAAGCACCGGCGTCCGGCGAGCGGCGCACCTGATTGGTGCTCCCCGGTCACGTCGGCGCTCAGCCGGCAAGGGGAGCCATGTGCAGCAGGTTCGCCCTGCGCTCATGATGACGTGTGATGTGCGGTGGCCCCCAGACCCCTTGGTCTGCACTCGTCTGGATGTCAGGAGTCAGAGTCCCGACGCTTTCTGGGACCGACCGCCTGGGGGGATAGCGACCGCCCCGAAAGCGAACACCCTCCCCGCTCGATGCCTCCCTGCCCGTGCGGCATGCGATCGTTCCGTACGCGGCAGTCGGCCAATGCCTGCCGACCGACCGGCCCCGAAAGGAAAGCGACCGCACGTATCAAAGACTGCCGATACAGCCTTGAGCTGCTTCTCGGTGGGCCGTCTCCTGTGACGAGCACTCTCGGTCCTCCCCGTGCCACGGTCAACGCAGGAAAGGAGCGCAGCATGGGCCACGCGTCTCACCGTTCAGACAGAGGATGGTTCCGTCTGTGCCTTCTTCTCACCGCCACTCTCCTGGCCGCGGCCCTGTTTACGTTCTCGGCCGGTGTGGCTCGTGCGGCGACCACGGGCAGCATTAGCGGCACGGTCAAAGACCAATCCGGCGACACGCTGGTCGGCATCAGCGTGAGCGTCTACCCCCAAGGCTACTCGGGCGGGCCGGCCACTGGTACCGCCTCGTCGGCCTCAGACGGCACCTACACGATCGACAATCTCGCAGCCGGCTCCTACTGGGTCGAGTTCTACGATGCGACCGGCACCTACGCATCGCAGATCTACAACGACCACAATCTCGGCTCCGGCTCGATGGACTATGTGACAGTGACGGCCGGCAGCACCACGAGCGACATCGACGCAGCCCTGCAGATCGCCGGCAAGATCAGCGGTACCGTGACCGACCCCAACGGCATCCCGCTGACCACCGTCTGGGCCTGTGTCTACGTGGACGGCGCCGGCGGTTACTTCGCCAACGCCCCCGCTGGCGTCGACGGCACCTACACGATCGGCGGGCTGGCGCCCGGTTCCTACAACGTCGAGTTCATCGACTTCGCTGACAACTACGCCTCGCAATGGTACGACGGTCAGGCCGATCAGTCGGGGGCCGCCGTCATCACGGTGAGCGGCGGTCGCACCACCTCCGCCATCGATGCCGTCATGCAGCCCGATCCGGGCGCCGTGATCGGCCCGATGAACGCGGTCCTGCCCGCGGTGAGCGGCACCGCCGCCCCGGGCCAGACCCTCTCCTGCTCAAGCGGCACCTGGAGCGGCCAACCTGTACCGACGTATACCTACCAGTGGTTGCGCGACGGCGAGGCGATCAGCGAGGCGACCAGCGCCGACTACCAGGTGCAAGAAGGCGACTGCGGCCACACCCTCTCCTGTCAGGTCACGGCCACAAACGACGGCGGCTCGGCAATCGCCGCCAGCAACAGCGTGGACGTCCCCTTGGCGCCCCGGATCACAATTGCTCCGCAGATCTCCGGGACGCCGGCGCTGGGCGACACGCTCTCCTGTACGAGCGGCACCTGGGAGGCAAGCCCGAGTGCCACCTACGCCTATCAGTGGCTGCGCAACGGCCAGGTCCTCGCCGGCGCCGTTAACGACAGCTACCTGGTACGGCGCGCCGACTGCGGCCAGAAGCTCTCTTGCCAGGTGACGGCCACCAACAGCGTCGGTCACAACGTCGCCGGCAGCGGGACGGACAGTGTGCGCGCGGCTCCCCTCCTCAAACTGGCAGCCTCCCGTCGTGTGGTCACCGCCGGCGCGCTCGTCTCGATCCGCGGCACGGTGAGGCACTCGCTTGCCGGAGCCAGGAAAGTCTGCATCTGCCGGCGGCTCTCCGGCCGGCTCATCATCCTGCGTCGCCTCACGCTGACCGGCTCTGGAGTCTTCCGTTGCACCTGGAGCTCCCACCGCGGCGGCCTGTGGCGCTTCGTCGCCCGCTACACGGTTGCCGGCTACACCTTCACGAGCAAGGCCGTGAGCGTCGTCGTGCGCAAGAAGTAAGCACACACGGCCGGGGACGCAGAGGGTAGGGTGGCGGTCGCCGTCTGGCATGCGCGGCGGCGCTTCGCCTGCTGGGTGCCGTCCGGTCCAGCTGAGCGGGCTGGATTGACGACCTTGCCGGCGGCTTGGGGTCGGCCCGGTCGATCTGAGCAGCGCTAATGCCAGGCGTACGTGTCCGGCGGTGATGTGTCTCGTGTGCTACAGTCGAGGTCAGCGACGCCAGGCGCTCGGCCGTGGTCCGGACCGTCGCCCCTTGACCTACCGTTGCCGACAGCGGCTGGGATGGCTATTCCTGCAGTGCTGAAGAGAATCCGCCCCCAAAGCGGCCCCACTCGCACCCTGTTCGACTGGGGCCTCACGGCCCTGGTCGCCATCGCCGTGGCGTTTGCTCTGCAAGCCTACGTGGTCAAGCCCTACCTCATCCCCACGGACTCAATGGCCAACACCCTGGTGCCCCGTCAGCGCGTGCTAGTCGACCGCCTGATCTACCACTTCCGGCCCGTCCGCCGGGGCGACATCATCGTCTTTCGCTGTGCTGCGCTTGGCAACGCGGTGCTCGTCAAGCGGGTCGTGGGCCTGCCCGGCGACCTATTGGCGCTACACGGCGGGCAACTCTACGTCAACGGCGTGCAAGCCAGCGACTCCTTCGTCGACAGGTTCGACGGCGTCGTGGAACCGACCCAGCCCGCCCCTTCCTCATTGACCGATGATCCGAGCGCGCCCTGGTCGCTTGCCCAGCCCTATCGCGTGCCTGCCGGCCACTACTTCGTGATGGGCGACAACCGCGCCGATTCAGACGACAGTCGCTACTGGGGCACTGTGCCGAGGAGCGCGGTCATCGGTCAGGCCTTCTTCACCTACTGGCCGGTGAGGCGCATCGGGGGTCTTTGAACGAGAGGCGTCTTCTAGCTCTCCCGGCGTCGGCGCGACGGGCTGTCGCTTGGGGAGCGCGTGTGGCGTAGGTCGAGCCAGGCGCCGAGCACGACCACGGCCACCACGATCACGGCGCCCACCACGGCAAGCAGCAGCTCCACGCTTGTCCCTCCTCAATCGACCGGCGGCTTCTGCACCAGCGGGGCTGGAAGCCCGCCCCTTGGGGTCGAGCCTGCCTCGTTCTGATCCCAATCCGATGAGTGATTCGCCGGAGCGCCACCCGGCAAGCTTCCGGCCCACAGGTCCCATTGCCACGATAGGCATCCTACCTGAGCAACCGGAGCCTCTGCCTGGGCCGCCGCCGTAGCCCCACGACCAGCGCTTCTGCGCCGCTCGCGCACACCTGCTAGTTTCCGGCGGCCTCGGCGGCAAAGACGGCGAGGCGCTCGAGCAGCTCGGCGACCGGGCCGCTCGATGCAAAGACCTTGCGCTCGCCATCGGGGCGCTCGTAGGCGAGCTCCACCTGCAGAGCGTCGGCAGCGAGCTGCGCGATGCTCAGGTCCTGGCTGATGAGCTGCGCGATGGCCTCGGCGCCCGCCGAAACGAAGGCCTCTTCGCTGAACAGCACAGGCGGCAGGGAGAGGGCCGCATTCCCCGCCGGGCCACCGTCGGTGTAGCCCACCGTGAGACCGGCGCGGCGCAGCGCCTCCACAAGCTCGGCGGTGGAGACGCGATACTCGGTCCCTGGGGCCGAGGCCTGGCCTGCGACGCCGGGAACGACCAGGGCGTCCAGCCCGCCGCCCACGTGCTCGGAAAACTCTGCGACCATCGCGAACCTCCGCGCGCATCCTAAGGAGACGGTCATCATAGCGTCGGACGATGAGCAAGATGCGGTAGCACGCAGATCTAAGGTGCGCGGGACGAGGTGGCCGCTTGCTGGTACTACTGGTCGGCCGGCTGTCGGCGATAACGCCCTGTGCGGCAGGAAGGTGGGCCGTGATCGCCTGTCAGGTGCCCCCCCGAGAAACAAGCTCGGGACAGCCCCCTCCGCACTGGTCAAGCTGAGGACAAGGAGGGGTGAGCCGGCATTCTGCTCCGGCGCCGGGCACCAGGGTTGGAACCGACCTTGCGCCTGACTGCCTCCCTGGATTCTCCTGAGAGTACTATGATGGTGAAATCCGACCATCGCCGGTCACCAGCCAGGGGGGCTCATGAAACGACTCGCTGCAATCGTAGTCTGCTTGACGGCCGCAGCGCTGGCTTGCGCTTCAACGGCCGTCGCATCGTCACCCCGCCACCTCGACGTGCCGCGCCTGCTGTGCCCTTTGACGTCGCTGCCTGCGGCTCCGCTCGCCCAGGCAGGCGCGCAGACCTACCCCGTCAGCGGCACGCTGGAGGACTTCGACGGCACGCCGCTAGCCAACTGCTCCATCTCGTGCGGCTGGTGGGACCCCGACGGCTACTCGTGGTATGCGCCCCATGTCCGCTACCACGACGCGGGAGATACCACGACCGCGGCCGACGGCTCGTTTTCGTTTGCAGGCCTGGCGTCTGACCCGACGCACGACACCCTGATGGCCGGTGGCAACGCCGGCTCCAGTCTGCAGATCCTGACCCTGTATCACCTCGACTTCGCAACCACGGGCACCTACGCGATCCGCCCGGGGCACGTGAACGTCACCGTCACGAACGCCCCTGCTGGCCAACCGGCCGACATGAGCGTCGGCGATGCGCTCTACTCGGACATCGAGTCGTCGGTCGCTCTCACTGACGGCAGCGGCGTCGCCGACACCATGGCGCCCGACTTCGACAGCGCCAGCGCGTCGTTCCCGAGCGCGAACGGCACGGTGACGGCCGAGTGCCAGTGGGTGAGCCCCGGGCATGCCCCCGTGCCGGTCAGCCCGGGGACCGTCGCCGCCACTTCGCTGTCCTTTGACTGGCACTCGGCCGTGCGTGGCCACCTCACGGGTCCGAAGTGTCGTCACTCGGGCCGGCCGGGAAGCACCGTGAGGTACGCGGTCTCCAACCTGCCCGCCGGCCAGCAGATCTCGTTTACAGGCAACTCGTGGTCGTCCAGCTTCTCGAGTGACCAGATCTTCCCGCAGGTGCTGACCTCGACCGGTCTGCAGAAGACCCGCACGGTCGCTCTGCACATTCCGGCAAACGCCCCGGTCGGCAACGTCTACGAGATCAACGCCCAGCGCAGCGACGACACCCAAAGCCTGCTCTGGCTCTACGACTGGTACGAGGTCTGCACCTTCTCTGCGTCGCACAGCACCATCGTGCAGGGACAGGGCATCAGTCTGCGCGGTCACATCGACGGCAGGAACGCGACTCTCTTCGATGTGCCATCATCGGGCCGATCGACCGGCACACGCGGAAAGCCCATGGCTGGACCAAGGTCGCCAACCTCCACGTCAACGCCGAGCGGTCGCTTCGTCAGCCCGCTGCTGCGCCCGTCGCGCCCGACGTGGTACGTGGTGCGCTACCCCGGCCTGAACGGAGGTTTCGTCGCCTTCACGCCGGTGGTCAAGGTGATGGTCCGCTAAGGCCGTACGGGCAACGGACAAGGGCAGGCCGCTTGGTCTCGCGGGAGTCTGGTCGCCGTCCGGCAGACTGGCGCGAGTCAGGGTCCGCGGCCCCGAGCCGGACCGGGCCGAGACAAGCCCGGAACGAGGCATCAATAGCCCGCAGTCGAGGACTCGAAACAGGGGCCTGAGTCCAGACTGAAGTCGGCTGCTGTCGGCGGCGGGGCCATGCGCAGGCAGAAATGCGAGC